>CALXLF010000014.1 GCA_944389125.1 uncultured Clostridia bacterium | reverse complement strand
GTAACGGGCATACCGGTCACTGATGCCCAGCATGTAGCCGGAGGCAATGGTGTCGTTGAGGGTATCCTCATCAATGTCGAAGTATTCGTTGGCACGTGCATAGCGGTCAATTTCCGAGAGCTTGTTGTACATGCGTTCCCGGCTTTTGACGCTGGTGACACTGTTGTTGAACATGTTCTGCGAGAAGGCCATGGTGACCGAGAAGGTCACTGCCATGGCGATCAGCATAATGGTGAGCGCCACGCTCAGACTGATTTTCTTACTCATCTAGTGTTGTTCTCCCCTTCATTGGCCCGGCTCACAGTATGGAAAGTGATGCGATGGCAGAGCCAAACAGTGTCAGGCACATCAGCGCAGCAATGCACAGGCAAAGAATGCGCACGCCAAGTTTGTGTTTCATGGGTGATACCCCCTTGCCGGTTCTGTCCCGGCAGCAGTTTATTTGTGGTAGGAAATGTAGGGCAGCACGTTGGACCGCACACCATTGATGCGCAGTTCCAGGTGCAGGTGGTTGCCGGTGGAATTGCCGGTGGTGCCCACATAGCCCAGCAGCTGACCCTGCGTGACCGTCTGGCCAACGCTGACCACCGGTGCCGAATTCATGTGGGCGTAAAGAGTGGCATAGGTGTTGCCGTCATCAGCCCGGCCGTGGGTAATCATGACATAGTAGCCATAGCTGTAATGGTAGGTGGCGTTGGTGACAACACCGTCCGCCATGGCATGAATCTCGGTGCCGCCGGGGCCGCAAAGTCGGTACCGCCGTGGCCGCCGTCACCAAAGTAGCAGGAAATGTACTTGTAGCTGTTCAGCGGGTTGATGAAGTTCAGCGAGCAGTGAATCTGCACACTGTTGTCATACTGTTTCAGCGATTCCTGCAGGTAGGAGTCATAGGCGTCGGCCGCCTCATTGAAGGCCGCTTCTGTCTCGGCGTACTCGGCGCTCAGCGTTTCCGCCATGGCCTCCGCCGCTGTGATCTGGGCATTCGTCTGGTCCAGGTTGGACTGCAGCTCGCTTTCCTTGCTGTCCAGCTGGTTGCCCAGGTCTTCCAGCGTGGCAAGGCTGGCCTCCAGCTCGGCCTGCTCGTTTTCCAGTTCCTGCTTCTGGGTATTCAGCTCATCATACTGGGCATCCATCTCCGCCAGGACTTCCTCGTCCTTGTCGTAGATGTCCTCCAGCGTCTGCTGGAAGCTGAGCAGCTCATACAGGTTGGTAACCGCCGACAGCAGGGCGATGGAACCGCCGTCATTCAGCCGCTGCATGGCCTTCATCCGCAGCTTGAAATCCTCCCAACGGGAGTCAATCTCCGCCTGTTTCTGGTCCAGTTCTTCCTGCTTGGCCACCACTTCGGCCTGTTTGTCGGTGATCTGGTTGCTCACGTCGTTGCGCTGGGACTGGATCACGGAAATCTGCTGCTTGATCACATCCTGCTGTTGCTGCAACAGTTCGCTCTGTTCCTTGGCGTCCGCCAGGCCGGCTTCGTTGTCCTTGATCTGCTGATTGATGGAGTCCAGCTGATCCTGCAGCTGATTTTTCTGGTCCAGCAGTTCGTCCAGCTTGTCATCGGCCTTTGCCGGCAGCGAAGCGGAGATACACAGCGCCGCTGCCATCACCAGACTGAGCAGAAGGGAAATGGATTTTTTCAATGATACACGGGTGGAATGCAAAACCGAATCCTCCTTCCCGGGCAGCAGGCACCTTGTGCCGGATCAGACGTTGAGGTGCTTGCGGATGCTGGTGGCGGTACCGATACCGCACAGCACAAAGCCCAGCGCAAAGAAGCCAATGACAATATAGTACCACACATCCAGCAGAGGAACCAGCTGGCCGCCAAACATCTGCGAGAAGGTGGTGGGGTTGTTGACGTACCACTGGCATGCCGCATAGTAGGCGCCGCAGACAACGCCGGAGGCAATGGTGGCCGAAATCAGGCCGGAGGTGGTGCCTTCCACAAAGAAGGGGAACCGGATAAAGCCGTTGGTGGCACCCACCAGTTTCATGATGGCAATTTCCTTGCGGCGGGCATAGACGGTGATGCGGATGGTGTTGTTGATGACCACAATACTGACGATGGCCAGCACCGCCACCAGACCATAGCTGACGTAATTGACCACCTTCTGGATGGCGGTGAAGGCATCCGACAGTTCCAGCGGAGCATGGACGTCAGCCACGCCTTCGATCTGATCCAGCTGCTCTGAAATCTGATCCAGCTGGGTGATGTCATTGACCACCACACGGTAGTTGGCCGAGAAGGGGTTGTCGTTTTCAAAGGCCTCGTACATGTTGGCGTAATCGTCCAGCATGGAACTGTAATTGGCCAGCACATCTTCCGGGGAGACATAGGTGGCGGAAACCACACCCGGGGTGGAGCGGATGGCACTGTCCACCGACGCCAGCTGTTCCTCGGTCAGGCCGTCGTCCAGATAGACGACCGTCTCGTTCTGGTTGCCGATATACTCCACAATGGAATCCACATTGGCGCCCAGCAGATAGGCCACGCCAATCAGAATCATACAGACGGTCAGCACGCCCATCGACGCAAAGGTCATCAGGCGGTTGGCCCACATGTTATGCAGGCCCTGCCGCACAAGGTATGTAAAACTGGAAAAACGCATACAGCTGTGTCCCCCTCCTCAGTGTGAAAAATCAAGCTCGTGGGGCAGCTGCCCGCCGGATGCCACAAACTCCTTGGCCACCTCGGGGTGGGCCGTGTCGGAGGCGATCCGCCCGTGCGAGAGGGTGACCACACGCTTTTTGAACCGGCGAACCAGCTCATGCTCATGGGTAACCACCACCACGGTGATGCCCACACTGTTGATGGCAGACAACAGCTCCATCATCTCAAAGCTCATTTCCGGGTCAATGTTGCCGGTGGGCTCGTCGGCGATGATCAGCTTGGGGCCGTGGGCCAGCGCCCGGGCCAGCGCCACACGCTGCTGTTCGCCGCCGGAAAGTTCATCCGGCAGCCGGTCCATCTTGTCGCCCAGGCCAACCAGGCCCAGCACATAGGGCACGCGCTTGCGGATCTGGCGGGTGGAAATGTTGGTGACACGCATGGCAAACGCCACATTTTCATAAGCGGTCATGGTGGGGATCAGACGGAAGTCCTGAAACACCAC
>CALXLF010000013.1 GCA_944389125.1 uncultured Clostridia bacterium | reverse complement strand
TTAATTAAATCTTTTGTAGCTTCTTGATTTTCATTTCTACCGAAAATTCTTTTAAAAACAAAATCATTAGTAGGAAATACAGCTTTTTTAGCTTCTTCAAATTTTTCGTTATTTGTTTTAATTTTCATGTAATATTATATAATCTCCTTTCAATGGTTAGTTTGATTTAAATAAACTACACATCACCACCTTTACAAAAAATATTAAAAAATAATTTGGAAATTAGGCTAGAAATTAGCCTTTAGAAAAAATGATAAGAACATAAATTTAGAGTGCACTTATTTTATCATGCAAAGAGCAAAATGTAAATAATTTTTTTAAAAAATAAAAATATCATTTAACAAAATAAGTCTAAGTTATATTTTTATGAAGCTTTTGAGGACACTTTAAAAAAGCATGATAGATTAATTTAAAATTTAGAAAATTTTCAAAAAAATATTGACAAGCAAAAATAATTGCACTATAATTGCAGTACATTGTGAGGGCAAGAAAGATAAAGTTTATCTTTCTGTGCTCTCTTTTTGTTTATAAAAATTTTTTTATGGAGGAAAAATGTTATCAGTAACAAAAAGTATGGCTCTTCAAGGGTTAGATGGTACTTTGATAAATGTTGAAGTAGATGTTTCATCTGGAATGCCAATGTGGGAGATAATTGGACTTCCTGATGCTAGTGTGAAAGAATCTAAAGAAAGAGTCAGAACTGCGATTAGGAACTGTGGGATAGATATACCAAGTAGAAGATATATTATAAATTTGTCTCCAGCTAACTTAAAGAAAGAAGGATCATATTTTGATTTGGCAATATCAGTTGGTGTTTTAAAATCACTTGGAATATTAAGAAAAGCTGATATTTCTAATACGATTTTTATAGGTGAACTTTCTTTAGATAGTAAAGTAAAAAGAGTTAATGGAATTTTGCCAATATGTATTGAAGCTTTAAAATATGGAATTAAAAAAATTATTGTTCCAAAAGAAAATGCTAAAGAAGCTGCAATTATTAAAGACTTAGAGATTATAGGTGTTGATAATTTAGAAACTTTGATTAAATATTTAAAAAATGAAATTATTATAGAAAGAGAATTTACTGATATTGAAAATATTTTTGAAAAAGAGGTAGAGTATGAGATTGATTTTTCAGAAGTAAAAGGACAAGAAAGAGTAAAAAGAGCTTTAGAAATTGCAGCAGCAGGAGGGCATAATATACTTATGGTTGGAAGTCCAGGTTCTGGAAAAACCATGATGGCAAAAAGAGTAAAAACAATTCTTCCTGATCTAAATTTTGAAGAAGCATTAGAAATTACTAAAATCTATAGTATCTCTGGAAATATGAAAGATAGTTTTTTAATAAATAAAAGACCATTTAGGAGTCCGCATCATACAATTTCCGCTAATGCTTTAATAGGTGGAGGTAAAATACCTAAGCCTGGAGAAATAAGCCTTTCTCATTCAGGAGTTTTGTTTTTAGATGAATTGCCTGAGTTTAATAGAAATGTTTTGGAAGTTTTAAGAGGGCCACTTGAAGATAAATATGTTCATATTAGTAGAGTTGGAGCGAGTATAAGTTATCCATGTAATTTTATGTTAGTTGCAAGTATGAATCCATGTCCATGTGGTTATTTTGGAAGTAAAGAAAAACCATGTAAATGTACTGAATTTCAAATAAAAAATTATATAAATAAAATAAGTGGGCCTATACTAGATAGAATTGATATTCAAGTTCAGGTTTCTAATATTAAACATAATAATTCTCATAAAAAAAACGGCGAACATTCTAAACAAATCAGAGAAAGAGTAAATAAAGCTAGAAAAATTCAAAATGAAAGATATAAAAATTGTAATATTTTTTGTAATTCAGAGATTAATGTTAAGCTTTTAGATGTGTTTTGTAAATTAGATAACGCTTCTAATGAAATTTTACAAAAAGCCTCTGATAAAATGAATTTAAGTTCAAGGGGTTATTCTAAAATTTTAAAAGTAGCAAGAACAATTGCAGACTTAGATGATTCTATTGATATACAAGAAGAACATATTATTGAAGCTCTGCAATATAGAAGTTTTGAGAATGAATAATTAGGAGTATATATGAGTTTTATTGATTTTGATGATGAAAGATATCCAGATAGTTTAAGAAAAATAGATAATCCACCTAAAAGACTTTATTATAAAGGAGATATAAATTTATTAAAAAGTGAGTCAATAGCTGTGATTGGAAGTAGAGATATAACAGATTATGGAAAAAATATTGAAGTAAATTTTGTAAGAAATATTGCTTTAAGAGATATAGTTGTTGTAAGCGGAATGGCAATAGGCGCTGATAGAATAGCTCATGAAGAAACTTTAAATTGTGGAGGCAAAACTATAGCTGTAATGGGAACAGGATTTAATCACATTTATCCTGTGCAAAATGTGGATATTTATAATAGAATTTTAGAAGAAAGTGGATTAATAATTACAGAATATCAAGATGATGTTAAATTTATTAGTTCAAATTTTCCGAGAAGAAATAGGTTAATAAGTGGACTGGCAAAAGCTGTATTAGTAATTGAAGCAGAATATAGAAGTGGTACAAGTATTACAGCAAAATTAGCATGGGAGCAAGGAAAAAAAGTTTATGCAATTCCGCGGAAGATTAGATAATAAAAATGGAGTTGGAGTAAATAAATTGATAAAAAATGGAGCTATAATGGCAATTTCTGCAAATGATATTTTGCAAGATTTTGATGAATTTAAACATAAAAAGAAAAGAAAGATTATTCATAACTCAAGAGTGAAAAAAGAATATAGAAGAATCTATGAAGTTTTAAGTGAAGTTCCAATTAGCATCGAAGAAATCTCTATTAAAACTAAAAATACTGTAAAATGTACATCGAAATTACTTACTTTAATGGAAATGGATGACTTAGTAAAAAATATATTAGGAGTTCGGATATGTTAGAAAAACATTATAAAAACGATTCTAAATGTTTAGGAAATAAAGGAGAGGATATAGCAAATCATTTTTTAATAGAAAAAGGATACAAAATATTAGAAAGAAATTATAGATGCTCTAGAGGTGAGATAGATATTATTGCAAAAGACAAAAAAGAAATCGTTTTTGTTGAAGTAAAAACAAGAAGAAATACTCATTATGGTAAGCCAGTAGAATCAATTACATTTCAAAAGAAAAAACATATCTATGATACTGCAAAATACTATTTATACATAAAAAAATTATGTGATAAATTTATTAGATTTGATGTTGTAGAAGTTTATGTTGAATCTAAAAAAGTGCAGATAAATCATATAAAAAATATAACTATAGAATAAACCTTAAAATAAACTTAAAAAAATTGTCAATTTATATTGCAAAAAAGCGCTCTAAAAATAATATCTATGATATGAATTTTAAAAAAGGCATATCAAAAAAATTAAAAGTATCAGCAAGTGTTGTAATGTCTATAGTAATAATTTTTTTAATAGTTTTGATTGTTTTAGCAGTAAGACCAAAATTTAAAGATATTACTATTGAACTTGGAACTACAGAACTTTCACCAAAAGATTTTCTTGTTAGCCAAATTTACAAAAATGGTGCTTCTGCTGTTACTGATTTGAGTTCAATAGATTTACAAAAAGTTCAAGATACAGATGTAGTGCTTGATTTTAAAGGAAGAGAGCAAACAGTAAAATTAAGTATAGTAGATACAACAGCTCCAACTGTTAAATTTAAAGATATGATGGCATATTTAGATTATGTTCCAAATCCTGAAGATTTTATAGAATCAAAAGAAGATTTATCAGAAATGAAGGTTGAATTTGTTGAAATTCCAGAGTTTACTGATTATGGCAAATATCCAGTAACTGTGAAAGTTTCTGATGCATATGGAAATGAAACTGTTGGAACATGTGAGCTTATAATAACATGGCTTATTCAAGAAGTTGATTTAGAACTTGGAAGCGAATTTTCAGTTGCTAATGTTGTAATTGATGTAGATCGTTTTGGATCTTTAGTTCCTGCAGAAGAGCTAGCAAAAGTAAATACAATGGCTTTAGGAACTTATGATATTAATGTTACTATTGATGGAGAAACTTATACATCTAAAGTAGTTGTTCAAGATACAACACCTCCAGAGTTACAACTTAAAAATATTACAATTTGGGATGATGAAACAGTTCCTGGATTTGAGAGTTTTATAGTATCTACTTCAGATATTTCAGGACCAGTTACAACAGAATCTCCTACTACAATAGATTATAGTATTATAGGAGACCAACCAATTGTTATAAGAGCAACAGATGTTAATGGAAATGTAAATGAACAAACCGCTACTTTAACAATTAGACATGATACTACAGGTCCAAAAATTAATGGTTTATCTAATTTAACAGTAGATAAATATTCATCAGTAAATTATGAATCAGGTGTTAGTGCAGTTGATAATAAAGATGGAAGTGTTAGCTTTTCAGTAGACTCAAGTGGAGTAAACACATCTGCTGCTGGTACTTATTATGCAACATATACAGCTACTGATGCAGCAGGAAATAGAACAACATCAAAAAGAAAAATTACTGTAAATTGGGATCAAGATGATGTAGATGCAAAATTAAATGAATTTTATAATAATTATTGTGCTGGACAAGGTCCTGCAGGAATTGCTTCAGTTGTAAAGAGTAGAATAAAATATTCTGCAACAACTTATGCAACTAGAAATGCATGTATTTATAATGGATTAACAAAAGGTACTGGAAATTGTTTTGTTCATGCATATATTTTGCAAGCTTTATTAAGAAAAGCAGGATATTCAAGTTCAATAATCTATTTAAGAGATGGTGCACATTGTTGGAATAAAGTTGGAACATCTCATTATGATTCAACTCCTGGAAGCAATCATGTATTAGAAGCAGATTCTGATGAAGCAAAATTAGCTGAGCCATGGTTTGCATCTAGATCATATACAACTGCAGATTTTGTAGTTATTAATTAATAATAAAAGGAGACATATTTTGAATATAGTACTATTTATATTAAGTATAGCAATATATTTAAGTTATGGATTTTCAAATTTTATATTTATTATATTTAGTATGTTAACAAGTTTTATAGCAGCTAAATTTTTAAAAAGCAAAAATGGTAAATTCGTTTTATGGATTACCATTTTTGCGAATGCTATATTACTAGTTTTATCAAAATTCTTGCCATATGCAGGAATAAACTTTATATCAGCTGTTGGTATTTCATATTATACATTGCAGGTTATATCATATTTAGTAGATGTCTACAAAGAAAAATATGAAGCAGAGCAAAATTTATTTTACTTTGCTTTATATATTTTTTATATCCCACATATTTTCATAGGACCAATTATTAGATATGATGATATGAAAGAACAAATTCTAAAGAAAAAGAAAATAACCTTAGATAATTTAGGAGATGGGCGGTTTAAGAATTCTTTGGGGCTTATTTAAAAAATTTGTAATATCAGGAAGAGTAGCTATTGTAGTAGGTACAATTTCTTCAAATTTAGAAATATATAATGGAGCTTTTGCCCTTTTTGCAATGCTACTATATTCTATTCAATTATATTCAGACTTTAGTGGTGGAATAGATATTGTAATGGGCGTTTCAAAAATTGCAGATATTGATTTAAAAGAAAATTTTGATAGTCCATATTTAGCAGAAAATATTAAAGAATTTTGGAGAAGATGGCATATTTCTTTAAGCTCTTGGCTAAGAGATTATGTTTATATTCCTCTTGGAGGAAGTCGTTGCTCAAAAACAAGAAAAGCATTTAATACTTTAGTTACATTTTTAGTATCAGGTTTATGGCATGGTGTTAATTATATTTTATGGGGATTTATTCACGGGATTTTTGTTTTATTTGGAGATAGTTATAAAACCAAATTTAAGAATTTAAATAGAGTTATAAATTATATAATAGTTTCTTTTCTTTGGTCATTCTTTATATGGCCAGCAACAGGAGAAGCTGTTAAAGCAATGATAAGTGTATTTACAAATTTTGATATAGTGAAATTTGCTCAAAATATATTAAACTTAGGATTGTCTCTTGGAGATTACATAGTATTAATAATTTCAACATTAATTTTATTTATTTTTGATGGAAATAAAGATAAGATTTTAAATTACATAAAATCAAAATCATTTGAAAGAAAACTTGTGTATATTTGCACATTTGCTTTAATAGTTATGACTTTTGGAATTTATGGTATTGGTTTTGAAGTTAATGATTTTATTTATAGTAAATTTTAAATGTATTTATAATAATGAGAGGAGAAAACTTTGAAAAGAGCTTTTAAAATTATTGGAATTTTAATAATTTTTATAATAATATTTGCTTTTCTAAACAGATTACTTGAGCCTAAATATGCAACAAGCTTAGTAGAAGGCAGTATGATTTCACAATATTATGACGAATCAAAAGATCATGAAGTAATTTTTATTGGTGATTGTGAAGTATATGCAAATTTTTCTCCAATGGTTATGTATGAAGAAGCTGGAATTAAAGCATATGTCAGAGGTTCATCTCAGCAACTAATTTGGCAGTCATATTATTTATTAAAAGAAACTTTAAAATATGAGACTCCTAAGGTAGTAGTTTTTAATGTTAATTCTATGAGATATGATAGAAATAGTAGTGCGGTAAGTGAAGCATATAATAGACTTATGATAGATAATATGAAATGGTCTAAAGAAAAGATTGATTTAATAAATACTTCAATGACAGAAGAGGAAAGCTTTATTTCATATGTTTTTCCAATTTTAAGATATCATTCAAGGTTTGATGAATTAACAAAAGAAGATTTTGAATATTTATTTAAAAATAAAACAAATACATATAATGGATTTTTAATTAATAAAAATGTAAAACCAGTTAATAATCTTCCAACAAAAAGAAGATTAGCAAGTTATGAATTTTCTGATGAATGTTATGATTATCTACAAAAAATAACTGATTTATGCAAAGAAAATGAAATAGAATTAGTTTTAATTAAAGCTCCAAGTGTTTATCCATATTGGTATGATGAATATGATGAGCAAATAGAGAAATTTGCTGAAGAAAATGATATTTATTTTTATAATCTATTAGATAATGTAGAAGAAATTGGAATAGATTATCAAACAGATACATATGATGGAGGTTTACATTTAAATTTAGCTGGAGCTACAAAACTTTCTAAATATTTTGCGAATATTTTAAAAGAAAATTATAATTTAACAGATTTCTCAGGTGATGAATTATATGACAAAAAATTAGAAGAGTATCATGAAGCTATAAAGTAGAAAAGTAATTTTTTTGATATCATTATAATCACTCCTCTAAAAAAATTATTTATTAAAATTAATATAAATAATTTTTTAGAGGATATTTTTATGGAGTTTGATAAAATAATTAATTCTAGGCGTACTGCTAGAAATTTTACAGGGAAAAAAGTTTCTCAAAATGAAATTAAAAAAATATTAATAAGTGGGTCTTTAGCACCATCAGCCAAAAATAGACAACCTTGGAAATTTTATATATTAAATGATGGGCAAAAAAATCATATTACAAATATGCTTTTTGAGTGGGATAAATTAAATCGTAAAGAAAGAACAAGTGTGAAGGGAACAGCTGAGCAAATAAAATTAGCTGATAAAATGATAATGATTTATTCTGATACTAAAAAAGAGCATTATAAAAAACCAGATTATCTTTCGTTAGGCTGCGCGATAGAAAATATGAGTTTACAAGCTATAGACTTAGGGTTAGGTAGTTGTATTTTATGTGATACATTATATATAGAGAATGAAATAGATGATTATTTAGGAATAAGTGGGTTAGAGCAAATTTGTGGCTTTATTATTGGAGAGCCAATCTATAATTATCCAAGGAAAATGAAAAAAGATTTAAAAGAATTGTTATTAAATTAAAAACACAAAAGCAGGTGATTAACCACCTGCCTTTGCATTCATGCGGAAATTTTTGTCACAATCACATCTAGTGTTCCAGATTTTTTCTGTAATTTCTTTTCTGTATTTCGGGTCTGGATTTGAGTAGAAATCAACATAAAAGTCAATAAGCCTATCTCTGCATTTGCTACATGTTTTTGGAAATTGACTAATTCCTTTTGTGAATGTGTTCTCTCGTGTTCCGAACCAAGCTATTGTAAGCTTGTCAAGATATTTTTCTGGTATTCTGTGGAGGAGTTCCACAAATTCCCAAGAGGAAATTTGATCATATACTCCAATATCTTGCCAGTGCTTAAGCATAGTGTTTTCCTTTATATTAATTGGAAATAATACACACATTGTTTCTTCTGGCATATTTTGAAATATAAAATCTAAAGAATCTAAAACATCTTGAATCTGTTCTTCACGTGTTAAGAATGGACATCCTAAAAGAAGGTTGACTAAGATACCAATATTGTATTTTTTACATAACTTCACAGTTTTCAAAAATTCGTTAATATCAATATCTTTGTTGTAGATTGCTCTTACATCTTCTGCTGCAGACTCAAATCCTAACTCAAAGTAAATTTCTTGGTCATCACCTAAAATTTTCCGAATATCTTGAAGCTTTTTTTCAGTAATTGTTCGATAATGAGTTTCAATCTCAATCTCAGGAATGTTTCGATGTGAAACAAATTTGAGAGCCTCAATAAATAAATCATAAGGAATCTCACGTTCAGAAAGAAAAGATCCATTTGATTCGAGCTGAAGTACATCAATATCATAATCTTCAAGGTTTATCTTAATTAATACAGGTTTAACCATTTCAAGTGTGAGATTATAATCAAATCCATAGTTGCAAAATGTACAAGCATTATCACAACCACAAGAAGTAAACAAAAGCTGATAAACTTTCTTTTTTACTTCATTTAATGAGACTACAGGTGTACCAGGACGAGTGACTATATTTTTCCGCATTTTCCAGATTTGACGAGTTAAATATTCATTCATATCTCTTACCTCCAGTTGACTCATAATTGATAGTTTCATACATTTTTATTATAAATACTTTTAAAATAAAAAGAGTAACTTTTCTGATATTAAAAAAGTTACTTAAAAATTAATTTATTGGAATATATATTTTTAATTTATCATCAGGAAGATATTCTTCTATGTCTGGCATATCTATTAATTCATATCCAGAGTCTGGAATTATTGTCCTATATATTTTTCGTATGTATTCATACATATAATTTGCATCTATAAATTCACAATCAAAAACTAAATAATTTGCAGGTTTTAAATTTAAAGTTTTTGAATTTTCAAATTTATCAGTAGAAGCAATATAGTAAGTAGCTTCATTTATACTGCAGGTTTTATCATATTCAAGTAAACCAAATTGAGTTTTATTATCAAGAAATTGTAAGTTTTCCTTCCAAAATAAAGGTGCTACATTATGACAATTTTTTATTGTTGTTTTCATTGAGATAGCATATAATTTGAATTCAATATTTTTTTCTATATGATAATTAAATTCATTAGTTATATCTTCGTTTTTAAGTTCATATTGTGAAAAATATTTTATGTTATTTTTGTTATCATTTATTTCACTTGGAAGAAAACCCATCATTGATCTAAATGCCCTTGAAAAAGCTTGTGAAGAATCATAGTTATATTTTATTGCAATATCAATTATTTTTTCTTTTCCTTCAAGCAAATCTAAAGCAGCTTTAGTCAATCTTCTTTTTCTTATATATTCAGAAACTGTATAATCAGTTACAAATAAAAAGATTCTGTGCATTGTATATTCATTAACTCCAAGAATTTGAGAAAGCTTTTTATAACTAATATCTTCACAAAGATTTTGTTCTATATATTTAATTAAATTATTAAATCTTTCATTACTTTGTTTATTCATGTTTATCTCCAATTTTGTTTATATTATCATAATATTATGAAAAAAGAAATAGTTTTATATTAAAATAAATAATAGTATTGATAAATTTGGATTTTTACCTTATAATAAATATGTAAAAATTTAAGGTAAAGGGAGTAGAAAATTGAAATTAATTTCTTGGAATGTTAATGGATTAAGAGCAGTTGTAAATAAAGGTTTTTATGATACATTTGAAAGTTTAAATGCAGATATATTCTGTATTCAAGAAACTAAGATGCAAGAAGGACAGCTAGATATTAGCTTTGATGGTTATAAAATGTTTTTAAATAGTGCAGTTAGAAAGGGGTATTCTGGTACTGCAGTATTTACTAAAATTGATCCAATTTCAGTATCATATGGAATAGGGATAGAAGAGCATGACCAAGAGGGAAGAGTTATAACTTTAGAATTTGAAAAGTTTTACTTAGTTGATTGTTATACTCCTAATGCACAAAGAGAACTTACAAGACTTGATTACAGAATGAAATGGGAAGATGATTTTAGAGAATATCTTAAAAAACTAGATAAAATTAAACCTGTAATTTTATGTGGAGATTTAAATGTTGCACATAATGAAATAGATTTAAAAAATCCAAAATCTAATAAAGGAAATGCTGGATTTACAGATGAAGAAAGAAATCAAATGACAAATCTATTAAATTCAGGTTTTGTAGATTCATTTAGATATCTTTACCCAGACAAACAAGATGCCTATTCATGGTGGTCTTATATGGGTAGAGCTAGAGAGAAAAATGTTGGTTGGAGAATAGATTATTTTATTGTATCTGATAAAATAAAAGATAAAATTATAGATGCAAAAATTCATCCAGAAATTATGGGCAGTGATCATTGTCCAGTTGAATTAGACTTAAGAGTTTAATTAAGAAAGGAATTGTATGAAGGAAAAGAACGGTTATTGGAAAAAGTATGCTTCATGGTTTATATTAGGAGTTGCTTTAATAATTGTTTTTAAAACTATTGATAGTTTTGGAGCGATTTTTTCATGGATAGGTAATTTAGTTAATTTACTAATGCCATTTTTCTTAGCAGCGCTTCTAGCATTTATTTTATATACACCATGTAAAAAGTTTGAGCAATTATATAAAAAAATAAAACTAAAATTTATAGCTAAAAGAGCAAGAGTACTTAGTGTGGCAACTATGTATATAATTTTAATTTTATTTATTGTAATTTTAGTAAATATAATTTTCCCAGCTTTATCAGAAAGTGTCATTGAATTAGCTAAGAGTTTACCAAATTATTATAACACGGCAAAGGAATTTCTAGTAAATCAACCAGAAGATTCACTTTGGGTTAAATTAAATGTCATAGGAATTATAAATAATTTAGAAGAAATAAATATTTCTGATACTATTTTAAGTTGGTTAGAATTTGATAATATATCAAAATATCTTCAAGGAATAGCAAATGTTGCAGGAGTAATATTTGATATATTTGTTACAATTGTTGTTTCTGTATATATATTACTTGAAAGAAGTGATATAAAAAGTTTTGCTAAAAATTTCTTAAAAGCAGTTTGTTCAAAAGAAGGATATGAAAGATTTGCAAAATATTATAGAGAAACAAATTCTATTTTCTATAGATTTATTTCAGCACAGCTTGTTGATGCAATTATAGTTGGAATTTTAACATCTATTGCAATGTCCATAATGAATATAAAGTATGCTACATTACTTGGATTCTTAATAGGTATTATGAATATAATTCCATACTTTGGAGCTATTATAGGAGTTGGAATTTCAGTAATAATAACAATCTTTACTGGTGGATGGATGAAAGCATTATGGCTTTGCTTAGTATTAATAATTTTACAACAAATAGATGCAAATATTATTAATCCTAAGATTTTAGGAAATTCACTTAAAATTAGTAGAATATTAATTATATTTGCAGTAACATTCTTTGGAGCATATTTCCATGTTTTAGGTATGTTCCTTGGAGTTCCAATCATAGCACTATTAAAAGTTTTTGTAATAGATTTTATAGATGAGAGAAATAAAGAAAAAATAGCGGAAGAGGAAAAAGAACTTGTTAGTGAAAATAGTGAAGTGAAAAATTAAAAAAATTGCCAAAGGGACGTTGTTCCACGGCAATTTTTTGTTCCACAAAACATGTCCCCTTAGCAATTTTTAAAATTGGTACAAGAAAAATTTTCTCTTGTACCAATTATTAGTTAATTAATTGTAAATTCTACCCAAAAATATTTAGTTCCATTATCATTTATTTGTTTAACTAATCTATATGTACCACTTTCTAACTCACCATATAGGTCTTTCCAATCCTGTTTCATTTCAAGAGTTCCGTCCTCTCCAACATTGTATGCTAATGCTATAAAAGCATAATTATCAGAAATAGTATCAACTTCTTTCCAATTACAGTTTTCTTTTTTATCAATTCTAAACCATTGTCCATAAGAATTTTTTTGATTATTTAAATCACTTATAATAACTGTTGCAGAAGTATTTGTAAGTGTTCCACTTTTTATTGTTAATGAAACTCCATTGGCTTCACTTTGACTTTCTCCAATATTATTTATTTCTTTATATTTAGTTTCATTTACATCATTTATTATGCTTCCTGCAGGTCCAATTATTAAATCTTTATTTCCGTCTAATGTATTGTATTTTAAAATTGTATAATTATCATAATAATATTCTAAACTTCCACCATCATCATAAGATGCTTTTTCGCATAAACCATATAAAATATCCATATCAATTTGTTCTAATATATCATTGATAGTTATGAGTTTATTTTCTAAGGCTTCTTTTAATTCATAATTTTTTTCATCAATTGTAACTTTTACATCACCACTATAAACATAAATCTCAAAATCTGTATTATCAAATTCTCCTTCTTCTGCAATTTTATTCATTAATTGTTCTGCAGATATATTTGAGTTTGTTTTTTCAAAGTCTAATATGAAATTTTGTGTATAATTTGAGCTATTCAGATCATATTCACAAATTATTTGATTTTCATCAGAATATAATGCCTCGAAAAACAATTCTACAATATTATTTTCCGTTTTTCTGCTTATTTTATAATCAAAAGCATTGTATTCGCCTATTTCTTCATCATTTATTGTATAAACAAAATATCCATAAAAATTTTTATAGTCTTCATCAGTCTTAGGGTTGTATACTGTTACTATTCCATCTTTTTCTTGAGTATCACCAGTTCCTGATATAAATTCAATCTTAATTTTTTTATTTGATGAATCATTAGTCTCGTTTTTTAATTTTATTTCTAAAGTTGAATCTTTATTATTTTCACTATCTTTTATAAATTTATCTATTAAGTTTTCGTTAAAAATTTTATTTTCTATAATTTCTACATTTGAACTATCGCTAGTATTAGATATCTGTTCTTTCGAATTATCAGATTTATTAAAATTGATGACAAAAATAATACAGCAAATAATTATCAAAATAATTAATATTAGCAATAAAAATTTTAGTTTGCTATTCATTATAAAACCCCTTTCTAAATTTTTTTGATTATGTTTTTGTTACATTAAAAGTTAAGGCTATTATAACAATATTTCCAAATTTTTAAAAGAATAATTTCAATGAACTTTAATAATGTGAGATAAATTTTTAATTTTTTCATGCTTTTTAGAAGTGTCCCTAAAAGCTTGAAGAAAATTGCCAAGGGGATGTTGTTTTTGTGGAACAAAAAATTGCCGTGGAACAACGTCCCTTTGGCAATTTTTGGTTGATGAACTTTTAAGAATGTCCCTTTTGTTCAAGAGTTTTGTAACATAAATGACATAGAAATTCTGTTGACTTAGGGAAGTCATTAATATATACTATAGAGGGGAAAAATGTCATATTATGGCAAGGAGGTACAGATGAAAAAATTTGGAGTAAAACTGATAAGTTTTATTTTGATAGAAACGATTATATTTAGTATCTTACAAGTTTTCTTTTTATATAAAAAAGTAGATGCTGCAGTACCGTTAAGCGGTTCATATACTCAGCATGTAACGTCAGGAATTAGTTCTTTCCCAGAAAGTTATCAGAGAAAATTAGCATATTTAAAATATTTGCATCCTAATTGGGATTTTAAAGCTTATTATACAGGAATAAATTGGAGTGAAGTTACTTCTTCAAATGCAGAAAATAAATGTAAGAAAAATACAATTTATTTTACAAGTAGTGACACAATAATAGATCCACTTGCTTTATGTATATGTGGTCAAACTGGAGATTCAAATTACTATTGTGCTTCTGCTAAAGCTGTAAATTATTACTTAGACCCAAGAAACTTTTTAGATGAAGCAATGGTATTTCAATTTTTAGATTTATCTAGCGGTTCAGATGTTTCAAGAGATGCAGTTTCAAAAGCAGTTCAAGGTACATATTTAGCACAATATATAGATGATATTATGACAGCTGCTTCAGAAGCTAAAATAAATCCATTACATATTGTAGCAACAATTTTCCAAGAGTTAGGAAAAACTTCTAGTACACCTGCAGCAATAACTGGTTCATATCCTGGTTATGAAGGATACTATAATTTTTATAATTATGGAGCAACAGATGGAGCAGGAGCAACTGCAAGAGCAATGGCAAAAGCAAGAGATATGGGATGGAATAATGCAAGAACAGCGCTAATTGAAGGTGCAAAAACAGTTTTAGCTAATAATTATATTTCAGCAGGACAAACTACAAAATATTTTTATAAATTTGATGTTGTTGGAAATGAAATTTTAACTGAATCAATGGGATCAAGAACATATAATGTAAGTGAATTTTATTCACATCAATATATGACAAATTTAAGAGATCCATCAAGCCAAGCAGGTACGTTATATGATATATATGTTGAAAGTGGAATATTAGATGAGAATTTAACTTTTGTTATTCCAGTTTATGATAGTATGCCAAGCCAAGCTGTTTCAGCTCCAACAACTTTAACATCAAGTGATGGAGAACTATATTTTATTAGTACACAAAAAAATGGTTCATTAAATGTTAGACCTTCTGCAAGTTTAAGCGGAACACTAGGAAAGATATATAAAAATGCAATTGTTGCTGTAACGCAATATGGCTCAGACTGGTGCAAAGTAACATATTGTACTGCAACAAGTTATAATTCAGGAAGCAGAACTTGGAACTATACAAAAAAAACAGGATATATATCAACTGAATATTTAACAAAAGTTGGAACTGAGGTTCCAGATTATACAGGCCAGGTTGATATGGGAAGTACGGCAGAAACAGAAATTAGTGGAACAAATTTAGTAGCAACACCAACAGTAAAAGCTTCAGATATTAAATCACAATATCCAGATGCTGTAATAAAGAGAGCAGATGGTACGGATATCTCAGGAACAGCTGATTTAGTCGGAACAGGAGCTACAGTTACAACAGGAGGAGTTACTTATACTGTTGTTAAACTAGGAGATGTAAATGGAGATGCAGAGGTTGATGTAATAGATTTAGCTTTGGTAAAAAGGTATTTAATAGGCACTACAACTTTAACAAATGAATATTTAAAAGCTGGAATTTTACAAAATGGTAATACTAATATAGATGTTGTAGATTTAGCTTTATTAAAAAGACATTTAACTGGAGCACAAAAAATTTCCTTATAATAAAAAAATAAAAAATTTAATTCTAGGAGAAAGCAAATGAAAAAAGTTAAAAAAATAATATTATTAATATTTTTATTTATAATTATGATGATAATGAAAGATAAAGTTTATGCTGCATCAGCTAGTATATCCGCATCAAATACTTCAATAACAACAGGAGCTACAACTAATATTACGGTAAGTGTTAACAGCACTGAAGCATGGGATCTTAAATTATCTGCTTCAGGGGGATCATTAGGTGGAACTACAGCAGCTGCTGATGCTGCAGGAATGGAAGTTTCACAATCTGTAATGTCAGCAACATTTTCAGCGTCTTCAGCTGGAACATATACAATAACTTTATCAGGAGAAATAACTGGCTCAGACTTAGTTAAAAGCAATGTTTCTGGCAAAAGTGTTACAATAACAGTTACTGATTCATCTTCTGGTAATTCTGGTAACTCTGGAGATTCAGGAAGCTCAGGCTCAGGAAACACAGGAAATTCTGGTGGTGGAACAACAGTCTCAGCTCCAGTATTAACTAATTTAGGAATAACTCCACATGACTTTTCAGGATTTAAAAGTGGAACAACAAGTTATTCTGTAACAGTTCCAAATGATTGTAAATCAGTTACAATTTATGCTAACTCAAATAATGGTTCAATTACAGGAACTGGAGCAGTTACTTTAAAAGAAGGAACAAATAAATTTACAGTAACTGTTACAAATTCAGCTGGATCAAAATCATATACATTATCAATAATAAGAGAAACTCAAGATTCAGATATAATTCCAAATACAATAGATGGTGAAGAAGAAACAGAAGATACTTCGGAAGGAATTGGTCTTACTGGTTTAAGAATTTCAGGGTTCAACTTTGAAGAGGAATTTCAAACAGGAACTTATGAATATACTGTTAAAATACCAGAAGGTTTAACAGAAGCAGATTTAGAAGAAATAAAAAATTCAATTACAGCTATAACAAATACAGATGCAGCTTATGTAGAAATTGAAACACAGCTTAATGAAGATGGCTCAGCTGTTATTACTTTAAAAGTAAAAGATGATGAGAAAGAATATGCAACATATACAATTAATTTTGTAATAGATGATTCTTTAGATGAAGAAAATGCTGTAGCAGTTGCGGGAACAACAAAATCAAATAATTCTTCTGGTGGAGGAACAACTTTAGAAGATATGACAAAAAAGATGTATATAATCTTAGGTTGTTTAGGAGTAGCAATTTTCTTTGCAGTATTCTTTGCTGCTAATTCATATATTAAATCTAAACGTTTAGCAAAATATGAACCAGATGAGAAAGAAGAATTTAAAGATGAAAATAATCTAATTAGTTCAATTTATGCTGAAACTCAAGGTAATCCTTTAACATCCTTAAATTATAAAGATTTAACAAATAATGATAATAATGAAGAAATAGAAAATAATGAAGAAAAAGATAATAAAGTAGGAAATAAAATTTCAGAAATGCTAAAAGATGATAGCAAAATTCCAGAGTATCCAGGAACATCTGATGATTCTGAAATAATAGATAGCAAGCCTAATACTTTAGGACGTATTAAGGACACAAGAGATAAGCTAAATGACCTAAGTTCTTATAGAAAATTTAGAAGAGGATTTAGCTCAGGAGGAAAACATTAAAATTTGTAATAAAAATGTAATAAAATTAATGAAAAAAGCTTGACTTATTAGGGAAATTTGTACTATAATTATGTAGTAAAAATTTCCTTATTTTATTTTTAAGGAAAATACATATATTTTATGAATTTTTTTCGTAAAATTTAATTTCTAAATTTTTTAATTCTTAAATTTTATATAAAGAGGAATTGGTTAGAATAGGAACTATATTATTTTAAGGTTTTCTGGCAGGGACTTTAAAATAGTATAATAACTATCTTTCGCAAGAGGGACTTTATATAAAGAAACTAATCCTGCTAAATCTAAATAAAGGGTAAAGGGTGTTTTATTTTGAAAAAGGTAAACGTAAAAGATGTTGTGCACGAAAAATGCGTGCGTAAGACTTTCGCTAAGATTGGTGATAGTATTGAAATGCCTAATCTTATACAAGTCCAAAAAGATTCTTATAACTGGTTTGTAAAAGAAGGTCTAGGAGAAGTATTAGAGGATATTTCACCTATTATTGACTATACAGGAAACCTAGTATTAGAATTCTTTGATTACTACATGGAAGACAAAACAAAATATACTTTGGAAGAAGCAAAAGAAAGAGATGCAACATATGCAACAAGATTACACGTAAAAGTAAGACTTATTAATCGTGAGACAGGTGAGATTAAAGAGCAAGAGATTTATTTAGGCGATTTTCCAGTTATGACAGATAGCGGAACATTCGTTATTAATGGTGCAGAAAGAGTTGTAGTTAGCCAATTGGTTCGTAGCCCAGGATGTTACTATGATTCTTCTTATGATAAAACTGGAAAGAAAGTTTTTACTTCAACAGTTATGCCAATAAGAGGTGCATGGCTTGAGTATGAAACAGATAGTAATGATGTATTTTGGGTAAGAATTGATAGAACAAGAAAATTACCTGTAACTACATTATTAAGAGCAATTGGATTAGACACAGACGAAAAAATGATAGAATTCTTTGGAGAAGAAGACAAATTATTAGCAACAATAGCAAAAGATCCAATTAAAACTGCTGATGAAGCTTTAATCGAAATCTACAAAAAATTAAGACCAGGTGAACTTCCAACAGTTGATGCTGCTAGAAATTTATTTGATGGACTATTTTTCGATAGTAGACGTTATGATTTAGCAAAAGTTGGTAGATACAAATACAATAAAAAATTAAGCTTAGCTTCAAGAATTGCTGGACAAATTGCAGCTGAAACAGTTGTACATCCAGAAACAGGAGAAGTTTTAGCAGAAAAAGATGAAAGAATTTCTAAAGAAGCAGCAAGAGCTATTCAAAATAGTGGTATAAATGTTGTTTATGTTGACTTAGACGGAACAAAAATTAAAGTTATTGGTAACGGAACAGTTGATATTAAAGAATATGTAGACCCTGAAATAGCAGAATATGCAAAAATCAAAGTTGATGTAAATTATGAAGTATTAAAAAATATCTTAGCAAATACAGATAAAAAAGATTTAAAACGTGTTATTAATGATAGACGTTTTGAATTAGTTCCAAAACATGTTGTAACTGAAGATATTTTAGCTTCAATAAACTATTTATTTAACTTAGATCATGGTTTAGGAAAAATTGATGATATCGACCATTTAGGAAATAGACGTATTAGATGTGTTGGTGAACTTTTACAAAATCAATTTAGAATTGGTTTAACAAGATTAGAGAGAGTTGTTCGTGAGAGAATGACAATCCAAGATTTAGATGTTATAACACCTCAAACATTAATTAATACAAAACCTATAACATCTTCAATTAGAGAATTCTTTGGAAGTTCTCAATTATCACAATTTATGGATCAAACAAACCCACTTTCTGAATTAACACATAAAAGAAGAATTTCAGCTTTAGGACCTGGTGGTTTATCAAGAGAAAGAGCAGGTTTTGAGGTTCGTGATATTCACTATACTCATTATGGTAGACTTTGTCCAATAGAGTCTCCAGAAGGACCAAACATTGGACTTATCTCAGCATTAACAACATTCTGTGTTATTAATGAATATGGATTTATTGAGACACCATATAGAAAAATTAATAAAGAAACAGGTCAAGTAACAAATGAAATCGTTTATATGACAGCTGATGAAGAAGATGGAAATAATATTTGTCAAGCTTCTGAACCATTAGATGAAAATAATAGATTTGTAAATAAGAGAGTAAGAGTTAGATATTTAGCAGATATCAAAGAAGTTCCAGCAGATAGAGTTGATTATATGGATGTTTCTCCAAAACAATTAGTATCTGTTGCTGCTGCTATGATTCCTTTCTTAGAGCATGATGATGCTAACCGTGCATTAATGGGTGCAAACATGCAACGTCAGGCTGTACCTTTAATGTTAACAGAAGCTCCTATGGTAGGAACTGGAATGGAATATAGAGCTGCAAAAGATTCTGGAACAGTAGTTATAGCAAATGAAGATGGAATTATTACAAGAGTTGTTGGAGATCAAATTGATATAACTGAAAAAGATGGAAGTAAACATACATACCATTTAAGAAAATTCAAGAGAACAAATGGTGGAACTTGTATAAATCAAAGACCAATTGTTAAAGAAGGAGAAGAAGTTAAAAGAGGAGACATCATCGCTGATGGACCTGCTACTAAAAATGGAGAGATGTCACTTGGTAAAAACTTACTTATCGCTTTCACAACTTGGGAAGGTTATAACTATGAGGACGCTATTCTATTAAATGAAAGATTAGTTAAAGAAGATGTTTTAACTTCACTTCATATTGAAGATTATGATTGTGAATGTCGTGATACAAAATTAGGTCCAGAGGAAATTACTCGTGATATTCCAAATGTTGGTGAAGATTCACTTCGTGACCTAGATGAAAATGGTATCATAAGAATTGGTGCTGAAGTTAGACCAGGAGATATCCTAGTTGGTAAAGTTACTCCAAAAGGAGAAACAGAACTTACAGCAGAAGAAAGATTGCTGCGTGCTATCTTTGGTGAAAAAGCTAGAGAAGTTAGAGATACATCATTAAGAGTACCACATGGTGAACAAGGAACTGTAGTTGATGTAAAAGTTTATACTAGAGAAAATTCAGATGAATTAGGCCCTGGTGTTAATCAAATAATTAGAGTTTATATTGCTCAAAAGAGAAAAATATCAGTTGGTGATAAAATGTCTGGACGTCATGGAAATAAAGGTGTTATTTCAAGAATTCTTCCAGAAGAGGATATGCCTTTCTTACCAGATGGAACTCCAGTAGATGTTGTATTAAACCCATTAGGTGTTCCTTCTCGTATGAACTTAGGTCAGGTTTTGGAAGTTCACTTAGGAGCAGCAGCAAGATTATTAGGATGGAATGTTGCAACACCAGTATTTGATGGTGCATCAGAAGAAGATCTTGAAGCAATGCTTGAAAATGCAGGACTAGAAACAAATGGTAAAACTGTTCTATATGATGGTAGAACTGGCGATCCATTTGATAAACCAGTTACAGTTGGTGTAATGTACATGTTAAAACTTCACCACTTAGTTGATGATAAAATACATGCTCGTTCAACTGGACCATATTCATTAGTTACTCAACAACCTCTTGGTGGTAAAGCACAATTTGGTGGACAGAGATTTGGTGAAATGGAAGTTTGGGCACTAGAAGCTTATGGTGCTGCATATACTTTACAAGAAATCTTAACTGTAAAATCAGATGATGTTGTAGGACGTGTTAAAACATATGAAGCTATAGTCAAAGGAGAAAATATACCTGCACCAGGTATTCCAGAATCATTTAAAGTATTAATTAAAGAACTTCAATCATTAGGATTAGATATAAAACTATATGATGATGAAGATACAGAATTAGAGATTAAAGAAAATTCAGATTATGATGAATCATCAGAGAACATCTTAGAAGAAGATGATGTTGAAGACCCAGAGGATGTTGAAGATGGTGATGATGAAGAAAATGAAGAAGATGAATTTTTTGAGAATATTTTAGATGATGATATACCTGATGATGAGATTTTAAAAGAATTAGACGAACTTGATGATGACAAAAATGATGAAAAATAAAAAGGGGGCTAGTTCATGGAAGAATTAGAAAATTTTAATAAAATTAAAATAGGCTTAGCTTCAGATGAGAAAATAAGAGAATGGTCTCATGGTGAGGTTAAAAAGCCAGAAACTATAAATTACAGAACTTTAAAACCAGAAAAAGATGGTTTGTTCTGTGAGAAAATATTTGGTCCTACTAAAGATTGGGAATGTCATTGTGGTAAATATAAAAGAGTTAGATATAAAGGTATCGTCTGCGATAGATGTGGTGTTGAAGTTACAACATCAAAAGTAAGACGTGAAAGAATGGGACATATTGAACTTGCAGCTCCTGTTGCTCATATATGGTATTTCAAAGGTATTCCAAGTAGAATAGGATTATTATTAGATATTTCTCCAAGAAGTTTGGAAAAAGTTATATATTTTGCTTCTTATATAGTAATTGACAAAGGTAATACTGACCTAATGAAATGTCAAGTTTTAAATGAAAAAGAATATACAGATGCAGTTGAAAAATTTGGAAAAGATTCATTTAAAGCAAAAATGGGAGCAGAAGCAATTGAAGAATTACTAAAAGAGATTGATATTGAAAAATTATCTGCATCACTTAAAAAAGAATTAGAAAAATGCAGTGAACAAAGAAAAGCAAAAATTATTAAAAGATTAGATACAATTGAAAGTTTCAGAATTTCTGGAAATAAACCAGAATGGATGATAATGAATGTTGTACCAGTAATCCCACCAGATTTAAGACCAATGGTTCAATTAGATGGTGGTAGATTTGCAACATCAGATTTAAATGATTTATATAGAAGAGTTATTAACAGAAATAACAGATTAAAGAGATTACTAGAACTTGGTGCTCCAGAAATCATTGTTAGAAATGAAAAGAGAATGCTTCAAGAATCAGTTGATGCTTTAATTGATAACTCAAGACGTGGAAGACCAGTTACAGGTGCTGGAAATAGACCTTTAAAATCTTTATCAGATATGCTTAAAGGAAAACAAGGTCGTTTCCGTCAAAACTTATTAGGTAAAAGGGTTGACTACTCAGGACGTTCTGTTATAGTAGTTGGTCCAGAGCTTAAGATTTATCAATGTGGACTTCCAAAAGAAATGGCTGTTGAATTATTTAAACCATTTGTTATGAAAGAATTAGTTGCAAGAGGAATTGCACATAATATCAAAAATGCTAAAAGAATGGTTGAAAAATTAAGACCAGAAGTATGGGATATTCTAGAAGAAGTTATTCAAGATCACCCAGTAATGCTTAACCGTGCTCCAACTCTTCATAGACTTGGTATTCAAGCATTCCAACCAGTATTAGTTGAAGGTAGAGCAATCAAACTTCACCCATTAGTTTGTACAGCATTTAACGCTGACTTCGATGGTGACCAGATGGCTGTTCACGTACCTTTAACACCTGAAGCACAAGCAGAAGCAAGATATTTAATGCTTTCTGTAAACAACCTTTTAAAACCTCAAGATGGTAACCCAGTTACAGTTCCAACACAGGATATGATTTTAGGTGCTTATTACTTAACTGTTCAAATTGATGGTGAAAAAGGTGAAGGTATGTACTTTAAAGATGAAGATGAAGCTTTAATGGCATATCAAAATGGTGATGTTGGTCTACACTCAATGGTAAAAATAAGACGTTTCAAAACAGATCCAGATGGAACAGTAAGACATAAAACAATTACAACAACAGTTGGTAGATTAATTTATAACCAAGGAATTCCTCAAGATTTAGGATTTGTTGATAGAACAGATCCTGAAAAAGAATTTGATTTAGAAATTGATTTCTTGGTTATGAAGAAAAACTTAGGAAAAATCGTTGCTAAAGTTATAAATGTTCATGGTTTATCAGTAGCAGCAGAAGTTTTAGATTATATCAAAGCTACAGGTTATAAATATTCAACAAGAGCTGCTATCACAGTTTCTGTTTCTGATGTTTCTGTACCACCAGCTAAAAAGGAAATTTTAGCAGAAGCTGATAAGAAAGTTGAAAGTATCTTGAAGAGTTATTCAAGAGGTTTATTAACTGAAGAAGATAGATATAATGAAGTTATAAAAGTTTGGGAAAAAGCTACAGATGATGTTACTGAAGCTATGAAAAATAACTTTGATGAATTAAACCCAATATACATGATGGCTCAATCTGGTGCCAGAGGTAATATGAACCAGTTAAGACAAATTGCTGGTATGCGTGGACTTATGGCTGATACATCTGGTAAAGCTGTTGAGATACCGGTTAAATCTTGTTTCCGTGAAGGTTTGGATACATTGGAATATTTCGTATCTTCACATGGTGCTAGAAAAGGTTTAACAGATACTGCCTTAAGAACAGCAGACTCTGGATATTTAACAAGAAGACTTGTTGATGTTTCACAAGATATAGTTATTAGAGAAGAAGATTGTGGAACTAAAGAAGGTATCTTAGTTGAAGATATTAAAGATGGAAATCAAGTATTAGAGAAATTAGAAGAAAGATTAGTTGGTAGATTTGTTGTTGAAGACTTAAAAGATCCTGAAACAGGAGAAGTTTTAGTAGATTCAGAAACAATGATTACTGATAAAATTGCAAGTCATATAGTTGAAAGAGGAATAAAACAAGTTTATGTTCGTTCAGTACTTGGATGTAAATGTAAACATGGTGCTTGTAGAAAATGCTATGGTATGGGATTAGCTACAAGAGAAAAAGTTAATATTGGTGAATCAGTTGGTATTATAGCTGCACAAAGTATTGGTGAGCCAGGTACACAGCTTACTATGAGAACATTCCATAGTGGTGGTGTTGCCGGAGGAGATATTACGCAAGGTCTTCCTAGGGTTGAAGAGTTATTTGAAGCTAGAAATCCAAAAGGTTTAGCTACAATTACTGAAATCGGTGGAACAGTTTCTATAAATGATTCTAAGAAGAGAAAAGAAGTTACAGTTACTTCAAATGATAATAGTAAAACTTATGTTGTAAGCTTTGGATCAAAACTTAGAGTTAAAGATGGAGACACAGTTGAAGCTGGTGACCAATTAACTGAAGGTAGTGTAAATCCAAATGAATTATTAGCAATTAAAGGACCTGAAGGAGTTTATAGATATATAATCTCTGAAGTTCAAAAAGTTTATAGAAACCAAGGTGTTGATATAAACGATAAACACATTGAAGTTATTACAAGACAAATGTTAAGAAAAGTTAGAATAGAAGATGTTGGAGATAGCCCATTCTATATTGCATCTTTAGTTGATATAGTTGAATTTGAAAATGTAAATAAAGAGTTAATAGCACAAGGTAAGAAACCTGCCAAAGGAAAGAGAATCTTACTTGGAATTACTAAAGCTTCTCTTGCAACTGAAAGCTTCTTATCAGCAGCATCATTCCAAGAGACAACTAAAGTATTAACAGATGCAGCTATTAAAGGAAAAGTTGATAACTTAATTGGTATTAAAGAAAATGTTATAATTGGTAAATTAATTCCAGCTGGAACTGGTCTTAAGAAATATCAAGACATAAAAATTAATACTGAAGATGTAGCAGATTTAAAAACAGAAGCAAAAGTAACAGTTAGCGCTTCAGCTGATTCAACTGATAATGCTAAAGAATAATAAACTTTAACATATAATTAAAATAAAAACCAAGATGGAAAATTAAAAATTTTTCTGTCTTGGCTTTTTTATTTAATCATACTACTTTCTGTATTGAATAAAAAAGAATTTATGGTATAATTTTTATATGTTAAATTTTGGAGAGAAAAATGAATAAAGATATAAAACAAGATAATAATAAAGATTCTGAATATGATTTAGAAAAAAGAACTAGAGATAAAACAATAAAAGATATGCTTTTTGCAACATTTCCAATTATAATACTTACTTTTATGATTATTTTTTTAGATTTATCAGTTGGAATATTTTATGAAATAAAAATTAAACCAATTTTACTTACACTTTTTATGTTATTTTTAGTTCATATTTTTTTAACACTAGTTACAGGAACTACTAAAAGAAGCGTAATTATTCAGTTTGTAATATTATTTATTGCTCTTATTATAAATACTTTTAGGTTTTTCTATACTACAGAGCCGTTTACTATTGCAGATTTTGCATATATTTTTAATCTGTCAAGTATAGTTGGAATTGTTAAAGAAAGTTTTTTGATTGTAATTCTTTATTTCTTACCAAGATTTTTGGTACTTGCTGTTTGCATGATAATTTATATTAAGTTAGTTAATAAATATAATTTTTCTTTTGAAATTGGGTTTAAGAAGAGGATTTTATTTTCATTAATACCTCTTGTAATGCTAATAATTTTGTTTAATCCTCCTAAATTTCTAAGAAATTTTATACTTAAAAATATATATTATTCTAATAGTGTTCATATTAATACTTTAAATATTGAATATTATATAGAAGATAGCATGCTTGGCGGAATGTATAGAATTTACCTAGAAGATAAAATCTATGAGCCAGATAACTATAATAAAGAAGAAGTAGAAAAAATGATTTCTACTGAAGCAGAAACAACAGATGATACAAATTGGGAAAAAGCAAATATTATACTCACTTTTTCAGAAAGCTTTTTTGATGTAAGCCTTTTAGAAGATGATATAACTTTTGATAAAGATGTTACTCCTAATTTTAATTCTTTAAAAGATAAAGGAATATTTATAAATATGATAAGCCCAGCTTATGGCGGAACATCTTCAAATATAGAATTTCAACTTTTAACAGGTAATACTCTAGACTATTATTCAAAATCATATGTCCCATTTATGTCTTTTTATAAGACATTAGACTCTAGAAATAGGTTATCATTAATAAAAGAGTTAAATAATAATGGATATTATACGAAAGTAGTTTTTGGAAAAGATTATTATTTGTCTAAAAAAGTATATGAAAATTTAGGCGTAGATGAATATGAAGAAAAAGACGTTGAATCAGAATACAAGGGATATTATACTTCTGATGAATATTTAATGGATGAAACTATTAAAGCATTTAATGAAAAAGAATATGGTCAAAAATTATTTTATATGAACTGCACTATTCAAAGTCATCAAACTTATGAATTAGGAAAATATGATAATTATGATATTAGTATAAAATCAAGTGATTTAAGCGAAGATTATAATAATATATTGTTATCTTATGCACAAGGAATTTATGATGCAGATATACAACTTCGGAAGAATGTATGATTATATACAAACTTTAGATGAGCCAACAATATTAATATTTTTAGGTGATCATCTACCATATTTATATAATGCACAAAAAAATGAAGATACATTAAATCTTTTATCATATTTTAATACAGGAGATGAGTTAGTAGATACATATAGAAAATATAATACACAATGTTTAATACTTGCTAATTTTGATTTAGGTGATGTAGAAAATTGGGATTATATGAGTTCAGATATGTTGCTTACAAGTGTTTTAAATAAGATGGGATTAAAATTATCAGATTATTATAAATGGTTATATTCAATAAAAGATGTTTTACCATCTAGCAATTATCTTGTATCACAAGATGTTGATGGAAACTTATATTGGACTTCTGAATTGCCAGATGATATGCAAAATGTACTTGATAAGAGGGAAGATGCTCAGTATTATGTTATGTATGAAGACATAAAATAGTTTTTTTGCCATTGTTTGGTGTGGTTCTTGTTTTTGTGTACTGCCTAGATTTAGGAGTTATATAATATTTATTTCATTTCACTCCTCGGCTTCCGACGTATTTGCACAACTTCTAAATTTAATTAAAGCGAAACTTTCCGTCGACGGGGCGCCGGCTTTTCACTTCAATTAAATTAAGAATTTATAGCAAATACTCTGTCGCATTCGTCGCTTCATTGCATAAATATTATATAACTCCTAAATCGTTTTAGTTATTGCAAATTATTTAATAAAACCATCAACTTTGCTTTACCTTGAAAGGTGCTTATGATATAATATTTAATATTAAATGAATTTACATCTTTTTTATAGAAAGGGATTTGAAATAAATGAAGTATAAAAATAGTGAAGAAAAATTAAATAGAAAATTTATAATAACATTAATTATATTTATAATAACAGTAATAATAACACTTATTATAATATTAGGAAAAGGAAAAATTTTTGGATTTAGATTAATTCCTATTTCTGAGGTAGAAGTAGAAGAGACTCATACAATTCAACTTGTGGCAGATGATTATTATTTATCAGAAGATGATGGGCAAACAGAGCTTTATGTTACTATTGACGGAAATGATGTGACAGATGGTTATGAGTTAGTAGTTTCAGATGAAGATGTAGTTTCTGTAGAAGGTAATACTGTTACTGCATTAGAAGAGGGTGTTACAACTATTACTGCTATTAGTACAGAATATGATATTCAAAGTGAAATTACAATTAATGTTGTTGAATTAGCAACAAAACTTGTTGTTTCTTCAGAATATAAAACAATAGATATAGGAGAACAAACTCAAATCTCTTATACAACTACACCAAAGAATGCAACAGTAAATGTTACATATGCTTCATCAGATGAGTCAATTGCAACAGTTGATACAAATGGAATAGTAACAGGTGTATCTGAAGGATCAGTAAGTATTATAGTTACAGATGAGATTAGTGGAAAAACAACATCATACACAATTAATGTAAAAGATTAATAAAATTGCTTGAAATTTGACTTTTTGGTAGTATAGTAATATAATTATTATGTTAATTTTGCGTAATAATATAAAAACTTTAAGAGCTTTTTAATTTAAATAAAAAAGGGAGATTTTATGTCCGATTCGAATGGTAATTTTATAGAGAAGATAATAGCTAAAGTAAGAATATATTTAGTTATTATTGTTTTATTGTGTATAGTATTATGTGTATATGATTGGCATTGGATTTTACCATCTATAATTTTGATTATAGTTGTTTCAATTTATACATTATTAGAAAATGGTAGAAAGAAAAATGAGATTGTTAATCATATTGAAGAGATAACAATGGATGTAAGTACTGCGGGAAAAAGTACTTTGGTTAATTCACCAATTCCACTTGTTATTATTGAAACAGATGGAAGTATTATTTGGAGGAGTAAAAAATTTACTGAGAGTTTTAGCAATGTTGATATAAATACTTATTTAAATCTAATTGTTAAAGAAATTAAATTAGATATTGAAAATAATCATGCACAAGAATTTAATAAAAATTTAAATATTAACGGAAAATCATATAAAATAAAAGGAACAATTGCAAATATTAGAAGAAGAGAAAGAAAAAAGAAAAAAGAATATATGCTTATTCTTTATTTTCTTGATTATACTGAGTATATTGACCTTTTAAATAAATATGATAATGAAGCTACATGTGTTGGAATTGCTACAATTGATGGATATGATGATGTTATTCAAAAAGCTTTACCAGAAGAAAAATTAGAATTGCTTGCTAAAGTTGAAAAATCTATAATGGATTGGGCAGCTGAAACTGGTGGCTTAATAGTAAAAAATGATAGAAATCTATTTATATATATCTTTGAAAAACAGTATTTATCTAAGATGGAAAATGATAAATTTAATATTCTAGATAAAGTAAAATCTTTAGAAACTAGTTCAAAGATTCCTGTAACTCTTAGTATAGCATTAACATCAGATGGAAAAACAATTTATGAAAAATATAGAAATGCTTTAGCTACAATGGATATGGTTCTAGGACGTGGAGGAGATCAGGCAGCTGTTAGAAAAGATGGAAAATATAAATTCTATGGTGGTAAAACTTTAGAAACTGAAAAAAGAACTAAAGTTAAAGCTAGAAATATGGCAAAAGCTATTGCAAGATGTATTTCAGATTCAGATAATATAATTATAATGGGTCATAAAAACATTGATATTGATGCAGTAGGTTCTGCTCTGGGAATGTATAGATTAGCAAAATCATTAGATAAAGAATGTAATATAGTTACAGAACCAGTTGGAGATTCATTAGGAAAATTCTGGGAAGAGTTAAATTCTATTCAAGAATATAAAGATACAATAGTTACGGAAGAAGAGGCTATTAAGCTTATTTCAAATAATACTTTGCTTATAATAGTTGATACTCATAAAACAAGCTATGTAGAATTTCCAAGTATTTTAAGTGCAGCAAAGAGAAAAATAATTATAGATCATCATAGAAAGAGTCCAGACTTTATTGAAGATGTAGAGATTTCATTCCATGAAGTATATGCTTCATCTACTGCAGAGTTAGTTACAGAATTAATTCAATATGCAAAAGATGATGTAACTTTAAGCTTAATTGAAGCAGAGAGCTTATATGGTGGAATTATGGTAGATACCAAAAACTTTACTTTTAAAACAGGTGTTAGAACATTTGAAGCCGCAGCTTATCTTAGAAAATATGGTGTAGATATTATAAAAGTAAAGAAATGGTTCCAAGCAGATTTAGAAAGCTATAATGAGATAGCAGATATAGTTAAGAAAGCTGAAATCATAGAAGATAGCATAGCTATTTCAGTTTGTGAAAAAGAAGATGAAAATACAAACCTAATTTGTGCTAAAGCAGCAGATGAGCTTTTAACAATTAGTAATATTACAGCATCATTTGTTATGGGAAAAGTAGGAGATAAAATATTCATAAGTGGTCGTTCAATAGGAGATATAAATGTTCAAGTTATCCTAGAAAAACTAGGAGGCGGAGGCCACATAACTCTAGCAGGAGCACAATTAGAAGGCCTAACATTAGAAGAGGCACATGATGAGTTAGTTATTAGAATACATGAATACCTAACAGAGATAATGTAAAAATATGGACAAGGGGACGGTTCTCTTGTCCATATTTTTATGTTTGTCTTTGAAATTAGGGAAAATGCGAGCCTGTTAGCTTTTTTTATAAAATAGTTGAAAAGAATATATTTAAAATATTGATTTTTGTTTATAAATCAGTAATTTTTTATTTTTGGTAAAATCTAATTATGTGGAAATTTTGTGGATTTTATAGAAATTAAATGAAAAAGATATGAAAATGTAAAATTTTAGATAGAATTTAGCTTCCGTAAGGTAAAAGCTTCCAAACAGCCTCAAATAGCAGATTTTGACATTTATTTCTAAAATTAAATATGTTATATATAATATTAAATAAATAGAGAAGGAAGAGGTATTTTAGGAGGCTGCAAATATGAAATTACCAAAGATCAAAAAAGAGAAGAAACAAGACAAGAAACTAAATAAGATTTCTAACCCTGAAATCAGCTCTGCTCTAGAGAGTAACTTTTCCGAGCGGAGAAAAAGAAAGAAAAACCCTAGCAAAGAATAAAATATTTGTGATTATCCTAGCAATAGTAGTATTGGTAGGATTGTTTGCGTTGTTTTTTAACACAGGTGTAGGAAATAGTATAAAAGAAAAAGTAGCGACGCTTGCAAATAGAATGGGAATAAGTCTTTTCTCAGAAACAGAAGAGTTAAATGCAAATTCAGCTATCGATGGATACAAGAAAACCTCTGAATTAAATAGTACAGATATATTTGATGAATACCAAAAGAATTATCAAGAAGCAACATTAGATGATGGTAGTTATTTAACTAAAAGTGCAGAATGGACAGACAAGGAAAATGGTGAAGCATTAATTACTATTAAAGGAGCTTCAAATCAGGAATTAGAAAATACAAGCGCTTTGTATGTTGCGACTTTATGTTATGCACATGGATTAACAGAAGATATATTGGTAAGAAATATAGAGATATTAACAAAATATTATGATAAAGTAGATTTTATTGCAATTAATAATCATAAGGAAGCTGGAGTTGCAGATTGTGTTACTTTTACTTCAGCATCAACTGAAGATGAAATTAGAACTTATATAAGTGAAACTAAAAATGCAGGTTTTGGATATCCTCATTTTGTATATAGTATTCCATATGCTGTTCAAAACTATTTATTTGGAAATGCTGGAGATGAGTATATAAGTGAAGGTAATTTAATAAATGATCCAACAGCAATTTATGTTTCTACTGATTCATTATTAATTGCAGAGCAGTATACCTGGGCATGGGATCCAAATAGTAATGAAGGTTGGGGAGTAGAATATGGAACTCAAAAATATTTTGATTTTATGTCAGAATATTATGGAAATAGATATTTTAGTATGTCTCAATATTCAAGCCAAGATGAATTACCATGTTTAGGTGTAAGATACCCTGATAATAAATATGATGCTGAAAGATTAAATGTTTTAATAGGTATTCTTAATCCTGAAAATTATGGAGAAGCAGACAATGTTTTTAGTTCTGAAACTATTCAAAAATGGAATGATACTTGGGGTAGTGATGCTGTCTATTTTCCAATTCAGGATAAGAAATATGCAGCGGATTATAGTTATGATAAAGATTTTGAAGAAGCCGGGGTTCAAATTATAACAAATCTCACTGTAGAAGATACAGTACAAGATTATTTTGAAATAACAGATGTAACTGCTTTAAGTAACTCTTCAACTATACAAAGCAGAGTTGATGGACAAAAAGTTACAGTTACAGATCCAAATTATATATGTGGTGATGAAGTAACAATACAAATAAAAGTAAAATTAAAACAAAATATGATTTCAAATTTAGATGGATTTGAAGATACTAATGTTGGAAATGCATGGCTAAGTTGTAATTTAAATGAATTATTTGTGGAATCGCCAAAATTAGCTATAAATGAATATAAGAAAACAACTGAATTAACAGATGAAGATAAAGATGATGAATATCAAAAAAATTATCAAGAAACAGTAGCAGATGATGGAAGTTATTTAATAAAAACTGCTGAATGGACAGATAAAGAAAATGGAGAGGCATTAATTACATTAAAAGGAGCACAATATGAAGAGTTAGAGAATACATCAGCACTATATGTTGCAACAATGTGTTATCAACATAGATTAACAGAAGATATATTAGTAAAAAATATTACTACATTAACAAAATATTATGATAAAGTTGATTTTATTGCACTTAACGGCAGCGGAGAATCTGGTATAACTAATGTTCACACGTTTTATCCTGATTCAACAGAAGAAGAAATTAGAACATATATAAGAGAAACCAAAGAGGCTGGAATAACTTTCCCTCATGCAATAAACAGTATTCCACCAGCAATAGAAAAATATTTATTTGGAAATATGGGAGATGAATATATAAGTGAGGAAAATTTAATAAATAATCCTACTGCAATTTATGTTTCAACAGATTCATTTTATCTTGCAGAAGGTGAATTTTATGGCCTTGATGGACTTTGGGGAATTGATTATGCAACAGAAAAATATTTTAATTTTATTGAAGAAAATTATGGAGATAGATATTTTTCAATGTCTCAGTATTCTCAACAAGATGACAATCCTCAACTAACTGTTAGATATCTTACTTCATCAACATATGATTCAAATATTATGAATATTATGATAGGAATACTAAATCCAGAAAATTATGGAGAAGCTGATTTAGTTTTAAGTGAGGAAAGTCTTAAAACATGGGAAGAAAAGAAGAATACAACTACAAGTTATAATACTGCATTAAATTTACCTTATACAGACAAAAAATATGCGGCAGATTATAGCTATGATAAAGACTTTGAAGAAGCAGGAGTTCAGATTATTACAAACTGTACTATTGCAGATACAGTACAAGATTACTATGAAATATTAGATGCACAAGTTACAGGAGGTTCTGATAGTAAGCAATTAGTAGTAAATGGACAAAATGTATTGTTTTATGATGAAAATTATGTATGCGGTGATGAAGTAACAATACAAATAAAAGTAAAATTAAGACAAGACTCAATAGAATATTTTGAAGGATTTGAAGATACAAACCTTGGAAAAGCAGTATTAAATGGTAATGAAACTATAGATGTAGATTCACCTGAATTAGCGCCAACAACTGCAAGTTATACAGTAAATTATTTGGATAAAAAAACAGGAGAGCAAATACATACTTCTAAAACAGATACAAATATTCCAATAAATACTATAATTAATTCATCAAATGAAGTAATAGATATAGAGAAATATAATTATGATAGTGCAGATAAAGAAACTTTAGTTTTAGGAACAGGTAAGAATGTAATAAATCTATATTATAATTTAAAAGATGCAATTGTAACTGATAATATAGAAAAAACAGGAACAGAGAAAATAACATCAAAAGATGAAAATGTAAGCTATACAATAAAATATCATGCAAATGTAGATGATTACTATGGAGACGCAAGGGTTACAATAGTAGATGAATTGCCATATAAGATAGATGTACAAAAATCAAACTTAGATGGAGGAAGTTATGATGAGGAAGCTCAGACAATAACTTGGGTTGAAACAATTGAAGATATCGATACATATACAAATGGAGCAAGAGATATAGATATAAGTAAAAATATAACAGTTGTATATACAAACTTAGATGTAACAAAGAGCAGTTTTGATAATAAAGCTCAAGGAACGATTTGGTTTGAAGAATTAGATAAACAAGAAGATACAGAAGAGGTAACAGTTACAACAACTACAGAATTTAAAGTAGATGTAACAGTAACAAAAACTTGGGATCATACAAATAATATTTATACAATACCAGATAGTATAATATTACAAGTTAAAAATGGAGACAAAGTAGTAAGAACACAAACTATAACAAACGCAAATGCTACTTCTGGTAATCCAAATGTATGGAGTTATACATTTACAGGACTTGATAAATATGATGAAGCTGGAAATGAAATAACTTATACAGCAGGAGAGGCAGAAGTAACAGCAGGAAATTTAAATTATTATAAAGCAACAGTAGATGGAACAAACATAACAAATACATATAATGGACCAGTAATAAGTCAAAGTAAATCTGTTTCAACAGAAAATGGATTAAGTTATGTAGTAGAAGGAGAAAAGATAACATATACAGTAACTGTTAAAAATGAAGGAGGAGTTGCAAAAGATGTAGTAGTATCTGATACAATTCCAGAAGGAACAACTTTTGTAAGTAATTCAGTAAAAGTAGATAATTCAGGAACATCATATACAGAAAGTAATTTAAATAATGGAATTACAGTAAATGTAGGAGCAAATTCAGAGACAAAAGTTACTTTTGAAGTAACAGTAAATGTATTACCAAATGGAACATACTTAAAAGAATTAAAGAATACAGCTATTGTTGATGGAAAACCTACAAATGAAACAACAACAGTAGTAAATAAATCAAACTTAACATTTGAAAAGACATCAAATCCAGTGAGCGGAAGTCAAGTAAAAAAAGATGATGAGATAACTTATACAATAAGTTTAAATAACTCAGGAACAATTGAAGTAGATGCTGTAGTAAAAGATAATGTTCCAGAAGGTACAAGCTTTGTAGAAGGCTCAATCAAGGTAAATGATGAAAATACAAGTTATGATGAAAGTGATTTAGTATCAGGAATAAGAGTACCTGTAGAAGTATCAGGAAAAGTTACTGTAAGCTTTAAAGTAAAAGTTGGTGACTTAGAAGATGGAGCAGAGATAAAAAATGTAGCAACAGTAAATGAAGTATCAACAAATGAAGTAACACATAAATATACAGAACCAATAATCTCAAGTAGCAAAACACAAACTACAGAAAATGGATTAGATTATGTAGTTCCAGGAGAGAAGATTAAATATACAATTACAGTAAGAAATGATGGAAGTTTAGCGAAAAATGTGACTGTTCAAGATACAGCACCAGAAGGTACAAGATTTGTAGAAAATTCAATAAAAGTAAATGATGAAGATACAGAATATACAGAAAATGATTTGAATAGCGGAATAACAGTAAACTTAGGAATTTCTTCAAGTGCAACAATAAGCTTTGAAGTAACAGTAGAATATTCAAACAATGATTTTACAATAACAAATGTTGCAACAGTAGATGACGAAGAAACAAATGAAACAGAAACACCATATAAAAGGCCAGATCCAGGAATAGAAAGCAGTATAAGAAAAGATGGAACAGAGAAGATAACTGAGGAAACTCAAGAAGTACAATATACAATAGGATATACAGCAACAATCGAGAAATATGTAGGAAACGCAACAGTTACAATAGTAGATGAGTTACCATATGATATAAATACTGAAAAATCTAACTTAGATGGCGGAACATATGATGAAAGAAATAAGACAATAACTTGGGTAGAAAGTATTTCAGATATAGATACATATACTAATGGAACAAGAAGTATAAATATAAGCAAAAATATAACAGTAGTATATAAAAATATGGATTATAGTAAAACAACATTTGAAAATAAGGCACAAGCAACGATTTTACTAGATGAAATAAAAGAACAAGAAGATACAGAAGAAGTAACAGTAACTACAGAAACAGAATTTAAAGAAGATGTAGAGATAACAAAGACATGGGATCATACAAATAATATTTATGCAATACCAACTAGTGTGGTATTACAAGTGAAAAATGGAAACCAAGTAGTAGATAGTTATACAGTAACAGAAGCAGAAGGATGGAAACATACATTTACAGGATTAGATAAATATGATTCAAATGGAAAGAAGATAATTTATACAGCAGGAGAAGCAGAAGTAAATGATGGAGATTTAGATTATTATACTTTAGCAGTAAATGGAACAAATATAACAAATACATATAATGGGCCAGTAATAAGTCAAAGTAAATCATTTACTACAGAGAATGGTTTAAGTTATGTAGTAGAAGGTGAAAAAATCACTTATACAATAACAGTAAAGAACAGCGGTGGAGTTGCAAAGGATGTAATTGTTCAAGATAGTATACCAGAAGGTACAAGTTTTGTAGAAGGTTCAATTAAAATTAACAATACCGAAAGTGGATACTCTGAAAGTGATTTAAATAGTGGAATAACAGTAAATGTAGATAAAACATCACAAACTACTGTAAGCTTCGAAGTAACAGTAAACACATTACCAGATGGAACATACTTAAAAGAATTAAGTAACACAGCAATTGTAGATGGAAAACCAACAAATGAAACAACAGTAGTAGTAAATAAATCAAACTTAACATTTGAAAAGACATCAAATCCAGCAAATGGAGCACAAGTTAAAAAAGGTGATGAGATAACTTATACAATAAGCTTAAATAACTCAGGAACAATTGAAGTAGATGCAGTAGTAAAAGATAGTGTTCCAGAAGGTACAACATTCGTAAGTAACTCAATCAAGATAAATGATGGAGATACAAGCTATGATGAAAGTGATTTAGTATCAGGAATAAGAGTACCTGTAGGAGCATCTGAAAAAATTACTGTAAGCTTTAAAGTAACAGTAAATGATTTAGAAGATGGAGCAGAAATAAAGAATGTAGCAACAGTAAATGATACAAGAACTAATGAAATAACACATGAATATATAGAAGCAGAGATAATAAGTTTAAAATCACAATATACAGAAAATAATTTAGATTATGTAGTTCCAGGAGAGAAAATAACTTACTTAATTATCGCTAAAAATAGCGGTGGATTAGATAAAAATATAATTGTTAAAGATAATATACCAGAAGGAACAACATTTGTAGAAGGGTCAATAAAAGTAAATACATTATCAACTTATCAAGAAAGAGATTTAACTATATATACAGCTGAAGATTTAGAAAAAGGAATAGAGTTAAATATACCAGCAGGATCAGCAACATCAGAAGGATTTGTAAGATTAAGTTTTGATGTAATAGTAAATGAAGATGCTACAGGAGAGATAAGAAATATTGGAACTGTAGATGGACAAGATACAAATGAAGTAACCAAACCAGTATTAACAACTGAGAAAGTATCAAGTGTAATCAGAAATGATGAAGCAAGTACTTTAGCAGAAAATGAAGTTGCTCCAAATGATGAAATTAAATATATAGTAAGAGTAACAAATACAGGAACAACTGGTGTAAGCAATATAGAAGTAAAAGATAATGTGCCAAGTGGAACAAAATTAGTAAGTATAAACAATGGAGGAGTACAAGAAGGAAGTGAAATCACTTGGAGCATACCAACAATAGCAGAAGGAGAAACAAAAGAAGTAAGCTTTATAGTAAAAGTTGAATATGCAAAAGACAACTTCTCAATAATAAATGTTGCAACAGTCGACGGAAAAGAAACAAATGAAACAGAAAATCCATATGAGAAGCCAGCACCAGAAGTTAGTAGCACTGTTGCTAAAAATGGTACAGATAAAGTAGTAAGTAAAGACCAAGTTGTTAATTATGAAGTTAAATTTACAGCTTCAGTTGATGATTTTAAAGGAAAAGCAAAAGTAACTATAGTTGATACTCTTCCATATGCAATAGATATTTCACAATCAAAATTAGATAATGGAACTTATAACTCAGAAAATAATACAATTACATGGGAAGAAGAAATTGATGTAGATACATTTGAGGCAGATACTCCAAAAGATATAGTAATTACAAAATCGATTGAGATAGTTTACTTGTATGGAGATATAAATGAAGTGGCAGGAAGTATGAAAAATACAGTTAACTCAAAGATTGAGTTAATTGAAGATGATACTTCTGTAACAACAGATGAAAAAGAAGCAGAAAAAGAAACTTCAATAGCTATTCCAGCAGAGGTAATAGTACATCATTATATCTATGATGTAGAAACTGATACTTATACAACAATTAAGCTTGCACCAGATGAGACCATTGATGGAATAATAGGTCAAAGTTATACAACAAGTAAATCAAGTCAAGTACCAAGTGATTATAGTTGTGTAGATGAACAACCTGAAAATTACTCTGGAAAGATGACAGAAGAAACAATAAATGTAAATTACTACTATAGTTTAATAACACCAACAGTAACGAATACTATGGATAAATCAGCTTCAATTTATAGAGTATTACCAAAAAGTCAAACAGATAAAGAAAAAGTTCCAGTATTAGAGGAAGAAAACGAAGAAGTTATTTATAATATAAAATATACAGCCAAAATAGATAATTATATTGGAAGTGCAACAGTTACTATTGTAGATACATTACCATCAGAGATTGATTTAGATAAATCTTATTTAGATAATGGAGTCTATAATTCAACTAATAAGACAATAACATGGGAAGAGACAATAGACAATATAGATACATATACAAATGGAACATATAATTATGATTTTGAAAGGACAATAAGCTTAGTATATACAGGACAAAATATGGCTGAAGATTTAATTAATACGGTAGTAGGAACAATAAATGTTTACTATCCAGAAGAACATTCAAGTAAACCAGGAGAGTCACAATTAACAGAAACAGCAAAAGATACAGCAACAGTAAAACAGGATTATAAAGAGACTTTAACAGTAGAAAAAGTCTGGGATGATAATGATAATCAAAAAGGACATAGACCAGATGGAATAATAGTAACAATATCTGGTGGAGATTTAGATAATGTTCAAGTAGAGTTAAATGAAGCAAATGATTGGAGCTATGAGTTATATGGCTTAGATAAATATGATGAAAAAGGAAATGAAATAACATACTCAGTAGCAGAATCTGAAAAGAATCTAGGAGATTTACAATACTATTCAGCAAGGCTAACAGAGTTAAGTACAGATGACCCATCAGTAAAATCATTCAGATTTACAAATACATATAAATTAACTAAAGCTGACCTAGATGCTTCAATAACAAAAACAGGCCCAGAAGAAGTAACAGCTTCTGCAGAACCAGTAAATTATGAGATAAACTTTACATCAACTATAAAAGAATATATAGGAGATGGAAAAGTAATCATAACTGATACATTACCTTACAGAATAGACACAACAAACTCAAGTCTAGACGGTGGAACATATGATGATGAAGCTAAGACAATAACTTGGGAAGAAGATCTAAATAATATAGATACATTTGTAAATGGAGATTATTCAATCAACATTACTAAAAATATCTCAGTAGTATTTATAGACCTAGATGGCTCAGGAAATAGCTTTACAAATAATATTCTAGGAAAAGTAAGATTATATGAAACTGAGCAAGAAGATCAAGCAACAGATAGTACAAATACATTAATAAATATTAACGGAGATGTAATAGTAAAATATATTGATATTGATACAGGAGAAGAAATCTCAGATAGTATAACATTAAGTGGTAAGGTTGGAGATGAATATACAACAAGTAAAAAAGAAATAGAAACATATGACTTTATAAATAGCACTCCAAATACAGAAGGTCTAATTACAGAAGAAAGCCAAGAAGTAACTTACTATTACCAAAGAAAAGCAGCTCAAGTTATTGCAAAATATCAAGATATTGATGGAAATGAATTAACAGAAGATGTAATCCTAGATGGAAAAGTAGGAGATATATACACAACAGAACAAAAAGAATTCGAAAATTATGAATTTGTAAGTGTAACAGAAAATGCTACAGGAACAATGACAGAAGATACAATAACAGTAGTTTATGTATATCAAAAGATACCTGCAACAGTAATAGTAAAATACTTAGAAAAAGGCACAGATAAACAATTAGCATTAGATGATGAAATAACAGGTTTTGCAGGAGACGAATATACAACTGATAGAAAAGCCATAAAAAATTATCAATCATCAGAACCAGAACCTGAAAATAAATCAGGAACAATGACAAAAGATGTAATAACTGTAATTTACTATTATGAAAGAATTCCAGCAGGAGATATAATAGTAAAATATGTTGATATTGATACAGCTGAAGAAATAACATATATTGACCAGGAAACTGGAGAGAATAAGACATATGGATACACAATAACAGGCTTCGTAGGAGATAACTATGAAACAGAGTTAAAAGATATCTCATATTATAACTTTGTAAGATCAACATCAAACACAACAGGCCAATTAACAGAAGCAGGAGACACGGTAATCTACTATTATCAAAAACAAAGCTTCAACTTGAGTATAAGCAAGTCAATTGAAGAAATCACACTAGATGGCTCAAGCAAAGGAGTTGGAGATGGAAAAACAAGTAAAGTTGAAATCCACAGAAAGAAAATAGATTCAGCTAACCTAGAAGTAAAATACAAGATAGTATTAAGTAACACAGGAGAAATCCCAGGAACAGCAAATGTAGTAGATGTAATACCATCAGGCTACACAGTCTCAAACAGCAATCCAACATATTGGACAAACTCAAACGGAAGCATAGAAACTCAAGTAGAGTTACAACCTGGAGAAACAAAAGAATTAGAAGTAGTCCTAAAATGGGTAAATGGAGAGTCAAACTTTGGAACAAGCGAAAACATTGCAAGAATTACAGACATAAACAATCCTGCAAATTATGCAGAGACAACTTCAGAAGATAATGAAGATACAGCAACAATAGTAACATCAGTAGAAACTGGTATAAACAGAAATGTATACTTAATTATAACAACTTATCTATTGATGATTGGCTTAGTAGTACTATTATACTTATATGAACAATATCAAAAAGAAAGAAAAGGTGAAATGTCTTCAAGAAAAACACTAAAACTAAAATTACCTAATGACAAGAAATAATAAAATATAGTTTTTATTAGGGATATCTAGAGTTATATTGATTTAAAAATAAATAACTATAAAATTAAGAAATGTCGAATTTTATTGAAAAATCGGCATTTCTTTTGCTTTTTATAAAATTAGAAAAAAGCAACTTTGATAGGTATTTAATAAAAATTAACACAAAAGATAATGAAATGTAAAATTTTTGGTTAGAATTTAGTTTCCGTAAGGCAAAAACCTAAAAATAGCTTTAAATAGCAATTTTTGCCATTTAGTTTCTAGATGTAATATGTTATATTAAATACTAGTTAATATAATATATAAGAGAGGTAAAAAAGGTATTTTAGGAGGCTGCATATATGAAATTACCAAAGATCAAAAAAGAGAAGAAACAAGACGAAAAACTAAATAAGATTTCTAGCCCTGAAACTGGCTTCGCTCTAGAGAGAGAGAGAGAGAGAGAGAGAGAGAGAGGTAACCTTTACAGGCGGCGAAAAAAATAGAAAAACTCTAGTAAAGAATAAAAAGATTGTGATTATCCTAGAAATAATTGTATTGGTAGGCTTATTTGTGTTGGCAATAATAAATGCAAATGTTAGAGAAAGTATTAAAAACGGATTTGGAGCAATTGCACAAAGTGTTAGAAGTGGAGATACTGTAGAATCTGGGATAGATACTTTAGCTGAAGAAGATGCAATAGGGGATAAAGGATATGTATCTTCATCACAGATAATCCAAACCAAAACAGGAACAGGACCATTTGATAATGATGATAATCCGGGAAATGACAGTTCAGAGGATAATAACATAGTGCGTTCATTTGATCAAGTAATTTGGACGGTTGAATCAACAATGCAAATGAAATCTGATTCTGATGTAGCTAGTTTAAATGGTGGAATTTTAAACATAGAAGCAAAATTACCTGAAGAATGTACATACATGAAGTGGGATATAGATTCAATGAGCTGGACAGAAGGCACAGGAAAATTAAGTGATGATAAAAGAACATTTACAGCTCAATATAAAATGGGTGAAGAAAATATCACTGTACCTGGAAAACAAACTTTAACACTAGTATTAAGTTTAGAAGGAGCAAAAAATGGATTAGAAATAAAACCAGAAATAAAAGTATGGTTAGAAGGAAATGAAGAAAATGAAAAATGTACAGTAGATAATGTAGAAAGTGTATATGTAAGCTCTGCGCCTAAATATGATATAAGATTAGATAATTATGATACTGGAGCAGAAACCAAAACAAAAGATGGAGATGTAAAAATATATAAGTATAGTTTATCATTTTTATTACAAGGAGATAGTGTATCAAAAGGTTTAAAAGGAGTAGAATATCCACAAGGAGATTTAACATTTGATTTAAATTATGATTTACAAAGAACAGTAATAGGCCAAAGTAATTATGAAGATATAACAAGTGGAAATATGAAATTGTATAATTATAAATATTCTGTAGAAAATAGTGAAGTGTTAGGTGATATAGAAAATAGTCTAACTGATTTTAATAGTAGTTTTTGGTTTGCTTTTTGTAAATTACCTGCTTCTTCAAATAGCGATAAAAGAAGGGCAGTATATAAAAACGGAAACTTAAAATTAGTTGATAATGGAAATGGATTAATTAATGTAACAATATCAAATTATGGATTTAATGGAACTTTTCCAGATAGAAATTTGGGTACTACTTATAAGTCAGATAGTGAATATGCTTTTACAGATGACATGGGATTTATTTCTATAGGAATGTTTTATATGCAGGTAAATCTTAATCAAGAAACTTTAAAAGAAAATACACAGTGTTATTTAAATATAGAAGCAAATAATTTTAAAGTAGATACAGTAGCAGGAGATACATGTAATAAAGAAGTAAATAGTGATAATAATACAATAAGAGCAAATCATATTACATATCCACAAGGAAGTTATGAAAAAGAAATACATTATTTCAATACTAATAATGTGAATTTGGGAACTTGGGGAGAAGGAGATGATGTAACAGGACCTAATACAAATATAGAAATACATGCTGGAGTTCGTTCAAATTATAATAATTCTGTAAAAAATTGGATTTATGGGATGGATGAACTAATAAAATTTGATGATGAAGCAATGGAACCGGTTAAATTTTCTAATGGAGCAGAGTATAGTGTTACTTACACTGCGGAAACTAGATATATGTCATTTAATATTTTATATGCAGGTAAAAAAGATAAAACTGGTTGGAATTCAGATCAGGAAATGAATCAAACTAAAGCAGAAGAGTTAGTGTATTTTGATACATTAGAAGAATTAAAAGAAAATGGATATGTTTGTGTTGCTGTTATGGCAGAATCACAAAGTGGATGTATAAGAAGTGGATTTGGTAATAGCATTAATATTCCTATGAAAATAAAGGAAACTGCACAAATAGGAAGTGTTTATCAAACTGTTAATGATATGTGGTTATATAATGAAGGAAATGCACCAGATAGAACAACTCAAACATATTTAAAAACGACAAATAGAAGAGATTTTCCGTCAACAGTATGGTCACAAACTAATTTAAATTATGTAAAAACAAGTTATGATGGAAATGGTCAAATGGAAACAGGTTCTCATGGTGGTGGATGGCATTATGGAGATAGTATATTAATTGTTGGAGCTGAACAAAAAATAGGATTTACTTCTTGGGATGAAGATGCCACTCAAAGAAAAACAAATTTTGACATAGGTAGAAATGAAAACATAATAAATTATAGAATAGCACCACAATTAAGTGGAAACGAAGATATAGATGGAGTAACAGTAAAATTAACAACAACATTACCTAAAGGATTAGAATATGTACCAGGAAGTTCAGATTATAGAGAACCAAATATAACAAATAATGAAGATGGAACATCAACATTGGTATGGGAAATATATGATTGTAAAGTAGGAAAAAGTATAAGAACAATTGATTTTAAAGTACATATAGATGAAGAAACCGCAAATGGAACTCAATATACAAGTCAAACAGTAATATCAGCAGATAAAGATAAAGTAGGAAATTCAGCTCCAAAGTATAGAACAGTTACAAATACAGTTACAGTAACTAACTTAGCAAGTCATAGATTATATAAAGAAACAGAAAAGGCAATAATAGAAAAAAATCAGACAATAACATATAATATTTCATATAAAAACAATACAGAAGAAAGTGTAAAAGATTTTCAATTATTAGATATTTTACCATATAATGGTGATGGAAGAGGTTCATCATTTAATGGAACATATACAGTAAAAGATATAAAAGTTATTCAAACAGCAAACGAAGAGCAAGTAGATACAAGCAATTTGAAGTTATATACAACAACAAGCCCTGATGCAAGAAATATAACACCAAAAGATGAAGAAATAGGTGTAAGTGAAATTTGGAATGAAAAAGAAATAGGATCAAGTATAAATGAACCAGTAACAGTAGTTGCATTAAAAGGAGAAATAGCTCCAAATATAAGATTAGAGATGGAAATAACTCTACAAACAAACAACAATCGTCCAGGAGATATATATGAAAATTCGGCTACAGCTCAAACAAGTAAATATACAGAAGTAATAACATCAACTAATGTAGAGAATATTGTTGTTAAAAGAGAAATAAGCGGAATGATTTGGTATGACACAAATGAAAATGGAATAAAAGATGAAGAAGAATCATACGCAAATAGAATAGAAGTTGAGTTATTAAAATCAGATGGAAACAAGGCAGTAGATATAAATGGAAATATAGTTCCAAATGTATTAACAAATAGTAATGGAGAATATAGTTTTACAAATTTACCAAAAGGTGAGTACTTTGTAAAAATATATACAGAAGATACATATACTTTAACTACAGCAAATGTAGGAAGTAATAAAGAGATAAATAGTAAGTTTGAAGAAACAAATGGCGAGAAAGAAAGTTATACAATAGAGAACTTAAATGGTATTCAAAGTCCAGAAATACTAGAAGAAAATGTAAATGCAGGATTGGTAGTAAGAGATGCTAAAATTATTGTTAAATACTTAGAAGAAGATAATACTCCAGAGACAGATGAAGATAATAAAGTTTTAAAAGAACAAGATGAAATAACAACATATGAGAGAGATGGAGAACAAATAAAATATAAATTAGGGGATAATTATTCAACAAGTCCTGCAGATATAGATGGTTATGTTACTTTAAGAAATAGTGGTAATACAATAGGAACATTAAATACAGAAGAAGTAATAGTAACATATTACTATACATATAATAGACAAGATATAAATGTAACAAAGGTATGGAATGATAACAATGATAGTGCAAGTAAAAGACCAACATCAATAAATGTAATATTAAAAGGTGATGATGGTTCATCAAATGAGCAAGTAATTTCTTCAAGTAATCAAACTGTAGAAGACTCAAATAAATGGGTAATAACATTTAAAGATGTTCCAATTTTTACAGCAGATGGAGAAAGAATTAGTTATACAGTAGATGAAAGCGAAAATGAAGGAAGCTTAGAGTCATACATAAAATCAATAAGTGGAATGACAATAACCAATACCTTTACACAAAATACAGAAAAGATAAGTATTCCAGTAACAAAGATATGGAATGATAGCGATGATAAAGCAGGAAAAAGACCTGATAATGTAACACTTGTATTAAAGAGACAAGTCGGAGATAACTTCGTAGAAGTAACA
>CALXLF010000012.1 GCA_944389125.1 uncultured Clostridia bacterium | reverse complement strand
GTAGGAGATAACTACGAAACAGAACAAAAAGATATACCATACTACAACTTCATAAGATCAACAACAAATACAACAGGCCAATTAACAGAAGCAGGAGACACAGTAATCTATTACTATCAAAAACAAAGTTTCAACTTAAGTATAAATAAATCAATTGAAGAAATAAAATTAGATGGCTCAAGCGAAGGAGTTGGAGATGGAAAGAATACAAAAGTTGAAATCCACAGAAAGAAAATAGATTCAGCTAACTTAGAAGTAAAATATAAGATAGTAGTAAGCAATACAGGAGAAATCTCAGGAACAGCAAAAGTAGTAGACTCAATACCATCAGGCTACACGGTATCTTCTAATAACCCAACATACTGGACAAACTTAAACAGCAGTCTAGAAACTCAAGTAGAGTTACAACCAGGAGAAAGCAAAGAGCTTGAAGTAGTATTAAAATGGGTAAATGGAGAAACAAACTTTGGAACAAGTGAAAACGTTGCAAGAATAACAGACATAAGCAATCCTGCAAACTATGCAGAGACAACTCAAAAAGACAATGAAGACACAGCAACAATAGTAACATCAGTAGAAACAGGTATAAACAGAAACGTATACTTAATTATAACAACATACCTATTAATGATAGGATTAGTAGTTCTATTATACTTATACGAACAATACCAAAAAGAAAGAAAAGCAGAAATAGTTCCAAATAAAACTCTAAAGACAAAAAAGACTAATAATAAAAAATAAACCAAAATAAAAAAAGCCTTCCTTGACAATCAAAGTCAAGAAAGGCTTTTCAAATTTCAAGCTTTCACTTCTAAAAAGCATGAAATTAATTTAAAAATTATTAAAAATTTTATTTTTCTTTAAGATATTTTTTAAGCAAAAATGTTAGAAAATAAGGAAAAGTATAGAATTTTCCGTTAAATCCTATGTTTTTGTTACATAATTTTATACCATATTTTATATCTTTATATAAATTATTGTTTATTAAATTATTAAGCGAAATTGTTGCATTATCATTTGCTTTTACTTCAACAGGAATTAGTGAATTTTTATCTCTTAGCATAAAATCCATTTCAATTTTTTTACCGTCATCTTTATAAAAATATAAATTATATCCTTCTTTTACAAGCATATCACTTACAATATTTTCATATAACGCCCCTTTATAAGTATTCATATTTTCATTATTTCTTAAATCATCTTGAACTTCTTCATCTAACGAACCTATTAATAGTCCTGTGTCTGCAAAATAAAGTCTATAATTATCAGGGTTATAATTTCCTTTTAATGGGAGAGAAGGTTGTTCCATTGCATAAGAGATATTTACAATTCCAGCATTAACAAGCCACTCGATAACTCCAACATATTCTCTGTTTCTTGCTCCTCTAGCTATTTTAGATATTTGAAATTTCTTATTTTCATTTCCTAAAAATACTGGTATTTTTCTATAACAATTTAAAATTTTTGTTTTGTCTAGTCCACCTGCATATTTTGTTATATCTTCTTCATAGTCTAATAATATTTGTTGTTGCATTTTTAAAATACCACTAAAATTTTTATTTTCAATATATCTGCTTACTATTGCAGGCATTCCTCCAACTATCATATAATCTTTAAAATTTGACATCATGACACTATATTGAGTATTGCTTAATGGTTTTAGTTCCACCATGTGATTATATAAATCATCGATTTGCTCATTATTATATCCTTTAGCCCATAAAAACTCTTCAAAATCTAAAGATGTCATTATATAATCTTCTTTATTTCCAACGCTATTTGATTCAATTTCATTATAATTAATTCCCATTAAAGACCCAGAGCAAATAACATCATATCTTCCATCTTCTCTAAAGGCTTTTAATGAAGTTGCTGTACTCACACATTCTTGCATTTCATCGAAAAAAATCAATGTATTATAGATATTTATTTCAAGTTCTGGCATTTTTAGAGTTATATTTTTTATGATATTATCAACTTCAAAACCTTCTTCAAATATAGTTTTAAACTGTGGTTGAAGCGCAAAGTTTATTTCAATAAATGTTTTATAATTGTTTTTTCCAAAATTTCTAATTGCATTAGTTTTCCCAATTTGTCTTGCGCCTTTAATTATTAGAGGAAGTCTATTTGAACTATTTTTCCAATTAACAAGATAATCATCAATTTTTCTTTTTAATCTATCCATAATTTACCTCCTGATAAAAGTTTATCACATTTTTAGAAAGATTTCAACACTTAAAAATCACATTTTTAGAAAAGAAATCGACAGAATATATCACATTTTTAGAAAAAGTAATTTTTGAAATATTCAGTTTCAATTATTTTCCATCTTGTATGATATTTTGGTATAAAAAAACCCCTCGACCGAAAGAGAATATCGAGGGATTTTTCTATAATTATTAATTATGTTAAAAGCCTTAATTATAATGTAATTTTATTAATAATTATAATTTATATATATATAATTTAGACTAAAATAGTATATACATCTTTTTAAATTTTGTCAAATGTAAAATTTTTAAAAATAATTTTTTTAGTATTGACAAAAACAAACGTATGTTTTATAATAAGACACATCAGAAGTTTATAGGTGAAGCTTTGAACTTTGTTAATTTGCCAATAAAATATAGTTTTAAAAAACCTAAATTTACTAAGAGGTAATAAAAATTGAAATTTGTACATATAGCAGATTTGCATTTAGACAGGCCGTTTACGAGTCTAGCAAGTAGAGAATCTTTAAGTGATATAAGAAGATTAGAACAAAGAAAAGTTTTTAAAAAAGTAATTCAATATATAAAAGAAAATTCTATAAAATATTTGTTTATTTCTGGAGATTTATATGAAAATGAGTATGTAAAAAAATCTACCATAATTTATATAAATGATTTATTTAAAGAAATTCCAGATATAAATATCTTTATTTCACCTGGAAATCATGATCCATATATAAAGAATTCATATTATATGGATTTTGAATTTTCTCCAAATGTCCATATTTTTAAAGGAGATTTTGAATGTATTCAAACAGAAGATGCAAATATTTATGGTATGGGATTTACAGATTTTTATTGTAAATCTGTAGATTTATCTAAAATAAAAAAATTAGAAAATGGAAAACCAAATATTTTAATAATGCATGCAAGTTTAACAGGTGGAAGCAGTGAAAATCAAGAATATAATCCGATTTTAGAGAGTAAATTAGAAGCTCTAGATATGGATTATATTGCTCTTGGTCATATTCATAAACCATATTATAACGAAAAGAAAAATCAAAAAATTGTTTATCCAGGTTCATTAGTTTCCTTTGGATTTGATGAATTAGGTGAGCATGGTATGATAGTTCGGCGATATAGAAAATAAAAAAATAGAACTTAAATTTATTAAATTAGATGACGTAGAATTCACAGAATTAGAACAAAATGTGGAAAACTTTAATTCAAAAGAAGATTTAATTGAATATATAAATAATTTAAAATTAGATGATAATAAATTATATAAAATTGTATTAACTGGAAAAAGAAATTTTGAGATAAATACAAGAGATATATTAAAGCTTGTAACAGTGCCAAATGTCCTTAAAATAAAAGATTTAACAACATTAAATTACAATTTAGATGAGCTTAGAAAAGAAAATACTTTAAAAGGAATTTTTGTAAATGAGGTTCTAAAAAAATTAGACCAAGGAGAATATTCAAAAGAAGAAATAGAAAAAGCAATAGAAATTGGAATTTCAAATATGCAATAAAATAGAAGGAGAAAAATATTGAAAATTAATAATTTAAAAATAAATGGATATGGAAAAATAAAAGATAAAGAAATAGATTTTAAAGATAAAATAAATATTGTTCATGGAAAAAATGAAGCTGGTAAATCTACAACTTTAAATTTTATAAATAACATGTTATATGGAATATCAAAAAACAAAAATGGTAAACCAATTTCTGATTTTGATAAATTTAAACCATGGAAAACAGAAGATTTTTCCGGAAAAATAAGATATACATTAGATAATGGTGAAACCTATGAAATTTATAGAGATTTTAAGAAAAAAAATCCTATTATTTATGATAAAAATTTAAAAGATATTTCAAATGAATATGTTATTGATAAAACATCAGGAATTAATTTTTTAAATGAACAAATTGGAATTGATGAAGATATTTTTAAAAATACTGTTATTACATATCAAGATGAGATAAAAATGAGTAAAGCAGGTCAAAATACAATTATACAGAAAATAAGTAATCTTGTCTCTTCAGGTGATGAAAATATTTCTTTTAAAAAAACATTAGACAAAATAAATAAACTTCAAAATGAAGAAGTTGGAACTTCTAGAACATCTCAAAAACCTATAAATATTGTAAATAACAAAATAGAAGAATTAACAAAAAAGAAAAATGAGCTAGAAAATTATAGAAACTTAATTGAGCAAACTTCAAATGATTTTACAGAATTAGAGAATTCAATTAAAGAAGAAAATATAAAATTAGATTTATTTAAAAAATATAGAAATATTCTTGAAAAAAATAAGATTGATTATGCTGAGGTTGATGTTAATAAAAACCTAGAGCAAGATTATGATGATAAGATTAAAGAATTAGAAGAAAAAGTAGACAAAGGAGCAAAATATAGAATTCAAAAAGAAAAGAAAAGTTTCTTAAGAAATTATATATTTATATTTTTATGTACTATTATTGCAATAGTAACTGCTATTTTAAAATTATTTATAGCAATTCCAATAGCTTTTGGATTAATAGATGTAGTTATTATAGTTGCAACAGTAATTGGAATAACAAAATTTAAAAAACAAAAAAATAGTAAACTTCATGAATTAGAAGAATTAGAAAAGAAAATTAATCAAGAAATTGAAATTTTGAATAAAAATAAAAAAGAAAGACAAGAAGATAGAATTGCAAAAGAGCAAGATATAAGAGAAAAAAGCAAAAATCAAAATCAAATTTTAAAACAGGAATTTATAAATGATTTAAGTGAAGATTTTATAGAAAATGCTTTTAATATGAATTATGATGAAATCTCTGTTGCAATTGAAAATAAAGAGGAAAGAATAAATGAACTTAAACTAAAATTACATGCAAAAGAAACTGAAAAACAGGTTATGAATGATAAATTAGATGATTTAGCTAAAGTTGAAGAAAATTTATCAAATGCATTAGATGAGCAAAAAGAATTAAATTCATTAAATAATTCTTATAATATTGCAAAAGAGTGTATGGAAATTGCTTATGAAAAAATTAGAGAATCATTAAGCCCTGAATTTACAAATGAATTATGTAATTTGATTAGTAATATTTCAAATGGAAAATATAATAAAATTAAATTTAGTGATACAGAAGGTTTAACAGTTGAGATAGATGATGGAAGATATGTTTCAGTAGAAAATTTAAGTATTGGAACAATTGACCAAATGTATTTAGCTTTAAGAATTAGTAGTTTAAAAACTATTGCAGAAGAGAATATGCCAATTATATTAGATGAAGCATTTGTATATTTTGATGATGAAAGATTAAAAAATATCTTAGAATTTATATATAAAAATTATAAAGATAAACAAGTAATTATTTTTACATGTTCTGATAGAGAAAAAAATGTTTTAGATAATCTCAAATTGAAATATAACTTAATAGAGCTTGAAAGTTAGTGCTAAATGTGATATAATATTACGCGTTGAGTTTATTTTAAAAGAAAGAAGAGATTTATTTTATGTTTCAAAAATTAGAAGATGTTGAGAAGAGATATGAAGAGCTTAATAAGTTGATTAGTGATCCAAATGTTATTTCAAATCAAAATGAATGGAAAAAACTAATGAAAGAACATAGCAGCATTGAAGAAGTCGTAATGAAATATAGAGAATATAAGCAAACTGAAAAAGCAATGGAAGAAGCAAAAGAAATGATGTCAGATCCAGAGCTTAAAGATTTAGCAGAAGAAGATATGTTAAAAGCTAAAAATAAACTTCCTGTTTTGGAAGAAGAATTAAAAGTTTTGTTAATTCCAAAAGACCCAAATGATGATAATAACGTTATTTGTGAAATAAGAAGTGGTGCTGGAGGAGAAGAAGCAGCTTTATTTGCAGCAACTTTATTTAGAATGTACTCAATGTATGCTGAGAAAAAACATTTTAAAATAGAAGTTTTAAATGCTAATGAAACAGAACTTGGTGGATATAAAGAAATTTCTTTTATGGTTACAGGAAAAGGTGCATATAGTAGATTTAAATTTGAGAGTGGAGTTCATAGAGTACAAAGAGTTCCAGATACAGAAAGTAGTGGTAGAATTCATACTTCAACAGCTACAGTTGCAGTTTTACCTGAAGTTGAAGATGTAGAAGTTGACCTTAATCCAGCAGATATTAAAATGGAAGTATTTAGAGCTTCTGGTGCTGGTGGACAACATGTAAATAAAACATCATCAGCAGTTAGATTAATACATGAACCAACAGGTATAGTTGCAGAATGTCAAACAGAAAGATCTCAAACTCAAAATAGAGAATATGCAATGAGATTACTTCGTTCAAGAATTTATCAAATGGAAAAAGAAAAACAAGATAAAGAATTAGCTAGTGAAAGAAGAAGCCAAGTAGGTTCTGGTGACAGAAGTGAAAAAATAAGAACATATAATTACCCACAAGGAAGAATAACAGATCATAGAATTGGTTTTAGTACATACCAATTTGATAACTTCTTAAATGGTGATTTAGATGAAATGATAGATAATTTAATTGCTTCAGATAGAGCTGAACAGTTAAAAGGAGAAGAATAAAATTTAGTTTCAGTAGCAAAGTTCGTATCTTAGAAATAAAAGTTTAAGTCCCTCAGAAAAGATCTGAGGGACTTTTTATATATTAATTTATATTTGTATAGGCAAAGTTTAATCATCCAACTTGTCTGTATTTTTAGATTTATTTGAAGCTTTAAAGTTTTGTTTTTTTATTTCTGATAAAAGATCAATTCTCCAATAAGCTTCTTGAATTTTCATATCGATTTTCCAAACTGAAGATATTCCTACTATTAATCCAATTACTAGTCCAACACCTATTCCAATAAATAAAGCAGATTCGTTTCTATTAAGTCCAAACATAAAAATACTTCCTACTACTGCACCTATGGCTGCAAAGATTAATAAATAAACAAATATAACTGTGAATTTTTGTGAAACTAAATGTCCAATACATTTTTGATATTTTTCTTTGTTAAACATAGTTTGATCTCCTTTCAAATTAAGATGTTTATATTATATATTACAAAATAATAAAAATCAATTTAAAATATAAATTTTGTAAATCTTTGGAAAGTGGCAAAAATAAAGCTTTTTTAAAAGCTATAAAAAAATTAAATTTTTTTGAAATTTTTGCACCCTAAATGTCGTTTTTTGTAATCTAACATATGTAGGACAAAATATAAAATTAGGAGGATAGTATGGACACAATAGTTATTGTTGAATATGACGAAGAAAAAATATGGGAGATAATTGAAAAGGTTTTTGCTTATAACAAACAATTCAAAACCTTAGATATAGCATCTAATGAAACAACTGCAAAAAGATGCATTGACAAATATGGTTTTGATATTATGATAATTGATTCTTCATGTAAAGATATTTTGAATTATTTAGAAGAAAATTATACTTCTGAAGATAAAAAGATTTATATAATTTCAGAAGAGGCTGAAGAAAATAATTATTCTTTTGAAAATAAAGTTATAAGTATTAATAAATTAGATGAGGAATTAAAAAAATTATTTAAATAATATATTACTATAAGGTAATAGGTAATACAAAATAAAACTTAAATATGTATATTGGAATAAAATAAGTAAAAAAGGTTAATCTTATAATTAGATAAATAATTAATTATAATTTTAGAAAAAAATTATTTATTAAATTATTAATAAAAGTTATAATAAGATTGCTAATATAATTAAATAATTTATCTTTTAATTACTTTATAAAATAAATTCATATTTGTTTACAATTCATTACATAATAAGTAGTAAAAAAATACTAATCTATCTTGCTATTTAGAATTAAAAGCTGTGTAAAATCGGATAATATACTGATATACTCAACCTATAATATGAATTGGAGGATGAACATATGGAGAATATAAACGAAGATAAATTAAAGAGTGTATTAGCAGAAAAACTAAAATTATATAGGAATAAAAATCAAGAAATGACTGCTGAAATGGCAGATATTTCAAAAGATACAATATCAAAAATTGAAAGAGGTATAACTATTCCAAATACAATAACACTTTTAAAATTATGTAGAGCACTAAAAATTACTCCAAATCAGTTGTTAGAAGGCTTATATGAAGATGAAAACGAGATAAATGCAGACAAAAGTGGTGAATTATTAAAAGATTTTGAAATGTTAATAAAAAATTATAAGATTCAATAGTATATGCTTAGCATATGCTTTTTCTTTGTACTAATGAAAGGAGAATAGATGGAAGAATTAGTTGAAAAAGCCAAACACAAAGATGAAGAAGCCTATGAAAAGTTAATTACTGAAATTGAACCAGTTTTGTACAAAGTTGCAAGAGCTAGATTAGACAATGAAGATGATATTCATGATGCAATAAGTGAAACTATTTTTAGTGCTTATAAAAAACTACACAAGTTAAAAGAAAATAAATATTTTCAAACTTGGATTATCAGAATTTTAATCAATAAATGTAATTACATATACAAAACAAATAATAGACATATAAAATTGATTGAAAAATCTACTTCCTTTGGTGATATAAACTATTATGATAATTCAATAGATAAAGTAGAAAGCAAGATAAATTTTGAAATGTTAATTGATTGTTTAAACTACGATGAAAAGATTGTTTTTGTGCTCTATTTTTATCTGAAATATGATACAACCGAGATTGCCAAAATTCTAAATATTAACGTAAATACAATTAAAAGTAGATTTCAACGTGGTAAAAAGAAAATTGCGGAAGAATTTAGAAAAGGAGGTGTAGAGTATGACAAATAATGATGATAAGAAATTAGAAAAAATGATTTTTGATTTCTGCGAAAAAGATACCGAAGTTCCTCCTTATGTTGATAAAGCTGTAAGAGACGGATTAGACAGATGTAAGAAAAAACATTCTAAACCTTCTAAAGCATTTAGTTTAAAACGTGTTGCTATAATTTTAATTTGTTTTGGACTTTTAGCCACAGGTGGAGTATTTGCAATTAATTATATAGTATCACTATTTACAAATTCTACACCAGGTATTGAATCAGCAGTAGAAAATGGATTTGTTCATAATATAGATATGGACTTTGTCTATGATAATGATATAGGAATAAAAGTAGATAATATCGTATTGAGTACTAATACTTTGGATATTTCGTTTGTATATGATTGTCCTGGGTATGATGATATTAGTAAGATTAATATTTATGAGTATACGATTAGTGATGAGAATGGAAATTTGATTGCAAAGGTAAGTGATCCAAAAATAGATGAAAGTTCAATTGCAAATGATTTTGTTAATTCAGAGGAAAATTTAACTAAAGATAATTATTATTCTAATTCAATTTTATTTACAAGTAATGAATTTCCAAAATCAGAGAATTTATATTTTTCTATTTCAAAAGTTTTAATAAATAATGAAGATAAGGATTTTTATAAAGGTGGTAATTGGGAGTTTGAAATAACTTTAAATGGTAAATTAAATAGTGAATTAACTAATAAAACAAGTCTAAATAATAATGAATATATAAAAACTGTTGATAGCTATTTAAATGAAACTACTTTTGTAGTTGATTTAGAATTAACTGAAAAATTTGATAAGTACATAATGTTTGAGCCAGAAAGTATTTTATTAAAGGATGATAAAAATAATGTGTATTATTATGATACTTATAAATTATCAGATAATAAATTACACTTAGAATATTACTATGGAAAATATAATTTATCTGGAATTTTAACTTTATTTATTAAAGTTTCAGAAGATGAAACAATTAGTCTAATATTGAATTAGGGCATAGAGAGAAGATTCTCTATGCCCTTTAAATATAGGAAAATGATCTAGATATTATTTGTTATTGTTATGCTTTTATCTTTTTACAATTCATTTAGCTTTTAGAAGATTATTTATTAAGGCTAATTAAGTTGTTGGAGGTTTAGCCTTAATATGCATCAATTACCATATGAACTCTTAAGTTCGTGGATCCATTGTTATAGTAAGTAAAATAGTAAACTCTTCCGGATACAATTGACATGTTGTTTTGAGAAAAAGTAGAGCCATCTGCATCAAGCAACCATCCACGGGAATTTCCATTATAATCCTGGAAACCTAAACTCAGAGTGCTTGAAGTTGGGTTACCATTGGTATCAGTGATGGTAATCATAAACCGCAGGTGCGAAGCAGAGTAGGACCTATCTGCTCCTCTGTGATAAGATCCCATCGTAAACGTCTGATCAACCTCATAAGCAGTTGCTGCTCTTGATATTGCGTCTCCAAGGTCAACGCTTTCTCCAGGCTGAACTTCCATCTCAAACTCAGTTGCTGCGTCAGTTTTTTCGATAGAAGTATCCTCTGACGGCTGAGCTTCGGCTGCCATAACCGGTACGCCGGACATTACTCCAAATGCCATGATCAAAGACATAATCAAAGTTGTTCCTTTTTTAAAAATATTCTTCATGAAAAATCCTCCTATTGTTTTAAAAAAAGGTTTACAGTTACTGATCATTTCCCTATATTTTGCCAGTTTTATTTGCTACATGTAGTGTAAAGAAACTGACAGCTTGTCATATAAAACAAGTTGTACAAAATTATAATATTTTTTTGCAAAAAATATTAAAAAGATAAAAAAGATAAAATTTTTTTCAAAAAAATGCACCGTAGAGAGGGTTTTATGTAATCTAACCATTAGAGGGAATAATGGTGAATAAAAAATGAATGTTCTAATAATCGAAAAAGATATGAAGTATTGTAACAAACTAATAAAAGTAATAGGAAATAATTTTGATTTAAAATTTTGTATGATTTCATCTCATTATGAAGAAATAGAAAATGGTTTAAAAGAGTTTGATTTTAATTTAATAATAATAGAGTATGAGTTAATAGATGAATTTAAATCAATTTTAGAAAAGTATAGTAATATTGTAATGGTAATCTATTCAGACAAAGGAAAAAATGAATTTAATAATTTATATATAAATAAAACTGATAGTCCAGAAGAGGTTCTTTCAAAGTTAATGAGTCTTCTGAATAATAATATAATTAATTATAGTTTAAAATTAGAGATAAAAAATGAATTAAAATATTTGGGATATAATCCTAAATATTGTGGAACTAAATATCTTTTTGAGACAATATATATTTTACTTAATAATGAGCAATATAATTATAATGACAATCTTGAAAAAGATATTTATCCAATTATAGCAAAAAGGTATGGTAAATCTGTTAATACTATTAAATGCAATATTATTAATGCAACAGATATGATGGTTTGTGAATGTGAAGAAAATAAATTATTAGAATATCTAGGATATTATGATTTTTCAAAACCAGGTCCAAAGAAAATTATAGAGAGTATTGTTTTAAGATTATCTAAAGAAAATAAGATAAGTATATAAAAAATGGCTTTATACAATTTAGTATAAAGCTAATTTTTTTAGCCTTAAAATTTTATGAATTAAATTAATTAAATGGACATATTTTTTATTAGGTAACTTAAAAAATCTAATAAGAAAGGAAATATAAAAATGAACGGAATTGCTAATATTGCTATTTTAGGATTGATTTTTGGAATGGTTGGAACAACTATAGGAGGTGTTGTTGGAGCATTTTTAGATATTAGTTCTAATAAATTTGTGAGTTTTATTTTAGAGATAGCAGCTGGACTTATGACTAGTGTTATATGTTTTAATTTGATTCCTGAAAGCATTGAATATTCTAATATTACAGGTGCAATTTTAGGAATTTTTATTGGAGTATGCATGATGATTTTTTGCAATGATTTTGTAAATAAAAAATTGCTTAATAAATCTATATCAAATAATGAAAAATATAAAAATACAAGTCTTTTGAAAGTTGGATTAATAGTAGGAATAGGTCTTGCTATTCATAACTTTCCAGAAGGGTTAGCAATAGGTTCTGGATTTGAAGCATCTTCAGAGTTAGGCCTTTCTTTAGCAATAGCAATATGTATACATGATTTTCCAGAGGGCTTAGCTATGGCTATTCCTTTAAAACAAGGTGGTTACAATAAGTTAAGAGTTATTATTTATACTGCAATTTCTGGCATAAGTACAGGAGTTGGAGCATTAGTTCGGGGCTTTGATTGGAACAATATCAAAACAAGTAATAGGAGTTTCCCTAGGATTTGCTGCAGGCGCAATGATGTATATTATCTCATGTGAAATTATCCCAGAATCAAATTCAATGTATAAAGGAAGATTTAGCAAATTCGGAAATATAATAGGAATTATACTAGGTTTAGCACTTGTGTAAATTTTAAACCATTGAAAAAATACCAACAAAAACGTTGAAAAAGTACCAATAAAAATCTTGAAAAAATACCAATAGAAATTCAAAAAATCACGGAATGTAAAGTCAAAAAATCACGGAACGAAAAGTCAAAATATCACGGAATAGAAAGTTAAAATATTACAGAATAAAGAAAAAATATTTACAGTTTAAATAATTTTTTGTGGTAAAGTATGTACTTGGTCTTTTTAGATATGCTATAATTAAAGTGTAGCGTATTTTAAAAGGAGAAAGTTGAAAATGAAATCTAAAAATTTTAAAGGTAAAAGAGGAACGACTTCAAAACTTCTAAGTGAGTTTATTTCAAGTAATTTAAAAACAAAGAAAAGTACAGGAAAAAAGACTGAAAAAGCAGTTGAAAATAAAAAAGAAGATGCAGTTAGAAGTGGGCGTTTACAAGAAGAAAAGGGTCTTTTAAAAAGGCCTACAAAGTTTGGTAAATTATATTCTCCTGATATACGTGATATATCTGTTGGTTATAGTGGTGTTAGAGATTTAATAAGCAATGGATTAGATATCTTTTCAACTAATCTTTTACAGGGTAAAAATAAAGAAGTAAATAAATTGCAAGAAGGGATTGTTTTATATAAAGACACTATTAATTTATTTTTAAATAGAGCAGATCGTGTTCTGGTAGATAAAAGTAGATTAAAAGAATTTGTAGAGGATTTAAGAAGTTCATATAGAGCTGCACAAGCAGCCAGAGATGGTGTACTTATGAAACAAGAAACAAGAACAGAAATTGATGAAAATGGCGAGAAAAAACAAGTGAAATTTGATGTTTCAATGACTGAAGAAGAAGTAATAAATGCACTAGATGAATATAGACATATATTAGAAAGATATAGATATAATCAATTGAATAATTATGTTGATATGGGTGTAAATATAGTTGGTATTATAGGAATGATTCGTCAATCATTACAAGATAACAATAAAGGAGATAAAGAATCATTTAGTGCTGTATCATTAGGAATAATGGCTGTTTCTTTAATAAAATTAATATGTAAAGATATTCCGAATTCTGCTTTGAGAAAAAAGCAAGAAATGGGCACTATGAAAAACAGAAAATCACATGAATTTTTAAGCAAAGAGCAAATAAGTTATTATGCTGAAGAAGATACGGTAGCTGAATTACAAGGTTATGCAAAAAAAGAGAAGTCATATTCTGATAAAGAATATAATATTAGATTAGGAATAGATACAGCTATGTCACTTATTACAGCAATTGTAAGTGGTATATATGTAACAAATCAAGTTAAGTCAAAAGGGAAAAAATCTTTAGATAGTAAAACTCTTGCAGATGCTTTAGTAAGTTTAGGAACAACAAAAGGTTATGCTGCCAATGTATTACAAACGGTTATACATATGAAAAATGATACAGAATTAAAGGAAAATTTAGAATTTTATGCTAAAAAAGTTGAAGAAATAGAAAAACAGATGCAAGAAAAAGTTTATCCTTTAATTGGCGCTACAGAGTCTTTTGATTCATTTAGTATAGAAAATTTAGATGGAAAATTTTATCCAACAACTGATTATGAAACAGGTGAAGTACATTATGGAACAGAAATTAAAGTTCCTGAATTTAGTATTAGAAGAGGACAAACAGTATTACTTACAGGTGACTCAGGAGCTGGAAAAAGTACTTTTTTAAGATTATTAAAAAGAGGAGATATTAATAATAGAGGTTGTATAAAATTAGATAATGGAGAAGTAGTTGACAATCTTGGAAAAGAATATATCTCATTTAAGCCAAGTACAGAACTTGGAAGTGAGGGAACTGTTTTAAATCAAATAACTGGCAAAAATTCAATTTCTGAGTTAGATCAAGGAAAAAAAGAAAGTTTAGTTAAAATATTAAAAGAGCTAAATTTATATAATGACAGGATATTAGAAGATATGGCTTCAAAGAGATTTACACAATTCTCAACAGGCCAACAAAGAAGATTAGCATTATCAAAAATGTTATACAGAATAAAAGATGGCACATCTGTTGTAATAGTTGATGAACCAGTTGGAAATGTTGAAGATAGCTTGATAAAAGAACAGTTAGAGATTATAAAAAAATATGCAATGGATAATGATATGATGTTAATATTAGTAACACATAGAATTGATTTAGCAGAAAAAATAGCAGATAAAAGATACCATATTTCAAAAGATGGAATAATGCAAGAAGTAAAAATTAAAAGACAAGATAAGGAATTTTTTGAGTAACTTTTAATAAGTTACTCTTTTTTAGGGAATTGTGGAGTTTCATGATTTTTGGAATTATAAAATGAAAATATAAATTTTATTTAAAATATCGAATTTTGTCGAAAAGTTCGGTATTTTTTTATTTTTTTGTGTAAGAAGAAAAATAGTAACTTTGGGAGGTGTTTAATAAAAATTAACACAAAAGATAATGAAATGTAAAATTTTAGGTAGAAAATAGCTTCCGTAAGGTAAAATCTGCCAATTAGGTTCAAATGGCAGAAACTACCGTTTAATTTTGAACTTTAATGTGTTATATATAATATAATAAATATTAAAAATAAGAGAGGAAAAAAGGTATTTAGGAGGCTGCAAATATGAAATTACCAAAGTTCGGAAAAATGAGAAAACAAGACGAAAAGCTAAATAAGATTTCTAACCCTGAAACTGGCTCTGCTCTAGAGAGAGAGAGAGAGAGAGAGAGAGAGAGAGAGAGGTAACCTTTACAGGCGGCGAAAAAAATAGAAAATCCCTAGTAAAGAATAAAAAAATTGTATTTATCCTAGCAATAATAGTATTGGTAGGTTTATTTGCGTTGGTAATGATAAATGCAAATTTCAGGGAAAGCGTAAGAAATGGATTTGGAGCAATTGCACAAAGTGTTAGAGGTGGAGACACTGCTGATATTGGGGTAGATCCTTTAGCAGAGCAAGATGCAATAGGAGATAAAGCAATTGTCAGCTCAGCAGAGATAATATCAAGAGTAACAGGAACAGGACCTTGGGATTCTGATGATAACCCAGGTAATGATAGTTCACCTGATAATGATATAGTGCGTTCATTTGACCAAGTAACATGGACAACTGAGCTTACTTTTGGTCTAAAAGATGGAGCGGGAGTAGATAGTTTAACAGGTGGAACAATAGAGGTAAAAGCAGAATTACCAGAAAATTGTGCAAATGTAATGACTTGGGATTTAGACTCAATGCAGTGGTTGGAAAATGGAAAAGTATCAGAAGATGGAAGAATTTTAACAGGAAGTTATACAATGAGTAATAGTGTAACAACTGTGCCCGGAAAACAGACTTTGGTATTTGTATTGAGTGTGCAAGGTGCAGGTAATGAAACAGAAATTATACCAACATTTACATTTAATTTGCTAGGAAATGAGGAAAATGAAAAAATATCAGCAATAGGAGAAAGAGTAATAGTTAGCGCAAAAGGAAAATATAATATACAATTGTTAAGAACTTCTGGAATGCAAACAAAAACAACTTTAGATTATGGACTAGGTGAGACAAAAGGAAGAATGTATTCATATGGATTTACAGTTCAGTTATATAATGAGAATAAATCAAAAGGTTTAAAAGGATTAGAATATCCAAATGGAGAAATAAGTTTTGATATTGAATTGAAATTAGAAAGGAGCAAATTTGAATCAAATGAATTGGAAGATATAACAGATGAAGCAACACCAGTACTTTGGAATTATAGAATAAATGATTGGTCAACCGGAGATCTTTCTGGTGGGATAGAAGGTAGAAATTTGTTTTACCCAACTACATCTAATGGTGATGCATATATACATAGTAGAAGTCTTCCATTAGGAAAATATATTAGTGATAAGTCTACATATAAAGAATCAGACTATTCAACATATAATTCAGGAAATATTCAAATAAGTCAAAATGAAAATATTTTACATGTGACAATCAACAATTATGATTTTAATGGAATATTTCCTAAATATATGTCAAGTTGGCCTGGAGATAATTCTAAAAACAAAATATATACAGATAATATAGGAACATTTAGTGTAGGATATATGCAAATATTTGTACCAGATACTGAGGCAAGTACAATAGAAAACAGAAATTATTATCTTACAGTTTCTGATAATAATATGAAAATTATATCATCTACAGGTCAAATAATTACTTCGCAAATAATTACTTCAGATGATTATGATAGAGTATCACATGTAATATATTCTCATGGAAGTTATAATCAAGATTTGTATTTCTTTATTCCTGGAGCACAAGATACTGTGGAATCAGATTATGGAACTGGAGATGGAAAAGCAGTTAGAGGAAAAGAACTTTCTGTTAATTTAAGATTTAATATTGGAAATTCAAATGACAATGATTTACATGCAGCAAGCAAATTTGTAAAATTCGATGGTGAGTGTTATGAACCAAGATTAAACAATGGAAAATACTTTACAGTAGCCTCTAATCTTTATATGAATTTTAAAGTATGGTTTGTAACAAAAAAGGATGGAACAAATTGGACAAGCCAAGAAGAAATGAATAATGGTAATATTGAAGATATGGATATATATGAAAATATTGAAGATATTCCAAAAGATAAAATTTGTGTAGGGATGTATTTCGAATCAACTACTGGTTATATAGCAAGACTTAATGGTGCTCAATCAATTATTATATATTTAAGAATAAAAGATACAGCTATTATTGGTAAAACTTATGGAATAATTCAAAGAACGATGCTTTGGATGGATGAGTTAGATAGAAGTATATATACAATTACAAATAATGATATAAAATACTTAAAAGATTGGCCAAAAGCAGAATGGGATTCAGGAAATCTCCAATATATTAAAACAGAATATGATGAAAATGGAGAAATGATATCTGGTACACATAGTGGAGGTTATTTCTATGGAGATACAATATTAGTAGTTGGAGCAAATTTACATGGAGATATTAAATGTATTGATAGCTCAAACATTGAAAAAATAAATTATGATTTGAGTAAAAATGAAAATGTAGTAACATATAAGATAGAACCACAGTTAGATGCAAATGAAAATTTTACATCACAGATTGAAAATTTAACATTAAAAGCAGAAGTCACAATTCCAAAAGGACTTACATATATACCAGGAACTAGTACAAGAGGAGATGAAAATTATACAGAACCTGAAATAACAAAAAATAGTGATGGAAGCAGTACTTTAGTATGGTATCTATATGGAGTAACTTCAGGTCAAACAATTGAACCTATATTATTTAATGTACAAATAGATAATAATAGTAATAATAATACACAATATGAAGCAAAATTTGTAGTTTCAGAAGTTGTGGGAGAAGGTGAGACACCAAAAATAGGAAATAGTAAAATAGATTTTAGAACTTCAACAACTACAATAAATATTATAAATTTATCAAGTTATAGATTATACAAAGAAACTAGTACAGATATAATAGAAGCAAATGGAGAGATAAAATATAAAGTAGTTTATCAAAATAATGCAGATACATCAGCTCCTGATTTTCAGATATTAGATATTTTACCATATAATGGAGATGGAAGAGGATCATCTTATAACGGAACATATATTGTAAAAGATGTACAAGTAAGTCAAACAGGAGAATCGGGAACAGTTTCAACAGATAACTTAAGTCTATATACAACAACAAGTCCAGATGCGAGAAAGATAACTCCAAAAGATGAGAGCATAGGTGTAAGTGAAATTTGGAATGAGAAAGAAATTGGTTCAAGTATAAATGAGCCAGTAACAGTAATTGCATTAAAAGGTGAGATAGGAAAAAATACAAATATTGAGATTGAAATAACTTTACAAACTACTAATAATAGAGGTGGAGATATATACTATAACTCAGCAACAGCTCAAATAAGCAAAACAACAGAAGTAATGACAACTTCAAATATCAAAGCAGAAGTAGTAAAAAGACAAATTAGTGGTATGATTTGGTATGACACAAATGAGAATGGAGTAAAAGATGAGGACGAGTCTTATGCAAATAGAATAGAAGTTGAATTATTACAATCAGATGGAAGCAAAGCTGTAGATACAACTGGCAATGAAATACCAAATGTCTTAACAAATAGCAATGGAGAATATATCTTTAGCAATTTAGCAAAAGGTGAATATTTAGTAAAAATATATACAGAAAGTAATTATACATTAACAAAAGCAAATGTAGGAAGCAATAAAGAGATAAATAGTAAGTTTGAAGAGACAGATGGAGAGAAAGAAAGTTATACAATAGAAAACTTAAATGGTATCCAAAGTCCAGAGATATTTGAAGAGAATGTAAATGCAGGATTAGTAGTAAGAGATGCAAAGATTATTGTAAAATATCTAGAAGAAGATGCAACGCCTGATACGGATGATGATAACAAAGTATTGAAAGAACAAGATGAGATAACAACATATGATAGAGATGGAGAACAGGTAAAATATAAATTAGGAGATAACTATTCAACAAGTCCTGCAGATATAGATGGTTATGTTACTTTAAGAAATAGTGGAAACACAATAGGAACATTAAATACAGAAGAAATAACTGTAACTTATTATTATACATATAATAGACAAGATATAGATGTAACAAAAGTATGGAATGATAATAATGATAGTGCAGGTAAAAGACCAATATCAATAAATGTAATATTAAAAGGTGATGATGGTTCATCAACTGAGCAAGTAATTTCTTCAAGTAATCAAACTGTAGAAGACTCAAATAAATGGGTAATAACATTTAAAGATGTTCCAATTTTTACAGCAGATGGAGAAAGAATTAGTTATACAGTAGATGAAAGCGAAAATGAAGGAAGCTTAGAGTCATACATAAAATCAATAAGTGGAATGACAATAACCAATACCTTTACACAAAATACAGAAAAGATAAGTATTCCAGTAACGAAGGTATGGGATGATAATAATGATAAAGCAGGTAAGAGACCTGAAAATGTAACACTTGTATTAAAAAGACAAGTAGGAGGAAGTTATGTAGAAGTAACAAGAGCAACAATGACTGGAACAGGAGATGAATGGACATATACATTTTCAAATATTGCAAAATATGATGAGAACAATGATGAGATAAAATATATAGTAGAAGAAATTGTACCAGAATTTTACACAAGTGATGTACAAAGTGTGGAAAGTGGATTTGAAATAACAAATACATTTGAGATTCCAGATGAAAAAATAGCAATTGAAGTTACAAAAATATGGAATGACAATAATAATAGAGCAGGTAAGAGACCAGATGAAGTAACATTAGTATTAACAGGAAATGGACAAGAGTACAAAATTACATTAACAGGAACAGACAGTGTAGAAGGTCAAGAAAATGTATGGAAAGGTACAATAAAAAATCTACCTAAATATGATGAAAATGCAAATATAATTGATTACAAATTAAGTGAGGAAGATTTAGATAATATTTTCTATACAGAAGAAAATATTACTATTAATCAAAATACAAAAACAATAACAAATAGATTTGAAGTACCAGATGATAAGATTTCAATAGAAGTAAATAAGAAATGGGTAGATAATAACAATGAACTAGAAAGAAGACCAGATAGTGTAACATTATACTTAACAGGAAATAATCAAGAATACAATATAAGCTTAACTCAAGATAATAAAAATACAGAAGATGAAAGCATCTGGAGCGGAACAATAGGAGATTTACCAAAATATGATGTAAATGGTAATGAAATAACTTATACATTAGATGAAAGACCAGTATCAAGTGAATTTTATACAAAAACAGGAATAGACCAATCAAATAGAACAGTAACAAATACATTTGCGATACCAACAGAAAATATTCAAGTACCAGTAACAAAAATTTGGGAAGATAATAATAACAGTAAAGGTTATAGACCAGAAAGTATAGTATTACAAGTAAAAAATAAAGAAACAGGAACAGTAGTATCAGAGCAACTAGTACAAGGAAATAAAACAACAAATGATAGATGGAATTATACATTTGAAGTTCCAAAATATAATGAAGAAGGTCAAGAGATAGAATATGAAATTGGTGAGAGAGATTTAAATAACAAATTCTATCCAAGCTCAAGTGCAATAATAGACCAAGAAAATAGAACAATAACAAATGTATTTAAAGTACCAGATGAGAAAATTAGTGTAAATGTAACTAAAAGTTGGAAAGATACAATAGCTCAACAAGATAAAAGACCAGCAGGAATAACAGTAGTTTTAAAAAATGGCAAAACAGAGGTTGAAAGAAAGGAAGTAAATTCTTCAAATAACTGGAGCTGCACATTTACAGATTTAGCAAAATATGATAGCGAAGCAAATGAGATAAATTACACAGTAGAAGAAGAAATGACAAGTGAATTCTACAAAAACACAGGCATCACAGGAGACATGACAAATGGATATGTAATAACAAATACATTTGAAAGACCAACAGATAAAGTAGATGTAACAATAACAAAAACATGGGACCATACAAATAATATCTACACAAAACCAGATAGCATAATATTACAGGTTAAAAATGGAGACAAAGTAGTAGAAAGTTACACAGTAACAGAAAGTGATAGTTGGAGCCATACATTTACAGGACTTGATAAATATGATGAAAACGGAAACGAAATAGTCTATACAGTAGGTGAGGCAGAAGTAACACAAGGTAACTTAAATTACTATAAAACAACAGTAAATGGAACAAATATAACAAATATATATAATGGACCAGTAATTAGTCAAAGTAAATCTGTATCAACAGAAAATGGATTAGGACATGTAGTAGAAGGAGAGAAAATAACTTACACTATAACAGTAAAAAATAGTGGTGGAGTTGCAAAAGATGTAGTAGTATCTGATACAATTCCAGAAGGAACTACTTTTGTTAGTAATTCAATAAAAGTAGACAATTCAGGAACATCATATACAGAAAGCAATTTAAATAGTGGAATTACAGTAAATGTAAAAGCAAATTCAGAAACAAAAGTTACTTTTGAAGTTACAGTAAATGCTTTACCAGATGGAATATTCATAAAAGAATTAAGAAACACAGCAGTAGTTGATGGACAAAACACAAATGAGACAACAACAGTAGTAAATAAATCAAACTTAACATTTAATAAAACATCAGAACCAGCATCTGGAACAGAAGTTAAAAAAGGTGATGAAATCACATATACAATTAACTTAAATAATTCAGGAACAATGGAAGCTGATGCAGTAGTAAAAGATAGCATCCCAACAGGAACAACTTTTGTAAGTAATTCAATAAAAATAAATGACGGAGATACAAATTATACTGAAACAGATTTAGAGTCAGGAATAAAAGTTCCAGTAGGAACTAATGAAACAGTAAGAGTAAGCTTCAAAGCAACAGTAAATGACTTAGACAATGGAGCAACTATAAGAAATGTTGCAACAGTAAATGATACAAGCACAAATGAAATAACTCATGAGTATGTAGAAGCAGAAATTACAAGTGTAAAATCTCAATATACAGAAAATGGATTAGATTATGTAGTACCAGGAGAAAAAATAATCTATACAATAATCGCTAAAAACAGTGGTGGACTAGATAAAGAAGTAACAATTAAAGATACAGTACCAGTTGGTACAACGTTTGTAGAAGGCTCAATAAAAGTAAATACATTATCAACTTATCAAGAAAGAGATTTAACAATATTAGCTGCTAAAGATTTGGAAGATGGCATAACATTAAATGTACCAAAAGGTTCAGGTACAGCAGAAGGATTTGTGAGATTAAGTTTTGAAGTAACAGTAAACTCAGATACTACAGGAGAGATAAGAAATACAGCAACAGTAGATGATGAGCCAACAAATGAAGTAACAAAACCAGTATTAACAACAAAAAAAGTATCAAGCATAATTAGAAACGATACAGAAAGTTTACTTACTGATAATCAAGTAACAGTAAATGATAAGATAAAATACACAATAAGAATTACAAACACAGGAACAACTACAATAAGCAATGTAGAAGTAAAGGATACTATTCCAACAGGTACAAAACTAGTAGGAACAGACAATGGAGGAATAGAAGAAGACAATGAAATTACTTGGAACATATCTTCAATTTCAGAAGGAGAAACAAAAGAAGTAAGCTTTACAGTAAAAGTAGAGTATGCAAAAGATAACTTCTCAATAACAAACGTTGCAACAGTAGATGGAAAAGAAACAAATGAAACAGAAAATCCATATGTAAAACCAACACCAGAGTTAGAGAGTACATTAAATAAAAACGGAACAGATAAAGTTACAAGTAAAGATCAGATTATAAACTATGAAGTTAAATTTACAGCAAGTGTAGATGACTTCAAAGGTGCTGCAAAAGTAACTATAGTTGATACTTTGCCATATGCAATAGATATATCAAGTTCAAAATTAGACAATGGAACATATAACTCAGATGATAACACAATTACATGGGAACAAGAAATAGATGTAGATACATTTGAAACAGACACACCAAAAGATATAGTAATTACAAAATCAATTGAAGTAAAATATCTATATGGAGATATAAATAATGTATCAGAAAGTATATTAAATACAGTAAATTCTAAAATTGAACTAATTGAAGATGATACATCTGTAACAACAGATGAAAAAGAAGCAGAAAAAGAAACATTAATAGAAATACCAGCAGAGGTAATAGTACATCATTATATTTATGATGCAGAAACTGGAGATTACACAACAATTGAGCTTGCACCAGATGAAACAATAAAAGGAGTAATCGGAAAAGATTACACAACAAGTAAATCAAGTCAAGTACCAAGTAATTATAGTTGTGTAAATGAACAACCTGAAAATTACTCTGGAAAGATGACAGAAGATACAATAAATGTAAATTACTACTATAGCTTAATAACACCAGTAGTAACAAATACAATGAATAAAACTGTACAACCTTCAGTATTAACAGAAGAAGGAGAAGCAATAACATATAATATCAAATACACAGCTGAAATTAATAATTATATTGGAAAAGCAACAGTAGCAATTGTAGATACATTACCATCAGAAATTGATGTAGAAAAATCTGATTTAGATGGTGGAATTTATAATTCAACTGATAAAACTATAACTTGGGAAGAAACAATAGAAGATGTAAATACATTCACAAATGGAACATATAATTATGAGTTTACTAAGACAATAAGCTTAGCGTACATAGGCCAAAACATGTCAGAAGATTTAGGCAATACAGTAGTAGGAACAATAAATGTATATTACCCTGAAAATCACTCAAGCAAACCAGGAGAAATCCAAGTAACAGAAACAGCAGAAGATACAGCTATAGTAGAGCAAGACTACAAAGTTGACTTAAAGGTAGAAAAGGTTTGGGATGATAATGATAATCAAAAAGGTCATAGACCAGATAGCATTATAGTAACAATGGCAGGAGGAAATTTAGATAATAAACAAGTAGAGTTAAATGATTCAAATAACTGGAGTTATGAAGAAAAAGGCTTAGACAAATATGACGATAATGGAAACTTAATAAATTACTCAGTTGCAGAATCAGAGAAAAATACAGGAGACTTACAATACTACAATTCAAGATTAATTGAATTAAGTACAGATGATCCAACAGTAAAATCATTCAGATTTACAAATACATATAAATTAACTCAAGCTGACTTAGATGCAAATATCACAAAAACTGGAACAGAAGAAATAACTTCTTCAACAGAACCAGTAAATTATGAGATAAACTTTACATCAACAGTAAAAGATTATATTGGATATGGAAAAGTAATTATAACAGATACATTACCATATAGAATAGACACATCAAAATCAAGCTTAAACGGCGGAACATATGATAATGAAGCTAAGACAATAACATGGGAAGAAGATCTAAATAATATAGATACATTTGTAAATGGAGATTATTCAATCAATATAACTAAGAACATCTCAGTAGTATTTGTAGATTTAGACGCAACTCAAAATAGCTTTACAAATAATGTATTAGGAAAAATAAGATTATATGAAACAGAGCAAGAAGATCAGGCAACAGATGATTCAAATACATTGATAAATATCAATGGAGATGTAATAGTAAAATATGTAGATATTGATACAGGAGAAGAAATCTCTGATAGTGTAACTTTAACAGGAAAAGTAGGAGATAAATATACAACAGAGCAAAAACAAATAGACACATATGATTTTGTAAAGAGCACTCCAAATACAGAAGGTCTAATTACAGAAGAAACTCAAGAAGTAACTTACTATTATCAAAGAAAAGCAACTCAAGTAATAGTAAAATATCAGGATATTGATGGAAATGAATTAACAGAAGATGTAATCTTAGATGGAAAAGTAGGAGATAGTTACACAACAGAACAAAAAGAATTCGAAAACTATGAATTCGTAAGTGTAACAGAAAATGCAACTGGCACAATGACAGAAGAAACAATAACAGTAATCTATGTATATCAAAAGATACCAGCAACAGTAATAGTAAAATACTTAGAGAAAGGTACTGATAAGCAATTAGCATTAGATGATGAAATAACAGGTTTTGCAGGAGATGAATACACAACTGATAGAAAAGCCATAAAAAATTATCAATCAGCTGAACCTGAACCAGATAATAAATCAGGAACAATGACAAAAGATGTAATCACTGTAATTTACTACTACGAAAGAATTCTAGCTGGAGATGTAATTGTAAAATATGTAGATATTGATACAGATGAAGAAATATTGTATAAAGACCCAGAAACAGGAGAAGATAAAACATATGGATACACAATAAGTGGATTCGTTGGGGATAATTACACAACAGAACAAAAAGATATACCATATTATAACTTCATAAAATCAACATCAAACACAACAGGCCAATTAACAGAAGCTGGAGACACAGTAATCTACTATTATCAAAAACAAAGCTTCAACTTAGGAATAACAAAATCAATTTCTGAAATCACACTAGATGGCTCAAACAAAGGAGTAGGAGATGGAAAGAATACAAAAGTTGAAATCCATAGAAAGAAAATAAATACAGCTAACCTAGAAGTAAAATACAAAATAGTAGTAACTAACACAGGAGAAATCCAAGGAACAGCAAAAGTAGTAGATTCAATACCATCAGGCTACGCAGTATCTTCTAACAACCCAACGTATTGGACAAGCTCAAATGGCAGTCTAGAAACAACAGTTAACCTAGCAGCTGGAGAAACAAAAGAGTTAGAAGTAGTCTTAAAATGGGTAAACGGAGAAACAAACTTTGGAACTAGCGAAAACATCGCAAGAATCACAGACATAACAAACCCTGCAAACTATGTAGAAACATCAGTAAAAGACAACGAAGACACAGCAACAATAGTAACATCAGTAGAAACAGGTATAAACAGAAATGTATACTTAATAATAACAACTTACCTTTTAATGATTGGCTTATTAATATTGTTATATCTATACGAACAATACCAAAAAGAAAGAAGAGCTGAAATAGTTCCAAATAAAACTCTAAAGACAAAAAAGACTAATAATAAAAAATAAGCCAAAATAACAAAAAGCCTTCCTTGACAATAAAAGTCAAAGAAGGCTTTTCAAGTTTCAAGCTTTTAGGGACACTTCTAAAAAGCATGAAAAATTGACAAAAAAATTGCCGTGGAACAACGTCCCCTTGGCAACGTCCCCTTGGCAAAAAAATAACTCCAGAATTTTAATCTGGAGCTTATATAATATATCTTTTTAAGATACGGCTTTTGTTTCTGAATTATCTGATTCTTCAGGTTCTTCTTTTTCAGCAGAATTATATCTTTCTATATATTTCTTTTGAGTTGATATAAGAGAAAATAGTCCAAATAGTAATCCAAGTTCAATTATAGTTGTTTGAATTATTGTTATTGATCTATCAACTCTAAAATCAGATATCATTTCTAAAGTTAAATATTCAGCAAATGGTTCGCTAAATTCAGAGTAATATTCATCAGTTGAGCGTTGTATATCTAATTTTTGATTACTAAATCTTACATTTAAAGTAACTAAAATCAAAATGATAGAAACTATAACACATCCAATGAAAAATATATTCATTGAAGAAGATATTTTATTTACATCTTTTTTATAAACTTTACATTTTTTAAATAAATCAAATGTACTTAATCTGCATACTAATCTGATTAATAAAAATGCTAAAAAAGCAGCCAATACAGGTAATGTAAATTTTAAGATATTATAACTTACTGAATCTTTATATTTATTTAATGCCCATGAAACAACTACAATTAATGATATAAATAAAAACATTAATAATATACCATAAGATATAAATCCATTAATTAAAGCTTTAACAGCAACTTTTTTATCTATATGTTTTTTTTCCATCCATTTTCTCCTTTGTATAATTTTTATATACAAAATAATATCATATAGAAAAAAAAGATACAATATTTTTTTGAAATAAATTGTAAAGTTTTTAAAAGCTAGGGATTTAGGAAGATAAAAGAAAGGTAAAAAAATTTAACAAATATGCATAAAAAAAGATATATAAATGTAATAAATTAAATTTAAATTTCATAACTTGAATACGCCTAAGCGTAAATAAAACAAATTTTGAAAAAGAAAAAATAAAAGCACAATTGTTTGCTTTTAAAAATAATTAAATAAGATTATATTTATTCTATAAATAATTATGGGGTATTAGACTTAATTTACTAAATAAAAGGGGATAGTAATTCGATGAAAAGAAAGATGAAAAAAGTTTTTTGTATTATTTGTATTTTTATGATTCTTCAGACGTATTTTTACAGTGTAATAAATATTGTATTTGCGGCTCGGAGAAGAACTAAATGAAGTAATTGAAAATGCGAGTAATGATGTTTTAGAAGATTCACAAAATGAAGGTGAACAGTTAGAGAATTCAGAAGGTACTAATTTTGCTGAAGCAACACCAGAAAGTGAAGCAGAAAAAGCAGTAGAAGAAGGTGCAGATTCAAGTGAAGAAAATTCATATAGTCTAAATTTATCTTTAAGTTCAAAGAATTCAAGTATTTATAAAGGATATTTATACGCTAATGCAGTTTCTGACTTAAAATATGAGACAAATTATAATACAATTGAAACTATTGATATTACTAAAAGAGATAATATGGATAAGATTCTTTTCATTGAACATGATAGTATTTTACTTAATACAGGCGTAAGTATTGATCTAAATGAACAAGTTTATTATAAAAATTCTAAAGTTTTAGTTGAAGAATTTGAAAATGTATTAGGTAATGATGGAGAAATTAATTTTTATGATCAAACTGGAAGTTTTATAGGTGAATTAAATTCAAATTCAAAAACTCAAGGGGATTATTATGTTTTTGAGTATCCAGGACAATATAATAACATTATTGTTGAGATTTCAAGTCCAATAAATAATGGTACTTTAAATATTTCAAATGATAAAGCAATAAAAGAAGATGCAGCATTTACAAGTGAACAAGTAAGTTTATTTGAAAGTATAAATACTTCTACTGATATTTCAGTTGTTTCAGGAACTACAATTTCAACAAGCACTGTTGAAGGAAGTATTAGCCTTGAAGAAACTGAATCAAAAATGACTATGGAAATTGATAATTCAGTTTTATCAACAGAATATCCTAATGATGTTGCAATTAATATTGCTTTAAAAACAGATGAAGAAAAATATAATTTATTTTCAAATCCAGTTATAGAGATAGAATTTCCAAGTGCTGTAAACAAAGTTGAGATAACTGGAGTTAATTTATTGTATAAAAATGGATTATCTTTAAATACTTGGGAGACTTATACTAATGATTCAGGAAATGTAGTTTTGAAAGTTACTTTAGTAGGAACTCAATCAGTATATACACCTGGTTCTGCAACAGAAGGAACTACAGTTGCAATTTATACAAAAATTACAAATAACAGATTAACTTCAAATGGAACACAAAATTTAAAATTAACATATACAAATGAAAATTCAGATAGAATTTCATATCTTTTAGAAGGAAAAGAAGCTGAAGAAATACCAGTTTCATTTATGGGAAAAGAGGAATTGATAACAGCAATTTCAGCTACAAATAATGAAACAGCAAATACAGCTACAGGATTTGATGGAGAAGCATGTAGTGTAGATATTAATAGTGACGGTGATTCTCAAGATATTGGAATTACTGGAACAATATTAAATAATTTTAAATATACATTATCAGATGTATATATTATAGGAAAAATGCCTTTTGATGGAAATACTGATTCAGATGGTTATAGCTTAAATTCAAACTTTGATGCTAATTTAACAAGTGAGATTTCAACAAATGGATTAGATGCTGAAGTTTATTATTCTGAAAATCAAAATCCTACAAAAGATGATGAGAGTTGGACACAAGATATTTCAAACTTATCTAATTATAAATCATACAAAATTGTAATTAATAGTGGAGAAGTAAATACAGCAGAATATATTAATTTTTCATACAATGTAGATGTACCAGAAAATATCGGATATAATGCTAAAGCTTATTCTGCATATACAATTTATTATTCTTATGATGGACAAGAATATAATGAAAAATCAACAGTAGGTATGGTTTCAGAAGAAAGAGAAGAAGTTATAGATGAAGGTTCAGAGCAAAATCAAGAATTAACACCAGAGACAGGAGAAGTTACAACTCCAGAACAAAATAATAATGAAGATGAACCAAATAATAATGATCAATCAAATCAAAATAATAATTCAAATAATAATAACAATAACTCAAATAATAATACAAATAGAGATACAATTACTGTTAGTACAAATATATCAGGTTATGGAAATGATTTAAGTAGTACTGATGTAGTTCATGAAAGACAAATTTTAAAATATACAGTTGTTTTAACAAATAATTCAAATAAAACATTTACAAATATTAATATAAAAGCTAATGCAGCTAATAGTAATATTTATTATAAAAGAATTTGGGAATTAACAGAAGAAGATGGATATGTTGCTGGAACTCAAGCAGCTGCATATGAAGAAGATGTTACTGGAGAAAAACCATATGAAGAATTTACTATTGATAGTTTAGCTCCAGGAGAAAGAAGAACATTTACTTTCCAAGCAGTTGTATTAAAAGGTGCAACAGAAGTTTATGGAAATATAACAATTACTGGTGATGATATTGTAGAAACAAATCTACAAACTATGAAATTGCAAGTTGCAGAAGCAAAACTTGAAATAAGAGTTGGGTATAGTGCAACAGAACCAATTGAAAATGTTCCAGAATATTCTGGAAGTGGTATGGAAGTATATGCATATCTAAAAAATATTTATGGAGAAAAATTAAATAATGTAGTTTTAACTATAGAATTACCACCAGAAATACAATATAGAGAGTCATATACAACAACTGGCGCAGAAGGATTGGAATATACCATAAATTCAACATCTGAAGGTGGACAATATATAACATTTTATATTCCACAGATGGATGTTGATGAAGAATATAAAATAGACTTTTGGACTTTAATTACAGATCTAGATTTAGATGTATCAATGATAAGCACAGGATTTAAAGCATATGCAACAGTTGATGGAGAAACTTATTATTCAAATGTATATAATAAAAATATTCAACAAAATAAAACTTTTGTTGAATATACATGGGAAGGAAGTGTAAAAGGAGACAGCTTAGCAGATGGACAAGAAGTTACTTATACTTTTACACTTACAAATAAAGGGTTAGTTAGTACAGGAAATTCTCTTATAACAGGATATATACCAGATGGACTAGAGCTTCAAGATATGCAAGCAACATTAAGTGATGGCACTTCAGTTGAAATACTACAAGATGACACTACATTATATTGCTATGTAAATCTTGATCCAGATGAGACTATTACATTTAGAACAAGATATATTCATCGTCAAGATTTGCTTGGACTAAATCAAACAACAATAGAAAATCAACTTAATATTACAGGAGTACATTTTGATTCATTTGATACAAATGTAATTACTTATAATGTAATAAATAAATATGATCAAAATAATAACAACAATAGTAATAATAATGATGATGATAATAATAATAATAACAATAATAATAATAATAACAATTCAGGTGGAAATTCTGGTAATAATTCAAACAATAGTGGTAATAGCTCAGAAGGAGGAGCAAATAATTCAGGAACAAACGGTTCAGAAGGTAATGGCAATAGCGGATCTAATGGAAATAATACAGTAAATACATTATACAGAATTTCTGGTATGGTTTGGTTAGATAAAAATAAAGATGGTATAAGAAAAAATGAAAATGGAATGGAAGGAATAGAAGTAATTCTTTATTCTGTAACTTCTGCAGGAAATATATCAGAACAGGTTGAAACAACTACAACAAATAGTGATGGAGAATATACTTTCAGTGGATTAGATGGTGGATACTATATGGTATGCTTTAAATATGATAATAATTTATATGCAGTAAGTTCATATCAAGTATCAACTGCTTTATCTAATCAAAATTCAGATGTAATTTCAAAAACATTTAATATAGATGGATCATCTGAAATTTATGCTGCAACAGATACGCTTGATTTAACAGGAATGAATTTAACCAATATAGATATGGGATTAGTTTCATTAAATGATTTTGATTTATCATTAGAGAAATACATATCACAAGTTGTTGTAAGAAATGATTCTGGAGAAACAACATATAAATATGATTCAAGTGATTCAGAAAAACTTGAAATAAGATCAAAATATTATAAATCTACAACATTAGAGATTACTTATAATATTGTAATAACAAATGAAGGAGATGTTACAGGTTATATTAATAGAATAACAGATAATTTACCAAGTGATTTAAGCGTAGATTTGAATAATAACCCAGGATGGTATTATTCAGAGGATGGAGTATTATCTTATAATGGACTTGTTGGAACAGAGATAAGTGCCGGTTCTAGTCAAACAATACAACTTGTTGTAACTAAGAGTCTAGAATCTGGTGAGGCAATGAATATTGTTAACTCAGCTGAGATTGCTGAAGCAACGAATTCATATGGATATGAAGATATAGATTCAAATCCAGCAAATAATAATCCAGAAGAGGATGATCAAGATGATGTTACTTTAGTTGTAACAATTTCTACAGGTGCTTTAATAGAAAATATTATGATATTGATAACCCTCCTTTTAGTTATTGGCTTTATAATGTTTATCAGAAAATATAAAATTACAATTAAAAGGTTTTATAGATAGGGGGTGGTTACAATGAAAAAAGATAAATTAAAAAATGTTTTAAAAATTATAGCTTCAATTTTTGTAACTGCCTTGATATTAATATGTGCAAGTTTCAATATTATATTTGCTATAGATGAACGTGCTTCAGATGATGAAGAACATTATGAAGATGAAGAAGGAACAGAATTCATTTGGATGAGGGATTTAGCTCATTATGGATATGAAAAATTTTCTAGTTTAACAATTAGGGAAGTATTTAATATTAGGTCTTCAGACCCAACAGGAAGCCAAGGAACTTGGAATGACTGTGCTTCAGTTTGTTGTTTGCATAACCAAAATAAAACAGATAAATATGTAAATCAAGCACCGTTTTTGATTATAGATATAAATCCAGAAGGTGATGATCCTAAAGCTGCTCGTATGTATATATATAATAGAGCTGAAAAAGATCCATCACTACAAATAACTGCATATGATTTAACAGGTGATGGATATGGTACATATTATGCAATGCTTGCATATGTATCAGCACATGCAGAGATGTCTCATGAATATGATAAAAATGGAAATGTAACTAATGAAACAATTGGCGTGTCAGCAAATACAAAATGGTCAAATGCATTTAGAACAGTTTGGATGGATCTTGTAGATCATCTTCAAACTACAACTAATGATTCTGTAACTTTTCCAACTGCAGAAGAAGGATATTGGAGTGAAAATTATCCAGGATATATTGAAGCTAAAAATTATGTATCAAAATTAAGTACAACTGATACAACATATTCAGCTAGAATTATAGTTTTTCAAGGTGGTAGTAATGAAACAAGAGCAGTTCTTACTGGAATTGAAAATATTATAGAAACTCCTACAATTAATAAATGGATTTCAAAAGTTCAAGTACCATCAAAATATGAATATGGTGAGGATTATAATGGAAATGTAATTGTTGATACACTTGAATATCAAAATGCAGTAAATGTAAAATATAAAAGATCAAATGGAACTACTTATACAAGAGAAGAAATGACAGAAGTTCAAAAAACAAATTATTCTGTAAATTTAACACCATATACTTATGTAACATATACAATTAAAGCATCAATTAATAAGACTGGAACATATACAGTTGTAGACCAATTCGATTATTATTTATGCAAATATGTTCCGGAACAATCGTCAAACTGGACTCTCGATGAAAGTGATTTAACAGGACATAGTAATACCTTAAGTATAACGCAAAGATTTGAAGCAAATAAGGTTTATACTTTTACGGTTACATTATATGTAATTTCAAGAGATAATACGACGACCCCTATTGAAAACAGAGCAACTTTAGGAACTGCATCTTCTTCTGATTTCTTCTCATTAAAAGGAGAATCTAAATATGTTAACAGTGATGCTAAGGGAACTTATAGTAAAGCTATAGTTGCTGTAAATGGACAAGCGGTTGAAGATAGAAGTAGTTATACAAATGATACTGCTAAAGCAAATCCAATCACAGTTAAAAAAGGAGATGTTGTAACATATAGAGTATCAGTAGCAAATACTTCAGAATCATATGTTGATGTAATATCTGCTGTATTTCTTGATACGATGGAAGATGGATTACAATTAGAAGATGGAAGAAAGAGTTTTGAAATAACGTTTAACCAGGTAAATGCTGGACAGACGAAAACCTACGAGTTTAAAGCTGTTGTAACAAAATCTAATATGTATCTACAGCCAATTGAAAATAAAGTAGTTCTGGATAGAGGTACTTTTTATAGAAAAATAACAGAAATATTTAATTATGATATAGAGAGTATAGATGGTCTAAAAAATGTAGATTTTAGTTATATAACTTTTTCTAAAGAAAATATTAATACAGGCTCTTTTGATCAAACTATGAATAAAGATTATGTACAATTAGATGATGTTGAAATTGCTGGATATGTATGGAATGATGTTAATAAAGATGGAATTAAAGACAGCTCAGAAAAAGGAGTTGAAGGAGTAAAAGTTTATTTACATTCTTCAAGAACAGCATTTTTACTAGAAGAAAATAGCTATGGAATTACATATGATGATTCTTTAGGATTATATTATGTAACAACAGATCAGAATGGATATTACTCTTTTGGTAAAGTTAAAAAAGGTAATTCAGATTTTGAAGGTGGATCAAGAAAATATAAAGATAATAGTGGATATGTAGATTATTACTTGACTTATGAATATACAGGTGTTTATTATGAGTCAACAATATATACAGATTTAACAGATGTTACAGATTCTGGACCAATAAATAATTGGATAAATAAATCACATGCAAGTGAAGATTTAGAATCTGCAACAAATAGAGAAGAATTTAACAGTAAATTTGAAACTATTTCCTATAATAAAGCGTTAGATTCAGAAAATGCAAATGGAAATAGCACAGATTTAAGCTATAATAAAAATGGGCATGTTAGTCAATTAGTAGATACTGAAAATACACATATTTTATCTAGAAGTCCAGATTTGTTTAAATATAACTCAAATGGAAAATCATTTGATTCAATTATAAAAGATGAGTCATATTTAAGATATATGAATTTAGGATTAATAACTAGAGATCAAGCTGACTTAGAGCTTAAAAAAGATGTTGTGGATGCAGTTGTTGAAGTAAATGGATTTAAAACAACTTATACATATGAATCTTTAGGAGAAGGAAAATATACAGGAGATTATAAATTATCAACACCTTATAAATTACTAGTATATGAGGAAGATTATAATTATAGAACAAATTTATATGGTGATGTAATTGCAAATATTAAAGGACAAGAAGATAATGATTTAAAAATTACATTAACATATAAGATAACTGTTACAAATGTTTCTCCAATTTCAGATTATTATACAACTGTAAGAGAAATTATTGATACATCTACAAGTGAAATGACTTTAAATAGAATTTATGATGTAGATGGAAATAGTTATGATTATTCTTCACAATCTACTTATAATAATACAGCAGATTATAATTATTCTGGATATAATACAGTATTTATAACTGGTTCAAATTTGACTAATAAACAATTAGCTCAAAATCAATCATTAGAAATTTATCTAGAATATTCTATAAATAAAGTAGATGATGCAATTATAGTTGATAGTGAAGATGATATCGGAAAAGCTAATATAGCACAAATTGGAGCATTTTCAGTATATGTTAATAATAATGGTTCTTTAGAGCCAGCCGGTGTTGTAGATAAAGATTCTAACCCAGGAAACTTAAGAGAACCAGATTATGATATAACTGATGATTCAATTTATGAAGATGATACATTCTATACTACAATACAAATTTTATTAAGAGATGATTCAACAGAGACTACTCCAGACCCTGACCCAGAACCAGACCCTGACCCAGATCCAGACCCAGATCCTGGAACAACTCCAGACCCAGGAGAACCAGAAGATCCAGATGATCCAAATGAACCTACTCCATACAGTTACAGACAAATTTCAGGTAATGTTTGGGAAGATTTAGATACTGAAGAAAGTTCTTTAGGAGAAGAATTTGGAGATGGTATAAAAAATTCAAATGAGAATGGTGCTAAAGGAATTATAGTAAAATTATTAGAAGTTATAAGTGATGGAGATAGTGAATATTATATAGATACTGGAATTTGGACAACTACAGATGAAGATGGAAATTATACTTTACAAAGTTCAGAAAGATTACATGCAGGTACATATGTTATAAGATTTATTTATGGTAATAATCCAGATAATTTATCTACAACTGATGGAAATACAATAAGATATTCAGGACAAGATTATAAATCAACATCATATACATATGTTGGAGAATCAGGAAATGAAACAGAAACAGTTGAGGCAGCAGATTTTAAGGCAACAAAAGATGAATTAGGTGAGGTATCAGTAGCAAAAGATAATGAATTAAGAAGATTAGAAGTAATATCTTATTCAACTACAATGACATATACTTTAGATAGTGTTTTAAAATCAAATAGTGTAGCAGCAGATGATGGAACAGTTACTCAAGTTGGAGATATGAATGCTTTAGCTGAAAATACAAGTATGTATGCTGATACTAAAAAATTCAATATACAAATAGAATATAATGATTATTATACAGATTTTATTGATTTAATATTTAATGGATTAACATTTAGAAATTATAAAGTTAAAGAAGTAAATTTTGGATTAATTGAAAGACCTAAAACAAAACTTCAACTTATGAATGATATGGTAGAAATGGTTGCAACAACATCAGATGGAAATGAACTTGTTCATTTATATTTCGATATAGTTTATTACAAAGATGGAGACACTATAGCACATAAATCTGTATTAGATGAAGCAAGATCTATAGGAAATGAAAATGTACAGATTTTAAATAGAAGCTCAAGTAGTCAAGGATTTAGATATGTAAATGTTGATACTGATTTATTACAGGGCTTGGAAATTATGGTAAAATACAAACTGGCAATTGCTAATATAAGTGATATTGATACATCTTATGATAATTTACTTGAAATGGTTAAAAATTATGATGTTGGAAATGTTGCTGAATACATGAAGAGTCAGACTATATCTAATAATGATGAAGTATATAGATATGGAGAAATAGATGATTCTGGAGTAAGTGATATTTTACTTACAAACTATAATTATAATGAATTAGTTAATGCTATTGATGAGATGGCAGAAAGTGAGTATTCACAATATGTAACAGATGAGAATTATGATGTAGGAGATTTCTTAGGAAAAACATATTATGCAAATGATTTCTCAAGAAATAATATAGTAGATGACTCAAATGATAAAATAGTTGAAACAAGAGTTGACCAGATTATAGATTATATAGACAATGACTTAGTTTTCAGATATGAAGATAATACAAATAATGAAGGTGTTGGAAAATTTGTTAATTATACAATGTCTGAAATTGCTGAGAGAGAATTATTAGCTGGAATAACTGAAGATAGTGTAATTTCAGATGGTAAACAAAGTTATATAACAGGTGAGAAAAATAATTTGGCATTTAGTGTTGAAAGCCAAGAAATTAATCCTAATATGTACAAATTCTTACCACCAATTACAGATGATACGGCAACACATCAAGAATCTCTTGTAAGTAAGGATGCAGATGGAAATACAATAACAGAGAATGTAAATGCATTTGATGATAGTGACTTATATGTAATAGATGTGTCAGGTTCAAGATATTTATCTTCAGAAGAGGATGCTGAAGGATTGTCAATAGATAATTTGGCTGAAATTGTTAAAATAACTAATTCAGTTGGTAGAAAAGCTTATGTATCTACAAGTAAAACAAATAGTACAGGATATATAGGAAATACATCTCTTTCAGTAGGTGAAATAGAAGATCCTGAAAAGGAAGTTTCTATTACTACTGTAGCAGGTGAGTCAGATACAGATTATGCAGAATATACTACATTCTCACCACCAACTGGTTATACACAAAATGAGGTAAGAAATCAAACAATAGTAAAAACTATTGCAATAATGACATCAGCTTTAGCATTAATTGCTGTAAGTATAATAGTCTTTATAAAATTCGGACCAAGAAAGAGGTTCTATAGATAAAAATTAAAGAGAGTATTTGAAAAAAATACTCTCTTAATTTTAAAAAAAACTCATATTTTTTGATTGACTTAAGGTGAAAAGTATTATATAATAATCAAACAATAGTTCATATAAATAGAAAGTAAAGAACTTTCTATTATTTTTGTGTTGAACTACGAAAGGATTGAAAATGGGATTATTAGATGAATTAAATGAAAAACAATATGAAGCAGTTACAGGAACAGAAGGTCCTTATTTAGTAATTGCTGGAGCTGGAAGTGGTAAAACTAAAGTTTTAACACATAAAATAGCTTATTTAATAGAAGAAAAAAATGTAAAGCCATGGAATATTTTGGCAATAACATTTACAAATAAAGCAGCAAATGAGATGAAAGAAAGAGTCCAAAACTTAATAGGTGATATTGCAACAGATATGTGGATTGGAACATTTCATTCAATTTGTGTAAGAATTTTAAGAAAATTTATAGATAGAATAGGTTTTACATCTTCATTTGTAATTTTTGATACATCAGATCAAAAAACTTTAATAAAACAAATTCTTAAATCTATGAATTTAGATGATAAAATTTTTACAGATAAATCAGTTGGGTATGAGATTAGCAATGCTAAAAATGAAATGCTAGAGCCTGACCAATATGCTGCAAAATCTAAAGGAGACTTTAGAAAAGAAGAGATAGCAGAGGTATATAAAATTTATCAAAAAAGATTACATGAAAATAATGCAATTGATTTTGATGATATTATTAATTTTACAATAAAAATTTTAATGGAAAATCCAGATGTATTAGAGTATTATTCAGAAAAATTTAAATATGTTTTAGTAGATGAGTATCAGGATACTAACAAAGCTCAATTTACTTTAGTTACTTTATTTGCGTCAAAATATGGAAATATAACAGTTGTAGGTGATAATGACCAAGGAATTTATTCATTTAGAGGTGCAGATATTTCAAATATTTTAAATTTTGAAAAAGATTTTCCAGGTACTAAAATTATTAAATTAGAGCAAAATTATAGATGCACAGGAAGTATTCTAAATGCAGCAAATGCTGTTATAAAAAATAATGAAACTAAATATGCAAAAAAGCTTTGGACAAGAAATGAAGAAGGAGATAAGCCTTTTGTTTATAGAGCAGAAAATGAATACGATGAAGCAAATTTTGTTGCAAGAAAAATTGAAAGTTTAAAAAGTATAGAATATTATAAATATTCAGATTTCGCTATTTTATATAGAATGAACTCACAATCTCGTGTTATAGAGCAAGTTTTAACTAGAGAGCAAATTCCATATAAAGTTATAGGAGGTTTAAAATTCCTTGAAAGAAAAGAAATAAAAGATATTATTGCTTATTTAAGATTAATACAAAATCCAAATGATAATTTAAGTTTAACTAGAATTATAAATGAACCTAAAAGAGGAGTTGGAAATACAAGTTTAGCAAATGTTGAAGCAATTGCTGATTCAGAAGGTATTTCAATGTTTGAAACTATTAAAAGAGCAGCAGAATTTGGACTAAATAGAGTTTATGCAAATACTCAAGAATTTGTTGCAACAATTGAAGAATTGCAAAATAAAAAAGACAGTTTGAAAATATCAGATTTAATTAAACAAACTCTTCAAAAAACTGGATATTTGACAAGCTTAGAAAGAGAAAATACAGTCGAAGCTGAAACAAGAATTCAAAACTTAGATGAGTTTTTAACTATGGCTATTGAATTTGAAGATGAGATGGCAGAAAATACATTAGAAGATTTCTTAGAGGGAATAACTTTAAGTTCAGATATTGATAATCTTGAAGATAGTGATGAAACAGTTACTTTGATGACTTTACATAGTGCAAAAGGATTAGAATTTCCAGTTGTATTTTTAGTGGGAATGGAAGAAGGAATTTTCCCTGGATATAAAACAATTTCTGAACCTAAAGAACTAGAAGAAGAAAGAAGACTTGCATATGTTGGAATAACTAGAGCAAAAGAAAAATTATTCTTAACATGTAGTGAGCAGAGAACTATTTTTGGTTCAACAAGTCATAATAGTCCATCTAGATTTTTAAAAGAAATTCCAACTGATATGTTAGATGGAGCAGAAGAGGCTTTTGCTACTCGCGAGTCAAGTTGGGATAAAGAAGATAAATACTCTGAATCAAGATTAGAGTGGAAATATGGAAGAAGTTCAGAAAATAGTTATTATAGCTCTCCTGTTACAAGCTATAAATCAGCAGATGCAGGAAGTGTACCAAGATCAACTTCTGGGTTTCAATTTAGAAGTGCAGATAGTTTCTTACAATCATTAAATAAAAAATCAACAAATGATAATGTTGATTTATCTAAATATGAAGCTGGAGTAAAAGTTTTTCATAAAAAATTTGGAAATGGTGTAATTTCTAAAGTTGAAGCTGAAGGAGAAGATTTAAAAGTAGATATAGATTTTGAAAAAGTAGGACATAAACGTTTAATGGCAAGATTTGCAGGATTAGAAATCTTACCATAATACAAGTACAGACTAGAAAGGAGAAAAGTCAAATGTTAGTTGCAAACGGTGTTACAGTACGTTTTGGAAAAAGAGTCTTATTTGAGGATGTTAATATTAAATTTACAAAAGGAAATTGCTATGGTTTAATTGGTGCAAATGGTGCTGGTAAATCAACATTTTTAAAAGTGCTTTCAAAAGAAATTGAACCAAGTAAAGGTGAAGTAATTTTAGATAAAGGAGAAAGACTTTCAGTTTTAAAACAGGATCACTTTGCTTTTGAAGGATATACAGTTTTAGACACTGTTATTATGGGAAATTCTGAACTTTACAGAATCATGAAAGAAAAAGATAAAATTTATTCTAAACCAGATTTTTCAGAAGAAGATGGATTAAAAGCTGCTAAATTAGAAGAGAGATTTGCAGAATTAGATGGATGGAATGCTGAATCCGATGCTGCTAAACTTTTAAATGATTTAGGAATAGATACAGAACTTCACTATAAATATATGAGTGAAATAGAAGCAAAAGATAAAGTAAAAGTTTTGCTAGCTCAAGCTTTATTTGGAAATCCAGATGTTTTACTATTAGATGAGCCTACAAACGACTTAGATATGAAAGCAATAAACTGGTTACAAGACTTTTTAATAGATTTTGAAAACACTGTAATAGTAGTTTCACATGATAGATATTTCTTAAACAAAGTTTGTACACATATTGCTGATGTTGATTTTGGAAAAATAAAAGTTTATCCAGGAAATTATGATTTTTGGTATGAGTCAAGCCAATTAGCATTAAAACAAATGAAAGAAGCAAATAAGAAAAAAGAAGAGAAAATCAAAGAATTACAAGACTTTATCGCAAGGTTTAGTGCAAATGCTTCAAAATCAAAACAAGCAACATCAAGAAAAAAATCTCTTGAAAAAATTGAATTAGATGAGATAAAACCATCAAATAGAAAATATCCATATATAGATTTTAAACCGGATAGAGAATATGGAAAAGATATATTAGAAGTTAAGAATTTAACTAAAACTGTAAATGGCGAAAAATTGCTAGATAATGTTTCGTTTACTATAAAAAGAGATGAGAAAGTTGCATTTTTAGCAGATAATGAAATTGCTAAAACAGTATTATTCCAAATTTTAGCAGGTGAAGTAGAACCAGATTCAGGTGAAGTAAATTATGGAGTAACAATAACTAAAGATTATTTTCCAAAAGATAATAATTACTTATTCCAAGAACATATGAAATTAGTTGATTGGCTTCGTCAGTATTCAAAAGATCCTGATGAAACATATGTTAGAGGATTTTTGGGGAGAATGTTATTCTCAGGGGATGAAGCTTTAAAAGATGTTACAGTTTTATCTGGTGGAGAAAAAGTAAGATGTGTTTTAGCAAAATTAATGCTTTCAGGAGCAAATTTACTAATTTTTGATGAACCAACAAACCATTTAGATATGGAAAGTATAACTGCTTTAAATGAAGGTTTACAAAGATTTCCAGGAATTTTACTATTTACATCTCATGACCATCAATTAACTCAAACTGTTGCAAATAAAATAATAGATTTAAAAGATGGAAAAGATATTGTAGTACGTGAATGTACTTATGATGAGTATTTAGATGAAATAAATAAAAACATTTGAAATAAATATATACTAAAATAAAGCAGGTATATTTAGATAGACCTGCTTAAATTTACGAAAGGAAAAAGAAATGGACAAAATTTATAAAAAAATTGCAGATGAATTAAATATTAGAGAGTCACAAGTTGAAGCAGCAGTAAAATTAATAGATGAAGGAAATACTATTCCATTTATTGCTCGTTATAGAAAAGAGGCAACAGGAAATTTAAGTGATGAAGTTTTAAGAAATTTAGAAGAAAGACTTAAATATTTAAGAAACTTAGAAGCAAGAAAAGAAGAAATTATAAGATTAATTGATGAACAAGGAAAATTAACAGATGAATTAACAATAAAAATAGCTGGAACTATGGTATTATCAGAACTTGAAGATATTTACAGACCATTTAGGCCAAAGAAAAGAACTAGAGCAACAATTGCTAAAGAAAAAGGATTAGAACCTTTAAGTCAGATTATATATTTACAAAAGGAAAAAAGGGATATTAACGAAGTTGCTAAAGAATATATTGACAAAGAAAAAGGTGTAGAAACTGTAGAAGATGCAATTGATGGAGCGTTAGATATAATAGCTGAAAATATAGCAGATGATGCAGATTATAGGAAAAAGATAAAATCATTTGATTTTAGAGAAGCTGTAATAAAAACAAAACAAGCTAAAGAAGAAACCTCTCCTTATGAGATGTATTATGATTATAGTGAGTCTATTTTAAGAATGCCAAGTCATAGAATTTTAGCAATAAATAGGGGAGAAAAGGAAAAGTTTTTAAAAGTAAAATTAGAAACTCCTGATGAAAAGATTTTAAATTATTTAGAAAAACAAATTATTTTAGATCATAAAAGTCAGTTTGCGAGTCTTTTAGAAAGAACTATACAAGATTCATATAAAAGATTAATTGCTCCTTCAATTGAAAGAGAAATAAGAAATGATTTAACAGAAAAAGCAGAAGAAAAGGCTATAAAAGTTTTTGGAAAAAATGCAAAACAATTATTAATGCAACCACCTATAAAAGATATTGTTGTTATGGGATTTGACCCAGCTTATAGAACTGGTTGTAAGATAGCAGTAATTGATAAGACTGGGAAAGTTTTAGCAACTACTACTGTATATCCAACAGAGCCACAAAATGATGTAGAAGGGGCAAAAAAGGTTTTAAAAGAGTTAATAAATAAATATGACGTAAATATGATTTCAATAGGAAATGGAACAGCCTCACGTGAATCAGAGATATTTGTTTCTGATATGTTAAAAGAAATTGATAAAGAAGTTTATTATGCAATTGTAAGTGAAGCAGGCGCATCTGTATATTCAGCTTCAAAGCTTGCAAGTGAAGAATATCCAGATATAAATGTTTCATTAAGAGGAGCAATTTCAATTGCAAGAAGACTTCAAGATCCTTTATCTGAGCTTGTTAAAATTGATCCTAAATCAATAGGAGTTGGACAATATCAACATGATGTTGATCAAAAAAGATTGAATGAATCAATAACAGGAGTTGTTGAAGATGCAGTAAACTCTGTTGGAGTTGATGTAAATACTGCAACACCTTCGCTTTTATCTTATGTATCAGGAATTAATGGAACAATTGCAAAAAATATTGTTAAATACAGAGATGAGCATGGTGAATTAAAAGAAAGAAAAGAACTTTTAAAAGTATCTAAATTAGGACCTACAGCATATAAACAATGTGCAGGATTTATTAGAATTTTTGGTGGAAAAAATCCATTAGAAGTTACAGCTGTTCACCCAGAAAGTTATGATGTAGCTAGAGAGTTATTAACAAAACTTGGATATTCTGTGGATGACATTTTGGAAAAAGAAAAATTAAATGAATTAAGAGAAGTTTTAAAAACAGTAAATGTTGAAAAAATGTCAACAGAATTAGGAGTAGGGCCACTTACTTTAAAAGATATTATAGAAGAAATTTCAAAACCAGGAAGAGATCCAAGAGAATCTATGCCAAAACCAATTTTAAGAAGTGATGTTTTAAAATTTGAAGATTTAGCAGAAGGAATGGTACTAAATGGAACAGTGAGAAATGTAATAGATTTTGGAGCATTTGTAGATATTGGAGTAAAATATGATGGTTTAGTACATATTTCAGAAATGTCAGAAAGATATGTAAAAAATCCATCTGAAATTGTATCAGTAGGAGATATTGTAAAAGTTAAAGTTATAAAAATAGATAATGAAAAACATAAAGTTTCATTATCCATGAAAGTATAAAAATAAAGATGTGGTAAATTCCACATCTATTTTTTTTCTTCCTCTTTATCTCCTAAGCTCTCAAAAAATATTGATTCGCTTTCTATTATATAAGGTCTAAGTAATGTATAGAATACTATAACTACTGGTGTAAGCCAAGCTGCATCCACAAAGTAACTTAAAATATATAGAATTAATGCTGTTAATAAAATCCAACCAAAGAATGATAATATTAAACAAATATAATTCAATTTTTGACCTTTCATAAGTTCAGCTGATTTTTGAACAACCTCTTTTGAAGTTAATTTTTTATTAGAGTTATAAATATAAGCTGTAAGTACATATTTTAAAAGAAAATATATAAAAACGCAAAATCCTATTATGCAAAGTGCAATTGCTAAAGGTAATAAATCAGCATAAAAGCAAAGAAAATTTGTATTATTAACACTAGCAATAAAAGTTCCAATAAAATAAAATATACAAAGGAAAAATATAAATAGTGGAATAAACACTCTTATTAAAACTTGAAGGATAATTTTTATATAATTTCCAAAATTTAAAATTGTATTATCAACAAATTTTGTAATTGATTTAGTTTCTCCTTGGGATAATGCTAATACATTTGATATAAGTCCATAAGATAAAACTAATGAAATTATTCCAAAAATTGCTTGTATTATTGTTAAAATAGCAGTATGATTTTCAAGTTTTAGACTTATTATATTTAAAAGATAAGTTAATACCATAATTATTATAAAATAAAGTAAGCTTGAAGAAGCTGTTTTAATGTAACATCCTTTTAAATTAAGTTTAGCTGATTTTTTTATTTCTTGGATTGTCATGATTAACCTCCTTATGAATTATATTTGGTTTGTATAGCTAATATTTCATCATAATGATTATCTAAAATATCTAGGAAAACTTTTGCAATTTTTGGATCAAATTGGGTTCCTGAACATTTTTCTATTTCAGCTCTTACTTTTTCTAAAGGAAGCGCATCTCTATAAGAACGTCTTGATGTCATTGCATCAAAAGTATCTGCAACAGCTGTTATTCTTGCTAAAAATGGAATTTCTTCACCTTTTAGTTTTCCAGGATATCCATGACCATCATATCTTTCATGATGATGATAAACAATAGGAAGTACATCTTTAAATATTGTTGCATTTGAAAGAATATGTTTTCCAATTGCAGGGTGATTTTTTATCTCACTATATTCTTCATCTGTTAATTTAGAATCTTTAAGTAGAATTGTATCTGGAACACCGATTTTTCCTATATCATGGAAAAGTCCACCAATTTCAAGTGTTTTTAAATCCTCTGGAGGTAAATTCATGTATTTTCCAATTAAGACTGAATATGCTGAGACTCTATCAGAATGTCCTCTAGTATATGGATCTTTTGCTTCAACAGTATATCTTAAAGTTTGAATACTTTCTAAATATGCTTTTTCTAAGTCTTCTTTAGATTGTTTAAGCTCTTCATTTATTTTATTTATGATTCTCATTTGTTCAATTGATTTTATTGCAGATTCGATTAACAATAACAATTGATCAAATTTATCACTTTTTTCACAATATCCTTGAATTTGTAATTTTCTTATAGTTTCAAGGGGTGGAGCTAAATCTTTATGTCCAGTTAGTAACAATATGTATAAACTTTGGTTAAATTTTCTAATTTCTTCTACAACTTTATCTCCATGAATTGGAGTCATAATAAAGTCAAGAAGCATTAAATCAAAATGTTCATTTCTTACTCTTTCTATTGCCTCTATTGGATCAGTTATTCCTGTTAGTTGATATCCAGAACGTTTCAAAAATACAGAAAGTGAATCAATAATTCCACGTTCATCATCAACTGCGATAATTTTATAAGGCTTTTGTTCTACGTTTTGTTCTGAATGACGCATTTTAGACCTCCTCTAAATTCTAAATAGGTAATATTATTTCAAAAGTTGAACCTTTTCCAGGTTCAGACTCAAATTTTAAGTCACCATTAAATTGTGTTTTTAAATTTGAATATGAAATGAAAAGTCCAAGTCCAGTTCCATTTTTTCCTTTTGTTGTTATTATCTCTTTAAAAAGTTTATCTTTTACTTCTGGTGCAACACCAGTTCCATAATCAGTTATTGTGATTTTTAAGTTTTTCTCTGTATTTGAAATATTCATATCAATAGTTTTATTAGGTTGTCCTTCATATGATTGAATAGCATTTGAAATTAAATTATTAATTATTTGTATTAAACTATTAATATTTCCTTGTAATTTTATCTCTTTAGTTAAATTATATGTAATATTTAAAGTAACAAGAGCTTGTTGAAGTTCATGTTTCATTAAAATATTTACTTTTTTAATAAGTTCATCAATAGTAAATGTTTCATAAGTATTATCTGTAAAAGATGCAGCTTGACCTCTAATCGCATTTACAACATCTGTCATATATTCTAAGTATTCTTTAATTTTGTCTACCCAAACTGACATATCATGTGCAATTTCTAGATGATCTTGTACAGTAACTGTCTTATCAGTTATAGATGATTTATATTCTTCTATTAAATCATTTATTCCTTCAGCAGCACCACTTATTGAGAATATAGGTGTTTTTAAATTATGTGCAACTCCACCTATTAATTGCCCTAAAGATGCTAAACGTTCTCTTTCGATAAGCATATTTTGATTTGATTTTATAATTTCCAAATCTACATGATGTTCTGTAACATCTTTTACTAAGATAAGTGAGCCTATAAATATATTGTTATTTCTAATACAATTAATTTCAAATCTTAGATATTTTTTTAAATTACTAAATTCTTGTTCAAAAATTAAAGTTTCATTAGAATCTCTAACAGATTTTAAAGCACTTATTGCTGTTTCCTCATCTAAGCCGCTAAACGTATCTAAACTAAGTAAATCAAATAAATGTCTTGAATTTATTTCAATATTTTCAATTTCAAAAATTTGTAAAAATGGAAAATTGTGATCTGTAATAATATTTTTTTCATTTAAAACAATATATCCATCTGAAATTCTATCAACAATTTTTGTTAAAGCTATAGGTAATGTATCTAAAAGTTGAAATCTGAAAAGTGCTAATGTAAAACAAATTAGAGAAACTGAAAGTGCTATTGGTGTTATATAAATTGTTACATCTATTATTCTTAAAATTCCAAGTACATTTAGTAAAAATGGAAATATTATTCCAACAATAAATAAATTTAGTTGTCCAGCATATAAGCCAGAGTTTTTTCCAAAATATTTTAATAATTTTATAATTGATAATAAATATAAAATATTTGAATATACTTCATTTAATATAAATAATGGTCCAAATTCACAATTATCTATTTTTATATCAAAATGTTTGAAAAATAATCCATATCTATCATTTGTCCATAATCCAAGTAAACATATTATAGGAATAATAAATAATAATAAATATGATTTTTTAAATTCTATTTTTATATTTATAAATATTGAAACTGTAAAATAAAGCGCAATAGGGAAAAAGACAATTCCAATATAATAAAAATATGTAAAATAAATTGGATTAATATTTAAAGGCGTTGATAATTGCATTTGAAGAAAAACAAATACACAAGATATAATCATTAAAATCATATCAATACAAAAAATTTGTTGTAATTGTGTTTTATCTATTTTCTTCAAAAAATAAATAAGAAGTATTAAAATTATTGCAAGTAATATTCCAATTGTAAATGAGTAAAATAGTGTATTCATTTTCGTTTGCACTCCTTATAATCTTTTGTAAAATTTATACAATAATATATTTAATTATCTATTTAAATCTAAATAAAGTCAAGAGTTTTGAAGCAAAAAAGTGACATAGTTATTTGTATACTATGTCACTTGAAAATTATCTACTTGGAATTGAAATTATAAATGTTGTACCTTTATCTTTTTCAGTTTTAAAAGTAAGATTTCCTTTAAAATGAGCTTTTATATTTGAATATGACATAAATAATCCAAGTCCAGTTCCATATTTTCCTTTTGTTGTTATCATTTCTTTAAAAACTTTTTCTTGAACTTCCTCTGGAAGACCAGGTCCAAAGTCTTGTACAGAAATAATTATATGTTTAGTATTTTCATCATAATTTGCAGATAAATTAATTATTCTTTCTTTATCAGTATTTATATAAGCTTCAATAGCATTTGAAATTAGATTATTTATAACTTGTACTAAGCTATTAATATTTCCATAAATAGTAGAATTGTAAGGAACATTATTTGAGATATTTAAAATTGTTAATTTTTCTTTTAATTCATGTTGCATTAAAATAACCACATGGTCAAATAATTCCTTAACAGTAAATCTAGCGTTTTGTGATTCACTCATTGTAACAGTTTGTCCTTTAACTGTTGTTATAACATCAGACATGTAAGAAACATGTTCTTTTAATTTAACAATCCAATCATTCATATCTTTTGCAATATCATGCATATCCTCACTTGTAACCTGAGGGTCATCTATTGATTCATCAAATTCTTTTATTAAATCTGAAAGCCCTTCTAGGCCACCAGCTATAGAAAATATTGGAGTTTTCAAGTTGTGAGCAATTCCGCCTATCATTTGACCTAGAGAAGCTAAACGCTCTTGTTCAATTAATAAATCTTGATTTGACTTTATTTGTAATTTATCATGCTCTTTTTCTGTTACATCTTTTAAAATTATTAATGTACCAATATAACTATCGTTTTTTAATATTGGAGAGATATCAATAGAGTAATATTTATCATTTCTTTTAAAATATTTTTCAGTTGTTATTTTCTTTTTGGTTTCTTTAATTAATTCCAAACAAATTTCTATGTCATCTCTTGAAAACTCTTTTCTAATCTCTGCTACATCAAATATATTATGATTTAATAGGTTTTCCTCTGTTATTGCAAAATTATCTAAAAATGACTTATTACATAAAGTTATTTCATTTTCTCTATTTAATACTAAATAGCTATCTGTAATTGCTCTAATAATAAATTGTGTTGCAATAGTATTTATATTTAAAAAATCAAATTTAAATATTGCAATAGCTATAAATAAAACTGATAAAGCAAATGAAATTGGAGTTAGGTAAATATCCATTCCATTAAAAATATTTAACAAACCAGCAACATTTACAACAACAGGAATTGCAATAGCAATTAAAAACAAAATTGATTGAATTGAAAATGCACCAGTATATTTAATTGAATGTTTTAATAGTAAAATTAAACTTATTGCTATTAATATATATGTATAAGCTAAATGTAAATATAGAAATGGTCCATATACAATTTCATTTAAAACAGTTGAATATTTTATATAAAATAAATGATGAAAATCATTTGTATATAGCATTGTTAGTGATATTATTGGAACTATTAATAATAGTAAATGCTTTTTTCTAATTTTAAAATTTGGGTTTATAAAAGTTTTAGACATAAGTAAAAGTGCAATAGGTACAAATACAATTCCAAAATATGTTATAAAATCAAAATATATTGGACTAACATTTAATTTTTCTGAAAGTGATAATTGTAATATTAAACCTAAATTCCAAATTAGTAATAAAACTATTACAATACTAAAATATTTTACTAATTTTTTTCTAGAGCTAGATTTTGTTTTATTTATAAAGTAAAACATTACAAGTAATATTAAGGTAGAAAGTAACAATAATACCAAAGAACTTTCTTTAGACATTTTTTCCTCCTCTTTAGTAATTTATTTATTTTTTATAAGTGATTTTATTTTTCTAATATAGCTTTCATTAGGAATTGGCCATTTGAATCCAATTTTTTCTAAAAACTTATTAGTAAAATCGTTTTTTAATTTTATATCTGTTATATATACTAAATTATAATTTTTGTCCATATCATTTGTTATAAAAGATATTATTTCTTTTTTTGCTGGATTATTTAAAACCTTTTTTACAATTTTTTTAAATTCACTTTGTGGCACAGGTTGAATTCCAGTTCCAAGTAATTTTATAACAGTTTCAACATCAAGATGATTTGGATTATATAAATGCAAAATATTAATTGATTTATTATAATTTTCGGCGCTTTTTACAATTGCTGATGCTAAATAATCAACATAAGTAAATTCAAGAGGAATATTTAAAATGTTTTCTGGAATAGTTTTTAATTTATTAAAAGCTATAATTCTATTCATAAATGCGTTTTCACTGCTATTTATTTGAAATTTTCCATCTGAAAATCTAGGAGTAATATTTCCAACTCTTAAAATTAATCCATCCAAATTATTATTTAAAATATTCTCTAAAATTACTTTTTCTGCTTCAAATTTACTTTTTACATAAAGGTTTTCTAAAGATTGACCTTTATATAAGCTTTTTTCAGTATAAATAATATCTTTTCCAAAAATATTTTGATTTGCATTTTCTCCAATAACTGTATTTCCAGATACACTTGTTGTAGAGATATGTATTAGTTTTTTATTATTTTCTAAGCAAAATTGTATTAGATTTTTAACAGCAGTTACATTTATTTTTTCAAAATCACTATAATATCCATAATGTTTAACCGTTGCAGCAGAATTTATAACACAATTACCATTTTGAATTAGTAAATTATAATCTTTTTTAGTTAGTCCAAGATCAGAGTTAGTAATATCTGATTCAATTACAAAGAATCTGTTATTTAGATAATTATCAAGTGAATCTCCAAAATAGTATTCTAATCTTGAAAGCAATTTTGTTTTGATAGGTGATCTTGAATTTTTTCTAACTAAACAATATACATTTTTTTGAGTTTTGGTTAATAAATAATTTAATATATGTGCACCTAAAAACCCAGTAGCTCCTGTAAGAATTACATTTCCAATATCACTATATTTTATTTTATCAAGTGATGAATAATCATTTTTCTTAATTAATTCATTTAATTGTGCATAGTCATAATCATCAATACTGTCTATATCAGTAGTTTCAGAATCTATTTTTAATGCTAATTCTTTTATAGTACTATGTTTAAAAATATCTGCATAAGAAACATTTATACCTTCATTTAATAAATCAATTTGTATACGTAAGGCAGTTAAAGAATCACAACCTATATCAAAGAAGTTGTCAGTTATACTTATTGGTGAAATACCTAGAATCCCTTCTATTATCAAAGAGATTTTTTTCTCTGTTTCAGTTTCTGGAAGTATAATATCTCGTTTGTTTTGCATAAATTTTGGAAGAGGTAGAGCTTTTTGGTCTAATTTTCCATTTGGTGTATATTTAAAACTATCCAATTGAATTAAATATACAGGAATCATATATGTAGGTAAACTCTTTCTTAAAAAAGATTTTAGATTTGATTTAGAAATTTTTATGTCAGATGTAAAATATGCACATAAAATATTTCTATCATTTGAATCTTTTTTAGCTGTAACTACACAGTTTGTTATATTTCCGAATGCTAATATTTGTTTTTCAATTTCTCCGAAGTTCAATTCTTAATCCGTTTATTTTTACTTGAAAATCTGAACGTCCAATATAAGAAATTTCTCCATTTTGGTGTAATTTAACAACATCTCCAGTATTATATATTTTTTCACCAGTTCTAAATGGATTATCTATGAATTTTTCATTAGTTAAATCAGGTTTTCCTAAATATCCATTTGTAACTCCAAGACCACCTATATAAAGATTACCAGGAATCTCAAATGGTAATACATTTAAATTATCATCTAAAACATATCCATATTGATTACAAAGCGGTTTTCCAATTGTTATTGTATTTGAATGTGTTAAATCTTTAATAAATGACCATACTGTAGTTTCTGTTGGACCATAAACGTTAAATATTTTTGTTTTACTAATCTTTTTTATTTTAGAAAGTAGGGTAGAAGGGAAAGCTTCTCCACCTAATAATAAATATTTTAGATTTTTAACATAATCTAAAGACTTTTCATCACTTAGTAATAGTAAAAATTTTGATGGTGTTGTTTGCAAAACAGTAATATTATTTTTTTTGCACATATTGTTTAAATTCTGTGGAATAGTCTGCTCCTCAAAACTTGCTATTACAGTAGTTAGCCCAGTCATCATTGGTAATAAAGACTCTAAAACAAATATATCAAAACACATTGTAGTAAGTGATCCCATAATAGTATTTTTTTCAAATGGAACTTTTTCTAAAATGCCATAAACAAAATTAACTACATTTTCTACTGTAATCATAACTCCTTTTGGATTTCCAGTTGAACCAGATGTATAAATTACATATGCTAAATCTGTTGGTAATTCTACAGTATTAGGTTTTGATATACTTTCTGTATAAATTTTAGATGTATCTAATTTTGCATCTATATATTTACAGTTTTCATTTTCAACAATTAAATTATTTTGAGTTAATATATATTTTACATTACTATTTGTAATAATATAATTAATTCTATTTTCAGGATATTCAGGGTCAATTGGAAGATAAGCACTTCCAACTTTTAAAATTCCAATCATACAAACTAACATTTCAATACATCTATTAAGCATAATTCCAACAATATCAGTATTTGTGATGTTTTGACTAATTAAGAAATTAGCAATTTGATTTGATTTTTCATCAAGTTCTTTATAAGTTAATTTTTGATCTCCAAAAATTACAGCTGTTTTATTAGGATGTTGTTGTACTTCTTTTTCAAACATACTTATAATTGTTTGACTTCTATCAAAATCTAAGTTTGTATTATTATATTTAATTATTATTTTATTTTCTTCTTCTGGTGTAAGTATTTTATATAAAGATATTTCTTTAGTTGGTTCTTGTAGAATATTATTTACTAATGTTATATAATGTAAAGCTAATTCTTCAATAAATTTTTTATTAAATAGATCTGTACAATACTCAAAAGTAAGTTCTAATTCAGTTTCATTTGGAATAATTTCTAAACTTAAGTCGAATTTTGATATACCTGTATCAGGCTTAAAATATTTAGCCGTAATTCCGTTTAAGTTTATTTCAGGATCACCATTATTTTGGTATGTAAACATTACATCAAATAATGGGTTTCTGCTAATATTTTTAGGTAAATCTAAAGCTTTGACTAATTCATCAAATGGGTATTCTTGATGAGAAAACGCTTCTAAACAATTAGTCTTAATTTCTCCTAAAAATTTTAAAAAAGTATCTTTTGTATTTATTTGACTTTTGATTGCTAGTGTATTAACAAACATACCAACAATATTTGAAATATCAGGAAGATTTCTATTTGCAATAGGAGTCCCAACTGTTATTTCAGTATTATTTGAATATTTGTTTAGCAATATGTAAAAAGCACTTAATAAGATCATATAAGGAGTTACATTATATGTTTTACAGAAATTTAAAATCTGCGCTGTGGTCTTTGTATCAAATTTTTTATAGATTTTTGCTCCATTAAAAGTAAATAATGGTGGACGAATATAACTTAGTGGTAAGTTTAATGTATCAGTTCCATTTTTAAATTTAGTTGTCCAATAATTTTTAGATTCTTTCATATCATTTTCTAATAAATTATTCTCATAACTTGTATAATCTTTGTAAGTATATTTTAAATTACTTATTTTTTCATTATTATATAATTTGCAAAATTCATCAACCAATATTTGAAGTGAAGTTCCATCAGCTATAATATGATGTAGACTAAGTAAAATCATATAATTCCTATTATCAATAACTCCAACTCTTATAAGAGGTGCTTTTGACAAATTAAAAGGTTTATCAAATTCATTAAGAATTTCTTCTTTAGTCTTATTTATTCCATCAAATATTTCTAGATTTATTGTAGCTGTGTCTAATATTTTTTGAACTAAGTTTCCGTCTACTACTTCAAAGTATGTTCTAAGACTTTCATGTCTTCTAATTAATTCATTAAATATATTTTGAACTTTTTTAGTATCAATTTTTTTAGATAATTCGATACCTCCAGTAATATTATAAACTTTAGAATTTGTATCAGACATCATACTTGAAAAATAAATTCTTTTTTGTGCAGCTGAAGTAGGGTAGAATTCAGCTTTTTTAATTTTTTTAATTGAGTCAATTTTATATGAACTTAGATTACTTATTTTGTCTGATAATTCAGATATAATAGGGTTTTTAAAAATATCTTGTATTAATAAATGCACATTAAATTTTTGATTTATAATAGTGCAAAAATTGATAGCATTTAAAGAGTCACCACCTAAATCAAAGAATGAGTTATCAATACTTATCTCTGAAATTTCTAAAAGATTTTTTAAGGTTTTAACTAAAAATTCATCTATAGAATTTCTTGGTTTAATAATATCTTTAGTTTCATGTTCTGATGTTTTAGGTTCTGGTAATAATTTTTTATCAATTTTTCCATTTGCATTCAAAGGCATTTTTGGTAAACTTATAAAATAACTTGGTATCATAAAGCTTGGTAAACTATGACGAAGAAATTTTCTTAATTCATTTACAGATATTTTAGAGTTTTCAACATAATAAGCACAAATTACTTTTTCATCATTTATTTCTTTTACTAAGCATACACATTCTTTAATATTTTCAAATTCTAAAATTTTAGAGTTTATCTCATTTAACTCTATTCTATTTCCTCTGATTTTTACTTGATTATCAGCTCTTCCTATAAATGAAATAGAACCATCAGGTAACCATTTAACAAGGTCACCAGTTTTATAAAGTCTTTTTTCTCCAAAAAGATTGCTTATAAATTTTTCTTTAGTTAATTCTTTTGCATTTAAATAACCTCTACTTACTCCATCACCACCAACAATAAGTTCACCAATTGTTTCGATAGGACAAAGTTTATATTCATTATTTACTATGTAACATGTTGAATTTGCAATTGGATATCCAATTGGAATATTGTCAGTATATTTTTCTTTAATATTAAAACATGTTGAAAATGTAGTGTTTTCTGTAGGCCCATATCCATTTATAATTTTTAGATTTGAATTTTTTTCCATAACTAAATTTATATGGCTAGGTGATAAAGTATCTCCACCTGTAAGTAGGTATTTTACATTTGAAAAAATATATGGGTTACTAGTTGACAGTTGATTAAATAATGGAGAAGTTAGCCATAAAATAGTAATTTTATTTGTGTCTATATAATTTTGAAGTGAGATAGGGTCAAGTAAATCATTTTTTGTTATAACAAAAAGTTCAAATCCGTTTAAAAGAGCACCCCATATCTCAAAAGTACATGCATCAAAAACTATAGAGCCTGTTTGTAATATTCTCTCATTCTTTTCAAATTTTATGTAATTTGTATTTTTTACAAGTCTTACTATATTCCTATGTTCAACCATAACACCTTTTGGCTTTCCAGTAGAACCAGATGTATACATTATATAAGCAAGATTTTCAGGTTTAATTTCTAATTCTAGGTTTTCTTTTCTTTCATAAACAAAATTATCTAAATTTATAATTTTAATTTTTGTATTTAATTTATTTTCAAATTTTGAATTACTTAAAATAAATTTTGTATTTGAATTTGAAAGCATGTATTCAATCCTATCTTCAGGATAAGTAATATCTATTGGTAAATAAGCACATCCTGCTTTTAGAATTCCTAAAATAGAAATAATAGATTCTAAAGACTTATCTAAAAATATTCCAATAACATCTTCTTTTTTGGCTCCATTTTTATTTAAATATGAAGCAATTGAATTAGCTTTATAATTTAATTCTTCATAAGTTAGTACAGTATTTTCAAAAAATACAGCTGATTTTTGTGGAGAAAGTTTTACTTGTTCTTCAAATAAATCCACAACAGATTTATCTCTAGGATATTCTGTTTTAGTATTATTAAATTTATTTAAAATTTCATCTCTTTCTTTTTCTGTTGCAAATTCAATGTCATACAATTTTTTGTTATTATTTTCTAAAATTTGATTTATTATATATAAAAGTCTATTATAAAGATTTTCAATATCTTTTTCTAAATATTTATCTACTTTATAATCAAAAGCAAGATTTAAGCTTCCAGTTTCATCTAAATCATAAATTTGAATTTCAATATCTTCACTACAGTTTCCATTAAAACACCAACGTGTTACGTAATTATATTTTGAAACATTATTAGCTTTTGTAAGTTGATATGATAAAACAATATTATATAATCCTGGAATTGTAGAATCTTTTTTTCTTAAATCTTCCAAAATATTTGAATAAGAAAATTTCTGATGTCTTAACATATCTTTTGATATATGAGCTATAGAATCTGCAAAATCTATAAAATTATTTTGATTATCTATTTTTATTCTAAGAGGAGCAACATTTACAAACATACCAACTGTGTTTTTTTCTTTAAAATTGGTTCTATTTAAAATAGGTGTACCAATTACAAAGTCATCAATATTGCTTATTTTATACATATAAATTGATAGAATGGCTGTAAAAAAGTTAAAGATTGAAATTTTATTTTGAGCGCAAAAGTCTTGAATAGAGCTAACTAAAGATTTAGATAATATAAATTCTTTACGATTAGCTTTACATGAAATTTCATTAGAATTTAAAGAACCAGGAATAGTCACAGGCTCAGGTATTGTATCAAAAACTGATAACCAATATTTTTTGTCATTTTCAAATTTAGTTGATTTAAAATATTCTTGTTCAGAATTTAAGTAGTCAATATAAGAAGATGAAACTTCTTCTATTTCTTCTCCCATAATTTTAGAATATTCAATCATAATTTTTCTACAGATTAAGCCTAAAGACCATCCATCTGCAATTATATGATGAATGTTAAGCAAAAAGCCTCCAGTTTGATCTGGAAATTCGAACATTTTAAATTCAAATAAATTTTTTTCTATGTCAAAAACTTTTGATAAAGTTTCATTTTCTAAATTGGAAACTTCATCTTTTGAAGCGAGCTTAACAAGCTCAATTTTTAAGTATTTAAATTCTTTAATTGTTTGGACATATCTGCCATCTTTTTTTTCGAGTTTTATTAGAAAACTATCATTATTTTTAATAACTTCATTAATGGCTTTCTCTAATTTTTCGAAGTCTAAAATATTATTTACAATTGCCGTACCACATATATTATTTATATTTGAGCCTTTATAATATTGCTCTGTAAGTAATAATGCTTTTTGAGGGTTACTTAAATTATAAAATTTCTTTTCCATCTTCTTTCTCCATTATATCCCGTTAATTTTAACTAATTATATTAATATTAAAAAAAAAAATCAATACATAAAGACAAAAAATAAAGAGTATATTTTATATTTTTGTGGAAAAAATATGAAATATTATAGATATTAGGAGAGGTTAAAATATGTATTATGAAAGAAAGAAAAATAATTATTTGGGAACTTTTATAATAATTGTATTTCTTATGATTATTATTGCAATATTGCTTAATTTAGTAAGTAAATTAAATATAGATTATTCAAGCTATGCAGAGGATACAGAAGAAACAGGAACAGAAGCAGTTGCAAATGAATTTAATATTGAAAATCTCATGAAAAATAGTATTTATTCTGTAGTTCGGAATTTCAAAATTAAATGAAGCAAGTACATCAATTTTTGTTGAAAATTCAGAAGAAAAATTGGGGATAGGTAGTGGCATAATAATTTCGTCAGATGGTTACATTTTAGCAAATCAATCAGTAGTAGGCGAAGTTGGGTCAAATGTATATGTCACTTTAAAAAATGGAGATGATTATGTTGCTCAAGTTGTTTGGATAGATTCTACAATGGATATTGCTATTATAAAAATAGCATCAAATAATTTAATAACTTTAGGTTTTGGTGATTCAGATTCTGTAAATTTAGGTGAAGAAATATATATGATTAGTAATCCAAATGGGTATGATTTTAATCAAAAAATTCAAACAGGAATTATAAGTGAAATTAATAAAACTTATAAAATCATAAATGATGATACAACAACATATATAGAAGATGTTATAAAAATAAATTCTACTATTGATAGTTCACAAACAGGAAGTCCTATTTTAAATTCTTCAGGTGAATTAATAGGAATTACTTCAAGTAAATTAAATTCAGTTATTCCAATAAATAGAGTAAAAAATATAATCAATAAATTAGAACAAGATGGTGAATTTAAAGAAGCTTATCTGGGAGTGCATGGATTTGATTATGATGTAATAAAATATTTAAATTTGGGTGTAGAGCTAGAGAGTGGAGTTTATATAGAGCAGATATTAGAAAATAGTCCTGCAATAGATTTATTAGAACCAGGTGATATAATACGTACTGTAGATGATGAACAAATTACAAGAATGCAACAATTAACAGAATATTTATATTCTAAAAACCCAGGAGATAAAATTGTTTTAGATGTACTAAGAGGGACTGAAGAATTAGAAATAGAAATTAATTTGAAAGAAAAATAAAAAAATTAATATATAGCTTTATTCTGAATAAAATTATAAAAATGAGTTTAGGAGAATTTTTATGAATTTTATTCAGATTTTTTTAATTGCACTTGGACTTGCTATGGATGCTTTTACAGTTGCAATTTGTAAAGGTTTAAAAATGCAAAAAATAGATTATAGATATGCAGGTACAATTGCTATATTTTTTGGAAGTTTTCAAGCTTTAATGGCAATTATTCGGGTGGCTACTTGGAATAAATTTTACAAAATACATTGATGCGATAGACAATTTATTTGCATTTATTTTGCTTTCAGCAATAGGTGGAAAAATGATTTGTGAAGCATTTGAGCCAAAAGAGATAGAAGAGGCAAAATATGATTTTAAAGAAATAACTATATTAAGTATTGCTACAAGTATAGATGCATTAGCAGTAGGAATAATGTTTGCAATGTTAGATACAAATATATATTTTGCAAGTTTTGTAATTGGAATTGTTGCTTTAATTTTATCATATTTAGGAGTTATTATAGGAAACTTTTATGGAATAAAACATAAAGAAAAAGCTGAAATAACAGGAGGGGCAATTTTGGTTTTATTAGGAATTAAATTTTTATTTGCATAAAGAAATTCCCGCCAGCGAAGTTGCCGACGGGAATGTTGAACAGTTACCAGATAGATGGAGCTGTGTAGCCCATTTTTTTTGCACGCTGCCAAAGCCAGAAAACTATAGCAACAACTCCAACACTGACAAACCACCAGAACACGAAGTCCTGCAGGCGATAATTTGTCATAATGAAGATGTAAGAGAATAGCTTGCGAGCCCAGAACATAATAATGATTGCCCACCTGAGTGGTTTAATGTTCTGAATCTCACTATAGTCACCTTCTAGCAGGTTTAAGAAGTTGGTATAAAGTTTCCTTATATACACAACAATCATTACCCAGAATCCTACAAGTGCAATAATCCACAGCATAAAAATAAATCGACTGCCAAGTGTTCCAACTACCTTAGCAATAAGGTTTGAAACCTGATTCAGCAGGACATTAATTCTACTGTTAGTTAATCCAGGAATTGCAGAGCATATTGCTGTGATGACTCCACAGAGCACATAAATCAGCGTATGTCCAATCCTGAGCACTCCAAGACTGATTTGCATCGGCTTGGGAGACAGTGGATCCTGAGTCTTGATAATCAAGAAGGGCTCTACACGCTGAGCAAAGGCGTTATCAACAGAGCACAGATACCCAACAATACCCTGAACCAGGACGGCCAGAATTTTGCGGAATATCATCATAAAGAAACACTCAGCAATGATGATTGCCTTTAGATCAGAAGATAGATATCCAGTATCTGCCAACATTATGACAAGTCGTCCGACGATCAAGGTGATGCAAACCATCACCAAGACCATGCCGAAGTCATACATAAAGTTGGCATTTCTGTCAACATCGGGCTTTGCTCTGGCAAAGTCCATCATGAAGCAGACAAAGGATGTCAAAAGAATCAACCAGAAAAAAATTTCAAACAACATAAGTAAACCTCCTTACAGAAATACGGCAATGAGAGCCGCAACAACGATGACTACAAGTAACAGTTTCATCCACCATTTGAGTATGCCCCATAACAGGACAACAATGGTTGGAAGAAACATTCCCAGGACAAATCCGCCAATCAATCCTATAACTCCGACAACAACTCCGAAGAAACACAGGGCATAGCAGATTGCAAGTCCTAAAATGATGCCAATAATTACTCGGAGGATCATAATCCAGTTGAGGCTTGACATGCGTCCGCCGATCATACCGGTGATCCCTGCTGCTGAAAGGGCAACCAAGATTGCTCCAATCAAAAAGACTACAAACATAACTGTTGCGAACATATTGTTCTCCTTTCTACCCATTTTGGGCCATAAGAATTTTTTTCAATGTACTATATATTAAGTTTAGGTCCCCCCAAACACTATTTTAATTATATCAAACTTAACATAAAAAGTAAAGCTAACGGTTGACAGCAAAGAAAAATGATGCTAAAATAAAAAATATTTTAACATCATTTATTAATTTTTTTATTTCATTTTTAAATTCAAAAATTATTATTTTTTTCTTTTTGGAATAATTATTATCGAAACTATTAGTAAAACCAATCCAATTGCTAAAAAATATGAGGCATAATTATGAGCACTATAAACAGTGTTTGAAGCAACTAGTGGGACAGTATATGTTTTATTATTTAAAGAATAAGTTATTTCTCCAAGTGTACTTCCAACATATACAGGTGCTGAAATATTTTGATTTAAGTTTATTTCATATGTTAAGTTGTCCTCAAAATCATTTTGAACATAATCTGAAATTTCTCCACCAGTAGTTAATTCTACAGTATTTGATTCATCTTTTGCATTTGGAACTTCAATTGTTTCTATAGGAGTTCCTTTTTCAACTAAAACCTGATCTGAAAAATTATCATATCCAAAACTTAATAGTGTTTTTGCATCTGAAAAACGATTAGCAGATGAGCTAGCTTTTAATAAAACAGCAGTTAAATAAACACCATCTTTTTTAGCAAAACATACTAGACAATTTCCAGCTTGTGAAGTAAATCCAGTTTTCCCTCCAAGAGCATATTCATAATAGTATTTACTATTTTTATTAATTAGTGCATCAGTATTAGTTAAAACTCTATCTTCCTCTGGATGAAGTTCTGTTGCGGGTATTGTGTAACTTACTGTTTGAATAATTTTTCTAAAAGTCTCATTTTCAAAGCAATATTTAGCAATAATAGCTAAGTCTTCTGCAGTTGTATAATGATTTTCATTATGCATACCATTCGCATTAACAAAATTTGTATTTTCACATCCAAGTTCTTTAGCTTTTTCAGTCATTAAAGCAGCAAACTCTTCAACAGAACCAGAAATATGTTCAGCTAAAACATTTGCAGCTTCATTTGCAGAAGCAAGCATTAATGCATATAGTAAATCTTGTACAGTAAATTCTTCACCTGCAACTAATCCTGCATTTGTATAACCACTTGGAACTGCATCTATTGCTGCTTGGCTAACAACTGCTTTTTCATTTAAATCACAGTTTTCAATTGCAAGTATTGCTGTCATAATTTTTGTTGTACTTGCAGGGTAAAGTTTTTCTGTACTATTTTTTTCATATAAAACATTTCCACTTTCATTTTCCATAAGTATTGCACCTTCAGAATCAAGAGAAATATTGTTTTGCTCTGAAGTGTCAGCATTAACAAAATATGTATTTATAACAAAATAAAAAATAAATAAAAAAATCAAAAAAATTTTGATAATTTTTTTCATTCGAAAATTTCACCTCATAAAAATTATATTAATTAGTTTACATTAAAATTAACTTATTTTCAATATAAATTTTTTTAATTTATATAAGGCAAAGCTTAAAAATATATGAAGATATATAAAAAGGAGATTAAGTTATGAATAAGAGAAGTATAATCATATTTTTAATAATTGGAATAATTTTAGTAATTGCATATATAAAAAATAATTTAAAAGATACAGAAGAATTTGAGCTAAGTTATGAAAATATTATAAATAATTCAGAAAATAGTGTTACAAAAGAAAACACGGAAGATAATTCAATAAAAATCCATATTACAGGAGAGATAAATAATCCTGGATTAATTGAACTTATTTCTGGAGATAGAATTTTAGATGCAATAAATAAAGCAGGAGGAACTACAAGTATGGCAGATACATCAAAAGTAAATCTAGCTTATGTATTATCAGATGGTGAAAAAATTTATATACCTAGTATCAATGATGAAGAAGATATTCCATATATTGAAAACTCAAGCAATAATTCAAAAGTAAATATAAATACAGCTACATCTGAACAATTACAATCTTTAAATGGAGTAGGAGAATCAATAGCAGAAAGCATAATAAAATACAGAGAAGAAAATGGAAAATTTGCAAGCATAGAAGATATAAAAAATGTATCAGGAATAGGTGATAGTAAATTTGAAAAAATTAAAGAGGATATTTGTGTGAAATAAGATATAAAAATTTAAATAAAAATGCAAATTTTAATTTACATAATTATATAAGCAATGATATAATATTATAGATATGACATATAATGAAAAAAGGAGTTGATGATATGGCAACAAAAAGTTTCTTAAAAAATATATCAATAAAAAATAAAACTGAAGCTACATCATTTATTGAAGCATTAGAACATGCTGAAGGTAAAAAAAGAAAAAAAGTGCATTTTGATAAAATGGTAGAAGATGTAACTGATAGAAAAAAAATAAAGGAAATATTCGACAATAAATAGTAATGGGATATAAGATAATAAATCTAAAAGATATCTATAATAGTATTGGAGAAATAAAAACTAAAGAAATATTGAAAGAATACAAATGTGAATTAAATAAAGATGTTGAATATTTTATAAAAGAAAAATCAATAGAATTCTCTAAACAAGGAATAGCTGAAACGTTTATAGTAACGAGTTCCTATAAGAAAAAAGATGTTATTGTTGGATACTTTGCAATAGCTAATAAGGTTATAAATGTAAAAAATATTGTAATTTCTAAAACTAAGAAAAAGAAAATTATGAAATTTGCACAATATGATTCTGAAACTAAAAGTTACTCTATTTCTTTGCCATTAATAGGACAAATTGGAAAAAATTATAATAATAATTATAATAAATTAATTACAGGAGATTTATTATTAAAATTAGCTTGTGATAAAATTAGAATAGCTCAAGGTATTTTAGGTGGAAGATTTGCTTTTTTAGAATGTGAAGATGATGTAAAGCTAAAAGAGTTTTATGAAAGAAATGGATTTGTTTATTTTGGAAAAAGAAATCTTGAAAAGGATGAAAAAGATAAAAATAGTGGAGATTATTTATTACAAATGTTGAGTGATTTAAGTAATTATTAGAAACTAATATTTAATTATTTATTTTTAGGAGGATTATAAAATGAAAGAAAAATATTTGACATGGGAAGAAGTAAAAAATAGTTTAAAATTTACACCAGAAGAAAAGGTACAAATTCAATTTGAGGAAGATAAAATAGATGCTGTAATTAAAGCAAGAAAAAATAAATAATTTTATATAACAAAAAGCCTAAAATTTTGATTAATTCAAAATTTTAGGCTTTTTTGGTGAAGCAGAAGGGATTCGAACCCCCGACCCACGGCTTAGAAGGCCGTTGCTCTATCCAACTGAGCTACTGCTCCAAGTCGTACTTAAAACGTACTCGTATATAATAGCACACAAAAAATAAAATTTCAAGCATTTTTAGAAAAAAACTCAAAAAAATTGGTAAATTTATGAACATTAAAGAGAGTCTCTAAAGTTCATTGAACAAAAGGGACTCTCTTTAATGTTCATTGTTGAGTTAATTATAGATATTCTTTTAATATTTGAGCACTGTTTTCTTGCATGCTTACAAATTCGTCTAAAAGAGAATGAATCTTTGGGTTTAAATCTTGATGTTGATTTAAAAGTCGACGTCCTTCTATTATTCCCATGTTTGTGCCTTTAAGTAAAAGCTCTGAAATATTCGAATTACTGCTATCTTTAAGAGTTTTCATTTGAACTCCATACCATGTCATTGCTTTTTCCATTTTGTTTGGTTCATGAGGCTTTTTTGAAGAATAATTATCATATATATTATTTACTCTTTGAGATATAGTTTGATATTTGTCATATTCAGTATTTAAAACTTGTCTGAATTTTTTGTCTCCTACTTTTTCTCTTATAAAATTTATAGCGTCCATTCCCATAGTCGCACCTTTATTAATTTCATCTAAAACATTTAGTTCAGTATTTTCCATAATTTTAATCTCCTTAATCTAAATTTATATTTATTATTTCAAAAAAATTTGTAAAGTATTCAAATATATTTTTTTGTGTGTGGCTGACATTTGGATAATTCTACTAAGAGTAGATTGCTAAAATTTCAAAAAAATGATATTATTTTTATATTAAATTAATAAATTTAATATGAAAATAAAAGGAGAAAATATTTATGTCATATGTTTTATTCTTTTCATTGCTTTTTAGTATATATTACAGAATAATATTTGGAGCAGGCAAAGCAGGAATTTCAGTTGCTTTATATGTTATGCCATTTTTAGTATTTATAATTTATTTATTAAAAAATAATAATAAAATAAAAAATAAAAAAGCATTTATTTGGTGTATTCCAATAGTTTTGCTTTCATTTACATATTTGATTTTTAATAATCAATTTTTCTTAAGGTGGAATGTTTTATTTATTCCTATTTGTATATTATTTTTTCTAATTAAAATTCAGAATAAAAATATTAATTTTAAAAATTTAATTAGAGAAATATTTGAAGCAGTTCTTGTTCCAATAAATCATTTAGGAGAAGTTTTTCAGGATGTAAAAAAGTTCTATATAGGAGAGAAAAAATCAAAAGAAAAAGAAGATAAAAAACAAAATAATGGAAATTTATTTAAAGGAATTGTTATAACATTTATAATGGCATGTATTGTTTTAGTGCTGTTATCTTCTGCAGATTCATCATTTGGAAGTTTTATTTCTCATATATTAGTAAATATATTACACTTTGGAAATAATATAAACATATATAGAATTTTATGGGAAATATTTTTAACACTTTTAATGTATTTATATTTGGCAAGCTTTTTAAAACTAAATATTATTAATTATGAAGAGGAAGCTGTCAAACATAAGACAAAAAAAGATAATAATGATACATTAACTATAAAAATGGTTTTAACTGTTTTAAATATAATTTATCTTTTATTTATAATTATTCAAATAAAAACAGTTGCAACTTATAATTCAGGTGATTTGGCTAGCTATGCAAGACAAGGATTTTTCCAACTAATGATAGTATCTCTAATTAATTTTGTAACAATATTAATTGCAAGTGCTAAAGAAAATTTTGAAGATAAAAAAGGTTATTTAGTAATATCAAGTATTATTATGGTAATATTTACTGAAATTCTAGTTGCTTTAGCAGGTGTAAGAATGTATCAATATGAGCTTCAATATGGATATACTTTAAAAAGAACTTTAGTTTATTTTATATTAATTACTGAATTTGTTTTAATTATTCCAACGCTTTTGAAAATTATAGGAAAAGATATAAAACTTGAAAAGGTTTATTTTAGTGTAGTTGTTGCTGTGTACCTTGTGATGAATTTTAGTAATTTAAATTGGATTATAGCTCAAAGAAATTTAAATAGATTTTATGATACAGGAAAAATAGATGTATATTATTTAACAAGTTTGGGAACTGATGCTACTTCTCAAATGATTAAACTTCTTGAAGATAAAAATATATCTAATGAAGATAAGCAGTATTTAGCAAATTCTCTTTCAGATCTTTATGAAAAAAATGAAAATATTGATTTTAGAAATTTCAATTATTCAAAATATTTTAGTAAAGTAAAGATAGAAAAATATAAAAAAGAACATGGAAGTTTATATTCTGCAAATCTAAATTATGAAGATTCATCATCAGATTCTGAAATTAAGAATAAAAGCTCATATTATGATGGAACATATTATGGAAAAATAGGTTCAGTTAAATACAAAGTATTTAATACAGAATTTTTAAACAATAGTGAATTTAATTATTATGGAAGAATGCTTTATCAAAATCAAATTTATTATATGCAAATAGAAAATTATAAAACATATTGTAAATATAAAGAGATTTTTCAGGATATTTTAGAAATGTCAGAAGATGATTTTGAAAATCAATTTATGGTAATAGCATTTCCGGAAGACATTAATAATTTAGGAATTAAAGTTGATAATGTTTTTGATAGTAATGGAACATTATATATAAATTTTACAAAATTTAGTGATTATGAACAAAATACATATATTATAAATGAAAATGGTTTTTCATTTGTAATTCCAAGATCTATGGAAAGAGAAGCTTTTGGAATTGGAATTGATATGTATGGTGGATATGATAGTGAAAGTACAAATAGTTTGGTAGCATTTAAAGAGACTCATGAAAATGAAAATTATACTAAAGAAGAATGTATTCAAATTGCTTTAGATTATGCTCAAACAGTTGCTAATGAATGTGTATCAAACCTAGCCAAAGATTATTATTCTAAATTTACAAAAGTTTATGAAGTAAATGAATTTGTTAGTCAAAGATCAAATAATTATTGGGACTTAATAATTGCAAATACTCCAATTACAGATTCTAATTTAAATTTAGGAGCAGATGAGTCAACTTATGAGATTATTTTAGTTAGCCCAGATGATGATTTAGAGGTTAATAGAGCATATTTTTACGTAAATCCATATACTGGAAAAGTAATTGCTGGAAGAGAAATGAGTGATTAATTTTATTAAATTTTATAAAAAAGACATTGTTTAATAGCAGTAATTTTGTTATTAAATGGTGTCTTTTTTTTAGCAAATTTTGAAAATAATATAAAATTTTGAAAAACTTTCTAGCTATTTTTCTCCAAAAAAATATCATACTAAAAATATAAAACAAAAAAAGGAGGAAAATTTTTATGAAAAAAACAGTAAAAATTTTGATGATTTTAACAGCAATAATTATGTTATTTTTGCCGATGACTGTAAGTTATGCTGACTCATTAGATACTATTCAAGTAGACGTAAGCAAAACAACAGTAAGACCAGGTGAAGAAGTAACACTTACTATAAATTTTGGTATAGGTTTAGGAGCTTATACATTTGATATAAATTATGATGATAATATTTTTGAATATGTATCTGTTTCAAATGGAACGCCTAATGATACATCTGGTAATGTAAGAGTTGCATTTCATGATTCAACTGGTGGAACAAATCCAAGTGAAAGTTTAAGTGTTGTATTTAGAGCAAAAGCTGATCTTACAACATCAAACCCAACAGAATTAACAGTAACAGGTGAAGGATTATCAAACTCAGATGCATCAGTTACTTATGACGATATTTTAACTCCAATTGTAAAAAATATTACAGTAGAACCTGAATATCAAGATTATAATATAAATTTAGATTATACAGGTGATATTATAGCAGGAGAAGAAAAAGATATGACTATTTCTTATTCTTCTAGCATGGGTCGTTATTATGAGCATGCAAGATTAATAGCAGAAAGCACTAGTCCTTCAGGAGCAAATGTTAAATTAGTTGGAATCGACCAAAGTAAAGGTGCAGAAGATATTATTCAAAGTGGATGGGGAGATCCTCAAGGATACAAAATAGGTGGAAAAGATGTAACTCAAGTTTTAAATGTTAAAGGATTATTTACTGATGCTGGAGATTACACTATAACACTTAAATTAATAGATAGAGACAATTCAGATAGCATAATTGCTGAAAAAACTTTTTCTCTTTCAGCAATAGAAAAGTCATCAGATGGATTGGCAACATCACCAAATGATAATTCTAGTGAAACAGTAGATGAGGCAAAAGATGAAAATGTAGAAAGCGAAATTGCTGAAGAAAATATAAATACAGAAACAGAAGAAAATAAAGAAATAATGAATACAGAAAATTCAGAAAAACCAACAAGTTTACCAAAAACTGGTAATAATATATATATTCCAATTGCAATCATAATGATAGGCTTAGTAAGCTTTGCAATTTATTATAACAGAAAAAATCATAAATAATTTGTTATGCCGAGTTTGAATTATATAATAAAAAATTTTATATTAAATCTCGGCATACATAATTTTTGAGGAAAATAAAATTATGAAAAAATTTATTGTAAATATTTTTATAATTATTTTTATATTTAGTATTTTTTTATTCACAGTAGAAGAACAAAATGTGGAAAAAGTTGTTACTGAAAAGCAAGTTTTTCAGGAAGAAACTTATAGTGATATTACAAACCCGGATGATATTGTTATAAATAATCCTGAAAAACAATATCCAAAAGAAGATATAGAAAATACTTATAAAGGTTATTCAGTATGCGCAAAACTAGAAATTCCAGTAATCTCATTAGAAACTAATATTTTAACTGAATATTCAGAAGAGGCTCTAAAAATATCACCTACAAAATTTTGGGGAGTTAATGCAAATAAAATAGGAAATTTTTGTGTTGTTGGACACAATTTTATAAATGATAATATGTTTCATGATCTAAAAAAATTAGAAATAGGGGACAATTTGTTTATTATCGATAATGAAATTGGAAGAGTTGAATATGAGATTTTTGAAATCTATAAAGTCTTGCCAGAAGATGTTAGTCCGCTAGATGCAGTAACAGTTGGCCAAAGAGAAGTTACACTAATTACTTGTACTAGTGATTCAAAAGAAAGAATTATAGTAAAGGCAAAAGAAAAAATAATGGAGGATAGCAAATGTTAAAAAAGAAAAATAAAATAATTATTTATATAAGTTTAATTATATCGGTAATAATAGCTATCTTTTTGTTTTTAAATTTCTTTTTTAAAAAAGAAGTAACAGCTAGCTCAAATGGTATAGAAAATTTTCCAGATAGTTATAAACCATATTTAGAAGAATTAGCTAAAAAACATCAGAATTGGACTTTTATTGCTTTATATACAAATTTGGATTGGGATTATGTTATAAAAAATGAAACTGTATTTGGTAAAAATCTAGTTCCAAAAAATTACTCAGATAATTGGAAAAATACCACACCAGGTCAATATAATGTTGAAGTTGACAGCGGATGGGTAGATTCTTCAGATCAGGCTGTAGAATACTGTATGGATCCTAGAAATTTTTTAAATGAAATCAGAATATTTCAATTTGAAATGTTATCATATGATTCAAATACTAATAATCTAAATAGCATAGAAAAAATATTATATGGAACTGAATTTTATGAACAGAAAGTATCTTATTTAGATAGTAATCGGAAATACAATTAATATGAATGAAAAATATTCAGAATTAATTTTAAAAGCTGGACAAATATCACTTGTTAGTCCATATCATTTGGCATCACGTATAAAACAGGAAGTAGGACCTTTTTTATCACATAGTTCTATTAGTGGTACTGTAGATGGATTTAAAGGCTTATATAATTTTTATAATATTGGGGCAACAAGTTCAGCAGAACCAATGGGTGCAATAAAAAATGGACTTCAATATGCAAAAGATGGTAAAAATGCAAGCGAAGAAACTAAAACTAAATATTTGATCCCATGGAATACAAAAGAAAAAGCTATAACAGGTGGAGGAATTTTTATTGGTTCAAGTTATATAAATAGAGGGCAAAATACTATTTATCTTCAAAAATTTCATGTAAGAGATACGAGCAGTGAGAATTTGTTTTGGCATCAATATATGACAAATGTTTTAGCACCTTATAGTGAGTCAAAATCTATTTATAATGGTTATCAAAAAACTAATCTTTTAGATTTACCAATGACTTTTATTATACCAATTTACAATAATATGTCAGAAATTCCAACTGATAGTCCAGATATAAATCAAAATAATTTTGAGGATACAAGTTTTAGAGCCTATTGTAATGGTACAAATGTTAATATAAGAACTGGACCTAGTACATCTTATGAAGTTATTACACAAATTACTAAACAAGATAAATTTACAGTAATTAGCAAAGGTATAAACCAAGGCGAAAAATGGGATAAAGTAATATTAGAAAATGGAATAATAGGATATATTTTTCAAAGTTATGTAACTGAAATTCAAGAACCAGAAGAAGAAATTATTAATGTAACAGATATTCAACTTGATAGTACAGAAGCTTATTTACAAGTAGGAGATACTTTTAAAATAAATGCATATATTTATCCAGATAATGCTACTAATAAAAATATATTGTATAGTAGTTCAAATACTGAAGTTGCAACTATAGATGAAAATGGAATGATTTCAGCTTTTAAAGAAGGAAATTCTGTTATAACAGTTACTTCAGAAGAAAATTCATTAATTAAAAAGGAATGTAATTTAATTGTAGTAAGTAGAATGGAAGATTCAGAAATTCATTTTGATTCATCACTTATTTTGAATGGATTGGAAGTCAGTGGGATTTCTTTTCTTGAGAATAAAGTATCAGATATAAAACAAAAGATAACTACAAATTATGAAATACAGATAGTAAATAGTAAAAATGAAGTATTAGATGATAACAAAATAATTACAACAGGTACTAAAATACAAGTAAAGAATGATAATCTTATTTTAAGAGAATATACTATTTTAATTTATGGAGATGTGAATGGTGATGGAAGAATAAATAGTGTTGATTTATTAGTGTTACAAAGACATATTTTAAGAATTGAAGAAATAGAAGGAGTTTATATGAAAGCAGGAAATGTAAGAAAAGATGGTAAAAAGCCGACATCTGTTGATTTGCTGCTAATACAAAGGCATATATTAGGCCTTCAGACGATTAATCAAAAATAGAGAAAGGATATAAATCTTATGAAAGTTAAGAAAACACGAAAATTTAAAAAAATAATATTAATTCTTTTAATTATGTTTTTTGTATATCCATTATTTAGCAATGCTGCAGAAGTTTCCAAAGTATATTTAAACTCAGATAAAAGCAAGATAGAAAATGGGGAAGAAATAGAAGTGTTTTTTAGTATAGATGGTAACAAAACAGCAGCATATTTGCTAAATATAAATTTTGATGATACAAAATTAGAATTTATTTCTGGACCAGAAAATATTGCAGTAGAAGGAGGAACTGTTAAAATTCTTTGGTATGATGAACAGGGAGGAAGCGGAGCAAAAGAGGGAGAGTTAGGTAGGATAAAGTTAAAAGCTAAAGAAGATGGAATAGTAAATTTGACTTCTTATGGAGAGTTTTATGATAAAAATTGTGAACTTATAGAAGCTAATTTTGAGCCTTTACAAATAGAAATTGGAGAAGAAAATCTGATTGAACCAGTAATTCTAGAAGATGAAAATACAAATTTAGAAACATTAGCTATTGAAAATACTATTTTATATCCTGCTTTTAATAATAATATAACTGAATATAAAATAGAAATTCCAAATGAAACAACTAAACTTAATATTTTAGCAATTCCTGAAGATGAAAATGCAAATGTTTTAGTAAAAGGAAATGAAAATTTAGCTAATGGAGATAATGAAATTATTGTAAGTGTAACAAGTTCAAATGGTTCTGTAGCTCAAGATTATTATATAATTGCTCATAAGAGAAATAGTGAAGAAGAGGCAGAATATGAAAAACATCAAAATGAGTTAGAAGATGAATTAGAACATGCTTATGAAATAGAAAAAATAAGTGCTGTAGGTGAAGAAGAGTTAAGTGAAAAAATAGATGATTCTGCAATTCAAGAAACTAAAAATTCAGAAGAATATGAAGAAAATGGACTTATTAAAATACTTCTAATAATTATCTCAATAATTTTAGGTGTAGGTGTGTTATTTACTTTAATTGAGCACATAATTTATAAAAACAGAACTCCAGATTAGAATTTTCTGGAGTTCTGTTTATTTAATTTAATTATTTTTAACTCTTAATACTCTTAAAGCATTTAATATAGCAATTATTGAAACACCAACATCTGCAAAAACTGCTTCCCACATAGTAGATATTCCAATAGCACTTAATACTAAAACAAGTATTTTTATAAAAATTGCAAAGATTATATTTTCTTTAACTATTTTCATAGTTCTTCTTGATAAATTAATTGCATTTACTATTTTTGATGGTTCATCTGTCATAAGAACAATATCTGCTGCTTCTATTGCTGCATCAGATCCTAAGCCACCCATTGCAATTCCTATATCTGCTAAAGCTAAAACTGGTGCATCATTTATTCCATCACCTACAAATGCAAGTTTTCCTTTTTCAGATTTTTCTTTTAATAAACTTTCAACTTTTCTTACTTTACCATCTGGTAAAAGCTCAGTATAGACTCTATCTATTCCTAATTCTTCTGCTACATGTTCACCAACAGCTTTTCTATCACCTGTTAGCATTACAGTTAGTTTTACATTATTTTTCTTTAATTCTTCAATAGCATTTTTAGAATCTTTTTTAATCTTATCTGAAATTACAATATACCCAGCATATTTTTCATCTATTGCAACATATAAAACAGTTCCAATATCTTTACATTTCTCAAATTTAATTTGATTTTCTTTCATTAGTTTTTCATTACCAACTAATACTTTTTTGTTATCTATTTTTGCAACAACACCACGTCCTGATAATTCTTCAGTATCTTGAATTTGTTTTTCATCAATATCTTTTGCATAAGCTTTCTTTACTGATAATGAAATTGGGTGATTTGAGTAATTTTCTGCATATGCAGTAATTTTTAATAGTTCATCTTCACTTATATCAATTGATTTTACTTTTTGTACTTCAAAAACACCTTCAGTTAATGTTCCGGTTTTATCAAAAACCATTATCTCTGTATTTGCTAATTGTTCTAAATAATTACTTCCTTTTATTAAAATTCCCATTTTAGAAGCTCCACCAATTCCGCCAAAGAAGCTAAGTGGTATTGAGATAACTAAAGCACATGGACAAGATACTACAAGAAATGATAATGCTCTATATATCCAATCAGAGAAAGTAGCTCCTTCAATTACAAGAGGAGGAATTATAGCAAGAAATACTGCAATAATTACAACTATTGGTGTATAATACCTAGCAAATTTTGTGATAAAGTTTTCTGATTGTGATTTTTTGCTACTAGCATTTTCAACTAAATCTAATATTTTACTTACTGTTGATTCTCCATATTCTTTTGTTACTTTAATTTTTATAAATCCTGTTAAATTTATGCATCCATTTAGAACTTGACTTCCTTCAGCTACATCTTGAGGTAAAGATTCACCAGTTAATGCTTTAGTATCAATAGTTGAATCACCTTCAACAATAGTTCCATCTAGTGGGATTTTTTCTCCAGGTTTTACAACAATTATTTCTCCAATATTTACTTCATCAGGGTCTACTTTTTTAATTTCTCCATTTCTTTCTACATTTGCAAAATCAGGTCTTATATCCATTAAGCTAGAAATAGATTTTCTTGATTTATCTACTGCATAACTTTGAAATAATTCTCCAACTTGATAAAATAGCATTACAGCAACTGCTTCTGGAAATTGCCCAATTGCAAATGCACCAATTGTTGCAACTGACATTAAAAAGTTTTCATCAAATACTTTTCCTCTTGTAATATTTCTTACAGCTTTTTTTAGTATTTCAAAACCTACAATTATATATGCTATTGCAAATATTATATTATTTATTAATTCATTATTAAAATTTATTACAAGACCGAGAACAAATAATATAAGAGAAATAATAATTTTAATTCCTTTTTTCTTCATAGTGATAGCCTCCTAAATTTCTTCTATAGTGACATCTGGTTCTTCTCTTTTAATAACTTTTTTTGCATTTTTTAGTATTTCCTCTTTATTTTCTTCATCATATTCAAGTTCTAATCTTTCTGTCATAAAACTAATAGTTGCATTTTTAACACCATCAACTTTATTTAAAGCTCTTTCTAATTCTGCAGCACAATTTGCACAATCTAAACCTTTAATTTTAAATTTACATTTCATAATTTTTACCCCCAATTTTTATTTTCTATGTTCAATATGTTCTACACCAACTTCAAATACTTCTTGTACATGGTTATCATCTAAAGTATAAAAAACCTCTTTTCCAGATTTTCTACATTTGACAATACCACTTCTTCTTAAAGTTCCTAATTGGTGAGAAATTGAAGATTTACTCATTCCTAAAACATTTGCAATATCACATACACACATTTCATTTTGATCTAAAGCAAATAATATTTTTACTCTAGTTGTGTCACCAAGAATTTTGAAAAATTCTGCTAATTTATTAAATATATCTTCTTCAGGCAAGCTTTTTTTAGTTTTATCAACTACATCTTGATGAATAACATTGCAATCACATATAAATTCATTTTTAGACATTTATTACCTCCTAAAATTCTTTTGTTATTGCATAATAGTTGAACAAATATTCAACTTTATATACATTATATATGAATGAGTACTCAACTGTCAATATATTTAAAAAAATTATAGAAATTTTTATTTTAATATATTATAATAATTTAGGTTAAGTTATTGAAAGTTAAGTAAAAATAATTTTAAAAAAGTTCTAATGAATATTGCCAAAGGGACGTTGTTCCACGGCAATTTTTTGTTCCACAAAACAATATTACTTTGGCAATAAAAATATAATTATGCTAAAATAGCTTAAAAAATGGAGGAATTATGTTCATATTTAATTCAAATAAGAAAAAGAATTATAATAATATAAACATATTAGTAATTGCAGATTGTCATCATCTTAAGGAAGAAGAAATTGAAAAAGTAAAAGGATTGCAATATGATGTTTGTTTACTTTTAGGTGATATAAATGGTAATTATTTGGATATGATTTTAAGATATGTACCACTTGAAAAAATATATGGTATTTTAGGAAATCATGATGAATATGGATTACTAGAATCAAGAAATATAAAAAATATTCATACTAAAATAATAGATATAAATGGAGTGAAAATTTTAGGATTTGAAGGAAGTAGTAGATATAAAACGGGTAATATACCAATGTATTCACAAGAAGAAAGTATTAAGATTTTAAAGAATTGTGAGAAAGCTGATATACTCGCTTCACATGATTCTGCATATGAATTATATAGTAAATCAAATGATAGAGCTCATTGTGGTTTAAAAGGAATTACTAAATATTTAAAAAAGAATAAGGTTTATTTAAATTTACATGGTCATCATCACATTAATACCAAATTAAAGTTAAAGAATGAAACTAATATTATAGGTGTATATAGATGTGCAATTATTCAATTTCCAACATTAGAAGAGAAAATTATTTTTTAAAATATTGTTATTAATATAGTTATATGATAAAATTGCAAAAATTGATTTATAAAAAGAGAGGAGATTTAATATGATCATAGATAGTTTTGATGATAAATCAGAAGCAATAATAAATCCTCATCCAAAAGAAAATACTCCAGTAGTAGACGCTTGTATTGTTACATTTTCATACATAATTGAGAAATATGTGCTTGAAAATTATGATTGTAAAAAGATAGCACAATTTAAATCTGTTACTGGAATTACACCAATTTATCAAATTGACTATAAAGGTAAAAAGTTTGCATTTTATAAAACATATGTAGGTGCTCCTGCTTGTGTTGGAACTGTTGAAGATACTCTTGAAGAAATAAAGACAGATAAATATATAGTTTTTGGAGGAAGTGGATGTTTAAATAAAGAGATTGCACATGGAAGAGTCATGGTACCAACAGAAGCTTATCGTGATGAAGGAACATCTTATCATTATGTTCCAGCTTCTGATTATATAAAAGTAAAAAATGCAGATATAGTTGCAAATTTTATGAAAGAAAATAATATTCCTTATGTTAAAGGAAAGACATGGACTACAGATGCTTTTTATAGAGAGACTAAAAATAATTTTAAAAAACATAAAGATGATGGTTGTATATCAGTAGAAATGGAATGTTCAGGACTTCAAGCTATGTGTGATTTTAGAAATTTGAATTTATATATGTTTTTCACAAGTGGTGATTTATTAGATGCGCCAGAATGGGATGAAAGACATAAAGAAAATGAGCTAAAAGGTACGCAGCATGATTCTCTACACTTTGATATTGCAATAGAATTAGCTAATTATGTTACTGATTAAAATTTAACAATCTTTTGGGGACACTTTAGAAAAGCAGGTTGATTAAACAAATTAAATTTTTGGGATTATTTAGGATGCATTTTTTAAGAGTTCCTTTCTGTATTGGATTAGTTGAATAAAAAGTGCTATTATGGTAATATATTATCGAAAATAAAAAAGGAGGTAAATATCAATGAGCAATAATGTAAGAATTATTTATCTTTATATAGTGGCTTTTATAACTTTGGCTATGATTGTTGCTGGAATAATATCTGCAGTAAATAATATAGCCTATTATTTTTTTCCAGATTCATATTTGTTTTATGAATATGATTATAATGAGTATAATGAATATTCATCATATAATGAACCATTTGACTATCAAGATGAAGAGAGAAATGAGATTGAAAGGGAAAATTATAAAACAGAAAAAATTAAAAATACAGTGGTGTCATTAGTTGTAGTAGTTATTGGTGCAATAATGTATAAATATCATTGGAATATGATTGAAAAAGAAAAATCAAGCGATAGTGAAAAATAGAGAAAATTTTTTAGAGATAAAAAAGTGGAGGAAAGATAATATGGCAATTTTAATAATATTTTTAGGTTTATTAATGCTTATTGTTCCGATTGCAATTATTGTACTTATAGTACAGGCTATAGCCAAAAGAAATAAAACTAAAAAAGATTTTGATAATATAATGAGAAGCGTATACATATATTCAATTTTAATTATAACTCTTATAGTAATTATAACAGGAGCAATTTCAGCATTTAGTGTTGGATTAGATGTATTATTACCAGAAAAAGATGTATCAGGTAGTTTATATAATAATCAAGAAAGAGAGCTAAATATTAATATTGTTAATCTTTTAACAGATATAGCAGCAGTAGTTACATGTTTACCTATATTTATTTACCATAATAAATTGGCAAGAAAAGATAGAGATGTAAAAACTAAAGATAAAGCTTAATATAGTATAAAAAAAGGAGCTTGAAAAAAATATACAAGCTTCTTTTTTTGCTAAAAATGTACAAATAGATATCTTTTTTTCCTAAAAAGTAAAACATTGAAGAAATTATAGTTTTATGTTAAAATACCTGTATAATGTTTATTTTATATGAACATTGAAAAGTGAATAAGGAAATGGCTTACCATGTAGCTTTGGATCTCTTGTAATAAAAAATATTATAAGAGGGAGGAATTAATATGAAAAATATTAATTTGATAATAAATTGTTTCGAAAGAAACTTAAAAATATTTTTATACCAAAGTGAGGTAAGAGAAGACAGGGATATAACAGTCCTAATTCTTAAAGAATGTCTAGAAATACTTAGTAAAAGAAAAGCATTAGCTTATGCTGCAAATGATTATGAAGAATATTTTATGATATTATCATGTGCTATTAAAGCAGAAAAAATGCTTGAAAATCATATTTATAGCCTAGAAAAAGATAAAGATTTTATTTTGATTTATAGGAATGTATTTAAACTATTACTAAGAAAATAATGGTCAACAGAGAATCTGTTTGATTTTCATCATAGATTTTGCAATAGGAAAAAAGAAGAAATATCCCAATCTCTTAAGTGGTAAGCCGCCATTTGAATTGAGATATTTCTTAATCAAAGGGATTCCAGAGCTCATGTGTGAGCTTTGGTCCTTATTCTCATATTATATAATTAAACAAAATTGTTGTCAAACAATAAAAAAAAATAGGGATATTTTGACTTAAAAAAGCATTAAAGTTGTAAGTTAATATATAGTTGGAGTGAATAGTAGATATGGATAATTTAGATGAAAATAGAGTTAAAAAATCAGAAGATGGAATAATAGGGTTTTCTATTGGAGATGCTTTAGGTGTACCTGCAGAATTTAAGTCAAGAGAAGAATTAAAAAGATATCCTATTACAGATATGATAGGAGATGGAACATATAATGTACCAGCAGGAACTTGGTCTGATGATACATCAATGACACTTGCAACTATTGATAGCATTATATGTACAAAAACAATAAATTGTAATGATATGGCTATTAAATTTTTAAATTGGCTTAGAAATGCAGAATACACAGCAACTAATGAAACTTTTGACGTTGGCAGAACAACTTTACAAGCACTTAGAAAATATGAAATGAAATTAGATGATGCAAGTAATTGTGGTGAGAATAATGAATATTCTAATGGTAATGGTTCACTAATGAGAATACTTCCAATCGCTTATTATATCTACTACAAAGATATTAAAGATTGTAAAGAAATCTATAATATTGTAAAACAAGTATCTTCAATAACACATGCACATGAGATTAGCATATTAGGTTGTTATATATATGTGAATTTTGTATTAGAATTATTAAATGGAAATGAAAAATTTGAAGCTTATAAAAAATTGCAAAAATTAAATTATAAAATGTTTAGTAATGATACAATTGAAAGATATAATAGAATATTAAAATATGATATATCAAATGTAAATGTAGATGATATTTCAACAAGTGGTTATGTAGTAAATACTTTAGAGGCTACAATGTGGTTATTTCTTAATTCAAATGATTATAATACAACTATACTTAAAGCTGTAAATTTAGGAGATGATACAGATACAGTTGCAGCCTGCACAGGAGGACTACTTGGATTATATTATGGAATAGAAAGTATAAAAGATACTTGGAAGCAAACTTTAAAGAAATATGACTATATTATTAGTTTGTGTGATGAATTTGATGAAATTTTAAATTTAAATAATAAAGCAATATCACAAATGAATGATATGACTTATTCATCACCAGTTATATATAATAGAGTAATTGGAGAGATTAAAAAACTTATTGGAGATATAAGTAATGTAGAAAATATAAAAATTTATACGATATCAGAAATTAAAAATAATTATGATAAAATTCCAAATAATAATGGCGTTTATTTTATTGTAAACTTAGAAAATACACCTATTCAATTTACAGATGATATTGGAAATATAAAAACAGAATATCAAGGAAAAAGTCTTTTATATAATGAGGCTGATTTAATAAGAAAATATAATAGTGGAGATAAAACAATTTTATACATTGGAAAAGCCGAAAGAGAAGATGGCCTTAGAAAAAGATTACAAGAATACATAGATTATGGATATGGAAAAAATGCTTCACATAGAGGTGGCAGAGCTATATGGCAAATACAAAACAATAAGCAATTAGGCCTTTGTTGGATAGAAGTAGATAATAGTGAAAAAATAGAAAAACAATTATTAACAAAATATAAACAAAAATACAAAACATTCCCAGTTGCAAATTGGAGAATTTAAATGAAATGTTAATAAGTTTGCAAGAATATTTATATAATAAAAGCTGGTGCTTGTGCACCAGCTCCACAAGAGTGACAATTTACTGTTATTTTAAAATGTTAAATTTCACTTATACTAATTAGAATTTTATCCATTTCTTTGACTTAATAAATACCAATTGTTACTGTTACAGAGGCATTTGATGTATAATTTGTAATGTCAAATTTGTACGGACCACTTCCAAGCAAGAATATTGTTTTAGTGTATTCATCATTAGAACCCATAACAAAACTAGTCTTAAATTGGTTTAAGCCATTATAAATGCTAATATTAACACCGCCTTGGTCTGTAGAACATGAGGTTCTGAACAGAATTGTTGACCAAAATTGAGCATCTGTTTTATCGCCTATGTACAATGACTGTGTTTGATGTCCTCCAACAGTTATAGTACCATTTCCAACATAACCATAAGGTTGAATAGAACTATTAGAATTTGATGTAACATTTTTTTCAATAGTTGTTTCGGTGTTATCTATAGCAAAGGCAGTATTAGAAGCGGTAAATAACATTATTGTTGCACAAATAATTGCAAATAACCGCTTTGCAATATTTGATTTTTTTGTCATATTTTTCCTCCTTTGAAAAAAAGTCACTCTTGTGATGTTAATAGTTGCGTTAGCAACAAATAACATCTAAAGTATAATATGGGACAAGGGGACGGTTCTATTGTCCCATTTTTAACTGCAAAGCAGACAAAACAAATCTTTAGGGTTTGTTTATTTTAATGAACTTTTTGTGATATTTAGACTATTTTTTGTTTGAAATTTAGTGATATTCTTAATGAATTTTTAATAATGTTCCATAATTTCATAAAAAATCACCTAAAGATTTATAAAAATTAAAAATGCCTGAAAATCAATATTTTCAGACATTTAAGATGGTCGAGGTGAGAACTAGGTTAGAACTTGTATTATAGTAGTATCAATGTTTATGTAGTTTGTATGGGTGTGTATTAGGGAGTAGAATAAATTTTAGAAAATTGCTGTAATATGCTATAAATCTATAAAAATACTAAAATTTAATTTTGTATTTTTATAGATTGCCGAGGAAGAGTTTGAGAAACCGAGAAAGGTTGCTCAACAGTTTATCTTTTTTAGATAAACTGCAATATAAAAATATGAGTATATTTTTATATCACAATTATAATTTTAAATAAAATGATTTATTATTTTATGGTATTTATTAATATTAATAAATATAAAATTAAATTGTGCTAAAAGGGTTATTAGGGGAAAGAATTTCCCTTAATCACACGAAACTCAATTTTGAGTTTCTAGTGTGTTAGAAACTCGTAAAAAGTTTAATTAAGCAAATGCAAAGGTGGTATTTTTAATTTAAGTTAAGCCTTCGAAGGCTATCTTTATAAAAAGGAAAAATAAAGATGAGTTATGCAATAATAAGAAATGCCAATTATAAAAAAGATAATTTAGCAGGATTATACAAACATAACGAGAGAAAAAATACTAATTATTCTAATAAAGATATCAATAAAAATAATTCAATAAAAAATTACTCTATAAAATCATGCAACACAACTTATTTAAATGCATTAAAAAAACTAATTCAAGAAAATAATTTACATGGTAGAATTATTAAAACAACTAATGTAGTATGTGAATTTATAATCACATCAGATAGAGAATTTTTTGAAGAAATTGGAGAAGAAGAAACAAAAAGATATTTTAAAACTGCGTATAATTTTGTTTCTCAATATAAAGATTTAGGAGAAAAATATATTATATCTGCAAAAGTTCACATGGACGAAAGTACACCGCATTTACATTTGGTTTTTGTTCCTGTAATTCATAAAACAGACAAAAAAAGCGAAAAGAAGTTTGAAAAAATTGCTTGTTCAGAATATTGGAAAGGAAAAGACAGTTATAGACAACTTCAAGATAGTTTTTATGAATATATAAAAAATGCAGGTTTTGATTTAGAAAGAGGAAAAGAAAGAAAAATTGAACATTTAAGTACGGAAAAACTAAAGCAAGTAACAGATTATGATAATATTAAATATGAATTAGAAAATGAAAAAATAAAACCTTTTGATACTAAAAATACAGCATTAATAATAGCTCAAAATCAACAATTAATAAAATATGTCAATAAATTAAAATTACAATTAAGTAAATCTTATAAAGCAATTGATAATTTTGAAAAATTAAGAAATAAAAATATTAATTTAAAAATTGAAAATGAAAATTTAAAAAGAGAAAATAATAGGTTAAAAAAATATATTTCAAAAACTTGTGAAGTAGTAAAATATTTATTTGAGTTTCCAGTTGATAGTTTTAAAAGGATTGTTAATAATTTTATAAAGTAATTTAGAGAATAGATGATATTATAAAAATAAGAAGTTATTATTTAAAAAAAATAAATATGACTTTAAAAATATTGGCATCATTAAAATGAAATAGTATAATATTTTATGCTAGAGTACGATATGTACATTTAGCATAAAACAGAAATAGGTGTGCTTACAATTATTTTTATGGAGGAAAAAATTATGAATAAACTCTTTAAATCAATTGTAACCACCGCTATAGCGGTATGTATGATTGCTACTTCTTCAGTGGCAGCTTTTGCGGCAGAAACTTCTCAAATTCCAGTAAATTCTGGTTCGTCAGAAATTACTGCTTCTGATGATGAAACAATAATTTCTTCACGGTATGTTCACAATACGGACAACGCTTGTATTGTGAATGAAAGCTGCAGTCTCAAGAGTGGAACACAGGTGGCGTCGGTGTATTTTGCAAAAAATGTGAAAAGTGTACGATGCCAGGTTTATGGAAACTCTAAAACTGTTACTTTCAAAGCTACTAAGCTTGATGGAACTGTTAAAACATTTAAAGTAAGATCTGATGGAAGCGTTCAGAGTCCGGATTTTACCGCTACTAGTGGAAATTGGACTATTACTGTTTCCAATTCTGGTGGTGATAATTCTACATCGGCTAGAGTTGTTTTAACGTTTGGATATTGATACTGACTGTTTCACTTAAACTGTAACTAATAGTTAACTGTTAATAGCACACCTGTATCTGTTTTGAGGGAACTAAGATGTTAGTTCCCTTTTTCCTATTTTAAAAATAAAAGTTTTACTATTTTTATAATTTAAATAAAATTTAATTAGCGTTAAAATTTGTTGAAAGCTAAATTTGTATTTGATATAATACAAAATGTATAAAATAATTTTTTGTGTTTTGGGGGATAAAACAAATGAAAATAGAGGATAAGTTAGCTATTAATAGTTTAAAGAAATATAAAAAAAGATATTTATATATAACAATATCAATAATATTAGGTTCATTTCTTTTGTTTACAACGATGTTATTAATATCAAGTATTAAGTCTGGAATGACTGAGGCGATAAATAAAGAATATGATGATTATAATGGATATCATTTAGAAATGAATAATGTGCCATTAGAATATATAAATATAATAAAAGAAAAAGAATATGTAGATACAATTTATGTTCAAATAGATGATGAAGAGAAAATAAAAGAAATAGAAAATATAGAAAGCAATAAATTAGAAAATGCAAGTTATATAAATATATATATAAAATTTAAAAATGCAAAAGATACTTGTACAGATGTAAATGATATAATAGAAACATTAAAACCATCTAATAGCTATTTAGCAGATAATGTTTTGTTTAATCAACAAATATTAAATTTAAATGGATTAATGGATGTATATTTAGCGAATGGGCCAAATAATACTGCAGTATGTACAGCAAGAGTAAATATGAATTATGTGATAAATTTCTTTATAGTTTTAGTAGCAATAATATTTTTAGTAATATTTTTAATAATATTATATAGTAATTTTTATGTGACAATGAATGAGAGAAAAAAGGAATATGCAGTATTAAATAGTATAGGAGCAACAGAAAATCAACTTTTAAAAATTGCAACTTTTGAAGGAACGGTGATAGGTGTAATTGGGATTATAATAGGAATAATACTATCATTTATAGGAGCTGAACTTATCTTAAGTTTATTAAATAACATATTAAAATCAACAATATATAGTTTTAGATTAATTCCAAAAGTAATCTATTTTGTAATATTAATAATACTTGTTTTTTATAATATATATCTTGCAATTATATTATCATTGACAAAAATAAATGGAATATCAGCAATAAAAAATAATAAAAAATTAAAAAAGATTGGAAAAACATCAATATTTCAAAAATTATTTTCAGTAGAAGGAAAATTAGCATTAAAAAATTTAAAAAGAAATAAAAGTAAGTATATAGTTTTAACAATATTATTAACAGTATGCATGACAGGATATGTTTGTGTAAGTACATATATAGAGTATGAAACTAAAATTTCAGATACTGTTTTAGAATATGATTTTGATGCGCAATTTGAAATAAAATTTGAAGATGATATAGACTATAAATCAATATTAAAAGAGTATGAAAAAGAGTCTGGAAGTAATGTAGAATACATTGAATATAAGGGTGAAGAATGGGTAACTGGATTAATAGAACCACAAGAAGGAATTAACACAAGCGTATTAGAAACTAAATTAAATGATTTCACATATAAAGTTGATGATAAAATTTTTATGTATATGACTATAATTGGATTAGAAGATGATGTATATAATGATTATATAAAAGAAGTACATGGAAATTATGGTGATATTATATTTTATAATACTTATTCAACGTATAATTATTCTGCTAACAAACGTGAATATAGAAATGTATTTGATGAAAAATATAATATAGACGATATACAGTTTGTTGATATTTCTGGAACTACAGGTAATGAAGAAATAAATAATTTAGATAATCAAACTTTCAAAGGAAAATTTATATTAGTAGATGATTATTTTGACTTCTTTAAAGACACAGGAAGCAAACCGGTTGTATTTGTTAATATGGAAATGTTTGATAAATTCCAAAAAAATTATAACGAAGCTTGGAATAATATTTCACCAGATAGTTACCAAATAGACAGTTATTTTGTTAGAATAAGATGTGATGATGTGGTAGACTTCTCAACTTATATAAAAAATGTTCAAGATGAACAAGGTATAAATCTTTCAGCAGGTTTTTATACATTAGATCAACAAGAAACAATAATATATTTAAAAATAGTTCAGTTGGCATTAAGGATAGTATTAGTAGCGCTAGTATTAATAGGAGTTGTATCAGGAATAAATATAATAAATGCAAGTTTGCAAGAAAGAATAGATGAATTTAAAATACTAAATAGAATAGGAGCAACTAATAAAAACATAAATAAAGTATTAATATATGAGAGCCTATTTGTATTTGTAAAATCAGCAATAATATCAATAATATTGTCAATTCCAATAATATATTTAATAATAAAATATATAAATAATTTATATGGAATAAATGAATTATTAGTGCCATTTGGAAAAATAGCTATTTTCTATTTATTATTATTGGTAATATCAATAACAGTAACATTACTTTCAGGAAAATTTGTGAAAAATAAATAAGAAGGAAAAAAAGATATGAAAATTTTAAAAGTTGAAAATGTAACCAAAATTTATGGAAAAGATGAAGCAAAAGTAATTGCTTTAAATAATATTTCTCTTGAAGTAGAAGAGGGAGAATTTATAGCAGTAATAGGGCCATCTGGAAGTGGAAAGTCAACATTATTACATACTATGGCAGGTTTAGAGCCACCAACAGAGGGAAAAGTATATTTTTATGATAAAAATATATATGAGATGAGTAAAAAAGATTTAGCCATTTTAAGAAGGCAAAAAATAGGAATTATATATCAATTTTATAATTTATTACCTACTCTTAATGTAGAAGAAAATATAACCTTACCAGTAGAGTTAGATAAAAAGAAAGTAAATAAGAATAAATTAGAATCAATATTAAAATTTTTAAATTTAGAGGAAAGAAGAAAACATTTGCCAAATGAACTATCAGGAGGACAACAACAAAAAGTGGCAATAGGAAGAGCTTTAATGATAGACCCAAAAATTATTTTAGCAGATGAACCAACTCGGAAATTTAGATACAAAGTCAAGTAGTGAAGTAATACAGTTGCTAAAAAAAGCAAATAAAGAATATGGACAAACAATCGTAATGATTACACATAATATGGAAATTGCTAAAATGGCAGATAGAATTATTAAAATTGAAGATGGGAAGATTAATTAATTTAATAAGTTAAAATAAAAGATATCAAATTTATACTTTTGATATCTTTTATTTATTAAACATTAAATATATCCAAATACAAAGCATTTTGATTATTTAATATTTTTTGTTCATTTTCATTTAGTTTTAATTGTTCAAACATTTTTTTTGTAAATTCAATATTTTTCTTTGAAAAGTAGCATTTTCTTAAACTAGGTTCACATTTTGCATTTGTTCCAAAATAACCGCCAAGCATTAGTCCGTCAGTTCCATTGCAAATATTTATTTCAAGAACTGCAACATCTACACGACTGCTGGTTGGTTTGTAATTTTCCATTACAACAAAAGCAATTTCATCATTGCATATTAAATATCCTTCTGAATATATTCTTTTATCGTGATAATCTACAAATTTTGCCTTACATATATTTTGTTTTTGCTCTAATTCTAATATATACTTATCAGGAGCAAATTTTTTTGTTCTAAAATTATAGGCATTAAAATAAACATATAATTTATCAGTATTAAAAGGGTTTCTTGATTTATTATGTTGTGTTGTTCTATTAGTTTCATTTCCATATAAATCGGCTTCATATATGCCTAATTCCTCACAAATTATACTAATATCTCTAACATTTGGTAAAATTTCTCCTTTTTCGTATCTGCTAATAGTTGCTTTATCTTTATGTAGAGCTTTAGCAATATTTTCTTGACTTAATCCTTTTTTTAATCTGTAATTTTTAAGTCTTTCCCCAAAATCTTTACTATCAAAGTTAGACATAATTTAACCCTCCTTTAACAATATTTATTATACTATTTTTTTATAATTTAATCAATATAATAACCTTAAAAGGTTTGAAAAGTTTGATTTCTAAGACTTTACATGATATTATATATTTATAACACCTATTTTGGTAAAGGTCTAAAAAGATTTTTGCTCAAGCATAAGCTTGATTGTAACATAAAGTTATAGTTGAGCTGGTGCGAAGGCTCAATCTTTAGAACCTCCGGTAAGTTGGATGTTCTACTTTATGCTACAAGAAAATAGAGACTAATGAAAGGGGACGTTCAACTTATGAAAAAAATGCAAAAGAAGTTCGTAACATTTCCACGGTGGTGGTGGAGGTTGCTAGACCAAAAAGAAAGGAGACTATAGTAGTCTCCTTTTTTATATTTTTAAATGTTGCGTAAAATGCAACATTTTGTACTTTTTAAAATATTTTATTATTTTAATTAATATATTTGATTGATTTTTGCTTAAAATAACTATTTTTTATTAAAAAGTTGCATGGAGTGCAAATAAAGTTGCATATAATGCAATTTAGCTATCCTTTGAATTGTTTACATAATTAGAATACAATATACCTATAAAATGATTAAATCTAATAGAAAGGATAGTTATATGAAAAGTGAATATGATACTTGTACTAAAGATAAAGTAGAAGTTTCATATTTATTATATACTATGCTTTTTGAGTTAGGTTTAAATCCTGCTAGTAAAGGCACAATATATATTAAAGAAATAATAGAATTTATAGTTTTAAATAATCTGTATGATTACTCATATAAAGAGATATTAAATCTTTTTATAAAAGATAAGCATTATGAGAAAAAGAATATAAAAAGTAATATTAAAAATTCTCTTTATAGAATTGATTATATAAAAGCTAAAAATGGATTTGAAAAATATCTAAATTTACGATTTGATGCTTTTTATCTTTCGCCAAGTAGGTTTATTAGTATCATAGTATTAAAATATAAAGATTAAAGGATTGCTAAATTATCAGCAGTTCTTTTTTTATTTGTGCTTGTAAAGCATAAATGCTTTACACGTGAACCAATTTGAACCATTTTGAACTACTTTGATACTTTTTTGCGATTATGTTTAAAATTCATGCTAAACTTTAGGTAGTTCGAATAAATAAGATTTCCGGAAATCTAAAATTCTTGAAAAGGAGTTTTAGAAAAATGAAAAATCAAAATTTTAATTTTACAAATGATGTACAAATGCCTAATGAAGAAATAAAGAAGATACTTGAAAATAGTTTATATCAAAAATCTATGCAAGAAGCTGATAACTCTGATGTAAATATAAACCATTTGGAAAATATCTTTACAGATGAAACTTATTATTTAGCAATGAAAACAGTCCCGTTGCTTGAAAGAAAAGTGTTATATCTATCATATATTGAAAATGTTAGATTAAACGATATTTGTAAAAGATTAAAATTACAAAAGAATCAAGTTATATCTTTAAGAAATAAAGCTATAATGCACTTCAAAAATAATTTAAGGTTACTTTATAAGGCAAGTAAACTTAAGAAAGGTAATAACAAAATATGAAAGAAAAGACTTTAGATAAAATTATTACTAAATCTCAAAATACAAATGTTATTAGAGTTTTATATAAAGAGCCACAAAAAAATCCAGAAGTAAAAATTATTGATAATATGCAAAAACTAAAAAGAGAAATTATAAATAAAAAACTAATTATAATACCTTATGAAAGCGCCTTTATAGTTTGTAACAATAAAGAGTTAATGGAAGATATGACACCTAATATAGCTTTAATTTTAGGAAAAATAGGAGGAGATTTTATTTTAGTTAATATTGATAAAAAGGAGAGAGAATTTAAAAGCTTATCTCAAGAAGAGATTATTTGGTATTTAAATGATTTAAATAATAAAAGCTTTAATATTAAAACTAAAATTAGACCAATTAATTTTAAAGAGATAGCTAAACAATATGAGAAAAGCTTTGATGAGAAAAATCAGCAATTTTCAGAATATAATACAAAAATTATAAATGTTCTTACTAAAATAGAAAAGCTATTAAATAAAATTATAAAAAATGGGGTGTAATTATATGAATAAAACAGAGATTCAAAAAAGAATTAATGGACTAAATGAATATATGTTGTCTAATAGTGACAAAAAAATATTGCTACTAACAACTTCAAGTATTTATACATATAACAAGGCAATTGCAATAGTTGATAAAAACGATTTAGGTAGAAATGATTGGTACTCCATAGATAATAAAAGTTGTTTTAAATCATGGAATGAAGTTGAAGCATTTATAGAAGGTTTATGTTTAGCAAAAAATACAAATTTTGAAGATAAAGAAAGGTAATAAAAATATGAATGATGTAAAAGAAAAAGTAATTGATACAAAAGAGAAATTGACACTAAAAGAATTAATGATAATAGAAGCTATTAAGCAAATAAAAAATCCTTTTATAAATTTAACAGTACAAGATGTAGCAAAAGACTTAAAAATGGGAGAAAATATGGCAAATCAAATATTTAAAAGAGATGATTTTCCTTCTGTTAATTTAGGAAAGCCTAAAACAGTAACATTACTTGCTTATTTGATATGGAAAATGGATAGAAGGGTGTAAGTGTGATGTGCTATGCCTAAAAAATCGGGTTCTGGTGCAGGTAGTTTATTTTTTGATAAAAGTAAAAATAAATGGATAGTGCAAAGGTATGTTACAGATTTTAATACAGGAAAAACATCAAGAAAGACAAAGGCTTTTTCTTCAGAAGAAGAAGGAAAAAAATATTTAAGTACGCTTATGTATCAAAAAGAAAACCCATTATATATAAAAAATAATGGGATACCAATAAATGAACTTATGAGAGTAAATTTGCAGAAAAAATTAGATATGAATTTAATAAAAGAAAGACAATTTACAAGAATAGAGCAAACAATAAAAGTAATAGAGAAATCTTATATATCTCATAAAAGTATTGAAGAAATTGACGCAGAAGAATTGCAAGGATATTTTAATACCTTAAAAGATTATAGCAATTCTTATATTAAAAAAATTTATGAACAATATTCACAAGCTTTTAAATATGCAATGGATAAAGGATATATTGCAAGAAATCCAATGATAGATGTAGTTAAACCTAAAAGTAATAAAAAAGATAAAGTTGTTAGAGCTTTAGAGGTAGAAGAGCAACAATTATTAACGGATTTTTTAGTCAATAAATCATTAAAAGAATGTCCATATAAAAATGCTTTTTTAATACAAATGTATATGGGATTAAGAATAGGAGAAGTTTTAGCATTACAAAATATGGATATAGATTTAAAACATAATTTATTAAGAGTAGATAAAACATTAACCACTGATAAAAATGAAAAAGTAATTATGGGAGAAACGACAAAAACTTATGCGGGAATAAGAGATTTACCAATACCACAATTTATAAACCCATTTATTATTGAACAAATGGAACAAGGAAAAAATAATAAAGATAATCAATTATTTTTAAGTTCAAAAGGAAATTTAGTTGACCCAAGAAATGCAAATATTGCATTAAAGAAAATATTAAGAGACAATTTTAATATTACAGATATTACGACACATAGTTTAAGACATACTTATGGTACAAGGTGTATTGAAGCAGGTATGAGAGCAGTTGCTCTTCAAAGGTTAATGGGACATACTGATATTAGTATAACACTAAACACATATACATCTGTATTTAACAAATATAAACAGACTGAATTAAACAAAGTAAATGAATATTATTTAAATAATTCATTATTACCTAATGAATTATTAGATTTACCTACAAATGAAAAATCAGAAAGATAGTTTTATAAATGGGAGTGAATTTAATTTAATTTACTCTCCAAAAAAGTATAAAAAAATAAAATATATTTTTAATATTTAAAATAAAATATTTAAAAAATATAATAAATATTAATAAAGATTATAAAATATTTTTGGAGAGTTTTGGGGAGTGAATAAAGCTAAAAAAATGTTACTTTTTATTTATATATAAATGCTTTCATGAAATATATATATTCACTCCCAATTTAAAAAAAAAAAATAAATTATGGGGAGTGGATTTGGGAGTGAATATAAAAAACTACCTAAAATTTATAGAAATTTATAAAGATTTATAAAAATTAAAAATGCCTGAAAATCAATATTTTCAGACATTTAAGATGGTCGAGGTGACAGGGATCGAACCTGCGACCTCATGGTCCCAAACCACGCGCTCTACCAACTGAGCCACACCTCGATAATGCATTTTAAGCACAGACAATATTATACTGCGATAAAATTGCATTGTCAAGTGGTTTGTTTCGTTTTTTTCTATAAATTTTTAATTTCTTCTTCAATAATATCTTCACTAGCACGCATAGCTTGAATTGTTTTTTCAAAAAGCTCATTTAATTCCCAGCCTAGTTCTTCTGCACCTTTTGATATAGTTTCTCTTGAACATCCTGCTGCAAATTTTTTGTCTTTAAATTTCTTTTTTAAACTTGATACTTCCATATCTTTTGTACTTTTAGATGGCCTCATTTTTGCAGCTGCCCAGATTAATCCAGTTAGTTCATCAATAGCAAATAATATTTTTTCCATTTCGTGTTCTGGTTTTATATCTGAGCAGATTCCATATCCATGGCTACAAATTGCATGTACCATATCTTCAGGAGCATTTATTTCAGCTAATAATTCAGGTGCTTTTTTGCAATGTTCATCTGGATATTTTTCAAAATCTATATCATGTAAAAGGCCAACTAAGCCCCAGAAATTTTCATCATATCCATATTCTTTTGCAAAATATCTCATTACTTGTTCCACTGTAAGAGCATGTCTTAAATGAAATTCCTCTGTATTATATTTTTTTAATAATTCAATAGCAGCTTTTCTTTCCATTTACATCAAGTCCTTTCAAATTAATAATTCAGATAATAACACAAAAAAATCACATTTTCAACAAAAAATTTAGTTTTACTTGACAAATTCTAAAAATGATAATACCATAAATTTAAGATTGAAAATTGGGGAGTAAAATATGGATTTTAATATTAATTATGATAAAGATAAGTTTGATAATTCAGAAGAAATTACAATACAAGATCTTAATAAAAGAACTATTAGAACTAATAAGATTACATTTAAAATTAATGCATTAGATTCTAAAAGAAAACTAAAAAAAGATATAAAAAAAGTAATAAAATATAAAAAATGGCTTGAAATTAAAAAAGAAATAAATATAAATGTTTATAATTACAAAAAAGATAATTTATTAATTGTAAATTTTGTGAATTTAGTTGAAGCAATTGCAAAAGCAAAAAATATAAAAGATTTATATAATAGAGTCTATGTTTTAGCATGTGATTATTTAGATTTACATTTTTATAGCAAAAATGTATGTGATTTTTGTGATAATAAATGTGGCGGAAAGCAGGGAACAGATTCAGTTACAGGATGTTGCCATTATTTTGCAAATCCTTTAGGTCCTTTAGGATTTAAATATAAATTGGTAACTTGTAAGTATCTTCAAGAAGATGGAAGATGTTCTATAAAAAGCATAGGTTGTAAACTTTTTACATGTGATTATTTAAATAAAAAAGGAGTTAAATTTAGAATTAGAGATATGTTCGTTTTAGATACTATTTTTAATCCTATACAAAAAGTAATGTTAGTAATAGCTACTTATACACCACAGGAAATTACTGTAAATAGATTATTAAAAGTTCCAAATTTAAAATTTGTAAATAAATTCTTTATTAATAAGTAAATTAGATTATTTTGCATAAATCTTGAAAATCTGCTATAATTAGACAAAAGCGTTCATAAAATTTCAAAAAAGTATTTACAAATGGATTTTTTTGAAGTAAAATTAACGTAAGTAATATTATACTTTTTGAAATAGTATGTGTAGTAATTATATAAAGGAGGATTTATTATGAAAGCAAAGAAAGTTATGAAAATAGTAGTAGCTTTAATGGTAGCAGTAATGTTAGTAACAGCTTTTACACAAGTTGTATCAGCTGCAAATTTATCTGTTGATTTAAATCGTTTTGAAGGTAAAGAAGATAATAGTGGTGCTTCAAATGCAGTTTCTAATATTATAGGTTCTATAATCTATATTGCTAGAATTATTGGTGCTGGTGTTGCTATTATCATGTTAATAGTACTTGCTATTCAATACATAGCTGCTTCACCAGAAGGTAAAGCTGAAATTAAGAAAAATTCAACAATTTATATTGTTGGTGCAATTATATTATTTGCAGCTTCAGCAATATTAGGAATTATTCAAAAATTTGCCGAAGGAAATGTTGGTTAAAAACCAAAAAAGATACCTCTTGTCTAAGAGGTATCTTTTTTGCTCTAAAATTTAATTTTTTTCTGTTCATCTTCATTGTTGTTCATTAATTGGAAAAATATAATTGAACTAAGTTTTAAACTATTGTGTTTAATAGTTCCATCAACTGTAGTAAGTAAATCAGATTCTATTACTTCATATTTAGCATTTCTCATATTTTCATAATCTACTTTAACAAGATTTTTTTGTTCTTCAGTTTCATATTTTTTTAACATCTCTTCAGGTATTTCTGTTGTACTAACAATTACGCTATCTATTGTGCCTTTTCCTAAATAACTTTCCAAGAAATTAACATGATCACTAACACCAAAGTCATCTGTCTCACCGTGGTTGAGTCATTGCATTACAGATATACATTTTTTTTGCTTTTGATTTTCTAATAGCTTCAACTAAATCTTTACAAAGTAAATGAGGTAAAACGCTTGTATAAAGACTTCCCATACTTAAAATAATTAAATCTGCATCTTTTACTTTGTCAAATACCTCTGGTACTACATGAGGGTTTTCTTTATAGAAAAATCTTTTATATTTTTTTCTAGCTTTAGTTATTGTATCTTCACCTTCAATGATTTCTCCATCAATAGTTTCTCCCATTAAAGTTAAGTAATCTTCTGAAAGTGGAAGTACTTTATGTTTTACATCTAGTAATTTACTTAAATATTCTATACTTGTTTTTAGACTTCCAGTTTCTTTAAGTAAAGATGTTAAAACTAAATTTCCCATTGCATGACCATCTAAATCGTTTCCTGGTATTGATAATCTATATTCCATTACATCTCTAATTTCGTCAGGTAATGTAGATAGATTACTTAAAACCTTTCTAATATCTCCTACTGCCGGAGTTGAAAATTCTTTTCTTAATCTTCCTGTTGAGCTACCACTGTCAGAAACAGTGATTACAGCTGTTATATCTACTGGGAAATATTTTAAACCTTTTAAAACATAACTTGTTCCAGTTCCTCCACCAAAAATAACTATCTTTTTTCGTTCCATCATAAAATAAGTTCCTCCTCTTTATATTAATATTTCTGATAGTGTAGTATATTCTTCAATTTTTGAAATATTTAATGTTTTGTTTGAATATTTTCCATTTTTCCTTTTTATACGAATTATTCTTTTTCCATTTACTTTATATAAATTTTCTAAATCTTCAGGGTTATCATCTATAAAGATTCCGTTTTCATATTTTAAATCTAAAGTATATTTTGGCTCTGCAGTAATAGTAATTACATCAAAATAATTTGAAATTCCAGAACCTTTTACTTTTAATTCTTGAAATTCAATATTTTCTTTTACTGTTGAAGATGTTAGCATTTGAATAGTATTATTTTTCTCTTTTAATTTATTTAAAAAAGAAATGACATCTTCATAAACATATTTAGATCCATTTTCAATAACTTCTTTGACTGGATTCAAAAGAGAATTTGATTTTAAAGAATATTTCTTTTCAAAATAATCACATAGATTAAATATATTATAAATATGTTCTCTATTAAAAAGACTTTTTAATTCTTTTAAGATAATATCTTTATTTAATTTATCTATATGTAAAGCCATAGTTTCTAACATGTCAGTTGTTAAAGATGATGTGTCATACAAAGTGCTATCAAAATCTAAATACCAGTTACTCATAAAAAAGCTCCTTTCTTAAAAAGCTTATATTTAACTTTCTGCATTATATAACGATATTTTGAAAATATCAATATAATTTTTTAACTTTAAAAATTGGTCTAAAATTTAAAAATAAATTCATAAATTGTATATATTTTCATATAGTTTGGTTAAAGGAGGAATTAATATGTTTTATCCAAGTTACGATGATTATATGAGAGATATTTTTTATTATAATGGGCTAGCTGGAAATAATATGGCATTTCAAGCAAATCCTGGTGCATCTGGTTATATGGTAGGACCTGGATATATGAATAATGGAGGATATATGGGTGGAATGCAAAATTGCGGAAATAATATCAATAATTTATATCCAAGTATTTATAGAATTGTTTATCCAGTAGTTCAAAAAGTTACATCAGAAAATAATTTTCAAGTTATAAATGATGAAATTGTTACGAATACAACTGATACTATTTATAATATTGTTGAAGGAGATTTAAATTCAGCGCAGAATTCAGCGCAAAATTGCAATTCAAATTCATCAAGCCAAAGAAATATGTCTAGTTCAAGTAATTCTAATACTTCTAGCTCAAATAATAATCAAAATATGCAAACATCTTCTTATAGTGTAGCAAATTCAAGTAGTAATAATCAAAGCCAATCACGGAAGCAATAGTCAAAATGGTTCAAACTTATTGTTAAAAGATTTAATTCGAATTTTGGTAATTCGTGAATTGATATCAAAAAGAAATGTTAGAAGATTTCCATACTACAATAACCAGCCATATTATGCAGCAAATCAATTTATGCCATCTTATGTATTTTGATAGACAAAATCCTTTAATTATGATAATATAGCTAAAAATCTATATTAAAATTGGAGGATAAAATGAAAATTGTTGTTCAAAGAGTAAAACAAGCAGATGTAAAAGTAGATGGTGAAATCGTTGGAAAAATAGATAAAGGTTTCATGGTTTTAGTTGGAGTAACTCATACTGATACAAAGGAAAATGCTGATTATTTAGCTAAAAAATTGTGTAAGTTAAGAGTTTTTGAAGATGAAAATGAAAAAATGAATTTAAGTTTAAAAGACGTTGACGGAAAATTGCTTTTAATTTCACAATTTACACTTTATGCAAATACAGCAGATGGGAATAGACCATCTTTTATAGAAGCAGCAAGACCCGAACAGGCAAACGAATTATATGAATATTTTTGTGAAAAATGTAAAGAACAGGGAATAGAAGTTCAAAAAGGAATTTTTGGAGCTCATATGGAAGTTTCACTTATAAATGATGGACCTGTAACTATAATTATTGAAAAATAAAAGATATACTTTGTTTAAAAATACACATCTCAAATTTATATTTGAGGTGTGTATTTTTTAAGAATTTTGAAGTATAAAGAAAAATATGATAAAATAAATAATGTACATTGTAGTAATACAAAATTATTTATTCAGGGGGATATGTCCCCAGAAAGAGAGGTTCTTATGAAAAGAAATTTAAGCAGCCGGTTAATGGTTGTAGTCTTTGCACTTCTTACTACATTAGTTGTAGGATTTGTAGTAAACTATTTTTGTTTGGTGCCAGTATCGATTCATTCTCCGGGAGCATGGTTCTTTGTAGGTCTTTTATTATTTGTAGCTTTAGTTATGTGTTTCCTAATGAGCTATCTAACTGAGGATGAAGGAGAGGTATCAATATTTTTACCAGTATTACTAATTCTATTTGTAGTTTATATGGTTGTATGGATTGGTGTTTCAATAGCTGGAAGCAGACTTTTGAATTCTGATTCTTATGTAAATCTTGTAGAAGTCACAGAAGGAAGCTTTGAAAACGATGTGATTGAAGCATCTTCTGATGATATCATTTCTGTTGATGTTCTCACAGCTGAAAGACTTGGAGATCGCACGATTACTAGTGTATCTAATTCTACCTTGTTTGAGGTTGATGATGAATACAATCTAATTGAATACAATGGTGAATGGTATCGGATTTCACCTCTGAATTATGGTGGGTTCTTTAAGTATTTTAAAGCTAATGATGATGGTATACCAGGATATGTTATGGTTAATGCCAAAACGTCAGAAGCTACATTGGTTCAGCTAGAAGAAGGAATGAAATATTCTCCTTCTGCTTACTTTAGTTATGACTTAGGTCGTCATATTCACAATCAGTATCCAACATATAGTTTTGGTACTTCTTTCTTTGAAATTGATGAAGAAGGAGTTCCGTATTGGATTACTGGTGTGTATGAAGCTAAAATAGGTTTGAAAGCTGGGCGAATGATTGAATCCGCTGTGGTAACAAATGCGATTACTGGTGAGTCAAATGAATATAGTTTGGATGAACTTCCAGATTGGATTGACCATGTTGAGAGCGTAAGTTACCTCATGGACAGAATCTATTGGCATTATGAATATGTCAATGGAGTAATTAATTTTTCACAGAATGGAATTTATCGGACAAGTTACTACTATAGTGATGAAAGAGGTGAAGATGAGGAAAATGAGTACACTCCATTTGATGGATACAATTCAGTAGTTTCTAAAAATGGAGAACTGTATTTCTACACAGGACTTACTCCTGCGAACTCTTCAGAGTCCAATGTTGGGTTCCTCTTGATTAGTCCAAGAACTGGTGAGGTAAGGTACTATCCATGTACAGGTGCTGAAGAATCTTCTGCTCAGGCAGCAGCTGAAGGTATTGTGCAAAATCTTAGGTATTCTGCATCTTTTCCGACAATTGTCAATGTCGATGGGATTGAAACATATTTCATGACTCTTAAAGACAATGCTGGGTTAGTGCAGAAATATGCACTCTGTAATGTCAACAACTATTCAATTGTCGTTGAAGGTGATACCATTGATGAAGCGATAGAAAAATATCGCATTAAAATGGGATTAATTGATGGAGAAGAGAGCTTAGCAGAAAGCGAACCTGAGGAAGAAACACAGACTGAAGAAATAAAAACGGAAGAGAAGATGTTTGCAGTTGATAGTGTAACAGAAGTGGAGATAGATGGCTACACATATTATGTTATCACTTCTCAGAATGAGGATGATGAATATGTATATCTGTCGTCTATCGAAAACAGCTATCGCCAGCCTGTGAATTTAAAAACAGGTGAAATGATTACAGTGGAATATTATGATTCTAAAACTGAAGAAGGGGTTAGAATCATAACATCCATTAAGTTTAATTAACCGATAGTTTTAACAATTTCATAAGGAAACAAGTGGAGCGGGTCTAAAAAACCCGTTTCACTTGTTTATAAATTCTTTTAATTCTTTAATTAAATCAACGATTTTTTGAATATTGTTTATAACTCCTAAGTTATCTTTGATTTTTTTATCAATTAAAGCATTACAAAGAGCTTCTATATTAGAGTAATATCCTATATTTTTAAAAGTTTCTTTTCCAGAAGAAGTTAGTCTTTTTTCATATAGGATAAAAGTATTTTTATTACTTCCCAAATAATATTTTTCTGTTATTTTTTCATGTTGTATTACACTCCTTTACATACTGGCACAATAATTATATCCATTATTTATGACTAAATTATATCATTAAAAAATTTTTTTCATAAGAAAAAATTTAAAAGAACAAAGTACTAGTATGTATTTGATGAGAAGCAAAAATAAATAAAAAAACTGGAATTTTGAAAAATCCAGTTTTGGTGCACCAGGAGGAATTCGAATCCCCGACCTCTCGGTTCGTAGCCGAGTGCTCTATCCAGCTAAGCTACTGGTGCATATTTATTATTTTTAAAAATTTTAAATTACGCTACAATTATAATCTCACATTTAAAATTTGTCAATAAAATCAGAACTACATATTGAAAAAAAATAGTTTAATTGGTACAATAAAAAAATGTAATGAGATCTTAGTTTAAAAATTTTAAATTAAGGAGTGAATTTTTTAGAGTGAAAAGAAAGAAAAAAGAAGACAGTGAAAAACTGAATAAAAAGAAAAGATTAGATAATATTTATAATTTTGAAAAAGACAATTTTGATGAAGAAGATAAAAGATTAGATTTTTATGAAAATTCAGAAAATGAGTCAAAATATTCTAATAGAAAACATTCAAAGATTAAAATAATAATTTTAAGTATTATTTCAGTTATTATAATTTTAATTCTTGCTAGTTATACTACAAATCAAGAATTTAGAAATTATGTTGATTTAAATGTTTTAGGAAAACAGGTTACAGAAAATTCTTTAGAAACAATTGAGATAAATTCAGATGATAATCCTACAATTTTTGCTTATGCTGATTATGTTGGAGTATTATCTAAAAATAATTTAAATCTATACAATTCAAAAGCTACATCAGTTTCTGAACTTAATATAGATATATCTACACCAATTATTGATACAAATGGTAAATACACAGTTATTGCTGAAAATGGTGGAAATAAATTTTATGTTATTAATAATACAGAAATTTCTTGGCAAGGAAAAGTTGATGGAAATATTTCAAAAGTAAATATAAATCAAAATGGATATGTAACAGTGATTGTATCAGATTCTACATATGTTTCTATTGTAATTTTATTTAATTCTGAAGGAACTGAACTTTTTAAAACGTATTTGCCATCAACATATGCTATGTGTTCAGATGTTTCAACTGATAATTCTTATTTAGCTATAGGAGAAATTGATTATTCAGGTACAGTTTTAAAATCTAATATTAGAATAATGTCTGTTTCTTCCGCAGAATTGGTTTATAATTATTCTAGTGATAACAATAATATTATAACTAATATTAAATATTATGATAAAGAACATGCTCTTTGCGAATTTACAGATTCAGTTGTGTCAGTTTCTCCATCTGATGGACAAGAAATTTACACTGTTACAGATGATACATGTTTTGTAGATGCAGGAATGTCAGGATACTTGGTAGTTTTGGAAAAACAATCTTCAGGATTATTTTCATATGAATATGATTTAAGATTTATTTCACTTAATTCAAATACAGAAAACTTATATATTTTAAATAATAATTTACCTAGTCAACTTAAAACAAGTGGAAAATTAGTAGCTTTAAATTATGGTAACGAAATAGATATAGTAAATTCAAATGGAACTTTAAAGAAAAATTATACATCATCTCAGCAAATTAAAGATGTAGTCGTAGGTGATAATATTGCGGGTGTAGTTTATAAAGATAAGATTGAAATTATAGGACTTTAAAAATAATTTATAAATTAAGGGGGAGAAATTATGCTAATAGATATTGTTGTTATCTTGATTTTTGCTGTCAGTATTTTTATTGCATATATTAGGGGGTTAAGTTCTGTTATTTATCAATTAGCTAGTTGGATAATTACAATTATTTTAATATTTATTCTTTGTAGACCTATTACAAATGTTTTAATTAATAGAACTTCTTTAGATGAAACTATTTCAGCTAAAATACAAGCAAATTTAGAGGAGAATTTTAAAGAAAACTTTGAGGAAGGAACTACAATTGATAATGAAGAATCAAATATTTCAAATTCTGTTATAAATATTATTAATGAATATATTAATGAAGCTAAAGATGAAGGAGCCCAAGATATTGCAAAATATGTTTCAGATGAGATTTCATATATTGCAGTTTCAGCGATTGTAATTTTAGGGATTTTTATTTTTGCAAGAGTTGTTTCAATACTTTTAAAGTTTATTTTAGAAGTAATTGTAAGTATTCCAATATTTGGAACTGTAAACAAAGTTGGTGGAATTGCATATGGAATTATAAGAGCATTTTTAATAGTTTATATTATTTTAGCAATAATCTCATTATTATCACCAATGATTGCAAATACAGGAATTATTTCAGAAATTAAATCTTCAAATATTGCATCAATATTTTATAATGACAATATTATTCTTAAATTTATACAATAATAAAAAAGCGAAACCCGGTTGGATATAATCCTAACCAGGTTTCGTTTTCCCTAAGTGGGAGGTACGTTGTTTTACAAAAACATCAATGATTTTTGGGGGGTATCAATGACGTTTACTTAATTTGGTTTCCTACGACGTTCCTGAGGCAGGTCAGCAACGATTACTTTTCCGCCAAGTACATCGGCTTTTAGTACAAGACCGTAGTCTGCTCCTTCAGCCAGTCGTACATTCTGCTTCTCGCTGACTTTCCAAGTATCCACGATGTGAACACTCTTACTCATCGCGACCAATCGTTTTGGCTCTACCACAAATACTTCTCCAGGATGGAGAGTATAGGGCTCATCAGGACAATCACCGTGAATTTCCAGGCAATAAAAGCCTTTTCCGGAAATTTCCTGTAGGAAACTGTTTCCAAGAAGTTTTGAGTACAGAGGGCTGTTCTCACCAGTCAGAGTAAAACGATCAATGATGATACCTTCCTGACCAAGCAAAAAGCCACCTTTTCTCACTAACATTGGCATCTCTTCCGCATCAAGCTTGATGATCTTGCCTGTTACATGTGAGCCAATTGTTATCTTGGCATCGTCGACATTTGCAGTTAACATTAGGTAAGTCGGTTTTTCGCCGATCTGCCTGGAGGTCGCTGTCGCATGAAATGATAGAGCCATTTCAGCTAAGAACCCCATTTTGTTTTTAGAAGTTTCCAAGCCGTTGGCTATTCTTTTGATCTGCTCCAACTCTACGATGTCGCTATCCCAGTGAACAGAACCACTGTTATCCGCAGATCTGATAGCTACTGTAGGAGTAGAATCCTCAGCAGTTTCAAGGAAGAGCTTTGTGCCCTTCTTTACTTTGCTAATAATTACCCGATGAGAGGACTCACCGGATACTCTCACGCGGCCTGCAAATTCGGGATTGCTTTCAGTATAAAAATCAAATTCCTTTTTCATAATATATATACCTTTTTCACCACCAAACTAGGTGGCGCCTTTCTTAACTTGAAATGTTTATATTTACTGTCCCCAGTGTACAACGTACAAATAAATTATATCATAAATTATTTTTGATGTCGAATGTTGAAATAAAAAATCTTTTAGTGTATAATTAAATTAATTATGGGAAAAGGAATTAAAGTAATATGAAGAATAAAGTAATTTTTAAAATTTTATTTATATTTTTAATTTTATTCTGTTTAAGCACAGTTGTTGTACATGCTGAAGATTATGGTAGTGTAAATCAATTTGATTCATATACAGCTGAAGGAACTAAATTTGAAATAGTTGATAATACTATAAATAAAACAGCAGGAGTTGTGCTTGACATAGTAAGAATTGTGGCTTTTTGTATGGGATTATTAATATTGATTATAATTGGAATAAAATACATAATATCAAGCCCAGAAATGAAAGCAGAACTAAAAAAAGATGTTCCTACATATTTTATAGGAGCTGTTATCCTATTTGCTGCGTCAGGAATTTTAAAATTTATAACATATTTTGTAAATGATGTTTTTTAAAATATATTACATAGAGCGGAGGGAAAAATATGAGAAATAAAAAATTTGAAAGAATCTTAAGAATTATTTTTGTATTAATGATTATATTCATAAGTACAGCTCAATATGCATATGCATGGACACCAGATTATAATAAAGTGGAAAGTTACACTGCAGGAAATACAGGAAATGTTATTTATAAAACGATGGGAACAGTTATTAATATAGTTTCAATAGCTGGAGCCGGTATTGCAATAATAATGCTTATTGTTCTTGGTATTAGATATATGAATACAACTCATCCTGCTGATAAAGCTGAAGTAAAAAAACAAATACCAGCTTATGTTACAGGGGCAGTAATTTTATTTAGCGCATCTGCAATTTTAAAGATTCTTCAAAAATTTATTGAAGGAAATATAAATACTATTTAAGGAGGTAAAGCATATGTTTTTGGCAAATCCTATAACAAATCTTTTAGATAATGCTCCAGTTGCTGGTAATATTATTGAAGCAGAGCGTACAGCAATAGGATATGTTCTTAATTGGGTAAGGCTTATAGGAACTGGTTTAGCATTAATAATGCTTACATATATGTCAATAAGATATATGACAGCTCGTGGACCACATGAGAAAGCTGAATTAAAAAAATCATTTATTAATTATGTAATTGGAGCCGTAGTTTTAATCGGTGCAACAAATATAATTTATTATGCTGAGCAGCTAGTTGAGTATATATTAAAAGATATTATAAATTAAAAAGAACTATTTAAAAAAGAGAATTTTAAATAGTTCTTTTTTTTGTTTTAAATTAATACTGAAAATGCATTATGTTTTACAAATTAAATATATTACAAATATATTAAAAAATAAAAAAATGCGAGAATTTGTTGAAAAAAATAAAAAAATTAAGTATAATAAAATTAATTAGTTATATTTTGTAGAGTTTTGGAGATTTAATTATGACAAAAAATATAAGAAAAAATGTATTAATTATAAGTTTTATATTTTTAATTGGAATTTTATATATATTTAGTAATCCAGTAATGGTACAAGCTGCTACTGCCGGAGATAATGTAATTAGCCAAATAGGAAATGGCTCTAATACATTTATGCAAATGGGACAGAATAAATTGAATTCAATGGGAATTTCAATAAATATGAATTTAATAACCGGTATAGCTCAAGTATTATATTTTGCTGGATGTGTTATTGTAATAGCACTTACTATTTATAAAGCAGTTAAATATGGTATGAGTAATGCAGGAAACAAAGCTGCTGCAAAAAAAGAATTAGCTGGATGGATAATAATATGTCTTATTATTATAGGAGCTTATCCATTATTTAAACTAATTGCATCAGCATTTGATAATAGTTCATATACTTCAAATGTAATAAATCAATTCCAAAATACATCTCAAGGTTTATCTTCATCTTCACAAAATTCTACATTTATGTTGATTTTGAATACTATATTAAGAGTTATTCAAGTTTTTGGAATTGGTTATATTATTATAAGATTTACAGTTGTAGGTATAAAATATTTTACAACTTCAGCAGCTTCAGAAAAAGCACAAGAAAAAGGAGAGCTTGTTAGAACTTTAATATTAGCTGTTATAATATTTGGAGCAGCAGGCTTCTTTGAGATAATTTATCAGGCACTTAATTAATATTGAATTTTAATACAGAAGAATTTATAAATTAAGGAGGAATCTTATGGGTACATATTATATACCACGTAATTATAAAGGTGAGACAAGAATTTTGTATATTTTTTCAGTTAAATCATTAATTACAACTTTGATTGGAGCTTTGATTGGTCTAGTATTTTATTTTCCATTAAGAATTTTAGGTCTAAATAAAGCTGGAATAGTAATTTTAGCAATTTGGGCTTTGATCGGATATGGAGTAGGAGCTTTAAAAATTCCTACAATTGTTGGTATTCCAGTCACAAAAAAGATAGGTGGAGAGCCTTTAAGTGACATTATTATGAGATATTTTAAATTCAAAAAAAGTAGAAAAATCTATACATATGTAAATACAAAGGAGGAAAATAAATAATGGATACAAGTCAAATAATTACAATTTTGCAAGTAGTAATTGGTATATTAGTTTGTGTCATGGTAGTTCTTATTGCTGTTTATTTTTTAATTAGCAGAAAAAAGGAAAACGATGATTCCAAATTAGAAAATGAATTTATAGTAGAAGAAAAGCAAAAAACAGACACTGTATCAACTGGAGATTTTGGAAAATTTCAAGGTGTTTTGACTCGTGAATCAATTTTTGATTTTATGGAATTTGATGAAATAGTTGATAATATGATTGTTAGAAAAAATAGATCTCAATATGTTATGGTTCTAAGCTGTAGTGGTGTTAACTATGACCTTATGTCACAAGCAGAGAAATATGCTGTTGAAGAAGGGTTTGTTCAATTTTTAAATACACTTAGATTTCCAATTCAATTATATGTTCAAAGTAGAACCTTAAATTTAAAAGATATTATTGCTTCTTACAAAGAAAGAGTTGAAAATATTACAAATGATATCTCTAAATTAGATAGTAAAATTGCTCAAGCTAAACAAAGTGGTAATAAAGCAATGCTTGAGAAATTAGAATTTGAAAGTAGAAGAAAAAAGAGTGTTTTAGAGTATGGACAAAATATTACAGATTATGTTGAAAGACTTAGTTCAAATAAAAATATTTTGCAACAAAAAACATATGTAGTACTTTCTTATTATACTGTTGAAATTGGAGGAAATGTTGAAAACTATTCAAAAGAAGAGTTAAACAATATTTGCTTTTCAGAGTTATATACAAGAAGTCAAAACGTAATAAGTTCTCTTAGTAATTCTCAAGTTTCAGCTAGAATTCTTAATTCAGAAGAATTAGCAGAACTTCTATTTATCGCTTATAACAGAGATGATGAAGAATTAATTCAAATCAATAAAATGTTAGATGTACAATATGATTCATTATACTCAACAGGAAAAGATGTATTAGAAAAGAGACAAGAAAAATTAGATCAAGAGATAAATATTGCAGCAATTGATTTAACAACAGATAGTATTCTAAAAGCAGATAAGAAAAAACAAGAAGAAGATAAAATAAATGAACAAAATAAAAAGAAAGCTATAAAAGAAAAGGCCTTAAATATTTTAAGTGAATATGAAGAGCAATTAGATCCGAAAGTTTTTGAACTTGCAAGTCAAGAAATTTCAAAAACTGCTCCAGAGGAGAATAAAAATAAATCTTCAGAAAATGTAACAGTTTCAGCTCCTGCTGGTGGAAGAACAGTAAAAGGATTTTCAGCTAGAAGAGTTATTAAGAAAAGAACTGAAACAAAAGATTAGGAGGAATTCGAAATGTTGTTTAAATCAAAAAAGAATGAAGAAGCTACAGCAACTAATTTAAATGTAGCTAAAAATGAAAATAGCGAATTAGAAAATAATGTAAGCACAATAAAAGATATAATAGCACCTGGAGGAATAGATGCAAGCTATACAAACCATTTAGCAATTATGTCATCAAGAACAAGATATGCAAGAAGTATGGTAGTCTCAGCATTACCAAGAATGTGTACTTTTCCAGAATTTTTAAGAGGAATGTATACTTTTGGAGATATAAATGTTTCAGTTTTTATAAGTCCTTTGAGTGAATCTAGTTCTCAAACAGATTTAAATAGAACTATTAATGAACTAGAATCTGAAAGAATTGTTGCTCAAGATAGAGGAGATATAAACAGAGAAAGAGTTTTACTTCAAAAAAGATTAGAGGCAGAGGAACTTAGGGATACAATAGCTGCTGGTTTAAATAGATTATTTAGTTCAACTATAGTTGCAACATTATTTGCATATAGTATGGAAGAATTAGATAAATATACAGAACAATTATCAAATGAAATGTCAAAAAATTTGATAGATGTAAAACCAGCTTGGGCTATGCAAGATGCAGCATTTAGAACAAATATGCCTTTTAATGATAATAAATTAAATAAAGCTCATACATTTGATAGACGTGCAATGTCTACAGTATTCCCATTTTTTACATCAGATATTGGGCATGAAAGTGGTATACCTTTAGGTTTTAATAAACAAACTGGTTTACCAATTTTATTTGATAATTTTAGCTCAAGCCTTTCAAATTATAATATGGTTATTTTTGGTAAGTCTGGTGCTGGTAAATCTGTTACAGTTAAAATGTTATCAGCTCGTTCATCAATTTTAATGGGAATTGATAGTTTAGCACTAGATGCTGAAGGTGAATATGGAATAGTTGCTGAAAGCCTTGGAGGCGTAAATGTTGTAATTAGTCCAAATTCAAAAACAGTTATAAATATTTTTGATATTGAGCCAGAAATTGTTAAAGATGAAATAACAGGTAGAGAAAGAGCAGTTCTTAATATAGAAAATAAAGTTGAAGACGTAACACAAGGTCTTCTTACAATGGCTAGAGGTAGTACAAGAAGTGAGGAAGTAAATGAGCTTACAAAACAGATTATTTCAGAATCTGTTTTAGAGGAATATACGGCTAGAGGTATTTCAAATAATATAGAAAGTTTATATGTTGGTGGAAAAGAACAAGGACTAAATATTGGAAAAAATTATATAGGAAAAACTAGAAAAGAAATGCCAACTATAGGAAGCTGGTATAAAAGAATTTGTAAAAAAGCAGAAGATAATCAAAACCCAGATTATAGATTCCATTATAGTTATTTAGTAAAAGTTATGAAACAATATGTTAGAGAATATCAAGGACAAATGGCATATTTTGATGGACAATCAACATTTGAATTATTAGATGGAATGCCATTTATAAACTTAGATATTTCTCAGTTAGAGGAAAGATTTGCAAGACCACTTGCACAACAAGTTTTGCTTTCTTGGGTTTGGGAAAAATATGTTAAGAAAAATAGTGAAGATAAATCAAAAGCTATGAAGAAAAGAGTTATTGTTGATGAGGCTTGGATGTTACTTCCATATCCAGAAGCTGTTGATTTCTTAAATACAATGGCAAGACGTGCCAGAAAAAGAAATGTATCACTTTTAGTTGCATCACAGAAATTCCAAGACTTTTATGAAAAGAAAGAAGCTCAAGCAGTTTTAACATCTTCTGATACCAAACTATTCTTAGCACAGGATAAATCAGAAATTCAATATTTAAAAGAAGTATTTAAATTAAGTGAAGGTGAAGCATCATTCTTAGTTACTTGTAGTAGAGGTGAAGGACTTTTAAAAGTTGGTGGAGATTCAGCAGTACTTGCTATCCAACCAACTCAGAAAGAGTTTGATTTCGTAGAAACAAACCTTACAAAACAAATAGAAAGAGAAAAAGCAAAAAAGAAACAACAAGCACTTTCAAAATAGGAGTTAGATGTGAAAAAAATAAGCAGTATATTAGTTATATTAATATTATTTAATTTTATATTTTCTTGCTTTGTATACGCTGATACTGATAATTCTGCAATTACATATTCAGAAGATTCATTTAACCAGCTTGTTGATGAAGGTACAGTTTCAATAGATGGAGAAACAGAGGAAGTTGGAGAAACTCAATCTTCAACAGCATCAATGGTTGGAACTCAAACTTCATCAGTCGCATCATTTTTCTTAGTTGCAACAACTCTTTTGAGAGTTGTTGCAAATGAAGGTGGATTTTATCATACAGATAGTGAGTATTCAGCATCAAATATTGGTTGGTTTTCAATTAATTCACTGGTTTTTGGAGAGTATTTATTATTTAATGCAAATGTATATCAAACAAATAAAAGTTTAAATCCAGATATTGAACCAACCACTATTTCAAATATTATAGATACAATAAAAGAAACTGTTGCAGGTTGGTTTCAGGTTTTAAGATTATTTGCAATTGCTTTAATTATTCTTTTACTTATTTTTACAGGATTGAGATTAGCAGTTTCAGATTTAGCAAAAGATAGAGCTAGGTATAAAGAAGTTATAAAGGCATGGGCTATTGGATTAGCTTTTATTTATTTACTTCCTTATATAATAGTAATTATAAATACAATATGTGATTATTTTATGGATATATTATGGAATGCTAGATTAGGATTAGAAGATGCTGATTATGTCAGCTTTGAAAGTGGACTTTTCCTTGAATGTTTAAATGGAACAGCAGATACTGGTGGTTTAAAATCAGCAGCATATTTTATAGAATTTTTAGCATTTGTAATTATGGATTATAAATTTTTCTTTAAATATATTAAAAGATCATTTACAGTATTTATGTTAGTAGTACTTTCACCAATAATTGGTGTAATGCATGTATTTAATAAAATTAAAGGAAATGATGGAGTTATAGGTAATTGGGTTGCTAAGTATTGTATGAATATTTTTATGCAACCATTACATGCACTTTTATATTTGATTTTTATGTTTACAGCAAGTGGTATAGCATTAAAAGCACCATTATTAGCAGTATTATTCTTATGGGCATTATCAAGGGCAGAAAAGATATTCAATATTATTTTGGAACTTGATTATGGAAAAATTTCATCATTATTTTCAAAATAATTTAGGGGGACTTTATGGGAAATAAGGTAGATTATAGACCTAAAAATAAAAAAAAGATAACTAAATATTTAAAAGTTGCAGGAATAATAGTAGCTATAATACTTATTGCTTATTTCTTAGTCCAAAGTATATTAAGAGCATATAGAACTACTATTTCACTTGACACAACAAATTCAGATTTACACTATGATTTAAGTGAGTATGAAAGCTTAGAAGATTTGTTAAAAGCATATGAATGTGTTTATATAAGTGAAGTTAAAACAACTGATTTATTAAAAATAACAGTAAAGTTTGATAGAGATTTATATACTGATCAAACAAGTAATGAAAAATATTTTATGGCTATAATTCAAGTAGTTGCAGAATATGAAAATTATAAAAACTTTGAATTAGTTGATAATTTAAGAAATATAGATATTGTTGTTACATGTGAAAATTCTAGTATTGTACAAATTGAAATTAATGGTGATAAAAATTACTATTTGAATCAAGATTCAAAATTAAATGTCAAAAAAAATTCAGAAAAAATTACTGATTTTACTATTGATTCAAATGAATTATCAATGTTAATTAACAATGGTTGGAATCCTACAGGATTGAACTTAGGAACAAAAGATAGTTCATGTAATGATTATGAAATTTATTTTGATGAAGGTTTTAAATATAAAGTTGCTGGAAGAACAATATACAACTTGATATTTACAGAACAATATACTGATAGTATTGTATTAGGATTAAATGCTTCTTCTACGGCAGAAGAAATAGAAGAAACATTAGGAGAACCAACATTTAATTATAATTCCACATTATATGGATATATTGGGGAAAACAATTATGTATTTTTTGATTTTACTAATAAAGAAGTTTCAATTTATCCAGTTGTAACTATAGAAGATGAAGATAAAGATAAATTTATTAACTTAATAAATCAAATGAATGAAAGTTCTGATATAAAACAATTTTCTATGGACTTAATATCTCTTTGGACAGATTATGATATTTATGATTATGATTCAAATTATGTTGATTTACAATACACTTTAAAAGGAATAAAATTAGCAATTTCATCAACTTCACTAAAAAATGGAATTTATATTTATCAAAATTTTCCTGGAGATTTAACTGAAGTATCTACTTTAGATAATGTTTATATTCAAGATACAGATTTAGTTTTTGAAGAAGAACAAGATAGAATGAATGCAGATTCAATAGTAAGAGTCGAACAAGGTGAAGATGTAAAAAAAATGTATGAAATATATGGTCAAAAGTTTGCAGTAAGATTTGTAGGAAAACTTGCTTCATATGAAGAAGGATATAAAGGACCAGTATTTTACTCAAGAGATGAAGAATACCCAGATACAGAACTTGATAAAACATTAGTTATATCAAGTTGGGCATGGTATGATGTTTATAATTTTATTTATTCAGTAGATAATGATGGTATTTATTTATTTAATCCAGTAAGTAACTATAATACTAAAATACTAGATGTTGAAGGTAATATAGAAATTAATTCAGCAGGTAATGGAAAAATAATTTACAATAATACTGAACAAATAAATGTTAATATTGAATAATTTAGGAATAGTATATGAAAAAATTTAAGATAAAATTTGGAAAATGTCTAATTGCATATGTAGTTTTTTATCTGATTTTAGGTTTTATGACAACTTGTTTTGCAAGAGCTTTTGATTCAGCTTGTCGGAGAATATGTAGCTCAATATGCTAGAGATTTTATTGCTCAATATTGTACACCAACTGAAGAAAAAACGGTATATGATAATTCATCTGCTTATCCAAGTTGGGAAGATGGTTCAATAGGACAAGGAAAATTTCATTGTTGTTGTAGTGCTGGAGTTTGGTATATGTATAATCTTGCTCTAGGAATAGATTTATATGCACTTGATTTTAATGGACTTTGTTCAACAGCGATTTCTCAAATGCCAAGTAGTCCAAATTGGATAGATGTAACTAATGAAACTTTGCAACCTGGAGATGTATTACTATCTTCTGGACATACGGAAATGTATTTAGGAGGTACTGAAAATGCTAACTTTGGAAATTCTCCATATGCAGGAAAAATATCTCCTGGACCTAGACTAGGAAGCGATTTTACTAAAGCTTTTAGACTACAAAGCTCTGTAGATGTTACTCCTAATGGAGCATTACCATCAGGTAGTGGATCTGGAGGAGGAACAAGTGTTAATTTTTCAGATTTTTATTTTAATGGTATACCAGATGGAAAGTATTCATTAGCACATACAAGTTTATGGACATTAATAGTAGAAACATTAGCACAAATAGCAGATTACTTGATAGGAATATTAACATATATAATAAGAATACCATTTATTGGTTGGACAGCAATAATGGATAATTTACTAAATTGGACAGTAAATACAGTAACAGATACAGAAGTAACAGAAGAAGATATGGGAATTGATAGTGTTGAAGTAGAAGGTGCTGATGATGAAAACAGACTTACAATAGATGGATTATTATATAATGATTATCAATTAACTAATATAAATATATTTGAATAATTAAATTTATAAACTAATTTTAAATGAACTAATAATATTTTGAAGCTTAATTATGAAAAAATTTTAGTATTATTTTAGGAGGACTTTATGGGAAATAAAGTGGATTATAGACCTAAAAATAAAAAAAAGATAACTAAATATTTAAAAGTTGCAGGAATAATAGTAGCTATAATAATTATTGCTTATTTCTTAATTCAAAGTCTTTTAAGAGCATATAGAAGCACTATTTCACCAGATACTTCAAAAGAGGAAATACGTTATGAAGTTAATGAATATGATAGCTTGCAAGATATTTTAAGTGCTCATGGCTGTGTATATATAAGTGAACTTAAAACATCAGATTTGTTAAAAATAAATGTAAAGTTCGATAAAGGTTTATATACTGATGGTGTAAGTAATGAAAGATTTTTTGATAATCTTATAAAAGTTATAGCAGAATTTGAAGAATATACAAGCTTTGAGCTTATAGATGAAAGTAGAGATATAGATATTTTAGTTACATGTGAAAATAATTCTATAGTAGAGGTTCAAATTAATGGAGATAAAAATTATTATTTGAATCAAGATTCACAAAGAAATTTAAATAAAGAAAAAGCAGCTGTAACTGAATTTTCAATTGATTCTAATATAATACAATCTTTAATTGATAATGGATGGAATCCTACAGGCTTAAATTTAGGAACAAAAGATAGTACTTGTGATGGATATGAAATCTATTTTGATGAAGGATTTAAATATAAAGTCGCTGGAAGAAATATTTATAATTTAATTTTTACAGAAAAGTATACAGGTAGTATTATATCTGGATTAAATGCTTCTTCTACACCAGAAGAAATAAAAGAAGTTTTAGGAGATCCAACATTTACTAATAATTCTACACTATATGGATATTTAGGAGAAAATAATTATGTGTTCTTCGACTTTATGAATAAACAAGTTTCAATTTATCCTGTTATAAGTTTAACACATGAAAATTTATTTGTAGAATTAATAACTCAAATGAATGAAACTTCTGATATAAAACAATTTTCTATGGATTTAATATCTCTATGGAAAGATTATGATATTTATGATTATGATTCAGATTATGTTGATTTACAATACACACTAAGAGGAATTAAATTATCAGTTTCATCAAATTCACTAAAAAATGGAGTTTATATCTATCAAAATTATAAAGGTGATATTAATGATATAAGTAATTTAGATAATGTATATGTACAAAGTACAGATTTAGTTTTTGATGAAGAATCTGAAAGAATGACTAATGAAAATTTAAAAAGAAAAGTTGAGGGTGAATTTACAGAAGAAGAACTTTTTGAGATGGGAAAAGAATTTTCAGTAGACTTTAGAAGTAAATTGGGACCTAATGAAAAAGGATATAAAGGACCAACATTTTACTCAAGAGATGGAGAATATCCAGATACAGAGTTAGAAAGTACATTAGTTATATCAAGTTATAACTGGTATGATGAATATAATTTTATTTATTCAATAGATGATGATGGTATATATTTATTTAATCCTGTAAGCAAATTAAATACTAAAATAATAGATGTTGAAGGTAATATAGAAATTAATTCAGCAGGTGATGGAATAATAACTTACAATGATACAGAACAGATAAATGTTAATATTAAATAAATATAGAGGATAATTTTATGAAAATATTTATTAGAAAAGTTACAAAAAAAATAATTATATATTTTGTGGTTTGTATGCTATTTCTTTCTAATATTTCTTACGGTTATAGTCAAGCTGAAGTTGGAGATGCAATAGCTGGATTTGCAGCACATGTTGTTTCCGAATATGGTGATCAGGTACTGTATGAACAATTAGGTTCATATCAAGGTGATGGACATACAAGAGATGATAATCCGATATGGAATCCAAGTAACTATAGTTGGGATGATACTAGTACATATTATTTTGATTGCTCAAGTTATTCAAGTGGATGTATACATGCTGTTACAGGATTATTGACATATGCATTAAACACAAGTGGATTAATAGGACTTTCTGGAGATCCTAATTTTGAAGTTTTTAGATTTTCAGGTATGAGTGATTTAATGCCAGGAGATGTTGTTGTTCATGATGATGCATCAGCTCATGCGGTTGTTTATCTAGGACAAGAATATTCAGCTTGGGGAACTACTGGTTCTATTGGTAATAATGGTTCAACATTCAGATCTGAATCATATTTTGGGGAAGCCTATGAATTTTATGTTGTTAGAGTTTCTGAAGAAGGTGCTTCAAATTTAACATCTTTAAATACAGAATTTGCTACAGGAAATGTTGGAAGTTCATCAAACTCTAACGTAGATTTTTCAAATTTCTATTTTAATGGAATACCAGATGGAAAATATTCATTAGCACATACAAGTTTATGGACATTAATAGTAGAAACATTAGCACAAATAGCAGATTACTTGATAGGAATATTAACATATATAGTAAGAATACCATTTATAGGTTGGACAGCAATAATGGATAATTTGTTAAATTGGACAGTAAATACAGTAACAGATACAGGAGTAACAGAAGAAGATATGGGAATTGATAGTGTTGAGGTAGAAGGTGCTGATGACGAAAACAGACTTACAATAGATGGATTATTATATAATGATTATCAATTAACTAATATAAATATATTTGAATAGATAGAAAGGAGGAAGCTGATTTGAAAGATAAACTTATTTTAAAAATTGCAATAATTATAATAGCATTTTTGCTTATATTTACAGTGTTTTTGATAATAATTATAAAACAATTAAGCTCAAGTCAGCTTTCTAATGAAAGAGCAACTTTAGTTTCAACTGAGCCAGAAAGAAATAATGAAAATGAAGTATCTACAGGCGAAGATGAAGATACTGAAATACAAGAGGAAGATGCCTATACAGATTCAATTGTTATTCGTACATTAGTAAATAACAATTGGAGTAGATTAACAAATTATTTTTCAAGTGGATTTGAAAGAGATGATGACGGAAATTTTGTTTATGATGGATATACTCTTTATACAGATGATGGAGTAAATGTAAAACAAGTAATTTTTAATAGTGATTATGATGATGAGGTAATTGCAAAATTAAGAGTTGGAGCAGGATATGATGAAGTTGTAGAGACATTTGGAACAACTCCAACATTTGAAAATACACAATTAAATCTGTATGGGTATAAGTCAAATACAGTTTATGCATTTTTCTATGATGATGAAATTTCTATTTATCCTAATACAATGTTTGATAATTCTGATTTTGAAGAAACTCTATTTGAGTATTTAAATGGAGGATTTGATGAAGATCAAACAAAATTTGTTGTAAATATAAGAAATAATTATACTGATTTTAGTGCAGAACTTGAAGGAGAAGATGTAGTTTTAACATCAGCAAATAGACAAATTCAAATTAGATTAAATGGAAATTATAAAGAAACAGAAGTTACAATTTATAATGGATATACAGAAGGAAGTTTGATGGAAGAAGAAAAAGATAATTATAATATAAATGAAGAAAGATCAATAGATTTAATTGAATTAGTAGAAACAGAAAGGATAATATCAAAATAGTATGTTGAAAAAATTATTAAATAAAAATAATTTAATAATTGGTATAATTACTTTATGTTTAGTTATACTTGCAATTCCAAATGTGGTTTTTGCTGATAGTTATCCATTAAGTGATTATCTAAAAGAAACAATAGCAGCATGGTATGTTTTTATAAAATATTTTTGTTTAGCTATAATGTTTATTGTATTCCTTGTTCTTGGAATTAAAGCTGCAATTTCAGGTGTTGCTGAAGATAAAGCAAGATTTAAAGAAATGCTTATTTATTGGATAATAGGTTTGTTGCTTTTACTTATGCTTGATAGAATAATTTATGCAGTTATATATGTTGAACAACTTATTGTATCTAAACTAAGAGAAATTGGTCAGGCAATAGTAGGAGACTCAACAGCTAACCAAGAAATATCTCTTTATGAATCAGCAAGGACAAAAGCTTATGAAATAAAATTCTCTTCAGGTATGCTTGGACTTTTCATGTACATAGTATTAGTTTATTATACATTTAAATTTTTCATTATTTATATTAAAAGATATTTAAATGTTATGATATTAATTTTAGTTGGCCCTATAGTAGTTGTAATGTATACATTTAGAAGAGTTTTTCAAGGAAAAGGTGGAATAATTGGAAGATGGGTAAAAGAATTACTATATAATATATTTATACAAGTAGTTCATGCTGCAACATATTCAATTTTAGTAGGATTTTCACTAAGCTTATCAGACAATGCATTAAGCTTCCTTGGAGCAATACTTACATTTGTTGCATTCTTCTTTATGTCTAAATTGGATGGAATTATTAGAAAGATATTCAATTTTGTCGGAGGAAAGAGTACAATTCAAGTTAGAGATTATAAAAGCATTATTAAACATCCAGTTGAATCATTTGATAATGCTAAAGGATATCTTACAGAAACTTTACCTCAAGAAATACAAAATAAAGCAGAGGACTTAGCAGAAAACTTTACTCCAGAAAATATAAAAGAATCTACTATTAGATTTGCAAATAATTTTGCCCATGAAACTAAAGAAACAATGGCAGCATTAGATGGAAAAAGGGTAAAAGTAAGCGCAGAAGCAATTAAGAAAGAACAAGAAAAGATTGATAAACCAAGTTTACCTCAAAAGGTATTAAATACAATTCAAGGATTAGCTCTTGGTGCATCTCAAATGGCAATTACTGGAGTTGAGAAATTAGCTAAAAAAGTTAAAGAGCAGTATGAAAAAATAAAAGAGGCAACAAAAGATGCAAGAAAAGAGTTAAATCAAGATTTTGAAGTAGTAAAAAGATTTGCTAAAATTATAAAACGTCATGTAATAAGAAAAAATATAGAAGAAGAAGTAGAACAAAATGAAGAGGAAGTATCATTAGAATATAGATTTGAAGCAACAGTTATTAATGTTTTAAAAACAGAAACTGAAGAAGCATTAGAACTAAAGGCAGAAATTAATGAGAATAAAGATGACAATGATATGGTTGCTACAGCTTATAAAATATATGGTCCAGCTATATTCTTATATCAAAATATTAGTTCTAGTTATTTAGGCATTTCAGTTTTAGCTTCTGCTAAATATGAAGAAATGGCTATGAGACAAACTAAAGAGGCTAAAGACTCTAAAGTAATAATGTTTCCATATAGTCAATTAGCAAGAAGTAAAAGCGAAAAATTACAACAAGGTAAAAAAGCTTCTTCAAAGAAAAAATATAAATTTAAAAGATTTAATCGTGCAAGTATAATAACAATAACACGTAGTTTAAATAGAAGACTTATAATGAATAGTGAATATCTATCAAATATATACCAAGTAGGTCAGTTGGTAGCAAATGGTGATATTCAAGTTAGAGGAAGTTATATTCCAAAAGGATATACTAGAGTCAAAAGAACTTCTATAAAATATACAGCTAAAATGGAATCACATGATACACATCAAGCTGTTGCCAATATAGAATTTGAAAGATATTCACCTTCTAAGGTTAGAGAAATGAAACTAGAACAGCAGAGAGGAAAAATAATTCCTTTCAAATCTATTAGAAAAAGAAAACAAGAAGCTCAAGCTACAGTACAAAATTATCATGAAAGAGTTCAAGATTCTAGTTGGGCGATTTTAACTGGTACTGCAACTGATGCAGTAGAAATGCATAATCAGAAAATTGTTTCAAGTGTTCAAGCTGTAAGACAACAATCAAGTGCAGCAATTGTTTTACAACAAATGACAGATATGGGTCAAGCTGCTAAAATAAATGATGAATTATATGTAACCTTCTCTGAAAAATCTATACAAAGTTTTGCAGGTGTTGTACAAGAAGAAACAACATCCCAAGCAGTTATAGACTCATCAATTATTGATGTTGCAATGAATTTAGATGTACCATTAGAGCAAGTAGATTTTGCAAATGATGAGACTTTACAAGAAAATATTTTAACTACATTAGCTGAAAAAGGTGTTGTTTCATATACTGAAATAAAAAGTGAAACTAAAAAATCAGAAGTTATTGCTTCTATAGAAGAAAGAAAAGAAGAAATTCTAAAAAATAAAAAAGAAAATTATGTTGATTCAGTAATGAAAAAGACAGCAGCTAAAATATTTGTTAATGCAGTTAATGCAGGAGATGTTATTGCTGAAGAGTCTAAAAAAGTTGGAACTAAAGTACATGAAGCTATTATCAATAATGAAGTTATAAATAATGATTATACTAGACTTTTAGGACAAATAGCAAAAGGAGCAGTTCAAAGTGAAGCAGAGAGAGTAAAACAAGAGCTTATGGATCAAGTTCAAAATGCGGTTGATACTACAAAAGATTATGTTAACGCAGGAAAAGAACTTTATGGCGTATCTAAAGAAGACTTTAAGAAAAAAGGTGAACAGATAAAAGAAAGTGCTAGAGAATTTGCTATAGGTGTTGAAGAAACTGCTGAGAAAGCTGCAAAAGCTGCTTTGAATGCAGCAATTGATCCTTTTAGAATTAGTGCAAGAAAAGGTAAAAGAAAAACTGATGAATATGATAGTGATGATGTATTTATATTCTATATCTTAGGCGCTGTTGTTAATGAAGGAAGATATGAGCTTCCAATAGGAAGTAAAGTATATGATGCTATTAAAGTTGCAGGAGGGCCAACAGAAGAAGCTGATTTAACCGCAATCTCATATTATGATCCAATAAGAAATGGAGAAACAATCTATATTCCAAAAAGATCTAATGATGATATGGAAAAAGTTCTTGAAAAATGTAGGCCAGTTGTAGAAAAGACAATAAAAGATTATATAGTAGAAAATAATATCTCAAGTATTGAATCTTTAAGAAAATTAGTACATAAAAAGACAATACTTTCAAAAATTCAAAGAGCATTAGCTGAAGAAAATATAACTGCAAATCAAATTGAAAGCTTATTTGAAGAAAGAATAAAAGAATTAAAATATATAAGAGATGAATTGAATAATGCAGCTAAAGATATGAGAGTTGTTGATAGTGCTGAAGTTGTAGTTCAAGAAACTAAAAGTATTATGGAAGATAGAAAAAGACAAGAAGCAGGAGCTAAAAATGCTGAAGAAGCATCTCTTGATGATGCATTAAAGAAATTACATGAACTTTCAAATCCAGAAGGAAGTGAAGAAGAATCAGAAGAAGAAGCTTCTGAAGAAACAGGACAAAATGCTTTAATGAATCAATTATTAATGCAATTAGAGGAGCAAAAAGAAAAAGTTTTAGTATCTGCGGGAAATAGAGGACAACAGCAACAATTAAAAGCACTTGAATTAGAAGATAGTTTAGAAAGTGAAGAAAATACTGGAAAATATGCTGCTAGAAGAAGTTTCACTAGAGATCCAGATGAAATGATGAATAGAATGTTAGGAAGAATATAATAAATTAAGGAGAGACAGAATATGAAAATGAAAAGTATATCAAAAAAGTTAATAATATGTCTGTTAGTATTTTTACTACTATTTAACTTTTTAATTGGTTCAGTTAGTAAAGTTAATGTAGTTTTTGCTGATGATCCACCAAGTGATAATGAAGTGGCACAAGATGCAGAAGAAGAAGCAGATAATTTATTAGGAGGATTTTTAAATGGATTAGCTGGTATTTTAACGTGGATACCAAGGGCGTTAATAAATGTATGTTCTATGTTATGTCAGACTCTTGCATATTTCGTTATAAATACGGCTGGAAATACTGGTGATGTATCACCTACAATAACTCCTTTTGATATATTTTTCAATAAGTTTACTTTAACCAATATAAATATTTTCCAAACAGATGATATAGAAAGTACAAGTGGAGGAGATTTAGTTTATAGTATAAGAGAAACTGCTGCAATGCTTTATTATGTTGTTAGAGCAGTATCAATTGGAATACTTTTAATTATGTTATTATTGATAGGAATTAAAATGGCTTTAGCATCACTTGCAGAAGAAAAAGCAAGAATTAAAACAATGTTTTTTGATTGGTTAGTTAGTGCTGGATTAGTTTTTCTTATGCATTTGATTATCCTGGCGGTAATTACAGTAAATGAATTCTTAGTTGACCTTATTGCACAAGTAGCTGAAGGAGCAGATGTATCTGGTATGATTGATTCATTAAGATCTGCTGCTTTTTCAGTAAACTTCTTACTTGGCTGGGGCTCAACAATAGCTTATTCAATACTTACAGTACAAACAATGGCATTTGCAGTTATATATATTGTAAGACTTTTCAAAGTAATATTTTTAATAGTACTCTCTCCAATTATGCCACTTACATATTCAATTGATAAAGCAAAAGGAGGAAAGGCAGTTTCTTTAAATGGATGGCTTAGAGAATTTGTATATAATGTATTTATACAAGTTATACATTGTTTAATATATGTTGTTATAGTAGCAGTTCCTATGTCTGCAATTAGTTCAGCTTCAATAGGAAGTATTAGTAGTTTAACACAACCATTGATATTGATTATAGCTTTAATGTTCGTAAAGAAAGCAGAAGAATTGCTAAAATCATTATTCGGATTTGATAAATCTACAACACTTACATCTTTCAGCTCTGTAGTTAATAATAGTCAAAGAGCATTATTAACAGGAGTAAGTATTGCAAATGGTACTTATACAGTAAATAATAATCTTTCTAATAATACAACAACTTTTGGAAGTAATATTCAAACAATAGGACAAAGAGCTTCTAATAAAGTTCACGAGTATAGAGATAAAGCTGTTAATTGGCTTGACAATCATGAAAGAACTTTAGATTCGGGAGGAGATTCATCAGATGATGTGGTAGATGCAGAATATAGACGATTAGATGAAGATGAAGATGATGTAGTAGATGCAGAATACAAGGAATTAGATGGTAATGATGAGTCAGCTGATGAACAAGAAGGTGAGCCAATACCAATTTTGTTGCCAGGCAGATCATTATCAAGTGAAGATACAGAAAGAGTCGCAGCAGCTGTTAGATCAACTCAGCATGATGAAGAAAATGAAGAAGATAATGAGAAAAAGACTGAAGAGCTTAATGAAGAAAATATAGAAGAACATTTTGAAGAAGAAGGATTTTTTGGAAAAACTGCTCATGATAGAAGAGGACCAGGCGGTTCAGATAAAAATTATCTAGATGATAAAGAAAAAGCAGATTTTATTAGAGATTTAGAAGATATATTACAAAAATATAGAGATGGACATGCTGAACTAGAAGATATTATAAAGCGTTTTGAAGAACATGGTTTAGAATATGATGAAAAAACAATACAAAATCTATTAGATAAATTTGGCTTAGGTGATATAGAAAAAGAGAGAGAAGAACAGAGAAAAGAAGATAAAGCTAAAAAACCAGAAGCAACAGAATTAACTAAAGATAATATTGAAAAATTCATTGATAGAAATAATATTATCTCAAGATGGAGAAATGAGAAAAATTATAGAGATCCTCAAGTTCGAGAAGAATTTATTCGTGATTTAATGAGAAGGCTAGAAAAATATAAAAATGGAGAAATTGGAATTGATGAATTAAAGAAAAATTTTGCAGAATATGGTCTTGAAGCTGATGATAATACTATAAATAATTTAATTAAAGAATTTGCTCCAGAAAAACTTGAAGAAAAACCAGAAGAAACTAAAGTAGAAGTAGCTGAAGGTGAAGTTGTTGATATTACAAAAGATTTAGGCCTTTCAAAGAAAACATTAACTTCTGTAATGAGAAGTACACGTAGAGCCACAATAAATAATGCTAAAATATTAGAGGCAATTGATGGTGAAATAAATGTTGAAGGTGATTTTAGTGAAGCTAGTTTATTGCAATTTAATACAAGAGTTTTAGAAAAAGCAAAATCTGGGGCTTATAGTCAAAGTAATTTTGCTAAAGCAGAAGAAGCTGTTAGAAGAGAAGGAGATATAGCTGTTAAAAGACTTGAAAAGTTTAAAGCAGATCAAAGTGAAGCTAATGCAAGAATGTTAACTCCTGCAGGTAGACAATATGCTGAACTTATGGTTGAAGCTCAACAAGCAGGAATGTTTATTGCATCAGCAAGTATGGCTGAAAATGATACTTCAACAAGTTATAGTAGTAGAAATGTATCAGTTAGAAGTCAAACAGCAAATATTCAACAAAGAACTCCAATAAACAATGGTATGGCTCAAGCAGATCCTACACCACAAAGTAATACAGTTTTAAATGATTTAAATAGAAGAAAACGTGCTTAAAATTAAGGGGGAAAAATTATGGCAGAAGATAAAAATAAAAAACAGAGAAAAGCATTAATGATATCAATTGGAATAGTTATAGTGATAATTTTAGTTGTTTTATTTGTTCTACTTTTCTTTAAACAAAAAAATTCAGTATCTTCTGGTAATGGTCAAGCAACTCTTGTAACAAACGAAATAGAAGAGGCGAATAACCAGGCAGAATTAGAAGCTTTATATAATATGTCAGAACAAGAAAGAATTACTTATTATTGTGCAGAATTCTTTAAATTAGTTGATACTAGAAATTATGATAAAGCTTATGATTTACTATATTCTGAATACAAAGAAAATTATTTTCCAACAAAAGAAAGTTTTTCAAAATATATGGAAGATTATTTTCCAGATGATTTTTCCTTAAGTTATACTAATTTTGAAAGATTAGGAGATATATATGTTCTTTGGGTAAATGTAAATGATACTTTAAATGGTTCTAGAGGACATAATTTTAGTATGAATGTTGTTATTAAAGAAAATGATTTTAATGATTATGTTTTATCATTTAGTAGAAATAGCGCAGTAGATTCAGAGGAGGAATAATTATGACAATTAATCCAGATGTAAGAATAAAAATTAGAAATTTTTTCAAAAAATATGGTAAATTAATAATTATAATTGTATTTGCACTTATTTTAGTCATAATTATTAATAGATTACTTACTTTAAATAATGCTCCAGAAGCTCCAGAAACTTCTTATACGCCACATACTACAGTATTAAATACAGAGGATGTTCCAAAAGAGTATGCAGATAGTTTTGAAGAATTTATAGAAAATTATGTTAAATATTGTAATAATGGAGATTATGTTAGTGCATATAATTTAGTTTCAGATGATTGTAAAAAGAACTTTTTTGGAAATAGTTATAATAATTTTGTAAATTATGTTTCAGAAAAATTTAACTCTACAAAGAGTTATGCAATACAAAGTTATTCAAAAGTAGATGATACGTACATATATAGTGTAAAATTATATGATAACTTTTTAGCAACAGGACTTACAAATCAAAGTTATAGATATGTTGAAGAAAAAATGGCTATTAGTAAAGATGATGGTGGAAACATAGTATTTTCAGTTGGAAATTATATGGGGTCACAAGATCTTCAATATCAAGCATCAAATGATTATTTAGTAGCTAGAATAACAAAATCTGTAGAAAAATATAGTTTTATAATTTATAATTTACAATTTACAAATAGAAGTAATTATACAGTTGTAATCCAAGATGGAAATACTGATGATACAGAAATTTATATAAATATAGGAGATGAAACAAGAGGATGCATGGAAAAGGATACAAAAATTGTTTTAGCTCCTGGAGAAACTAAGAATGTATCAATTTCGTTTTCTAAATTTTATGATTCAGAAACAAAAGTAGATTCTTTAGTTTTAAATGCTGTAAGAGTTATGGAAAATTATACCGGAGATGAAGAAACAGCTCAACAAGAAATAGATAATGCAATATATAAGGCCAGTATGACAATTTCAATGCAGTAGATATTGTAGAAAGGAGAAAGGTCATGGCTGATACAGGAGGTAAGCCAGGTCTACCAGGAGGAAATATTCCAAAATTACCAGGTAGCGGCGGCGGAGGAAAAAATCCATTAGAAAAGAAAGAATTAGATGTATTAGATCCTGAAGCAAAGCCTGAAAAACAAGGAAAAAAGGGATTAGGTGATATTGCAAAAGGTATAAAAAAATCTATAGATAAAATAAAGAAACTAATAAATTTCTTAAAAAATATACCACCTCAAGTTTTGCTTATAATAGCAATAGTAGTAATAATTATTTTTGTTATAGTAGGAGTAATAGGATTTATATTATTTATACCAGGCTTAGCAATAAATGCTCTAAAAGAATTTGCTCAAGGCGCAATAGATACTGTACAAAGTTGGTTTACAACAGAAGCAGATGCATATATTAATGAAGAAGATGTTGTAGATTTAGCAAATTATTTAGAAGAATTAGAGTATGATTTAGTAGGTTATGGATTTATAACTCCTAATCCGAATTTTTCACAGGATCTTGGAATAGTAACATATACAGAATTACAAGATCAAGGATATATTTATTTTGAGAGAAGAGGAGATGATGAAAACGCAAGATATTATAGTCAATCAGCTGAAGAAGATCCGGATGGAAGCTCTGCATTTAATGGAAATTATTATAATTCATTAGGAATATTAGTTGATAATAGAACTGGAGAAGCAGTTGATGGGGAATATGTAGATCAATATGGATTAGAAAGATCAACAGAAGAGACATCAAATAGTGGAGCAGGAAAAATAGTAGGATTTGGAAATGATTGGCTATCAGGAATTGCTGGTTGGACAGTTGATACAAAACTACTAAGAACATATTTATTATCAGATTATAAAATATATGCAATAAGAAATGCAGATGGAACGTTTCTTAATAAATTATATTCAAGAATAAAAAAGACATTTGGAGGATATGATTCAGCATGGTCAAAAGGATTATTAAAATTCTATTATGCAGTAGATGGAATAGCAGATAGCGCATGGTCAGCTGACTGGGATTCAATAGTATATGGAGATAAGATAAAAATAAATGGAACAACAATGAGTATAAGAAATGGATACTTTAATAATTCAACCATATTTGATATAGAAGGATGGGCAGACAGATATGGAATGAATTTAGAGTTCTTATTATCACTTCATATAGCAACAATGCAACCAGATTTAGTATATGCAATGTTACAAAGTTTTGATACAGAAGTGCAAGTATATTTAAATGATTCAGGAGAAGCGGAGGTTGAAGCAGCGTATTTAGATATGCTAAATAGAGATGTTGAACTTGGAAATGAAGCAGATATGATATCATTTGCAGATGTAAAAGCTACACTAGATGAACAAGGAGGAATAGATTTAAATGACTGGTTAGTAAATGATATGTATCTAACATCAGGATTAAGTGGACTTGCAATATCAAAAGCGGATGCACAATATTTATTAGATCATTTACCATTAGAAAGTCCACCAAACTGTACAGGAGCAGCAGAAGTTGATATAATTTTAAAATCAACATATAAAGATACAGGAGTATTTTCATGGGATGATTATTTAACACTATATGATATAGATAAAACAGATATGGGTGAAGAAGCTGCAAATGTGGAAATTTCTAATAGAGATGTTGAAACTGATGAAGGTGAATATGTTGACTTTAAAGCTAAGAACTGTACATACAGGATAGCTGACAGGGGCACAAGTTACGATGATGTTATAGATACAGGATATGGATATTCAGATACATTGGAAAATATAATAGATGATGATCATTTTATGTTCTTCAAAGATATTGGATTAAATTTAGGATATGATTTGGAAAACATGGAAAATGATGATGTAGAACATGATAATGAAGATGATATTTATTGTAATAATTTATTTGATGGCAGTGTATTTGATATAGATGGAACAAAAACAACAAGAACATGGACAGCAACAGCTAGAGATGTAAATGGAAATGAGATACTTGACTCAGATGGATTAACTGAAGAAGTAGAATATGAATGGGTTACATATAAATTTGTTGTATATACAGTTGGATATGATCAAAATGTACTTGCCAGTGGATATACAGAATATGATCAACCAATATTTACTACAGTTATAGTTTGGGAATATATAACAAGAGATAAGACATTTGATGAATTAGTAGCATGTGGAGCAATAGATGAAACAGGAGCTTCAACCCCAAGAAGTCAAGTGTGTAGTGCAGTAAATCATGATGCAGATAGCAGTAATGATCAAACTAAATGTTGTAAAAATTGTCAAAAGTATGTAAAGAAAGTAATATTAGCATTAGCACAAGTAACAGATGAAGATTATGCATCATATACACCATATATAGCAAGAGTTTTAGGTAGCTGGTTTAGAGATACATATTTTTCAATATCAGAAGAAGAAGATGCAGCAATAACGGATTATAAAAATGAATCAAATAGGTCGCCATCAGAGCTGAGTATGATTGATAATTCATGGGGAGAGTCAGAATTAGTAATAGTAGATGAAGATTATTTAGCAGAAACAGGAGAATATTGGACAGCATATGAAATGAAACAAGATGAATCAGGAAATCCAACAGAAGAATATCAATTATATTACTTATATCCAAATGGAATAACATCAGATATTAAGATGGAAGACTTTTTAGAAGATCCATATACAGTTTTAGAAGATTATGAATCAGGATATGCAGCAAGATATGATATCACATCAGGTATGAGCTATAGAACAGAAGAAGAAGCAGAAGAAGCAGGACATGCTTTTGTAAAAAAAGCAGTAACAAAAACAGTTTCACAATTAACATCATATCAAGAAGGAAATAACATTTTATGGTCTGCATATAGTTTTAATTCAAATGGAGCAGCAACAGGATGGTTAAGAGTAGAATATGGAGATGATAATGAAGAAGTAAATAATGTTTATGATATAACAGCATTAGCATCAGACCAGGATTACTATAATGATGAAGGAGGATTTTATTATAATATAACTTCAACAAATCAAGTAACACAAATAGAAGATGCACAAAGATCGCAAACAAATCCAACAGTAAAATGGTTATTTAAGTATAGAAAATATTATACATATGATGGATCAGAAGAAACAGCGATGAGAATCGCAAAAGATAAAGAAGCAGTACTAAATTGGGTTACAAATTACTTAATTGGAGAATATGGAGTTACAACAGGTCCTAGTGATGTAGCTGGAAAATTAGGAGATTATGGAAGAAGTTCATTAAGACAAGCATATGATAGAACAACAATAACATTTGATTGGAATGAAATAAGAGAACAATGGCTAGATTGGCAATTAGATATGTATTATTCAGGAATAATTGAATGTCCTGAAGATGACTATAAATTAGGAGATTTAGCATTTATAGCAACATTAGATGAAGATGGAAATACAGTTTCAATAAGAGAAACATATGACCTTGATTATACCCCACAAGATGGAGAAGAATTAAGAATAGGAGATCCAAGAGATCCAGATTTAATAAAAACAACAAATATAACAAAAACATCTTTAGAGGCATTTACAATATTAGAAAATACGAAAACGTTAGCATCAGAATATGCATATAGAGATTTTAAAGAATTAATAGTAGAATTAGATTATTTTGATAAAGAAGATTTATCAGATGCAATAGAAGAAGTATTTACATGGGTTTTACCAGATATAAGTCCAGTAGGATGGCCAGTAAGACCATGGGATAAACAAGATGAAGATTATGGAGCTTTGATTGAATCAAAAGGAACTTATGATTATTTAAAAGATATAAGATATGGAGAAGATAACGAAACAGAAGATGATGACAATTCAAGTAATTCTGGAAATACTGATAATTCTGATAGTAATTCAAATAATAGTAATAATAATTCAGGAATTTCTATAGAAAGTGCAGATCAAAATACTTCTGAAGGACACTATTCATATATTATATCTGCTTATGGAACAGAATTTAAACAATTTAGTCAAGGCGGATATTATGGTGGAGGAGGATCTGGAACTATATATCCTTATCAAGAAGGTAGTACACAAATAGCAAATGATAATAGTGCAGATACAACTCTTGGAAGTATGGGCTGTGGAATATATTCTATTTCATCATTATTATCAGGATATGTAAATGAAGAAGTAAATCCTTTGACAACAGTTGAATATATTCATGAAAATTATGGAACATCAGCATTTAATAGTAGTCAAAGATCTACAACAATGGATAAATTTTTAAATGATAATGGCGTAAGTGGAGAATGGTATACAGATGACTTAGAAAATAAAATTAATACAGCATTTAATGCAGGAAAACCTATAATAGTATATATGCCACCACAAGAAAGTGTAGGGCCATGGACAACATCAAGTGGACACTTTATATGTGTAATAGGTGTTGATGGTTCAACAATATATACAGCAGATTCAGTTGATGGTGATTATAGTAGGCTTGAGAATACTGGAGGCATAGAGGCATTAATGAGTTGTATAAATGCAACTAGTGGAGTAATGGTTTGGATTCCAGATAATACTCCAAGTGGAGTTGGATCATCACTATTTGAAGGATATGAAGGCGGAGAATATGTATCATCACCAGTAACAGGTAAGATAATCGAATATGGAACACATAAAAGAGAAAATATATATACTGGAAAAACAGAAGATGTTGGATATGTAGTAATTGAAACAATAGGAACAAATTATTTTACAGCAGACAATGTTGCAAATAATAGTGGAGATACAGAAGGAATTGATAATGAAGCTGCAGCAAATGGATTAAATCTATTCTTTGATGAATATGAAGAAACATGTGCAGGATTTACAATAACTATAGATGGATTTAAAGTAGATTTAAATACAACAGATGATGAAGGAAATAATGGAACATATGAGCAAAATGAAGTTATGGCTTTATATAATTCAGCAGAGCAAGAAGAAAGAGAAGAAAATGAACAAGCAAAAGAGGATGCACCATTTTTTGTAAATTATGGAGAATCAGCAGATTTAGGAAGTCTACCAGAAGAATATTATTGTGATTTATCAGATGAAAATAGAGGATATTATATAAAAGAAGGTAAATACCTTGGAGTTACATATACAGATGATGAATCAGCTGGATTAACTACAACAGATACTTCTTCTACTGATACAACACAGGAAGAATATGAAGGACCAGCAAACTATATAAGAATAATAGTAAAAGATAAAGAATATTCTATTATAGATAATGTAGAAGATTACTTTAATATTCCAGATCCAGAAGATGATAGCGGAAATGGAGATATATTCACAGGTGAATATTCAGAAGAATTTTTATACTGGCTTTTAGTTGATACAGAAGGAAAAGGAGGAGGAGATTCTAGTTTAGATCAAGCAATAACTCAAGGATATTCAATTGCTGGAGACATTGGTGATGGAACAATAACTGCTGCTTTTGGTGTAACTAACTGGTGTAATGAATTATTCTGGAATTTAGGATATCAAGAATATGTTAATAACACTAGAGGAAGTAATGTGGGTATGAATGCAGGAGATCATATTCCAATTGAGGTATGTAATGATGTTGCAGTTGCGGAAATAGATACAAATGTTGCAGGAATTCAAGAATTATTCCCAGGTCAAACATTTACAGAAACTCAAATGGCTGCATTAATTTCAGTTTACTATAATTTTGGAGAAATTCCTGATTCCTTAGAACAAGCAATTCGTTCTGGTGATGAAGGAACAATTGCAAGTACTTGGACAACATTAGGAAGTGGACAATGGGGTGAATATCCAGGATTAAGAACGAGAAGAGAATCAGAATATAGAATGTGGAGTGAAGGAAAATTCTTCCATTGTTATGACTCAGGTGGAGAATTAGTATTTAGTACAGAAACACCATTTACAGATTATTTGAATGGTAACTTCTCAGTTTGTACTTATAACTAGAAATTAATTATTAGAATTTTAAAGGAGTTTAATATATGAGTGTTAAAAAAAGAAAAAAATGTTTAATATTTATAATAATTGCAATTTTAATATGTATTGCTATTTTATGTATTACTATAATTGCTTTAGTAAGAAATTCTAATAAAGAAACAATTGACCCTAGCAAACAAGAAAAAAATATATCAGAATATCTTGAAGGAAAAATAATTCCTCAAGGCATATCTACTTTTATGAGAGAGTATACTGGTGATGTAAAGAGAGACGAATTTTATGAACAATTATATTCAGTTTCTAGTTATTTACCTGATTTAGTATCATCATTAAAAGAATCAGACGATTTTGGGAAATTTTATGATGAAAATTATGATGATATAACAAAACTTATAGGAGTTAAAAATAAAGATGATTTCATTAATTTAGCAAATTATTTGGTTGAAAATGATATTTCTGGAAATGAATTTAATTATTGTTTATATGAAAAAGGTACAGTTTTTAATTCTAATGAATATAGTTATTTTAAGATGAAATTTAATTATAAAGATTATGGGGATATTGAATTTACTGTTAAGCTATCAAATGATAAAAAGAAAAATGTATCATCTTTAGAAATAATGCCTCCACAGGAGACGCCAGAAAATTTTTAAATAAAATATAAAAATTGTAAGCACTAATTTTATTGAAAATTAGTGCTTATATTATAAATTAAAATTAAGGAATTTTATCTTATATTGTTGTTTTTAAAATATACATTTGATATGATATAATATAAGGGGAAGATGATTTATATAAGATTTTTATTAGTTTATAATTAAATAATCAGTTTTTTAAAAATAGAAATTAGGTATTATAAATTTAATGTAGCAAATATTATAGAAAGGAGAAAAGCATGGCTGATACAGATGGAACACCAGGATTACCAGGTGGTGGAAATGTTCCAAAATTACCTGGTAGTGGTGGAGGAAAAAATCCATTAGAAAAAAAAGAAGTAGATGTATTAGATCCTGAGGCAAAACCAGAAGAACAAGGAAAAAAAGGTTTAGGAGATATTGCAAAAGGTATAAAAAAGACTGCAGATAAAGTAAAGAAAATAATTAATTTTTTAAAGAATATACCTCCACAGATTTTACTTATAATTGCAATAGTAGTAATAATTATTTTTGTTATAGTAGGAGTAATCGGTTTTATTTTGTTTATTCCAGGATTAGCCATAAATGCACTAAAACAATTTGCCCAAGGTGCAATAGATACTGTGCAAAGTTGGTTTACAACAGATGCAGATGCATATATTAATCCTCAAGATGTTGTTGATTTAGCTAATTATTTAGAAGAACTTGAATATGATTTAGTTGGTTATGGTTTTATTGATCCAAATCCAAATTATGCGACAATAGCAGGAAATTTAACAACAGCTGAACTAGCAGAACAAGGATATATTTATTTTGAGAAAAGAGGAGAAGATACAAACGCTAGATATTATAGTCAATCTGCAGAAGAAGATCCAGATGGAAATTCTGCTTATGACGGATTATATTATAATTCATTAGGAATATTAATAGATAATAGTACAGGACTAATGGTAGAGGGTGATAATTATATAGATCAATATGGTGTTCTTAGATCAACAGAAGATATATCTAATAGCGGAGCTGGAAAAATTGTTAGTTTTGGTGATAATTGGTTATTAGATGCAATAGATTTAAATGTTGATACAACATTACTTAGAACATATTTATTATCAGATTATAGAATTTATTCAATAAGAAATAATGATGGAGGATTATTAAAAAATATTTATTCTACAATAAAGCAAACATATGGTGGATATGATAGTGCTTGGTCAAAAGGATTATTGAAATTTTATTATTCTGCAGATGGACAAGCTACTAGTGAATGGTCAAGCGGATTAGGACACTGGATTGTTTATGGTGATGATATAAAAATAACAAGAACTAGTACAGGCGCAAAAATGAGTGTTAAAAATGGACACTTTAATAATCCAACTGTATTTACAATAGATGGGTGGTCAGATAGATATGGAATGAGTTTAGAGTTTTTATTATCACTTCATATTGCAACAATGCAACCAGATTTGGTTTATGCAATGTTACAAAGTTTTGATACGGAAGTTCAAGTGTATTTGGAAGATTCTGATGATTCAACTGTAGATGCAGCATATGTTGATATGTTAGACGAATCAAAATCTATTTCAAATGATGAAGATAGAATAATGATTGATAAAATAGAACAAACTTTGTCAGATACAGGACATGGGGTTGCTTCATGGGGAGTAAATGATATGGCAGCCTTAGAATGGGTAAATGGATTAGTAATTACGAAAAGTGCTGCACAGGATTTACTAGTAAATTTACCATTAAAGAGTCCACCAAATTGTACAGGTCAAGCGCAAGATCAAGTAATAGTACTTGCAACAGATGATACAGTTTTTGGATGGAGATGGGCAAGTACCAACTCATTAAATACATATGGATTGACTGAAAATGCAGAAGATAGACCAAGTATTTATGATATTTTTGATGATTATGAAGAATATTATTATTATGATTCAGATAACAATCATTATATTATGAGTGTTGATAATTGTGATGCTTCTTTAGGAACTGGTAATGAAGCATATTTGAATGATAATTATAGCTATTTTGCAGATAGTGATAGTGGAGTAAATTTATCAGATTATGGATATGTTGCATCAGAAGCTGCAGAAAGTGAACCAGAAACAAGAGAGATTGAAACAGAAGTATTAATGCCATCAGCAGGGGCAATTGCTTATTATACTAATTATAAAACAAAAGAAGTAAGAACAACTAGAACATATTATGCAGAAGTTAATGGAGAAAGTGTTGGGTATGAATGGATAACAGTAAAATATCTTGTTTATGAAACAGGAATGACTATTGCTGGAGAAGAAGAGACTGAATATGAAGAACCTATATGGGTAGATACAATTATATTTGAATTTATAATAAGAGATAAAACAACTCAAGAATTAGTAGATGCTGGATTATTAACATATGATGAAGAAACAGGAGAATATATTCCAGTAGATCCTGAAACAACAAGATGTAGTGATGATCCTGGATTAGAAAAATGTTGTGCAAATTGCAAGAGATATGTAAAAGATGTAATTCAAGCTTTAGCAGCAATATCTGACCAAGATTATGCATCATATACACCATATATTTCAAGAGTTTTAGGTAGCTGGTTTAGGGATACATATTTTATAGTTCCGAGTTATGCAGATACGGCAATTCAAGATTACATAAATGAAGCTCCAAGGTCGCGAGCTGAAAAAGATATGATTGATAATTCATGGGGAGAAAATGCAACTTTTGTTAAGGTTGATGAAGAATATTTAGCAGACACTGGAGAATATTGGACAGCGTATGATATGAAAGAAGATGAATCAGGGAATCCAACAGAAGAATATCAACTATATTATTTATATCCAAATGGAATAACATCAGATATTAAGATGGAAGACTTTTTAGAAGATCCATATACAGTTTTAGAAGATTATCAGCAGGGATATGCAGCAAGATATAATGTTACATCAGGTACAAGTTATGACTCAGAAGAAGAGGCTGAAGAAGCAGGACATGCTTTTGTAAAAAAAGCTAAAGTAAAAACATTAGATGATTTATCTGATTCACCAATAGAAAATGTTTTATGGTCTGCATATGAATTTAATTCTGATGGAGCTGCAACAGGCTGGATAAGAGTAGAGTATGATGATGATAATGATGAAGTTAATGATGTTTATGATACTATTGGAGAAGATTATCCAAATCAAGAAGGAGGATTTTATTATAATATAACTTCAACAAATGAAGTAACACAAGTAGAAGATGCCCAAAGATCACAAACAAATCCAACAGTAAAATGGTTATTTAAATATAGAAAATATTATACATATGATGGTTCAGAAGAAACAGCAATGAGAATCGCAAAAGATAAAGAAGCAGTATTAAGTTGGGCACAAGGATATTTGATGTCAAATTATGGCACTGCTAAAGATGTTGCTAAAGATTTATTAGGAAAGTTTGGTAGAAGTGCTTTAAGACAAACTTATGAACAGACTTTCTTAGATTATTTAGATGCATTTACAATTGCAGACGAATTATCATTTGATTGGGAAGATGTAACTGAACAATGGTTAGATTGGCAATTAGATATGTATTATTCAGGTATAATTACTTGTCCAGAAAATGATTATAAACTCGGAAGTTTGGCATTTATAGCTACTTTAGATGAAAATGGAGATACTATATCAATAAGAGAAACATATGACCTTGATTATACTGTGCAAGATGGAGAAGAATTAAGAATAGGAGATCCAAGAAATCCAGGTTTAATAAAAACAACAAATATAACAAAAACTTCATTAGAAGCATTTACAATATTGGAAAATACAAAAACACTAGCATCAGAATATGCATATAGAGATTTTAAAGAATTAATAGTAGAATTAGATTATTTTGATAAAGAAGATTTATCAGATGCAATAGAAGAAGTGTTTACATGGGTTTTACCAGATATAAGTCCGGTAGGATGGCCAGTAAGACCATGGGATAAACAAGATGAAGAATATGGAGCATTGATTGAATCAAAAGGAACATATGATTATTTAAATGAAATAGATTATGAACCTAGTGATGATGAAACAGAAGAATGGGCTGAAGATGTACCAGAAGATGATACAGATGACAACGAAAGCACTGAAAATGTAGATATATCAAAACTACAATTTGTAGGAGATTCATGGATTGATGGATTAAGTTCACAAGGAGTAGCAGACACATCTTATTTCTATGGAATAACAGGAAGTAGCGCTTCAAGTTCAGAAATGTCAATAGATACTATTACAGTTTCATCAGATGCATCAGCAATAGTTTTATACTTGGGTGTAAATGATACAAGCTCAGCAGATGCAATGAATAATTTGATAGATGCATTAATTACAAGATATAATATACCAGTTTATGTAGTTAAGGTTAATCACGTTGGAACTGCATATACTACAATTGATGCAGCTACAATGAATTCAAATATAGATTCATATAATAATAGTGTTCAATCACATTGTAATTCAACAGATGGAGCATATTTTATAGATGCTACATCAGGATTACAAGATGAAAATGGATACTTAAGTTCAGACTTAACATCAGATGGACTACATTTAAATTCACAAGAAGCATATCAAACATGGTATGATAATATAGTAAGTGGAATAGAAGGAGCTAATGGTGGAGCAGCAACATCATCATTTGAAGGATATGAAGGTGGAGAATATGTATCATCACCAGTAACAGGTAAGATAATAGAATATGGAACACATAAGAGAGAAAATGTATATACTGGAAAAACAGAAGAGGTAGGATATGTAGTAATTGAAGCATTAGGAACAAATTATTTTACAGCAGACAATGTTGCAAATAATAGTTCAGATACAGATGGAATTGACAATCAAGCTGCAGCAGATGGATTAAATCTATTCTTTGATGAATATGAAGATACATGTGCAGGATTTACAATAACTATAGATGGATTTAAAGTAGATTTAAATACAACTGATGATGGAGGAAATAACGGAACATATGAACAAAATGAGGTTATGGCTTTATATAATTCAGAAGAACAAGAAAACAGAGAAGAAGAAGAACAGAAAAAAGATGATGCACCATTCTTTGTAAATTATGGAGAATCAGCAGATTTAGGAAGTTTACCAGAAGAATATAATTGTGATTTATCAGATACAAATAGAGGATATTATATAAAAGAAGGTAAATTTCTTGGTGTTACATATACAGATGATGAATCAGCTGCATTAGCTACAACAGAAACTTCTGAAGAAGAACCAGCTGATTCTAGTGATACACCAGAAGGTGAAGAATATACAGGGCCTGCAAATTATATAAGAATAATGGTAAAAGATAAAGAATATTCTATTATAGATAATGTAGAAGATTATTTCGATATTCCAGAACCAGAAGGAAGTGGCTCAAACACAACAGGAGAATATGGAGATTTAGAAGCAATAACAGAAGCTTCATCAGATACAGAAAAAGTTAGGGCAGCTATTACATACTTTGTGTCTCAGGGATTTACACCAGAGGGAGCTGCTGGAATTATGGGTAATCTAATACAAGAAAGTTCTTTAGACCCAACAGCTGTTTCTCCTTCAGGATATCATGGATTAGCTCAATGGAATACAAGTAATTCAGGAGGTCATTGGTGGGATGCTAGCGATGGAATTAGAGCATGGATTATTTCTCAAGGTTATAATGAAACTGATTATGCAGGACAAATAAGAGCTATATATGAAGCAGAAAGAAGAGGACAAATGACAGAAAACTTATGGGCAGAACTTAAAGCATTAACTAATATTGAACAAGCAGCAGAGTTGTTTGCAGTATATTATGAAGCATGTATAGGAGGTAGTGATCCTACACAATGGTATAGTCCAGGAACAAATTATCAAGAGTTAAATTTAAGAAAACATTATGCACAAAATGCATATGATATTTATATGGGTGATGATTCAAGAGGAATAAAAGACTAAGAAATTGAGGATTATTTATAAATCTTCAATTCAATAATAATTAATATAGGAGGCTTAGCATGAAGTTAAAAATAAAAAGAAGAAAAATAATATTATTAATATTAATTTTGATTGTACTGATTTTAATATTAGGATTTATATTATTAATTTTAAGTACTAGGCCTACAACAGCTGACTTAGCAACAGAAAAGTTAGACTATATAAATGATAGTGAACAATGGAATGATGAAACAGTATACCCAGATTATTCAGCAGCCTTTGGAAGAGCATATCAAGGAGATTTAACAATAATGGATATTGGAAAATCTATGTATTATGTTGCAACAGAGGTTTTACCAAAATATTATAAAGATTTAAAAGATGCATCAGATAAGGAAATAGAGAAATATTATGATAAAGAATCTGAATCTATTTGTATAAATTTGGCAATAAAAAATAAAGCTAAATTTGTAAATCTTATTAAAGAATTACAAAAATTATCAGGAGATACAATTACATGGGAATCATATAGAATAGATTTAGACACAATAACTACTGGAGCAAATTATACTAAAGCAGTTTTATATATAACATATCAAGGAAATAAAGAAATTCCAATAAATATAACTGCGAATAATACAATTTCACCAAACTATTCAACAGTTGAATATTCAGTAGATATATAAAGGTAAAATAATATATTTTCTAAAAATATATATCTACATGTTTCAAACTAAAATAAAAAACAGTTTCAATTTAAAATTTATGAATTGAAACTGTTTTAATTTTTAATTAGTAAATGGCATTTTGATTAAAAACTCTTGACTTTTAAATATATTTTTGTTATTATAGAAATGCTTTAATTAAAAGAAGTTCTATTTTTTTGCAATTTATAAAAAATAAAGCATAAAATATAATATGAAAAATGCAGGTATAATTTAGTGGTAAAATGCAACCTTGCCAAGGCGGAGGTAATCTTTGAAAATTTAATAAAACGCAGGTATAATTTAACGGTAGAATATAGCCT
>CALXLF010000011.1 GCA_944389125.1 uncultured Clostridia bacterium | reverse complement strand
TTGCGTTGAAACAATGTAGTTTGTATTGAAATAAATTTTCTGGTGATGATTACAAGGAGGAAATACCTGTTCCCATTCCGAACACAGAAGTCAAGCTCCATTGTGCCGAAGATAGTAGTGGGTTACCCTGCTGTGAAAATAGGTTGTCGCCAGTATATATTCCTCGTTAGCTCAGTTGGTAGAGCGCTCGGCTGTTAACCGATAGGTCGTTGGTTCGAGTCCAACACGAGGAGCCATATTATCCTAAAATGAACATTATATATTTCATTGGTGGATTTGCTATTGATTATTCAATGGATTTAATCAATAGAATTGAAGAAGAAGCCCATACTACAAAATAGTATAGGCTTTTTTTAATGAAAAGTATAAAATAGAACGAGGTTTGATTTTGGGAATATTTATTATTTAGATATATAATTTATCATCTTTTAAATAAAAGTCTCCCAGAATTGAACCTCGTTCTTAGTTTTTTTATAAATTAAGATAATAATAATAAAATTATGTATTTTAATTAGACTTTTAAGCTTTCAGCTTCTTTTTCTTTTCTAGCTTTTACATCCTTAATAGTATCAATAAATTCTGGAATTGATTTCCCATCAAAAGCTATTCCATTTTCCTTAAACTCTTTAATGTAATCATCTAATTTTTTATTTTGTTCTTTTTCTTCTTTTGCTATTTTTGAATACCACATAACTTCTGTAACTTTTCTAGCTTTTCGTTCCTTTTGACAGAAAGCTGTATAACCCTCTGCAAATGTTATATAGTACATACTTCCTTCTTTTTCTACTTTTCCTAATGTATCTTCATAACCTTTTACTTTTTTATAGCATTTTTCTTTCATTTCTTTTGTAACATCTACTCTTTTTTCTTCTGTAAGTAAATGATTTTGTTTCATAATTTGTTCATCCTTTCCAAAATTGAATTTATTTTATATTTATAATTATAGAGAGCAATTAGATAAACGTCCATATAAATTGGAAAAAAAGTAAACTTTTTAGAAATTATCGATTAGAGTATTCAATATAGTATAAGAGAAGGAGTCCATTATATACATAATTATTCTATATGCTTTTATTTTAATAGTTACAGAAGAGACGAGGTTTCATTTTAAAAGATTTAATATATCGAGATATATAATTTTATATATAAAATTATATAGGTCTATAAGAATTGAACATAGTATCTAATTGTATTGAAAAAAATATAAAAATAAGACGAGAATTAAAAATGTTCTCGCCTTTAGAATTTTTTATATTAAAAATCAATATTGCGACTTGCCAACAAAAAGTACGCAGTTTTTCAAACTTTTTCAAATTGTATAACTACCAATAATATAGTAGAATAAATTTTTCTCGAAAAGCTTAATTTTATACTGTTAATGTATATTATATTTATTCTATAGTTAGCATACAACCTAATACATCATCAGCAGAAAAATCATAATCTACTAAATAATAATCTTCACCAACAATTTTCATTACAAAGAAAGCACAATATCGCCCATCAGATATCCAAGTGATTTCAAATTTATCTACATCTTCGGCAGGAATACCATAATCAATCATCGCATCGTCATCAGCAGAATTTGCAAAAACAAACAATTTACTATCAGCATCAGTAAACCATTGATTATTACTATCAGCATTTTTAACTATATCTCCTAATTTATCAAAGTACTCACGAGATAAAGTATTTGTAAGATTATCAGATACTTGAGCACCTAAAATAGATACTCTCAAAGAAAAGTAAGCAATAAATTCACTATTATCTATATCTAATTTATAACCTGGTTGTTTTGTTATTGAGTATATTAAAATAACTGCTATTACAATAATAGCTATAATAACTAATAGCGATATTAAACTAATTCCTTTTTGATTTTTTAATTTTAAATTATACATAAATATTCTCCTTTCTATCTACATTCGTTCATATAAACGGTAAATAATTTGTCAACCCAACTCTGATAAGTTGCATATTGCCCATCCGTTCCACTTGCAGAATACATATATTGAGCCATTTTAGTTACACCCTCATTTAAAATATTAGCCATTTCATTTATAGAGGATGTAGGACCAGCACTTTTTAATTTCTGAGAATATTCATTGTATATTTGCTGATAATTCTTTAACGTAGTATTTGTTGTTATAGTGCTTGTTGGATAATTATAAGTTGTAGTAGGGCTTGAGCTTGGCATTTGATTCCAGTCTTTTGATAATTTTATACTATTATATAGAAAACATACACCACCAACTATCATTAACACAGTTGTTATCAAAGATACAATAGGATATTTTTGATATATACTATCCTTTCTTTTATAATATGGAATCCATTTTTGTTTTTTGAAATTATTTTGGTTTTGTTCTATTGGTGTTTTACAATAAGGACAAGTACCAAATTCTTCTAATATTTCATTACCACAATTTTTACAATACATTTTTTATCCCCCATTATTTAATTTTTATCTCATACTTTGTTGAAGTAGTGCATACATAATTAAAGATATAGCACAAAGAATAAAAGAAATAACAATACATATCTTTTTATAATCGTGCTTTACCAATGAATATATTGTTAATCCTCCACCTAATAATGTCAAAATTAAAGCAATAAACATTTGTGGTACTTTCAAAATACTAGCATTTCCCATAAGAAAACAACCAATAATAGATATAATTAAACCAATTATTGATGTCATTAAAATTCACCTCTTTTCGTCATTTGTAAATTAAATCTTTATATCACAAAACATTATTCTCTGTTGTACTTATTTATAATAAACTCTACTTGTGCTTCAGATAGCCTATTATTTATTTTGGCTAACCTCAAAAGTGCTTTTACATTTTCCCATTTCATAGTTTTACAGTATCCTTTACTTGTCAATTCTATGTAATCTACTATTTCCTCGAATATGTAATAAGGAATATTAAATTCTTTGTTTATTTCATCCATTTTATTGCTCCTTTTGTGATACCACTGTAATATTATCAAAAAAATAAAAATAACGCAATACTCTTTGCAATGCTTCTTTATTTTGCTTTTTGCAATACAATTTGAATATAAAAAAAATAGGAGGTAGTGCAAATGTCTTTTCAAATAAAACCTAATAGGAAAGAAACCGAAAATAAAACTATACGATTTCCAATTCCTCTAATAGAAAGAATAGAAAATGCAATACAAAATAAAGATGTTACTTTTTCAAGATTTGTTATTCAAGCTTGTGAGTATGCTCTAAATAACCTAGATGATACTCAAAAAAATAAATAATTAAATCTTATGATATTTATAATGTTAGCAGATTAAAAAATCAAAGTCAATAATTTTGTGAGAATTTGGCTAACAATATTGTTAATAATTACCTAACATACAATTCAATACTAATTGGGTACACTATTGTTAGGTGGTGAATAACAATGAAAGAATTAAAATTCAATCCTAACATTTATGATACTATAAGAAAAAATATAAAAAAGTATAGAAAAGAAAGAAAAATGACATCAGCAGAATTAGCCGAATTAGTAGACTTATCTCACGATTTTATTAGACAAATAGAAAGCGAGAAAACAGCTTATAATTTTTCAGTAGATACATTTTATAAAATATCGGTTGCATTAGATGTAAAATTGGATGATTTAATAAAAGAGGATGAGTAAAGAGAGTAAAAAAGGTAAAAGATTTTCAAACGTTTTAAAAGAATAAAAAATATAATTACCAACTATTTACTAATAAAAAGTAGGTAATTAGTTGGTAATTACAAAAATAATCTGTAAATATATTGGTTGTCAACACTCAATTACCAATTACTTAATTACCTACTTTTTATAAATTATTGTATTATAGAAAAAATAAAGAAATATTGTAAAATTAAAAAATATTTTTTCTACAAGTAGTTATTTTTACTATAAGTAGGTAATTGGTAATTGTCTATTCTTTTAGTGTATAAGTGGTAAAAGAATGACCAGCCAAGTGATGTCTTTTTAGTTCTATTTTGCTAGGTAATTTCCTTTTAAATCTTCCAGTAAATGTTTTCTGTGGCTCTATATTTTTATCAT
>CALXLF010000010.1 GCA_944389125.1 uncultured Clostridia bacterium | reverse complement strand
CAATATCATTTTTGGTACTCTCTTTCAATATTTTGTTTTCAATTTTTTTGTGACATATCTATTTTAAACCTATATTTAAAATAATTTATAAAAAGAAGCTTGAACCGTATGATTCAAGCTTCTTTTCTATCTTTCTGGTTGCTAGTAAAAGATCAGTTACCTACATTTAGTCAAAAGTCATTATTTTATTTTGTTTAAGTAAATATTAAACTGATAAATACTACTTTTATAATAAATTTTTAAAAATTTAAATTATCTTTTAATTATTAAAAAATTCTGATTGTTCTCCACCTATAATCTCTCCTGTTGTAGCATCAATAAAATATTTTTTGTTGTATAATTCTTTTACAGTTTCTATTTCTCCATCCTTTGGTTTTATTTCTTTATCGTGTTCAATATATACAACCCAAACATTTCTTGAAATATCATCTACTTTTAGTTCTCCATTTTCATTAGTAATATTATTTTCTAAACAATATACAAAAATATTCATTTTTTCTATTGATAATTCTGCATTTATATTTGTTATTTCTAAACTACTAAATTCTTTCTCTTTATTTGTTGCAATTTTAATAGCTTCTTCTTGGGTTATTATTATAGGATTATTTTCAAAATTACTTTCTTTAATTCCTGTTATAGATGATATAAGCACAGTTTCATTGTTTATTCCAAAACAAATAGTTGACACATTACTTTCATCATAATTACCATTAATTACTTCGGCAAAGTTCACTTCATATAAAATACTTGCATTTTCTCCTGATACCATATTTGTTTTTTGAACATTTACTATTTCATATTTACTATCTTCAGGAATTATTCCTAACAAACTATATATATTGTTTGCTATATCTTTTACTTCTTTTTCAGAAATTTCATCAGTCTTTATATTGCTAGCTATAATAGATGTGTCGCCAAAATATTCAAGGTTACCATTTTCTGGATCAAGATTTATTAAAATATTACCAGTTTTTAGAATATAATGACTTGAATATTCTTCATCATATCCTCTTTTTAGTTCAATTTCTGATATTTTAGTATTTTCATATCCTAATTTAATTAATATTGAATTTGCTATTTCGATGGCTTCATCTTCACTTATATAATTAATTTTTTCTTCTTCTGATATTTCTTCTTGTACTCTATTTTCTTCTTCTACTTGATTTACAGTAACAGGATTTTGCCATATTTTATCAATTATATATGTTTTTGCTATTACTACTGTACATACCATAGCTAAACATGAAGTAATAGTAGCTAATTTTAATATTATTGGCTTTTTTGTTTTTTTCTTTTTATTTAAAAAAGCATTTTTTATTGCATATTCATAACTTAATGGCTTTTCTACTTCTTTTTTTAGTGTATCTTTGATTTTTTTATCAAAATCATTCATATTTATTTCCTCCATATTCCATTTTTAATTTTTGTCTAGCCCTATGAAGATGAGTATAAATAGTATTTTCATTCATTTTTAGTATTTTTTTTATTTCTTTAACAGAATATTCTTCCATATAATAAAGAATAATTATTATTCTTTCTTCATAATTTAAATTTTTAATTATATTATAAAAATTCATATTATTTTCTATGTCGCTTATATTATTTGTTGTTTTAGAATTGTTTAAATTATATTCATCTATTGATATATCGTTTTTGTATTTTCTTCTATAAATTCTATTACATTTATTTATAAGTATTTTTATAATCCATTTTTTAAATTTATTTGGATCTTTTAGTTTTTTGATAGATTTATATGTTTCAATCATAGTTTCTTGAATAGCATCTTCAATGTCTGTTTCATTTGTTATTCTTGATTTAGCAATTTTATATAAATCATCACTTATCATCATTATTATTTGAGTAAATGCTTTTTCGTCTCCTTCTTGAGCTTTTAATATTAATTGCTCCAATTTTTCCTCCTTTCATGAAAATCATCAATACTATCATCATACTCTTTTACATATAATAAGAGTCCACCACTAATGTATAATCTTTCATTTTTTATTTTTTTATTATTTCTATTTGTTAAGTTTATTAACATAAATCACTCTATTTATTTTCTTTATTTCCAGTTATAGATTATATAATTTTAATTAGATTCCACTAATTTTTTGCAAAAAAATAGCCTGTATCCTTAGATACAAGCTATTTTATACTATTTCATTGGTTGCGGGGGCAAGACTCGAACTTGCGACCTTTGGGTTATGAGCCCAACGAGCTGCCAACTGCTCCACCCCGCGATATTTTCCATCAACATTTAAAATTATACAACCAGAAGTACTAGTTTGTCAATACTTTTTTTCAAAAACCTCTGTTTTTCCCTGAGATTAGATTATTTAATATTATTCTTTATAATTTAATCTATTCTAATTTTTAATAATTATACCAAAAATTGATAGTTTTTTTACTAGACATTTTTATAATTTATATATATAATACTTTTAAATATATAGTAAAAGGGGTACCAAAGATGATAGGAAATATGATTGAAATGATACGCAAGAAAAAAAATATGACAAAGACAAAGCTCTCTGAGCTAACTGGAATTAATATTGGACATCTAACACATATAGAAAAAGGTGAAAGAAATCCAAGTCATAGAGCTCTTTACTCAATTTGTAAAGCTCTAGATATTCCATTTGAAGAACTATCACATACATATGATAAAGAATTAACAGAAGAACAAAAACAATACAACTATATAAATTATATTTCATATAATCAAGTACCTGTATTTTCAAATATAGAAGATTTTATAGATTGTCCTGCAGAATATTCAAATGCATCTTTTGCATATAAAGTTCCTGACAATTCAATGTCTCCTATCTTAGAAAAAAACTCAACTGTTTTTATTGAAATTGCAGGATTACTTTCAAATAAAGATATTGGTCTATTTAAAGTTGATAATCAATTTCTTATTCGTAGATTTTTATATAGAAAAAATGATATTGTTTTAAGAGCTGAAGATAAGTCTTTAGAAGATATAAAAATTTCTGAACTAAAAGATTTTAAAATAATTGGAAAAGTTTATATGTAATTTTACATTTTTTTTACATTTTTATTAATATTTTATTAAATAATGTTAAATTATTGATATTGTTGTTATTTAATTGTATAATTTAATATATTGTAGAGAAAATATTAATGCTTAATCTATAAGGAGAATTTTATGGAATTAATAAAAAATATATTTTTTAATACAGATAAATTAACAGCTTTTTCAAAAGTCAAAATATCATATACAGGTAAATTTTTTAGTGACAATTCACAAAAAGTTTTCTTACATTATGGATTTGCAAATAATTGGGATAATTGTTTTGATATCGAGATGGTAAAAACCGAATTAGGTTTTCAAGCAGAAGTAGAACTTACAGATGACCCTTCTTTTAATTTTTGCTTCTATAATGAAAATGGTATTTGGGACAACAATAATGGTGAAAATTATAATTTTACTATTGAACCTGCTGAGTTAGATCTTATTGCTTTAGATGATGAGTATTCTTTAATTTCTCCAAGAAAAATAACCAAATTTTATTTATGGAAGAAAAAAGTTAAAATTCGTTTCTATAGAGTTGTAACATATCTTCCAAAAATTATGTCAGGAAAATATAAGCGTAAAATAAATAATAATGATTAAAAAAATTAAAAAATTCAAAAAAAGTCTTGACAAAAAGCTAAAAAGAGAGTATCATATAAAAGCAGTTGCAAAAAACTGCTAAACACGGGCTATTAGCTCAGGTGGTAGAGCACTTGACTTTTAATCAAGTTGTCCCGCGTTCGAGTCGCGGATAGCTCACCAAAAAAATCTGAAACATTTTCGTTTCAGATTTTTTTTATTTTTATGTAATTACTAAACCTCCATTTGGAGAAATAACTTGACCTGTTGTAAATTCATCATCTACAAGCCAACCTGCACATTTTGCAATATCTTCAGGCTTTCCTCTTTTATTTAATGGTGTTTCTTCTTCAATTTGTTTCCATTCATCTTCTGTTACATCTTTATTCATATCTGTATCAATTGCTCCTGGTGCAATTGAATTAACTCTAATATTAGAAGGTCCTATTTCTTTAGCAAGTCCTTTAGTAATCCCATCAATTCCAGCTTTAGCAGCTGAATAATGTACTTCACATGAACCTCCTGTTAAACCATAAATTGAAGAAATATTTATAATACATCCAGATTTATTATGTATCATTGTTGGAAGGGTTTCTTGAATTGTGTAAAATACAGATGTTAAATTTGTATTAATCATATTATTCCAATCTTCATCTGTTAAATCTATAAACATTTTTTCTTGTGATATTCCTGCATTATTAACTAAAATATCAATTGTTCCAAATTTTTCTAAAGTAAAATTAATAAGTTTTTTTACATCTTCTCTTTTAGAAACATCTCCTTTAAAAATTTCAACTTTATCTTTTAATTCTTCTTTTATTTCTTTAGCTTTTTCATCTGAAGCTCTATAATTAAAAACTACTTTTATGCCTTTTTTGCAAAACTCATAAACAATAGCTCTTCCTATTCCTCTAGTCCCACCAGTTACTATAGCGATTCTTTCCACGTTCTTTCCTCCTATTATAAGAAATTAATTATATTATTATAAGCATCAATTGCAAAATTATCTGTCATACCAGAAATATATATAATTATAGCTTTTGAAAATTCATTTATATTTGTAACATCAAAAATAACTTTATTTTTATTATTTTCTTTCCTTTCTAAATTCCAATAATTTGAAAGCCATTCTTTAAAATTTGTAACTACTCTTGGATAAATACTTATCATCTTATCCATATTTTTTAAACTTCCATCTTGATCATAGCATTTTCTAAAAATATAATATATTGTACTTATAACTAATCTAAAATATTCTGTTGAAACATTTAATCTATCAGCAAAATATATATTTTTATAATTAAATTCTTTAATTTTATTTATCATATCAAAAGCTTTATCTGAAAAACATAATCCTTTTTCAGGACTTGAATTTATACATAAATCTGAAACTAAGTTATTAATTATTGTTGTATTATTTATTTTCTCATCAGAATTATAATTTAAAATCTCATATAACTCATCTAAATGATCATCTAACATTCTTAGTCTAACAGCATCTTCAATATCTCTTCCTAAATAAGCTATTTTATCAGCTATTTTAACTACACATCCTTCCCATGTATAAGGATTATACTCTCCTGGTTTAGAATATGTATTTAAATCAATATATTCATCTCTAGGTTTTAGGAAATTTTCATCAATTTCTCCACAATGTGAAATTATACCATCTCTTACCGCATAGCATAAATTCATATTTTGTTCATTTCTTAAATTATCTTCTAAAAGCTCTATATTATCAGCTAAATTTAATCCATTTTTTTCGTGCCAAAAAGTCTCTCCCACATCCCTTTGTAGTATTTCAGATAATATTCTTTCACCTTTATGTCCAAATGGACTATGTCCCATATCATGACCTGTTGCAATAGCTTTAGTAAGTTCAGTATTTAAACCAAGATATTTTGCTATTGTATAACTTATTGATTCAACATGAGTTACATGCTCAATTCTAGTACAAATATGATCATTATGAGGAGAGAAAAAAACTTGAGTCTTATGCTTTAATCTTTTATATGCATTACTGTTAATAATCCTATTATAATCCCTTTCAAAATCAGATCTAACGTCATTATTTCTCCTATAAATAACATCATTCCTTTTACATGCTTTTTCCCAATTTGGATTATTCTCATCCATTCTAAAATCTTTAAAAGAATCTTTCATAATAACTCCTTTTTATATAATATTTATTACTTTATATCATAAACTCATGAAAAATAATAGTATTTTTAAATAAAAAAATAAAGTCTAGAATCAAGGACTTTTTCCAAAACTCTAAACCTTAATATGGAGCCACTTGTCCGATTCGAACGGACGACCTACTGATTACAAGTCAGTTGCTCTACCAGCTGAGCTAAAGTGGCAAAATATTTAATTGGTGACCCCTACGGGAATCGAACCCATGTCTCCGCCGTGAAAGGGCGATGTCTTAACCGCTTGACCAAGGGGCCATTAATAAATCAACTGTTATCTATTTTACATGCAAAAGCAATATTTGTCAATACTAAAAATAAAAAAAATTTATTTTTTATTTAAATTTTAAACTGTATTGAAAAACTATGTACAATCTTTTATTTTACTCATTTTTTAAAACGGCTATATTATAAATTAACTTCATATATAATATGAAAGCTTTACTAACTTTATATCATAAAAATAGAGTAGAAATAAATCTACTCTATTTTTTAAGTCAATTTAAACATTGCATTTTTTAATTTTCTTAAACTGTCTATTGCTTCTTTTTCTGTCTTTTCTTTAACTCCCATATAAAATTTAAGTTTAGGTTCAGTACCAGATGGTCTAATACAACACCATGCGTCTTTTTCTAATTCATAATATAAAACATTAGATACTGGTAATGTTGTTTCTGTTTCCTTTCCTGTTTTAAAATCAACAATTTTCTTTGTTTTATAATCTCTAAACTTCAAAACTTTATATCCTGCAATTTCTTTTAAAGGATTATTTCTAAATGAATTTACAAGTTCAGTCATCTTTTCAGCTCCATCAGCGCCTTTTAAAGTTATTGTTAAAATATCTTCTTTATAATATCCATATTTTTTGTATATGTTTTCCATTTGGTCACATAATGTTAAGCCTTGTTTTTTATAGAAAGCTGCAGCTTCTGCTAAAAGCATTACTGCTGTAATTCCATCTTTATCTCTACAATGAGTTCCTACTAAACATCCATAGCTTTCCTCAAATCCAAACATATATGTATGAGAACCCGTTTTTTCAAAATTTCTAATTTGCTCACCTATATATTTAAATCCTGTTAAAGTCTCAATAAAATCTAATTTATATTCTTTAGCTATAGCTTGAGCTAAGTTTGAAGAAACGATTGTTGTAACTAAAGCTCCATTTTTGGGAATCATATTTCTTTTCTTCTTCTCAGATAAAATATATTCTGCAATCAAAAGACCTGACATATTTCCAGTAAATGGCATATATTCTCCTGTTTTACTGTTTTTAGCATAAACACCTAATCTATCAGCATCAGGATCTGTTGCTAAAACTACATCAGCATCTACTTTTTCAGCTAAATTTAAAGCTAATTTAAATGCTCTTTTATCCTCTGGATTTGGATAATCTACTGTTGGGAAATTACCATTTGGTAATTCTTGTTCTGGTACAACATATACATTTTCAAATCCAAGTTCTGAAAGAATAGTTTGAACACCTATATTTCCTGCTCCATGTAATGGAGTATAAACAATTTTTAAATCATTACTCATTTCTTTTATTATTTCTGGATTTAAAGATTGTTTTTTAATTTCTTTTATATATAAATTATCTAAAGCCTTGCCTACTACATTATATAATTTCTTTTTTAAAGCTTCTTCTAATGACATTCTTTTTACATTAGCATAATTTGTAACTTTATTAACTTCCTCAATAATACCTTTATCTTGAGGTGAAACTATTTGTGCTCCATCTTCCCAATATACTTTATATCCATTATATTCTGGTGGATTATGACTTGCAGTTATCATAACACCTGCAATACATCCTAATTCTCTTACTGAAAAAGAAAGTTGTGGAACTGCTCTTAGACTTTCAAAAATATATGTTTTAATTCCATTTGCATTAAGTGTTAAAGCTGTTTCTCTAGCAAATTCAGGTGACATATTTCTTGAGTCATATGCAATAACAACACCTCTTGATTCTCCACCTTGTTTTAAAATATAATTTGCTAATCCTTGAGTTGCCTTAGTTACAGTATAAACATTCATCCTGTTTGTACCATTACCAATTACACCTCTCATACCAGCTGTTCCAAACTCTAAATCTTTATAAAATCTATCTTGAATTTCAGAATCATCTGCTGCAATTGATTGTAATTCTTGTCTAGTATCTTCATCAAATACTGGGTTTGTGCACCATTCATTATATTTTTTCATATATTCAACTTTAGCAAAGTAATCTCTGTAAAGTTTTAAAGCTGTTTCAGGACTATCAACACCTTCAGCATTTTTAATAGGAGCAAATTCTTCTTCTCTTTTTACTCTTAAAACAACAACATCTTCAAACATTTCATATGAATCAAAAATGAAAGTTTCAAATTTATATGCATTTGGTTTTTCAGCTTTTACTAATTTACCTTCTGAATCAATATAATCAGCTTTTTTCACTGCAATATGATACGGAAGTTTTACTTCAGCTACTTTTTCCAATCCTTTAATATTATATAAGTGGAATATAGCATTTGCGTCTCCAAAAACTAAAGAACCATAATCATCTCTACGATTTGCCATTTCCTCAGAAATTTCTGTATATTCAACAACACCTACTTTTTTATTTTTTCTGCAAAATACACCTACTTTTTCTTTTGGATCTGTTTTCTCTATTGATTTTACTGCGCCTAAAACCTTATGAGAAATAGACATACCCATTAATAATGGATCAACTGGTTTTACTAAAACATTATCAACACCATTTATGAAAACCCATTCTACACCTTTTTCTTTCATCTCATCAATTATATGAGCTTTTTCTAATGATTGTAATGTTCCACCATGACCATTTGCTGCTTCTTTAACAAAACCTTTTTGATCAAGTAAAATATTACCTTTCATATCAAGCATTGGTAATTCGCCTTGTCTAAAGAATTTTACTTTTTCCTTTGGGTATCCAAAATAATTATGAGCCTCAAAAAAAGATACAGTAGCATCATTATTTTCTCTACTTGTCATAATATACCAAGGAACTACAGTTCCATATTCTTTCCAAGCTCTAATTAATGTATCACATAATGCTTCAAAAATTGATTTGTTATTTTCTGGATCAAAGATGAATGTTCCTTTTGGACCATTATGTCCGAAGCCTTGTACCTTGACCACCTGCCATTGTAACAACTGCTAGTTTTCCTTCTCTTATAGCTTCAATTCCTTTAGTTTCATAAGCTTCTCTTTCACTAACAGTTAATTTAGACTTATCAGTATGTTCAATAGGTTCTATTGTAACATTTTTTAAATCTAAAGGTTTTTTTGTGCTTTCGTACAATTCATTCATTAAATCAAAGTCTATATTTTCTATTTGATTTAATAGTTTTTCTTGATCCTCAGCATTCATCTTATCATAGAATAGTAATAAATGCTCCTGATTGTATTTTTTTAATTTTTTTCTAATATTGTCTAATCTATCTCCCATCTGGATTTTTCTCCTTTCTCACTTTTCGGCTTTTCCGTAAGTGATTTCATGCTTTATAATTTATATACTATTTTTATAATTTAGTCAATAGAGATATGACAGACAATTTTCAAATTTGAATTAGTAATTTTTTCTTAATTTATCCCGTTTTTTTATACTGTATATAATTCTTTTATTTCTCGAACTCCTTTTGTACAAAGGATTTTATCGTATTTCTTTACTATATTTTCTAAATTCTTATTAAAATCATCAATTTCAAAGCAATTAACCAATGTAAATTTTGTGTGAAAATTTATTACTAAACGATTAATTTTATCTATAAAGTCTTTTTTTCCTGCAACAATAACAATATCAACTTCTTTATCAAATTTTTCTGAAATATTATTAATTTCAGTTTTCCTCCAGTCTATTTTATCTAACTTGTCTTTGTTTTTCCAAAATTTTTCATTAATATTTATAACTTTTTCATAAATCTCTTGTACATCTTTTTCAAAAAATGTAGATATGGTTTTTCCTTCGTTTATTTTTTCATATATGTATGGCATAATCATTGTTACTAAATGAAATTCATTTACATTAAATCCACAAATCTTATCTTCTAACATATACGCTTTTTCCTTTCTTAAATAATCTAGTTCAATTTTATATCTAGATGAAAAAAACGTCAATCAAAACCGTCATCTATTTTTCGACACTAAATGTGTTTTAAATTTTTTACATATATTTTTATTTTTTGTAAATAATATGCACAAAAGGAATTTATGATTTAAGGAGGATAATTTTGAAATTTTTTAAAACAAGATTATTTAAATTTTTTATATTAGTTTTTTTATTTCTTCTCTTTTTATTCATAACTGCCAAGTCTTACGCTAATTCTATATCAGATGAATTATCAGATAATATATTTAGACTTCACATTATAGCTAACAGCGACTCTAAAGAAGACCAAGAGTTAAAATTGAAGGTTAGAGATTCGATTATTCAATATGTTGAAAATTTAACTTTAGATTGTAAAAATAAAAATGAAGTTATTTCAGTAATTAGCAAAAATATAGATAATTTATATGATATTTCAGAACAAGTTATAAAAGATAATGGATATAATTATCCTATTAATATTGAAATTGGAAACTTTTATTTTCCAACCAAATACTATGGTAATATTTCACTTCCTAGTGGATATTATGATGCTTTAAAAATCAAAATAGGTAAAGCTGAGCGGTCAAAATTGGTGGTGTAGTTTATTTCCACCTCTATGTTTTACAGATATTTCGAGTGGGATTATAGATGAAGACTCTAAAGAGACTCTTAAAAGTAATTTAGATAATGAAGAATATAGCATAATTACAAATGATTCAAACAGTTATAAATTAAAATTTAAGATATTAGAATTGTTCACATAAATTTTTGTCCCCCATAGAAAAATAAAAAAATGTCTTGTAAATATTTTTCATTTGTGATATTATGCATTTGTTTAAGGTGATTTTCACCTAAAAATATGCTAAAAATATGGGGGTATACATTTTGGAAAAACTAGTCATAACAGGACCAACTCCTTTAAAAGGTGAAGTTGTAATAAGCGGAGCAAAAAACGCAGCTGTAGCAATACTTCCAGCAACTTTATTAATTAACGGTGTTTGTACAATTGAAAATTTACCAAATATTAGTGATGTAAAATTATATTGTAGTATATTAGAGAGTTTAGGAGCAAAAATAAAATGGAACTCTCCTCATGAAATAACAATAGATACAAGAAACTTAAATTCACATGTAGCTTCTTCAGATGCAACTAGAAAATTTCGTGCATCATATTATTTAATAGGAGCTTTACTTGGAAGGTGTAAAGAAGTAAAAGTAGGTATTCCAGGTGGATGTAATTTAGGAAATAGACCTATAGATCAACATATAAAAGGTTTTGAAGCACTAGGTGCAAAAGTTGATGTATCAAATGGATATATAACTGCTAAAGCGAAAAAACTTGTTGGAACATCAATATATATGGATGTTGTATCAGTTGGTGCAACTATGAATATTATGCTTGCATCAGTTTTAGCTGAAGGTACTACAATAATAGATAACCCAGCTAAAGAGCCTCATATTGTTGATTTAGCTAACTTTTTAAATACAATGGGTGCTGATATTCGTGGGGCAGGAACAGATACAATAAAAATAAATGGTGTTAAAGAATTAAAAGGAAATGCTACTTATTCTATAGTACCAGATCAAATTGAAGCTGGAACATTTATGCTTGCAGCTATTTCATCTAAAGGTGATGTTACAATTAAAAATTGTATTACAAAACACTTAGAATCAGTTATAGCTAAAATTGAAGAAATTGGTGGAAATGTAGAAGCAAATGGTGATCATTTAAGAGTATGGTATACCAAAAGACCTACTAAAGCTAATATTAAAACATTGCCATATCCAGGATTTCCAACAGATCTGCAACCTCAAATGGGTGTTGTACTAGCTCAGGCTCAAGGAACAAGTATAATAAATGAAAGCATCTGGGAATCAAGATTCCAATATACAGACGAACTTCGTAAAATGGGTGCTCATATTACAGCTCAAGGAAAAACAGCTATTTTTGAAGGTGTTGAAAAATTAACTGGTGCACCAGTAAGTGCAAGTGATTTAAGAGCAGGTGCAGCATTAATTATTGCTGGAATCTCAGCAAAAGGAACAACTGAAATTTACAATTTAACTCATATTGATAGAGGGTACGAAAACATTGAAGAAAAATTCAGAAAACTCGGTGCTAAAATCAAAAGAGTAAATGAAGAATAAATTGATGGCATACTATTTTTTATAGTATGCTTTAGATTTACAAACATAAGAATTATTAAAAAACGGCGGGGAAAATATGTTAAATTTTTGTAGTTTATATAGTGGAAGTTCAGGAAATTGTTTATTTGTAGAAACGGAGTCTACTAAAATATTAGTAGATTGTGGTACAAGTTTAAAAAAAGTTGTAGAAGGACTTTCTCAAATAGATAGAAATATTGGAGATATTGACGCAATTTTAGTTACTCATGAACATTCAGATCATGTTCAAAGTCTCGGAAATGCTTCTAAAAAATATGATATACCTGTATATGTAAATCTTGAGACATTAGAAGCTATGCCAAAACAAAGAGATAAAATTTCTTTAGGTAATCAAAAAATAATAGAAATTGGAAAAGAATTTACAATTGGAGATTTAGCAATAAACTCTTTTTCAATACCACATGATGCAGCAAATCCTTGTGGATATAATATTTACAATAATAAATCAAAACTTACAGTTGCAACAGATATTGGGCATATGGATAATAAATTATTAGATAATTTAAAAGATAGTTCTTTTATTTTATTAGAATCAAATTACGATCCAGAAATCTTAAAATGTTCTAATTATCCATATTTATTAAAACAACGTATATCAGGACCAAATGGGCATTTATCAAATAGTACAGCTGGAAAAACGATTTCAGAACTAACAAAAACAAATTTAAAAGAAGTAATGTTAGGTCACTTAAGCAAAGAAAATAATTTTCCAGAACTTGCTTATCAAACTGTAATTGAAGAATTAGAAAAAAATAATGTTGATATAAATGAATTAAGAGTAAGTGTTGCAAATAGATATAATCCAAGTAAAGTTATAAAAATTTCTTAATTTTTAAGAGGTTTTTATAACTTTTTTTATTTTCTTAGTATACATTTTAATCAATAATTTTCTTACAAAAATAAATAAAACTATAAAAAATATAAATTTTAACATATATCTCCTTTCTGTATTTTTGCAATCATTTTAACATGCAAAGATTAGTGTGTCAATCAATTTATATGTAAATTGATATCAAAAAAATGATAAAACCTATACAAGAAAAAGGGGATGTTAAAACATCCCCCCGAAAGTTTGTAACTATTCTTTACACGTTTCCTTTAATAAACTACATAAGACCACGCTTCTCGGCTGCCACGCGAAGTTTTTCAACTCTTTTTACAGCCGTTGCATGCTTACCATACTGCTCAGTTGCCGCTTCTGCATCATTCGTTCTTTTCCTGAGATTTTTCTCTGCAGTTGCAGCATTTCTTTTCAGTTTCTTGTTTTTGTGTTTTGTACTCTTCCGACGAGAGCTACGAGTATCTCTGTCCTTTTCAAGGACAACTTCTTCGTCTCCCTCATCATCATCACCCTCTTCATATGCAGCCATATCTCTTTCATAAAGCTGCCTAGCTCTTTTTTCTTCGGCTTCCTGCTGAGTTTTATACTCAGTCCAGCACATTTCCTCTTCTTGAGCAATACGATCATCAATGCTCAAAGTTACTTCACGATTCCGAACCTCATCTTTTGCCATATCCGAAATCTCCTTTCTATTATTTTGCCACTCTCGTAACAATGTAATTATTATATTCTCTTTTGTATGTAAAATCAATAAAAAGTGTAAATTTTACATAATTTTTTTACAATAAAAAAATATTTTCTATCCTATAATTCCAATATTATAAGATATAACAGAAATTACAACTCCCACAAAGTCGGCTAAAAGTCCAATTATAATAACTTCCTTAATATCTTTTATCTTAACTTTAGAAGAGTATATTGATGCAACATAAATTGTTGTTTCAGTTGCTCCCATAATACAAGAAGCAATTAACCCTATATCAGAATCTGGTCCATATTTACTCATAAGAGATGTTGCAATTGCTGTAGTTGTACTACCAGAAATTGGTCTTAAAAGTATAAGTGGAGCTAGAGCTTCATTTATATTAAAAAAATTTAAAATTGGAGAAATGATTTTAGAAATAATTTCTATAACTCCTGAACTATTTAACATTCCAACAGCGACAATTAGAGCAAGAAGTGTTGGAAAAAGTTCTATAACCATTTTTTCTCCTTCTATAACACCATTTAAAAATAAACTAAAAATATTCTTTTTTTCCCTAATTCCAAATAAAACAACTATTAATATAAAAATCAAAATCGCATTTTTACTAAAAAATTCAATAACTCTCACATTAACCTTCTTTTCTAAATTTAAAATATATTTTACAAACAAACACAATAAATAAAAAACTAATTATACTTGCAAACCAAACTCCTACAATTATTCCAGTTGGGTTTTTAGAACCAAGTCCCATTCTAATTGAGATTATAGTTGTTGGTATAAGCTGAATTGAAGCTGTATTAATTAGAATAAAAAGAATCATATTATTTGACAATTTATTCTTACTTGAATTACTTCCTTGTAAGCCTTCAATAGCTTTAAGTCCACAAGGCGTTGCTGCATTTCCAAGTCCAATTATATTCGAAGTCATATTCATTGATATATCTTTATAAACTTCACTTTCTTTTTTTAAATCTGGAAAAAGAATTTTAATTATTGGAGCTAAAATTTTTTGTATTTTATTTATAAAACTAGTATTTTTAACAATATTCATAATGCCACTCCAAAAGCACATACTTCCAAATAAAGTAATAACTAATTCAAGAGTGCTGCTAATAGAAGAAAATATTGAATTATTTACTTCTTCATATGTACCATTTATAAATCCAAAAACAATTGCAATTAAAATAAAAAAACACCATATTTTATTTATCATAATTTTAATCTCTTTTCTTAGATAAAATTTTATAATAAATTATATGATGTTAATTATTTTAATATTTAAAAGTAGCTTAATTATTTTTCTAAAAAATATTGATAAATAGTATTTTTATCAACTTTTCTATCTTTAGCTATTTTTTTAATAATCTCTTTTTTCTCTAATCCATTATTTTTATAATATTCATAATGCTCTTCTAAAGATAAATTATTTAAATTCTCTATTTCAAATTCATCTTTTGATTTTTCACTTCCGTGAACTATAATAACAAATTCACCTTTATAATCCACAATTTGTTCTAAAACTGTGGAAATCTTACCTCTAATAAATTCTTCATGAATTTTTGTAAGCTCTCTTGCTAAAACAATTTCCCTATCTCCTAAAATTTCTAACATTGCTTCTAATGTATTTTTCATTTTATGAGGTGCTTCATAAAAAATCAATGTTCTTGTTTCATATTTTATTTCATTTAATTTATCTTTTTTTTCTTTATTATTAGTAGATAAAAATCCGAAAAACATAAATTCTTTCGTATTGAAACCTGAGCAAATTAAAGCATTAACAAAAGCTACACAACCTGGAATTGGAACAATTTCAATATCTTTTTCTATTGCTTCTTTAATAATTTCCTCACCTGGATCTGAGATTCCCGGAGTTCCAGCATCTGATACTAAAGCTATATTTTTTCCTTCTAACAATTTTTGAATCAAAATTGGACTTTTCTTTTTTTCAGTTTGTTTATAATAACTTATTAAAGTTTTACTTATTTCAAAATGATTTAATAATCCTAAAGTATGTCTTGTATCTTCTGCTGCAATTAAATCAACTTCTTTTAAAACATTTAATGCTCTTAATGTTATATCTTCTAAATTTCCAATAGGCGTTGCCACCAAAAATAATTTACCTGACATTTGGACTCCTTAAAACAAATTTTATTTTCCATAAATATTTAATAATTCTCTAGTATATGTTCCATCTTCATTATAGATAATTAAAGGTTCTTGTACTTTTAAAAATTCTTTAGCATTTTTTACTCCCTTAATTAATACAAGACTTGGTTTATTTGATATTTTAGGATAAACTAGTCTAAGTTCTTTTGGTTCAATTCTATTTTTTCTCATAGCACATAAAATATCAACTAATCTTTCAGGTCTATGAACCATATAAAGAACTCCTTTATCTTTTAATACTTTAAAAGATTTTTGGATAATATCTTCTAGAGTACATTCTATCTCATGTCTTGAAATTAAATTCTTTTTATCTTCGCTTTTAAGTCCTGTATTATTTTTTTGATAAGGTGGATTTGTTACAATATAATCAAAATAGTTATTATCAAAATAATTTTCTATATTTTTTATATTATCATTTATAATTTCTATTCTATCTTCTAAATTATTTAAGATAACACTTCTTTTAGCCATATCAGCAACATCTTTTTGAATTTCAATTCCAACTATTTTTTCAGCTTTTGTTTTTCCTGCAAGTAAAATACTAATAATACCTGAACCTGAGCCAATATCTAAAACTAAACTGTTATTCTTTATTTTTTTAGCAAAATCAGAAAGTAAAATACTATCTATTCCAAATTTAAAACCATCCTTATTTTGAATTATTTTTAAATTATTAAATTCTAAATCATCTATAGTTTCATTTATTTTTATATCTATTTTTTTCACCTACTTTAAATCTTTTAAAATATTAATAATTATACCCCCATACATAAAATCTGTCAAACACTTAAAATGCCTTGATTTTCTTCAAGGCATTTCTATTCTTTTCTAGTAAATTCACTAGTTAAATTAATTCCATCAGCTTCAAATCCACTTACCGCTTCCCCATTTATTAAAAATTTAACAGAATCTACTTCTTTAAGTTCAGTTAAAGTATTTACAATTGTATAAATCATATTACTTTTTTGCATACCATCTTCAGAAGCATTATCTATAAATTCTTGAGACAAATCAACAGTTACACAATTTCCAGATAAAGAAGTATTTAAAACCTTAGTACCTTCTGGAATAACAGAACACAATGATGAATCTTTTGGACCTTCTATAAGTAGCTTAATTAAAGTATTATAAGGATCTAATAATAATTCTTTAGAGTCCATTAATCTTGCTTCACTTTCAATACTTCCTGTTTCAGAATTTACAAAATATAATGTAACAATAGTTGTTCTAAGTTCATCATCAGAAATCTCAACCTCAGGAGTATATTCATTAACTGCTGTTTCTACATCACTATTAAAAAATACGTTTATTACTACTAAATATACAATTATTCCCAAAATAAAAACTAACAAAATTCCTAATATAATCTTTTTACGCATAGCTTTTCCTCCTTTTTACTTCAATGATATGCATCTAAAATTTGATTTAGAATAGACATTTTTGAAAAGCTAATTATCATATGATATAATTAAAATGTACGTTTTGACAAACAGCATAGAAAAAAGGAGGTTGTGATTATGGCACACGGAGGACATCATGGGGGAGGACATTACCATTCTCATTATCGGGGTGGCGGAAGTAGCTCAGGAGACGATTTACCGCTTGGATTTTATTTAATTGCACTTGGAATAATCGTTGTCATATTAGTATTTGCTGCATCTATACAATCTGATATAGGTGGAAAAACACCTATTGAAAAGGATTATGAGCTGACGCAGTATGTATACGACTCAGAGGAATATTTCAGTGACATTGATAATATGCGGGAAGGATTAGAGTATCTCTATGACAAGACGGGCGTACAGCTCGTTGTAATGTCAAGTAACAAAAATTACTCTGATTCAAAGGCTGTTGACACTTATTATGACCTTTTTGACGATGAGTGTCATGTTCTGATTGTTATTCCCACTAGTATATGGACATCTACTGAATATTATGCAATCGGAGACATTGCTGATACAGTGATTGATGACCGAGCCATCGACTATCTACTTGACAGAGTAGATAGCAGTAAAGATGGTGAAAAATGGGAAAGAAACCTTAAAGAATTCACTGATAAGCTTATATCTGAAGAGTAGCCCCAAATCCGGTACTTTTTGGCACACTTGTGTCCAATTTGTATCGGATTTCTCCGTTTTTGTCAAATTTTGTCGAAAATGGGCAATTAAGTAATTGACAAAACAAATTAAACATTATATATTATATAGGATTAGAATAGGGAAACAAATCTTCTTTATTTTAATAAATATTTAATGGATTAGAAATAAAATAATTTTATAAAAATAAAATTTTATTATTCATATATTTCATTTAAATTAATGGGAGGAATATAAATGAAAGAAAACTTACTTTACGTAGGTCTTGATGTTGGTTCAACAACAATAAAAATTGTTGTAATGAATGAAAACCAAGAAATAATTTACACAAATTATCAACGTCATTTTTCAGACACTAAAAATACAATGTATCAAATCTTAAATAAATTATTAAATGACTATAAAGACTCTAATTTTAAAATTGCACTTACAGGTTCAGGAGCTTTGGAAATTTCTAAATTATTAAAAATTCCTTTTATTCAAGAAGTAATTTCTTGTAAAAAAGCTGTTGAAACATACATACCTCAAACAGATGTAGTTATAGAGCTTGGTGGAGAGGATGCAAAAATAATTTATTTTGATAAATTTATAGAACAACGTATGAATGGAACATGTGCTGGTGGAACTGGTGCATTCTTAGACCAAATGGCTTCACTTTTAAATACAGATACAGCAGGTTTAAATGAATATGCTAAACATTATAAAACAATTTACCCTATTGCTTCACGTTGTGGTGTTTTTGCTAAGACTGATATTCAACCTCTTTTAAATGAAGGTGCTGCAAAAGAAGATATAGCTGCTTCTATATTCCAAGCAGTTGTAAATCAAACAATTAGCGGTTTAGCTTGTGGTAGACCAATAAGAGGAAAAGTAGCATTTTTAGGAGGTCCTTTAAGCTATTTATCAGAATTAAGAAAAAGATTTATTGAGACATTAAATTTAAAAGATGATGAAATAATAGTACCAAAAGATGGTCATCTTTTAGTTGCAAAAGGTGCTGCTTTGCAAGCAATGGAGAGTAAAGAGATTACTCATAAAGAATTAGAAGAAAAATTGGAAGAATTTAAAACTGCAAAATATACAGAAAGTAAACCATTGCCTCCATTATTTAATAATGAAGAAGAATATAAAGAATTCAAAAAACGTCATGATAAAGATAAAGTAAAAAGACGTCCATTAGAAGGTTTCTCAGGGGACTGTTTCTTAGGAATTGATGCAGGTTCAACAACAACTAAATTAGTTTTAATAGATAGCGATGGAGCTTTACTTTATTCTTTATATGGAAGTAATCAAGGAAATCCATTAAAAAGCGTTGTTTCAATGCTTAAAGAATTATATAAAGTTTTACCCAAAGGTGCTAAATTAAGATTTAGTGGTGTAACTGGATATGGAGAAAAATTAATTCAAACTGGATTAAATATAGATTTAAATGAAATCGAAACAATTGCGCATTATACAGCTGCAAAAGAATTTTTACCAGAAGTAGATAGTATCATTGACATTGGTGGTCAAGATATGAAATACATAAAATTAAAAAATCACACTATTGATAATATCATGTTAAATGAAGCATGCTCTTCTGGATGTGGTTCATTTATAGAGACATTTGCAAAAAGCTTAAATATTAGTATTCAAGAATTTGTTAAAGAAGCTATAGAATCTAAAACACCTGTTGACTTAGGTTCAAGATGTACAGTATTTATGAATTCAAAAATTAAACAAGCTCAAAAAGAAGGATTTTCAGTTGGAGATATTTCAAGTGGACTTTCATATTCAGTTATAAAAAATGCAATTCAAAAAGTTATGAAAGTAAGAGATGTAAATACACTTGGAAAAAATATAGTTGTACAAGGTGGTACTTTCTATAATGATGCAGTATTACGTGCATTTGAATTAATAGTTGGAAAAAATGTAATTCGTCCTGATATTGCTGGACTTATGGGCGCTTATGGTGTAGCACTTCTAGCAAAAGAACAATATGAAAGTAATTTAGATATGACTTACTATTCTACTGTTTTAAAAGAAGATGAATTAGACCATCTAAATGTTAAAATATCACATGTAAGATGTGGAAAATGCGAAAATAATTGTCAATTAACAGTAAATAAATTTGGAAATGGAAAGACTTTTATCTCTGGAAATAGATGTGAAAAAGGAAGTGGTCAAGTAACATCAAACTCAAATTTACCAAATATGTATAAATATAAATTTGAAAGATTATTTGGTTATGAGCCTTTATCAGAAAAAGAAGCAACTAGAGGAACAATCGGTATTCCTAGAGTTCTTAATATGTATGAAGATTATCCTTTCTGGTTTACATTTTTAACTAAATTAAAATTCAGAGTAATCATCTCTGAAAAAAGTACCAGAAAAACCTATGAAAAAGGAATTGAATCAATGCCTTCTGAATCAGTTTGCTACCCAGCAAAACTAGCTCATGGTCATGTAATGAGTTTATTAGAACAAGGAATACATACAATTTTCTATCCTTGTATTCCATACTCAAGAAAAGAGTTTGATGAAGCTGATAATCATTACAACTGCCCTATAGTAATTTCATATTCAGAAGTTTTGAAAAATAATATTGAAGAATTAAAAAATGATAATGTAAAATTTATAAATCCATTTTTACCAATAGATAATATTAAAAACTTAGTAAAAGTAGTTTCAGAATTAGATTGTTTTAAAGAATATCATTTTACTAAAAAAGAATTAGAAGAAGCAGCCGAAGCAGCTGAAGCTGAATATCAACATTACAGAGATGATGTACATAAAAAAGGTCAAGAAATTTTAAAATATATTGAGAAAAACAATGCTAGAGGAATTGTTTTATCAGGTAGGCCATATCATGTTGACCCTGAAATAAATCATGGTATTGATACATTAATAACAAGTTTAGGATTATGTGTTTTATCTGAAGACAGTATTTCAAATCTTTCCAAAACAAAAAGACCTATACGTGTTGTTGATCAATGGATGTTTCATTCAAGATTATATGCTGCAGCAGATTTTGTTGGAAAAAATGATAGATTAGAGTTAGTACAATTAAATTCATTTGGTTGTGGAGTTGATGCTGTAACAACAGATCAGGTAGAAGAAATATTAAAAAGCTATGATAAAATGTATACATTAATAAAAATAGATGAAATAAATAATCTAGGTGCTATTCGTATACGTATTCGTTCACTTTTAGCTAGCATGAATAAAAGATTAGCTGAAAAAGAAGAAGAAAAGAAATGTGGCACATGCAAAATTCAAGAAGATTTAGGAGATTATGGTATAAATAAGGTAATGTTTACTAAAACAATGAAAGACGAAGGTTATACTATACTTTGTCCTCAAATGGCTCCTATACATTTTGAATTACTTGAATCTGCAGCAAGACCATTAGGCTATAATCTTCATGTACTAAAAGAATGTACTCAACATACAGTAGATGTAGGTTTAAGATATGTAAATAATGATGCATGTTATCCAGCAATTCTAACAACAGGACAAATGATTGAAGCTTTACAATCTGGAAAATATGATGTAAATAAAACTGCATTAATAATGTCACAAACAGGTGGTGGATGTAGAGCAACAAATTATATTGGTTTTATAAGAAAAGCTCTAAGAGATGCAGGATTTAGTCAAGTACCAATTGTTTCATTTAATATAGTTGGTATGGAAAAATCAAATGGATTTAAATTAACACCAAAATTAATAGAAAATCTATTAAAAGCAGTAATCTATGGTGACTTAATGCAAAAAGTATTATATAAAAATAGAGCTTATGAAGTAAATAAAGGTGAAACACAAAAATTATATGAATTATGGATGGATAGAATAAAAGATCTTATCAAAAATGGTACATATAAACAATTTAAACAAAGTATGTATGATATAGTAAGAGATTTTGAAAAAATTGAACTAGATACTTCTATAGAAAAACCAAAAGTAGGAGTTGTTGGAGAAATACTTATTAAATATCATCCATTTGGAAATAACTTCGTAATAGAAAAACTTGAAGAAGAAGGCGCTGAAGTTGTAATGCCAGATTTCATGGGATTCCTATACTTTATGGTTACACATAAAATAACATTTAATACTTTATTAAAAACAGATAAAGGCAAAGCTCAAATATTTAAAATGGTAATAAAATTATTAAATATTCTAACAAGAGATTATAAAAAAGCTTTAGCTGAATCAAGAAAAAATTATATGCCTTTAGCAGATATTTGGGAACTAGAAGATAGTGTAAAAGATATATTATCAATAGGTAATCAAACTGGTGAAGGATGGTTTTTAACAGCTGAAATGATAGAATATATTAATAATGGAGTACCAAATATAATTTGTGTTCAACCATTTGCTTGTCTTCCAAATCATGTTGTAGGAAAAGGAGTAATAAAATCAATTAGAGCAAAATATCCATATGCAAATATTTCTCCAGTAGACTATGACCCAGGAGCAAGTGAAACAAATCAAACAAATAGAATTAAATTATTAATGACTGTTGCAAAAGACAATTTAAATAAAAAACGTAAATCTAAAAAAGCAATAGAAATAGAAAATATAGCTGATAAACAAACTGAAAAAGAAAAAAATAAAGAGAAAGTTAAAGCTAAAAAAAATTAATTTAAAATACACCTTTTTGGGTGTATTTTTTATTTAATTATTTTAATATAAAAATAATTATTTTTTATATATTTAATATTTAATAAATAATAAAATAATAATTATTAAAAATAAAAAATAATTAATAAATAAAAATAATTAATTATTTTTTTATTTTAATTTACTAAAAAATAATTTAAATATTAAAAACATTTTTTCTTGTTCCATATTTATCAAAATTAATTTTTTATTTAATTATAAATATTTATATAGATATAAACAAAAAAATTTTTAAATTTTTAGAGCAATATTTTACAATTAAAAGTTATAAAAAAATGATAATATCAATTAACAATTTAGTAGGCTACTTAAGAACATTATTTTGTGAAAAAATATGTTTTGTAACATAACCAAAAGATCCAAATTTTTAAATTAAAAAGCCAAAATTGCTAACAAATTATCAAATGTTTTTTAAACACATTATGTTTACTTAAGTTTTGAAAAAAGCAGTTTTCGCTTAACCCTATTTCCACTAAATTTTTAAAATGATTTTTGCCATATTTGAAGGATACTGTTTCTATACATTTTACAAATTATGAATTATGAAAATATTATGTTTTGATCAGAAGATTTTCAAAATGACTAAAAAATAAATTTTAATTCTTTAAATTTTTATTAAATCATAAGTTCATTTTTTGTACCAAGGATTGGTTTGTTTAAGAGACAACTTTTTCGTTTTTGTAAAACACAAAAAAATTGCTTTGCAGACAACATCTTTTTATAATCTTTTAATTCATATTGATCTAATATTTATTTAATTAAATTTTATTTTTAATATATTTTGTTTATTAAATATTTTTTATATGTAATTAATTGAATTTTTATTTCTAATATATTTTTTATTAAACAACTATTTCTATAAATACAAAATTAAATATTTATTATATTATATTATTTTATTTAATAAATAAATTTTTATTATTAAATTAATTAAATTTATATTTAATTAATTTACTTTTTTTAATATTTTTATTAATCATTTTATTTTTATCAATTTTTATCAATAATAAATAATTAATTAAAAATATTTTATTGTTTATTGCTTTATTATTTTTAATTTATTTAAAAAATAAATATTAAATAAATTATTTTTTATATAATTTTTAATTTTATTTTTTAT
>CALXLF010000009.1 GCA_944389125.1 uncultured Clostridia bacterium | reverse complement strand
CTCATAACCCAAAGGTTATATTTAAATTTTAAAAACGTGTTCATTACCTTGAAAAAAAGCATGTAAAATGATATAAGTAAAAATAAATAATATAAATCAAAAGAAAAGAGAGATGATATATTTATGATCAAAGAACTATTACAAGAAAAATATAAAATGCTATTTACTCCACAAATTATATTTAGAGGTAGAAATTATTTTGAAAATGATAAAGTTAAAGAATTATATAAAGATAAAGATTCAGAAAGTTATATGGCTAAGGTAGAAGGTAGTGATTTTGGTAAATGTTATGATGTAAGAATTATATTAGATGATAATGAAGCAAAGATGAGTTGTACGTGTCCATGTATAGAAAATTGTAAACATGAATATGCAACTTTGATGGCAATTGATGCAAATAAATATTCTACTATAAAATTATTGCCTGTGCCAGAAAATGAAAAAATAGATATCCAAAATTTTATTGATTCTATTCCAGGAGATAAGATTAAGGAATATTTAAAGAAAAGTTTCATTTCAGAAGAATATATAGATGAAGAAGACTTCAAAAATTATTTTTCTTGTTATTTACCAGAAAGGAGTAAAGAATACTTTTACAATATTTTATTTAATAATTTCCAAGTTGATATGACAGATAATATAAATAAATTTTTAGACATTGCAAAATCATCTTTAGAAAATGGAAAATATAGATATACATTTGTTATATCATCATCAATAATTGATGCAGCCAAAGATTCAAAATATTCTGATAGTGATGAAATATTATTAAATAATTACAGTAAAATTGGAATGTTTATAAGAATAGCCTATAGAAAAGGAAATGACGAATTAAAATCAGAAATACAAGAATGGATTAATAAATATAAAGACAAAAACTATTGTGATGACATTTTTTTAGAAGATATGATTTTAAGTATAAAATAAATGTATAAAAATTTAAAATAATATTACATAGGAGATTTAAATGGAAAAGAAGAATAGTAATGAAATCACTGTAAAAATTAAAGGTGACATTAATGAGTTTTATAACACTATTAAAAATAAAGGTTTTAAGAATATTGATCATTTTAATTTAGATGATACATATTTTATTCCAAAAGATTTAAAACTTGAGGATATGACAACAAGAGAAATATTATCAAAAGCAGTTCTTATAAGACAAGTTACATATGATTATAAAGTAGTTAAGCTTATTACTTTTAAGAAAAAAGAATTTGATGATAAAGGAAATATATTAAATCAACAAAATATAGAATGTAATATTTTAGATTTAAATGAAGCCAAAAAACTATTAGATGCTATGGGATATAAAGAAATAATGAGAATACTAGAAAATGACTTAGTATTTAGAAAAGATGATGTGCAATTTGCAGTTAAAGATATTGTAAATGGAGACAAATTAATAGAAATGGAACTTGGTTTTAATGAATCTTTTGATACATTAAAACAGATAGAAGAAAAGTTAAAAGAGTTAGATTTACCAGTATATACAGATAACTTTTTTGTAAAAAAAGCAGAGATAGAGTTGGATAAGATATTAAAAAGAAGTTAATATTTAAAAATAATAACAAAATAAACCTAGTAAAACATTAGAAAAATTCTAATATTTTACTAGGTTATTTATTTACATAAAACATCCCTTGATACAAATCATTCTCCCTAAGAAACTTATCCAATCCATTAATAATCCACTTTTTATGCAAGTTCCAACTAGGTGCAACTAATAAATCTTTAGGAGCGTCACCAGATACTCTATGAATAATAACATCAGGTTTTATATGTGTTATGACATATGCGCATTCATTTAAATATTGTTCCAAACTTATTGGAGTGTATTTGCCTGATTGATATAATTCTTCCAATTTAGTATTCTTCACAACATAACATGAGTGAATTTTTAATCCTTGAATATTATATTGATTTAAAAAATCTGCAGTCATTTTAACATCTTGAGAGCAGTTATTTTGTGTATTATCTATATTATTATCTATTAAAGAGTGATCATTTGATGATTTATTTTCAGAATCTTTCATTGATGAACCACTAGGAAGTCCAATCATTATATGTGTCACAACATCAATTCCATATTTATTTAATATATAAACAGCATTTGCAAAATCTTCATTTGTATAGTGGCGATTAATTAATTGCCCAATTTGCTCATCTGCAGTTTGAAGTCCAAGTTCAACACATACATAATATCTATCAGTATAGCTTTTCAATAATTTAGCAATCTCTTCAGTTATACAATCTGGACGTGTTGCTACTTCTAATCCAACGATTCTATCATCAATTAATGCAGAATCATATTTTAGTTTTAAATTTTCTAAAGAGTCATATGTATTAGTAAAATTCTGAAAATACACAATAAACTTATTTGCTCTTTCTGCTTTATAACTTTTGAAATAATTTTCTACTTGCTTAGAAATAAAATTAGTAGTTTTTTCAGAAGAAGTAGATGTATTTTCAATATTACTTTTTATATGTTCACCCGAACCTTTTCCACTACAAAAAATGCATCCACCAACTCCTTTTGTAACATTACGGTTAGGACAAGTAAATCCACCATCAATGCATATTTTTAATGTACGTTCACCAAATTTTTCTTTTAAATATTTATTTAAATGTTTATATCTTTCTTTATTTTCCATAATGCAGGTATTATATCAGAAAATATATGTGATTTCAAATTCTTTGACATTTTGGAGTATCTTTTAAAATAAACTATCTAGAAAATAATTATATAAAAATAGAATTAAAAGAAAATTATTTTATTACAATTTAATATAGAATAAATTTCTTTTTTATAATATGATAAATAAAAGTTTTAAAATTAGGAGAAAAAAATGAAAACATTTATAAAAATTATATTAAAAATATTATTACCTATATTTCTATTATTAATTACAATGAGCTTTATTACAGAAAATATGGCAGTAAAAACAATTTCTGATGACATTTTAATAAAAGAAGTTAGTGGATATATGTTAGATGAAATTATTAATGAGGTAGACGATGAGGAATTTTCTGAAATTGCTGAAAAGATAGAAGATAGTCCATATATGGAAGAAATTACAGAAAAATATTTAGACGTTTTAAGCGGAAAAAGTGAGGATATAAACATAGAAGAAGAAATTAATAAAATTTTAGATGAAGATTTGCAGGGTAAGATTCCAGAAAGTACAAAAGAAGATGTAAGAAACCATGTAAATGAAAAAAGTGATGATATTGAAAATGCATTAGAAATGGGAACAGACGGTGAAACAGTAACTAAAATTTTAGATATATATGGTAAAATAACAAGTTTTCAATTTAGAATCACTTTAATTATACTTAGTCTATTAGATGTGATATTATTAGTAGTATTAGAAAAACAAAATGTGTTAAAAACAATTGAAATTACTATGTTTATAGTAGCAATAATTTCTATAGTTGTCCTTATAGTAATCAATATTTCATCAACATATATAAAGCAACGTTTATCTGGAGGATGGATTGATAATATAAACTTAAATAGCTTGATGGGATGCATTGTAGCAGAAGTAGTAATTGGGGTTATATTATTTATAATTAGAGAAGTTTTAAGTAGGAAAGAGACAACAGAAGATAAATTTGAAAAGAGAAAACAAGAATTGTTAAAATAAAATTCCAAATTTATTTTAGAAAGATAAAATAATTTATAAAGGAAAATTTGTAAAAAATACAACTTTTCCTTTATTTGCTTCTATAATATGATTTTTTAAAGTTATTCAAATATAGCCTTTCTCCAATATTCCACTTTTTCTAAAAGAGAAAAGCTTGTATTTGCACTGCTAGATGAAGGAACATATTTATAGTTACAATCTAAGTTCACAGTTTTAATATATTTTTGAAAAGCAATTTCTGACTTTCTTCCATTTACTAATATTTTTTTAATATTAGGATATTCATTTAGTAATCCTTTTATATTATTATATTCACCATTTTTTATATCACTATCTAAAGAACCTTTTCTATTTGCAGAGCAATATGTATCCCATAGAGCAATATGATGTTTATTTAAAAAATCTATTTTTTCATTATAATTTTTAAATTCTATTTTTTTATTTTCAAAAATTAAACTAATTATATTCCAAAATTGATTTGTTTTATTTCCATAATATTCATTTAAAGCAATAGATTTATCACTTGGCAAACTTCCTAAAATTAATATTTGTGAATTTTTATTAATTATTGGCGCAAATGATTTTTTTATTTGTGTGTTATCCATTTAGATACTCCTTATTTTTATATTTTTATAAGATATTAGTACATAATAAAAGAATAGTCAATAAGTTGATAGATATAATGTTTTAATATTTTTAAAATCAGCTTTAAAATTTTGCAAAAAATTAGCACTTTTTATTGAAAAAAATAATATTTGGTGATATAAATTTAATTATACAATTACTAAAAGTTAAATGTAAAAATAAATATTTGCATTTAATTATTATAAATTTTAGGAGGGGGATTTTTATGAGATCAAAAGAAAGGGAAAAACCAAAAAAGAAAAATGATGTTAAATTAATTATTATTGTACTGCTTATAATATTTTTAGTTGTTGCAATTGTAATTTCAATTAATCAAAGCAGAAATTATATTTCTTTAAAGGAAAGGTATAGTAAAGTTAAAAAGGAAAAAGAGGAATATATCAATACAATTGAAACACAAAATACAACAATATCAGATGTCCAAAATCAATTAAATAGTTTTAATACATCAGATTATGATAATCAAATTGCTTCACTTAATTCTGAAATATCTAATCTTACAGCGCAAAGAGATAGTTTACAATCTGAAGTAACACAATTAGATGGACAGCCACAAAATTATTCTGCAGGATATTATACAGCAGGAACTAACTTTCCTACTGGAAGATACAAAATATATAATGGAAGTAGCAATTTTATAGTATATTCAATGTATGATAAATTAAAAGTTAATATAATATTGGGAGACGATTCTTATGATACTCAAGAATATATTTATGAATTTGAAACAGGAGATGAAATACAAGCTGATTCATCTTTTTCAATTGTAAAAGTTAAATAAAATTTATTAAGTTTTTTATTCTAAACAATTATAATAATAGGAGGAGTTTATTTATGGCAAAAAGAGAAAATAATAGTGAGAAAAAAAGTATTTTAAAAAAATGGTGGTTTTGGTTAATAATAATTACAGTCGTGATTGCAGTAGCTGGAAGTTCAAATACTTCTAATGAAACATCTAGTGATTCTTCTGAAAAATATGCACAAAATTTAGATGTAGAAGTAACTATTATTGACTTTAGTACAATTTCTGAAGATGAAGCAAAAGTATGGTTTGATAATAATAAAATTAATGGTACTATTACAGAGGAATATTCTGATACAGTTGAAAAGGGAGGATTTATAAGTCAAAGTATATCTGCTAACACTGTTGCTCATGAAGGAGATAAAATGACAGTTATATATTCTCTTGGAAAAGAGCCAACTACAGAACAAAAAAACGCTCTGAAAAAAGCTGAAAGTTACTCTGAAACTATGCATATGTCAAAACAAGGAATATATGATCAATTAGTTTCTGAATATGGTGAGCAATTTGCTCCAGAAGATGCACAATATGCAATAGATAACATGGAAGCAGATTGGAATGCTAATGCTCTTGAAAAAGCAAAATCTTATCAAGAAACTATGAGTATGTCAAAAAGTGCAATATATGATCAATTAACTTCTGAGTATGGTGAAAAATTTACACCTGAAGAAGCTCAATATGCAATTGATCATTTAGATGATTAAATTCATTTCTTTTGTAAAAATAAAATAGTAAAATTGATTTAAATGGGCTCTTTGTAATATAAAAATTTTCTTTATTTTACAGAGCCTATTTAAATTAATAAAACGGGGGATAATAAGATGAAAAAAATAAATGATGTAAAAAAAGGATTTTGGAAAGATAAAAAAAATATTGCCATTGTCGTTTTAGCTTTTTAGTTATTTGTTGTTTAGTTGCTTATTCTAATTCAGATTCTTATAAAAATTATGAACAGATAACAGAGTTAGAAAATCAAATTAATACTTTAAAAAATGAGAATGAAAACTTAAAATTACAAGTAGATAAATTGCAAAATTCAGTTACTTCTGAAACTTCAAATACTATTGATAACTCTTCTACATCAACATTAGATTCTTCTGTTTCTTCTACTAGTTTGACAGCAGCATCTACTTCATCTGATGAAAAAGTAAGTACATCAGCAACTAATGATTCAACTAATACTGATACTAATAGTGAAATGGTATGGGTTGGAGATACCGGAACAAAATATCATAGGCAAAATTGTAGAACTTTAAAAGGAAATGGTCATCAAATTACATTGAATCAAGCTTTATCTGAAGGTCGTGAACCATGCAAAGTTTGCTATTAATTATTTTTTGAGATTATTAGATAAAATATAGAATAAAATTGAAGGAGTCATCAATGCTAAAAAACATCATATTTGACATTGGAGGAATAATTTTAGAATGGGGGAAGAAACCTATTCAAAAGTTATTAAATAAATCTGATGAGGAAGTAAATAAAATATCAAAAATAATATATGGAGATAAAAGATTTAAAAGCTGTATATTGGGAGAGCTTTCTCAAACTGAATATATGAAACAACTAATTGGTGAAAATCCTGAGTATTCTGATAAAATTAATAAAATATTATCAGAAAAATATCAAGAAAAAGTTTTACCACTTATTAAAGAAAATTTTGAAAAGATAATTGAACTTAAAAATAAAGGATATAAAATATATTTTCTTTCAAATATAACAGATGTATCATATAATTATTTGAAAAATAAACTTAAAATTTTAGATTTGATAGATGGGGGAGTTTACTCATTTAAAGAACATACAAAAAAGCCAGAAAAAGAGATTTTTGATATATTAATTAAAAGATATAATTTAAATAAAGATGAAACAATATTTTTTGATGACAGTGAGAAAAATGTTAAAGTTGGAAATGAATATGGAATAAAAAGTTATGTTTTTGAATCTTTTGAAAAGATTAATCTATTAGATTTGTAGAGTAAAAATATTTAATTTAAAAATGTGAAACAAATTAAAGATTTTTTTAAAAAATGTTTCACATTTTAAATTTTTGTGGTATAATATAAATATGAAACAAAATTAATAGAAATGACATAAAAAAGTTTCACATTTACAAGGAGGTATATATCATGGAAGAAACAATGGAAATAATGAATCTTCTTCAAAGTAAGCAAGTTCTTGAACATGAATTACAATCACTTGTATATGGCTCTGTGGAAATAAGAGAAAATGATTCAAATAAATATATATATGTACATTATAGAGAAGATGGATTTGCTTTAACAAAATATGTTGGAGAATATTCAGAAGAATTATATAATTTAGTATTAAATAATAACATTAAAGCTAAAGAAATAAAAAAACAAATAAGAGCAATAAATAAAAAATTAAAACAATTAAATTATATTGAAGAGGAACTTTCAGAAAAAGTAGAACAAAATATAGATTTTGCAAAAAGACATTTAGTAGATACTATTTATAAACAAGCTATATTAGAAGGTGTGGTAACAACGTTTGCAGATACAGAAAATATTATTGAAGGTGGAAAAGTAAACAATATGACATCTGAAGATATACTAAAAATAGTGAATTTAAAACATGCATGGGAATTTATATTAAATAAAAATGTTATTTTAAGTGATACAAATTTTGCTTTATTGTGTGAAATAAACAAAATTGTAGAAGAAGGATTTTATTATTCTGCAGGAAAGATTAGAAGTGTTCCTGTAACGATAGGAGGAACAAATTGGAAACCAGATTTACCTATTGAAAGTATAATAAAAGAAGAATTACAAGAAATTTTGTCGAGAAAAATGAGTGATATAGATAAGTCAATTGAACTTTTATTATACACAATGAAAAAACAAGTATTTATTGATGGAAATAAAAGAACTGCAGTAATATTTTGTAATCATTATTTAATTTCAAAAGGAAAAGGAATTATAGCAATACCAGCCGAATTAACAGAAGAATTTAAAGATTTTCTTATTTCATATTATGAGGGAAAAGATAAAGAACAAATAAAAAAATTTATTAAAGAAAAATGTTATATGGAAATATAGACTAAAAAGGGGAAAATATGGGGGAATATAGTGGAAAAATAGGTGTATCAAAAGATACAATGTTATTTGTAACAAATGATTTATTAGGTCAAAATGTTAAAAAAAGTATGAATAAAGAAGATATTCTTAAGCTGATGCCAGAGATATATGAAAAAGCAGAAGATGAAAAAATAATTGAAATGCTACCATATAAAGCATATAAAGGTTTAGAAAAAATAATTGAATATACTAAAACAAATAGTGATATAGAGAATTTTTTATATAAAGAAAAAAATATAGATTTAGATTTTCTGCAGGATGCAATGATTATAATTAGAAGGTCAAAACATTTAGAATACAATTATTCACTTAATCCTGGTGTTATAGAAAAGTTAAAAAGACTATTTTCAAGAGAAAACAAAATAATTGCAAAAAGATATGGAGAAATAGAAAATCTAACTACAGGCATGTTATATTCTTATGGTATAGTAGATTTTGATTTTTTAAGAAAACAATTAGGTAAGTATATGAATGAAAAAATTTCAGAAACTGAATTAAGAGATATATACTTTACAAGATTAAATTTAAACCAATCAGTAATAGATTATAATATTAAATGGACGAATACAAATGAAGTTCAATATTTTGTTACATACTTAGATGAAGATTTTGAACAAATTGATGTAGGACAATTAGCAGTAGAACAAAAATCAAGAGGAATGAAATATAAACAATTTAGCAAACAAGAAATTTTAAAAAGAGAAGAATATTTATGGAATGAGAGAACGAAAAAAATGTATAATTTTATAAAAACTAAAAATAAAAATATATATGAATGGGAGTTTGAAAAATTAATAAAAGAAAATGAATTAGGCATAGATATTTTTAAAAAATTATCTGCTTTATGTGGGATATTTGAAGATGAAACTGAAGTAAGAAACTTTATGAATTTATTTATGGAATGGTACAACAATAGCCCTCAATATGTATTAGGAGGTTATTCGCCGATAGAGTTTAGACTCCAATAATAAATATTAAAAACCTACTTGTTATAAAATCTCATAACAAGTAGGTTTTTCTATTTTTTAGCCACAATCCCATACAAAACCCTCTTTAGCTCAATGCCTTTTTCTGTTGTATGTTCTTTAACATACTTATCAAACAAATCTCCTTCAACAAAATTTCTATGAATATTTTTATCAGGCTCTAATTCTGAAAAATCATCTAAAATTGGAGTCTTTAAAAGTAGGGCAAGAAGATATTCTTTTGTTTTGTAGTATTCATATTGTATTATTTCTTGTAGGTTAACTTCTGAAAAACCTGCATTTTTTATATCATTATAATCTTTTTGACTAATTGCAATTTCATCATTATAAGCTTGACCTCTGCCAAAAAGCTTTTTTAATTCCCAACAATCGTATTTATCTACACCTTCAACAATCAAAATGCCTTCTTTAGCTAAACAATTATATATTTGTTTTGCATCAATAATAGTATGTCTAGCAGATACAATATCAAATAAATTATCTGGAAATTTCATATTAAGATTATCCATAGTTACAAATTTGATATTCTTATTAGGAAATTTTTCTTTATTTTTATTTGCAGTTTCAATCATTGCAGGGGAGAAGTCTGTTCCTATGATCATTCCTACATCTGGCATTTGTGCTAAAGCTTTTTCACCGCCACCTGTGCCTAAATCTAGTATAAGTGAATTAGGTTTTGCATATTTTGCAATTTTCTTATAAAAATCCCATGAACTTTCTTGTTCTACTGTGTATTTTATATCTGAAAAATCCCAGTTTCCAATTTCTTCATATCTTTTTAATTCTTTTTCTTGCATAATTTTTCCTCTCAAAGTTAAAATAGGGAAGAACCGTGTATAAATTTTGCCTTATAAATTATAAAACTATAATTTACAACAATTTTATACGTATTCCTAAAACTCCATATTCTTTCTCTTGTTCTAGAGAATAGATTTGATACATTCCTTTAACTTTTTTCTCAATTTCTTCTTTATTATCATATAGTTTTTCAAATAATTCTTTAAATGTATCAGCTCTATATAATTCAGTTACTTCAGTTAAAATTTTTTCTTTTAAATCAGGTAGTAGGGAGAACTCTATTGTATCTCCAATTTGTACTTTTCTTCTTTTTTCATCATATAATCTAAACTCAATAGTTTTTGTTCCATCTTTTATTCTATTAAATGGACTTTCTAATAATTTCATTGAATGTTTCATAAAATTTCTCCTTTTATATTTCTTTACTCACAATATAATCTCTAATAACATAATCATTTTTCTCATAAAAATTTAATCCTTTTTTATTAGGGCCAAAGACTTCAATATTAATTCTTTTGCAATCAATGTTTTTAAAATATTCTTCTAATTTTTCTAATAAAGCTTTACCAATTCCATTTCCACGGATATTGTTTTTAACAATTAATTCAATAACAGATCCAGTTTTAGCACAGTCATTTGTTAATTTATCAATGTCATCTTTTTCTTCAACAGCACCTATAATTAAGCCATTTACTTTATCATCTTCTATATCTAAATAAATTTTACCATATTGATTTTTTACTTTATCCATATCCATTTTAAAACATTTTTTTCTATATTCAGGAAGCATTATTTGTGTATGCCAGTTATCTATATCAATTAAATAATTTTGCAAATCAACTAATAAATCTTTTATTTGTTCATCATATTTTGTATCATATTCTACAATCATAATTAGCCTCCATTTTAACTAATATAAAATCATTCCAGGTCCTAATTCATCATTTGGTCTTGAGATAAATCCAAATTTTTCGTAAAAATGCTCTTTTCCTTTTGAAGCACCTAAATATGTTCTAATAGCTGGATTAATCTTTTTATACTCATTTACTTTATTTAATAAATTTTCCATTATACCAGTTCCAATATGTTTATTTTGATATTCTGGAATTACCATTATGTCTTGAATATATAAAAATATAGTTTTATCACCAATAATTCTTCCATATCCAATTAATTTTTCATCATCATAAACACATAGGGAGTATAATGTGTTTTCTAAAGCTATTTCAACAATTAAATTTTCTCTTTTGCCCCAGCTTACAGAATCTGTTAGAAAATTAAATTCATCTGCAGATGGAGTTTTTTCTATATATTTAATCATATTATGCCTCCGAGATTATAACTTCTAAAACTTTAAGCATCTTTTTCACCTAAATCTTCAGAAAATCTTAAAAGATACCCATCTGGATCTTGAATTAAGAATTCTTTATTTCCAAGTAATTTATCATCCTGTCTATACCAATTTTCTTCAATATCAAATATTATTTTATAATTTGAATTTTTAAAATTATTATAAATTTCATCTAAATTGATTACTTCTAATTGAAAATTAATTCCATTACCAAAAGGGTAGGTAAGAGGTGCAATTTGCCATTTATCTTTATCAGAGATTTCTTGTAACATAAATTGTATTTCACCTAAACTTAAAAATACAAATTTATTTTCAGGTCTTTCATATTCGATTTTAAATCCAGCTGTTTTATAAAATTTTAAACTGTTTTCTAAATTACTAACAGAAAGCTCTGGAATGTTTTTACTAAATTCTAAATAATTCTCATCTCTTATAAGTTCACTTTCAAAATACCTTTCTTGAAAATCAGTTAAAGCTCTTATTTCAGTGTTTGTATAAGATTTATCTAAAGGTGCTAAAACCAATTTATCATCATCGTCATTTGTTCTATGTATTATAGCAATACATTTACCTTTAAAAGTTTTTAATGGCTCATATATTCCTAAAATATAACAATCTAATTCTTCACCATCTCCACTTATTGTATTTGGAACATATCCATAATTAATAGGGTAGATGGTTTCATAATTTTTATATTTTGTTCCAATAGGTCTATCAATTTTTACTTCTAAAATTTTATTCAAATATTGTAAATTATCCATAATATTACTCCCATAAAATAAATCTATCTTCATTTTCAATTGTTCTAACAGTTTCATCAATTGATAAATGAGATGTATCTAATATATTGTTTGAATCATATTCATTTGATTTAAACATATTTAAAAGCTCTATACAGCGTTCTTTCATTTGTGAATCTATAGGCCTTTCTGAATCTCTTGCAAGTAAAGTTATATCATCTGCCATTAAAACAACGAATTTAACAATATAATCTTTAAAAGTAGTTCTTAAATATTCTAAATCTTTTGGTGTAACTATGTAATTAAAAACAACATCAAATTCATCTTCTAAATAGATTTTAATTATATTTGTACAAACTTTCCAAAAAGTTTCTAAATGATTTTTATCTTTCCAAGCTTGATTATATCCACCTATAACTTGATGATAAATATCATCTCCTTCAACGAGAGCAGATTTATTTTTAGTATGTGCTATTTCTTTTGAAATTGTACTTTTTCCGACACCTGCAGGACCAGTAATTATATATAACATTGGCATTGATCTTACCTCCTTTTAAAACACATCAAAATCTATGTTTTGATACTATCACATCAGTTTTTTTATGTCAATCAAAAGACACAAAAGTTTACGCTTTTTTATATACATTTTTAAATTAAAATGTTATAATTTTTTACATAAATAATTTAGGAGAAAAGTTATGGAAGAAAAATATAATACTTTAGAATATTATAATAAAAATGCAGAAATGTATTGTGAGCAAACTTTAGTTGGAAATTTTCAAGAAAACTATGATAGATTTTTAAAACATTTATCTAAAGGTGCATATATTTTAGATTTTGGGTGTGGCTCTGGTAGAGATAGCAAATATTTTATTGAAAATGGTTATAAAGTTAAAGCAATAGATGGCTCAGAAGAAATGTGTAAATTAGCTAGTAAGTATATAAATCAAGAAGTAACCTGTATGAAATTTGATGAATTAAATGATGTAAATGTTTATGATGGAATATGGGCTTGTTCTTCGATATTGCATGTTGAAAAAGAGAATCTACATGATGTTCTTGATAAAATGATAGATGCTTTGAAAACTAATGGAGTAATTTATACTTCATTTAAAAAGGGGACAGATTATGAAATAAAAGAAAATAAATATTATAATTATTTAACTAAAGATGAGATGATAAAAATATTAAATGAATCTAGTAAAAATGCCAAAATTATCGATTATTTTGAAACTATTCCAAGCACAAAAAGAAAAGCTGAAGGTACAATTTGGTGTAATTTCATTATAAAAAAGTTTAAGTAAAAAAATTTTAATAAAATTATTAAAGGAGAAATAAAATGAGAATAGGCATTGATTTAGATGGTGTTGTATTTGATTCAGAAAAAGAATGGAGAATTAATCAAGAATTATATGATATTTTTGATTTAAAGAAAAATAGTAAAGTTGATAATAAAAATATAAGTTGGAAGAAAAGATTCAATTGGACAGATGAAGAAAGAAAAGGCTTTCTAGAAAAATATCATAAAAAAATGATTGAAAAATCTAATCTTATGCCAGGAGCGAAAAGAATTTTAAAATTATTAAAAGAAGATGGACATGATTTAATACTAATAACTGCAAGAGGTGGCATAAACAAAGATATGATAAAACTAACAGAAGATATTTTAAAAGAAAATGATTTAGATATTTTTAGTAAAAGTTATTTTGGTGTTAAGGATAAAGCTGAAGTTTGTGTTAAAGAAAATATTGATATTATGATAGATGATTCTTATGAGCATTGTAGTAATATTGCAAAAGAAAAAATAAAAACAATTTATTTAAAAGATGCAGCAACATATGATTTAGAAGAAAATGAATACATAAAAGTTCTATATAATTGGGGAGAAATATATAGATATATAAGGGAGATGTAAGATATGAAAATTTTAATGGGAACGAAAAATCCAGGTAAAATTGAAGGAGCAAAAGAGGCTTTTGAAAATTATTTTAAAGATGTGGAGATAGAAGGTGTACCAGTTAGTTCAGAAGTAAGTAATCAACCTATAAATGAAGAGATTTTTAAAGGAGCTAAAAATAGAGTTAAGAATTTAAAACAGTATGCTAAAGAAAATAATATCGAAGCAGATTTTTTTGTGGCATCAGAAGCTGGAATTACAAATTTACTTGGTGGAGAGTGGATAGATATAAATGCAGTTGTAATAGAGGATAAAAACGGAGTTCAGAGTGTTGGAACAAGTCAAGGATTTCAAATTCCAGATAGATATATGGATGAAATAAGAGCTACTGAGCTTGGAAAAGTTATGGATAAAATTTTTAAAGGTCAAGATTTAGGAAAAGGAAAAGGTGGAATAAGTTTCTTAACAAAAGACGTTATCTCAAGAATAGACTTAACAAGAAATGCATTTATTATGGCTTTAATAAAACATATAAATGGAGATATTTGGAGATAAAAAAGTATGATAATAAAAAATTAGAGGAAAATTTAATTTATATAAAAATTGCAAAAGTTTAAAATATTTTTTGTTATAAAAAAGTTAACACGCCAGCAAGAGGTAATCTCTTGCTGGTGTGTTTGACTTTTATTCAAAAGTCTCATCCTCCCTATAATATGTATTTATCAGATTTAAAATTGCTTCTTTACTTCTTGCCATGCAGACATTTGGCGTGAGCCAGTCCACGCCGGAGCTTTTGCACTCATAAACGGCATTTTTTAATTTCTCGGTAGGGATGATGAACAGGTACATGGGATTTACTAAAGTGTTTATATCTATTGTTAAACCCATTCTATCTAACTTATCCCAAAACCGATTCACTTGAATTTCAAGCTCAACATATCGCTCTCTCAAATTTTTTAATGCCATTTCTTGTTCGTGAGTAGGAGCTTCTTCCAGTGTCAACATATATAACTCTTTTTTGAAATTATATAATGCATACCATTTCTTGATCCAGAGGTCAATAAATTCTATATTTTCGATTGCTCTGTCAAATATTACGGTATCTGTTTGGTAATCGGGTAAATATAACTTGAAAGTAGATTTATTTGAATTTGAGTTATATTCCCATTTTACCAAAGGATCTCCAATTAGACAATCATTTAAAATATTTATTAAACCGGATTTGTTAATGGTTGACAGAGGAGTGTCATTTTTAAACTCAATAGCAGTACATCCGGATACATCAGCTACTCCTAATTTAAACCCAATAGGATAGAAGTTAATGCTTCCTTCTGATTTCCTAACTACTTGCACTTTTATTAACCGTTTTACTTCTTTCATTTTTTCCTCCTTAAATGAATCTAAGTTGAATCTGATAATTATAGGGTATTAATATGGATACATTATTATTATATCATTTTCTATATATATTGTAAAAAATCGATATTTATAATAAACAAATAAAATTCACATAAAAATATGACTAGAATATTATATATTAAAATCATAGGCTAAATTATTATAGAATAATTTTTAGCCTAATTTTTTTAAGAAAGGATGATAAAATGGCTAAGATTTTAGTATATAATAATTCTACTAACCGCATGGAAGTTTTTTATAGAGAGCGAACAAGCGCTATGCCTTATATATCTAATAGGACTTTGACTGTAGATGAATTTAGTGGCTCAAGTAATTCAAATATTTTGTGGACTGATTTAAGATGTATGGAAGCATGGAATAGTTTTAGATATTTATATGGAAGAGGAATTTATGTAGGATATGCTTTTAAAAGACCATGGGAAGGTGGTCATGGTAAACAGTCACAACATTATGCAGGCTTGGCATTTGATGTTGGTCAAAATTTAACTAATTCTGGAAGAGCTAATATGAGAAATTTAGCTGAAAGTTCTGGAATATGGAACTATGTAGAGCCACGGTTATCTTACACCTTCATGGGTACATTTTGATGAAAGACAGACTGTTAGTGGATATCCTGTTATAAGAACTGGTAGTAGAGGAGTTTATGTTTGTGTTGCTCAAGATTGTTTAAATAATTTAGGATATAATACAGGCGGATTAGATGGAATTTTTGGAAATAGAACATATTCATCTGTTGTAAGTTATCAAAGAAAAAATGGGTTAACAGCTGATGGAATAGTTGGAAGAAATACTTGGAATACACTTATGAATGAAGTTGTTGGAATGGGGCAAACTTCAACATCTGTTATAACTTATTAATTCTAAGTTTCATATTATATAAAAATTATAAAAGTAAGATGTTTAAGAATCTTATTTTTGAAAGGATGTATTTTATGAAATTAGGACTTTGTTTATCAGGTGGTGGAATTAAAGGAGTAGCTCACATTGGAGCAATAAAAGCTTTAGAAGAGGAAAATATTAATTTTAATGCAATTGCTGGAACATCTGCTGGAAGTATAGTTGCAGCTTTATATGCATGTGGCTATAATTCTAGTCAGATGTATGATTTTTTTAAAGAATATGCTAAAAAAATTAAATATATTGATTGGAAAAATATATTTACAATAATTTGGGGAGTAATTTCTAAAAGGCAACTTATTATTAGAGGTTTAAAAAGTGGGGAAGTAATTGAAAAAATTGTAAATAAAGTTTGTAATCAAAAAGGATATTACAATATAAATGATATAGAAAAAGAATTGTTGATTCCAGCTGTTGATAGTAAAACAGGAAAACTATTTGTATTTAATTCTTGCAATATTGATAAAGAAACTAAATATGAAAAATATATTTCAAGTGAATCTATTGGAAATGCAGTAAGAGCAAGTTCTAGTTTTCCTGGTATGTTTATTCCATGTGAATACTTAGATACAGAACTTTTAGATGGAGGAATAAAAGAAAATGTTCCATGGGTTGAACTTAAAGCTATTAATTGTGATAAAATTTTAAGTATTGATTTTATAAGTGATACTACAAATAGATGTTGTGGTGGACTAATTGATATTTTTGGAAGATCTTTAGAACTTATAAATGAAGAACTAACAAGACACGAACTTGAAAATATTGATTTTTTACATTCTATAAAATTAGAAAATGTTTCTTTACTTGACATAGAAAGAATGCCAGAACTTTTTGAAGAAGGTTATAAACAAACTAAGGAAAAAATGTGGAAAATTAAAAGCTATTTAGGTGTCTGAATAGCTTTTTGAAATTTTATTCTAAAGTCTAAAATTTAATAAAATTATTTTTATATAAAAAAGATATGAAAATTAATTGCAAACAAAGAAAAAAATTTTTATAATGGTAGTGTGAGATAAAATTAGACGGAGGAATAAAATGGTTTATTTAGAAATTATAACAAGCATAATTATATTTATTATAATGGCTTGCATGAATGCAATTAGTACAGCTTATTTATCAATATCAGAAAAAGATTTTGATTTTAATGAAATTAAAAATAAAAATAAAGTGAAAAATATAAAATTATTTTTGAAAAATTCAAGTTCTTTTATATATTCGATAGAATTTGGATTAGCATTTTTAGATTTATGGCTTGGTGCTGTTATTGTTGAAATTATAGCAAATCCTATATATAAAAATATTAATACATTACTTCAAGGAACTGCATATTTTGTAAAATATATTGTTATAATGATAACAGTTCTTGTACTTTCATATGTATTATATGTTTTTGCAGAAATAATTCCTAAAACTTTTGCTATAAAAAATAAAAAGAAAATCGTTTTACATACTGCAAATTTTGTACATATGATTTCAATTATTTTTAAACCATTAAAATACTTTTTAAATTCAACTGAAAATGTAATTATGAGAATATTTAATGTTGAAAGAAAAAAAATTATTTCATATAAAAATAGTGAGATTAAAGGAATTGTACAAGTAGGTAAAGAAAAAGGAGTAATTTCAAATCAAGAAAGTGAAATTTTATCTAATTATTTAAAGATTGATGAGATAACAGCAAAAGATATAATGATAGATATAAAAGATGTTGAGGCAATTAATATCAATAGTACAGGAGAAGAGATTAAAGAAATAATAAAACAAGGACATACAAGGATTCCTGTTTTTGATATAGATGGTAAAAATATTATTGGAATAATAAATGTAAAAAATTTATTGCAAAATATGATAGATAATAAAACTTTTTCTTTAGATAAAATTATTAAGCCTTGTATAAAAGTGTCTAGTGGAAAAAGATTAGATTTGTTATTTAATGAAATGAAAAATAATAAAGAACATCTTGCAATAGTAGAAAATAAAAATGTTGTAATAGGAATAGTTACAATGGAAGATATTTTAGAAGAAATTGTTGGAAATATAGAGGATGATTATGAAAAATATAAAGATAAACATTTGAAGAGTCCAGTTTAGATAAAAAAGCTTGAAACACTGAGTTTCAAGCTTTTTGCTATTTATAACTTTCAATAAATAATATTTTTGCTACATGAGGTACAACTTCACTTGGGTCATACCATCCAGAGGCTTTTTCTGTTCCGTCTAATCCATTTGGATTTGAGATATAAAATTCTCCATTTTCATTTATATCCAAAATTACCATATAATGTGAAGCTTCTGTCCAGATATTTTCTTTTGAACTGTCTAAACAAACTAAAACAGGTCTTCCAGTTTTTAGCCAATCAGATATGTATTTTGTATTTATTACAGATGAATCAAAGTAAAATTCTGTACATTCAATTCCAAGTGAATTTATAGAACGTTCTATTTTAGAAGAGTCTAAATGAGGATAATATTTTTCTCTTAGATCTTCTGGTGTAATAGTAGAACCATATCCGCTTGCTATAATTGAAATTGCAGTAATTCCGCATCCATTTTCAGTCATTGTTCCGCCCCAATAGCTATTTTCTGCCCAAGAACCTAAATTTTGTTTATATTCAATATATGTTTTAGGATATTGTGAACTTAAAGTTGTAAAAGTTGTTGTATATCCATCTGCATTTGGAACTAGAGTTTGTCCATCTGCAAGTTCTGGTTCTGGCTCAGGTTCGGGTTCAGGAGCTTTTTCAGATAATTGATTATCATTTCCTAATTCACTAGTGTATCCAATTGTTTTAGTGGCAGATTCAACTGAATTTTTTTCTTGATATATCCATATACATAAGGCTACTATTGCTACAATTAAAATTATTAATATATATAATCTTCTTTTTTTATATATTCTTTGTAATAAACTTTTTTTCTTCTTTCTCATAATTACTCCATGTCGAAATTTGTATAATAGATATTTTATTCAAAAATTTTAATATAATCAATAGTTTAAGAAAAAATTAATAAAATATTTCTTTTATATTAATAAAAATCTGGTATAATGTTGCCATTAGAAAGGGGAGAAATATATGTATAATATTTTGGTATGTGATGATGATAAAGAAATTGTAAAAGCAATTGAAATTTATTTGTCAGAAGAAGGATATAATGTTTTAAAAGCAGAAAATGGAAAAAAAGCATTAGAAATATTAAACAATAATTTAATCCATTTAGCAATTTTAGATATTATGATGCCAGAAATGGATGGAATGGAAGTTTTAGAAAAAATAAGAGAGAAAAATTCAATTCCAGTTATAATGCTTTCTGCCAAATCAGAAGATGAAGATAAAATAAAAGGTTTAAATTTAGGAGCAGATGATTATATAACAAAACCATTTAATGCAGCAGAATTAATAGCTAGAGTTAATGCAAATATTAGACGTTATACAAGTCTTGGAACTATTGAAGATAGCCAAAGTACATATAGATCAGGTGACTTAGTATTGAATGATGAACTTAAAACAGTTGCAGCAAATGGAAAAGATATTAAGCTTACAGCAACTGAATTTAATATTTTAAAATTTTTACTTAAAAATAAAGGAAAAGTTTTTTCAATCGAAGAAATCTATAAAAATGTATGGAATGAGGAATGTTATGGAGCTGAAAATATTATAGCTGTTCATATAAGACATATTAGAGAAAAGATTGAAATAAATCCAAAAGAACCAAAATATTTAAAAGTAATTTGGGGTATAGGATATAAAATTGAAAATTTAGATAATTAATAGTAAGGGGGAAATCTTATGAGAAACAGTAAATTCTTAAGAGGAGTTTGTTATGTTTTAATTCCGATTATGATTTTTCTGATTGCATTTTCATTTTTTTATGAATTTTATTCTAATTCTAGAGAAGATTATGACGAAAATAATTATATTTTAAGTGAAGATGGTATGTCATATGGATATTACTATGAAGATGAATATATTGTTACTAGTTATATAACGGCAAATGAAAAAGAATTTATAAATATGTTAGACAGTATGACTTTTATGAGTTATTGTGCTCCAGTTCTTATACCAGTTTGCACATTGCTCTTATTATCAATGATAATTTATTTAGTTATTTCAATTGGACATACGAAACGGAAAAGAAGAAATTGATATAAATGATTTAGATAAGCTTCCATATGAAATATTATTTTTTATTTCATGTATTGCAATTTCAGGAGTTATTGCTATTTTAGAATATACATCTTATAATGATTCTATTTTAAATTTAAATATGATTATTGGAAATTGGATAACAGCTTATTTAGTACGGATATGTTATTCTTTTAATAAATGTAGTTACATTAATTAAAAGAATCAAAGCTAAATCTTTAATAAAAACAACTTTGACAGGCAAGTTCTTTAAATGGTTTTATCATATATTAAAACAAATAAAAAAGGAACTTTATGAGAATGCAAACTTAACAGTAAAATTAGCATTTTTAATTATTTTATATGTTTTTGCAATGATAATGTTTCCAGCTGTTGCTTCTAACTTTGGAATTTTGATTGATATAGTAATTACAATATGGGCTTTTTATGGAATAATAAAAAGAATAAATTATTTGAAAAAAATTGAAAATCACTTAAAATTAATATATGAAGGAAATAAAACTGAAATCTTAAAAAAAGAAGAATTTTCAAGTGAGTTTCATAATATGATTTCTTATGTAAATGATATATCAAACGGATTTGAAAATGCAGTAGAGCAGGGAGTTAAAAGCGAAAGATTAAAAACAGAATTAATAACAAATGTATCACATGATATTAAAACACCACTTACTTCAATTATAAATTATGTAGATTTATTAAAAAAAGAAAATATTGAAAATGATAAAGCTAAAGAATATCTTGAAATTTTAGATAGTAAATCACAAAGGTTAAAAAGATTGATACAAGATTTAGTTGAAGCTTCAAAAGCTTCTTCTGGAAATATAAAATTAAATTTAGAAACTTTAAGCATATCCGAACTTATAAATCAATCAATAGGAGAGTTCGAAGATAAATTTAAAGAAAAAGGATTAGATATAGTAAAAAGTATTCCTGAAGAAGAAATATACATAAAAGCTGATAGTAGATATATGTATAGAGTTATAGAAAATTTATTTGAAAATATTACTAAATATGCTTTAGAAAACTCAAGGGTTTATATTGATGTTATTACAGATAATAAGTTTGTAAATATTGAAATAAAAAATATTTCTAAAGAAAAACTAAATATAAGTGAAGAAGAATTAATGCAAAGATTTGTAAGAGGAGAAAAATCAAGAACAACAGAAGGAAACGGGTTAGGACTTTCAATTTCTAAAAGCCTTACGGAAATACAGAATGGAGAATTTAAAATAGTAATAGATGGAGATTTATTTAAAGCAAAATTAAAATTTCAAATTGAGAAAAATTAAAGTAAAATACACTTTAAAATTTAGAGGATAATTTTAAAGTGTATTTTTAAATTTTTGATGAAATTTTTTGAACTAAATGTTATAATAAAATTGTCATATATAAAAATGAATTTGGGGAATATAAAACATGGACAAAAGACTATATGAAAAGTATAAAATAAAGATAGATGATAAATTAAAAAAAGATTTAATTGATGTGTACTGTAAGGTATATGGAGAAAAGTTTAGAAGTAAATTTGAACAAAATTTAAGTAGAGTTGTCGTACATGCTAGATTTACTGTTGAAGAATTAGAAGAGTTTTTAAAAAGCAGTCAGGATAAAACTGATGATTTATCTTTAGAACAACAAATAATTAAAGAATATGAGCAAGAAAAATTAGAAGTAGAAGAACAAGTTAAAAAGAAAAAAGTTGAACTACAGTTTAAACTTATAGAACAGATAAAAGAAGATTTAACTGTAGATGAAAGAAAAAAACTAGATCAAGAATTACAATCAGTAGAATTACAGGGAGAGTTTAATACTTTAGATTTAAAAATGCAATCAATGTTTAATGGTGTTGATTTATCGCTTTTATTATCAATTATAGAAAAGTATGGATTAGATGAAACTTTGGGTAAGGATATAGATAGAAAACCATTTGTAAAAGAATATATGGATACAATTGATAATATGGAAAAAGATGTTAGAGCTAAGTTTAATTTAAAGTACTCAACCTATGAAAATTTAAAAGAAGAGTTGAGTCGGTGTGAAAACAGATGACCTTGATTTGCAAAAAGAATTTGGAATAAAGAGTTCTTTTGTAATTACTTTGTTGAGTAATGAAGAAAATGATAAATATCAAGACCATATTTTTTTAAGATTATATGATAAAAGAAAAGAATTAGGAGTATTAGTTCATGAGATGTTACATTCTGCAGAAAAAACTAGAAGAATAAATCCTGAAACAGGGGAATATGAAGAAAAAACAGGATTTTGCGATTTTGGAGATTCAGGTGAAAATACAATAGAATCAGAATGTATACATAGTATTATATTACATAAAAGAATATTTCCGGAATTAAAAAAATTAGGATATGATTTATATGATGAAAACGATTATGATGTAATTAGTCTTGAATGTAATAATGAATTTTTTGATAGATTTGAGAATCAAATATTAGAAGCTAGATGTGGAAATGAACAAGAGTTATATAGAACTGTAGGAAAAGAAAATTTTGACAGATTAGTTCAACTACAAAATGAAATGAAAAAAGAAATAATGAGCCCTAAAAAGAGGGATGAAATTAATAAGAAGGCAGAACAAGTATTGCGTGATATGATAGAGCATGAAAAAGCAGTAACAGAAAATAAAACAATTGTAAGTAGTACACATACAGATGAATTGAAAATTTTAAAAAAAGCATATGAAGATATAGGTTTGAGTTCAGGAGATTTATCTAAAGCTTATAAAGTAATAAGTAGAACAAAAGAAGAAAAAACATATTCTCAAATAGAAACTGAATTTAAAGGTGGAGAATAGGAATGAATATACAAACACAAGAGATGTATTCTGAGGTTTATAGCATATTAAATTTATTAGGAGAAGAGTATATAAAAAAAATGCCAGCATACTTATTTGAGATGATAAAAGAAGAGAAAAGTCCAGATTATAATCCTAAATATAATTTAAAAATCGATTTAAAACAACAGAATATAAAAAAAGAATCTTTATCTATTATTGCACTAATTCATTTAAATTATTGGTGTAATTCAGATGAAGAAAAAAACAAATTAAAAGAAATATTTAAAACTAATGAACAAAAACGCCAAGCTGAATCCAAAGAAAAGTATAACCCTGATAATTTATTTAAAAGTTATAATCAAACAAAAAGTAAACAATACCAGACAATACAAACCGATATATCTTTAGTACCAATAAAAGAAAGTCGTTTTACAAAAATTATTAAAAAACTAAAAGAATTTTTTAATGTTAAATAATTAAAAATATTTTTATATTATGATTTGAATTGTAAATGTTTGTATAATTTATAAAAAAATTTTTAATTTTTTATTAATAATGTATTCTATCGTTGAATAGAAATAAAAATTATAATATAATAATACAAGTTTTAACATAAGAAATAGGTGATGCAAATGAAGAAAAAGATAAAGATTATATTATTAGTTATTTTAGTTGTAATTATTGGTGTAGTTGGATATACATGGATAAAAGGTTATGATATGTATAAAGAAGCGATTGCAGAAGAATCAATACAAGATAAATTTTCCGAAATTCAATCTGAGGAAAATTTTACGACAATTGATGAAGTTCCGGATATCTTTATTCAAGCAGTTGTTGCAGTTGAAGATAAAAGATTTTATGAACATAATGGTGTAGATTTACTCTCTATAGGACGAGCTATAGTTACTAATATTAGAACATTAGATTTAACAGAAGGTGGAAGTACAATAACTCAACAGATTGCAAAAAATTTATATTTTACTCAAGCAAAACATTTTAGTAGAAAAGTTGCAGAAATATATGTTGCATTAGATATAGAAGATTTATATTCAAAAGATGAGATTTTAGAAATATACATAAACACAAATTTTTATGGATCAGGTTATTATGGAATTTATGATGCATCTGTTGGATATTATGATAAAAAGCCATCTGAATTAACTGATTATGAAGCAACACTTTTAGCTGGAGTTCCAAATGCTCCAAGTGTTTACTCACCAAAAGTGAATTTAAGTTTAGCTGAGCAACGTCAAAGTGTAGTTTTAGAAAAAATGGTTGAAAGCGGATATATTTCTCAAGAAAAAGCAGAAGAGATAGAAGCTGAACAAATAACTAAATAGAAAATTTAAAACCCTTAAGTAATTTTAAGGGTTTTATCCATCTATTTGACTCTTTATTTTATGAGCTTTTTTCCTAATTCTTTGAATAGCAGTATCTACAGATTTAACTTTACTATCAACTTCTTTTGCAATATCTGCATAAGATTTTCCTTGTTTATAATGTTTAAGAACTTTTTTTTCAAAATCACTTAAATTTTCATCAATTTTTGATTCAATTTGTGAAACATATTCTTTATTAGCAATAGTTTCTAACGGGTCTTCAACTAAATTTGTATCTAATATTTCAATAATATCAGAGTCTCCTTCATCATAAATAGGTGTATTTAACGAAAAAGCTGAATTTAAAGGAATATTTTTTTGCCTGTTTGCACTTTTGATCATTGTGATTAATTGTCTTTCAATACACATATTAGCAAAACTTTTAAAAGAATTTTTTTTAGTTCCATTGTAAGATTGAGTAGCTTTATATAAACCAATCATTCCTTCTTGAATAATATCTTCTTTTTCAACACCAACAGCAAAAAATTTGCTTGCTTTCATATTTACTATATTGTTGTATTTATTCATGATAAAATCAAGTGCATCGTTATCACCAAGTTGAATTAATTCAAGTAACCTGTCATCAGTCATTTGGTTATAGCTTTGTGTTTCAAAAGGTTGATTTTGCATTGTAAAACTTTAGTACCTCCATAGTTGATTTAATTTATGCTTATTATATTTTCAAAATAGCCAAAAGTCAACATTTTTCCTGCATAAAATTTGAAATTTTAGCTAAATTTAACATGTTTGAAATATAAATGAAATATTTATAACAAATTATGTTAAGAGTCTTGTAAATTTTTGTGATATTATGAATGTAAATTAGAACTTGAACTACTTATAAGTATATGATAAAATTAAATAGTCTAAAGAGTTAGGAGGTATACAAATGAGTAAAAAGAGTATAGGATTTTTAGTTTTTGCAATTATATTTTTAGTTTTGGCGATAGGTATCTTTGCTTATTCAAAAATTTCAAATAATAATTCAAATGAAAATATAGCAAATACTAATACAACAAATTCAGCTAAAGAAAATAAACCAGAAGGATTTGTTTTTTATGATGAAAATGGAAATGAATTTAGTATTTCAAATTTTGAAGGAACACCAATAGCTTTAGTTTTTTGGAGTTCAGATACAGACTATTCATTTGAAGTAGTAGAAATGATAGAAAAAGTATATAATGAGTATAAAAGTGATGTGACTTTTTTAATAATAAATACAGAAGAAAAATCTGCAAATATTGTTGATACTATAGCAAATTGCAATTATTCTTTCCAAGTTTATTATGATACGCAAAATTTAGCATCAGAATATTATAATTATTCAAAGCTTCCAACTTTGATATTCTTAGAAGCAGATGGAACAAAATCAAATCAAATTGAAGGAGAGATAACAGAAGATTCTTTATTAGCTAATTTAGATATTATTGCTGGTAATTATTAATAAAAAAGTTAATTTTTAGTAGTTAAATAGGACATAGATTAATGGTAAATTTTATTATTAATCTATGTCTTTTTTTGACCTTTTGAAAAAAAATTAAAAAATTTTCAAAAAACTCTTGCAAAATAAAATGTTATATATTACAATTTAGGTGAAGTGGAGAGAAGTGTCACGAAGTGGTAGATAAGTGAGAGGAGGTAAATCTATTGCTAATTGGTGAATATGAGCATTCTCTAGATGCAAAAGGTAGATTGATAATGCCTGCAAAATTTAGAGAAGACTTAGGTGAAAAGTTTATAATAACCAAAGGCTTAGATGGATGTTTGTTTGCTTTTTCTACTACTGAATGGGCAAAATTTGAAGAAAAACTTAGTGCACTTCCTATTTCAAATAAAGATGCAAGAGCATTTACTAGATTTTTCTTTGCAGGTGCTATGGATTGTGAAATAGATAAACAAGGTAGATTCTTGATTTCAAGTAACTTAAGAGAATTTGCTTCATTAGTTAAAGATGTTGTAATTGTTGGAATGAATTCAAGAGTTGAGATTTGGAGCAAAGAAAAGTGGAAAGAATGTGATGATAATATTTCTGCTGATGAAATTGCAGAAAAAATGGAGATGCTAGGTATATAATTTATTATTATATATTGCACAAAAGATAAAAAATTAGGATACAAAAGATAAAATTTTTAAGATTACAAAAGAAAAATCATACCTAAAGTATGTAAAACCCAAAAGATTTTATAAAGAGAATTACAAAAGATTTTGTAATTACTAAAGATAAATGTATATAATTTACATCAGTTAAAATTATATAAATACAAAAGATTTTTAAAATACGAAAGAAAAAATTTTAAAATTACTAAAGAAAAAGTTCGGGAGGGCAAAACCTCCCGAAAGAAGAAAATTCAGCGAGAGAAAACTTTCTCGCTTATTTTATACAAAATGACATTATAAAATCAAAAATGAGGGATAGATTTGAAATTTAATCATAAACCGGTTTTATTAAATGAAGTAATTAAAGGATTAAATATAAAACCTGATGGAATATATGTAGATGGAACTTTAGGTGGTGCAGGTCATAGTATAGAAATTCTTAAAAAAATTCCAAAAGGATTACTTATTGGAATTGATAGAGATGAAGATGCTTTAGCTGCTGCTAAAGAAAAGCTAAAAGACTATGAGAATGTAAAATATGTTCATGGTAATCATGATAATATAAAAGAAATTTTAGAAGATTTAGAAATTGATAGAGTAGATGGAATTTTACTTGATTTAGGAGTTTCTTCATATCAATTAGATGAAAAAAATAGAGGATTTAGTTATATGCAAGACGCTAAGCTTGATATGAGAATGGACAAGTCTCAAAAATTAGATGCTGAAGTGGTTGTAAATACATATTCTGAAGAAGATTTAGCAAAAATTATTTATGAATATGGTGAAGAAAAATTCTCTAGAAGAATTGCAAAAAATATATGTGAAGAAAGAAAAAAGAATAAAATTGAAACTACTTCACAATTAGTAAAAATTATAGAAAAGTCAGTTCCATTAAAAAATAGTGGACATCCTGCAAAAAGAACATTTCAAGCATTAAGAATTGAAGTAAATAATGAAATAAAACCATTATATGATTGCATAGAAGATTGTATAGATTGTTTAAAAACTGGTGGAAGGTTATGTGTTATAACATTTCATTCTTTAGAAGATAGAGCAGTAAAAGAAGCATTTGTACAAGCTCAAGGTGTTTGTACATGTCCACCGGGACTTCCATATTGTATGTGTGGAAAAGTCGAAAAAGGAAAAATTATTACTAAAAAACCAATACTTCCAAGCGAAGAAGAGCAAGAAGAAAATTCAAGAAGCAGAAGCGCTAAATTAAGAATTTTTGAAAAAGCTTAAATTTAAGTTTTAAAGGAGAATAGGAATGTATCAATATGAAACTAGTCCTAGAAAATTAACTGAATATGATATTCCTAAAAAGGAAACAAAAAAAGCTAAGAAACCAAAGAAAAGTCCAAAAATGTCTAAGAAAAAAATGATGGAACAAGAAACAAAAATGGCAAAATTTAATTTTACTATTATACTTATTTTAGCTTTAGGATGCCTTTTATTAATAGTGTATAGAAATGTACAAATTAATGAATCATTTTCAGAAGTTCAAGGATTAGAAAAACAAATAGCTTCTTTAGAAAAAGAAAATAGCCAGATTTCTGTTAATATTCAAAATAGTTTGAATTTAAATAATATAGAGACTGCTGCAGCAGTGAACTTAGGAATGCAAAAATTAACTAATAAACAAACAGTATATGTTTCATTAGATACAAAGGATTATGTGGAGGTTAGTCCTTCATCTACTACAGATACAAAAGAAAAAAGTTTTTTAGGAAAACTTTGGGATAAATTTTTAGATTTATTTTAAATAATAATTTGAGATAAATGCATCTTCAAATGTTAGATTATATTTCTAATGTTTGAGGATGCATTTTTTTCACTTTTTTATAATTTTTTGAATATTATGTTATAAATTCATAATGATTTGAGGTGTATTATATGTTCTATAATAATATTAATACTGCAAGAGCTAATATAAGAGGAGGCAGATTATATCCTAATATAAAAGGAGTTGTTAATTTTCAAGAAACTAATAAAGGTGTAATAGTTACAGCTAAAATCAATGGATTACCACAATCTAAAAATAATTGTAAAGGCAGATTTTTTGGATTTCATATACATGAAGGAAATTCTTGTACAGGAACTTCAAATGATGAATTTGAAAATGCGAAAACTCATTTAAATCCTACTAATTGTCCACATCCATTTCATATGGGAGATTTACCACCTTTAATTGAAAATGATGGTTATGCATATATGAATGTTTTGATAGATAAATTTAAGATTAAAGATATATTAGGAAAAGTTGTTATTATTCATGATTCTCCAGATGATTTTACAACTCAGCCAAGTGGAAATTCTGGAACAAAAATCGCTTGCGGTAGAATTGAAAGATAAAATTTAAAAACTAGGAAGGAGTTAAATCTTTCCTAGTTTTTTATTAGTAAATACTATATGATTTATTTTATTCACAATAAAGTATAACAGTACCTCCAGATTCTAAACTTATGCCTTCTTCAGGAATTTGTTTATAAACAATTGAATCATTGTTTGTAGATTCTTCATTTTCAATTTGAATTTCAAAACCTTCTAATGCTTCTTTTGCATCTTTTAGGTTCATGCCTACAACATTTGGTGTTGGGGTAGTAGGAGCCTCAGTTTCTTCAGATTTCTTTACTTCTAAATATGGCAATATTTCACCTAAAATTTGTCCTGCAATAGGTGCTGCAACTCCACCGCCTTGATGTCCACCTTCTCCTGTTGGGTTGTAAAGTGCTATTAAAATTATAACCTCAGGATCTTCTGTTGGTGCTACTCCGACAAATGATGTTACATATTTTCCAGTATTTACACCATCTTCAGAGGTTCCAGTTTTTCCTCCAATTGAATATCCTGCTACTTGAGCATTTTTTCCAGTGCCTTCTGATACAACAGAATTCATCATACTTAAAACTTTTTCAGCAGTTTCTTCTGATATAACTTGATCACCATAAACAGGAGCTATTTCTGTTTTTTCACCAGTTTCAGAATTAATAGTTGCAGTAACTAATCGAGGCTGAACATATTTACCTTTATTTGCAATAGTTGCAACCATTGTTGCCATTTGAATAGGTGTAACTTCAAATCTTTGACCAAATGAAATTGTTGCAAGTTCAACGGGTCCTACTTTGTCTTCTGATAAAAAAATACTATTTGCTTCACCATATAAATCAATATTTGTTTTTCTTAAAAATCCAAATTTTTCTAGATATTCATAATATTTTGAAACACCAATCTGCTGCCCAAGTCCAATAAATACAGGGTTACAAGAATTCATTAAAGCTTGCCTTAGACTCTCTGAACCATGTGGACGATAATATCTCCAACATTTAATTCTAGTTCCTGCAATTTCAATTCCACCAGTACAAGTGAATTGTCCAGGTTTATCAATATCTGTTACAATACCTTCTTCAATTGCAGCAGATGCTGTTACTAATTTAAAAGTTGAACCTGGTTCATATGTATCTGAAATTGCTTTATTTCTCCACATTGCTTGCAGATATGTTGATTTTTCTTGAGAGTCTAAGTTATCCCAATTTGCAAGCAATTCGTTATTGTTTATCGTATAAGGTTCATTTAAATTATAGTTTGGATAATTAGCTAAAGCTAACACATCACCATTTTTAGGATTCATAACAATAATTGATCCACCATCTGTGCAAACATTGTCAATACAAGCTTCTTCTAAATATTTTTCTACAACAGATTGAATAGTAGAGTCAATACTTAAAACTATACTATTTCCAGAAGTAGGAGATGAGTATATTTCACCATCTTCACCAATAGTTGCACCTTTAGCATTTTGTGCTTGAGAAATACTTCCATTTTTACCTGATAATATATCATCATATTTGGCTTCTATACCATCTAATCCTTGATTATCACTTCCACAAAATCCAATAATATGAGAACCTAGGTTTCCGAAAGGATAATATCTTTTTGTATCTTCATCAATATTTATCCCATCTAATATTCCAGTTTCATCCATCCAAACTCTTAATATATCTGTTTTTTCTTTTTCAACTTTTTTTGCAATATTTACAATTGCAACATTTTGATTTACTTTTTCTAAAGTTTCGTTATAGTCAAGCTCAAAAATTTCGGATAATTTTGAGGCAACCTTTTCTTTATTTTCACTTGAGATTTTTACTGGATTTACTGTAACTGTATAAACAGTACTGCTTTGAGCTAAAATTTCTCCATTACTATCATAGATAATTCCTCTATTTGCATTAATAGTTCTACTTGCATTTAATTGTTCTGCAGCAGCAATAGAATATTCAGATCCTTTAATAATTTGTACATAAAATAATTTTATACAAATTATAATAAATCCAATAATAAAGAATCCAAGTTCTATAACTATAATTTTCTTAGATTTTAAATTACTAGAGTGCATTGATTTTGTCCTTTCTTTTTTTAAAAATCAAAATTAATTATTTAGTAAATTTTATTAATTTTTTTATATTTAATTCAAAAAACATTTTGTCGAAAAAAATAGAATAATGCGACCGAAAGTCGTTGAAAAATCAGGCAAAAATTTGATTTTCTACTTCTAAAATGTTATAATTAATATGTTGCTAGAAAACTTATACTTAAAAAGCGAGGAATCTTTTTCTCGTAAAAATAGGAGGACTAAAGATGGAAAAATCAAAGAACGAAACTCGGAAACTGGTAATTAATTTTGACAAGAGAAGATTACACGCATCTATTATGCTTCATATGAGAAGAATGAAAATCCCGATGAGCATGATTGGCGCAGATCTCTTAAAAGGAGTTGTTTTTGGAGTACTTCGTCATCCGGAAATCTCCATTCGTGAGGCATTAGAAAATGCTGTAAACGCTTCCAAAGTTCCTGGGACTACAATGACTGTAGAAGATGGGCTTGACTATATTATGGAAGTTATAGAAATCTCCGCAAAGAGTGATATTTCTGAAGAAGATAGAACTCTTGAGGAAAAGGAGAAAATTCTGGGTAAAGTCATTGACAATATCATTGCAGAAATTAATAAGGAATTCTGCTATGAGATTACGATCAATACTCTGAATAAGAAGCTTAAGGGCTTCAGAAAGTATACAATCGGCGGTGACTTTATTAAGTGCATGCTTTTCAAAAAGCTGTATGCTCCGGAGTCTACATATGATTGTATGCGCGACTATGCTTTGCGTAAAGTCGGATCTGAAATTGATGAAAAAGATTTTACAATGGAAAAGGCGCTGGAATATGTTAAGCCGTTCCTTGGAAAGAATGCATCTGAACAGACTCTTGAAAAACTCCTGGAAGATCTTGAAGACTACGTCTATAAAGAAAACCAGTGAAATCGAGTGCAGCAGTCATCCTAAGAGCGCTTGTCAGTAATGACGAGCGCTCGAACTTTTTTATTTATATAAATCTATTGCAAATATATTTAGAAGTGTGATATACTTTAACCGAACTTTTACAGGATTTTTAATTTGATTAATTATAAAATAAAAATAACTGGAAATGTTAATATATATTAGTTTTATAGTTAGGAGTGAAAAAAGTGGAGATAAATGATTATATAAAATATATAGGTGTAAAAGATAAAAATATAGATTTATTTGAAAGTCAGTACCCAGTCCCAACAGGAATTTCATATAATTCATATATAATTTTTGATGAAAAAAATGTAATAATGGATACAGTTGATAAAAGAGCAACAAATGACTGGATGGAAAATCTTGAAAAAGCTTTAGATAAAAAAAATCCAGATTATTTAGTAGTTTCACATTTAGAACCTGATCATTCTGCAAATATAAAACTAGTTGCTGAAAAATATCCGAATATGAAAATTGTTTTAAGTAATAGAGCTGCAAGCATGTTACCACAATTTTTTGATATAGATTTAAGCGATAGATATGTAGTTGTAAATGAAAATGATGAATTAGATATAGGAAAACACAAACTTAAATTTTATATGGCTCCAATGGTTCATTGGCCAGAGGTAATGCTTACTTATGAAGAAACAGAGAAAATTCTATTTTCAGCTGATGCTTTTGGTAAATTTGGGTCTGTTGATTTAAAAGAAGAGGAATGGATTAAAGAAGCAAGAAGATATTATTTTAATATTTGTGGAAAATATGGAGCACAAGTACAAGCTGTTTTAAGAAAATTATCAGGATTGGATGTAAACATTATTTGCCCATTACATGGACCAGTTTTAAAAGATAATTTAGGATATTATATTAATAAATATGATATATGGAGTAAATATGAGCCAGAAGAAAAAGGAATTTTAATAGCTTATAATTCAATTCATGGAAATACAAAAATAGCTATTCAAAAATTAGTAGAAATTTTGAATTCAAAAACAGAAGAACCTATAGTTGTCTGCGATTTAGCAAGAGAAGATATGTCAAGAGTAGTAGAATATGCATTTATGTATGATAAAATGATAGTTGCTTCACCTACTTATGATGCAGGTTTATTTCCACAAACAGAGAGCTTTTTAAGAAAATTAAAACATAAAAGTTATCAAAATAGAACAGTTGGAATTATTGAAAATGGTTCATGGGCACCAATGTCAGGAAAACTTATGAAAAATTTATTTGAGGAGATGAAAGACATTAAAATATGTGAGCCAATTGTAACTATAAAAACAACAATGAATAGTGATACAGAAAATAAATTCGAAGAATTAGCAAAATCAATATTAAATTAAAAATATTAGAATTTATATAAATGGGGGTGAGAAAATGAAATACGAATGTACAATATGTGGTTATATTTATGACGAATCAGTAGAAGGTACAAAATTTGAAGATTTACCAGATAATTGGGTTTGTCCATTATGTGGAGTTGGAAAAGAAAACTTCAAAAAAATAGAAGAATAAAATATAATAAAATATTTTTATATTAAGCTATTTAGGCTATTGATAAAGTAAAAAATTATCAATAGCTTTTTATATTATTTAAATTAAATGATATATTTAGTTATTTTTTTATATTTAAAAAATATTATTATAGTAAAATATTTACAATTTTTGTAGACACAAAAAATGTTTTGGGATATAATAGCGTTGTGAAAATATAAAAATATTTTGTTTGGAGGAATCTAATTCATGGAACTTAAGAAAATTTTAAATGGAATTGAAAATTATAAATCAAAAGGAAATATGGATATTGATATTTCGTCAATTGAAGATAATTCCAAAAATGTAAAGCCAGGAAGTTTATTTGTGGCTGTAAAAGGATTTGATTTTGATGGACATAAATTTATAGAAGAGGCAATTAGTAATGGTGCAAGTGCTGTTATGATTGATGTAGATGCTGATGTTAAAAATATAAAAATTCCAGAAGAGGTAACAGTTGTAATTGTTAGCAATTCTAGAATTGCTTTAGCAGTAGCTGCTTGTAATTTTTATGGAAATTCTTCAAAGAAATTTACTGTAATTGGTGTTACAGGAACAAAAGGAAAAACAACTACAACATATATGATAAAATCTATTTTAGAAAAAATGGGTAAAAAAGTTGGATTAATAGGAACAATTTCAAACTACATAGGAGATGATTGCTTAGGAGATAGCAATAGAACAACACCAGGTAGTATTGAACTTCAAAGAACTTTTTATCAAATGGCAAAAGAAAAAGTAGAATATGCAGTTATGGAAGTTTCTTCTCAAAGTTTAAAATATAATAGAGTTTTAGGAACATATTTTGATATAGGTGTTTTTACTAATTTTTATAAAGATCATATAAGTGCAAAAGAACATGAAGATATGGAGGATTATTTTAAATCAAAAGAAAAATTATTTCTTATGTGCAAAAAAGGTTTTGCAAATGCAGATGATTTTAAGACAACACGTCTTATTAAAGAATGTCCAAAATGTGAAATAAAGACATATGGAATTGATAATACCTGTGATTTATTAGCTAAAGATGTTACTATAACAAATTCAACAGTTGATTTTAAAGTAAAAATTAATAATAAAAATGAGAGAATCAAAGTTAATATTCCTGGAAGATTTAGTGTATATAATGCTTTAGCTGCAATATCTGTGTGTGTAAGCCTTGGTGCGACTGCAGATATAATAAAAGAAGTTATGGAACATATAGAAGTACCTGGAAGAAGTGAAATGGTTTCAAATGATTTAGAGCTTCCAATTATGATTGATTATGCTCATACTCCTGAGAGTTTAGCAAGTATTCTTGAAGCTGTAAAAACATATACAAAAGGAAGAGTAATATGTGTTTTTGGATGTGGAGGAGATAGAGATAAAGAAAAAAGACCTTTGATGGGTGAAGCAGCCGGAAGAATTGCGGATTTTACAATTATTACAACCGATAATCCAAGGACAGAAAAACCAGAAGAGATTATAGCCCAAATAGAAGAGGGAGCAAAGAAAACCAAAGGAAAATACAAAGTAGTAGTTGATAGAACAGAAGCAATTAGAGAAGCTATTCACATGATGAATAAGAGAGATATTGTTGTTTTAGCTGGAAAAGGACATGAAAAATACCAAGAAATAGGTAAGAAAAAAATAGATTATGATGAAAGAGTTATTGTAAAAGATATTTTAAAAGAAATGAAAAATAAAAAATAGGAAGGAATTTAAATGTTAACAGAAGTTTTATATCTTATTGCTGCATTTGTTATAACAGCAATTTTAGGAAAAATTATAATTCCAGTGCTTAAAAAATTAAAAGTGGGGCAAAGTGAAAGATTAGATGGACCAAGAAGTCACCTTAAGAAAAGAGGAACACCAACAATGGGTGGAATCATGATGATAATTACAATTCTAGTTTTAAGTATTGTAGCATCAATTATTAATCATGATCTAATTCATATAATTTTGCCAGTGGCTTTAGTTTCAATTGGATTTGGATTGGTAGGATTTATAGATGATTTTAAAAAAGTAGTTTTAAAAAATACAGATGGATTGAGTCCAAAACTTAAACTTTTAGGACAGTTAGTTGTTTCAGTAATTTTTGTGTTATTTTTATTGAATTATACAGATTTAGGAACAGCAATAAAAATTCCATTTACAGATATTGCTATTGAATTACCAAAATTTGTATATATTCCACTTATGATTTTAGTAATGTTAGCTACTACAAATGCTGTTAATTTAACAGATGGAGTAGATGGTTTAGCAGGTAGTGTAAGTGCAATTATTATTGCAGCTTTTTCAATAATTGCATTTAGATTTGGAATATACGGAATATCAATATTTGGAGCAATATGTAGTGGTGCATGCTGTGGATTTTTAGTTTATAATTTCCATAAGGCAAAAGTTATGATGGGTGATACAGGCTCACTTCTTTTAGGAGGAGTAATTTCAAGTATAGCAATTTATTTGCAAAATCCATTATTATTAATAATAATTGCAATTATTCCTGTAGTAGAGACATTATCTGTTATAGCTCAAGTTTTCTCATGTACTTTTTTTGGAAAGAGAATTTTAAAAATGGCTCCACTTCATCATCATTTTGAACTTTCAGGATGGAGAGAAAATAGAGTTGTTGGAGTATTTTCATTTATTACTTTAATATTTAGTATTATTGGAATTTTAGCAGTATAAAATGCTAAAAAGGAAGGACTGAAATACTTATGACAAAAAAGAAAGAAAATAAAATAAACTTTTTCACAAAAGGTTCAAGTGATTACATAATTATAATTGTAGTTAGTATTTTATTAGCACTTGGACTAATAATGGTTTTATCTGCTAGCTCTGCAACTGCTTTGTCTGAAGGTGGAGATAGTTATTCATATTTTAGAAAACAGGCGATAGCTGCTGTAGCTGGAGTTGTTATTGCAATTATTCTTTCAAAAGTTGATTATAGAATTTATAGAAAATTTAAATGGATATTTTATGTGATAATTATTGCTCTATTATTTTTAGTTGGATTTACTGGTATGTCAGCAGGTGGAGCAACTCGTTGGATAAATATAGGTGGATTTAACTTTCAACCTTCAGAGCTTGCTAAATTAGTATTTATATTATTTTTTGCAAGTTTGATGAGTGATTTGAAAGAAAATGGAAAAATTAAGAACTTTTTTTGGGGATGTATTTTTCCACTACTATTTTTAATTCCAGTTGTAATTTCAATTTATATTTTACAAAACCATTTTAGTGCAACTTTTGTAATTTGTTTAATTAGTGTTATTCAAATGATTGTTGCTGGAACAAAAATTAGTCATTTTGTTGTATTAGGAGCTATTGGAGTAGGAGCATTAGGAATTTTCTTATCAGCTAAAAGCGGAAATCATAGTAGTGGGTCAGATTCTTCTTTTAGAATTGGTAGAATTCAAACATGGTTAGATCCTTGGTCTGATGTAACTGGAGATGGATGGCAGATAATTCAAAGTTTATATGCTATTGGTTCAGGAGGACTTTTTGGTTTAGGTTTAGGCCAAAGTAAGCAAAAATATTTATATTTACCAGAGCCCCAAAATGATTTTATTTTTGCTGTTTTAGCAGAAGAATTAGGATATGTAGGTTGCCTAGTTGTTATAATATTATTTTTAATTTTTATATGGAGAGGAATTTTGATAGCAATTAGAGCTCAAGATACATTTGGAACTTTAATAGCTGTTGGAATAGTAAGTTTAATAGGAGTTCAAGCTATAATTAATATTGCAGTTGTTACAAATACAATACCAGTAACTGGTATGCAACTTCCATTCTTTAGCTATGGAGGTACTGCTATGGTTGTTAATCTTGCAGCTGTTGGAATTTTATTAAATATTGCTCGTTCAGCTAAGAAAAAGTAGAGTTTAAATTAGATAAGAATTTGTAGCAATCACTCTGGTCACATTCGTCGCTACATTACAGAAAATATTATATAATTACATATCTAGTGAGTACTTTAAAGATAGAAACATATAACATTTTAAATTTATAAAGGAAGGAATCATAATGAAAGTTGTTATTTCTGCTGCTGGTACTGGGGGGCATATAAATCCAGGATTAGCAATTGCAGGTAAAATTAAAGAAAAAAATCCAAATTCAGAGATAGTTTTTATTGGAACTAATAGAGGTTTAGAAAATGATTTAGTTCCTAGAAATGGTTATACATTAAAAACTATTGAAGCTTATGGATTTAAAAAAGAGATTTCAATAGAAAATTTTAAAAATATAATAAAGACTTTTTCAAGTAAAAAAGATGTAAGAAAATTTTTTGAAAAATTTAAACCAGATATTGTAATTGGAACAGGTGGATATATTTGTGTTCCAGTTTTTGGAGTGGCTATTGAAATGGGGATTCCAACAATTCTTCATGAAAGCAATAGTTATCCTGGAAGAGCCGTTAAAATGTATGCTAAAAAAGTTGATAGGGTTTTAGTTGGTTTTAAAGAGACAAAAGAAAATTTAGAAAACAGAGAAAATGTTGTTGTTACTGGAACTCCAACTAAAATCAAAAAAATGAATATTGATTCTAATCAAAAATCTAAGCTTTTAGAGGAAATAGGAATAAGAAATAATTTACCAATTGTTTTGATATTTGGCGGAAGCCAGGGTGCTCAAAAAATTAATGAAGCAGTTTATGATTTAGTAGATCATGATTTAAATAAGAATTATCAAATAATATTATCTTGTGGAGCTAAACAATATGATATTATAAAAGAAAAATTAGAATCAAATGGAAAAAATATTAATAATTTAAAAAATATAAAGATTTTGCCATACATATATAATATGGACGAAATGATGAATATTGCAGATTTATTAGTATGCAGAAGCGGAGCAATGACTGTTACAGAGATTGCAATTGTTGGAAAACCTGCAATATTTGTACCACTTCCAAGTAGAATGGCAAATCGTCAAGAAGATAATGCCAAGGTATTAGAAAAGATAGGTGCAGCTAAAATAATTAGTAATGATAATATTAATTATCAAAGTTTATCTAAAGAAATTGATAGTATTATTTTGGATAAAGAAAAATTATTAAAAATGGGTGCACAGGCTAAAACACTTGAAACTAAAAATGTTTTAGATAAAATATATTCTGAAATTGAAAAAGTATTAAAAAAATAACGGGGCTATATTTATTTAGTTCCGCTTTTTTTGGGCGGGACAAGGGGACGGTTCTCTTGTCCCTCTTTTTAATTTAAAAGTAAACCCCCAGTTATACTGGGGGTAAAAAAGACTTATAGTTATGAACAGAGTAACAAAAATC
>CALXLF010000008.1 GCA_944389125.1 uncultured Clostridia bacterium | reverse complement strand
GCAATATTATTGATAATTGCTTTTAGACTCATTGCATTTCTTTTCATCCAAGCACCTCCATATATTGAGCCAATATTCTTTCTATTTTAAATCTTGTTGCATATTCTGATAATAAAATTAGATTTTTATCTTTTCTTTTCATATATTCGTTTATTGCTGTATTAAAGATTTGTAAATCTATTTTATTCCTATCTCTAATAATATCACAAATAGTTCTTTCAACATTATAAATTCTTATTACAAAATCATCATCTAATTTTAATTCTGTTAAACCAACATTATGCAATTCTTTTTTTATATAATGAACATGTAATAAATCGTTTTTTACTCTATTAGTGCTAGGAAAAGTCATATCAAATTGTAACGGAGTACGATCCGTCATCCCATAAAAATATAAAGCTGTATTATGAGAATAAATGCCGTTTTTATATTTTTCTCCCATTAACCAAAATTCATTTATATCTTTATCTGGCTTTGCATATATTCCATGAGCTATTCTTTTTAACAATCTTTTTTCAACTAATGAATTTAAATCATGTCTGTTCATTTTATAATCTTCTAGTTTATACGCATACATAATTCCATTATTTTTATCTATAATTTTTTCAAAATTATCCATATTATACCTCCGTCATTTCATATACATATTATAAGTCAAATGTATATAAAATGTCAAGGAGACTATTTGATAAATATGTATAAAAAATCAAAAAAATTATACATATCTTAAAAACATGTATAATTTTTGATATTTTTTTAATATATCTTTAAATTGTTATAAAATTACATCAGTATCATTTCCCAAAATCAAGTTTTTTTATTTTTGGTAAATAATTATATATTATATTGAAAACTAATTGAAAGTAGATTAATCTATTCTGCAATTTGATACAAAAGTAATATTGTTATTTATCTTTTTCATTTTTTAATTTGTTTTCTACTATAAAAGTAGCTATCACTATAACAGCAACTTGTAAAAGAATAAATATCGTTGCAAATATTTCTGTTAAAATCAACAATTTAAAATGTATTAATCCATATATACAAATACTGATTAACAACATTATTATGCCTATTTTTATCCATAGCTTGCCACAATATTGATTAGCAAATATCCATGCTTTTTCATCTTTCATTGATTCTTTTGTTCTAAATCCAATAATCAAATTTATTTTTTTAGGTGGATGTTTAAACATCATAGCACCTACAAATGATATTAATATTGGAATTAAAAAAATAGTATATTTCATACAAAAGTCCTCCTTATACTTTTAAGTTTTTTTTTTAAATATATCATCAAGCATTTTATCTAATCAACTTCTCGTATTGAGGTATATTCTACTTTATTCAAATTATCAAATTCTGCATATTAAAGCTCTTTCAATTTTTTATTAAAATTTAATTTCAATAATTAAATTTTTATTTATATATTTTGCGTTAATTTTTCCATTATTTAATTCAACTAATCTTTTAGCAATAGATAAGCCTATTCCAGTTGATTCTTTTGCATTTTCTACAGAAAAATAACGGCCAAATATTTTTTGAACAGTTATTGAATCCAAAGATTTAGCATTATTTGAAAAAATAATTGTTCCTGTTTCCTTTATCTCGACTTTAAAATCTCCATTACTATACTTACATACATTTGAAAAAATATTTTCAAAAACTCTTATAAGTGAGAGTTTATTGATGAATTTATAAAGTTTTTTACTACAAATTTTAACTTCTGGAACAATATTTTTCTCTTTAAAAATACTATAATAACTCAATAATGTTTCTTCTAAAATCTCATTTATACAACAATTTTCTTTTTGTGTTTCTAAATTAACATCTCCTATCATTGAAAATTCAAATAGTTGATTTGTAAGCTCTGTAAGCTCATTAGCTTTTCTTTCTATCACTTCTAAATATCTTTTTTTCTCTGAAAGCAATTCATTTTCCTCCATTAATTCAGCATAACCTTTAATTGCTACTATTGGAGTTCTTAAATCATGTGAAATATTAGTTATTATATTTTTTAACTCTTGGTTGCCATTTTCAAATCGTAGTTTTTGTTTTCTTAAATCTTTTAAATTTTTATTCAAACTTATTGCTAATCTTTTTATGTCTTTATCTGATGATGAGATTGTTATAAGATTATTAGTATCTTCTTTTAATATATAACTAAAAGATTTTTCAATTTCTTTAATTGAACGTTTAGCATAATATAATCTAAGTATTAGAAATATACAAATAAAAATTAGTATCACTAATAATAAAATATATCCCACTTTATATCTCCTACTTTAATTCTTTCCTAGAAAAAATACATATTCCTATAAAATTTATAATAATTATTAATGAAACAGAATAAATTGGCATTTTATATAAATATTCTGAATCAGTATTTCCAATTTCCATAGCTTGACCTTGAGGAATTAAGAGATAAAACATTCTTGCCTGTTTTACTTTTTCATCTCCTGGATAGTTAGGGTCAGGTTCTTGACTCACAATATGAGTAATTCCATTTTCGTCTGTAAATGTATGAGTTAGATATTTGTCAGTATTTGCAGTCAATGATAATGCTCCTTGTACCACATACATTGCTATAAAAAGAATTATACATATTGTTGTAGAAACTGTTATTTCTGAACATATCATTACTATAAAATTAAAAATAGAACAAAAAGATATTATAACTAAAGCTGTATCAAGTAATGTAATTGCAAATTGAGATATAGACATTTGCATTTTGCCAAATATAGGAATTCCAATTAAGCCAGCAATTAAAATATAAATTAATTCACAAATTAGAGAAACTATTATACTAATAATTAAATTTGACAAATAAATTGAAGCTCTACTATGTCCTACAATTATTTTATTTCTAATAATACCCTCTGAGTGCTCTTTTCCTATAAATATACTTACAAAAATCGCTATAAATAACCCTATGTACATTATAAATTCATTAATAACTCTATCTAGTTTTATACCTTCAATAGACATATATCTTAATAATGTAAAAAAAGCAATTCCTATAGTTAGAAATATAAAAAGCCAAAATATGATATCTTTTTTTAATCTAAAAAATTCAGCTTTTAATAACTTAATCATTATTTGCACCTCCTATTAAATTTAAAAAATAGTTTTCTAAAGATTCTTCTTTTTCTTTAAAACTATCTACTATACAATTTCTTTTAGAAAGCGCAGTAACTAATTCTGATACATTAATTTTATCATATATCTCAATTATTTCATTTGAAATAACTTTATATTTTAAATTATTTTCTTCTAAATATTTAATACATTCTTTTAAATCTGTAACTTTTATCTGTATTTTTCTTTTAAAATTATCTTCTAACTCTTCCCTATTAATTTCTTTAATTAAAGTGCCATTATCTATTATCCCATAATGTGTTGCTATTTTAGATAATTCGTCTAAATAATGGCTAGATATTAAAAAAGTGATGCCTTTTTCTTTATTTAACTTAAGTATTAATTCTCTTATTTCTATGATTCCTTCAGGGTCTAGTCCATTTATTGGTTCATCTAAAATTAATAAATCTGGATTACCAACTAAACTAATTGCTAGTCCTAATCTTTGCTTCATTCCTAAAGAAAAATGTTTAGCAGTTTTTTTACCAGTATTTTCTAGTCCAACCAATTCTAAAATTTCTTTTATTCCGTCAAATGAAGGCAAACCTACAATCTTATACTGTTCTTTTAAATTATCTTCTGCTGACATATCCAAACAAATAGATGGAGTTTCAATAATCCCACCAATTCTTTTTCTAGCGTCTATAATATTTTTAGAATTATTTTCTATACCATAAATACTAAATTTACCTGATGTTTCTTTTTGTAAGCCGCAAATTATTCTTATTAAAGTTGTTTTCCCTGCTCCATTTTTCCCGATTAGGCCATATATAGCTTCTTTTGGAATATGCATATTAAAATTATTTAATGCTTTAAAATTTCCATATTTTTTTACAATATCATTTGTTTCTAAAATATATTCCATTTTCTTCTCCTTTCTTATAAAAATTTTATCATAATAAGGTTTAAGAAAACAGTTAAGAAATAGTAAAGATTTTTAATCATATAATTTAAAGCCAATTCCCCAAACAGATTCAATATACTCTTCTTCTGTAATATTTTTTATCTTCTTCCTTATATTACTTATATGTACTTTTAAAGAGCTTTCATCATATTGCATGATTTCAGGAGTAACTTTATCATTTGAATTTATAATTTGAATTAGCTTAGTCTTTGATATAACTTTTTTCGGATTTAATAATAATTGTTTTAAAATTAAATATTCTGTTTTTGTTAAATTTATTTTCTGAGTTTTAATATGCAATATTGGCGCTGTTTTATCTAAACTTAAATCTTTATATTTTAAATCTTTATTTTCTTCCTTTTGATTTAATCTAAATTGAACTTTTATTCTTGCAAGTAGTTCATTTACATCAAACGGTTTTGTTATATAGTCATTCGCTCCGTTAGATAACACATTTACTTTATCCTCTGATGCTATTTTAGCACTTATAACTATAACAGGAATATCTTTTATTTTCTTCAGAATTTCTTCTCCTGATATATCAGGAAGCATTAAATCTAGTAAAACTAAATCTATATTATTATTTTCTAATAATAAGTCTATATCTCTCCCCAAGTATTCGCTTATTACTTCATAATTTTCTTTCTCTAATACTTTCTTTATAAAGTTATGAATATCAACATCATCTTCAACAACCAATATTTTTTTCATATAATCACCTATATAAATAAAACTTTACCATAAAAATACTGTTTGTATTTTATAATCTTTTTATATAAATATCAATATTATTTAACATAAAAATTGCCGGCAGGTTTCATTTCTACCGACAATTTATTAAATTCAAATAACAAAAATCCATTAAATTATATTTTTATTTCTTATATAATCTCCTTCAAATTCGTTTTCAAGTATATCCATATGTAACTTATCATAATATTTTCCATTTAAAAATATTTCGTCTCTACTTCTTCCTGTATCTTTAAATCCGCACTTCAAATAGCATTTGTGAGCTCTTTCATTAATAGAAAGAAGATCTAATCTTATACTATGTAAATTTAAATATTTAAATCCATATTCTAATAGAAGCTTTATTGCTTCAGTACCATATCCACTGCTTCTATAATCTTTATCTCCAATAAATATTCCAAGAACTGCGCTTCTTCCAATCCAATTAAAATGTTCTAAACCAATTGTTCCAATTAGTTTATTATTTTCTAATTCTATAATATTAAAATTTCTCTTATCAGTATCTTTTACAGAATTTTCAAGCCATTCTTTTTCTCCAATTAAAGTTGTTATTTGTCCACTTCTTCCAGTATAATCTGTAACTTGAAAATCATTCATCCATTCTGTAAATTTTTCTATTTCTTCGTCAGATACACCTTTTGGAGATAAATATATTCTGTCACCAACTATTTTTTTAAAATATTGCATAATAAAATCCTCCATTCTAATTTATTTTATATATTTTAATGTAATCTTTATAATTAATATAAACTAATTTCTCATTTAATTGTACTTTAAATGAGAAATTAGTTTTAATGGAAAAAATGCTATTTGTTGTCTAAAAGTTTTCTTCTTATTTTATGTGTTTCTATGTCGGCTAATCTAGTTGGAATAGGAATTCTACTTTCATTATTGATACAATTCATAATTATTGTTTTTGAATCTTCCAAAGAAATGTAGTTTCCAACAGACACAAATACTGGTTTACAATTAATTTTTGTTCTTAAAGCAATTCCAAGTATTTCTCCATTTTTATTAACAATATTTGTACTTGCACCAACATAGTTATCAGGCATATCATAATTAATAATTTCATCAGAATGAAAAAAATTCTTAGCAACACCTATGCAGGGTTTATTTAAATAAAAAGAAGCGTGTGTAGCAATTCCCACTTTTTTCGGGTGCAGTATACCATTTCCGTCAAAAACATACACATCTGGTATAATTTCTAATTTTTTTACAGTTTCTAAAATTACAGGAAGCTCTCGATAGCTTAAATACCCTGGATGATAAGGAACATTTATAATTCCTATATGATCAGCATGATAAATAAGTTCTGAACTTTTGTAATCAATAATAACTATACTGCAGCAACCATATTCTTGATTTCCGATTCTAGTATATGCTACATCAACCCCAGCAATATACCGTAATTCTGAACAATTAATTGATTTCTGACAGATCTTATCTTGAAAATATTCTTGTTCTAATAACCATTCACGTTTAATTACAGTATTTTCCATCATATTCACCTCTCTAAATATTTCATACAACAAGTAACAATTATTAATTTAAAATAATTACCATTTGTAATTTTAACTTCTATAATTATCTCTCATAAAAAAATATGTTTTATGTATAAAATATCTTTCCTCCTTTGTATTTTTTATTTTCTTATGTGAGTTAGTATCTTTTGTAAAATGATTTAAAATCAAACCACTAAATAAAGAATTAAAATTTTGAATTCTTTATTATTAATATATTATAGATTTGTAGAATTGTATCATTTTTCAATATATCTGTCAATTTAAATAATATAAAATAACTGCCAATAGAGTTAGACCTCTGCTGGCAGTTACAGAACAAATTGTCCTTAAAATGAGAATTTAATTACTAATATCATATTTTTGGTCACTATAATAAGAACTAAAAATCATCAAAACCGTTTTTTCATCAATCTGACAATCTTCATAAATCCTTATATTAAAGTCATTGAAAAACAGTTTTGAATTGAAGTCAGCAACCAGATTTCCGTCCATGTCATACATTTCACCGTTTGTATTAAACATGTTGAAACTTACTTCAGCTATCATTTCTCCGTCTGAATTATAGATATCATATGACTCACCAAAAATATCCACTAATCCGACCATTTCAGCTGTAACTACTCCATCAACAGTAATTGCGTGAGAGTCCTGAGCTATAAAATGATAGTCGTCTCCAGCATGAGCAAGCTCATTATCATCAACATCATACATTGTAAGAGGATCTGTTACAATCCTAAACAAGTTTCCTTTTACATATGCAAAATCTTCTCCCTCTTTCTCAATATTTATCCGTGTAGAAAAATTAAGAGATTGTACATCACACTTATACTCTGTATGAGGACCACTTGCTGGCGAATTTTTCGATGTCAAAAAAGCAATTCCTAATATAATGACAGCAATAACAACTAGTACCATATTAAACCGTTTTCTCATTCTCATACCTCCATTTTTTGATACAATTTTTAAGTTACATTACTGTATTACAAAGTTTATTATAACATAATTAAAAATATTTATCAAAATAAGAGATTTAAGAATTCTTAAATCTCTTTATTTTTCATATTCATAGTTATTAGCATTTGCATGACTCAAATTTTGACTATTATATATTTCTTGCATAGATTGCAATTGTTTTTCTGATATATAAATTACTTTACCACAAATAGGTTTAAATGATGTATTTCCATATACAAGCCAAATAACATTTTCTCTTCTTAAATCACTTTTTGGAATATTCCATGAATCAGCAAAACCATCAGTAAATATTATCTTATTAATATCCCTATCTTTTGAAAAAGATCTTACAGGTAAATCTAAATCTGTTCCTCCACTCCATGCCATTGCTTCAGCCGATATAGAAAAATTATCAATATCATCATTTGAGTTTATATCTATAAAATCTCAAAACTTTGTATTAAAACATCCAACTTTTAATTTAGATTCCCTTAATAAAGGTTTTAATTGTCTTAAAAAAGCTTTTAATAAATTAATATCAACAGAACCAGATATATCTAGCAGTACTTCAGTTATTGCCTAATCATCAACCTCTGTTTCTTCTAGTCTTTATGCATAATTATTTTCTTTTATACCACGGCGTCTACTCCAAAAAACATCAGATCTTGAAGTATCTGGGTTCATTTTTTGTAAACGTGAGCGCATTGTTTTTTCCTCCAACAAATTATATTTATACATTTATATTCTATTTATTAATTAAATTTAAGTCAATATCAGTTATATGTCATTTATATTACAGCTCAAAAACTAAAAAATAACTACTAGCAAACTTTTCTTTTTGCCAGTAGTTAACAAATTTATTAAAACTATTTTTTAATATTTACTAAAAATTCTTTTAATTCTTTTTCATCTCTGAAAATTTTATCAAAAATAAGATATAAAGAATCAGTTACATCATATTCTCCAATTGCATAGCATTTTTTACCCAAACCATAAGCAATTCCTGATTCAATATGTGCTGATTTCCCAGCTGGCAAAACAAGTAAAAGATTCTCTGAATTCTTTAAACCATCTAAATCATGTTCAAATATTATTCTAACACTAGGATCTTCTAGTCCTAATGCTTCAAACTTATCTGCAAGATTATTATCATACATATCAAGTCCTGCTTCTTTATGAGATTCTTCATTTTTTAAAAAGCAATAATAAGTTATATTTAACTCATCAAAAATTTCACATAATTTTAAAATGTTTTCTCTGTTTCTTGTTCTACCTGCTATAAAAAATTTATATTTATTTTCCATAATATATTCCTCCAATTTTATCTTAAATAATTTTATTACAAATATCTTCCAGTAATACTATTTTTATTATTTTTTATATCTTGAACAGTTCCTTTAGCCACTACTTCTCCTCCAAGATATCCTCCTTCTGGCCCCATATCAATAATATAATCAGAATTTTTGATTACATCTAAATCATGCTCAATTACAATTATTGTTGCACCATTTTCAATTAACTTTTGAAAAACTTTTAATAGGGTTTTTACATCTTGTGGATGAAGTCCAATACTTGGTTCATCAAATATAAATACACTTCCATCTTGAATCTTTCCAATTTCAGAAGCAAGCTTTAATCTTTGTGCTTCTCCTCCTGATAATGCAGGAGTTGATTCACCTAGTGTTAAATATCCAATTCCTAAATCTACTAGGATTTGTAGTTTATCTTTGATTTTTTTATTATCTTTAAATACTTCTAATGCTTGTCTAATTGTTAATTGCATTACATCTTTGATTGAATAATTATTATAAAATATATTGTCTACATCATGAGAATATCTTGTTCCATCACATGCATTGCATGTCATCTCAATATCTGGTAAAAATTGAACATCCATAGAAATAATTCCTGTTCCATCACAAGATGAACATTTTAATTTTCCAGTATTATAAGAAAAATCACTTGCAGTATATTCTTTACTAATTTTTCCATATAATTTTCTTAAATCATCAAATACACCTGAATATGTTGCAACTGTACTTCTAACATTATTACCTATTGGAGTTGCATCTATTAAATCTATTTTATTTACCCAGTCAGCATTTAAATTTTTTACGTGTGATGGTAATGATTCATTATTTAATTTTGCCTTAATTGCAGGATATAAAGACTCTAATATTAAGGTTGTTTTACCACTTCCAGACATACCAGTTATAGTAGTTAATCTTCCTTTTGGAATATCTATACAAAGTGGTTTTACAGTATGAATTGAATCTGTTCTTATACTTATTTTGCCAAATTTAAATATTTCATTACTATCAATTTTTTCTCGAATTTTAATTTCTTCTTTATTATTTAAATAAGGACCAATTATAGAATTTTTATCTTTTATAATATCTTCTATTGTACCTTTACAAATAATTTCTCCTCCTTTAGCACCAGCTTCAGGACCGATTTCTATCATATAATCAGCTACTTTAAGTATTCTTATATCATGATCAACTAAAACAACTGAATTTCCATCTTTTATAAGTTGTTTCATTAAATTAATAAGTCCATCTACATTTGCAGGATGAAGACCAATAGAAGGTTCATCTAAAACATATAAAACTCCTGTAGTTCTATTTCTTACAGTTCTTGCAAGCTGTACTCTTTGTAATTCTCCTGTAGATAATGTATTACTTGCTCTATCTAAAGTTAAATAACCAAGTCCAAGTGAAAGTAAAGCATCTGCATTTATCATAAATTCTTCTAATATGTTTTTTCCCATTTGCCTTACTTCATCATTTAAATCATTTACAACTTTAGGAAGCCATGATTTTAAATCTCGTAAACTCATTTGGCAAACTTCTGATAAATTTTTTCCTCCTAATAAAGTAGAATTTGCTTTTTTGTTTATTCTTGATCCATGACATTCTGGACAAATATCTTCTTTTAAAAATTTTGAAACTCTACTCATACTTTTTTCATCTTTTACTTTCTTTAATGCATTTAATACTGTTTCTTTTGCACTATAATAAGTAAAATCCATTTCTGTAGCTAAAGTTGAATCTCCTTTTTTTGGTCTATAAAAAATATGCTTTTTCTCCATTGGTCCATCATATACAATATCTTGTTCTTCTTTAGTTAAATCTTTAAATGGAATATCAGTTCTAACTCCCATTGCACGGCACACATCAGTCATTAAAGACCACATTAAACTATTCCATGGAGCAACCGCTCCTTCATCAATGGATAAATCCTTATTTGGAACTAATGAATCCATATTAACAGTTTCAACAATGCCAGTTCCACTGCACATTGGACAAGCACCAGATGAATTAAATGCATATTCTTCAGCACCTAAACCATTAAATTTTTCATGGCATATGGGGCATTCTATTTGCTCATCTCTAGCTACATTTGCAGTTGCAGGAACAATATGATCATTAGGACAAATATAATTTCCACATCTTGAAAATAACAATCTTACAGAATTTAGAAGTTCTGTTGCTGTTCCAAATGTTGATCTAATACTAGGTATATTAGGTCTTTGATGTAAAGCCAATGCACTTGGAACATGAATAATGCTATCAACTTTTGCTTTTTCTCCTTGTAAAATTCTTCTTCTAGTATATGTAGATAAAGCTTCTAAGTATCTTCTTGAACCTTCGGCATAAACAACTCCTAGTGCAAGAGATGACTTTCCAGATCCAGAAACTCCAGATATAGCAACTATTTTATTAAGAGGAATATCTATATCTATATTTTTTAAATTATGAACTCTAGCTCCCTTTATTTCAATTTTATCTACCATAAATTTACCTCTGATTCCATTATTTTTAATTTATATGATATTATCATATAAATTAAAAATATTCTATACTTAGACATAAATTTAATACTAATTATATTTATATAATTGGCTAAAAACATTCTAAAATTGACTACAAATTTAAACTATGCTAAAATTAATATGTTGTACAGAAATGTAGCAATTAAAAAGAGTTGTAAGGAGGAACAGAATGAAAAATTATACAAATTTTGTATGGCGGAAGGAAAGCTTCAATGGTAAATTAATAAATGATCTTCGAGTAAGAATTTTTGAAAAAAATTCTGGCGATTCAGTTCGAATTAACCGTGGAGAAGTGATTGCTCATGATGGCAAACGAATATGTGATACAAAAATAATCGATTTTACATATATTATTGTATCAACAGGCATATGTGATAGGTCATTTTTACATGATGATAATACTTCACTGTATGTTCATATCAAACTATTTATAACAGATAAATTTGATGCTGAAATTTTAGATACAATTAAATATCCTGAGATTTATTGGGTAAAACTTGCATTTAAAAATTATACTGCTATGAAAGAGTCTGAAAAAGAACAGCTTGAATTTAGATTACTTAAAGAATATATGAAAAAAAATTCTGTTGAAGAGAAATACGATCAACTGTTATTGGCAATAAATAATTCTGATTTTGCCGAAATTGAGGAAATCACAAAATTCTTTTCTTGGAAGCATAAAGCATTTGTATGGAAAAAAACGGCACAGCAATTACTGACAACTCAAACTAGGAGTCACGTGTAAAAACGTGGCTCCTAGTTTTTATAATTTATCTATTATTAATATCCAATTTCATTTAAAGAATTAATTATTGTTTTAGGCATCAAAGATTCAGACATTCCTATAAATAAATCTTTATTACCATCTAAAGTATTATATTTTAATATAGTATAATCATCATATCTATATTCAATACTTCCACCATCATTAAATAATGATATTTGACAGATTCCATATTTTTCATCAAGTTTTGCTTGATCTATTAAATCCTGTGTCGTTAAAATATTTGAATCTAATGCATCTCTTAGTGAATACGCCATATCCTCTTCTACAATTATTAAAACATCTCCACCAAATGTATATACTCCAAAATCAGAATTATCATATTGACCCTTTTCTGCAATCTTTTCAATACCTAAATCTTTTCTTTGATTATATATTAACTCTCCATATATTTTCTTATATGATGAACTATCTAAATTGTATTCGCATATTTTTGGAATTTCAATTAAGTCTAACATTTCCGAATAAAAAATAACACTTACTACATTATCATTTGTTTCTCTTATAATATCAAAATGGTAATCATCAAAATTTTCCTCTTCTTCATCTTTAACCAATTTATAATATCCATAATATTTTTTGTAATCATCAAAAGTCCAGTCTCTGTCAGGCGCTGTCATATTAATTGTAGAATTTATATTATTAGAAACATTATTTATATAGTTTTCACCAATTATGTATTCTAAAGTAATTGTTTCTTTATTTTCGCCAGAAATAATATTAATTTGTAAACTTGCATTTTGCTTATTGTTTGAATTTTCAATAAACTCATCTAGTAAACTTTCATTTTGTATCTTACCATCTTTAATTGTTATTATATTCTTATTTATTTGATCATCACTACTATATAATCCACTATCATAACATATACTAACTCCGCCTATATGTTTTCCAAATAAATACAAATCCATTTTCTCAATGTTTTCAGTATCCTCATAATATTCTATATTTACTATATATCCTAAACCCTGATAAGTTTCTTTATTTATTTCTAAAGCAAAAACAGGAAGTTCTCCTCTAGTAATATTTTTATAATCAATATAAAAAATAATTCCATATATTAATAAAAAAATAACAACTATTATTCCTAAAACGATAAATATTCTTTTTTTCATAATTTCACCAATTACCTTTCTAATATTTAGACGTTTGTTAAAGAATTTTAGTTGGTATTTTTAATAATTAATCATCTTTTTATTTTTTTAAAACATAAACAAGCCACTTATTTTGATTTTCTCCGCCTTCTTTATGAAAACTTTGAAGCTTATAATCTGTATTTTTTATTATTTCATCTAATTCCTCTTTAGAAAAATATTTATAAAAGCGCTCAGCTCCCATATGATACTCATTAGGGAAATCTACCCATTCTTGGTCAGTGTTTTTTATTTCACGATTTATTGCATTAAATATAAATACTCCTCCATCTTCAAGTGCATTATATGTTTTTTGTAATATACTTACTATATCATCTTTCGTAAAATGAACAAATACCCTCCATGCAAGAATAGCTGAATACTTTTCTTTAAAATCATCTTTTAATATATTAAAATTACTGGTTTTTAATTTTTTATCTTTACATTCAGAAATAAATGCTTCTGCTATATCACTTGCTGTTACTTCAAATCCTAAGCTTTCAATATATTTTGCATTTTTTCCATCTGCAGATCCTATTTCAAAAACTTTTGAACCTTTAGGTATATATTTTAAATTATCACTTAAAAATTTGTTTAATTTCTCGCGTTTGTGTTTTGCTTTTTCAGGATTAAGATTATCATGTTCAATAGTAGTCTCTAAATATTTACTTGCTTTCTCCTTATAAATTTTAACTGTTTTTTCATTTTCTTTGCTCATTTTCTCTCCTTTTAATATTTATTCTACAAAAATAATAAATTATATTTTATATCAATAATAAAAATTTTAATTTTCTTCAATCAATTCATTTAATTTTTCCCATTCTTGCATCTTTTCTTCTATCTCTTTATTTAACTCTTGAATTTTACTTTGAAACTCATTTAATTTTATATAATCAGTTACATTTTCTTCTTTTTTCATCTCATTTTCTATTACTTTTATCTCTTCTTCTTTTTCTTCAATTTCTTTTTCAATTTTATTTATCTTGTTTTTTCTTTTTGTATTTTCTTTATTTAATAAAAATTCATTTTTAGAACTTTTTTCTTTATTTTTAATTGTTTTATTATTCTTATCATTTTTTATTTTTTCGTCTAATTCTTCATTCTTTTCTTTCCACTCTTGAAACTCTTCGTAATTACCATCAAAAAATGTTACTTTACCTGGCTTAAATTCTAATATTGTATCTGCTATTTTATTTACAAAATATCTATCATGAGATACAAATATTAATGTTCCTTTATATTCACTTAAAATTTGTTCTAAGCTTTCTTTTCCTACTATATCCATATGATTAGTTGGCTCATCTAGTAAAAGAAGATTTGGCTCTTTTTTAAAAATCTCACAAAGTTTTAATCTTGCTTTTTCTCCTCCTGATAATACTTTTATTTGCTTTTCAACCTCTTCTCCTGTAAATAAAAAACTTCCTAATATTGTTCTTGCTTTGGTTGTGGTTAATTCAGGAAATTCTTCGATAAATTCTTCATATACCGTATTTTCAATATTTTTAAATTCTAATTGTTGGTCAAAATATCCTAAAGATACATTATATCCAAATGAAAAACTTCCACCTAAAGGAGGTAACAGTCCTGCAATAGTTTTTAATAATGTTGATTTACCAATTCCATTTTTTCCAATAATTCCAAGCTTTTGTCCTCTATAAAGCGAAAATGAAATTTTTTGTAATACTTTATTATATCCTATCTCTAAATCTTTTACTTCTAATACATTTTTACCGCTTTCTTTAATATTAAAATTATTGTGAAAAGTTTTTAAATCATATTTGTTTGGTTCTTCTACCTTTATCATTCTATCTATTTGTTTTAACTTTGAAAGTGCCATTTTGGCTTTTGTTGGTTTATACCTAAATCTATTAGCAATATCTGTTAGTCTTTTTATCTCTGATTGCTGATATTCATAGTCTTTTAATTGTTTTTCATAATTTGCTCTTTTTTGAATTTCAAAATCTCTATAATTTCCTTTATATGAAGTTAAAGTTCCATATTCTATTTCATAAACTTTATTTACTATTCTATCTAAAAACATTCTATCATGTGAAACTATTACAACTGCTTTAGGATAATTTTTTAAATAACCTTCAAGCCACTCAATAGCAGTAATATCTAAATGGTTTGTTGGTTCATCTAAAAGTAATATATCTGGTTTACTAAGTATCAATTTTAAAAATGCAATTTTAGTTCTTTGACCACCTGAAAATTCTGATATTTTTTTATTTTCATCTTCAGATTTAAATCCAAATTTTTTTATTGCTATTTCATATTCTTTTTTATATGTATATCCACCTAGAAATTCAAATCTATCTAAACTTTCTGTATAATTTCTTATTAGTTTTTCATCATTACTTTCTTGCATTTTAGAACTTAAATTTTCTATTTTATTTTCCAAATCTGTTATATCTTTATATACCTTTAATATTTCTTCTAGCATTGTTCTTGAATCATCTTCAAAATCTATTTGCTTTAAATAACCAATTACAGGAGAACCTTGTTTATATACTCCAAATTTACTTGTTCCAACTCCTTCTTCTAACATAGAATTATCTACAAGTGATTTAAGCAAAGTAGTTTTTCCACTTCCATTTCTTCCAACAACAGCTATTTTATCTTTTTCATTTATTTCAAAATTAATTTCTTCTAATATTGTTTCTGCTCCGAAACTTATTGAGCCATTTACTATTCTGTAATTCATCTGTCTCACCTGTTATATTTTTTTGCATATTATATCAAATAATAATTAAAAATACAAAAGAAAAAACAATTAAATTATATGTTATTATTTTATTAAACTTTATATTTTAAAAAAATAACCCCTGCTTATTAAACTTTTTATCTAATAAACAAGGTTTGTTTCATAATAAATTAGTTTTAAAATAACTATCTGGTTGCATTTACTATATTATTAACAAATTCCCAATATATATTGCTACTGCCATCATGATGGCTTGTAAAAACAATAACTAATTCTAAATCTGGAACAACAAAAATATATTGTCCATAATGTCCTTGTGCAAAATATGCATGATAATTATTATTACCAAATGTTCTTACCCACCATTGATATCCATAATCAGCAGTTCCGGAAGAACGTGTAAATTGAACAGTTGTTGAATCTTTTATCCATTGATTAGATATTATTTGCTCGCCATTCCAAACTCCATTATTTAAATATAACTGCCCAAATTTTGCCATATCATATACATTCATAGCAAAACCATTTCCACCATCTGCAATACCTTGTGGATCATTTGAGACACTTACACTATCCATTCCCAATGGAGCAAATAAATATTCTTTACCAAAATCATATAAACTTTGACCGGTTGCTTGTTCAATTATTGCAGCTAAAAGATGTGTATTTCCTGTAAAATAATTAAATACTGTTCCAGGTCTTGATGTAACACCTCTGCTTAATACATAATCAACCCAATTATCAGAATTTCTCCAAGCATCCCAGTTATATGTATCGCTTGCATTAATTCCACTTGTATGTGTTAGTAAATGCCAAATAGTTATTTGCTTTTGATAATCACTTCCTGATTCTAGTATTTGAGGAAAATAATTTGAAATAGGAACATTAACACTTTCTATATATCCTTTATCAATTGCAATTCCCATAATTGCTGATGTAATACTTTTAGAACATGATTGCAAAGTAAATATACTATTTTTGTCATATCCATCTTTATAATATTCATCAACAATGTTTTCATTTCTTACAATTACCATTGATTGAACATTAGTAGAATCAAGTGTTGTATGTAATGATTCAATAACATCTCTATCTATATTTTGATTTTCTAAAGTATCATATTGCCATTCCCAATCTATTTTTTCTGGTTCAATATTAGTTTCGTTTATTGTATTTTCTTGAGGCTCTGCTATATTTGTTGTTTGAGAAATATAACTACTATTGTTAACAATATTATTTTCTTCTTTTGTTGTATTATAAATAAAATAAAATGCTAAAATAATTATTATTAAAATTATTATACTACATAAAATCCTACCAATATGTATTTTCTTTTCTTTATTCATATTACTCCTTTATTAAAAAATTATTTATTAATAAAATCCCTTATATAAATGATAAAATACAATGTCCCATTAATAGATAAAGATTCACGTCTTTTTCGTGAATCTTTATATTTAACTTATTGAATACTATCTGTCCAAGAATCTATATCAGAATCAGATGGATTTGATCTAAAACGATGACCTTCTTGCCAATCTCCAGTTCCTGCAAGTTCAGCTAAAATTTCTCCACTTTGTCCTAATCCTGATGAAGATGATGTACAGAATGGAATAACTGTTTTTCCAGTAAAGTCATTATTTTCTACAAAACTATTTACAGGCCAAGCAGCAATTCCCCACCAAATTGGATAACCAATTAAAACTGTATCATAATCTTCCCAATTATCTACTTCAGTACTTTCAAGTTCAACATCTCTTAATGATTCATCTTCATATTCTCTTGAAACTCTTGAATTATCATCTGTATAATCTAAATCTTCTTCTGTATACTCATCTACTGGAACAAGTTCAAAAACATCTGCATTTAAGTTTTCTGCAATTCGTTCTGCTACAGCTTCAGTATGATTTTGTGCTGAATAATATACAACTAATGTATTAGATGTAGCAGAAGTTTGATTATCATCTTCACTATCTGCTTCATTTAATACTTCATTTGTATCATTAGCAACAGTTTCATTATTTCTTTCTACATTATTTTCCTCGCTATTTACCTCATTAGAAGTATTTTCATTATTTGAGTTTTCACTGCTTCTATTAACAGCAAAAACTACAACAGCTATAATTGCACATATTACAATAATAGCAACTAATATTTTAACTATTTTTTTATCCATTTTTTACCTCTCTTTTCTTTTATTTTTAAAAAAATTTTAATCTTTATTTCTTCTATCTTTTATAAATCCTAAAAACATATCAACTGTTTCTGGTTTTTGATGATCAAAAAACATACTTATTTTTGTATCTAATGTAGTAATCTTTTTCATATCATCATCTGAAAGCTTAAAATCAAATATATCAAAATTTTCTTTTATTCTTTCATATTTAGTTGATTTTGATAAAACAACAACATTTCTTTGAGTTAACCATCTTAAAATTACTTGTGCAACACTTTTATTATATTTTTTTCCAATTTCAGTTAAAGTAGGGTTTGAGAACATGTTATTTCTTCCCTCAGCAAATGGTGCCCAAGCTTCAATCTGAACCCCATGTTTTTCCATATTTTTTTGGGCTTCAATTTGTTGATTAAATACATTAGTCTCAACTTGATTTACTTGAGGTACAACTTTATTAAATGAAGCAATATCTGATAATCTATCAGGATAAAAATTACTAACACCAATTGATTTTATTTTTCCTTCTTTTTGCATATCTTCTAGTGCATGATAAGCCCCATAATAATCGCTAAATGGTTGATGTAATAATACTAAATCAATATAATCTAATTTTAATTTTTTCATAGATTTTTCTACAGATTCTTTACATTTATCATATCCATAATTATCTATCCATACTTTTGTAGTAATAAATAAATCTTCTCTTTTAACAAGGCCTTTTTCAATTGCCTTCTTTATCGCATTTCCTACTTCTTCTTCATTAAAATAACTTTGAGCAGTATCTATAAGTCTATAACCTACTTTGATTGCATTTAAAACACATTCTTCACATTCTTCTTTTGGTATTTGATAAACTCCAAAACCAGATTTTGGCATTTTTATGCCATTATTCAATGTAACATATTCCATTTTAAATTCCTCCTTGACAATTTTTATATTTCTAACTATAATGGCATTATATATGTCGGTTGTTACAACCGGTCAAGTAGTTTTTTAAAATTTTTTAATTTTTTGGAGGTGCTTTTATGTATTCAATGAAAGAAACATGTGAAAAAGTTGGTTTAAGTTATGAAACTCTAAAGTTTTATTGTAATGAAGGATTAATTCCAAATGTAAAAAGAGATAAAAACAACTATAGAGTTTTTGATGATAATAATATTAATTGGATTAATAGCTTATCTTGTCTAAAAAAATGCGGAATGAGTATTAATGATATGAAAAAATACTTAGCTTTGTGTCTTAAAGGACAAGAAACAATTCCTGAAAGAAAAATAATGCTTGAGGCTCAACATAAAATCTTAATAAATAAAATAAACGAACTTCAAGAATGTGTTAACTTTATTAATTGGAAACAAAACTTTTATGATGATGTTTTATCAGGAAAAACTGAATATTATAGTTATCTAATTGATACTAGTAATCCAAAATAAATATACATTCGAATAGCGATTGAAAACTCAGTCGCTATTCTTTTTTATTGTGTTTTTAAATAATATATTTATCATATTATAGTTTGCTATACTCTTCATCTGAAACTTTTTCACACCATTCATTTGAAGTATTTTCTCCTGGAACTTCAACAGCAATATGACTAAACCATGAATCTTTTTTAGCACCATGCCAATGTTTAACATTTGCTGGTATTACAACAATATCTCCGACTTTTAAGCTTTGTGCTGGTTTTCCTTCTTCTTGATACCATCCTTCGCCTTCAACACAAATTAATATTTGTCCTCCACCTTTAGTAGAATGATGAATATGCCAATTATTTCTACAACCAGGCTCAAAAGTAACATTTGCTAAACCAACTACTGATTCACCAGGTTTTGTCAATGGTTTTAAATATGAGTTTCCAATAAAATACTTAGCATAAGCTGTATTTGGCTCACCCATTCCAAATGCTCCTCCATGAACCTCTTCTGTATTATCATCAGCATAAACTTCTTGAATTAATGAAAATGCACTCCAAGCTTTTGGCCAACCTGAATAAAAAGCAAGTTGAGTTACAATTTCAACAGCTTCTTCTTTAGTTATTCCATGTTTTTTTCCTATTATAAAATGAGATTTTAATTGTGGATATAATCCTTGAGCCATTAATGCAGATATTGTGATCATAGATCTATCTCTTAAAGATAGCTTATCTTCTCTAGACCATACTTCACCAAATAATACATCATCATTTAATTCTGCAAATTTTGGAGCTAATTCTCCTAAATTATCTCTTCCTGCTGTTTGTTTTTCCATTTTTATTACCTCCTATATCTATTTTCTTTTTTGATATATCGATTATATATCTTATAGCTAACTCCAAGTCAATACTTTTTATAAATTTATAATATAATTATTTTACTAAGATTTACCATAAAAATACATAATTTCTCTTTATTTTTTTAAAATTAAGTGATATTATAATTAAAAAAACAAAGGATGGAAAACAAATGATTGATAGAAATGATAACCCAATTTTTTTAAATGATTTTTTAGATTATTCTTTAACTATTTTAAACAAATCTCCAAACTCTGTTAAAGAATATAATTATGATATTGCTCATTTTTTAAAATTTATTAAATATAGATTTAGATTAGAAAAAGTTGATTCTGAAAAAAATATAAAAACAATTAAAATAGATGATATGGATATTAATACAGTTGCTAAAATTACTATTGAAGATATTCATGCATTTTTAGCTTATCTTAAAAATACTTATAATAGTAAACCTGCAACACTTTGTAGAAAAGCTTCAACTATCAGAATTTTCTTTCATTATTTATGTAATAAAACTAAAAGAATACCAAATAATCCTGCTCAAGATTTAGAAAATCCTAAATTAGAAAGAAGACTTCCTAGATATTTAAATTTAGAACAAAGCCAAGAGTTACTAAGAGTATCTGCTACCCCACCTCCTAATAGTAAAAAAAATCATGATAACTCTGTTAGAAATCATGCTATAATTACTTTATTTTTAAATTGTGGTATAAGACTTTCTGAACTTGTTGGAATTAATATAAAAGATATAGATTTTAGTGAAAATAAATTAAATGTTATAGGTAAAGGAAATAAAGAACGTGCTATATATTTAAATAAAGCATGTGTACATGCAATTAAATCTTATTTAGAAGTAAGACCTCATGAAGGCGTTGAATATAATTCAAAAGATGCTTTATTTTTAAGTGAGAAAAAGAAAAGAATCAGCAATAGAACTGTTCAAGATATTGTAAAACAAGAATTACAACTTGCAGGAATTGATTCTACTAAATATTCTGCTCATAAATTAAGACATACTGCAGCAACTCTTATGTATAAATATGGAAACGTTGATATAAGAGCATTACAAGAACTTTTAGGACATGAAAGTATTTCTACAACAGAAATTTATACTCATGTTGATAATGACCAAATACGTAGTGCAGTTGAAAATAATCCTTTAGCTAATTTTGAATAAAAATAAAAAAAGAGATTTCTTATTTTGTAGTAAGAAGTCTCTTTTTTTAAAATCTAACTTAATTTAATTATAGCATGAAGAATTTTATCATCTTCACTTTTAATAACAGAATAATGAGCATTATCCTCTATAGCATATTTGCATTTTATTTTATCTGTTTCTTTTATTTCTTTTTTATACATAACTTCAATATTTGTGGCTTGCTGCATAACTTCATATGGCAAAATATGAGTGGCGAAATCTATGTAATTTATATTATGTACATGACGATTAACATCTATCATATCTCTTGTAATCTGTACTGGAGTTTCATCGATATACTCTTTTGGCTCTTTTAATTTTTCTATTTCACCTTCAAAAACGTTTTTATTCTCTATCGTATAAGCATCTCTTAATTCGGGCTCTATTTTTATTATTGAACCTTTTTCAGTATCTACACAAACCCATTTTGAAGTCGCAATTATAACTAATTCTCCTGATTCATTATATACTTTAAAATCACGTAATGCATATAATTTTTCCATGCTATTTGCCCATGTCACTATTTTTAAATTATCAGCATATCTTGGTCTTTTAAAAATTTTTACTTTCCAATTAAGTAAAATCCAAGATCTCTTTTTTACTGGAATATCAAGAAGTCCATATCCAACTATATTTGAATGAATTCCACCTATATCTTCTAAAAATCCTAACAATGATTTTATTTTTAAATTATTATTAAAATCTATATCTTCTAATCCTACAAAAAAATTATGCTCTACAAACATTTTCTTTTAATTCCTTTCTTTTTATAAACACGAATAGTATTATAACAGATAAATCGTAAAAAATCCAGTAAATTAAAATAATATATAATTAATAAAGGGAAAGGCACATATTTTAAGTAAATATGTGCCTAAAATTATTAGTTATTTGGATGATGTTGAGAACTCTTAACAGATGTTTCTGGAGTAATAACTTGTATGTCATATCCGTTATCTAAACAATAATCGATAATATTTGGCAAAGCATCAGCAGTTGCCTGTTTTTCTGCTCTATCATGCATTAAAACAACATTTGTACGTCCAGGTTTTAAACCTTGAACAACATTTGTATATATAGCTTCACTATTTTGGGCATCTGCTCCTGCATCATTACTGTCAACATTCCAATCAACATATATATACCCCTCATCTGTAACTCTTTGTACTGCACATGTCATTATTCCAGGACAATAGTTTTTACTAACTGTATTAGAAGCGCCACCTGGAAATCTAATAATTTTACTATCTTTTCCGATTGTTTCTTTTACTAAATCCTCAAGTTTGTAAAAATTTGTCATAAGTGTATTTATATCATTATAGATTTGACTATACTCATGACTATAGCCATGTAAAGCAACAACATTTCCTTCTTTGTCTTCACGTTTAACAAGATCTTTCTTATCTTCGCCAAATCCAGTTATAAAAAATGTGGCATTAACTCCCTTTGCATCCAAAGTGTCTAAAATCTGAGGAGTTATTTCTCTTGAAGGTCCATCATCAAACGTTAAACAAACAATTCCTATAATTACACGAATGTCTCTTGTCTTGGTGGTAGTATTACCAGCAGAATCTTTGACAGAGTACTTAATTTGGTAATTATAGTTGTTAAGTTGAGAAAGTTCTGTTTGGACTGAATCAGTCAAGTTTCCATCAAAATCATCTTCAGCTGAAAAACCTGGTTCTACATAGTTATTGATGTCATCAACTTTTACAAGAGAATCACCAATTAGCTCTAGATCTGGCGGATTATCTGTAACTGTTTCAATTTTTTGAGCTTCATTTTGTCCTGAAGAAGCACTAGTTGTACTTGTGTCATTAAATATACCCATTTCAGAAAGCTTGATAATTATAAATCCAAATAATACCAAAGCTATTGTACTAACCAGCACTGCTACGAGAAAACAGTGTCTAATTGACGACCGTTTCATAATAATTACCTCCTTTTATACTTGCAATTTGATTCCGCAAAAAAAAATTCACCAAAATTGATAATCCATGTTAGCCCCCTCCATTGTAAAAATTTATATATGGATTTATAAATCTTAGCTCTTATAATTGTAAGCTATTTTTCTTCAAAAGTAAACATTTTTAGACATATTTTTTATACTTTAATTTTTAAGTAAACATAAAACTTTTTGTCTCATATTATACAATAACGATGTTCTCTATATATTATGTATATTCAAATTGGAGGTGAAATGTTAAATTGACTGTTGAAAACAAAAAAATTGGATATTGTTTTACAGGTTCATTTTGCACTTTTAGAAAAAGTATAGACCAATTAAAAAAACTAATTGAGCTGCATGCTGATATTTATCCAATCATGTCTTTTAATAGTTATAATTTAGATACAAAATTTGGAAAAGCAAAAGATTTTATTGAAGAAATTGAAAATTTAACAAATAAAAAAATAATACATTCTATACAAGATGCTGAACCAATTGGACCTAAAAGAATGTTTGATATATTAATAGTTGCTCCTTGCTCTGGAAATACAATTTCAAAATTAGCAAATGATATTATAGATACCCCTGTAACTATGGCAGTTAAATCACATTTAAGAAATGAAAATCCAGTTGTTTTAGCCATTTCTACAAATAATGCCCTTTCTCGGAAATGCTGAAAATATTGGAAAACTGCTAAATCGACGAAATTATTATTTTGTACCTATGAAACAAGATAACCCTATCACAAAACCGCGTTCAGTTGTATTTGATGAAACTTATATAATAAAAACTTTAGAATATGCCTTAGAAGGAAAACAAATCGAACCAATACTTTTATGAATATAAAATGGGACAGATTTTCTGTCCCATAAAAATTTTATTCTACAACATAATATTTTGCTAAATATAATATAAGATTTAAATTTTAATACCTTTCCTAAATTATTAATCCAGCTATTATTCCTATTAGAGCTCCTACAAAAACTTGAATCGGAGTATGTCCTAAAACTTCTTGAAGTTTTTCGGTAACCTCTACTCTTGTTAAACCAGGTGTTTCTATGATTTTATTTAAAAGAGATGCTTGTTTTCCAGCAGCGCGTCTTACTCCACATGCATCATACATTACAACAAGTGCAACTATCAAAGAAAGAGCAAATAATGGAGTATCTACCCCTTGATATTTTCCGATCAAAGTAGTTATACTTGTTACAACAGCAGAATGAGAACTCGGCATTCCTCCTGCTCCTAAAATTCTTTTAAAATTAAATTTTTTAGTTGTTACTAAATCATATATTAATTTAAATGTTTGAATTCCAACCCATAATAAAATTGGAACATATATATATTTATTTGTTATAAATTTCTCAAATGTGTTCATTTTATTTATATAAAACCTCTTTTCATGTAAAAATAATTCTTTTACATTCTAACATAAAGAGAGAAAATTTAAAATATTTTTCTTAAATTTTCTCTCTTAATTTTTTATTAATATTTAATTTTCATATGTTTTAGCAACAATTTCTAAGTTCTTTCTTATTATCTTCAATTATTCCTCAGAAAAATCTTTCCTTTTACCTAACTTTATTTCTTCATATACACTTATCTTATAATTTAATCTATCTAATGTTTCATTAATAGATTTCTGTTTTATTAATAGTTTTTCTCTTTGTTCTTCTAATAGTTTCATTCTATCATCTATTGTACTTTTTCCTGTTTCTACTAAAGATATATATTTTATTAAAGTCTCAATTTCCACTCCTGCACTTCTCATACATTTTATAAATTCAATTCTCCTACATGATTTTTCATCATAATCTCTTATACCATTTTTTGTTCTTGGCACATTTGAAATTAATCCTATTCTTTCATAATATCTTAATGTGTCTGGTGTTATATCATATTTTTTACTTACTTCTGCAATTGTCATTTCTAATTTCACTTCCTTTATAATATTTAGTGCTTTATTTATTAAAACATTATATATATTTATATCACTTAAAGTGCACTCTAAGTCAAGGCTTTTTAAAAAATAATACAGATTAATTTTATACTAATCTATATTATTTTTTTAATATTTAATTTACTTGTTTCCATACCATTCTGTTATTTTTATATTCATAAGCTAATCTATTTTCATCTTTTAAATATGATAGATAAGATTTTATTGTGCTTCCAATTAGAACATATTGATTTTCATTCATTATCAAATTATATTCGTCAAAAATAATCTTTAAAATCTCTTCAAAAGTTTTTTCGCTTTCACAAATATTATATATTTTATCTAAAATTTCGTAAATTTTGTTTTTATTAATTTCAATTAAATGTGTAATATTATCTGTTCCTTCACAATGAGATGGAATATAAAAAATTCCATTTAAATTACTTAAATTATCTAAAGTATTAAGATATTCTTTTACATCATATATATAAAATAAGTGATATTTTGTAATTGTTTCTTTACTAAATAAAGAATCAGCTAAAAAATAAACATTATCACTTGTTTTAATTCCTATCATGTCAAAAAAATGACCTTTTAAAGGAAAATATTCTAAACCTTCTGGAAGATTATCTTGAATTAGATTTACATTAGATTCTTTAGCCATTAAAAATTTATTTCTTAATTCTTTAAAAGGATATCCTCCATAAAGAAAAGATGGCTCTAGAAGAGGATTTTCAGTAAAACATTTTTCAATATTATATGCATATATATTACAATTTGTTCTATCTTGAATAACCTTATTGCCTCCAATATGATCTGCATTAGAATGTGTTGAAATAATACCTTTAACATTCCAGCCTTGCTCATTTACAATTTTTAAAATCTTTTTTCCAGCATCTTTATCATTACCAGAATCAATAAGATATATATCCTTATCATTTATTTTATATATACCAATATTTGTAGGATTTTTTATATAATATGTTTTTTCTCCAACTTTTATTAATTCCATAAAAACACCTCTTCTTTTAAAACTATACTGTGATAATACTATTTCTAGTTTTCCTTTGTCAAGTATTTGATTATTAAATTTCAATATTGGGACATGGTGACGGTTCTCTTGTACAAAAAATAAAAAGCGCTATAAATATTAATTTAATCTAATATTTATAGCAAATAGCTTTACTCTCCAATATCTATACTTGTTTCATTTTCTCTAATTTTAGCATCTACAGTTTTGTTTTCCTCTTCCAAAGTATTTGTATATATTTTAAAAGATTCTTCATTTTTATTTTGAGTATTAGAATCATCTTTTATTAAATACTCAACTACATATTCATTATCATCAGTTACATATATATTCGCATCTTCTAAAGTTTCTTCCGTTCCATCTTCATTAACAATTGTAATATTTATCTTTTCTTTTATTTTTTTAACTAGTTCTCCATCTGTTGCAGCATTTACCGTAAAAAAGCTACATGTTATCATAACAATCATCATTGCTGCTACAGAAATTATTTGCTTTCTTTTATTTAATTTCATATATTCCTCACTTTCTAAATTAGATACAACTATTCGATTTTTTACATTTTCAACAATTCTTTTATTTAATTTCTCATTTCTCATAGTCATACCCTCTTTCCTTTAATTTTTTCTTTATACTCTTTCTTGTTCTATAAAGACTAATCTTTACTTTTGACTCTGATATTTTTAATAACTTGGCTATATCTTTAACTCTTCTTTGATTATAGTAAAACATAATAAAAATATTTTTATCAATGTCTCTTATACTAGTTAATATATCTGAAATTATTTTAGATTTTTCATTATTTACTATTAATTCTTCTACATTAATATCACTAACAATACTATTCTCCAATAATTCAATATTAGTAATATTAATACAATAATTAGAATATTTCTTTTTTATTAGATTTTTTGTAATTCCAATCAAATATGGTTTTACCGGAATATTTTTATCTAATCTTTTGTAATTTTTCCAAAATATAATAAAAACATCTGATAAAATTTCTTCAATATCTAATTCATTTGATAAATTATTTTTTAAAATTGTATAAATATATGAATTATATTTATCAATTATTTTTTCAATATTTAACATTCCATCTTCTTCAAATGAATTTAGTTTTTCTCCTCTCATGTTAGGCCTAAACTCCTTTTAAAAGTACTTTCACTTATATAATCCCATTATATCAAAAAAGGTTACACTAAAATAAAAAAACAAGTAATTTTATCTAATTACTTGTTTAAATTTTCTATATCTATTATTTTAGTAGAAACATTTTCTATAAATTTCTTATCATGCTCAACAAATATAAGTGTTGGTTCATACTTTAAAATAGCCTTTTCTAATTGTATTCTTGTTAATATATCAATATAATTTAATGGCTCATCCCACACATAAATATTAGCTTGTTCTGATATACTTTTTGCAAGCAAAATTTTCTTTTTCTGGCCTTCACTCATTTCTTTAATATTATTATTAAAATCTTCTTTTGAGAATCCCATTTTTGATAACATTGCTTTAAAAATACTTTCCTCAACATTATTTTCTTGTACAAAAGTTTTTAAATTTCCATTTAAATATTCTGTACTTTGAGATACATAAGATATTTTTAAATTTTCTGCAACTCTAAAATCACCACTATAACTTATACTGTTACCTAAGATCAATTTTAAAATACTAGACTTTCCCGCACCATTTTTTCCTACTATAGCAACTCTATCTTTGTCATTTACTTCAAAAGATATTGGTGAAAATAATATTTTATTATCATATCTTATTTGTAAATTATTTGCATATATTAATGTATTTTTTCTACTTTCTAATGGAATTATTTTTAAATCTTCATTTTTATCTATATTTCTTAATAAATTAGATTTTTCATTTATAGCTTTATCTATTCTTTGTTCTATTGCCTTAGATCTTTTCATTATTTTTGCAGATTTATGTCCAACATATCCTCTATCTATAGTTGATTCTGAATTATTTCTTTTATATTTTGACTTTTCAGTAGAATTTGACCAATTTGCTGTATTTTTTGATGCAATCTCTAATCTATTTATATCTTTCTGTAACTTCTCATTTGCTACCTTTTCAAAATTATCCTGTTTTTCTTTATTTTTCTGCCATGAAGAAAAATTACCTTTTTGAATTTCAATATTTGTGTTATTTATAGAAATTATATGATCAACTACTTTATCTAAAAAATCTCTATCATGAGATACTAATATAAAACCTTTTTTCTTATTTAAATAATCTATTAAATTATTTCTTGTTTCAATATCTAAATGGTTTGTTGGTTCATCAATAAGAAGAAAATTATTATTTTTTAAAAATAAACTAATTAAAAGTATTTTAACTTGCTCCCCACCGCTTAAAATATCAAAATTCTTATAAAGAATTTCTGCATCAGTATTAAGAAAACTTAATTCCTTAATTATTTGCCAATTTTGAACATTTGGTACTATCTCATTTACTATCTCTATTGCCATTCTATCTTTATCTTTTACCTCAAAAGGAAAATAATCAAATTCTATAGTTTTAGAAATTGTTCCTTTATATTCAAATTTTCCTAAAAGCAAATTTAAAAGAGTTGTTTTTCCTTTTCCATTTCTACCTATTAAACCTAATTTCCAATTTGTATCTATATTAAATGAAACATCATCAAATATATTATACATACTCCCATCATATTTAAAACTTAAGTTTTTTATACTTATTAGTGACATTTATCCTCCACTTTATATTTCTTTATTTTTATATATTTTATATGAAACTCTATAAGATATATAATAAATGAATATAATTAACAATGTCAATATAATTGGAATAAATTCTGATATTATATTTACTGAAATATACTTTTTTATTTTCTTACTTATGTAAAAAATTACGCCTTAAATGTTTATTTCTTAGCATTTAAGGCGTATAATATGACTTTTAAATTTTTATTCCTATTTTTTCAATTTTAATCCATCTTTAAAAGCTTCTCCAACTCTTTTTCCAACTTCATAATATCCATGTGTATATGGATCAAAGCAAATTGCATTTACTTTAGAAATGTCTACTTTATCACCATCTAAAACATCTTCATTTGCTGATACATTAATAATTTTACCAACAACTCCTGCACCATATTCATCATCTTGATATTCTACAAATTCACATTCCATACAAATTGGAAATTCGTTTATAATTGGAGCATCTACTCTTTCAGATTTTACTGCTGTTAAACCAGTATTTTCAAATTTATTAGGTGTATTATTTCCAGAAACAACTCCAAAATAATCAGCTTCTACTACATGCTTACTATCTGCTATACTTACTGTAAAAGCTTTTCTCTTTTTTATATTTTGCACTGTTTTGTGTGTTTCTGTTAAATTTAAAATAACGTGATCTCTTTCTAGCATAGTTCCCCATGCTGCATTCATTACATCAATACTTCCATCATCATTATAAGTTGCAATCATCAAAACTGGCATTGGAAATATTGCTTCAGTAACTTTGATATCTTTTTTCATAATACATTCCTCCTTGTAAATTATTATTTACGGAAAAATAATATCATATGTTTTTTTAAATTACAACTATATATTTTTTATTTCATTCCAAAAAACAAAATCTTCTATTGGAATTCTTTTATAATGCATTTCACTTGCTTTGGCATCTTCTGAAGGATATCCTATTGCTAACAGCGAAACGATTTCAAGATTTTCTGGAATATTATAAACTTCTCTTGTCTTTATAGGATCAAAAGAACCAATCCAAGTTGAACCTAAGCCTAAATCTTGGACTTCTAACATCATATGTGTAGTTACAATACTTGCATCAACTACTCCTTCATCTTTATTATCATATTTTCTCTTCCATGATTTATTTTTATCATAGCAAATAATCATAATTACTGGTGCATTCCATCCATATCTTGTACATTCACTTAATTTTGCTAATTTTTCTTTATCTTGTAATACTAAAATTCTTTGTGGCTGAAAGTTAACTGCTGTTGGTGCAACTCTTGCAGCCTCCAATATCTTATCAAGTTTCTCTTTTTCTACATTTTTATCTAAAAATGATCTGCATGAATATCTTTTACTAGCTAATTCTAAAAAATCCATAAAAACCTCCTTTATAAACCGTTTTCCATCCACTAATTTGAATATCAACAACACTTGGAATATCCTCTTCTTTAATATTTCTGATTATAATATCTTCCATTTTATTTTTCACCTTTTAATATTTATTTTAAAACTAATGCACTTTTAGGACAGAAATTTGAGCATTTGCCACAACTTATGCATTTATCATAATTAATTTCAGGTGCATTAAAATCTTTTTGTGTTAATGCTCCCACAGGACATACATTAACAGCCGGACATTTATGGTTTTGTGGACAATTTTCATTGATTATTTCTAATTTCATAATATTTTTCCTCCTTTTTTATTATTTATATTAAATTATCTATATTTATATTATATTTATCATTAATAAGTACATATTTATTTTTATATTCTTCACACATTTTTAAATTATAATTATTTTCTATAATAAGTTCTTCTATATTTATATTATCAGGCTCTTTTCTTTTTTCTATAATATTTTCATATAGCTTTATCTTATCAAAATTTTTATGAATATATTTTTCGGACATAATAAGACAAACATATTTAATCGCTTTTAGATATACATCATCAAAATATTTTTTCCAATCAAATGGTATATAGCAACCTTCAATAATTATATTTTGATTATTTTCAATATTTACTTTTATAATTTCTTTTACTATATCCCATAAATATTGTGTTAATTCTTTATCATCATATACTGTTAAAGAAGTATTACCGCTTTTAATTAATCCCATTTTTAAATGATCAATTGATAAATATGTGTAATTATACTTTTCCAATAATTTTTGAGCTAATAACGTTTTTCCAGTATGCGAACTTCCTGCTATTAATATAACCATATTGATCTCCTTGTAACTTCTAAATAATGATTTTATCTTAACATAAAAAAGAGTAACTATCAAGGATAATTACTCTTTTTAAAATTAATTAATTTATTTACTTTCACTTTCTTTGTCATCTAATAAATATATACCAATACAGGCTACTCCTATGCCTAACATTATTATTGATGATTTTATATCTAATTCATTTAATATGTTTAAAACAATAACAGCAATTCCCATGGCAATTGCTACAGCTTTAAATACAAGATTAATTATATCTTTTATTTTGTTGTCAGATTTATCTTGTTTTTTAGCTTTTAAAAGTTCTTCAACAGACACGTCAAGTATATCTGCTAATTTTGATATAGTATTAATATCTGGACATGATAAATCTCTTTCCCATTTTGAAACAGCTTTATCTGTAACATTCATTTTTTCTGCTAATTCACTTTGAGTCATTCCTTTTTCTTTTCTTAATAAAGCAATTGTTTCTCCAATACTTTTCATTATAGTATCCTCCTTATTAAATTCCATTAAAATAATACTATAATTTATATATAATGTAAACTAATAATCAGTTTAGTTTTATAAACTATTAGTTTAGAAGCTCGGTTTACTTATGAAAACACCCTGCATTATTCGAAAATAACACAGGGTGTAAAACCATTACTGATTTAATATCTTGAATCAGCTTATCATAACATTTCCGCTCATTGTGGAAGCATCTATATCAGCACTATATCCTCTTTGCCCTTTGTGACTATTTCTGACTCTACCACTCATTGAACTTGCTGAAAGCATAACATCTCCAATATTATTAAGTTCAATTGAAATACTTCCACTCATACTTGATGCAACAATAGATATATCATTATCTGCATATGCAACAATATTTATGGCTCCGCTCATAGTATCAACATAATACTTAGAAAATTTTGCATAGTTCTCAAGACTTCCGGATTTACTTTCTACTTTTATGCTTTTTGCTGAAACTTCTTTAGTTAAGTATATACCACCACTTATAGTTTTAATTGAAATTTTTTTAAAAAGCATTTTTCTTGGCACAGTAATATCGAGATTTAAATTGCTTCTAAAAGAACTGCCAACAAGTTTAGAAACAATACGGAGTTCAGGTTCCAAATTATAAACTTTAAAATCGATATCTCCATCAGTAACTACATCTCCATAAAAGTGAATCTTAACTTCTTTTGATGAATCTGATACTGAAAACTTCACATATGAAATATCTGAGTCAACAAATATTTCTTTGATATTGCGTGCTTTTTCAATTTTCGTTTCATCAAACTTTTTTGTTTTACCTAATTCACCTCCGCCTATTATCCGTCCATTTACAATAGTTGTACCACCTTTAAATGAAATGTTTTTGCCATTGATATTAATCATGGTTTTTCCCTCCTATCATTGTTTATTTTTGCAATGGCTAGTAATAATAATTACCAATATAGGAATTAATAAAAAAGGTAATTGCCTATATTGAAGTAAATTGTATAATAATTCTTAATATTTTGCAATAAATATTTGTCAAATATTATTTATTTTAAAATTTCGGTCTGATATAATAACTTATATGATTCATTTCTTTCAAGTAATTCATTATGAGTACCTTTATCTATAATTTTTCCTTTTTCAAGTATCATAATTTTATCACAATTTACAATAGTTGATAATCGATGTGCGATAACTAAAATTGTATATTTATCTTTTAAATTTTCGATTGCTTTTTGAATATCTAATTGTGTTTCATTATCTAAAGCATTTGTCGCTTCATCAAATAAAATTACTTTTGCATTACAAACTAAAGCTCTTGCAATAGCTAATCTTTGTTTTTGACCTCCTGAAAGAATAACACCTGACTCTCCTACTATAGTGTCATATTTATTTGGTAAACTTTCAATAAACTCGTCTAAACAAGATGTTTTGCATGCTTTAATCATCTCTTCATCAGTTAAATCTTCTTTTACAATTTTCAAATTATCTCGTATACTCATGTTAAAAATATATGGATTTTGATTAATACATGTTATATTTGATCTTATAGAATTCTTATCTAATTTATTAATATCTTCATTTTCAATTAAAATTTTTCCAGACTGTACAGTATACATTTTACATAACAAATTAAAAATTGTAGTTTTTCCAGCACCACTTTTTCCTACGATTCCAATCATTTCATTAGAATTTATTTTAAAACTAATATTATCTAAAATTACTTTGTTTTTTTCATATCCGAATATTACATTTTGAAATTCAATATTTCCATTTATCTTAGCTAAATGTTTATTTCCGAATTTTTCTTTTTTAAATGTTTTGTTATCTATTATACAAAAAACTCGATCACATGAAATATTAAAATCTTTTGCAGATTCTAAATAAGATGATATTTTTTCCATTACAACTGTCATAATTCCTGACTTGTAATTAAATAAAGCTATGGCTATAGCTATAGTTATTGTACTGTTCTGTACTAAATAAATTAGCAAAACAACTAATCCAAACTCAAATATGGCACGTAATGTATCAATTATATAAGTATATTTCATATTAATTTTTGCCATCTCAAATCTTTTTTGATTTTGATCTTTAATGTTTTCTTCTAATTTTACCATAAAACTTTTTTGGGCATTAAGCATTTTTATATCACGCATGCCTCTAACAAGTTCTGCTGTTAAACCAGAAATATTTTCTGTTTTATCACGAAATTGAATATCTTTTTTTCCATATTTTTTTGTTTTTTTCATATATAAAATTGTTAAAACAATTGATACAATTAAATAGTATAAAAAAACTTGTCTATTAATGACTAAAGTTGAAAATAATGCTCCTATATTGGCAAAAATCATTCTTAAATCATTAAGTCCTCCCCAGCCTATAAATCTTGCCATTTTTTCAGTATCATTTATAATCCTTTGAGTAAACATTCCAGAAGAATTTTTATCAATATCATTTTGATTTATTTTTAAAATTTCAGTTCCTAATTTCATTTGAAGATTTTTCATAGTTCCCCTTGTGAAATACTGATTATTTCTTCTTGTAAAAAACATTGCAGCAAAAGCGATATAAGCTTGTACACATAAAATAACTAAAGAAATAATTACTAATTGTTGCCATAAACTAGAAGTGAAATATACTATTTGCTTGGCAGTAAGCAATGGAACAATAATTCCAATTATTGTACTACTTATAGCTGCTATAATCATTCCAATTAAATTTTTTTTATATTCTTTGCCATATTGATATACTTTTTTTATATTTGTTATAGTTTCTTTCATATTTTACTCCAATCTAGTACTAATTTAATTCAAAAAATGTATAATCATTTCTATCAATAAGTTTATGTGCCATTTTCATTTCATCAGGTGTATTAATATAAATTATTTTAAATTTTCCAGATGTTGTTTTATTTATATAGTCATGTTTAACTTCTATTATATGTACTAATCCCCAATATAACCATTTACCATTAATATTTTCTACTAAAAAGTTTCTTACTGGTGGCATTTGATAATTTCTAATATTTGGTTTATTTTTAAATTCAAAAACTTTATCTTTGAATTGTTCAGCTGTATATGGCTTTATTAAATGTTTTTTCCAATCTAATTCAGCTGGAAATCCTTGTTCTTTTGTTATTTGCAATGTATCATTAATTTCTATATATGAGCCCATTATAAATTCTCCTTCTATTTAGTTTTATATTGATATTTATTTTATATCATATTTCTAATCATTAATCTAGTACATTAAAGCAAAAAACAGCTATGCATTTTCATGCTTAGAAAGCAGTAATACTCCTTTTCTAGGATGAAAATCAGACTTTAATAAAATATTTACTTATAAATTAATCAGAGCCATGGTGCTTTATTACCACGGCTCTGAATTTCGGTATTATATTTCTTCTTTTACTCGGTTTAAGGTTTCTTTTATTTCTTTGCATCTTTCAAAATCTTTTATTTCTGATCCAATATTTAAAATAATTCTAGAAACTTCACTACCGTCAGGAATTCTTAAATCATAGTTTCCTGGAAATTCTAATTCAATTCCGGTTATTGTTGTAAATATTTCTATATTCATATCTTTATTATAAAATGAAAAGTCATACTCTTCATCTCTTTGATTTATCAAAAGATAATCATTACATACATAACCATCAATGATTCCTTCTCTCGCTACAATTTCACCTGTACCATAATACCGTTTTTCATTATTTTCGTCATAAATATGTATAACGAAATCAAAACATTTTTCCATAGTTGCCTCCCTTTGCCATAAGTTGGCGATGCTCACCTATAAGTTACTTTACATAAATTATTTTACCACATTATTAAAAATTTTACAATTAAATGATTATAAAATATAATCATTTACAACATTTTTCTTCTTTCAAAAATTGAATTCATACTATAAATATTGAATATGATAAAAAAAACTGATGCAAAGCCTAAAAGCCTTGCACCAGTCTGAGGATTGTATCACTATTTCTGATTGATGAAGTCCTTTAAAGCCGGACATCCACCTCCCATAATGATACCAGCATAAATGCTAGCATAAAAATACTCATTTGAAGTATAATCGTGGTCTGCCGTAACAGAACCATCGACATTCACTTCAATAATTTTGCCGGTTTCATCGTCTTTGAAAGTAATACTGTTAAGTTTTAGCATAAGCAGCTTCCTCCATAATTCTGTACCAATTCAGGTACTAAAAAAAGTTAATATGTGACCATTAATTATTATAACATATTATACATAAAAAATCAAAAACAAAGGTAGAAAAATATGAGCTATGCAATAATTAAAAATGCCAATCATAAAATGAAAATTTGGTCTGGAATATATATATACAATGGAAGGAAAAATACAAACTATTCAAATAAAAATTAATGAATACTGACAAATAACTTTTAAAATATGCAAAATACAATCATATCAATACTTTCAAATACTTTCGGATAAAAATAAAAAAAGCTGAAATTGTTTAAAATTTCAACTTTTTGGTGCAGATGGCCGGAATCGAACCGGCACGGGAGGATAAGTCCCGCAGGATTTTAAGTCCTGTGCGTCTGCCAGTTTCGCCACATCTGCATGTCTAATTAACTGACAAGAATTATTATAACACAATAAAATTTTTTGTCAATGTTTTTTTATAAAAAATTTTTAAAAATTTATTTTATTAAAACCAAAAAATAATAATAAAAAAGCCACAAATCAGTGGCCTTTTTTTATCTCTACTTTAATTATTATAATTAAACTTTAAATTATTACATATCAAGCTGTTTTATCATCCATAACTTTTTACTATAAGAACTTATATATTCATCCATTAATGTATTAGTTATATATACTTTTTCTTTTTCAGCACATTCTTTTATTTCGGTAAATTTATTAAGAAGAATTTCAAAATCTTTTATTAATATTGGTACTATTTCCTTTGATGTTACTTTTTTATTTGATGCCTCTGAGATTTTTGTGTTTTCTAGATAATCTTTTAATGTTCCTAAAGGTTGACATCCTAAAGTTAATATTTGCTCTGCTACCTCATCAATTTCTTTTGAAACACAATCATAATATTCCTCTAATTTTTCATGAATTTCGAAAAAATTCTCTCCTGTTATGTTCCAATGATAATTTTGTAATTTTCTAAAGAATACATTTAAATCACTTAAAAGTTCATTTAGACAACTTGCAATTTTTTCCATAAAAAAAGCCTCCTAACATAAATATTATATAAATATTTTGGCAATATTCTTTAAAAAATATGCAAAAACTTTAATTTAATATAAAATAAATTTTAGATATTATAATAAATATACTTAATAATATAAAAGCCAAGGCATCTGTTAAAAGATCAACAGATGCCTTGGCCTTTTCAGGAAAATACCATTTTAGATAATATATCAATTTGCGTTTAGTTTTATAGTACAGTATAGTACTTTAAATTTAGTAGTTATTATTAGAAGAGGCTTGTAAAAAACTGAGCCAACTAGGCTCAGTTAAATAGTCAAATATTAATATGCTCTTTTATAAATTTCAATTATATCTTCTACTGTTGGATCTTTTGGATTTCCAGGTGTGCATGCATCTATCATTGACATTTCTGCTAATTTTCTAAAATCTTCTTCTTTAACACCAACTTCTCTTAATCCATGAGGAATTCCAACATCTATTGATAATTGTCTAACTGCTCCAACAGCTGCTTTTCTTGCTTCTTCTGTTGATAAAAGCTCTGTGCTTTCAACTCCCATTGCTTTTGCTATATCTCTAAATTTATCTCCTGTGCTATCAGCATTATATTCCATTACATAAGGAAGAAGCAAAGCATTTGCAACTCCATGTGGTGTATCATAAAGTGCACCTAAACTATGAGCCATAGAATGTACTATTCCAAGACCTACATTAGAAAATCCCATTCCAGCAATGTATTGTCCTAAAGCCATTCCTTCTCTTCCCTCTTTTTCATTATTTACAGCACCTCTTAAAGATCTAGAAATAATTTCAATTGCTTTTAAATGCATCATATCTGTTAATTCCCATGCAGCTTTTGTTGTATATCCTTCAATTGCATGTGTTAATGCATCCATACCTGTTGCTGCTGTTAAACTTTTTGGCATTGTTGACATCATATCACTATCAATTACTGCAACAATTGGAATATCATGTGGATCAACACAAACCATTTTTCTTACTTTTTTCTCATCTGTAATAACATAATTTATTGTAACTTCTGCTGCTGTTCCAGCTGTTGTTGGTATTGCTATTATAGGAACAGATTTGTTTTTTGTATCAACAGCACCTTCTAAGCTTACTACATCACCATGTTCAGGATTATTTATTATAATTCCAATTCCTTTTGCTGTATCCATTGCAGATCCACCACCAACAGCAACTATAGCGTCTGCTCCAGCAGATTTGAAGAATTCTACTCCATTTTGAACATTTGTAACAGTAGGATTTGGTTTTAAATCTGAAAATATTTCATAAGGAATTCCAGCTGAATCTAATAGGTCTGTAACCTTTTTTGTTACATTAAACTTTAGCAAATCTTTATCTGTTACAACTAAAATTTTTTTAAACCCTCTCTTTTTGATTTCATTTGGAACTTCAGATATTGCACCTGCTCCAAAATAAGATGTTTCGTTTAAAATCATTCTATTCATATTAATTCCTCCTTCGTGTTTTTTAAACATTATTATTTTATACATAAATTAAATTTTAATCAATATTTTTATGACAAAAAAATCTAGATTATATTTTTATATAAACTAGATTTTTTATTTTATTCATAAAATTTATCGCCAACAAATTTTGTATTCATTGTTTTTAAATTATTTAAAAAATTACTATATCTCTCAGAATATGCTACAGATTTATCATTTGATATGCTATATACTTTATCATAAATCTGATTCACATCTGATGCTATAACTCTTCCTTCATCATTTAAAATTTGCAAATTCATATTATCAGCATAATTAAAATCTGAAAAATCTATAACTCCATTTGTAAACCCAAAAATATATAAACCATAAGAAATTAAAGATGTATCAGCAAAATCCCATTCACCGTCAAATATCTTTTCAAATGATGAATTTATTACTATATATTTATTATCTTGATTTTTAACAATAAATCTATCTTCATTTACAATATAAATTTCTTTATAAACATCTGAAACCATATTTCCATCAGAATTTATGAAATAGATTGTATTATCATTATGATTTTTTATCAAAGTATAATCACCAAAAAAATCTAAAATCTGAGCATTACCAGATAAAGTAACTTTTCTTCCATAGCTTGTAAACCATCCTTGTTGATTTTTACTTGTATCATAAAAAGGAATTGTTCCATTACTAAATATATATAAATAATTATCATCATAATCTAAATGTTCACAATCTAATTTTATTCTTATTGACAAATTATCTTTATATGCTAATTCATAAGTATCTCCCAATCCCATTGAAGATTGCGTTATTATTAAATCATATTCATCATTTAAATCATATCTATAAGTATAAGATTCAGAAACTTCATCATATTTTGGAATTTTTGTGATACTACTATTTTCAGTTACATCTATTTCATATTTCATCTCTTCTGTTTGACCTAAAGTGTTATAGTAAATATCTTCAAGTTCAGCAATTTTAGCTTCATAATCATCATCCATAGACTCACTTCTATAAGACATTACTTCTCTTTGATTTTTTAATATTATAATTGTTCTACCATCTTGGCAAACTAAAGCTATATCAAAATGCTTATCATATTCTGTTATTGGAACAAATGGACTTGCATAATCATAAATAAAGTCTATTAAAACATCTCCATTTGAATTTATATAACCATATTTTCCATTTTTTTCAATATTAATATAAGGTTCTGTATCTTCATCAAGTTCTGTTATATATTTAAAATATGTATCTTTATATGCTATTTCACCCTCATTTTCTTTATCACGTATATATATACCTAAATTTTTATAAATAAATGATATTCCTATAATAAAGCATATCATTATTGCCAAAATAGCTATTATAGAAATCATTGTATAACTATTTGTTTCAACCCATCGTATTTTAAGTGAGCTTATAAAAATAATTATTGCACCTATTATACTAAAAATTGCAATTGGCCATATTTGAAAAAATACAAAACTAATAGAAAATATTGAAATTAAATAACCTGTTCTTCTAGATCCATTTCTCATATCTAAGAAAAAATGAATCACATTTAAAAAAGTAATAACCCCAAATATAATATAAACAAATATTTTAACTATTTTAATTATTTGATATTCTTGTACCGTAAGCTCTGTTATCTCACTTGGAATTTTCCATGTATAAATTATAATAAGAATCCCAAGTAACAAATTTAAAAGAGCCATACAGACATTTACAAACTTTCCTCTCAATCTATTTCTCCTTGTATAAATTATTTTTATGAATAAAATCAATTACATCTTTATTTAAAACATCTTTTAAATTCTCATTATTTTTTATCATTTTTCTAACATCACTTGAACTAATATTATAAGAAATATCTAAAAAAAATGCATTTTTAGAAAAATTTGGAATTTTAATATTGCCTCTTTTAAAAACTATATATTTATAATTTTTTAAAAGCTCTTCTGATCCTTTCCATTTATTTATATTTAAATAATTATCTAATCCCATAATAAAAAAATTTTCAGTTTTATTATATTTCTTACTAATTTCTTCAAAACTATCTATTGCATAAGTTCTTTTTTTCTGATTTTGTTGCATATTAGATATTTCTACATTATCTAAATCTTTAAATGCTTTTTCTAACATTTCATATCTTAAATTAAAAGAAATGAGTCCAGATTTTTCATACTTATCTCCCATAGGAACTATAACTAATTTATCTAATCCGAACTCTTCTATAGATGTTTTTGCAATCTCAAAATGTGCAATAGTTGGAGGATTAAAGCTTCCCCCAAAAAAACCTATTTTCTTCATTTCTACTTTCCTTTTTATATATGTTTTTTAACTTCTTTATAAATTTCTTCATGTATATCTTCAATAGTTCTTAAAATACCATCTTTAATGCAATCTACTTTATACCAACCATATTTTTTTGAAACATAACATGCTGCATTATAACTATCAATAATATGATTTATATCTTTTTCATGGATATCTTTTGTTTGAGTATGTGAAAATTTATTTTCTCTATTTTTCATTAATTCTAAAGATTTTTCAGGTGGCATATTTAGAAAAAATACTTCTGTTGGTCTTGGTAAACCAAAAATATTAAATTCAAAATTCTCAACCCAATTTAAAAATTTATCTCTTTCAATCAAATCATCTATTTTTCCTGCTTGATGCACCATATTAGCTGTTGTATATCTATCTGCTAATATAATACCACCTTTTTTATAATAATCCTCAAGACCTTTTTTAAATGTTGCATATCTATCAACTGCATAAAATGTTGAAGCAACATAAGGACTAACATCTTTTGCATTTTTTCCAAATTCACCTGAAAGATACATTTTTACTAATGATGAACTTGGACTTTCATAATTTGGAAAACTAACTACTTTATAATCAACATTATCTTTTGATAAACTTTCTTCTAATTTTTCAAATTGAGTTTGTTTTCCACTTCCGTCTGTTCCATCAATTACAAATAATTTTCCCATTGTTCTCTCCTTTATAATTTTTCCCAAAACCAGCTTAAAGAATCACCATAGCTTTTTATTTTTCTATCTTTGGCTACAATATTATCAATCCATAAAAATGAAATAAATGAAATTAATAATAAAACTAAGTCAACAGCTATACAATGATAAGCTTGTGAGATTAATATATCTTGTTCTGGTACTAAACTATCCAAATAAACTGAATGATATACTAATAAAGCTAGTATTATAATCATAAATAATATTAAAAATATTCCTTTTTCAATCTTTCTAGATAATACAATAATTAATGCTACAAGTAAAGTTAAAACAATTATTACAACTGGACTTGATGTATTTAAAAGTAGTTGCATTTTATAAAATCCTCCTTAGTATCATTTATTTAATAAATTATTAACAAATCTTTAACGACTTCTTGTAAACCATTCATCTTCGTCATCATCTTCTTTTGATCTTTCTTTTCTTTTAGGTCGTCCATATTTGTCTAATGTTTCATCTATAGTCTCGTCCAATGTATTAATTGTATTTTCTTTTTGCCTTTCTAGAACTTTATATTTTTTATCAATTTTAATTCTTTTTGACATTGCATCTTTTACTCTTAACCAATTTTCTTGAGTATTATCTTTTTGATATTCATCAATTACTTCTTCTAATAGTTTATCAGCTTCTGCAACCTCAGCTATATATCTTTGTCTTTCATCTCTTGTCATATCATCTTCTTTACCATTATTAATAAATCTAGCTTCTTTTACATTTCCATATTCATCTAGATAAGTAATATATGAAGGACCTGTAGACTTATCCCATGCAAGTGATCTTGAAGTATCTTCTTTACCATTTGATCTTGTTAATGGATATTTAAAGTAATCTTCAAGCTCTGGAATATTTCCTGTCTCGATTTCTCCTCTATGAAGTTTTAATTGGTCACCTGTTTGACTATTTACAACATAATATCTTTGTTGAAACCCATAATTAATTCTAAGAGCAATAACTTTACCTCTTAACATTCTTGCATTTATTCCAGTATCTTCATCAAGTCTCTCATAATCATCAATTTTTCTAAAACTTAATTGATCAACTCTGCAATGATATCTTTCAGCAAGCATTTCAAGCATTCCTTGACTTATTCCAAGTGCATTTGCTTCTGCTCTTGTCTTTCCTTCATTTAATTCTAATTCTTCTCCTGGTTCTAATCTTTCCTCGCCTTGCTCCATTTGAGATTTAGTTGAATTATCTTCTTTAAGAACTATTCCATGTGCTTTCATTTTTTCATCAACCATTTTTTGAACATCATCCAAAGTAAAGTTTTTCTCATCAATTAATTCCATAACATCATTTATATCATGAATCATAAATTGATCTCTTATATCATTTCTTGATATTACACCTTTATCTATGTATTCTTTATATCTAATTTCAGCAATTCTTAATTGCTCTTCTAATTCTGCTGATCTAGCCAAAACACCATCTTCCATAATAATAAATAATGCATATCCACTTGAATCAGTAAGAACATATGATTTTTTATCAATTGATATTTCTTCATTTCCATTTCTAACTCTTTGTTGTATAGTAACAGGTATTACATAATAATTCATATCAATTTCTTTTGGATCTCTATATTTATCCGAAAAAAGTTCTGGATTATCTTTTTTAAATTTTGCTAAATTAGATATTTTATCAAAATCTATATCTTTAAAACTTAAATTTGTTACTTCTTCAGGACTATTTATTTCTGCAGAAGTAATAGCATATAATTTTTCAAAATCATCAATTTCAAACTCTTCCATTTAAAGCTCCTTAAACCTTCAATATACGAAAAAATTATAACAAATACTCTATTGTTTTTCAATACATTTTAACAAAAAAAGTATACATAAATTTTTAAATTAAATTTATTTTTATTAAAAAAAGGCACGCTACGTAAAAAGCGTGCCTATATATTTATTATATTTTAAACTAAATATTATAATCAGTTACTTTTTTATATGCATATATTGCAGAAATTATAAATGCAATTATTATAAAAATTATTGCATGTCCTGATGTTCCTGTATAAGGTAATGAACTAGATTCATTTGAATTTGAATTTGTTGGTGCTGTAGATGTATTATTATAAGTACTTGCAGAATTTGTATCTGCTGTGATAGGTGTAGCATTTGTATTAGAAGTATTTCTATCAGCTACATTACTAGCAGTATTACCAGTATTAGAATTATTAGCATTATTTGTGCTATTTGCGTTATTTGTTGGATTAGCTGTTATTGTAACAACATTATCTGAAGCACTTGCTGCAAAAACTGGAATTACACTCACCACAAATATTAACATCATAATTATTATACTAACTAACATTTTTTCTTTTCTCATTTTTTACCCTCACTTCACTTTTAAATTTATTTGCTTTTGTACATCTGTTATTATTATAAACTAACTAAATATATAATGCAAGTAAATTTTGTTTTTTTTTGTAATTTTATGATTTTTTTTTTTTAAAATCGATTCATTTATTGATTTTTAAGCGTTTTTTTAATATTAAATTTTGATTAAAATTTGATTACACATTAAATCTAAATAAAACAATATCACCATCTTGCATTATGTAATCTTTTCCTTCAGACCTTATTAATCCTTTTTCTTTTGCTGTAGCCATTGACCCTCCAGCTTTCATTAAATCTTCAAAAGATATAACTTCTGCTCTAATAAAACCTCTTTCAATATCTGAATGAATTTTTCCAGCAGCATTTGGAGCTTTTGTTCCTTTTTTTATTGTCCATGCCCTTACCTCTGGTTCACCAGCTGTTAAAAATGACATTAAACCTAAAAGTTTATAACTAGCTTTAATTAATTTATCTAATCCTGATTCTGAAAGGCCAAGTGCTTCAAGCATTTCTGCTTTATCTTCTTTATCTAATCCGCTTAATTCTTCTTCAATTTTTACACAAAGTGGAATTACTTCTGAAGACTCTTTTTTTGCATATTCTTCTAATTTAACTAAATTAGGATTAGACTCAGGATTTTCTATTTCATTTTCTGAAATATTTCCAACATATAATATAGGTTTTAAAGTAAGTAAAAAGCTTGATTTTATTATTTCCTTTTCATCATCATTTAATTCTATATTTCTTGCTGGAATTCCAGATTCTAAACCTGATTTGATTTTTTCAAGTAAATCAATTTCAGTTTGGAATTTTTTGTCAGCTTTTAATGATTTTTTTGCTCTTTCTAATCTCTTTTCTATTGTTTCTAAATCTGCTAAACATAACTCAAGATTTATTGTTTCAATATCTCTTATTGGATCAACAGAGCCATCAACATGTGCTATATTTTCATCTTCAAAACATCTTACAACATGAACTATACTGTCAACTTCACGGATATGTGATAAAAATTTATTTCCGAGTCCTTCACCTTTACTTGCACCTTTTACCAAACCTGCAATGTCAACAAATTCTATAGTAGCATAAGTTACTTTTTGAGGATGATATATTTCGGCTAACTTATCAATTCTTTCATCTGGAACAGTTACCATTCCTACATTTGGTTCAATTGTACAAAAAGGATAATTAGCACATTCAGCACCAGCTTTTGTTATACTATTAAATAATGTACTTTTTCCAACATTTGGAAGTCCGACAATTCCTATTTTCATTTTTCTCACCCATTTTTAAATTTTTTTAATAAAAAATAAAAAACGAGTAGTTAAAGCTTAACACTCGCTTTTCTGGAGCTTCCTGTCAGATTCAAACTGACGACCTATTGATTACTAGTCAATTGCTCTATCAACTGAGCTAAGGAAGCAAAATACTACCTTAAACATTATAACATTTTTACTAAAATTGTCAACACCAATTTTATTTAAATTCTATAGAAAAAGGTTAATGACAAAAGCCATTAACCTTTCTTATAATTTTTATTTTGCATAATCAACTGCTCTTGTTTCACGTATTACATTTACTTTTATTTGTCCTGGATATTCCATTTCATTTTCAACACGTTTAGCAACTTCTCTTGCCATAACAACCATTTCACTGTCAGAAACTTTATCAGGTTTTACTATTAAACGAACTTCACGTCCAGCTTGAATAGCATATGATGTTTCAACACCATCAAATGAATTTGCAATTTCTTCAAGTTTCTCTAATCTCTTAATATAAGCTTCTAAAGTTTCACGTCTTGCTCCTGGCCTTGAAGCAGAAATTGCATCAGCAGCTTGTACGAGAATTGCTTCTATTGATTTTGGTTCAACATCTCCATGATGAGCTTCAACTGCATTTATTACAATGTCATTTTCTTTATATTTTTTAAGTATTTCAACACCAATTTCAACATGTGTTCCTTCCATATCGTGATCCAAGGCTTTTCCTATATCATGAAGTAATCCTGCTCTTCTTGCAATCTTAGAATTAACGCCCAATTCATCAGCCATTAATCTTGCTAAATTTGAAACTTCAATTGAATGATTTAATACATTTTGTCCATAACTAGTTCTATATTTTAGTTTTCCTAAAAGTTTAACTATTTCTGGAGGTAAATTATTAACACCTGTTTCTAATAATGCTCTTTCTCCTTCTGATTTAATAGTTTCCTCCACTTGCTCTTTAGCTTTTTCGACTACTTCCTCTATTTTTGCAGGATGTATTCTTCCATCATCAATCAAACTTTCTAGAGCTAATCTTGCAACTTCTCTTCTTATTGGATCAAATCCAGAAATAATAACAGCTTCTGGAGTATCATCAATAATTAAATCAATTCCAGTAAGAGTTTCAAGAGTTTTAATATTTCTTCCCTCTCTACCAATAATTCTTCCTTTCATTTCATCATTTGGAAGTGCAACAACTGATACTGTACTTTCAGAAGTATGATCTGCAGCGCATTTTTGAATAGCTAAGCCTATGATTTCCTTTGCATTTTTTGTAGCTTCATCTTTAGTTTTAGCATCTAAATCACGAATTAGAGCAGCTTTTTCGTTTGTGATTTCTTTTTCTAAATCACTTAATAGTTGTTTTTTAGCCTGCTCTGTTGTTAATCCTGAAATTCTTTCTAGTTCTTCAACTTCTCTTTCATACATCTCATCAAGTTCTTGTTTTCTTTTTTCGTTTTCAGTAAATTTTCTTTCTAATTCTTTTTCTTTTCCTTCAAACGCTGATGTACGTTTTTCAAGATTTTCTTCTTTTTGAATCAATCTTTTTTCTTGTGATTGAATATCGCCCCTTCTTTCTTTAATCTCTTTTTCTAAATCATTTCTAATTTGTAAAATTTCTTCCTTAGATTTAATTATTTCTTCTTTTTTAAGATTTTCGGCTTCAACTTTCGCATTTTCTACAATACGATTAGCCTCTTCTTCTGCCCCATGTATTTTAGATTCTGCAATTTTTTTTCTAACAGTCATACCAACAACTGTGAAAATTACAGCTGAGATAAGAAAGACGGCAATGTAACCAATTGCATATGCCATAACTATTACCTCTTTCTATTAAATTTTCAATGTACAAATAAATTATTCTCTGTTATTTTTAATCTTTTTTAAAAATATTATTTATATAATTTATATTGTATTTTAAAATATGTCTTTTCTGACATTTCTATTTTATATGTATTATGCAAACTTGTCAAGTGAATTTTTTTGAAAAATTATAATTACCGAAAATTTAAAAGCCCTTCAAATCTGAAGAGCTTTCATATTTTTATTTTTCTAATTTATGAAATACTTTTTTGCCTTTTTTTAATATTGCATATCCTTTTTCAAAATCTTTTGAAGATAATTTGTATTGAACATCTTCAATCTTATTATCATTTAATGAAATTCCGCCTTGAGAAATTAATGTTTTAGCTTGAGATTTTGATGATGCCATATTTGTTAAAACTAAAGCATCTAAAATTGAAATATTCTCATCTTCTATCTTTGTAGAAGGCATATTAGATATATCTCCACCATTTCCAAATAATGCATTTGAAGCTTCTTCTGCTTTTTTAGCTTCTTCTTCACCATGAATTAATTTTGTAATTTCATAAGCTAAAAGTTTTTTAGTTTCATTTATTCTTTCATCTTTATAACTAGATAATTTTTCTACTTCATCCATTGGAATAAAAGTTAACATTGATAAAACTTTTCTAACTTCACTATCTCCAATATTTCTCCAATATTGATAAAACTCATATGGAGATGTTCTTTCTGGGTTAAGCCATAAAGCTCCTTTTTCAGTTTTACCCATTTTTTTACCTTCTGCTGTTGTTAAAAGTTTAAAAGTTAGTCCATATGAATCATCAGCACCTATTTTTCTGATTAATTCAACTCCACCTATTATGTTAGACCATTGATCATTTCCACCAATTTCTAATTTACATCCATATTTATCATGTAAATATAAAAAGTCATAAGATTGAAGTAACATATAACCCATTTCAAAAAATGTTAAACCTGTTTCTAATCTTGCTTTATAACATTCTGCTGCAAGCATCTTATTTACAGAGAATTTACTTCCTATTTCTCTCATAAAATCAATATAATTTAAATCTAATAACCAATCAGCATTATTTACTATAATAGCTCCATTATCACCTTCAAAAGTAACAAATCTTTCAATTTGTTTTTTCAAAGCTGCTGCATTTTTATCAAGTTCTTCTCTTGATAACATTTTTCTCATATCAGTTTTTCCTGATGGATCGCCAATTGTTGCAGTTCCGCCTCCTATTAAAATAATAGGCTGATGTCCGGCTTTTTGTAAATATGAAGCAATCATCAATGATATAAAATGACCAATATGCAAACTGTCTGCAGTAGGATCAATTCCAACATAAAATCTAATTGGTCCTTTATTTAATTCTTCTCTTAATTCTTTATCATGTGTCAATTGTTCAATGTAATCTCTTTTTTCTAACTCTTCAATAATATCCATTTTGAATTTCTCCTTTCTAAAATCAAAAAGAGCCGTTTCGCCTAAAGGACGAATCGACTCCGTGGTACCACCTTTTTTTGCAATAAATAATTGCCTCATTGTTAGCTTATTCGTAGCTACACGATAGTTACTGATAGAATTGTAATTCAAATTTTATATACTAACAATTTCCACCAACCATTGTCTCTCTATAAGTTACAATAAAATTCTACTATATTCTCTTTAACATAACTAAATTCAATTTTTATAATAGCATATTAGCATTTTAAAACAAAAATGTCAATCATAATTTATAAATTTATGCTTTAACTGTTACATTTTTAGCATTTCCTTTTGCTTCTTGAGGAATTTGTACACCTGAAAATTCTTCACCTGATAAAAACCTATTTAAATTTTTCATTGTAATTCCTGTATTGTTAGATATATCTCTTATTGTTATTTCTTCAGAATGGTCGTATCCGCTCAAAAAATTTTTTAATTTTCCTAACTCTTTATTATCTTTTCCAATACAATTATTACAAACATCATTTGATGTTTCAAAAAATCCACCACAACGAGCACATCTTTTTATTTCCATAATACAACCCTCCTATTTTGTTTAAAAGTTCATTTGTATTTAACATATTTTTACATATTTTATCATATAGTTTTTAAAAAATAAAGCATTTTTTAATTTAAATTGAATTATTTTGACATTTTTTTTATTAATTATATTTTATATATTTTTTTAATAAATACTTATACTCTTAAAATATTTTCTGTTACAATAAATATTACTATTATTAAAATCATTGAAATTATAAATGTATAATTCTTTAAAATCAATAAGCAGTCTTTATTAACTTTAAAATCCTCTTTTTTTAGATTTTTTATCTTAGGTATATTTCTAATTAAAATAATAATTGAGAAAATAATTACAGCTAAAATTATATTATTAAACATTTCAAGTTCAAACCCACTTAAAATAACCTGAAAAGCTGCATATAAATTATTTAAGAAATGTAACAAAACAGTAAGTTTAATACTTGAAGTTTGAACAGCTATTATTCCAAATAAAATTCCAATTAAAAATGCAAATATTCCTTGACTTAAATTCATATGGAATAATCCAAATATAAGCGCTGAAAAAACTACTGCAAATGCTTTACCATATTTTTTTGAATAATTTAAAATTGCTTTTCTAAATAATAATTCTTCAAATATAGCCGGGATAATTACAATTGAAATTAAATATGCTATATTTGAAATTAATGTATTAGAAGGTGTAACAGAGAATTGTTCAAAAATATCATAATTTAATCCTATTTTTGAATAGATCCATGAAAGCACAAATTGTATTATTGCAATTATGGCAATTCCAACAAATGTTATTTCAAATGTTTTCTTTCCAGATATAGGTTCTACATTTTCTTTTTCTTTAGTATTTGAAATTATATATGCAGAAACTAATCCAAGAGAAACACATGAGACTAATCCATTTAAAATAATATTTAATGTATTAGCATCTGTATTTATAAATTTAGGTAATATTAGTCCAAATATATAAGCTAAAATTGTTTCTAAAAATATTAATAAAATTATTGCAATTCCAATTGTAAAACCAAATTTCTTTGCAATTGATATTTTCAAATCTTTTTCTTGTTTTTCTTTTAAAGTAAGTTCCTTTTTAACTTTTTTCTTTTTATTAGAAGTAGTATAATCTAATATTCCATTTTTAAATCTCTTACTACAGAACTTAAAGATAAATGGAATTGATACAATTAAAACAACAAATGAAATTATTATTTGCAATGTTGTTGCTTGTCCGAATTATCATCATTGCTGGTACAAAAAATGTTGAAACAATTGGCAAACAAGAAATTATATACATAAACGGTGTTACAGTAATATATGGTGAAATTGCTGACAAACTTACTAAATATAATATTACAACCAAAAGCAATAAAATCATTGTAGTATTTCCAGCTTCTGCAACAGATGTTGTTTTACTTGTTAATGTTGCCTGAATTAGAGCAGTTATAAACACTGTAAAAATAAGATATGCTGCCATTACTAAAACATAACTTACAATACTTGTATCAATATTTACTATTGAACTACCAAAAGAAGCCCCTGTAGTTTGCATTACAAACAAACTATTTATACAGTTTCCTATTATATAGTAAACAAATGTATATAAAACCTGAATTAATGTTGCTATTGTAACACTTAAAACTTTTGAAATTAAATATTCTCCAGCTGTAACACTAGTTAAAACATATTCTATAGATTTTGAGACTTTTTCTTGTGCTATTTCATTAGCAATTCTTGATAATATGATAATTAAAACCATATAAACTACTAATATTGAAATTGTTTTTATAACTTCTTTTGTATCAGAATTTTCAGCATCAACACCAAGTAATTCCCTCTCAACAGGAACTTCTTCATTTAAAGTATTTAATTCATCAATAGAAATATTGTGGTTTGCTGCAAATAAGTTAGCTCTTGCTTCTGTTAATTCATCATAAATTACATCATAAATATCATTATCAATTCCTTCTTTTGAAACAAGTTTTGCTGTTATTATATCTTCAGAATTTGATTTAACTTCAAGTAAAATTACATTGTCATCAGGTATATTTTCTTTAGAATATGGATTTGATTCTACTTTTTCTATTTTATAATTTGAAGATTCTCCATATTTTTCATTAAAACTGTCATAAATTAAATTTTCTGGATCTAAAATTTGAATTGTTATTTGTTCTTCATTTACAAAATTTACATCATGTTCTTTTAAATAATTTGAAATATTACTCCAATTTGTTGCAAATAAAATGATAATAAATAAAATAACATTTAAAATAACAAACCATTTATTTTGAATACTTTTTTGAACATCAAATTTTATGATTTCTCTTACTTTCTTAAAATTCATTTTAAAATTTCCTTTCTTTTTTATGATTGTAAGCTTTTTTCTTTTTCTCCAACAACTGAAATAAATATCTGATTTAATGTTTCATTATTATATTTTTTCTTTATATCTTTCAAACTTCCTTTTTCAATAATTTTTCCTTTTTCCAAAATTGCAATTTCATCACATAATTCTTCAACATGGTCCATTCTATGTGAAGAAAAAATTATTGTTTTTCCTTGATCTTTTAATTCCAAAATACATTTTTTTAATTCTTCAACACTAATTGGATCTAATCCTGAAAATGGCTCATCTAAAATCAAAAAATCTGGCTCATGTAAATTTGAAACTATAAACTGAATTTTTTGTCTATTTCCTTTTGACAAATCTTTTACCTTTTTATTTAAATATTCTAATATATTAAACTTTTCAAGCCAATAAATTAGTTTTTCTCTTATTTCTTGTGTTTCCATTAATTTTAAAGTACCATAATATTCACAAAGTTCTAAAACAGTATATGATGGAATCAAACTTCCTTCTTCTGGAAGATACCCAAAATAATTTAATGTATCTTGAGTAATCTTTTGATTATTATATAAAACTTCTCCTTTTGTCTGTTCAATAATTTGTAATATTACTCTAAATGTTGTTGATTTTCCAGCACCATTTCTTCCGATTAAGCCAAAAATCTTTCCATCTTTTACTTTAAAAGAAATATTATCAATAGCCTTGTTTTCACCAAATTCTTTTGTTACATTTTTTAAATCTAACATAAAAAATAAATTCCTTTCCATTTAATTTTTAATGTCTAAAACTTTAAAATTGCGTTTTAGACATATAAAACCAAACAATAAGCCGGGTTCTGTTATTTCAAATAGTCATTTATCTAGGATATATATTGCTATATATCTCAAGCCACTTTCAAGCTACATAAATAAAACGAGCAGTTTTTACTATCTATGTTTCGCTCTCAATGTTGCTCCAGATAGGGTTTACATTGACGTGAGATGTCACCACCTCACCGGTAGGCTCTTACCCCACCTTTTCACCTTTGCCCATAAAAATAGGCCGTTATTTTCTGTTGCACTTTCCCTGAGGTCACCCTCGCTTGACGTTATCAAGTATCATTGCTCTATGGAGCCCGGACTTTCCTCTCGCTTAAAAAATAAGCCAGCGACTATTTTGTTTACTTCTATATGTCTATAAACGCTTTTTTATTATAGCACAAAGCATTATAAAAATCTAGTATAAGAATCGATATTATTCTTACTATTTTACACTATATGCTCCATGTTTAGAACTCATATAATATTTATGCAATGAAACGACGGATGTAACAAGAGTGCTTACTACAAATTCTTATCTAATCAGAGTGAAAAGCCGGCGCCCCGTCGACGGAAAGTTTTGCTCTGATAAGAAGTTGTGCAAACACGCCGAAAGCCGAGGAGTAGAATTGAATAAATATTATATGAGTTCTAAACCTTCCTATATACAAAAATAGACCTTATTTTAAAAATAAGGCCTATTTATTATTTATACATTTTCACTTTTTAAATCGTTTGCATCTTTCTTTTTAGTAAATACTAAAAACTTACTAAAAATATAATTTAAAATAATAACAACTATATTTGTAAATACTTTCATTATTAATTCATTTATTAACAATAAAGAAACTCCAACAAACATAATACCAATGTCCATTAACGAAGTTGTTGCTCTAGCTAACATAAATTTCACAAATTCAGTCCAAACTTCTTTTTTAGTTTGCTCTTTTCTTTCAAAAACGAAAAATCTATTTGTGAAATATTGAAATAAAACTGCAGTTAAAATTGCAATTATATTACTTACTTGATAAAGATCTTTTCCAAGAAAATGGTTTAATATTGCAAAAACACCAATATTGATAAGTGTTGCTAAAACCCCAAAAATCAAATAATTAAATATTTCTTTATGTTTTTTATAAATGTCTAACCCCCAATTAATTAGCTTTTTCATCTTTTCTCCTAATTTCTATTTCAAAATTAATTACCAAGTAAATTAATACAAAGAACATCATTCCAGGTAAAATCCATGTGCTTACAGGTATTCTTAAAATTGCAACTAAACTTAGTAAAACCAATAATAAAACAATTGATTTTCCTATTACTTTTGCAGTATTTTTTATAACTTTTCCTGTATTTAATATTTTATATCTAATTATCATACATATAATAATTATAATTGCTGAAATTAAAGTTGGTATAATATATGGTCTTAGTAAATCACGAAGTCTAACTTTTGAGTCATGATAAAATTTATAATCTGTTCCTTCTACTAAATCTTCAACTGTTTTATTAGAAGATGTTTCTGTCACATCCTCAGATGCTTGATCTGTAGCTTCAGTATTATCTGTAGTTTGTTCTGTAGTTACATTAGATTCTTCATCTACTGGCTCTTGATATAAACCAACTAATTTTTCTAATAAAGCTTGTTTTTCTTCTTCACTTATTGATTCAGATATAATGTAAGCTGAATCATCAAAAACTTCAACTGTTCTTATCTCAAATTTTTTATTACCAAATACTTCTTTAGCTATTGATTTAATGTCATCTTTGTTAAACTTTTGATCAAATGTATATTCTAATGTATCATGTTCTCTCAAATATAAGCTAACATTAAATCCTTTGACTCCAACTACTATACATCCTGCAATTATTATAATAGCAATTACTGCTATAAGAATTTTTTTCTTAGTTTCCATATCCATTTCCCTTCAATCTTTATTTTTTATTTATATTGCCTAATACATATCTTGAAATTATTGTATTGAATAAAATCTCTATCAATAATCCCCAGAATAAAGTCATACCAATTCCTGTTATACTTGAGTTTACAGAAAACATTGTATAAATAAATGCAACAACTATAATTGGAAATGTTACACTATAAAATGATTTTAAAGTTTTAACATATGATTTTTCAATTCCATCTTTTAAGTTTCTCAAATATATTTCCATAAATAAAACATTTATAAAAATTAATAATGCAATTGAAATCATACTACTAATTGAAATTACAATACTTAACAACTTTAAAACCAAAATAAGTATTCCAATAAAAGCAGCATTAAATATTCCAGCTAAAAATCCTTTAAATTTATATCTTATTATAAATACAATTGTAATTAAAGCTAAACAAATAATTAATATTATTTTTAAAGCTAATAAGACTGTACTATCAATATTTGATTTAATTAAATATCCTGTATTGTCTTGAGTATATGTTACAGGTAATTCTCCTAAATTAATAATTGTAGCAATAGCTGATGCTGATTTTACATATGTATTTAAAGTATCTTGATCGGTTATACTGCTTCCAATTGGAACACTAATAGTATTTTCAGTATATTCCTCACCAAAATATGTAGTATAAATAGATGAACCATCAAGTGTTATAGAAATATAATCTGTTACAGATTCACCATCATCATTAGTATAAGCTATGTATTCTTTACTAATGTTATTTAATATTTGTGCTCCTTCATCATCAAATTCAATGTTTAAATATACTGTATAATTTACTCCATCTTGAGAATAAGGATATACAGACGCTGAAACAATGTGGCTATCGTCTATTAAAACAACTCCTGTTTGATAATCAATTACTTCAACTTTTCCAACAGTACATACTGCTGTTCCATATAAATAGTCAATATCATCGTTTTCAGATAGTTCAACAACCATGTATCCTGTATCCTCATTTAGTCTAATTGAATAATCTGTTGCACCCATACTGTCTAATCTTTTTTCAATAATTTCTTTTGTTTTTAAATAATTGTCTTTGTTTAAGACATCATCAGAGTTTGTTTTAACAGTCTTTGTTTCAATTGTATATCCGGTATCATTTACCCAATCTTCACCGCTTGTACTATTTCCTTTATCAACTTCTCCTCTGATATTCCCATCTTGGTCAACATAAACTTCTTTTTCTTCTTCAGTATTATCAACTGAAAGACGATATTCTATAGCTCCATCTATTTCAGAACTATAAGTTGCATCTGGAACTATATTTTTAAGTTTATTAAGCTTTTGCACATAGATTCCTACAAATGCAATTACAATGACAGCTATTGAAATAAGTATTAATAAAATAGCCATCAATTTTTTGCTTAATTTTTTCTCTTCCACGTTTTTTTCCTCCTAAATGTAAATCAAATTCTTGTAAATTGTATATTAATTTAAAATAAATTTCAATACATTTGAGAAACTTTTTAATATTTTTTTGTAGGTTAGTCAATCATATGTCACACTTTTTTGAAAAATATATAATTTGAGTGCCTTATATTGTTTTAACCGATTC
>CALXLF010000007.1 GCA_944389125.1 uncultured Clostridia bacterium | reverse complement strand
TTATTTATAAATTTTTCAAAATCTGTTAAACATTCTGCAATTTCTGTATGTGGTGGTGGAACATATACTGCATTACTCGGCATGCTTCCTCCAATCCAGTTTTGTGATGTTCTAAATTCTCCTGGTGTTTTATGCTCTCCACGAACTCCTTGCATTAATATTTTATGAAGTTCTCTTATTAATCTAGTATATACTGGAAATCCATCTTTTATTCTTTGTACGCCATAATTTGTAGCTTTTACATAGTTTTGTACTTCTTCCCAATCATCTCTTTTTTCTGGGTTAATATCTGTTATATCTAATAAATCTTCTTCTACAGTTGTTCTTGTTCCTTCAATTCTACTTGATTTATTAGCTTCAATTTTTACATGCATTTTAATATATAAATCTACATTCGGTATTAATAATGAATATGCATTTAACTCTCCAATTTGTCTGTTGCCTTCTGCCAATAGTTTGTCCAATTTTGTGTCATCCCATCCCCAGTTATAATTTATTTTACTTGGAATAAACGCTTTATAATCATTCATTTTTACATATTTGCCTGATTTATATTCTTCTAGTTTCATTATATCACTCCTTTGATTTTTTTATTTTAACGTATAATTTTTATTTTTTATAATAAATTTGCTTTTGTATCTACGAACATTTGTATTGTATCATCTTATTATAGCAATTTCAATATTTTTATAAAAATAATCAAAAATTCTATTTTATTCCAAACTAAATGTCGCTTTTAATCGTAAATAACTAATAATTTACGACTAAAAGCGACATTCTTTTATAATTATATTATTTTCTCAATATTAATATCAATTTTCTTTTTAGAATATTTTTTATAACTATTTACTACTATTTCAAATTTACTATAATTTAAATTTTCTACATTTTTTTTATTAAATCTTATCAACATCCTTTAAATATAAGATATATTCACTAGGATCAAACTCATCACCCTGTCCTTTATCTATTTCTTCATTAAATCCTAATTTGAAATATATATGTTTTGCTATTTCATTGTTATCTTCCACACCAATTGTAAATTGAGTATATCCTTTTTTAATTAAATATTCTATACAATAATTAATTAATTTTTGTCCTAACCCTTGCCATTGATATTTTTTATCCACTCTAAATGCTTCTAAATAAACTCTTTGATTTGGTATTGTTTCAGTTTCTAATTCATGATTTACATAATTTACAGTTATTTCTCCAATAAAGTTACCATTATCTTCAATGACAAATAAATCTATTTCTTCTTTTTCAAATTGTTCCAATCTCATTTTCTTATACTTAATCCACATTTCATCATTATCTGGAAACAATGTTTTTAATTTTTCAAATTCTTCTTTTTTTATTTTTCTAATATTCATTATTATCACCTTGTATACAAAGTACACTAAATACTTAGTTCATTTAGTGTACTTTAAAATTATCTATATACTTTTACCACCATCTACAAGATATATTGAACCTGTTGTCCATAATGATTTATCTGACAATAAAAATTCTATTGTTGGTGCTATATCTTTTTTTGCATCTCCTATTCTTCCTAATGGATATAACTTCTTTTTATCTTCTGACCATTTATCATATTCTTCTTGAGTATAATCACCACTTGCTACATAGATATTTGTATACACTGCTGCTGGATTTACACTATTAACTCTTATATTATATTTTCCAAGTTCTTGACCCATATACTTTGTGAGCATATCGACACCTGCTTTACTTGCACAATAAGCAATTGAACCTCCTGCTCTTTCAGATGACATAGATGAAATATTTACTATTGATGGATTAGTTCCTTTTTTTAATAATGGTAGCAAAGTTTTTGTTAATAAAAATATTCCTGTTAAATTTATATTAATTGATTTATTCCATTCTTCTAAAGTTTGTTCTTCAATTCCTCCAAGTTTTATAATTCCTGCTGAATTTACTAGTCCATCTAATCTATTATATTTTTTATCAATTTCTTCATATATTCTTTTACAATCTTGTTCTTTGCTAATATCTCCTTGTAAAAAGGTAATTCTATTAGCATTATCGCCTAATTTTTGTTTTGCTAAAGATAAATTTTTATCTCCTCTTGAAAGAGAAATAATCTCATAATTACCTTGCTCTAATAAATATTCTATTGTTCCAAGTCCAATTCCACTTGTTCCTCCTGTTACTAAAACAATTTTTTCTTCTAACATATTTTTCCTCCTCTTAACCATTTTTCTTATTTTGTTTCTTCTTCTATCCATTTCAAAAATTTTTCATTTCCATTTATAATATCATAAGATACAATCTCACAAGTTTCGTAATCATGAACTTTTAGTATTTCTTCTTCAACTTCCTTAAATAAATTTCTTTTTGTTTTTATTTGAATAAAAAACTCTAGTTCTCTTTCAATTTTTCCTTTCCACCAATATGAACTCTCTATATTTGTTACTTGGCAACAACATACTAATCTTTTTTCTAATAATGTATCTATTATCTTGTCAGCGATTTCTTTTTTATTACATGCTGTTGTAATTATACAATACTCTTTTTCCATATTCTTACACTCCTAACTATCTACGCACAATATATCATAGCTTTATATTTTTCTCAATAAATTCACTAAAATTTGCACCAAAAATATTTTTTTGAGTTATATTAAAATCAGCCCCATATGGAGCTGATTTCTATTATTCGTTTTTACCACTTTAAATCCCAATTAAAAAAAGAATAAGCTGCATATATACCAGCACCTTTTTGAGGCTGTTCAGTCCTATTCATAACTCTAGGATGTAATGAAGACTTTCCTACAAGTATTCTATTTGACAAAATTTCATAATCATTATAAAACCTATTATAAAAAAATAAAAAATTCTCAAACTGTTCTTTTTTTATCCATTTTCCACTTATAATAAAATGCTCAGGATTAAAAAAAGAACTTATTTGTATACATGCTGAACTAATTGCTGATAAGATTTCTTCTTTATTACTAATTAGCATATTATCATATTCATTATCAGATACTGTTGTTAATTTTTGAAACAAATCTTTTTGCTTGTTTGAAAATCTTGGGAATACCATCCCAAATACGGGATTTGATTCTTTATTTAAGATATTATTTTTTACATAAGATATCCTGTTTTGATCTAAATCATAATAAACAATCGAATCTGATTCAAAAATTTTTTCCCTTAAATATAAAGTATATGCTAATACACTGTCTCCTAATACTGCTGAGCGAAAGGTTATCGGCATCAAGCTTCTAGAATTTTTAAAAAGAACTGATAAATCATATAATTTTAGCTCAGATTCACTCTCAAAATAAGCAAGATTTTCTTGAGTGTTTGTATAACTCATAAATTTGTCAAATATAATAGAGATAGCTGTAACATTTACTTTTTCTGATATTTTATCTAGCATCTTTTGCATAAGTCCCCATATATCAAGGGAGCTTTTGTAGTGAACTTTGTTTGTAAAGTATGGTAAAACTTTATCTAGAACTGATTCTAATTCAAAGTTCAACAGTTCTACTTCCACTTCATCATCTGTTACATAAAATCCTACAAAATACGCAAAATCTGGATTTACTAAAAATTTTCTTGAGTCCAAAATTATATTGTTTTTTTTCAATTCATCAATTATCTTTTTTACAGTTGGGAAAGTTTTATCCAATTTTTTAAGCAAAAATGATAATTGGCTTTTTGGTAAATTTGCACCTCTTTTTCTAAAAGTATAAAGAAGTTCTTGATTTTTGGCTATAAGTTCCCGTTGTTCTGGTAACATATAAATTCCTCCTAACTTAACAAATTTGTTTATTAGTTACTTATATATAAACTGGATACTACCAGATAATTTTTATGATGATATTTTAACATAACTTATTAGAATTTTCAATAAAAAATACTCAAACTTATCAACCATTTACCATTTTTAATTTTTTAAAAATTAAATATTTTTTACTTTCAATTTGATTGTAATTTTCTATACTTTGCTTTAGTTAGTTCTAATATATATTTATCTAAACTTGGAGATTCGTTTTTTCTTGCTAATTCAATTTCTCTTTCTATATCATACGGAACTCTTACAAATTGTATCACTATAGATGATTTTTCTTTTGAATTATATTCTCCTTCTAATATACAATAATATGCTTGTGTTGTTTCTTCCATATTTGTTATCGTTTCATCATAATTAGGAAATTCCACAGCATTTCCTACACTTCCAACATTAATAATAGTTTTGTTTTGCAATTTTTGCATATATTGTTTATGGATATCTCCATATATCACAATGTCTGGTATATTATCATTTTCATCTTCAAACATCTTCATTTTCTTTTCAATTGAATCTATATCAAATATTCTGTAGTTAAAATCATTTTTGGTAGCATGAAACATTCTTATATGACTACCACTAATATAAATATCTTGATACATAGGTAAGCTATTTAAATATTCAAGTCTATCTTTTCCTAATATGTTATGATACCATTCTTTATGCTTATTTCCATTTGGATAAACAGCTCCATCATCACAATTACCTTTTATTACTGTTTCGCATTTTTCTTTTATAATATCTACTACTTCACAAGGTGATGAACCTTTTAAAACTAAGTCTCCTAAGCAAAAAATTCTTTTTATATTTCTTTTCTTTATATCTTCTAAAACTGCTTCTAATGCAACTATATTAGCATGTATATCTGATATTATTGCTATCTTTTCCATCTAAACTTTCCTCTCATTTTTATTTATAATTTTTTATATTTTAGCATATATTTATATTTTTTAATAAAGCAATTGCCTATATTTCAACAATAATAAAACTTTATTATGTTACAATGATTTCAAAGCTATTTACAGTTAAGCACTGCTACGCACTCCACATGACTCGTAAAAGGAAACATATCTACTGGTTTTATACTTTTTATTTCATATATCTTTTCAAGCTCTTTTAAATCTCTTACCAATGTTGCTGGGTTGCAGCTAATGTATATCACTTTTTTTGGTTTAATTTTTAAAATATTTTGGATACTTGTATTATCAAGTCCTTTTCTTGGAGGATCTACCATTATAATATCTGGTATTATTTTTTTATTATTTATTAAATCATCTAATACTACTTCAACATCTCCTGCAATAAACTCTGTGTTTTGCAGATTATTTAATTTTGCATTTTCTTTTGCATCTTTTATTGCCTCTTCTACAATTTCTACTCCATAAACTTTTTTAGCATATTTTGCCATAAATAAAGAAATTGTTCCTATTCCACAATATAAATCAAAAACTATATCATCTTTTGTTATATTAGCAGAATCAACTCCTATTTTATATAGCTTTTCAGCTTGAACAGGATTTACTTGATAAAATGATAATGGTGAAATTTTAAATGTTAAATCTCCTAATATGTCTTTTATGTATCCATCACCATACAAATTTATATTTTCTTTTCCAAGAATCACATTTGTATTTTTTTTATTTATATTTTTAACAATTGTTTTAATATTTGAAAACTTGCTTATTAATATTTCTACAAATTCTTTTTCATTTGGAAGTTCATCTCCATTTATAACAATAATTATCATTATTTCATTTGTCTTTTTACCAATTTTTGTAACAATATGTCTTATAAGACCATTTCTAGTTTCTTCATTATAAACAGAAATATGATTTTTAGTAAAAAAATCAATAATATATTTTGCAATTTCTTCTGTTTTCTCATCTTGAATCAAACAGTTTTCAATTGGAATAATTTCATGTGTCCTATTTGCAAAAACTCCGATTACTGGCTTACCTTCTTTATCTTGACCTACTGGATATTGAGCTTTATTTCTATAATGATATGGATTGTCCATTCCTAAAGTTTCTTGAACTTTGGGTTTAGATGATAAAATTTTATTAACCAAATTTTGAACTATATTTCTTTTAATCAATAATGTTTCATTATATCTAATATGTCTTAAATTACATCCTCCACATCTTTTATATGTTTTGCAATCTACTTTAGCTCTATAATCTGATTTTTTTACTATTTCAATAATCTTACCAAAAGCATGTGAAGATAAAACTTTCACAATCAAGATTTTTACTTTTTCACCTTTTATTGCACCGGGAATAAATACAGTTAAATTATCAATTTTAGCTATTCCTTCTCCTTGATAACCATTGTCAATAATATCTACGATAAACTCTTCATTTTTTTGCAATTTATATTCTCCTTTCTTTTCTTTATAATTATAGCTATTTGTCTTAAAGCCATAACAGAAAATATAAATGGTAAAATAATCAATTGATATTTAATTGCATCTGAATGAACATAGAAGAAATATACATAAGTCAATTCATATAAAAATTGCATACATAATATACTTCTTATTTCTTTTGGTTTTAACCAATAAATCGGTATAAAAAACCATGATAAATACCATGATGTTAAATTAGTTAAAACTCCAAAAATTAAAATAAATAGTAAGCTCTTAATATCATTCATAAAACTTGAAAATTTTTCTTTTTTAAAGAATCCTATAACTATGTATAATATCATAGCATATGCAAAAATTACAACACATATTTCATTTACAGGAGTAGTCCAGTCTCCTAATCTAAAATTAAGCATCAATAAATAAATAGAATCTTTTATCCTTCCTTGTTGTGTATCAAGAATTGAAAATAAATCTTGTAAATTATTAAAAAACAACATGTAAAATCCTAAAACAATAGCTATAACAACTAAAGCATATAATATACACCATAATATTTTTTTAATTTTAGATTTATCTCTTAAATAATATAATACAAAAAATGGTGCAATAATTACTGTTACATATTTTATTAGAATTGAACAAGTTAAAAAGAATAAAGCCGCCCAAATATTATTTTTCCTTTTTAGAAAATATAGTCCTAGAATAACAAAAAATACTAAATATAAATCATTATGTACATTAGTTAAAAACTCTAATAGCAAACATGGATTAAGCCCATACATTAATGCAAATTTTTTCTTACCTGTTATTTTATATACAATATAACATGTAAGAATATGAATTGCCAAAGAAGCTATTTTATAAATATATAAAAGCAAAGTATTATTTCCAAATGAAATCAAACTGAAAAATGCACAAATTATAGTCCAAAAAGGGCCATATGGAACAACTGTATTAGACCAATATCCACTATGTGCCAAAATAGCATCATCTACTCCTGTTTCTAAAAAATCTGATATATTTGTATAATATGGATTTTCTCCATATTCTTGAAGAAGTCTACCTGTTCCCATATAGTAAAAAATATCTGTTGAAGTATTTGGTAGACATACCATAAACATTATACCAACTAGTAATACTACTAACAATATAGTTTTTATATTTTTAAATTCATTAGATCTCTTTAATATTAATGCGTAAAATAAAAAGCTTAATATAATAACTAATGCAAAAATAATTGCTCCTGCAATTGTATAAGCTTGGCCGTTTTGATTTATAAAATAATAATTTTGTCCATTATATTCATCTATATTTCCATGTACAAGTAAATACGCAATACTTGGTATTGATAGAATCAATCCAATTAAAACTAAAAATAGTACTAATATTTTTAAATTTAGTTTCTTCATAATTCCTCCAAAACTTTAAAAAGGGCATGAATTTAACTTTCATGCCCCGTCTTTTTTATTTAAGCTATATATAAAATTCCAATTACAATTGTAAGAATAAAATAAACTACCATTAATCCTACAGTTGCTCTTTTTATTCTACCTTCTTTAGTTCTACCTTTATTTTTTTCATAAAAATTATTTGAACTTCCACCAACTATTGTTCCAGATGCACCACTATCATCTTTACTTTGTTTTAATATAAGTACAATTAAAATTAAACAAATTACTAAATATATGCCTATTAAAATATTTGTTACTATTTCCATCTTTTCCTCCAAAATATAAAATCTCTTATCTATTCGTACTTAGAAAGTTTACCATAAGTTTACTTTAAAATCAATAGTTTTTTTAAAATTTTATAAATATGCTTTTTTATGCTCTATTATCTAGGAAGTCTTATAGTAAACACTGTGCCTTTATCTCCGTTATGTGATGCTTTTATAGTTCCACCATGTGCTGTTACTATCATATCTGCAATTGAAAGTCCGAAGTCCTGTTCCGCCTGTTTCACGGCTTCTTGCTTTATCTTCTCTATAAAATCTTTCAAAAACATGTTTTATTCCTTCGTCACTAATTCCAATTCCATTATCTCTAACTTCAATTACACATTTATTATCTTTTTGATATGTAGCAATTTCTACAGTATCACCTGACTCTGTATATTTTAAAGCATTATCTAATAAAATTACTATTACCTGATAAATCTTATTAGTGTCTATTGAAGCAAGTTTTCCATAATTTAAATTAAGTTTTAATTTTTTATTTTCAATCTCAAAAATTTCAGAATATGTTTTTCCAATATTTTCTATAAATTCATCAATTTCAGTTTCTTCTTTTTGAATTACAATTTGCTTGTTGTCCGCTCTTGCCAATAACATTAAATCTTTTATCAATTTACTTAATCTTTTGGTTTCATTTAATGTTAAACTTATATCTTCAGTCTTATCTATAATTTTAGCCTCTGGATCACGTAGCAACAGTTCTTGTTTTGCTTGAATTATAGTAAGCGGTGTACGAAGCTCATGTGAAACATTTTGAACAAATTCATTTTGCTTTTTTAGCATCTCATGAAGTGGTTTTAATGTACTTCTAGACATTAATATACTAGCAATAACAGAAATTAAAATTCCAAATAAAACAGAGAAAAATATTATTTTACTATAAATATGTATTAATTCATTTTCAGTATCAACATTTATTAAAAGCTGAACATATCCATCATCTTCTACATCAATATCAGATAAATCAATTGTTATAGCCCTATAATGATATTCGTCATCTATTACAACCTCATAAATTTTATCTGTTAAATCTTTATCAAAATCAAGTTCTAAAGCATAATCACTAAAATTTGTATTATATCCACTGACCCAGACAATTTCTCCATCAGAATCTCTCATAATACATATTACTTTAGGATTGCTTATGTTAGATGCAATATTATAACTTTTTATTGCATCATCATTATAATTATTAATAAAGAAGTCACTTTTACTATCAGGAATACCCTTATTAGTTAAAGTTGCTATTAATTGCTGAACACTTTCCTTAAGCTCTAAATTTACTGATGTATATGTAATTTTAGTAACTAACACATAAATAAAAACTCCAAATATTATAAATATTAAAGTAAATGTTAATAGATTATATCTGATATATTTAAAAAACTGTTTATTAAGCAATTTTTGCTCATTCATTTTCTTTTTTCCTTTCTTTTATTCTGACCAGATATAGCCGACTCCTCTTATTGTTTTTAAATATTTGTCATATCCAAGTTTTTTTAGTTCTTTTCTAAGACCACTTGCATAAACTTCAATTACATTTGTACTGGTTTCTGAATCAAATCCCCATATTTTATCAAAAATTTGATCTTTAGTTACTATAATGTTTTTTGAGCCTATTAAATATTCTAACATATCAAATTGCTTGCCTTGTAGGACAACTTCTTTATCTCCAACTGATACTTTTCTGCTATTTAAGTCCAATTTTAAATCTTTAAATTGCAAAACATTTTCTGTATAACTTCCATTTGTTCTTCTTATTATTGCATCAATTCTTGCTAATAACTCCTCTCTATTAAATGGTTTTACCAAATAATCATCTGCTCCAGATCTAAAACCTTTTAATTTATCTTCTAAAGCATCTTTAGCTGTTAAAATTAAAACTGGTGTATAAATCTTATTTTTTCTTAAAGTATTTAAAACATCATATCCATTCATTATAGGCATCATTAAATCTAAAATAATTGCATCATAAATATTCTGTTCAGCATACATAACACCTTCTTCTCCGTCAAACGCTCTGTCTACATCGTATTTTCCACTAATACATTGTTCAATTGTTTTAGATAAAATTTTGTCATCTTCTATTATTAAAACTTTCATAAATACCTCTTCCTATTAAAATAACTAAGATTATTTTAGTATTGGTATATTAAATTAAAATTAAAATTACTCTTCAATCTTATAAATTATAAAATTATCATCACTATATAATTGGATACACTTGTTATCTTCTTTCATATAAGCATTTTCAATAGAATCCTGATAACAAATTGCATAATTTATATCATATTTTTTAAATAAATCCATATATGTTATTCTTCCGCTAGAAACATCCATAAAATCATCTAGAACTGTAACTCCTTCATTAAATTCAGGAGAATAAGGCTGCTCAGCTCTTGAATCTATAAATACTGGAATACCTCTATAAATTAGATAACTTCCAAAATTATATTGATTATATAAATGAATATCTTCTTTAGAAATATTATTTTCTTCAAAATAAGAAATTAACCAATCTGATGCTTGTACAGGATACAATTCTTCAGATATATATTCTTCATTATAATTCTTTTTTATTTCATTTATTCCGAACTCCGAATAGCAACTATAGCAAAAAATATAAACAGAAATTTACTTGCAATTTTCAATCTTTCTTGCCATCCTTCTTCTTGGGATAAATTTTTAATAATAAATTGATTTATCATACAAATTAGAATAGGTGATCCGAAGTAATATAAGTAATGCTAAATGCCTTCTAGAATAAAATGTCATTATATAAAGTCCAAGTAACAAAAATGCATCTGATAACTTCATTTTAGAATCTATAAAACCAATACATGTTATAGTAAAAATTATAAACACAAAGAATTCTAAACTTGATGCAACTACTATTGGTAAATGTTCATTTATATAACTCATTGCATTACTATATGATGCTTTTATAAAATAAGTAAAAGGCAATTTTCCTATTGGAGTCATGAATCCTCCGTATAAAAATTATAATTAATACTAAAATTAAAAATTTTGCATTATCATTTTTCTTAATTATAATCTTTCCGTTTTCTTTTGGTTTATAAGAATTTAAATACTCTTTGTCTAATTTAATTGATTCTTCTAATTTTTTTATTTTTTCTGAATCACAATTTTTTGATTTTAATTTTTCTAATTTTTTTTCATCTTTTTTAATTCTATTTCTTGTTACATTATCAATTGCATATAAAGAAAATACATATTCACCTAAAAATGGCAAAACTAATATAAACATTAGTGGCCAAGCTGCAGTATGAATATTTGCTATTATTACAGAAATCAAAAATATTCCAATAATATATCTGATTTTTTTATTTTCTAAAAATTTTTCTATAAAATATAATTCTAATAAAAATAGCATATATGAAAGAATCTGTGCTCTATCTGTAAAAAATTCTCTCATTAGGTATGCCGAAACCAATGTTCCGAACTAATGATACAAGCCAGTATACATTCTTTTTTCTTAAAATCCAATAAAATATAAGCATTGTTGCAGAAGCTAAAATACAGACAAATATATATAATCCATCAAATCCAGCTACATTATATATCAAATAATTTACAATATCGAAAAGCCAGTGTGGACTTGTATATGAAAGTCCCTTATGCCATGAATAATGATCTATTCCATCAATTCCATATTGTAAAATATCTCTTCCAATTGTTACAGTATAAAATGTATCATTTTGAAAACTTTTTGGAACAATTGCAAATACAAAAAATATTATTAATAGAACAACTAAAATTTCTCTTTTTTTCATAATTATCTCCAAAATTAATTTAAAATTTATTTTGCATCTTGTAATAAATTATTTACGACAACTGAATTTGATATTTCAATTTCAATTAAAGCCTCTTCTACATATAAATCTAATTTTTCTTTTTCTTCTTCTGGTAAAGAATCCATATCTAATTTTTCACCAGTTTCTAATACATACCAACTATCTGCATCATAATAATAATCTTTTGTTATTACTTTTCCATTATTAATAGTTACATATGAATCTCTATTAAATATACTTGTTCCTAGTGAAAATGTATCATCTATATTGCAAATTTGTGCAAGAGTTGGTTTAACGTCAAGTTTACTAACTGGTTCATCTACTTCAACTTCTGAAACTCCTGGAATTCTAATTCCACATAGTACATTTGAAAACTCAAACTGCATTCTTGCATCATTATAATTATTTCTACTATATCCTAAGAATTTTATAAAATTTTCATCATACATTTGAACACCATAATGATCTCCAAAAACTATTATAACTGTATTATCATATAGTCCAGCTTTTTTTAATTCATCAATAAAAATTCCAAAAGCATAATCTGCATAATTAACAGCCTCTAAATAATTTCCAAATTCTGTTCCAGCCAAATCTCCTACATCAATTGAAACTTTAGAATATTTATCAATTATTCCAGCAAGTTCAAATGGTTTATGTGAAGATGCGGCAACTATATCATAAAAAACTTTTTCTCCACTATCTACTTTTTCTTTCATATATTTAACTGTTTGTTTATATAAAAGCTCATCTGATAAATATGTTCTAATTAGTTCAGATTGATCTTCAAAATCATCTAAAAAAGTTATATTATCTACTTGTAATTTTGAAAATACATTTTGTCTATTCCAAAAATATCCATGGTTTCCATGTGCATACATTGTATAATACCCTGCATCTTTAAAATTACCAAATATATCATCATAAGTATTTCCATAGTATTTACTAAATGCCTCACCATTTTCTTGCGGATAAGTTGAAGTAATAACACTATGCTCTGAATCTGCAGTTGTTGTATAACTTGTTGCATGCATATCAGTTACATTTATATTTTCTTTCAAAAATTTATTTAAATTAGGAGTTATTTCTTTACCATTAATTGTTGCATTAACAGCAAAATTTTGTACTGACTCCAATTGTAAAATAATAACATTTTTATTTTCTGCTATTCCTTCATATTCAGTATTTTCTGGATTTAACTCTTTTTGAGTTTCTTTAAATCCATTATATACTTCTATCATATCATCATATGTCTTATAAACAGTATTATTATTATGAGTAATAGCATTTTTTATATCTACAAAATGATATCCATATATAGTACCATAACGAACTGAATTTGTTTTATTATATATAAATCCTGTTACAAGCTCTATAGATTCTGGAATAAAATGATAATATGAACAAAGTATTCCAACAATCACCGCCATAAATAATACAGGTTTTAACTTAAATTCTTTATGTTTTATTACTTTTACTTTTTTACTAATTAATAATCCAAAAATTATCGGAAAATCAATAAAATATAAAATTTGCCTTAGATGCAAAAGAGTAGGAATTGCAGCAATAATCTCATCTTTATATTGCAAATTTCCGAGCTTGCATAACTGAGATTATATTTGAAGCATATGAAAAATACATTTCATCTGCCCAAAGTAAAATACTTATTAATAAATTCAAGATCATTCCTAATCCAAATCTTAATCTTGAATTTCTAAATAAGAACAAAGGTGATAAAATAACAATTATAAAAAATGCAGTTTGTCTAATATACCAAAGCCAAATTCCTTCTTTATAAAAAACAGTATCTGCTGAAAATAAAAGTGTTTTTAATAAAATTATAAAGAAAAGTAAAACAATAAAATATCTTGAACTAAAAATATCTGTAATTAATTTCTTTTTATCCATATGAATAAAATTACTAATATCTTCTTTTACTTCTCTTTTAACCTGTCTTAATTTAAGCCTAATTCGCCCTCTGATTCCAATTTTCATTGGACAATTATTATTATTTTCTATATCCCCTTCTATATTTTTTTCTTTCATTTATCTTTCAATCCTTTTTATATAACCTCATTCAATTTATATCTCTCTTATTATAAAAAATAAATCTATATTATTATATCAAAAATGCTAAAAAAATCAACTATTTTACAATGCTAATTGCAAGCCCATCTCCTACATTTAAAATTTGTGAATCTAAATTTTCATCTTGAACTATATCTGCAATATATTCTCGCAAATTTCTTACTGCTGTTCTTTGTTTATGTTTATTGTAATCACTTAAAACATATCCTTTATAAAGAATATTATCAGCAATTATAACAGTCCCTTTATGTGATAATCTAATTGCTTCTTGTAAAAAAATAGGATATTTTCCTTTATTTGCATCTATAAAAATCATATCATATTTTTCATTTAAAGTAGGCAAAATTTCTACTGCATTTCCAATCATTAAATTTACATTATCTAAAATTCCAATTCTTTTAAAATTTTCAATAGCTTCTTTTGCTCTTTCTTCGTCTAATTCAATTGTATCAACTATTGCTTTTTCTTCACTAAATCTTACAAATTGACTAGCAGAATATCCTACTGCAGTTCCAATTTCTAAAATTCTTTTTGGTTTTCTTTCATCTAAAATTTCTTTTATAACTTTTAAAGTATCATCCATAATTATTGGAATATGATCTTCTAAAGCTTTGACTTTTACTTTTTCTAACTCATCTAAATTCATTTTTGTTTCTTCCTTTAAAAAGCCCACTCCCACTTAAGGAGCGGGCATTCCGCTTTTTAATCTATATTTTAATTATTAGAACTTGCTGATCTTGCTGCTCTTTCTCTATCTTTATTATTTAGAATTTTCTTTCTTAGTCTAATTGATTTTGGTGTAACTTCAACTAATTCATCATCTTGAATAAATTCAATTGCTCTTTCTAAACTCATTTGAATTGGTGGAACTAAACGAAGTGCATCATCTGACCCTGAAGCTCTAGTGTTTGTTAAATGTTTTTCTTTACAAACATTTATAGCTATATCTTCATTTCTTGAATTAATTCCAACTATCATTCCTTCATAAACTTCTACGCCAGGTCCAATAAATAACTCACCTTTTTCTTGTGCATTATAAAGTCCATAAGTAATTGATTTTCCAGCTTCAAAAGCAACTATAGTTCCTCTTGTTCTTGAAATTACTTCTCCTTTGTAAGGTTCATATCCATCAAACATATGACTCATAGTTCCATTACCTTTTGTATCTGTAAGGAATTCTGTTCTATAACCAATTAAACCTCTTGATGGAATTTTGAACTCAATTTTTGTATGTCCAGTTTCTGCTGGTTCCATATTTAGCATTTCGCCTTTTCTTCTTCCTATTTTTTCAATAACAGTTCCTATACAATCATCCGGAACATTTACAACTAATCTTTCAATTGGTTCACATTTTACACCATTTATTTCTTTATATATAACTTTAGGTCTTGAAACTAAAAGTTCAAATCCTTCTCTTCTCATTGTTTCAATTAAAATTGATAAATGTAATTCTCCTCTACCGCATACATCAAAAGAATCTGGTGATTCAGTTTCTTTAACTCTTAAACTTACATTTCTCTCTAATTCTTTAAATAATCTATCTCTTAAATGTCTTGATGTAACAAATTGACCTTCTCTACCAGCAAATGGTCCATTATTTACACTAAATGTCATTGAAACTGTTGGTTCATCTATATCAACAAAAGGTATTTTTTCAGGATGGTTAAAGTCACAAATTGTATCACCAATATTAATATCAGCTACACCAGATAAAGCTACTATATCTCCTGCTGTATCACTTTCAACTTCAATTCTTTTTAATCCATCATAAGTATATAATTTAGTAACTCTTGCTGTTTCTGTTTTATCAGCTTTACAAATTGCAATTGGCATATTTAATTCTAATTTACCTCTTTCAATTCTTCCGATTGCTATTCTACCAACATATTCATCATATTCAATATTTGATACTAACATTTGAGCAGGTCCATCTAAATCACAATTTGGAGCATCAATTGTATTAATTATAGTTTCAAATAATGGTTTTAAATCTGTTCCTGGAGTATTTAAATCTAAAGTAGCTATTCCTTGTTTTCCTGATGCATAAACAACCGGAAAATCTAATTGCTCATCATTTGCATCTAATTCTATAAATAATTCTAAAACTTCATCAACAACTTTTTCTGGTCTAGCTCCAGGTCTATCTATTTTATTAATAACAACAATTGGTTTTAAATTTAAAGCTAAAGACTTTTTTAAAACTTCTCTTGTTTGAGGCATAGCTCCTTCAAAAGCATCTACTAATAAAAGAACACCATCAACCATTTTTAAAACACGTTCAACTTCTCCTCCAAAATCACTGTGTCCTGGAGTATCAACTATATTTATTTTATAATCTCCATAATGAACTGAAGTATTTTTTGAAAGTATAGTAATTCCTCTTTCTTTCTCTAAGTCATTAGAATCCATAATCCTTTCATCTACTTGTTCATTGCTTCTAAAAATTCCACTTTGTTTAAGCATAGCGTCAACTAAAGTAGTTTTTCCGTGATCAACATGTGCGATTATTGCTACATTTCTAATATTTTTGTTATTCATTTCTTCCTCCTAATTTCTTATAACCCAAAACATATTTTCTCTTAAATTTTAACTATAATATTATATAACCACTTTACATAAAAGTCAACAGTTGAAAATTGAAATAAATTCTTAAAAATTTAATTACTTCAAAGTTTTAATCTCCTATTGGAGCATAATCATCTGTAACAATTGGTTTATCACTTGTAAAATCTGTAATTTCATTACTTAAAAGCCAATTATACTCTTCTTCTTTATCATTATCTATATTTGTATTTCCTTTAATTCCTATTAATATTAAATTTTGTTCTTCATTATCTGCACTATTAGGATTTACTTTAAATACTTTTACTTCATCAAATACAGCTTTATATGTTGTATACTCATATTTTATAAAATCTGAATCATCACCTTTAATAGATGAAATAATGTTAGTTATAACTATTCCATTGTCATTTAAATTATTATACGCTTTTTTCATAGCTTCATATGTTGTTAATTCAAATGGGGCATTTAACCCTTTAAAAGCATCAATAAAAATGGCATCATATTTCTTATTATTATAATTTAAAAAACTTCTTCCATCTTGAGTTATTAAACCTAAATTTGAATTATTTTTATCTAATCCAAATTCTTCCTCTGCAATTTTAGTCATAGTTTTATCTATTTCTACAACATCAATCGTTTTGTCTTGGTATTTTTTTAAATAATGCATCGGATAAGTATATGCTGCACCACCTATCATTAGTGCATCTTTTGCATCTTTATCAAAATAATCAAATAAATCATAATAATATAAGTAAGGTGCTCCCATTTCTCCAGTATCTTGATTAATATAAGATTCTAAACCAGTATCTACTTGTAAAGTTTTATATGTATTTTCATCTCCATTTATTTCTTTAACCCATATTCTACTATATTCAGAATCAACATCTCTTATTATATCAGGATTATTTATATAAAAAAGATATCTTCCTAATAAATTTAATCCTACAATAATTATTAGACCTATAATTATAAACATTAAATTCTTTTTACTTTTTTCATGAAATAGGTAAACAGATAAAACCCACAAAAGAATGGAACATGCCAATATAATATTTCTTACACCAAGATTTGGTATTAAAACAAAGCCTGCAAAAAATGTACCAAAAATACTTCCTATTGTTGATAATGATGATATTTTACCTGATGTTGCTCCAACCTGTTCCATACTATTATTTTTTATTTTTACTGCAATTGGAGAAACTGTTGCTAACAAAAAGCTTGGAATTCCAAAAGTTACAGTTGCACATATTATAGCTACAAGTACTAAATTACTTGAAATCTTTGATAGTCCATCTATAAATACAATTTCCAAAACAGGAATAAAACTTGTTGCAATAGCAGAAATCATTAAAAAATCAGATAAATTTTTTATATCATTTTCTTTATTTCTATCTGCTATTTTTCCTCCAAACCAATATCCAATACTCATACATATTAACATTATTCCAATTATAATAGTCCATATTAAGTTAGAACTTCCTACATATGGTGATAATACTCTAGCTGCAATCAATTCTAACATCATAGTTAATGCACCACTAAAAAAAACAGTTATTTCTAATTTATATTTATTCATATATTTTTTCCTTTTTTCTAAATTTCTAAAACTTTAGCTACTCCATCCATAGTCATTAATTTTGACATTATTTTATTTTTGTTTATCTCATCCCTATATTGACCTTGAATTTTTATCTTACTATATTGATCAGAATCTGTATCTTCTTCAATAACAATATCTTTTATTTCTATTTTACTTTTATCTAATAATTCTTGTATTTCTTCTATTATATCTTTTGGTTTTTTTGATATGATATTTAAAGAAAAACTATTATAATGTTCAACCTTTTCAGATATATATTTTGAATATGTAAGAACAAGATAAACTACAATTGTTGCTATAATACTTCCAACATAAAGTCCTGCACCAACACAAAGACCTATACAAGCTACAACTAAAAGACTAGCTGCTGTTGTTAACCCTTTTACATTAAAACCATCTCTTAAAATAGTTCCTGCACCTAAAAATCCAATCCCTGATAGAAGCTGAGCTGGTATTCTAGTCACATCGCTTCCTTTTGTTTCAAATAAATATTCACCACAAACCATTGTTAAAACTCCACTTATTCCGACAAGTACATGAGTTCTAAATCCAGCAGGTTTACTCAAAGCTGCACGCTCTAATCCAATAAAACCTGAAAGAATAAAAACAAGAACTAATTTTAAAATTATAGCAAAAGAATCTGATTGAATAATACTTGAAAAAACTTCATTCATGTTTTGCTTTTTCCCCCTTTATTTAAAATATACATTAAAAATACTATTAGTAACTATTTTATTTTATACTTAAATTAATATTTAAGTCAATGAAAAAAGCAAAAAAATCTCGGCAAAATTCCGAGATTTTTTATATATCAAATTTTATTCTTCACTGTCTTTTTTAGCATTATTTCCTTTATATAAGAAAGCATATGCTGTCATTGCAATCATTCCTAACCAATTAAGAAAATATCCAGGATATAAATAAATATCATCTTCAAAGTAATCATAATCATCAAAGAATTTAACTTGTGTAACTATTAATACTATAAGTGTAATTATTACAGGAATTAATAAGATTTTTGGATTAGTTAATTTACTAAAAATCTTACTTCCTTTTGGCCAATTTGCTGCAATTACATCACTAAACATTAATACTACAGATAAAATCCATAATAACATTATACCCTTTCCATTATCATATAATTGTTGATCAACCCATGAAGCTGTTGCTGTATCTTTGTATTCAATTCCAACAAATGGAAGCATCAAACCCCCATACAATAATACAAGTGCAATTATTCCTAAAATTCTAGTAGTTTTAATTTTTTCTAAAATATCAGTTCCTAATTTTTTCCAATCCATATTGAAACCCCCTGTTAAACTAATTTTATTTACGGAAATATATTATCACAAATCTTAAATTTAGTCTATATTTTTTTAAAATTTATTTTACATTTTTTAGAGAAATTATTTACCTATGATATACTTCTCCTTTTGAAATTTTAAATCCTCTAAAAATTTGCTCTAATAAAAATACTCTAATTAATTGATGCGGAAAAGTCATCTTTGAAAAGCAGATCTTTTCTTTAGATATGTTTAAAACTTCTTTTCCTATTCCTAAAGTTCCTCCAATTATAAATGTAATAGAACTATTAAAATTTAAAGCTATATCATCTATTTTTTTAGAAAACTCTTCTGATGTATATTCTTTTCCTTCTAAATCTAAAGCTATAATATAAGAATCTTTTTTTATTACTTTTAACATTTTTTCTGCTTCAATATTCTTAATCTTTTCAGCAATATTTTCATTTATTTTGTCAGGAACTTTTTCATCTTGAATTTCATAAATTTTTAAATTACAATATTTTGAAAGTCTTTTTGAATATTCTGCAATTGCATCTTTTAAATAATTTTCTTTAATTTTCCCACAACATACAATATTTATCTCTAACATTTTTTCTCCTCCTGTTTTCATTTTAACCCTTACCTTAAAGGGAGAGTCAATAGCTTTTTTAAATTTATATAATTTTATCATAAGCCATAAAAATTTAAAAGCACAAAATAAAAAAGAGATTTACTGTTAATTAGCAAATCTCTTTAATATATACTTTTAAACTATATACCATATTTTTTTCTAAATCTGTCAGCTCTACCACCTGTTGTATTTTGTTTTAAGCTTCCTGTCCAGTATGGATGGCATTTTGAGCAAACATCAACTTTCATTTCTGGTTTTGTTGAATTTGTTTCTATAACATTTCCACAAGCACATGTAATTGTAGCTGGTCCATAGTTTGGATGTATTCCTTCTTTCATCTTACAAGTTCACCTCTTTCTCATGATTTTGATTTTATCATTAAAATATATTTTTTTACAAGTTTACTCTGCATTTGTATTACTGGTTTCCTCCTGATTTTCAGCACTTTCTTCTGTAAAAGAAATTGCTTCACCACCAATAACACTCTGAAGTTCATCTTTTAAGTTAGTTTTTTTAACTAATTTACTAGTTATATTAAATAAAACAGCTATTATACATACAGCTAAAGCTATTTTCTTCCAAATCTTAGCTAACATAAACTTCACCTCTCTACTCTCATATAGCAGAATTACTATATTATTATACTACATTTTAAAAATTTGTCAATCTATTTTTTTGTAATTTTATATACTAAGCAATTTGCTGAATTATTAGTATTTAATAATAATTCAGAATTTGTATAACCTGTATATTCCAAAACCTTATTTAAGATTCCTTCTGTGTCTCCAATCCAATTTTTTATACTTAATATAAATTCATCATCTTCTTGTAATTCTTTATTCTCTTTTAGCTCATCCAAGCTATCTGGAGCTATTACTATAGATTCTTTATATATTTTCATTTCAGGTATATCTTGAATATGATTAAATACTGTTGGACAAATTAAAACAAATTTGCTTTCACTGTTTTCTTCTGCAACTTCTAAATAGTCATTATAACCTATGTATAAATATTTTACTTTATTAGTTGCTAAGCCAAAGATTGATATTCCACATGCTGTAACTGTTAAAATAATAACACTGAAATTTTTATTTTTAAATAAATTATCTAATAAACATATTATTATTATTGAGATAATAGGTAAAATATTCATTACATATCTTAGCGATCTATATGGTGATAATTTACAAATAACTATAAAATTTAAAATTACTGGTATAATAAGTAAGCAATATAAATTTCTATCTTCTTTATTTTTAATACATCTTACAATTAAAATCAAAATTAAAAATGCACTAATTATAATTCCTATAATATTTGAGAAACTATATGATTTAAATATACTTTTTATAAATGAAATAGCCATTTGAATAATAGTATATTCATTTCCATCTCCGTGCTGCTCCTCTATATGAAAAAAATATATGGTATATACTTGGTAAAAATAATAAAACACCAATAATAGCTGATTTAACTAATTGCCAAATATAAGTTTTAATTTCTCGCTTATATTTTTTCTTTAACATTATAATTATCATAATAAATGATAAAAAAGCAGCATAAATACAAAAATAATATTGTGTTAAAAATCCCAAAATTGTAGTAACACATAAGCTTATTTTTAATTTTTTATCTAATTTAAAATCATTATAATATATTTTTAAATTAATATATAAAAAGCATATTGTAAAAAATGTAAGCATCATATACATTCTTTGAAACATTACAGTTGAAATTGCACCTATACTAAACCCATAAAAACATAAAAGTGGAATAGTTAAATTTTCTTTATTTAATGTTTTCATAATCTTTCTTAAAAAAATACATGTTGCCAAAAAGAATGCTAAATTTATTATAAAAATTATATATTTTGAAAAATGATTATAAAATAAACATGATACAAAATGTACCAAAAAATAAAAAAGTGGTGGATGAACATCTCTTGCTGTATTCCAATAAACAGTGAAATAGTCAAATATCTCTGAAACAGAATCTACTTGCATTGTTTCAGAAGCTTCTTCTCTAGTCCTCCAAATTGAAGATTGCCTTTCTTCTTGAAGTTCTTTATATTTTTCATCATATTCATCCGGATTAATAATTTTGTAATATACAATGTTTTTTAATGAATTTATTATGCTAGGAGATTTAATAATTGTATCTACATTATCAGATTCAGCATATGTAAGCAAAATATTTGAATATTTACCATTTGATGCTGTATATGAAAATATTTCATCCTCATGAAATCCTTGTTTTTTATCTATATAAAAAAACATTACAATTGTTAATATAATCATAATAATTATACAAGTTATCAAATTCCAGTTATTCTTTATATTCTTCAAAATGCACCTCTAAAAATTTAGGAAGTCATTTAGACTTCCCTTTACTTAATTTCTTTTTCAGCCTGTTTACTATATTTTCTCAATTTTTCACTTACTAAATAATTTACAGTTCCAAAAGGAAATTTACCATCTTTTCCTTTTGTACCTGCAGGAACTCCTGTCAAAATTTCAATTCCTTCATTTATAGTTTTTATAGCATAAATATGGAAATCACCTTTTTTTACATCTTCAATTATTTCATCAGATAAATGTAAATTTCTAACATTTTGAATTGGGATAATAACTCCATGTTCACCATTAAATCCTCTCATTTTACAAATTTGATGAAATCCTTCTATTTTTTCATTAACTCCACCAATAGGTTGAATTTCTCCTTTTTGATTAACAGAACCCGTAACAGCAAGTGATTGATTTATTGGAAGTCCTGATAAACTAGAAAGTATTGCATAAAGCTCTGTGCTAGATGCACTATCTCCATCTACTCCACCGTATAATTGTTCAAAACAAATACTTGCTGTAAGTGTAAGAGGAAATTCATCTGCAAATTGCTCACCAATATATCCTGTTAAAATTAAAACTCCTTTTGAATGAGAAGATCCTGACATATCAACTTCTCTTTCAATATCCACAATTCCTGATTTTCCCATAAAAGTATTTGCTGTAATTTTAGCTGGTTTACCAAATGAATAATCTCCTATTGTAATAACAGTTAATCCATTAATTTGTCCTTTTTTATATCCATCTGTATCAATTAGTAAAGCGTCTTCTTTTACCATCTGCAAATATTTAGTATCATATTTTTTTATTCTATCAATTCTTTCTTCTAAAGCTTTTTCTACGTATTTTTTTGTTACAATTTTAGACTTATCAAGCTTTGCCCAAGTAGCAGCCTCTCCAACTACTTCATTTATTGAATTGAAATGTGTTGAAATTTTTTCTTTATCACCTGCAATTTTTGATGCATATTCTACAACTTTTGCAACAGCTTCTTTATCTAAATCCACTAATTCCTCTTGCATACAAAAATTACGTACAAAATTAGCTAGTTTTTGTATATTTTCAGGAGTTTTTGGAGCATCATCCTCAAACTCAACTTTTATTTTAAATAATTTTCTAAAATCAGGATCATATGAAAGTAATGTATGATAAATATCTGAATTTCCAATAAGTAATACTTTTACTTTTAATGGTATCGCTCCTGCTCTTAAAGAAACTAAAACCATATTTGAATTATTATCGGCAATTGATTCTATACCAATTTGTTCAGTCCTTAGCGCCTTCTTTAAAGCTTCATAGCAAGCTTGATGTGCTAGTAAATCTTTTGCTTGAAAAACAAGATATCCACCATTTGCTTTGTGTATAAGACCAGGTTTAAGCATTGTAAAATCAGTTCTTATAGCTCCATAATGATTTTCATATTCTATTCCACCAAAAATGTTATTATAAGAATAATTATTATCCATAATAACAGGTGCGCCTTCTAATTTACTATTATCCACAAATAAATTTACTCTGTAATTAAGCCAAGGTTGTAAAATATCTGGTCTTTGATTAGGACCTTGCATAGTTTTTTCATCAGGTTCCGGAGCTAAAAAAGCTGAGATATTTTTTAGAATATCTTTTTTTACATTTTCTAAGTAATTTCCTATTATTTTATTTCTTTTATAATTAGCTTTTACAGAATTAATATGAACATTTATTGTTAATAATGCCACATTTGATTGCCATTCTTCAATTTTTGCTTCAGCCTCTTTTTCAACAGCTTTCATTTGTGCCAAAGCCTCAAACACTTGCTCTTGAACTAACTCTGAACGTTCTTCAAATTCTCTTTTTACATTTTCATCTAATGCTTCAAATTCATCTTCTGCTAATGGTTTACCATCTAATACAGGCATCATATAAACACCATTTGCTGTTGATTTAACTTGAAAACCTTGAACTAAAGTTCTTTTATTTAATTGTTCTAATAATTTTTCTCTCTTTTGATCATATTCTTGTTTTATAACTTTCTTTTCTTTTTCAAAATCATCATTATTAAAGGTTTTTTTAATGTCTTTTCTAATATCTTTAACAAACATTTCCATTGTATTTTGAAAAACTTTTCCCTGTCCTGCTGGAAAGCTTACTGCTATTGGTTCATTAGGATTTTCAAAATTATAAATATAACACCAATCATTTGGAGTCTTTTCTTTTAAAGCTCTAGCTGTTAATGCTTTTCTAGTATAAACAGTTTTTCCAACTCCAGTAGTTCCTTCTAGATATAAATTATATCCACTTATTTTTACATCTAATCCAAATTCTAAAGCTTTAATTCCTCTTTCTTGTCCATAAACCAAATTATTAGAATCATTTATTTCTTTAGTTGTTTCAAACTTAAATTGATTAGGATTGCAAACATCTTTTAAATCTTTAGCAGATAGCTCGCTTTTCTTCTTCATTAGTATCTCTTCCTCCGTATATCTTTTAATTTTATCTATGTAAAAAATTATTTTTCTATGTATATTGTTACTAGCAGAATTGTATATCAAATACCAAAATATTGCAATATTTTTTTCAAAATTAAAATAAGTATATATAATTATAGTTTTAAATCCATTAAAATAGCTGCATCACAATTATTATAATATTTATTACGAATTCCAACCTGTTTAAATCCAAATAATTTATATAAATTTATAGCAACCAAATTTTTTTCATTTACTTCAAGCTTTAATAATTTCATATTATTTTCTCTACAAATATTAATTATTTTTTCCATTAAAGCTTTTCCTATACCCAAACCTCGCTTATTCTTTTTTACAACAATATTAATAAGCTCTGCTTCATCTAATATAAATTGAATTCCTGCAAAACCTAAAACTTCATTTGAAACCGAATCTTTTGCAACTAAATATATATGTTCATCATTTAATAATTCCTGTTTTAAAATATCTTTATTCCAAAAATCGTCAAAATCTGATTCCAAGTTATTTTCTATTAACTCAAAATCAGAATTTTTCATTTTCTCTATATACATAAAAAAACCTTTCTTTTATTTATTTTTTAATCTTTCCGCTTGAGATTTTCTAAGATATATTGGCAAAATTGTATCTGCATTTTTAAGTTCATTTTTTAAATATTTTCTATATCCTGCTTTTCCTGCATTTTCTGCTTTTTGTATATTCTCATTAGAAAATTTTACATCTGGTATTTTTTCTAAAATTAAACTTTTAAATTTGTCAGCTCCATTTCCACATATCTCAATATCATTATATTTAGAAATTTTAGAAATAGCTGTATTTATATCATCTGCAATATAATCTTCTAATAAATCGTAATTTTCATTAAAAATTCCGCAATATACTTGATCATTTCTTGCATCAATCATAGCAACTTTTGTTTTAGTTTTTAATTCTTGAGCTAAAACTTCTAAAGATGTAACACTTGCTATCTTAATATTACAAACTTCAGCCATAGCTTTAACACTAGAGATTCCAATTCTAATTCCTGTAAAAGACCCTGGACCAACAACACAAGAAATTAAATCTATTTCTTTTAAGTCTAAATTATTTCTTTCTAAAATCTCTTTTACCAATACCATAAGATTTTCAGAATGTGTTTTTCCATTATTCAAAGAATTATCATCTATTAATTTATCGTTTTCTAAAAGTGCTACACCACAAACTTCAGAAGAAGTATCAATTGCCAAATTTTTCATTTTCAAACTCCTATTTTTTATTTGTTTTCTATTGTTAAAATTCTTTTATTTTCATTTTCATCATCTCTTGAAAAAGATATCTTTATATAATTTTTAGGAAGAGCCTCTTCAATCTGCTCTCCCCACTCTATTATGCAAATTCCTTTATCAAAATATTCTTCTCCACCAATAGCATAAAATTCATCTAAGTCTGCTAATCTATATACATCAAAATGAAATATTTTTATTTTATCATTTTTGTATTCATTTACTATAGTAAATGTTGGACTAGATATTTCATCTTTAAATCCAAAATAATCTAAAATTCCTTCTGTAAATTTAGTCTTTCCAGATCCTAAATCTCCCGATAAAACTACTATATCAGTTGGCTTAAGCTTTGACGCAAACTCTTTTGCTATTTCAATTGTTTCATTTTCCGAATTTGAAATATATTTCATAAAAAATCTCCATTTATTTTATATTTAAAACATCATAAAAACTTTCTGTCGTATTTGAAATTGTTGAGGAATCAAAATCAATAATACTTATATTATCTGTTTCAGCATTTGTTGTTATTTGTAATTTATTTGATGTAACTGCTGTAATATCTGTAACATATAATCCGTCAGGAGCAGTATATAATGATTCATTTATAGTATTTCCATCATAATCAGTAATTTTAATGTTTTCACCATCTGAAAAAACAATATAATTTTCCATAAAAGCAATATTATTTAAAAACTCAACATCTGAGTTTGATGATTGCATAAATGTTCCAAGTTCCCAAATTGTATTATTTTCTGCATCATAAATATATGTAGATGCATCAATTAAACAACAAGCTAAATAATTATTATAAAAATAAATTTTTTCTCCAACATATGCTGCATTTATAATCTGCTCATCTGTATTATTTTCTAAATCATATTTATATACACTCGTTGAAGTAGTACCTTCTGAAGCTGTATTTTTCATATAATATAACATATTATTTTCTTTATCAATTTGTATATTTACAATTGTTTCATTATCTTCTGGAATTATAAACTCCTCACCTTTTTCTTCTTCAATATTATATCTATAAATTGAATTATTAGTTGTTACATAATATATATATCCGTTATAAACAAAAAAAGAATTTAATACATTATAATCTAAAAAATTAATTAAATCATAAGAATTATCGTTTAAATTTATATTAAATACAAGTACAACTCCATTTCCATGATTATAAGCTAAATATACATTTTCATCTTGATAATCAAAACCTATATATCCTCTAACATTATTTACATTTACTATATCTTCAGTTTCTAATGTATTAGTTATCTTTACTAAATGTTCACCATCTTCCAAATTTTGAATTCCTAAACTATAAACATTAGAAAAATTTAAATTTATCTCTTTATTTGGATTAAGATTCACTTCTTGTCCTTGAACTTCTGTCTCATTTGTTGCCTCATTAGTAGTATTTCCAGTTTGATTTGAATTAGAAATTTGGCTATCACTGTTATTATTTACAAATACAACCATAACAATAGCCATTATTATAATAAAAGCAAAACCTACTCCAATCGCTATTCCAATCTTTGTTTTATAAGTCATAAACTCACCTCATATTTCCAAAAATTACAAGGTAATTATAATTTATATTGTATAAATTTTCAATAGTTTTATGTTGAGGTTTTTAAATTTTATTTCATATATTTTATTGTAAATGTGCTTCCTTTTTTTAAGCTTGACTCAACACTTATATATCCATTTGAATTTTGAATAATAGATTTTGCTAAAGCTAGTCCAATTCCTACACTTTCACTAGAAGAATTTTTGGATTTATAAAATCTATCAAAAATATGAGGCAAATCTTCTTTTGAAATTCCTTTTCCATAATCTTTAATATCTAACTTTGTATACATTTTATTTTGTGAAAAATGAATTTCTATTTTTGAATTTTCTTCTGAATGTTCAATAGCATTTTTCAGAATATTTGTAATAGCTTCAATTTGCCATTTACTGTCACAATTTATTTTTATATTTTCATCTCCAGAAGTTAAAATTTCAATATTTTTAAGATCAGCTAATACCGAAATATTTTTTATGGCCTCTTTAACAATATCTATCATGTAATTTTCTTTTGAAATAAAATTAACAGAATTTGCGTCTAATCTAGAAAGTTTTAAAAGATTTTCTACTAAAAAGTTTATATTTATAATTTCTCTTCTAATATCTTTAATAAATTCCTGTCTAGTATTAAAATCCATATCAGGATTTTCTATTAAATTATCTAACATAACACTCATTGCAGTCAATGGAGTCCTTAATTGATGTGAAATATCAGAAAGTGAATCTTTTAATAACATTTTATCATGTAAAGAATTTTCTGCAAATTCTTTTAACATAATAGTTGTTTTGTAAATTTCATTTTTTAAAATAGATAATTCTCCTTCTTGATTATCATCAATATCTAATTTATAATTCTTATTATTAATTTCTTCTATATATTTTGTAATTTCTTTTAATTTTTTATCTTTTGAATAATTATATTTTAAAAATAATATAACAATCAAAATTGATAAAATTATTAAACAAACTATATTAAGTAAAGAAAATTCCATAAAATAACTATCATTTTGTAATACTGCTGAATCTTTTGATAAATCAATACCATATTTTTGTAAAACATTATTTTGAATCTCATTATCATTATTTAAAATTTTGATTAATTCTTGTTCAGTAATATCTGGATATTTTTCAATCACTTTGCTCATAACAGTTTCTATTTTCTCATTAAAGCTCACAGTATAAGCCCTATATTGATAAATGTAGAAAATTTCAAATAATATAATTGCAATAATTATTATATCAATAGCAATAAACACTGTTTTCTTTAGCTCTGGACTGTTTTTCATTACTTACCCCTTTTATTCTAAATCAATTCTATATCCTATACCTTTTACAGTTTTTATAATATCTGTATCTAATTTTTCTCTTATTCTTTTTAAATAAACTGTAACAGTATTATCATTTACATCATTTCCTGTCCATTCCCAAATCTTTTCAATAATATCATCTCTTGATATAACTTTATTTAAATTTGAAAACAATAAATTTAAAATTTTTATTTCTAAGCTTGTAAGTTTAACTTCACTGTTATTTTTATAAACACACATTTTTCCAAAATCAAATTCAATATTTTTTATTGCAATTTTAGTATTTATATTTCCTTTTGTAATAATTTTATTAATTCTTGCAATAACTTCTCTTACTCTAAATGGTTTTATAATATAATCATCGGCACCAAGTTCTAAACCTCTTACAATTGTTTCTTCATCATCTTTTGCAGTTAAAAATATAGTTGGAATATTCTTAGGTTTTACTTTTTCTTTATATAAATCAAACCCATTACCATCAGGAAGTGATATATCTAAAATTGCTAAATCTACTTGAGAATCCGCTATTATCCTTGTTGCAGCTTTTACACTTGTTTTGTGTATAACATCAAATCCACTTTGTTTAAGTGAATAAATTAAACCTTTGGCTAATATTTCATTATCTTCAACTAATAAAATTTTCATATTATTCATTCCTTTTTGATAATAGCAAATTCTCATTAATTTATATATTTTCATTTCTAATTGTTTCTATAATATTTTGTTTATTAATCTTTTTAATTGAATATCTCATAATACCTAAAACTAAAATATATACAGCAACAATTGAAATTATAATTGGTATAATCGGAATCTCAAATTTTACATATAAAGTACCTTGAACCAATTGTTTATGCATTAAATAAGCAAATAATATTCCAAGAGGAATAGAAATTATTAGCGCTTTTGTTCCATAGAAAAAGCTTTCTAGTCTTATCATTCTATTAAACTCTTTTTTAGTCATACCAATACTTTTTAAACTTGCAAATTCTCTTGATCTTAAATTCATATTTGTAGTTAAAGTATTAAAAATACTTGTTATTCCTATTAAACTAATAACTATAATAAATCCATACAAGAAAATACCTACTAAAGTATATAAAGACTTTACACTTTGCGCATTTGAACTAATATTGTTTACATCACCTAATTCATAATTTGAAAGAATATTATAAATTTCATCTTGTGTTGTATCTGCATTATCTGCATCAATATATACTCTAAAATAGTCTTGATTTTGTAACTCATCTAAATATTCATCACTTACAATTAAGTATGGCATATAATGAATTGAATCGACCCCTATTGGAAGTTCATCTGTTACTTTACAAATTTCAATCTGAACATCTGTAACAGTTTCATCTTCCTTTATAACCTTGCCGATTATATCATCACCTGGTTTAAAAGTAAAGCAATCAATTTTTGTTTTAATATAAGATTCTTTTTCTTCATCATAAGTATCTATATCTGCATTATTTAACAGTATAGCTTTATCTTTTACATCATCAGGATTTAATCCTATCTTTTTGGCATACTTTTCAAAAGATTTCTCATCTAAAATTAAAGTAACTATCTCATTTTGAAATTCTTCATCCTCTTCATCTGTATATCTAGCTTGTTTATATAAATTTAAATAATCATCTGTGAATTTAGGATTTTGAATATATATTACAGAATTATTTACTTTACTAATTTCATTTATACCATCTAAACTTGCAATTTCATCTATTCTATCATTTATTGATTTGTCATTCTGACTTAAATTATAACTAAATGATAAATTATAATTATATAAATTTAGCTCTGAATCAATTGAACTAAATATTAAACTCATAAAATAAGTTAATGATATAAAAATTGTAACACTAACTACAATGCTTATAACTGTTGTACGATATTTTTTTCTACTTCTTTTTAAGTTTTTATAAGATATTTCTCCACCAACTCCAAATAGTTTTGAAATTATTTTTGGAACTTTTAATTTTTTAGCTTTAAGTTTGATATTTTCACCATTTGTTATAGCCTGAATTGGCGAAACTTTACTTGCTTTTCTACTACTACTTCTAGCTGATAAAAATATAGTAATAAATCCTAATAATACTGATAATATAATTATTATATATGAAAAACTAAATACTAAATCAAAAGCCATAAAATCTCTAATCATCAAATTACTTATTTTTATTAAAATAAATGCTGCTAAAACTCCTGAAATAATTCCAAGAGGAATGCCTATTATTCCAAGTAAAAATGCTTCATAATAAACATTTCTCCTAATCTGTTTTTTAGTTGCTCCAATGCTTGCAAGCATTCCATACTGTTTTATTTTCTCTGTAATAGAAATATCAAAACTATTTTTTATACAAAATATAGATGTAAATATAATTATAACTATTACAATTGCTGATGCAGACATTAAAGCCTGAAGTGTTGAATTCTGTGTTATTCCTGTTTCTAAAGTTATTAAATATGAATTTATTCCAAAATCATATTTAGCTGTATTTTCTATCTCTTCCACATTTTTTATAAACTCTTCTGAATCTACATCTTCTGTTTCATAAACACTTGTAAATAAACCTTCATCAACACCTAAAATATTTGCTGTTGTATTTAAATAATCTTTTAATCCATCTTTAGTATAACACACATATACATCAAATTTGCCACTTGAAATTTTATTTGTATCTAAACAAGTAATAGCTGTATATCCTGGAGCTGAATAACTTTCAATATTTGAGCCTGGTCTTTCCATTATTCCAACTACAGTATAATTTTTAGAATAAGTATCAACTAATTCTTCAGTTTCTAAAAATTCAGAATCTTGATTTAAAGACTTTCCAGCATCTTGTCTTTGACCAATATTTAAGCTAATTTCATCTCCAATTTTAAGTTCTACACCTCCATTTGTTTTTAAATGGTTAGGTATTAAAATTTCATTTTCATTTTCAGGTAGTCTACCTTCTATTAAATGAACTCCTAAATTTTCCATAGATGCTTTTGAATAAGCTCTTACATATATATAAGGTTTATACTCATTTTTAATTCCATCTAATTTACTATATCCTAAATTTTGAGATAAAGATACTTGTGATATTTTTCTATTCAAAGTAAAATCATTAATATCTTTTGCATCTACCTCTCTAAATACAACATGAAAATTCCCTTTTGAATATATTTCATATTTTATAAGACTTGCTCTTGCACTCATAAACATAGTTCCAACAGCTGTAATTAGTGCAACTGAAAGAATTATTCCAATTATAGTTACTGCTGTTCTTTTTTTATTTAATTTTAAATTTTTAATTGTAAATCTTTTTAATAAATCCATTAGCAATCACCTACAATCTTGCCATCTTCAATTTTTATAATTCTATCTGCAACTTTGGCTATTTCCATATTATGAGTAATCATAATTATAGTCTGTTTATAATCTCTATTTGATTTTTTTAAAAGTTCTACTATTTCATCACTTGATTTAGAATCTAGATTTCCGAGTAGGCTCATCTGCTAAAATAATTGCAGGGTTTGTAATCATTGCTCTTCCTATTGAAGTTCTTTGTTGTTGACCACCAGATAATTGATTTGGCAAATGATATCTTCTATTTTCTAATCCTAAAACATTTAAAAGCTCATCTAATTTTTCTTTATTTACTTCTCTATTATCTAGCCTAAGTGGTAAAACAATGTTTTCTTCAACATTTAATATTGGAATTAAATTATAAAATTGGTAAATAAGTCCAACTTGCCTTCTTCTAAATATTGCTAATCCATCATCATTAAATTTATATATATCTTTTCCATCAATAAAAACTTTTCCTGAAGTAGGTCTATCAACTCCTCCCATCAAATGTAAAAGTGTAGATTTACCACTTCCTGATGCCCCAACTATTGCCACGAACTCACCTTTTTGAACTGAAAAAGATACATTATCTAAGGCTTTAACTTCATTTAAACCTTTTCCATAAGTCTTGCATAAATTCTCAACTCTCAAAATTTCCATAAAAATCCTCCTTTAAATAAATTTATCTATTTCAAATCAACCGGCAATTTAAAATCAAATAAATTTATTTTATTTACAAGACCATTATAATACAATCAAAGTGACAAGTAAGTGACTTTAGAGAAAATTAATATATTTTTAAGATAATTTAAATTATTTTTAATAAAAAAATCTCTTAAAGAAATTTAATTTTTAAAATTTCTCTAAGAGATTAATTATACATCATAAATATTAAACAGCTTTTCTGCCTTCATTTTTTCCAAATTGCATATAATGTTGTAATGCCTTTGAGAAATTTGGTCCAAATTCTGTTTGTAAATCTGAATTATTATTTATATAAGCCCTTACATTAAAAGTAGCACTTCCTTGTCTTCCTTCATTTATTCCACTTTGTATAAAATGATTATATGCTGCTTTATAGTCTGTTCCAAATGCTTTCTTTAAATCATCATATTTATTTAAATAATATACTGAGTCAAATACTGGACTTGCTTGTCTTCCTTCTTTTATTCCGAAGTTTAACCAGTGTGATTTTAAACTTGATGCATTATATCCATATGCAGCTTTTAAATCTGGATATTTGTCTGCATAGTATTTAGCGTCGAATAAATAATTTGTTATATCAATTGGAGGATCATTTATTGGATTTCCTCCATCAGCTAATACATAATATTTTAAATAATTTGTTCCTAATTGTTTTTTAGTATAACTATTTTGAGAATTGTAATATGATATTACATTAAATTCATTACTTCCACGTCTGCCTTCTGAAATTCCATTTTGTACAAAATGTACTAAAGCAGATGGTCTATCAAAACAATAAGCATTTTCTACATCTGAATTATTATTTAAATAATAAACTACATCAAAATATTTACTTCCTTGTCTTCCTTCTTTAATTCCACTTGATATAAAATGATTATATGCTGCTACATAATCTGTTCCAAATGCTGATTTTAAATCTGAATATTTATTTAAATAATATATAGGATCAAATACTGGACTTGCAGTTCTTCCCTCTTTTAATCCAAAATTTAACCAATGTGATTTTAAACTTGATGCATTATATCCATATACAGCTTTTAAATCTGAATATCTATCTGCATAGTATGTAGCATCAAACAAATAATTTTCTATATTTGGACTTTTAATTGTGCTTGTTATCTCAAAAGTTTTTGTAACAGTTCCTTTATATTGTCCAATTCCTGTAATTGTTATTGATGCAATACCAGGATATACATTGTTTTGATATGTTAATGTATAATCTTTTCCTTCAGTTAACAATTTAGACATCGTATAATAAAGTGAAAAGTTTGGCTTTATAGGACTTCCTGTATAAGAATATGAACTTTGAAGATTTCTTGTATATAAATAATCAACATTAATATCATCTCTTTGTACAGAAATAGTTTCACTATATCCTTTAGATGGATCTGCTTTTAAAGAAAGTCCAATTGTAGCTTGTCCTTCTCCTACAGCTTCAAAAGTTCCGTCTGAATTCATTTTAATTACATTTGAATTACTACTTGTAAAATTATAATCACTTGCAACACCTGGTGCATATCTTTCATTCCAACCTTGATTTATTATTCCATATTTGAAATATCCAGTATTTCCTGGTCTCATATATTTAGCATTAGTTGAATTATTTACAGAATAAGCATATACATCAACAAGATTATTTAATATTGAAATAGTTTGAACAGTATCAACAGTTCCTGTTCTTGTTGATTCTTTAGTTGCATCATCCGTTCCAAAACATTGTACCCAGTAACATGAATTTCCAACTTGAAAACATCCTATTCCAATAGATTTATACCTTGAAGAAAGCATATTTGCATTATGTCCAGGTGACCCTTTCCATGTATCCATAACACCTGAAGCTGTAAATAATAATCCTGATGCGATATTTTCTCCACTCATTTTACTAGGTGCAGCTGAAAGACAATCAGTTCCATCTGGTCTAGTATGTTCAAAATAAATACTTGTTTCTCCAGCTCTTATCATTGCAGCATTTAAAAGATCTTCATCCATAGTTAAAGTATTTAAGTTATTTTGTACTCTATACTCATTAAGTAAATCCAATACTTCTTGTGCTTTAGTGTAATCATAAGTTCCTGTTACTTTTACATCTATTGTATCTGCTGCAAATACCTTTGTTGGTATTATCATAGCTACAAACATTAATATAACTATTAATAAAACTTTGGTTTTCGTTTTCATAAACTATCCCCCTTCTTTATTTTTTAAAATTATATCAATATTTATATTTTTTGTGAAGTGGATTTTAAAAGCAATTATTGATATTTTCTTAAATTTTTTTACAAAATATTTAAAGATTCTATTGTATACTTATATTTTTTATTATGCAGAGATTTTATCTTCAGACTCTTTAGAAACTTTATTTTCTTTTAAGTCTTTTTCTAAAATTTTATTCTTAAAATTATCCTTTTCAACTAAATTATTCATTATAAGCATTTGTAATCTATTTTCTACATTTGCAAAACTTGTATCAGGATCTAAATCTAATGGCAATATTGAAATATCTGGAAATTCTTCTTTAAGTTTTTTTATTACACCTCTTCCGCATATATGATTTGGTAAACATCCAAATGGTTGCAAAATTATAAATGATTTTACATTCTCTTTTGCTAAATGTGCAATTTCCGCTGCCATAAGCCATCCTTCACCACAACTTAATGTCTTAGGTATTATATCTCTTACTCCTTCATAAATATCTGCAGGTCTTAGAGATTTTTTAAATAAAGGATGTTTTATTGCAACATTTTCTAATTGTTTTTGAATGTGATCAAATAAGAAATCTACAACAAATGGATATGGTGGAATATTTGCATTATATTCTTTTATTTCCTCTTTTGAAGCTAAGAAATCCTTTCTTAATTGATCTGTGATCCTTGGAAAACTAACTTCCATTCCATTTTTTTCTAAGTATTTTTCAATATTAAAATTTGAGCCTGCATGATATGTGACTAAAAGTTCACCAGTTACAAAAACTCTAGGTTTTAGATTAGTTCTATCATACTCAATTTTGCATAAGTCATCTATACATTTTGAAAATTCTTTTTTTGCTTTACCTATTCCGCCTTGTATTGCTTTTGAAAGTCTATCTACTAAACTTTGATATACTTTATCCGTCTCTCCTTTTATTTTCTCATAAGGTCTAATTTTTCTTACAATTTCAGTTATAATATCTAGCATCTCAAAAACCCAAACTGCTTCTAAAACAGAGCTTAATCCTAAAACCATCATACCAGGATGCATTGATTTTGTATCATTTACATCAGTTGTTAAAATTGGTACATCTTTAAATCCGCTATTATCTAATCCTTTTCTTAGAAGGCCTGCATAATGTGACATTCTACAATCACATTGAAATTTAACCATTACAACAGCAACTTCTGAATGATCATAATTACCTTTTTTAAGTTCTCCAATTAACTCTCCTATAACCATTTGAGCCGGAAAACATATATCATTATGTACATATTTTTTTCCAAGCTTAATTTCTTCAGTTCCACCTAAAGGAATAGCTTTTACTTTAAAATTATTTTTCTTCAAAATTCCACATAAAAGTTTTGAAACTTCTGGTGAAATATTTGGAATAAGCAAAGTTCTTGTCTTTTTATCTTTTTTAAAGAATTTTGCTGAACTTGGTTCTCCTAGTGGTTTATAATAATATGGTTTTAATTTTCTTCTAATTTTTATTGTTTCAATAAAAGACTCTATTCTAATATTAAGTGCACCTTGTGCATCACTTTCATCAACTTTTAAAATAAGTGGTGGCTTTTTGCCTGTATCTTGCGTTATTCTAATTATTTCATCTGATAAGATTGCATCATGTCCACATCCAAAGCTTACAATTTGAGTATATTCTAAAGCAGGTTCTTTTGCTGCAATCATTGCACTTTCTAGCATTCTTGTATGAAAATTATTTGTAATTTCAGCAATAGTATTTTTTAAATCTACTTTATTTAGATTTTCTAAACAATCAACTGTAAGTACTGATATACCTTTTTTAACAAATACTTTTGAAATATTATGATTAATAAAGAAATCATTATGATATGGTCTTCCAGCTAAAACAACTGCAAAAGTATGGTCCTTTCTAGCTTTTTCAATAACTTCTTTTCCTTTTTGTTTTAAATCATTTCTAAATTTTAATAATGCTTTTTCTCCAAATTCAAATGCATCTTGAGCCTCTTCTTTAGAAACGCCTAAATCTTTTATAGCATATTCTATAATTTGTTTTTTTCTATCTTTTTCAGAAAACCAGTGGAATATTGGTGTATCAAATTCTACTCCATATTTTTTCTCTGGATCTTGAGAATTTTTTATAACCATTGGATATCCCATAACAATAGAACAGACATAAGGACTTAATTTATCAACTCCTTCTGGTGGCATATGCATTATAAAAGGCATAAATATTCTATCCACTTTACTTTTAGCTAAATCTTCAATATGTCCATGGGCAAGTTTTGCAGGAAAACAAATTGTATCTGATGCTACATATTTTATTCCATTTTCATATAACTCTCTTGAACTTTTACTTGAAAATTTTATATTAAATCCTAATGATTTAAAAAATGTTGACCAAAAAGGCATACTATCCCAAAATTCTAAAACCCTAGGTAATCCAATAGTTTTTGCTCTTTTTATTTTAGGGTTTTTATAATCATAATCTGCAAATAACATTTTTTCTCTTTCTTCATACATGTCAATTGCATTTGTTTTCTTATTAGATTTCTTTAAAACTTCTTTTATATCATTGCTTACTATTTCACCTTTTTCACATCTGTTTCCAGTAACAAACTTTTCTCCATTTGGAAAAGTTAAAATAGTTCTACTACAATGATTTGTACAAAAATTACATTTAACACCATTTTCAATCTTATATTCAAAATCTTTTATTTTTTCTAATCCTATAAAAGAGGTTGATTTTCCATTTTTATATCCATTTTCTTCTATGTATTTTTTAGTAGCAATTGCGATTCCAACTGCTCCCATTTCTCCTGGATAAGGTGCTAGTTTTACTTCTTTACCTATATAATCTTCTAAAGCTTTTAAAACTGCAAAATTTCTAAAAGTACCGCCTTGTACTACTATGTTTTCACCTAAATTATTTTTATTATTTATACGAACTACTTTTGTAAAAACGTTTTCAATTATAGAACGACAAAGTCCTGCCATAATATCATCAGAATTTTTACCATTTCTCTGTTCATTAATAATAGTACTATTCATAAAAACTGTACATCTACTTCCTAAATTAGCAGGAGATTTAGATCTAAAAGCAGAATCTGCAATTTTTTGAACTGGAATATTTAATGTAGTTGCAAAGTTTTCCAAAAATGAACCACACCCAGATGAACATGCTTCATTAAGCATAATATTTGTAATTATTCCATCATTAATCCAGATTGCTTTCATATCTTGTCCACCGATATCAAGCAAAAACGAAACATCTGGAAAATATTTTTTACAACCTTGAAAATGTGCAACAGTTTCAACTACATGATAATCTGCTCCAAAAGCTTTAGCAAATAGTTTTTCTCCATATCCTGTTGTTCCAAGTCCTAAAATTTCTAACTTAATTCCTTGTGACTCATATTTTTTGCACATATCAGAAATTCCTTTTTTAACAACAGGAATTGGCTCGCCAAAATTATTACTATAAAATCTGTCAATAACATTTTCATCTTCATCTAATAAAACAAATTTAGATGTTGTACTTCCTGAATCTATTCCTAAATAAACTCTTAATACTTTTTTATATTTTCCGTCATTTATAGTCTCTAATTTAGGCTCTGCCAAACTTTTAAGCTCTGAAGCATGTCTTTTTATAAATTCTTCTTTTTCATCTTCTGATCTAAAAAATGGTTTAGCTTCGCTTTTTTTATCAATATTTTTATTTTCTTTATTTAAATCTTTTTCTATTTCATCAATTGTCTTATAATTATCAGATTCACTAAATAATTGATCAATTGCAATAGCTGTTCCAAATGCAACAAAAGTCTCTGGGTGATTTGGAATTATTATATCTTCTTTACTTAAATTCAATCTCTCAGCAAAAACCTTAATTAATGTTGGATTAAATGTTAATGGTCCACCTTCAAAAATAATAGGTGGTTTAAGTTCTAAGCCTTGAGATAATCCACCTATTGTTTGTTTTGCTATCGCATGAAAAGTAGAAAGTGCAATATCTTCTTTTTTAGCTCCTTGAATTAATAATGGTTGTATATCAGTTTTAGCAAAAACTCCACATCTTCCTGAAATATCAAAAACTGATGTACCATTTTTAGCTAAATCTTCAAATTCATCTGTCTTAATACTTAAAAGAGCTGCAATTTCGTCAATAAAAGCACCTGTTCCGCCAGCGCAGCTTCCATTCATTCTCATATCAGAAGCCATAAGCTTTTTTGCTTTTTCATCATAATAAAAGAAAATAACCTTTGCATCTTGTCCACCAAGTTCAATTGCAGTTTTAACATTTGGATAAAGCTCACATACAGCAGCTGCATTTGCAACTACTTCTTGTATATAGTAAACTCCCATTTTCTTAGCAATTGGTCTTCCACCTGAACCACAAACAGCAAATTTTATTTTCTTATTTTTAAACTTTTCTTTTACTTCACTTAATAATTCTTTAACAGTCTTTTCTTGTGAAGCATTGTGTCTACGATAAACAGAATATTCTATTTTTTTTGTTTCATTATTTACTATAACTAATTTTACAGTTGTTGATCCTACATCTATTCCTGCTCTTAATTCTTCCATTTATTACCACATCTTTTCTATTAGACTATTCCACATCATCTATCCATCCAGCAATATCATCATCTTCAAATTTATAATCAAGTTTTTTATGATAAGCTTTTTCATAAGCTTCTTTTTTTTGTCTGTAATCTCTTTCACTCATCCAAGCAGCATTTTCTTTATCAGATTTATCACTATCTGGATAAATTGGTTTTAAAATATGAATCTTATATTTAACTTTTTTAAATTCATCTGTATCATTTTTATCTTTATCTATTATCTCAATAAAACAAGATATTATTGGTACATTATATTTTGAAGCATAATAATAAGCACCAGGCTTTAAATATCTAGGCTTTCTATAATTAAACCACATCTCTTGTTCTGGATAAATTAATATAAAATTCTTTTTGTCTAAAGTATCTTTGATAATTTTCTGAAAATCATTTTTTATATAACTTACTTGATTACTAATAGGAATTATATCTGAATATTTCATCATAAATCCTACTAAACCATTCATTGCTAGATTTGATTCCTGACTTATAATATAAATTCTTTTTTTTCCAGCTTTTTTTGCAAATTTTCTAACAACAGTATTGTCTAATGGATTAAAATGATTACATGTAATAATAGCACCTGTTTTAATATCTTTAACATTTTCTAAGCCTATTACCTCTGTATCTCTATTTTCCATCCAGGTAACCATTTTTAAAATTCCTCTAGCAATTTTATTATTTAATTTATAATAAATTTTTTTCTTACTTTTTAAATATTTTTTTATTACACGCTGCTTTTGTTCATTAGTTAATTTTGGATCATTAACTTCAACTTTTGAGTTAAAATCATCATTTTCTACAGCGTCTTTTATATTTTCAATTACTTTTTCTTTATTTCCACCTACTATCATACTCTTGTATATTCTCCAGCCTCAATTTTTTTCTTAAATGTATTTTCTGATTGTGGCACATTAGCTGCTTTATTTATTAGTACTTCAAAGCATTTGCTATCAGATGCCTTTTGTTCATCAGAATAATTTTTCTTAAATTCTACAATTGGTTCATAAAATGAAGTTTGTTTAGCATATTTCCAAAAAATATCTTCATATTGGATATTATCATAACACCATGGTTTATCAAATAAATTATAATGAATTAATTTTGGATTTTTAAAAGCAGGTTTTGCTTTATTTGGCATAACATCCCAAGCTTCATTTAAATATAATATTTTACCATTACACATAGCATTAATATAGTCTTGATCTGGTGCTACTGTATCAAAATGAAACTCATTTAATAATTTCAAGAATTTTTGACTAAATTTCTTTTCTCTTAATAACTTAAGATTTAATAGCAAAACTCCAGAGTTTATATATTCTTGTTTTTTTATACCAATTCCATTTTCCATCCAATTAATTAGTTCTGGAACTTCTTGAATTGAATGATCTGTAGATGCACCAATCAAATTATCTCCAAGATCTATATTATAAAGCTCTGAGATATCTCCTGGAACAACTATATCACTATCTATGTATATTCCTTTGTCATACTCTGGAAACATATCTGCAATAAAAAGTCGAAAATAAATCGTAAGTGTAAAATAATCACATCTTAACTTATTTTCATCTCTATCTGTAATTAATTCTAATTCATCTTTCATAGGATAAAATTCAATTTTAGCATTGTCTGTCTCTAGGCTCTTTATCTTTTCTATATTTTCTTTATTTAAATCTTGATATATAATCATAATTTTATAATTATAATCTTTTGATGCATTATCTAACATTGATTTTATTGCTACTGCATTAAATGGTGCATAAGAATCATCTATTGTAAAAAATATTGGTATAACTTCTTTTTTCACTATACTTCCTCCATAACTCTATTTAAATTTTCTTTTTCTTTATTATACTGTGACAGTATATCATCATATTCAAAATTTTTCAAATATAAATGTACTTTATCTATTTGCCAAGGTTTTATTGTAACAGTCCTTACCAATGGAAAAAATCTAAAACTTGTTGTAAAATGCTGAATAACTGTATCTTCTCTTAACTTCCTTTGCTCATTATACTTTCTTGGCATTATTTTTTTAAACTTACAAAGTTTATTTAATGCTGATTGATCAGGCATAAACATCTTCTTTTCTTGGCACATATTACGAGCTTTTTTAAAAAGCCCTGTTTCTTTTATTTTCTTTAAATTTAAAAGTAATACTCCCGAATTTAAATAATCAAACCTAAATATATTTTTCTTAAAAAACCATTTTCCATAGTAATCTAAGGTTCCTGCCATTTCATAATCATCAATATTTAAATTATAAAAATCTTGAGTAAAATCTCTTCTAACAACTACATCATTATCAAAATATAGAATTTTATCTGGAATTTCATCAATTTCATCTGCAAAAAGTCTAAGCATACAACAAGGTGTAAAACGAGTTTCCATATTTATGTTCGGAACTTCTTTTTTAAATATTTCTGTTATATCATACTTTTTAACAAAATTATCTATAGAAACCTCTTTTACTTTTTTATCTAAAAAATCAATTGTATAATCAGAAATTCCTTTAATATCAAAATTTTCATCTTTTAAATTAATTGTTAAAACATATATATTTAAATTTTCTTTTATATTTTTTAATAATGAAAGTATTGAAATAAAAAGTCCATCAGCAATATTTTCATCACCACAATACAAAAGATTCATATTTTCCTCCAATATTATTAATTAGTTTCTTTTTTGTATTCTATATATTCAAAATTGCTATTTTTACTTCTTTCAACCATTTTATCATAGATTTTTCCGCATAATTGTTTTTCTTGTTCTTTCTGGCTAAGCTCAACATCTGGAAAAAATGGTCCATCTACATAAATTTTTATTCCAGGTTTACTTTTATTTTTCCTTTTATAATAAGTCGTAGTCATGCAAAATGAAGGAACTTTGTTAATTATTGGAAATTTAAATGCAGAATCAGAAAATGGTCTAATTTTAGTATAATAAGGCCAAACATGAGCTTCTGGATAAATTATAACTGCTCTTCCTTGTTTTATTCTATATTCAACTGCTTTCATAAATTCTTTCATTTGACTAATTTTTTCCGGAATTATCAAAGCTGCAAGCATTGTTAAAAATCTTCCTAAAACAGGAATACCTAAATTTGCCTCACTTGCCACTGTATTAAATCTTTTATCTACAACAATCCATGGCATAAAAGCATCACCTACTGGTTGAGTATGGTTTCCATATAAAAAAAAACCTTGTTTTTTATATTTTTTTATTACTTCCTTATTTTCAACTTTTATATGCAAAATTAATTTATAATAAATAAAAACAATTACAGAAGCTATTTTCCATAAAACACATGAAAACATTCTATAAAAAATATTATTATGAATCCATTTATAATTATCTTTTATTTTATAATTTTGATTTTTAGATTCAACAACATCATCACTATATGTTTTGTAATATATTACTTTTTTATTTTCTAATTTTTTCATTTTTCCTCTAAAAAATTGGTTTTTTCACAATATTTTTATGTTTTTCATTATAACATATTTTAATATTTTGATACAACACTTTTGAAATAAAATTTATATTAATTAGTAAGGCAACTTACGAAAGGTAGTATAGCCTATTTATTGCACTTTGTCAAGCCTTATATATAATTTTTAAATCATTAAAAAAGTAGACCTAAAAAGATCTACTTTTTTAAAATTTTAAATTAAATTTTTATTTATCTTCCATCATTTATTTCATCTTCAAGTCCTCTATTTCTTCTTTGTAATTCTGCTATTTTTGCCTCATTTTCTCTATATTCATCTCTCATACGTCTTATGGCTGCTTCTCTGGCTCTTGCCCTTCTATTTTGCATTTGAGGTGAATAATGTGATTCTTTTCCTACCTCAGGTCTAAAATATTTTCTTCTACTTGATGGATCAATACCACCAACATAAATACCACATGGTATTTCTGGATTATCTTTCATTCCATCATTTAAATATCTATCTATTCTTCTTTTATTTAGTAATCCAACTAAAACATTATATGCATATGTTTTATCTCTTAATAATAAATTTACATCAAATTCAGCTAATACATGGCTATAATCACCTCTACGTCCATATTCTATACCATTTTTTCCTATCATTATACAATCACTATGACCATAATGTGAAACTAAACAATTTAAAACAGAAATTCTATTTGATGTCATAGTCATAGGAGCACCTTGAATTATTAATCTTGTAACATCATAAAATTGGCCATTATTTGGATGATCTTCACAAACTTCTACTTGCAGATATCCTTCTGGTGTATATTCAGTGGTCACTTCATAAGGTAATCTTTTACTTTCCATATTTTGAGGTTGATATCTTTGAGATGTATCTTTTTTATCTTTATTTTTAAATCTACTAAATAATCCCATAATAAAATCTCCTAACTTTTTTTCTTACACATTATTAATTTTACCACAAAACCATATAAATCTCAAATTCTGCTAGATTAGCTATTTTTTATTTTAAAAAAAATCATCTATACATTTATTACATTTTGTGATATAAACATATTAAAATTAAATTTACAAGGAGTTACTTAAGTAATGTTTATTAAAGATAATATTAAATCATCACTTCCAATTAAAGATTTATCGAATATTTATGTAGTAGCAGATTTTGATAGAACAATTACAAATGACAGTAGTGAAACATCTTGGTCTATTTTAGCTGATAGTCCTTATGTACCTAAAGAATATATTGAAGATAGAAAAAAATTATATAGTTTTTATCGTCCTATTGAACTTGACGAAAACATGGAGATAAATTTAAAAACTTTTTTAATGAAAAAATGGTTTCTAGAACATATTGAATTATTTATTAAATATAAAATTAGTGAAGATATATTTAATAATGCAGCTAAAGATTCAAAAATAATGGAATTTCGACCTGGAGCTAAAGAATTTATCGCTTTTTTACATAAAAATAATATTCCACTGATAATCATTAGCGCTGGAATTGGTAATTTTATAGAAACATTTTTAGAAGCAAATGATTGCTATTTTGATAATGTTCATGTTATCAGTAATAAAATTATTTTTAAAGATAATATAGCTAGTGGAGTTGAAGAAAATATTATTCATAGTTTAAATAAAAATGAAATTTCTCTTCCAAAAAACATACAAGAAAAATTAAAAGATCGTAATCAAGTTATTTTACTTGGAGATCAAATAAGTGACTTAAAAATGGTTGACAAATCTAAACATGATAAAGTTTATGCTATATGTTTTTCTACATCTGAAGGAAAAGATAATATAGAAAAAATAAAATCCAAATTTGATATTGTTTGCGAATTTGGTGATGATTACTATAATTTAAAAAATATATTGTTTTGTAAAAATTAAAAAAGTCAGAGACAGATTCAAAAGCTTGAATCTGTCCTGGCTTTTAGCTGTATAAATAATTATAATTTTAAAACAAGTTTCTTATAATCTGGGCACATCCGCTGTAGAAATAATTTATAAGTCTCTAAAACTTTCTCCGGACTCTTCCATTGCCTATAGGCATCCTTTGTAAGAGTTTCTCCAGTAGCAATATCATTTGCTCTCATGCAATCTTGACTAAGCTCATCAATTAGAACCACTTTTCCGTTCAATAAGCCAAACTCCATTTTTAAATCAACAAGCTTTATACCTGCGTTTTTATAGACTTCATTTAAAATATCACCAATTTTTGTAAGCATTCTATCCGCTTCTGTAAATTGGTCTTTAGTTAAAATATGAAGTCCTGTTATATAGCTTTCATTCATTGTTGGATCATCAGTTCCACCTGTTAAACTTACATCAATTTTAGCATCATATTTATTTAATGGTGGATCAAATTTCTGTCCGTCCTTAACAAATATTGGAAATAGCCTTACTATAGAGCCAGCTGCATAATATCTTCGTATCCATTCAATGGGAATTGGGGTACATCTTTTTACCAAAATAGCAAATTTTCCATTAATATCTAATATCTTATCATTTACTCTTTGAGTAGGAATACCCTTTCCTTCTAATAGATTTAGAAAGAACATCGTAGCATACATACGATATATATCTGTTCCTTCTATTATACCTTCCCGATTGTATGTTACACTTCTTAAATGTGGTTTGTAAAACATTATTGCTGTTTTTTTATCTAAAGCATATATTGTTTTAGATTTTCCATCTGCAATAATATCTAATGTTGAAAAATCAATTTTCTTAAGGTATTCGTAATTAGTCATATTGTTCACCTTCTAAAATCTCCTTTATCTCTTCAACTGTTTCATCGGTTGATTTTGATGCATCAAGTTCTACAATCTTTATATTAGTCTTGCTTCTTAAAAAACTTACTGCTTTTTCATATAATTTTTCATAAGCTTTTAAAGAATCAATATCTTCAAACTCATCATGCTGATTTCTGTTCATACTTCTTTTGTATGCAATTTCAGCATCAATTTTGCACCAAAACAAAATATCTGGAAGTGGCTGCCAAGCTTTTATAACCTTCAGAGCATCTTCATCATTTTCAAGATTATCCACAAGTGCTGTTAAAATAGATCTATCATAAACAGTGTTAACAACATCTCTTGCAGACCAATGCTGTTTTCCAACATTTTCTGCCCACAAAAGATATTTCTTGTTTTTCCACAATGAAAATGAATCTTTTCCAACTTTTCCTGAAAATGGCTCAACTAACACAACTTGTGATTGTTTAAAAAGCCCTGTTTGTGTTAATATTTTGGCAAGTGTTGATTTTCCGGAACCATCAATTCCATCAAATGCTATGCAAATCCTGTTGTTAATAGGTTCAACTAGCTGCAAATTAACAAACATTGGTAATTTGTCAATTCGTGATGTTGCAAGAACAGCTCCAAAATTTACAACTTTTGTATGTTCTACCAATCCATTTACTTTCGCCGTTTCTCCAGTTTCAACCACATCAAATATTGAATCAGCCCAACCAAGTTTAATACTCGCCTCAACACTTCCTTCCATTTCTACAACATTTGAATCAGAAATCTGATAATGTTGTTTTAAAACATTAGGATATGTTGTAGCGATTTTTCTTTGAAGAAAATATGATAGTGGATACTCTTTTAACTCTTTTGGAACCAAAATACTCATTCTACAATCTTTTTGCTCAAAATGTTTTAAAGCAACAAAAGCCTTATTAGAGTTTTCCAGCCACTTATCCGCTCCATATATTACCAGATCAAATTTATTATAATTTATCGTTATATCTTTCCACTTTAAAAGACTAATCCTTAAGATGTAATTGTCTGTCTCAATATCATATACAAGCAATCTTGGATTAATCTTAGGAACTTTAATTCCTAAAGATTCAAGATACTCATGCAAAACTTTTTGAAGTCTTCCTTTAACTGCTCCAACAGTTATAAGTATTTTTTCTTGAGAGACTGGTTTGATATTTTTAAACAAACACATCTCAATCTCTGGTAATATTGATTCAGTTTCAGTAGCATGAATTGAACGTAATGCTTCTTCTGTGAGCAAAATCTGACTTGTAGATTCAGAAGTATTAGAATAAGCCTGGCCCGCCATAGAGTTACCAATAAGTGATAATAGAGATCTAATCATCATTTCTGACATTGTTGGTTTAAGCCTTTTAACAACTTCAATTGTTTTTAAAAAAGCATCTCTTACAGCCTCATCTCCATTTTTAAAATTTTTGCCAATTCCTATTATAGCTAAAGAATCCTGTTTTGTAAGTGGCTCTTTACCCATTATAAAAATAGGCTCAGTTTCAAATGGAATCCAAGCTTGAAGAACACTTACTTTGATCTGAACAACTGCACTTGCTTCAAGAGCTATACCACTTAGTTCTCCATATGCCTGTTTTGCATGTACATCACCTAAATATAGACCTGCTCCTTCTACCTCAACCGGAAGATATATATCTGTTCCTTCACAAATAAATGGATTATCAAAATTTCCACCTGTTATACCTATGTGACCTGTTTTTATCTTACCATCTTTAGGCATTGTTGCAATAATCCCCAATGATGGTGTAGCATTCAGATATATCTGATTTTTAAAATATCTTAAACTACCATGATTATCAACTACATTTGCAATAACAGGGTATCTATAGCTGAAATCAAAACCATCTGTTTTTTCAAGAGGTAATATTCCAGCAGTTTTTGATAGCATCTGAGCCATTTCTTTAAGTTCAATTTTTTCAATGTGAATTTTAACATAATCTCCAGGTTTTGCTCCTTCAATATAAATCGGACCTGTTAATGGATGATGATGTGGCGGATTTTCCATACTCATCAAATCATCTAATTCAGATAAATCTTTAAAATGTTTTCCAAATGCATTTATAGTTTCGACGCTTACTGATTCTTCAGGAGAAATTTTTGAAATAAAATCTCTCTTATTTTCAATCACAATACTTTTATTGCAACTAATAAATTTCATTTATTTACCTCCTATTTGTATTGCATTAATTCAATCCCTTCAAGATTTAATTTCTTTGGAGATTGTGGTCTTAAATTAATATCACTAGGCAATAAATTATCTGGCATTTCTAATAATTTTAAAATTGCCATACCTAATTCATCAGGTTTTATTTTCCATTCTTCTTCATAACCATGATCACGATTTTTAATGGCTCCTAGTGATAAATGTATAACCTTAATGCCTTCTCTCCTCACTTCCTCCATCAGACATTCTGATAAAGCTTCTAATCCTCTTTTACTACTACAATATGCTGCTCCTAATCCAAATGGATATCTGCCTGCATGTGAACCAATAAATATTATTTTTCCTTTTGCTTTTTTTACGTTTTTGAGCAAAAGTGATACAACATAAAATGGTCCCTTTAAATTAACATCAATAGAATAAGAAAAATCTCCAAAGGACAATTCAGAAATTTTTCCAAATTTTCTTATTCCTGCATTTAAAACAAGCAAATCAATATCATCTGTTATTTTATTGCATACTTCTGTAATTTTATTACTATCAGAAACATCACAGATATATTCACAATATGATTCAATTTGTTCAACATTTAATGTTGGACTACGATTAATTCCATATACGAAATATCCAGCCTTTAGCAATTGATTCCGTATTCCTTCACCACCTCCTCGGTTGCACCCTGTTATAACAGCTACTTTTTTCATTTTTTTCTCTCCTTTCATTAATTATAACGAAAAAATTGTTAATTAGACTCCTAATTAGGATTCTCTCATAAAGTATTATTTATTCATTATCGCACTTTCAACGCTTTTCGGAACATAGTCACTTATAGACTTTCCCTCTTTTAGTAAATTTCTGACAAGAGTAGAACTTGTTCTACTTTGTATGCCACTTCCGACATAACTTCCAGAGCCAACATAAATTGTTTCAATACCACCAGTTAAGTAATACTCTTTTGCAAGTTTTTCTTCATATTCAAATACATCAGAATTACGCATACCTCTTATTACAAAGTGGACATTTTTTTTCTTTGCCAGATTTACTACTAATCCATCATAGCATATAACTTCACAATTTGTTATTTTCCGTTCTTTTAAGGTTTCTATAATTGCATCTTTCATCAAACTTTTTTCGAAAGTTCTCTTCTTATCACTGTTACTGGCAATACATATTATTAGCTTATCAAACAATCTGCTTGCAACTTCAACAATATATAAATGCCCAACAGTAAATGGATCAAAACTTCCAGCAAATATTCCTCTTGCCATAAATTGCCTCCTTGTAAATTACTGTTTTTTCCTTATAATTGCATCTGATATTGTTTTAAATATATCCTCATATGCACCAACAGCTGTACAACCTGCAGAGTAGCTATGTCCTCCACCTTTTAAGATTTTTCCTTCAGCTAATAATTCAGAACATATCATGTTTAAATCAATATCAGAAAAAGTTCTTAAGGATCCCTTAAATTCTCCAGCTTCATTTTCAATAAGAAGAATGAGAGTTTCGAATTTAACATTTTTTTGAAGCTCCTGAATAATTAACTTATGATTCACATTTGTCAGATTTTTTTCATCTTCTAATAAATCATTTTGTAATAAATATGAGCAAAATATATTATCATTTATAAATTTACCTCTTTTTATTACAAGATTTGTCAACTCTTCAGTTCTGTCACTCTTAGTTGCAAGCTTCTTAGATATTTCATCTATGTCTACTCCTAATTCTCTTAACTTTTTAATAATATCCATCGCTTCTGGAGTTACATTTAATGTTAAAAGTGATGTATCTGAAATTAGTCCAGTTGCAATACAATTAAGAAAATTAGGAGTTAAACAATGGAAAATATCAAAAATAATTGTTGTACATGAAGAAACATCCACATTGACCACATTATAATCAGCATAAAATTTTTCTTTTTCATGATGATCAATGCAAATTGTTTTATCAGCTAATTCTACATATTCTTTTCCTTTGAGCATGCTTAATTCTGTACAATCTACCAGAATGGCTAAATCATAGTTTTTCCTTGTTGGCTGTTTCTTGACATATTCAATTCCAGATATAAAGCCTAATTCTCTCGTATATTCCGGAATTACTATGTCTATAAATTTTTCATTTTTTCCTATATCCTGCAAATACCAGAATATAGCTAAAGAGCTGGAAATTGCATCTCCATCTGGCCGCATGTGTGTCATAATAAGAAAAGTGTTTGAACTTCTTATCAATTCTAAAACTACTTCTTTTGATGTGTTTTTTGCTTTCATATCTTTCCTCCTAGATTTTAGAATTTTTTACTTACTAATGCTAAATTATAAATAATACTTCTACCCTCCTTTTTTTTAATTAAAAAAAAATAACTAAATATTATTACAGTAACATTTGAAATTATATAATGCTTTTTTTATTATGTCAACTAGTTATTGCAAAACATTTATATAACTATAAAATCTATGCAAAGAGTGATTTTGATTTAACTTATTTAAATCTATTATCTCTACTTTGTATATAATATTTTAGGAGTTGTTTACCATAAAAAAGGAGAGTTGTTTTAAACTCTCCAAATATATTAAAAATCACTTTTTAATAATTCCGTTTAATATAAATTTATATATATAATTTCTATTTAATAATTATTTAAATAAACACATTACATACAATCTTCTTGGAGCCACTAAGGAGATTTGCACTCCTGACCTACGGGTTACGAATCCGTTGCTCTGCTAACTGAGCTATAGTGGCGTATTAAAGATTTGCTTTAAGAATTAAAGCAAATCTTTTTTATCTATTCATTACTTGTAGTATCATCAGAACTTATATTTTCATTTGAAGTATCTTCTGCAGTTGTAGCTGTTGTATCTGTACTTTCTGCCGTATTAGTAGAGTCATCTGTATCATCATAATATACAGAAAGATCTAAACTATATAAAACTATTGATTGTTTACCATCTTTTGAAATTAATTCAAATTTTCCTTCTTCATTATTACTATCAGAGAAGAATAACCAGTCTCCAAATTCGCATAACATCTCAGAATATGTGTCTAATTTTGTTAGTTGAGTTACATTTTTACCATCTAAATCCATTCTATAGACTGCTACTCCAGCATTTTTATCATCTACTTTATAATAATTAAGATAGAAAATACCATCATCTGCAACATTCATGCTATATGCTACTTCACTTGAAAGCAAAGTATTTTCTGTTCCATCTAGTTTTACTTTTGATGGATATCCTTCTTGTGTTTGATAATAAATATAATCTCCAACTAAATTTATATTATATAATTTTTCGCCTTCCATAATTGCATGTTCATTGCTTCCATCTAAATTCATAACACATGTTTCAAAATCATTTGTAGATGATTCGCTATCAGAGTTATCACTGTCTAATAATTTGTTAAAGAAAATATAATCTTCTGTTACTCCTATAAAACCAGATGCATAATCATTTAATTTTGTTTTATTATTTCCATCTAAGTCCATATAATAAATACATTCGTCAGTTCCAATATAATAAAGCTTATCTTTTACTACATAAATTTCATAACAATCATTATTAAATTCATTATCATTTATTATAGTATGATCTGTTCCATCTGTTTTCATTTTATGAATTTTATTATCTACAATATCATCAGAATTTGAATCTTCAGGATCAGCCATTGTTATAAAATAAAGGTATCCATCCATGTAATTCAAACCAACAACTTGCCAGTTATCCTCTATTAACATTTCAGATTGACCTGTCAAATCATTTTTTGCTATTTTGCGAATACCAATAGCTGAACCTTCATCATTTGGACTCATAAAATATAAATAATTATCATCTGTTACTACATATCCATAATTTCTAATATTTCCTATTGTATTTCCAACTGTATTTTTAGTTTTCCTTAAATTTAATACTATAATACCTAAAATAACTACTATAACTATTATTGCAAAAAGTATAGCAAAATTTTTAATTCTTCCTTTCTTTCTAGTATCTTTTTTATCAATATTTTTTTCTAAATTTTCTTCCAAAATCTTAATCTCTCTTTCTTCAAATTTATCAATATAAATGATATAAAAAGTATATATTTATTATTTTTAAAAGTCAATATAAACTACATTTCTAATAATTTTATATATCTTTCTTCAAAAATCTCTAAAAATTGCTTCAAGATTTCATCTTTTGAAAAATCTTTTTTATATTCCTTTTTCAAAGATGTAGCAATATTTTCTAATCCAGAACCAAAAAACTCTTGATTAATATTTATTCCAATTCCTATATAAATCTTTTTAATAATTTCTCCTCGAGAAACACTTTCTGTTAAAATCCCAGCAAGTTTTTTTCTATTTAAAATTATATCATTTGGTTTTTTTATATTAGTTTTAATGTTATATAATTTTTCTAATGTTTCTACAATGCACTCTGCTAAAATACTTGTTAACTCATTTATTTTCTTTATACTTCTATTTGGAATAAAAATTATATTAAAGGTTAGATTCTTTCCTTTTTCTGAAAACCATTTTCTTTCATGTGTTCCGTATCCCTGATGTTTGATTATCTGCTAAAATTATCATTCCATCTGTAATTTCTTCATCTTTCATATTTTTAGCTAATTTATGTGTTGATTCTAAATTTTCATAATAATCAATTCTTTTGCCTAAAAATTTAGTATTTAAATCTTTAATAATCTTATTTTTCATTTATATTTCTTTCTAAAACTATTCTTAAAACCTCTGATGTACTCCAAGCTTGTGAAAAAGTTCCTCTAGCTTTATATGGAGATTTTGAATCATAAATTTCAGAAATTCCTCCAATGCAATCTTCTTTTTTAATATCTTTTTCAAATGTTTTATAAGTATCTTCTATAAAATCTTCTAATTCTTTTTCTAAATCTTTTTTAATATTTTTATCTTTTTCAGCTTTTATTAAATTTTTTAAACTATCAAAATATAAACCAAGTAACCATGGCCATGATACTCCTTGATGGTATGTCATATCACGTTTAAAACTATCTCCTTCATATACTGGAACATATTCCTTTTCTGTTGGAGCAAGTGTTCTTAATCCATGTTTTAATAATAATTTTTTCTTAACAGTATAAAAAATTTCTTTAGCTGTATCTGATTTTAAATTCCATACTGGATATGTTAATGATAGTGCAAATAATTGGTTTGGTCTTATTTTATCATCACCTAAAACATCATATAAACATTTTTTCTTTGGATTATAAAATTTTTCATTATATACTTTTTTATGTTTAGTAGCTTTTTTCTTACAATCTTTTTCTACTTCTTTATCTCCAAATTTTTTAGCTAAATTTTCTAAAGTTTTTAAGGCATTATACCATAAAGCATTTATTTCAACTACTTTACCATTTCTAGGAGTTACAGCAAAACCGTTTATTTTTACATCCATCCAAGTATTTTGTGTATCTTCAGTTCCTGATACTAATAATCCATCTGTTTTATCAATATAAATATTGTTATTATCTAAATCAATTCCATCATTATAACTTTTAATAACTGTTACCAATTTGTCATAAATATTTTCTTTTATAAAATCATAATCACCGGTATATCTTAGAAATTTATTAATTTGCTCAAAAAGTAAAAGTGAAGCGTCGACACTATTATATAAAGGTCTATTATCATATCCAGAATATCCATTTGGAACTAATCCAAATTTTATATCTCTTGTAAAAGTTAATAAAATTTCTTTTGCTAATTCAAACCTTTTTGTAACTAAAAAGATTCCTTCATAAGCGATAAAAGCATCTCGTCCCCAATCTAAAAACCATGGAATTCCAGCTAACATTGAATGTGTTCTAAAGTTCGGTCTATCAATTACAAAACTATCTGCTTCTATAATCAATGTCTTTAAAAATTCATCATATTTTTTATCTTTATTTTTTATCAAATTAGTATCTTCTATTATTTTATCTAATCTTTTTATTTCATTTTCTATAACAATTCTACCATCTATTTCTTCAATATTGTCTTCTAACGAGCATACAAATGTAATTTCTTTTATTTCGTTTGGAAGAATATCTATCTCAAATCTACCAGGAACAGATAGATTTTCCATCGGATAAAATCCTCTTTCTTCTTCTTTTAGATAATACATATTTCTAAAAACATCATTATAATGCTCAATATAATTTGCATCTTTTACAAACATATAAATAGGTGTAGAACCATTTCCATTAATTTCAACACGTACTTTTGATTTATCTATTTTTTGTTTTAATTCAAAACTATTTTCAGAATGTAATTGATGAAAATCTCTGAATCCTAAAATTGGTGTTAAAACTAATTTTGCAGGTTTTGATTTATTTTCCACTTTGTATGTAACAACAACAATATTTTTTCCATATACAAAAGAAATTTTTTTAGTTATTTTTACATCATCTACTTTAAACTTAAAAATTGGAATATATTCTTTTTCAAAACTTTCTAAATATTTATATCCATCTGAAATATAATTTTCACATACATTTGTATATAAATTAAAACTTTTATCACCTATTTTAATCGACTCATCAACTTTTGAAAGTATTAAATAACGTTTTGCAGGTGGTAAAAGAGGAGCCACTAATAGACCATGATATCGTCTAGTATTTGCTCCTAAAATACTTGAAGAACATAAAGCTCCAAGTCCATTTGTAATTACCCATTCTTTAGCTATTCCACTTTTTAAATCTAAATCTTTTTTTGAAATTTTCATTTGTACTCCTGCTCCTTTTAATAATTTTATTTTGTTTTTTGTTTTTTCTTTTGAGCCTGATTTTTATTTTTCTTTTTTCCTGATTTTTTTGGCTTTTTCTGAAGTTTTGCTTCCATTTTTGCTATTTCTTCTGCAATTCTTCTATTTTCAATTGTTTGTGTATCACTATTTTGAATAGATTCAACTCTATCTTTATACTTAGTAGCAAATTTGCTTTTCTTTCTTTCTTTTCCTTTAACTTTTTTGGTTGCCTTTTTTACTATTTGTTTTTGTTTTTTATTTTTCTTTTCTTGTTTAGCTAGATACTTCTTTTGATCTTTTAAAACAGAATCTATAAGCATATATTCCGGATCATTTTGCATATCTTTAAATTTAAGCTCATTACAAATAAGTTCCATTATTATTTTTGCAACTTTATCACTATCATGTCTTATCTTACCATATTTAAGAGATGATAAATCCCTTTTAATTACTTTAATACCTTGTGATGTAACTGCAGATACATCTAATTCAACTATGTCAGAACCTTCTTTATTATATTTTCTAACATATTCTGGTATTAAATCACTTGTATCAGTTAAACAGTAATCAATTACTCCCTTTCCAACATGTGCATGAATTGCTCTTATATGTTCTGAAAGAGTATAATTATCTGTTTGGCCTGGTTCCGTCATTATATTTGAAATATATAATTTAATTGCTTTACTTTCTTTTATTGTTTTAGCAACATTTTTTACTAATAAATTTGGAAGTACATTTGTATATAAACTTCCTGGTCCAATAATAATTGCTTCTGCATCTTGAATTGCTTCTAAAACTCCAGGTGCAGGTTTACAATTTGAAGGGCTTATGAAAACTCTATTTATACTCTCAACCTTTTGAGATACAATCTCCGGAATCATATTTTTCTTTTCAATTGTTGTTCCATCAGAAAGTTCTGCACAAATTGTAATTTCATCTAAAGTTACAGGAATAACTTTTCCTGTAATATTTAAAACTTCTGTACTTTTTTGTATAGCTTGAGACATATTTCCATAAATTTCGCTCATAGCAAGCAAATAAATATCTCCAAAATTTAGGTCCTTAAATCTTTCATCTTTAAAGTTGTAATTCATAAGCTTGCCCATCAAAACTTCCCTATCTGATAAAGCAACTATACTTTCTTTTATATCATCTAATGGTAATAAATCTAATGCTAATCTAGATTTACTTGGTGCTTCTCCATAATCAGACATTGTAACAATAGCTGTTATATTATTTGTATACTTTTTTAGTCCTCTTATTACCATATCTAAGCCTTCTCCGCCACCAATTACAACAATCTTTGGACCCTCATCATAAACCTTTCTATTAAAAATTAAAGATTTTATGTTTACTTTAGCTTTTTTTCCTTTTTCAGATGTTCCATCATTTGCTTCAATTAAAATTTCCAAATTTCTTTTTTGAATAAATATAATTCCCAAAATAACAAGCACAAAACCGTACAACAAATTCTATTACAATTTTTACAACATCCTTAACCTGAACAACATCCATTGTTAAAACTTGTGTGAATGCATAACACACTAAAGCTATTCCTATTAAAATTAAAAAAATCCATCTTTTAACTTTTGTACTAGCTTTTAACCAATCTAACATGACTTCCTTTTAGAAAAAGTTTTATTAAAAATTACTTCATAAATTTTTAACACTTCTTTCTCTTCCTTTCTTACAATTCTTTTTTCTCTTATAGCGAGTAGTATAAAATTTAAAATCTATTCTTCACCTACAATTTCAATCTCTAGTTCAATTTTTTCTTTAAATTTTTGATATACTACTTTTTTTATGTATTTAATTAAATCTAAAATATCTTGAGCTGTGGCATCACCTTTATTTATTATAAATCCAGCATGTTTTTCTGAAACCGAAGCTCCACCTATTGAAAAACATTTTAAGCCTGCTTCATCTATAAGCTTTGCAGTTACTGCATTTGGATTTCTTTTAAATGTACTACCTGCAGAAGGATATTCTATTGGTTGTTTTTCTTTTCTTATTTCCAACATTTCATTCATTCTGTTTTCTATATTTTGAATATTATCTTCTTTTAAAAGCAATTCTGTTTCTAATATAATATAATTTTTCTCTCCAAAAATACTTCTTCTATAGCTAAATTCCTGTTCTTTATTTGAAAGCTCTATAATTTCACCGTTTTCATCTAAACATATTGTTTTAACTACTACATCCTTAATCTCAGATCCATGTGCTCCAGCATTCATTTTTATAGCTCCACCTATTGTACCTGGAATTCCAACCATAAACTCTATTCCGAGACAATCCTTTTTTACAACACATTCTAGCTAACTTACTTCCAGCAACATCACTTGAAACTCTTACAGCATTTTTAGAAAATTCAACCTTTTCAAATTTTAATTTTCCAACAATTCCTCTTATTCCTTTGTCAAGAACTAATAAATTAGTTCCATTTCCTATAATAAAAAATGGTATTTTTTCTTGTTTTACAAGCCCTTGTATTTTTTTCAAAATATCAATGTTTCTAATTGTCACAAAAAAATCTGCTTTTCCACCTACTTTAAATGAAGTATGTTTTTTCATAGGCTCATCTATCAATATATCATTTTTATCTACTATTTTTAGCAATTCCTGATTTATGTCTATCATTTTTTGCTCACTCCTATTCATCAGTAAAATTATATGTTTCTGTATTTATTTTAGAATTTGTTCCATCTAAATATATAGGATCTTTTGAAGTATAATATTTTTTATTTTTAGTATCAAAGACCTCTCCCGTTGAATAATTTACTATATAACTATGATTCTGTATTTCCTCATCTGATTTATTATCACTAATTCCAAGTTCCTCTAAATCACTTTCATCTAAAAAATAATAGTAATCTTCATATTTCATATCATCTATATTACTATAATCTACTAAATATTGATTAAATCCATATGAATTTAAAGTTGAAACATTTGCAATTCTTGTACCAATTAGAGTAGATGGTCTATCAGTATCATCTTCTAATGATACATCTTCCAATATTTTTGTAGCAATTTTACCATCTTGATTTTCAGTTAAAAGCAATGTATACTGCTCAATTACTGCTTGCTCAACTATTGATAATTCTGTTCCTGTTCTATCATCTGCTACTTCATCAGCAGAAGACAAACCGGAATTTAATGAAACTCCAACAATTATCATAAGTACAATTATTACTATAGCTAATATTACTAAAGTAACTCCATTATTTTTTACATATATATGCATAATTTCCTCCTTAGTTATAACCTCATGCATTTTGACCATGTTCAATTTTATCCCATTTTATATTTCTCTTAAATAGACTTACAAAATTTATAATTGTCCATGATCCCATAAATATTGGGAAAGTAAATATTCCCTTTATCATTTTCTTTACTGAACGTTTCTCTATAACAAGTGTTACTATAGCAATTATAACTAATAAAATATAAACTAAAACTAAATATCCTAGAACATTTAATAACATTCGTCCAAAAGTCATTTGAGACATCAAATATAATATGATATTTACTATCATTAATAATAATGAAATTACAAATAATGGAATACACATTATATAAAGCAACCCATCAAAACTTGTTAAAGTTTTATTTTTTATAACGCCTTTTGCTAAATCTTTTGTATACAATTTAAAACATTGCATATGACCTACTGTCCACCTAATTCTTTGCTTCCAACTTTGTCCAAAAGTTGTTGGCTGTTCATCATATACGATAGCGTCAACAGCCCATCCAAGCTTATTTCCAGAAGAAATATTCATAAGAGAAAATTCAATATCTTCTGTTAAAGTTTTTGTATTCCATCCAGTATCTTTTATCAAGTCAAATTTTACCATAAATCCTGTTCCATTCATTAATGGTGAAAGTCCTGCATTATATCTAGCTAATTGATAAAATTTGTGTTGAGTCCAATAAAACAATGCATATCCGCTTGAAATCCATGAATCTGTAGGATTTTTTATATCTTTATATCCTTGTACAATTGTTTCACCTTGGCACAATTTTCTATTCATAACTTTTAAAAAGTTTTTATCAACTATATTATCAGCATCAAAAACACAAAAGGCATCATAGTCTGCATTTTCTTTTATTTTTTTATCTAAAAACCAATTTAATGCATATCCTTTAGTTTTTCTTTTTTCATCAAATCTTTCATAAACAATTGCACCTTCTCTTTTGGCAATTTCTGCTGTTTTATCAGTGCAATTATCTGCTATAACATAAATATCATAGAGCTCCTTAGGATAATCTAACTCCTGCAAACTTTTTACTAAATTTCCTATTACCTTTTCCTCGTCATGAGCCGGAATAACTGCCATAAATTTATGTTGTTTATTTATTAATAATGGTTTTTCCTTTACTTTAATTAAGGCACAAAAACTGATAATCAGTTGATAAATCCAATAAATTAATAAAATCCAAATTAGTGCCTGTTGAAGAATATATAAATATTTCATTTATTTTTCCACTTCCTCCTAAAATTTGGAAAATTTAAATTTTTTTGATAATCTAAATCTTCCTAAATTTATTTTTCATCTGAATATAAGTCTTTACGTGTTAAACTAATTTTTCCGTGTTCATCAATATCTAATACTTTAACTGTTACTTCATCACCAAGTTTTAAATAATCTTCAACTCTATTTACTCTTTCTTTAGCTATTTTTGATATATGAAGAAGTCCTTCTCTATCTCCTCCTAAATCAATAAATGCTCCAAAAGTTGCAATTTTTACAACTTTACCTGTATAAATACCGCCAACTTCTATTTCTCTAACTATATCTTCAATCATACCTTGAGCATCTAAAGCTTTTTTCATATCATCTGCATAAATAAATACTGAACCATCTTCTTCTATATCAATTTTAACTCCAGTTTCATCAATAATTTTGTTTATAGTCTTTCCACCAGAACCAATAACATCTTTAATCTTATCTTTATTAATAGTCATACTAACGATTTTTGGTGCATATTTAGAAATTTCTTTTCTAGGTTCTGAAATTTGTGGTAACATTACTTCATCTAATATATAACTTCTAGCTTTTTTAGTTCTTTCAAAAGCTTCTGCAATTATATCATATGTTAAACCATCAACTTTAATATCAACTTGAATTGCTGTTATTCCATCTTTTGTTCCACCAACTTTAAAATCCATATCTCCAAAGAAATCTTCAATTCCTTGTATATCAGTAATTACAACATGATTATTAGGATCATTTTCATCAGTAATTAAACCTGTTGAAATACCTGCAACTGGCTTTTTAATTGGAACACCAGCATCCATTAATGCTAATGTTGATGCACAAATACTTCCTTGTGATGTTGAACCATTTGAACTTAAAATTTCTGATACAACTCTTATCGCATATGGAAATTCTTCCTCACTTGGTAAAACAGGAACTAAAGCTTTTTCTGCTAATGCACCATGTCCGATTTCACGTCTACCAGGTCCACGAGAAGTTTTTGCTTCTCCAACACTATATCCTGGGAAATTATATTGATGCATATATCTTTTAGTTGTTTCATTATCTAATCCATCTAATATTTGTTCTTCACTTTTCATTCCAAGTGTTACAATTGATAAAACTTGAGTTCTACCTCTTGTAAATAAAGCACTTCCATGAACTCTTGGTATTAATCCTACTTCACATGATAAAGGTCTAATATCATAAATACCTCTACCATCAACTCTTTTCTTTTCATTTAATATCAAGTTTCTAACAGTTTTCTTTTCTAATTTGTGTAGGCTTTCATCAATTTTTGACTCATCTTCTTCTAATTTTTCTTCTCCATATTTTTCTTGATACCAAGCCTTAACATCTTCTGTTAGTTTGTCCATTTTATTATCTCTTTCAACTTTATCTGCTGTTTGAACATCTGTATACATTCTATCTTTGAATTCTTTTTCTATCATTTCATAGAATTCTTCATCTATTGCAAAAGATTTATATTCAAATTTTGGTTTTCCAATTTCATCTTTAATATTTGAAATAAATTCACATATTTTTTGAATATCTTTATGTGCAATTTTTATTGCTTCTAACATTTTATCCTCTGGAAGCTCATCTGCTCCTGCTTCAATCATTGCAATTTTATCATGAGTTCCAGCTAATGTTAATGTTAATCTAGAATTTTTTCTTTGTTCCTCTGTTGGATTAATAACTACCTCATCATTTACATAACCTACTGCAACAGCTGCTGTTGGTCCACCAAATGGAATATCTGAAATTGATAATGCTGCAGAAGCACCGATCATGGCACAAACTTCTGGTGAGCAATCTTGTTCTACTGATAAAACTAAACAATCTATAACAACATCATTTCTAAAATCTTTTGGAAATAAAGGTCTTAATGGTCTATCAATTGCTCTTGCTGTTAATATTGCTTTATCTGCTGGTTTTCCTTCTCTTTTTGTAAATCCTCCTGGAATTTTTCCTACTGCATATAATCTCTCATTATATTCTACTGATAATGGGAAAAAGTCAATTCCCTCTTTTGGCTCTTTTGAAGCAGTTGCATTTACTAATACAGTTGTTTCTCCATATTTTACCAAAACACTTGCATTTGCTAATCCTGCCATTTTTCCTGTTTCTAATGTAAGTTTTCTTCCTGCTAAATCCATGCTATAACTTTTAAACATGTAAAAATACCTCCTAAAATTTAATTGGTATATTTATCTGAATAGCAACCTCTAAAATATGCTTTTAATCTTTAATTATGTTAAGCACATTTTACAAGCTACTTTTTCAAATAAATATACGTGTACATTTTACTATATTTCTTTAAAAAATGCAATACAAAAATAACATATTGAAATATTTAAAATGTAGATTTGTCAAACATATGTCACACTCAATTGATATTTAGATTGTTTGAAGTACCTTTTTATATAAATACTATTTTACTTTACACATATATTCTTCTAATTTTTCTTTTGGACTTAACCATCCCAATGGTCTCATTGGAAAATTATTATATTCTCTTATCCAATATTTTGCTCTGTTCTTTAAATCTTCTAAACTATAAAACACCTTTTCATAATAAAATCTTTCTTGATCTTTTCTATGGCTTCTTTCTACTTTTCCATTTTGCTTTGGTGTATGTGGTTTTATTAGCTTATGCTCTATTCCTAATTCTTTTAGCTTCTTCTCAAACATTGTCTTTTTATCTTTCATAAATGCCTGCCAGCTTAGTCTATTTGTAAACTCAAATCCATTATCTGTTTGTATTTTCTCTATCTTGAACGGAAATACTTTTACTAACCTTTCTATAAATTCTGTTGATGCATACGTATTATGCTCGTTTGTAAACCATAAATACCTTATTCTTGTATATTCATCTATTGCTGTATATTGATAGAATCTCTCTCCTTGCTCTTGTAATTCTTTACTTAGACATTTCTTTGGTACATACTTTACATCTATTTGTACTTTCTCTCCTGGTCTTCTCATCTCTGGATATTTTCCTTCGTTTTTATCTTTCTTTTTACTTGGCGTTTTTTCGTATATTCCTAATTTTATTAACATTCTATATAAACTTGTTACACTTCTTGTATATCCTACTCTTCTTAATTTTACCCATAATACTACTAGACCTGTTTTTTTATTATTTACTTTATATCTTCTTATTAATTCTATTTCTTCCTTTGTATGTTCTCTTGAGTGTGAATGTGGCCTTCTTGATCTATCCTTTAGGCTTTCTAGTGTTCCATCATATCTGTCTCTCCATCTGTATATTGTTCTTCTATTCTCTCCAAACTTTATTGCTGCCTTTGTTACTCCATATTTATAAGAAAATTTCACTACACTCTGTTTATATTTTAATTTTTGTGTTATACTATTACCCAT
>CALXLF010000006.1 GCA_944389125.1 uncultured Clostridia bacterium | reverse complement strand
AATATTGGCTCAATATATGGAGGTGCTTGGATGAAAAGAAATGCAATGAGTCTAAAAGCAATTATCAATAATATTGCAAAAGAAAATAAAATTTCAGCACAATCAGTATTACAGACATATATGCTAGAAAGATTGCTTGAAAGGATTTCTATTTCGAAATATAAGGATAATTTTATTCTAAAAGGTGGAATGCTAATATCAGCTATGCTTGGAATCAATAGTAGAACAACTATGGACATGGATACAACAATTAAAGGTTTTAAGTTAACAGAAGAAAATATTAAAAATATAATTAATGAAATTTGCAATATAAAGATTGATGATGGAGTTACATTTGAAGTACAGAAAATAGAATTAATTAGAGAAGATGATGACTATGGTGGATATAGAATAACTTTTAAAGCTAGTTATATGGAATCAATGCCTGTTATTATGAAAATTGATATTACTACTGGAGATAAAATTACATATAAAGAGATTAGATATAGTTTTGATTTAATGCTTGAAGATAGAAAGATTCAAATTTGGTCATATAATCTTGAAACTGTTATTGCTGAAAAATTTGAATCAATTATAAAACGAGGCGTTTTAGGAACAAGAATTAGAGATTTTTATGATATATACATGTTATTAAATACTCAAGCTAAAAATATTGATTTTGATACACTGAAAAATGCTATCTATTTTACAGCCGAACACAGAAATACAATAAATTTTATTAAAGATTGGCCAAAAATTATTGAACAAGTTAATAATAGCGATATTATGAAAAAGCAATGGGAAAGATACCAAAAAAATAATTTTTATGCTAAAGAGATTAAATATGGAGATTTAATTGAGAGTTTAAATCAGATTGGAAAAATATTGTAAAATATATAAATTTGGTTTTCAAAGTAATACAAATATATATATTGCAAGATGGCTAATGGAAAAATAGTAATTTGCAAAGGAGATAAAAAATATATATATGAAAATTCAAAAAGTTAATAAATATTTTAATATTCTTTTTATAATATCATTAATCTTTATATTTACATCTATTATTCTTGTAGTTGCATATTCTTTTTTTTCTGGAAGAATATATCTTACTGTAAATGATAAAAATAGAGCCACTATATTAGAAATGCTAAAAGAAAGTGAGCATATATCCAATTCAAGTGAAGTTATAATAAATAATGATGTAGTTAGAATAGGTAAAAGGCAGGGATTAGGTGACTGGTATTTATATATAAAATATGATAATGGAAAAGAAGAAACAAGAATATTAGATGATGGAGAATTTAGAGATTTATACGAATATATTGGTAGTAATGGTAGCTACGGTGGAATGTTGGGTATATTAACAGAAGCTTCGATAAAAATTTCAATTATATCAATTATTTTTATACCAATATATATTACTTTTAAAATTTGCTATGTTATAAATAGGATAACGGAAAAACAAATACAAAAAGATAAAGATGCTTGAAATATTAGCATTCCTATCATAGATTAGTTTGAAATATAACTAATCTTTTTTATTTTATAAAATCGATAGAGTAGGGGGGATAGCATATTTTTTATATATAAAAGTTATAAAAATATATTAAATAAAATTTTGTGCAATCTTTAATTTAAAAAATAATAAATTTATAAATAAAAAAATTTTTAGATATAAAAATAAATTTTAGAATTTAAAAATATATTTATAGAAAATTATAAAAAAATTTTAAATTATAATTTATAAATATTTAGAATTTTAAAAATTATAATTTTGTAATGCAAACATTGTAATACTAAAAAACGAACATTTGTTATTTAGTGATTTTTTATAGAATTTATAAAATATTTTAATTAAATTATTGTTTCATTAAGTTCAAAATCGTTTTTAAGCAATTTTAATTATTGAAATGTAAAATTAATCATTTATTATATAAATATTATATAAATTTTGATTTTAATGAATTTTGTTTGCAGATTTATATATTCTAATTAATATAATATTTGCATTTTGTACTATAATCCAATAAGTTCTATAATAATTGCAATAACTGTATTATAAACTAAAATCATACAAAATAATGACCTTCTAAAATCGATTTTAAGCCATTTTTATTTTTAGATTGATAAATTACTTGTTTAAAATTTTAGGTTAAATATTGATTTTAGAAAATTACCATTAAAAAGTAGATTTTTTTGAAGAAACTACTATCATATATAGATATGCAAAAAGTGCCAAAAAAGCGACGCACGAGAATCGATTTTAAGCCGTTTTTATTTTTTAGGCATATAGTTTGTTGTCCGTAAAATAAGGCAAATATAGAGAAATAGGCACTTTGGAGATTTTTGAAAAATTTTCATACAATTTAATATATAAAAATAAAAAATATATAATAAGAAAAAATTATAGATATAAATTTAAAAATATAATAAGTAAAATAATTATAGTAATGAAATTATATAAGTAAACCAAAAAAATGTCTTAAAATTGATTTTAATAAGTTATATAAACATTGATATAATAAGCAATACAAAAGATTATAATAATATAGATATAAATAAAAAATAAAGATATATAATAGAATATTAATAGCTATAAAGCAGTCAAAAGCCTTGAAATAGTAAAAGTAGAGGTTTATGGCTGTTTTATATTATGCCCATATCTCTTTTTGCACAAAACTTTGATTTTGCGCAGTCATCAATATTTCTTTCTACATATTTTTATCACTCTATATGTACCCCTACCCGTGCTTTTAAAATATTCTTTTATCTTATAATTTCATTTTTACTATTTAATTAATTTTTATTTTAAAATATTTTTATTGTATTTTCGTATTTATATTATTCTTTTCCCGCTCCAATCGAATTTCCAAAATTTTATATTTTTTAATTTTTATTTTTAAGGTTTTACTTTTTAATTTTATTTATAAATTAGTTTATTTTTCAGTGTCTCTTCTTCCCTACAATTTATCTGTTAAAAATTATATCATTATAAATACAAAATGTATATAATTTTATTGAAAAAGATAACAAAAAGTTTTATAATGATTATATTTTAAGGAGATATTTATATGGAATATACTTATAAATTAATTGATACAAATAAATATGAACTATATGATGAATTAAGAAAAGGAATTTTTGAATATAGAGCTAAAAATCCTGAAAATATTTTAAGTAGAGAAAATCATAATAGATTTTTTGCTAAAAGAGCACTTTGGAGTGAAGATTTGCATCTTGGAGAATTTCTAGGAGGTCTAATTGGAAAAAAGAATGGTTTTAAAATATGTGATGTTGAACTATATAGACATCCTCTCTTTCCTGCTGATAGAGGTGTGATTAGTTTTGTTAGTTTCTCTAAAAGTGACAAATTAATTACTTCAAAAAGTATTATACATGCATATTTAAAATCTCAAAATTTAGATTATAAAAATAGATTTTCTGTAGATGTTGATACAGTCTTTAGAGCAATGTTCTGGTTTATGTATCAATATAAAAGACCATATGATGAGTTTCTAAAATTCAAGCAAGAATTTATTGATATGTTAGTTTATGATTTAAAATTATTAAATCCGGACAGAGGGTTAGAAAATTGGTTTATTAGACAAGATATTGAAACAAAAGAAACTGACCTTTACCCTATGTTTGATAATGAAATGATTTTAGGATTTAATACAGAAATTTCAGATAAAATTATAAATACTTTTGAAAACCAATTAAAAAGTGAAGATACAGAAAGAACCTCTGCAATATTAACTCCTAATGCGATGATGAAACATCAAAATAATGTAGATTATAAAGAACTATTTGATTTTTTATTAAAGAAATATTCTGTTCAAACAAAAAATTCATTAAATAAATTTCATAATTTTTCATCTAATGATTTATTAGAAATTTTAAATAGTATTCCTGATTTAAGTGAAAATAGAAAAAGATTTGCTATACATTTATTTGAAGCAAGAAGTATTGAATTGGATAAAATGTATGAAAAACATGATATATATAAGAGCACTGAATCAGAAAAAGAATATTATTCAGATAAATAAAAAAAGTGATAAATCAATTAATTTCAATTTACCACTTTTCTTTTTATTTATTCTTCTTCTTCAGGAGCTAAATAAAATCCTGATGAAATCCATCTAGTTTTATGAGCTCCAGTACTATCTATAGGGTCATTTATCATTTCACCATTAACTACCATAACACTTGATGTTCCACCATCTAAGTTAGCAGCATTATAAGCTCCATAATTTTGCATTATTTCTATTAAATCATCCATATCTGCACCAGGTTTTGAAACAGTTCTTCCATCTATTACTAAAAATAACACAATACCATCTTTACGCTGTCCTATTACAGTACGAGGTGCATCTCCCCAACCTCCATTTCCAACAACTTCTGAAGGTTCTCCATTTACAATTAAGAATGGACCAAATGTTACTGCATCTCTTATTCCTAAGGCTCTTACTTGTGCACTGCTATATTTTCCAAGAACTAATACATTATCTTCTGTAAATCCTATAATTCCACCGCTACCATTCCAAGATGCAGAAGTAAGCATTACTCCATGTGATACAGTTATTCCAACTGGTGTTGCACCATTACTATCAAAATTCGGATCAATAAATCCTCCACCATTTATTGCAACTAAAGCATCTACTCTTTTTGCCATATCAACTAAATATTCACCACGTGAATTAAGATATTTTGTCGTAACAGTATGTACTCTTGAGGGATCATAGATTACTGCTAAATAACCTGAGTATCCATTTCCTTCTATATCAATAATTTTATAATCTTCATTGTTTGGATTTTCTAATACTTGACGTTCAAATTCGTTTGCATAAGTTATTTCTTCTTCATTTGATCCATAATCAACTATCTCAATTAAATCAGTATTAGTAGGTGTACTGCTTTCAATTACTGTATTTTTTGCAAGAACAGCATCAATTGTTTCATCATCATAAAACCATGTTGCTAAATATTGATGTGTCATAGTTGTCATAGCTGTTGTAATCCACCATTCTCTAAAACCTGAATAAGGACCATAAAGAAGAAATAATCCAATAAAACAACATATACTCACAAGTACAAAATTAAAAGTAAAAAATTGTTTTATTTTTTTGCTTCTTTTATTTTTTTTTCTATTTTTTATATTTTCTTTTAATTCTTTTTTCTCAAGTAAAAGTTCTTTCTCTACTTCTTTATTTAGACTTATTTTTCTATCTTTCATTATAATTTTATCCTTTTTTAACATAACAATAAATATTATAATATTTTTTAGCATAATTATCAATATTTTTAAGTAAAAAATAAGAGATTTTAAATAAAATCCCTTATTAATTAAACAATTTTGATGTTTGAACTTTCTCTAAAAATTCCAAATTATTTTTTGTATGTGTTATAAGTTCTATTACTCTTTCTGTCATATCAACTGTACTCAAATTAGATAAAGCTCTTCTAATAGAATATGCAACTGAAAGTTCAGCTGGTGTAAGTAAAAGTTCTTCTCTTCTTGTTCCAGATTTATTTATATCAATTGCTGGGAAAATTCTCTTTTCAGATAAATTCTTACTTAAGTGAACTTCCATATTTCCAGTTCCTTTAAATTCTTCAAAAATTACCTCATCCATTCTACTTCCAGTATCTATTAAAGCTGTTCCTAAAATAGTTAAGCTTCCGGCATCTTCTGTATTTCTAGCAGCTCCAAAGAAACGTTTTGGTTTATGAAGAGCAGCTGGATCAAAACCTCCTGATAAAGTTTTTCCTGAAGATGGAACAACCAGATTATATGCTCTTGCTAATCTTGTTATACTATCTAATAAAATTATAACATCATGATTTTGCTCAGTTAGTCTTTTAGCTCTTTCTAAAACCATTTCTGCAACTTTAACATGATGTTCTGGTTGCTCATCGAATGTTGAATAAATAACATCACCTTTAATTGAACGTTTCATGTCTGTAACTTCTTCAGGTCTTTCATCTATTAATAATACTATAACATCAACTTCAGGGTTGTTAGTTGTTATACTATTTGCTATCTTTTTTAATATAGTAGTTTTACCAACCTTAGGAGGAGCAACTATCATTCCTCTTTGTCCTTTTCCTATTGGTGAAAGTATGTCCATTATACGCATTGTATATTCTGTTGGAACTGTTTCTAATTTTAACTTTTTATTAGGATATATTGGAATAAGCTCATCAAATTTTTTCCTTTTCATGGCTTTTTCTGGATGTTCACCATTTACTTCTCCAACATAAATTAAAGCAGGAAATTTTTCGCTTTCCTTTGGTGTACGCTTAATACCTTTAATTTTGTCACCTGTATCTAACCTAAAACGCTTTATTTGAACTGGTGAAACATAAACATCTTTTGAAGTTGATAAATAGTTATCTCCTCTTAAAAAACCATATCCATCTGGTAATAATTCCAAAATGCCTTCAACATATTCATCATCTTCACTTGTTAAATTATATCTTTGATTATTATCATTATTCTCATCATCTACATGATTATTATTTTCATTATTAGAAGCTTGTACTTCTGTATTTTTTATTGCTTCTATAATTTCACTTTTTTTCATTTTTGAAATATTTTCAATTTTAAGTTCCTTGGCAATATTGCGCAATTCACTTACAGTTTTTTCTTGTAACTCCATAAACACTCCTTCTAATTGCTAATATACACTCTTTCATTTGGATAGTACATATCAAGTTTTTCTCTTGCTTGTTCTTCAATATATTCAGAAGAATTAACATTTTTTTGTTCTTCTTCTAAATCTTGTTTCTCTTCATTTAAATCTTCAATTTGAGATGCATAATATTTTTTTTGATTATTATAAGATTGTAATTTTTTTGATTGAGATATACATGTTAAACCAGTATATATCAAAATGATAGCAATAATTAATCTACAGAATTTTTTTGAATTAAATAATTTTCTCATACGTGCTCCTTAAAAATTTTTTTTACTATTAAATAAGGTAGTTTAAAGATTTTTAATAAAATTTGACATAATTTCTTAAAAAACCTCAAAATTACAGTCATTATTATAACACACATGTTACTTAATGTCAAAGCATAAATTATAATGCCGAAAAAAATTGCAAAAAACACATAAAATCTCAAAACTCCGATTACTAAATACAATTACACTACGCAAAATTAATAATCCGTATTATAAAAAGAAACACTACATCTTGAATAGCAACTAAAAAATCAGGTGTTTTAAAATTTTTTCTAATACTTCTAAAAATATCAAAAATAAATCCTACAAATAATCCTATAATAAAGAAAATACAAAAAATCTTACTCTGCTCATAAATAGTCATTTAAATTACCCTCTATTTGAATATTTTATTAAGAATACCTGTATTTTTCTTTCCCCCACTATCTGAGCTATTAGAATAATTTAAAGAATTTATTGTTCCATCAATAGATATATCTAAACTGTCTAAACTTAATTTGTTAATTCTTATATTATCTCCTTTTATTGTAAGAAGGCCAAGTTCTGTTTCGACAATAACCATTTTATCATCAAAACTTAAAACATCTTTTACACCTGATATATTCAGTTTTTCCCTATTTTCTAAAATAATATTTTGTACAACATTAAAATTCTTTTCTTCTATCATATGAAAAACCTCCATTTTTAATAGCTATATTTAATATATATGCTCTAAAATGAAGGTTTATGAAATGTTTTATTATTTTTATCCAAAAAATTTTTCATGAATCGCATTAACAGCAGTATTTGCATCTTCAATATTTACTAAAACTGATATTTTTATCTCAGATGTCGTTATCATATGCATATTAATATTTTTTTCATATAAAGCTTCAAACATATCTGCAGCAACACCAGGTTTATTGGCAATCCCAACACCAACAATTGAAACCTTAGATAAGTTTTCAGCATGTAAAATTTCTTTAGCATTAATTTTTTCTTTATTTTCATTTAATATTTTTAATGTTCTATTTAAATCAGTCATTTTAACTGTAAAAGTAATATTCTTAATTGAAGTTTCTCCAAACGCTTGAACAATAATATCAATATTTATGTTATTATCAGACAACAATTTAAATAATTCATATGTTTTTCCAATTTTATTTTCCAATCCAACAATTGTTATTCTAGAAATATTATCATCTTTAGCAACTCCATTTATGACTAAATCTTCTAATGGTTTCTGATTTGAAACTTTGGTACCAACACTATCTTTTTCAAAAGTTGATTTAACATAAATTGGAACATTATATTTTTGACCAATTTCTACGCATCTATTATGAAGTACTTTTGCTCCTAAACTTGCTAATTCCAGCATTTCTTCATAACAAATATTGTCTATTTTTTTAGCATTTTTTACTATCCTAGGATCTACAGTAAAAATACCATCAACATCTGTATAAATGTCACATCTTTCAGCCTCAAGAGATGCTGCTAATGCAACTGCAGTTGTATCTGAACCACCTCTACCAAATGTTGTAATATTATAATTTTCATCTACTCCTTGGAAACCTGCAACTATAACAATATTATCTGAATCAAGTAGATCTAAAATTGTTTCATTATGAATATATCTTATTCTGCTATTACCAAATTCACTATTTGTTATAATAGGAATTTGCCAACCAGTTAATGAAACAGCTTTATATCCCATATCTTGAAGCATCATTGCAAGTTTTGCAATTGTAATTTGTTCTCCTGTTGAAACTAGAACATCATGTTCTCTTTTTGATGGATTATCTGTAACCTCCTTTTCTTCTGCAATCAACCTATCTGTTGTTTTTCCTTGTGCTGAAACAACAACTACTACATCATTTCCAGATTTTTTTTCATTAATTATTTTTTCTGATACTCTTTTTAACTTGTCTGTATCTGCGACAGAACTTCCTCCAAATTTTTGTACAATTAATCCCATAATGGATACCTCTTTTTATAAAAAGAATCTATAAAAAAATTTATTTAAATTTTTTTATACTATATTATATTTTTATGAAATAATAAAGTGAACATTAAAAACATATTTTATTTATAATACTGTTTCAACAATTTTTTTAGAAGTTAATCCAAAATATTCTAAAACTTCTTCAGCCTTTCCTGATTTTCCAAAATCCGTTGTACCTATTTTAATTAATTTTTTAGGATATTTTTCTGTTAGTACATCTGAGATACTACTTCCTAATCCTCCAATTATGCTATGATCTTCAATAGAAATTAATTTTTCAGTCTCAGTTGCACATTTTACAATTAAATCTTCATCAATTGGTTTTATTGTATGAATATCAACAACTCTTATATCTTTTCCATATGATTTTAAAATTTCTTTTGCTTCAAGAGCTTTACATACCATATCACCTGTTGCAAAAACAGTAGCATCTCTTCCCTCTCCAAAACAAATACCTTTTCCAAATTCAAATTTTGTATCTTTGTCATAAATTAAAGGTGTTGCTAATCTACAAAGTCTTATATAAACTGGTCCTTTAATTTTAGCTGCTTCTTTTATAACCCATCTGGTTTGTGTATCATCAGAAGGTGAAAAAATATGCATATTTGGAAGTGCTTTCATTAAATTTATATCTTCTAACATTTGATGTGTAGCTCCATCCTCACCTACTGTTAAACCACTGTGAGTTCCGCATATTTTTACATTTAAATTAGGATAACATACACTACTTCTGATTTGATCATAAACTCTTCCAGTAACAAATGCAGCAAATGAACTTGCAAAAGGAATTTTACCACATGTTGACATTCCAGCTGCTATTCCAATCATATTTTGTTCAGCAATTCCTATATCGAAAAATCTATCAGGATAAGCTTTTGCAAAAATATTTGTTTTAGTTGCTCCAGATAAATCTGCATCTAAAACAACAACATCTTTATTTTCATCTCCTAGTTCTTTAAGAGCTTCTCCAAAACTTTGACGAGTGGCTATTTTTATATTTTTATCCATATAATTTCTCCTTTTTAAGAATTTTAAATTTATAAAGTTACATATAATTATTCGTTAATTATGCATCTAATTCTTCAATAGCTTGCTTATATTGTTCTTCAGATGGAGCTTTCCCATGCCATCCTACTTGATTTTCCATAAAAGAAACTCCTTTTCCTTTTATAGTTTTTGCAATTATTGCAGTAGGTTTTAATTTTGTAATTCTTGCATTATCAAAAGCTTTTTCAATATCTTCAAAATTATGACCATCTATATTTATTACATTAAATCCAAAACTCTCAAATTTTTTGTCAATAGGATATGAATTCATTACTTCTGTAATAGGTCCATCAATTTGTAAATTATTATTATCTATAATAAAACAAAGATTATCTAATTTATAATGACTAGCACTCATTGAAGCTTCCCAAACTTGACCTTCTTCTAGTTCACCATCTCCTAAAATTGTATAAACTCTATAATCTTTTTTATCTAATTTTCCAGCAAGAGCCATACCAACAGCAGTAGATACACCTTGACCTAAAGAACCTGTTGACATATCAATCCCTGGCGTATGTTTCATATCAGGATGACCTTGAAGAATACCATTAATTTGTCTAAATCCTTTCATATCATCATCAGATAAAATACCTTTTTCATATAAAGTTGCATAAAGTGCAGGTGCAGCATGCCCTTTAGATAAAACAAATCTATCTCTATTTTCATCTTTAAGATCTTTAACATTTATATTCATCTCTTTAAAATATAAAACAGTTAAAATATCTGCAATTGAAAGAGACCCTCCTGGATGCCCGAGATCCCGCTTCATGAGTTAATCTTAAAATTCCTTTTCTAATATTTTTTGAAATCTCTAAAAAATCTTTATCCATAAAATTTTCCTTTCATATTTAATAAAATAAATATTGTACTCACTTCCTGCTCGAATGAGAAATGGTATATCGTGCATTTTTATGACAGAGGATATCGATGAGGCGTACTGCTGTACGTCGATTCGATTCCGTCGGAATAAAAATGTGCGAGATGCCGTTTCCCATTCGAGCCCCTCTTTACCAGACACCTACGACTATACACCAAGCCCATAGCCATCCCCACCAAGGAATATTTGAAACTGTAAATACAACAGAATCATATACTGTATGTCCGAATGATTTAAAGTTATCTGCATTTATATATTCACTTAAATCCATTCCAAATATATCTGATGTATTAATGTCGTATCCAAATACATTTATTATAAAGCGTTTATCAGGATAATCATTTGAAAGTGTAATTTCATATGTATCTATATAAGATCCACTAAATCTTAGTTTATAATTTTTTGCTTCGCCTTGACTTAATCCACTTATTTCCATGTATTTTGTAATCGCATGAACTCCTGATTTTGAATATAAATCAACTTTTACATAAGCTTCTGAAATATACGTTGAAGTATCATTCTCAACAGTTAAATTTATATATCCATTATGTCTTGTAGCTTTGGCTTCTGTAACTGTAAGTCCAAGTTCTAGTTCTTGTCCAGAATATACTAAAGTATCTTGAACAGTACCTTCCATATTATAATACATTTGTTTAATTAATCCATCTTCTAAAACTCTTGAAATTATAAAAAATGCAACTAATATTAAAAGATACATTAGAAAGGTTTTCATTTTACTCATTTTTTAAAATCCCCCTATTACATTTCAGTTGGCATATTTATTCCTAATAATTTTGCTCCTGTTTTAATAACTGTCTGAACTGCATAGCTTAAATATCCTCTTGAATTTCTTATTTTTTCATCATCTACTAAAACTTTATTATTATTATAAAATTCTGTATAATTTTGTCCAAGTTCAATAAGAAAATGAGTTAAATAACAAGTTTCATTTTTTTCTATAACATTATTTAAAACATTATTAAAGTTATATAAAGTAGAAATAACTTTTTGACTTGATTCATCCATTAAACAATCAAAATCCACATCTTTAAGTTCTGGAATTTTATCAAATTTATCTAAAACACTTTTTGTTCTAACATAAACATATTGGATATAAGGACCAGTTTCACCTTGAAAACTAAGAACTGTATCCCAATCAAAAATTTGATCTTTTATTAATGTATTACATAAATTATTAAAAATAACAGCACCAATACCTATTTTTTTAGCATTTTCTTGCTTATCTTTCATATCAGGATTTTTTTCATCAATGATTTTTTCAATTCTTGATATAGCCTCATGAAGTAAATCTTTTACTTCAATAACAGTACCATTTCTAGTTGACATTTTACCACTTGGAAGCCTTGTCATACCATATTTAACATGTTCTAACCCATTTACACATTTTTCAGGTATTCCTAAATATTTTGCAACTTCAAAAATTTGTTTAAAATGTAATGATTGTTCATAAGCTACAACATATAGGCATTTGTCAAAATTATAAGTATCTGCTCTATATTTAATTGCAGCTAAATCTCTTGTTGCATAAATAGTTGATCCATTTGATTTACGAATCATACATATTCCTAATCCTTTATCTTCTAAATTAACTACTTTAGCTCCTTGAGAATCAGTTAAAACCCCTGCTTTATCAAGAATCTTTTCAATTTCATCTGTTTTATCTGTATAAAAAGACTCACCTTTAATAGAATCAAATTTAACTCCTAATAAATCATATATTTTTTGAAATTCTTTAAGACTAACATCTCTAAACCAAGTCCATAATTTAACACAATATGGATCTCCTGCTTCTAATTTTCTAAAATTTTCTCTACAAGCTTCTAAAATATCTTCATCTTTTTTACATAAATCACTTATTCTAACATAAATTTTAGTAAGTTCTGGGATTGGATCTTCTTCAACATTATATTCATTTCCCCATCTTTTATATCCTTCAATTAATTTTCCAAATTGAGTTCCATAATCTCCAAGATGGTTTATTCCTATTGCATGATATCCTAAGTATTTATAAATATTATAAAGTGCAGCACCAATTATTGTTGTTCTTAAATGGCCAATATGGAAATTTTTTGCAATATTTGGAGAAGAATATTCAACTAAAATAGTTTTGTCTTTTTTTGATTCTGAGCCATAAAATTCTTTTGTATTATCAAATTCAGTTAAAACTTCTTTAGTTAGTAATTCTTTATTTACAAAAAAGTTTAAATATCCTCCCTCAACTTTAATTTCTGATATTTCACCATTTTCAAATTTAATTTTTTCTTCTAACTCAGTAGCTATTTGAGCTGGAGCTTTTTTCATAGTTCTTGCAAGTTTAAAACAAGGAAAAGCATAATCTCCCATTTCCTTTGATGGCGGAATTTCTATAAATCCCATAATATTTTTTTCATCTATATCAGTATTTTTAGATATTTCTTTTGAAATTAATTCTTTAAAATTTATCATTATAATCTTCCCTTCTTTAAACTTTTATACTTCTTTATTCTTTTAATGATCTCAACTATTAAAAATAAAATAAATATACCTAAAAAGACTCCTATGGTATCTATACAAACATCCTGCCATTTTCCACTTCTTCCTGGAATAAATAATTGATGAATTTCGTCAGTAATTGCATACAAAATTCCGCCATAACCCAGAAAAAATAATTTTCTTATTTATTTCAAAATTAAAAGTGAGAAAAAATCCAAAAATTATAAATCCTCCATAAGCATATTCGGATAAATGAGCTATTTTTCTAATTATAGGTTCAATTACTTTTATAGTTTCTTCATTTTTTGTAAATAAACTTGCAACTCTTTGACTTAATGAAGAAGAACTATCACCATTACTTGCTGAAAAATTAAATACCATATACATCCATAATATAATTAAAATTATTAAAACAATTCTTAAAATCTTCTTTTTCATTTATATAACCTTTATTTAACAGAAAGTGCTATAATTTTATCCATATCATCATCTTCTGCAACTTTATTTTTTCTAATTTTACCACATTTTTGACATCTAAAAATTATGACATAACCTTTTTTTCCATTTGTTTCAATTCCAATAGGTTCTAATAATCCATGACATGTTTCCAATCTATCTCCTGGGTCAATATCTACATGTTTAGAGTATAAACAATATGGACAATGATTTCTACAAGAATATCCTAATTTTGGAACTTGTCTACCACAATTTTCACATGTAAATTCTTCATCTATAACTTTAAACATTTCTACTCCTCAAAGATGCTTCCACCAATAAATTCTCTAATCAAAGAATTATTAGGAATCATTGTATCATCCATATCTGCAAAATATTGAAGTAATGCTAATAATCTTCTTGCTTCACTATATTCATGTTCGGTTGGTTTAATTTCATTTAATAGTGGAACTGCATATTTTTTCAAAACAGAAATCTCATAAATAATAGATGAATTAAACATATAATCTGCTGTTTCTTGATATGGAAAAATATTTTTCTGTTCTCCTCTATTTACTGAGTACCACATATTTAATGTATGAAGTGCACTATAATTTCTAAAATTATTATCTCTTACTATACGTCTTAGTAATCTAGTATCTGTTGTTGAGATTCTATTATAGTAATCTATATTTAAAACTGTTAAATCGCTAATATAAATCTTATATTTATTTTCAGGAGGTACTAAATTAGTAAGTTTATCATTTAAGCAGTGAATACCTTCCATTACAATTATTTCATCTTTTTTAAGTTTCAATTTATTTCCTAAATATTCTTTATGACCAGTTTTGAAATTAAATGTTGGAAGATCAACTTCTTTTCCGATGTAGTAAATCTAATAGTTGATCATTTAAAAGTTTTAAATCTAGAGCTTCTATACATTCAAAATCATAATTTCCAAATTCATCTCTAGGATTATTTTCTCTTTCAACAAAATAATTATCTACAGAAATGGTAACAGGTTTTAAGCCATTTACTCTTAATGACATTCCAAGCTTTCCAGCAAATGTTGTTTTACCTGAAGATGATGGACCTGCAATTAAAACTAATTTTACATTTCCACGTTGTTTAATTTTATTTGATAGCTCTGCGATTTTCTTTTCATGTAAAGCTTCAGAAATTAAAATAAGCTCTTTTGTTTTTCCCTCCATTATCTTTTTATTTAATTTATATACAGTATCAAGTCCCATTAGTTTATATATTTCATCATATTCCTCAAGAGCAGAAGCAAGTTTCATTGATTTTACATATTTTGGTAATTCATATGGTTCTGTCATTGAAGGATATCTAACTAATAGTCCATTATGATATTTTGCTATGTCATATATTTCAGCAAATCCTGTAGATATAGGCATTGTACCATAAAAATAATTAAAATAATCTTCGCAATAATATAAAGAGACTTTTTCCTTATTAACATTTAATTGAAGTCTACCTCTTACAGTACTTTCCGCTTTATAAAATCTTTCTGCCTCTTCTAATGTCATAATCTTTTTAATAATAGGAATATCTTTTCTAATTAAATTGTCCATTTCAGTTTTAATATTTATAGCTACTTCATCTGTAACTTCCATATCAGCAAATGCACAATACATAGCATTTGAAAGTTGATAATTAACATTAAATTTAGAGCCAGGATATGCTCTTTCAGCAGCCATACTAGCTAAATACAAAAGACCTCTAATATATATTTCTCTACCATCCTTTGTTGTTCTATTTATAAATTCAATTGTTCCATTTTTATTTACAGGTTGATTTAAAGACGCAATTTCATTATTATATCTTGCTGCAATAGCATCTTTTGGCATAACATCTGCTAAAGCATCTTTTAAAGCAATTCCCTCTTCTACATCATATTCTTTATTATCACAAATTAATTTCATAAACTTTTATCCTCTCTATTTAAAATCTATCATTTGTTAAAACTATCTATGTGTTTAAGGTAAATAATTTGATACTAATATAACTCCTATAAAAGAACAAATTGTTCCAATAATTTTTAAAACTAAAGTTGCAGTATTCTCATTACCACTTCCTAAATATTTTTTTACAAGTGGTCTTGCATCATATATTAATATCACACCTATTACAAGTAGTAATGTTCCAATAAATAATAAAAATGTTTCCATTTAAACATCCTTTCTTATTATAAGTAAAAAATTAAAAATTAACACATATATAATATCTCATTTTTCAAAATTTGTAAACTAATTTTGATATTATACTGTAAAAAATTCCTATTACTCTGATTAATTTTAAATTTCGATTCTATTATTAAATTTATTATCAACCATCTTATTTAAAATTTTATTTTCAGGAGCTTCTAAATCAGGATCTTTTGATAGAATTTCATTTACTATAGCTTGAACTTCTTTTAACATTTCTAAATCGGTAAATAAATTTGCTATTTTAAATTCAGGAAGTCCATGTTGTTTTGTTCCAAAAAATTCTCCTGATCCTCTTAATTCTAAATCTTTTTCAGCTATAACAAATCCATCATTTGATTTTGCAATAATATTCATTCTTTCTTTAATGTTTTGAGAATTACCTTCATATTTTAAAATACAATATGATTGATATTCTCCTCTACCGACTCTACCACGTAATTGATGAAGTTGTGCTAATCCAAATCTTTGTGCATTTTCAATAATCATTAAATTTGCATTTGGAACATTTACTCCAACTTCAATAACAGTTGTTGAAACTAAAATATCTATTTCCCCATTTTTAAATCTTTCCATTATATCGTCTTTTTCTTTAGCTTTCATTTTTCCATGAAGACATTCTACTCTATAATTAGGAAATAATTTTTCTTTATATGTTTTAGCTAACTCAACTGCAGATTTTAAATCCATTTCTTCATTTTCTTCAACTAATGGACATACAACATAACATTGTCTCCCTGAGTCAACTTGTTTTGCAATAAAATTATTAACTCTTGCTTCATATTGTTTTGTAACAGCATAAGTTTCAATTTTCTTTCTATTTGGTGGAAGTTCATCTATTATAGATATATCCAAATCACCATATAAAATAATCGCTAAAGTTCTAGGAATTGGTGTTGCTGTCATTACTAATACATCTGGATTATGACCTTTTTCTACTAATTTACTTCTTTGTCTTACTCCAAAACGATGTTGCTCATCTGTTACAACTAATCCTAAATTCTTAAATTGAACATTATCTTCAAAAACTGCATGTGTACCTATTAGTATATCTATTTCACCATTTTTTAATCTTTCTAAAATATCTTCCTTTTTCTTTTTACTTATGCCACTTACTAAAAGCTCACATCTTACTCCAAAATCATCTAAATTTTCTTTGAATGACTCTAAATGTTGTGCAGCAAGTATTGCAGTAGGAGCCATAATTACAGCTTGATATCCAGATTTAACACATTTATATGCAGCAATTAAAGCAACTATTGTTTTTCCAGAACCAACATCACCTTGAAGTAATCTGTTCATTGGTTTAACACTTTCCATATCATTATCTATTTCTTCTAATACACGTAATTGAGCTTTAGTTAATTTATAAGGAAGTTTATTTATTACATCAGACATTTTAACATCTTTTGAAAATTGTATTCCAAATTTATTTGTATCATATTTATTTTTTAATTTAAGTAATGCAAGTTGCATACTAAATAGTTCTTCAAAAACTAATCTTCTTCTTGCTTGATTAAAACTTTGAAAATTATCTGGAAAATGTATTTGTTTTATTGCAGTATTTATATCAATTAGTTTATATGTATCTATTATATATTTTGGTAAAGTCTCATCTAGTTTTCCATAAACCTCTTCTATTCCATTTTCCATAATTTTTCTCATTGTATTTTGAGAAAGTTTATATGTAAGCGGATAAATTGGTATTATCTTTCCTGTATTTTTATTTGTTCCATCTAAATCATAAACAGGTGATTGCATTGTAATTCTTCCGCCTTTTATACTTACTTTTCCATAAAAGCAATATCTCTTATTTATAGTAAAATTATTTTTTAAATAACCTTGATTATACCAATCTATTTCTACTCCACCTGTTTCATCTCTAACAAATAATTTGCATATAGTTAAATTTTTTCTAATTCTTATCTCATTCATTCTTCCAATAGGAAAAGCAGAAATTAAAGCCTCTTCTCCATCTACTAAGCTTGAAATATTTTTAGGCTTACTTCTATCTTCATGTTCTCTTGGAAAAAAAGATATTAAATCTCCTAAAGTTTCTATACCAAGTCTTTTTAATAGTGAAACTCTATTTGGTCCTACTCCTTTTATATATTGAACTGGTTTATTTAAATCTACCATTACTCCTCCATAAACTATTTTGCTAATTCATATATAGCTTTAGCATAAATCCTTGAACTTAACATTAATTTATCAATATCAACAAATTCATCTACTTGATGACACATATCTTTATCTCCTGGCATATTCATTCCAAATGAAACACAATTTTTAAAAGCTCTTGCAAAAGTTCCTCCACCTATGGCTATAGGTTCTGCTTTTAACCCTGTTTCTTCATTAAAAATATTTGTAAGAGTTTTTATTAAATAACTATCTTTTGAAACATAAAGTTTAGAATTTGCATTTTCCATAGTATAATTTAATCCAGGCATTTTTGATTTTAAAACTTCTAAAAATTCTTTAATTTTATCAAAATTAGTATTAATAGGAACTCTTAAATTTATATATAATTTTAATCTACCATTTTCATATTTAATATTTCCTATATTTGATGTTAAATCTCCGCTTTCATCACATGTAGAGAACCCACCTAAATATTTAGGACTTTTTATATCAAAAACTCCTTCATTATTTAAAAATTTAATATATTCATTTTCACCTAAATATAGTAATAATTTTGTAATTGAGTTTCTTCCTAGATCTGGATGTGCAGCATGACTTGCAATTCCTTTAGCTACTATTTTAATAGTATCTGAACTTATTTTTTCAATATGTATATCATCTGTATTAGTATATTTTTCAGCATCACTAGGATTTTGAAATTTAAGAGTTATAGATGCTATTTTTGGAACAACATTTATAGCATTATTACCACAATCAATTGATAAAATTTTGGCACCTTCTATATTAAAATCATTTTCAATTCCTATTGTAATTATTCCTTTTTCAGCATAAATACATGGAAAATCTGCATCTGGACTAAATCCAATAGTAGGATGTTCTTCATTCATTTTATAATAATTTATACATTTCCAATTTTTTTCTTCATTAAGACCAATTATTAATCTTACTCTTTTATTAACTTTCTTATTATCCATTATATCTTTCATAGCGTAAAGACAAGCGACAACAGGACCTTTATCATCAATTGCTCCTCTACCAAATATTTTACCATCTCTAATTTCTGGTTCAAACGGAGAAGAAGTCCATCCATCTTCGATATTTGCTGGTACAACATCTAAGTGTCCAATTATACCGAACCATATCTTCTCCTTCTCCAAATTCTATATATCCACAATATCCATCTAAATTTTTAGTCTTAAATCCTAATCTATTTCCGCAAATCTAATATGTATTCTAAAGCTTTTCTACATTCAGTTCCAAATGGTTCTCTTGGTTTTTCTGTAAGTTCTGAGATACTTTTAAAACTAATTAAATCTTTAACAGTATTTATTATTTCATCTTTATATTTTTCCATTAAAATCTCCTTTCATAGCCCTTTTTATTTTCATTTCAGCATCACGTTTGGCAATATCTTCTCTTTTATCATAAAGCTTTTTACCTTTTCCAATACCGACTTCAACTTTTACTTTACTTCCGCTAAAATAAAGACTTATTGGGATTAAACTTACTCCTTTTTGTTTAATCATCCCAAATAATCTATAAATTTCCCTTTTATGAAGTAATAATTTTCTATCTCTAAGCGGATCTTTGTTAAAGATGTTTCCGTGTTCATATGGGCTAATATGCATACCATATATATATGCTTCTCCGTCTTTAATCATTACATATGTATCTTTTATATTAACTTTTCCATTTCTTATTGATTTAATTTCAGTTCCACTTAAAACTATCCCAGCTTCAAAAGAATCAGTAATTGTATAATTATGTCTAGCTGTTGGGTTTTTTGCAATTATTTTTTTATCCAAAATTATTCTCCTTTATAAACAAAAAAATATTTGTGTAATATTATTTATCACACAAACATTTTATCGATTTTTCTAATATTTGTCAATTATTATTTGCCTTCTTCCTATCAAATTTTTCTTTAGATTCAATAAGTTTTCTAACTTGTTCTGGTACCATATAATCTCTGTACAAATTAGCTATCATGTTTTTTGCTCTTCTTGAAATATTTTGTTCATTTACTTTCTTTTTGGTATCAAATCTAAACTTATAATCAAATCTTTTGGCACTTTTTAGTGATTTAATTATATTATTGGGAATTTTTTCAACATCCTTTTTAGGCATATACTTTAAAACTTCTAAAACTTCTGTACAAGCCATTTGATATTCTAAATAATTTTTCCCCTCCATATTAACCTCCATACAATTTATCTGTATGTATATTAATAAATACTATCATACACTTTTATTTTAACACATTTTTAGGAGAAATTCAAACAAATTTTAGAAATTTTAGAAAAAAATTCCATGATTTTACATTTTATCATGGAATTTATTTATTTTTTATATAATATTATGCTTTATTTGCAGAACAAAATACATCATTTATTTTATGTGATACTGTTCTCTTTATTTCTTCTCTTGCTGGTCCTAAGTATTTTCTAGGGTCAAATATTGATGGATCTTCATTAAATACTCTTCTTATTTGTGCAGTCATCGCTAATCTTAAATCTGTATCTACATTTATTTTTGATACACCATTTTCTCCAGCCTGTTTTAACATTTCATCTGGGCATCCTTTTGCTCCAGGAATATTTCCTCCATTATTATTACACATATCAACTAATTCTGGAACTACTGATGAAGCACCATGTAAAACAATTGGTGTATTTGGTAATTTTTCTTTTACTTTTGCTAAAATATCGAAACGAAGTCTTGCTTCTCCTTTAAATTTATATGCTCCATGACTTGTTCCAATTGCAATTGCTAAAGAATCACATCCTGTTCTTTGAACAAATTCATAAGCTTGATCTGGATCTGTATATCTTGCATCATCCTCTTTAACATTTACATCATCTTCAACACCTGCTAATTTTCCAAGTTCAGCTTCAACTACAACTCCTTTGCTATGAGCATAATCTACTACTTGTTTTGTAACTCTAATATTTTCTTCAAAATCATATTTTGAACCATCTATCATAACTGATGTAAATCCATTATCAATACACATTTTACATGTTTCAAAATCTGGTCCATGATCTAAATGTAATGCAATTGGAATATTTGTTGTTTCAACAGCTGCTTCTACCATTTTCTTTAAATATGGAAGAGTTGCATATTTTATTGCACTTGATGAAACTTGTAAAATAACTGGTGAATTTGCTTCATTTGCAGCTTCTGTTATTGCTTGTATAAACTCCATATTATTTATATTAAATGCACCTATTGCAAAATGCTCCTTCATTGATTTTTCAAACATCTCTTTAGTTGTAACTAATGCCATAATAAAACCTCCTTTTTCAATGAATATAAATTCATCTCTTTTATTTTCACAGATATTTTATTTCTTTTTATTAGTTTTGTCAATGACAAGTTGCATTTTTTATGTTTAAATGTTATAATTAAAAAGTATGGTGAAAGTCTTGCTATATCGCACGAAAGGAGAATTTTTATGATCAGTAAAAGATCTAGAATTGAGAAAGAAATATTAGATGAATATTTAAAAAAACATCGTCACGTTTCAGATAGACAATTAAAAGATATTAAAGAAAAAATTAAAAGAATAGACACAAAATATTATGAAGAATTAGCAGATTATGATGCTAAAACTGGCATTACAAATAAAAGAGCTGAATATGTAAATATTATGTTAAAACATTATAGAAAAAGACCTGGAGAAAATTCTAAAGATTATAAAGCTCGTGTTTATTCTGAAAAAGATAAATTACTTGCAAAACATAAATTAAATACAACTTCTAGAAAAGTTAAAGTATTAACATTTAAAGGTTTTGGAAAAGAACATGGATATGGAAAAATAAAAGTTCCAAACAAAGAAGCTGTTACTAAAAAAATGAAAACTATAAAAAAGTCTGTTTTAAAATCTCCTAAAAAATTTGTTAATAACATTGTAGATAATTTAAAGCCTTCAAAATCAAAAATACATTTTACTGCACCTAAAGGCTTTTTTAATAAATTAAAAAATTGGAAAGAAAAAAATCCAACAAAATTTAAAAAATATCGTGTAAGAGCTTTAATTGCAGCCGCTCTTATCAGTTTGTCAATAGGTTCAGTTTCTATTGGTAATTATTATATGAATAATATTGATCAAACTCCTACTCAATCTTCGGCTGAATATTATGAACCAGAAGAGGTTGATCCAAGTATTAATCAAGAAAATAATGAAAATGATTCTAAAGAAGAAACTCAATTAGAAAACTCAGATTCTAAAGAAAATACTGAGAAAGACCCAGAAGAAACTATTGATGAATCTAAGCAAGATAATTCAGAAGATACAGAAAAAAATATATCTATTTCTTCCCTTGCCCATTCTTTAATTTTAGATTCTAATATAGATTTCAATACAGAATTTCAAATTCCAGAAGGTTTATATTATGAGACACCAGAAGGAACAGGTAATTATGGTAATTATACTAAATTTTCAGATTCTAAATTAAAATTAACATACATTGATGCTATATATGAAGATGGTAGATATGTTACATATGATGCAAATAGTGGTCTTTCAATTTCAGACATAATTGCACAAAATCCTGACGCAAAACTTTCATATCATGTTGAAACAACTGATGGACATATACTTCGGATGGAATTCATCTACATCAAATAATATTGAAGCATACATGGTTTTAGGACATATAAATGAACTTAAATCATATATTTCTTCAGAAGATATTGAATATATTAATTCTATAGATCTAACTAAATCAGATTCAGAAATATCAGAAAGTGCTGCACAAAAAATTTCTAATATTATAAAATCAGCAGAAAGAACTAAAGATTCTTCAATAAGAGATAATATGGTTAGCCAGCAAGAAAGATAATTATATTTTTTGATATAAAAAATAAGAACTCAAAATATTAATCAATTTAATAATTTGAGTTCTTTTAAATTGTCTTATTAAATTAAAATAAATTTACTCTACACTATCAGTCTGTGAAGAATTTGCTCCACTGTTATCTACAGACTCTTCAACTTCTGAATATAATTTATTTTGTATAATATAATTTTCAAATTCAATTTGTTGTCCATTATACTCTAAATAATATGTTGTAACACCTGATCTTGTTACTGAGTAAATTCTTGTACATCCACAAGGAATAATTAATTTTTCTTGAATTGCATCATAAACTCCATATGCAGGTTCACCATTTAATGCTGTTTGCTCAACTACTATTCCCTTAACAGCTCCTTTTGTTCCATCATCATCAATTTCTAAATCTATAGTCAAAACACTGTTTCCTTCACTTGCTGATGATGTAGAACTATTAGAACTAGAAGTTGAGTTAGAAGAGCTAGAGTTTGAATTAGAATTAGAAGAATTAGAGCTTGAAGATTTACTTGAAGATCCAGAAGAATCTTTAAGAGAATTTTCATAAGCTAATTTATCTGTTTCAGAAATATAACCAACATTTTGGAAATTAACTGATAAAACATTATCTCCTTCTAAATTATAGAATCCATATTTTCCGTCTGACTCTACAACAATTGTATTATCAAAAATTACATATTTATTATCTTCTGCATGATAATCAAAAACATATGCTGCTTCATCAGATAGTCCTATACTATCATATTCTGGATAAACTATTGTATTTCCTTCCCTATTCATAACTCCATATTGTAAGTCTTGCTCAATCAAATATAGACCTAATTCATCACTAAGAACTGATATATTATCATAATTTTTAGGTGATATAATAACAGTTCCATCATAAGAAACAATTCCTACTGTATCATCAGAAGCTTTTACCATAAATTCTTTTACATTTTGATTAAATACCATATCTGAATATTTAAACCCTAATAATGAATCACCTGTATTAAGATTTACAACACCATATCTTCCCGAATTATCTATTGCAACTAACATTCCATATGCTAATGCTCTTAAATTTTCGTAAGTTCCACTAATGCTTGTATACCCATAATTTGCAGCATTTTGAAGTCCTACTTGTATTAAATAATTTAAATCATAAATATACATTCTATATTGTTCATAATCATAACTACAATTACATATATCATTTATACATGAAAGAGGAATATATAATTGGTCATTAAGAGAAATTACAGGTAAATCTAAATCCATAGATTCTAATGTTCCGTTCTCAGAATAAACTGTAATATCTAAAGTATTTTCAGATTCACTATCTTCAGATGAATTCTTATTATCTTCGTTATCTTCATCATCAGTTTCTGCGGCCTCAATATATTTTTTTAACTTAGTAGAATCAGCTACAAATGATGCTACTTCATATTCGTTTTGCATATATCCGCTATTAGTATCTTCTGTAAATGAACCATATTCACCATTTTGATATGACCAACCGATTAATCCAGCTAATTCTCTTGCTTTAACATATATATTTCCGGCATCATCTTGAATATAGAAATCATCTGAACATTTAACTTGCGTACCATCTATAAAAAGTTTAAAAGTTGTTGCATCAACTTGCTTATAAAATAAAATTAAAACTGTTAAAATAACAATTAAAACTATACATGTAATGATTCCAATTAGAATCATTTTCTTCTTGCCTGATGGCTTTTCGTCGTTTATAAAAACGTTTTTATCAAACCCTACCATATAAACCCCCTTCTAGGTATAATTTAATTATAATAATCTTATTTAATATAACCATATTTTTTATAAAACTCATCTCTAAAATTCAATAAATTATCACGTTCTATTTCTATTCTAACGCTTTCCATTAATTTAGTCAAGAATCTTAGGTTATGAATTGATAATAATCTTACACCTAAAATTTCCTTTGCATTTAATAAGTGTCTTATATATGCTCTAGTATAATTTTTGCATGTATAGCAATCGCATTCATCATCTATTGGAGTAAAATCTCTTTCATATGTTGCATTTCTTACAACTAATTTTCCATGACTTGTCATAGCAGTTCCATGTCTTGCAATTCTTGTTGGTAAAACACAATCACACATATCAATTCCACTAATTGCAGCTTCAATTAAATAATCTGGTGTTCCTACTCCCATTAGATAACGAGGTTTATTTTCAGGCATTAGAGGAGTTGTAAATCTTAACATTTTCAAAAACTCTTCTTTTGGTTCTCCAACACTTATTCCTCCTATTGCATAACCTGGAAAATCCATTTGTTTTAAATCATTTGCACTAATCCTTCTTAAATCTTCAAAAAATCCTCCTTGTATTATTCCAAATAGTCCTTGATTTTCAGTTGTTTGTGCTTCTTTGCAACGAGCAGCCCATCTGGTTGTTCTTTCCATAGATTTTTTTGTATATTCATAACTTGAAGGATATGGACAACATTCATCAAAAGCCATCATAATATCTGAACCTAATGCTTCTTGAATTTCTATAGAGACCTCTGGGCTAATAAATTGTTTACTTCCATCTAAATGTGAACGGAATTCTACTCCCTCTTCTGTTATTTTTCTTAAAGCACCTAAACTAAAAACTTGGAATCCCCCACTATCTGTTAAAATTGCTCTATCCCAGTTCATAAATTTATGAAGTCCACCTGCTTCTTTAATAAGTTTATGACCTGGTCTTAAAAATAAATGATAAGTATTTGCTAAAATAATTTGAGCATGAACCATATCTTTTAATTCATCGGTAGTCATTGCTTTTACTGTTCCTTGAGTACCAACAGGCATAAAAACAGGAGTTTGAATATCTCCATGAGGAGTATGTATTACTCCTCTTCTCGCTCCTGAATTTTTATCTACATGTAATAATTCATATGTAATTGGTTGTGTCATTTTATTCCTCCTAATATTATTATTTATCAATTTCTTGTTCTGTATCTTTTCTTTCTAAATCAGCTTTTTGTTGTTCAATTTGGGTACTGTTTTGAGAATCACTATCTTTTAATTGTGAAACATCAACTTTTATTCTTTTTTCAAAATCATTTTCTTCTTTATTTGCTTGTAATTGATTTATTGCTGAACCTGCAATTTCTAAAGCTCTAACTTCTGTTAAAGCTTTATTTTGAGCTTCTAATCCATATTTAGCAATTATTTCATCTAAAGACATTGAACTATCCTTAAAACTAGAAATAAAATCTGAGATAGACTTAAAAGGAGCGTCAAATCCTGTTCTAAAAAATAGAGTTGTCACAATTTCTTTAGTATCATATTTTACTAAGTTTCCATCAGTTGTATTAAGCATTAGAATATTTCCATCTTTATATATTCCAATCCCAGGATTAGTTGGATCTAAAGCTAAAGTTAAATTTTCATCTTTTATATCAACTAATGTTACCATATGATTTCCTGTAATCTTTGTAATATCAAAATCGCTAGAATTTTCAGTTTGTTCATCATTAGATTCTTGAATAGTTTCATTATCTTCAATTACATTTCTTTCAATATCTGCTATTTTAAATCCTTCTTCTAAATAAACAGTAATTGTTCTTGCATTATAATCTGGATTTATTTCTTGTAATTTTCTAGCTATATCACTTGCCATATTTCTACATACACCATATCCATCTTCATCTGCTAACTCTAATTCTAAAAAGCCATGTATATCTCTTGCAGGTTGTTTATAACCTTTAATGCCTTTCCACATATCATCCATTACTTTCATGAAAATTTGAATATCACTCAATTTCATAGCTTTTACTTTTGAAGCATAATCATCTATTTTCTCATTGTAGTTTTCAATTTCTTTTGCATAAGTTATTGCATTTTCATTTACCAAATCTTGATTAGCCATTGAAAAACCAAGTGATAAAGTAGCAGCAGTTGCAAGAGAAAGACTTGTACCTCTTATTGCAAATCTTTTTAATCTCCATAAAAGAGCTTTTCCTAATCCTTTTGCTTCTCTTATTTCATCAAACATTGCTTTTACAAGGATTTTATTATATTCATATTTACCATACTTATTAAATATGTCTTCATATCTTCCGTTCTTTTTTAATTTTTTTAGTTCAGCTTTTCTAATGCTTATTGGAGTATTATTTACATATTCTCTTGAGCCAAATTCAGCAAAAATTTCATCATATTTTCCTTCTTGTCTTAACTTTTTAATTTTTTCTTTAGATTCTTTATTCATTAATGAAACCCCCATTAATAAAAACTATTTTATAAACATTGCATCTCCAAAACTGAAAAATAAATATTTTTCTTTTACTGCTTCATTATAAGCTCTTAAAATAAATTCTCTTCCTGCTAAACTTGAGACTAACATTATTAATGTTGATTCTGGAAGATGAAAATTTGTAATTAAACAATCTAAACATTTAAACTTATATCCTGGATAAATAAATATACTTGTATCTCCTTCTGTTGGAGCAACTCTTCCATTTTCATCTGCTATAGATTCTAATACTCTACATGATGTTGTTCCAACAGCTATAACTCTATGACCTGTATCTTTAGCTTTATTTATTTTGTCTGCATCTTCTTGTTTTATGTAAAAATGTTCTGAATGCATATGATGATCTTCTACATTTTCAACTTTTACCGGCCTAAATGTTCCAATTCCAACATGTAAAGTAACATTTGCTACTTCCACACCTTTTTGTTTTATTTTATCTAATAATTCTTCTGTAAAATGAAGACCTGCTGTTGGAGCTGCTGCTGAGCCATCATATTTTGCATATACTGTTTGATATTTATCTTTATCTTTTAGAGTTTCTTTTATATAAGGTGGAAGAGGCATTAATCCAATTTTATCAAGAATTTCATTAAAAATTCCATTATATTCAAATTTAACTTTTCTATTTCCTCCTTCTAGTACTTCCAAAATTTCAGCTTTTAATATTCCATCTCCAAATGAAACTTTTGTACCTGGTTTTAATTTATTACCAGGTCTTACCATTACTTCCCAATAATCTCCATCTAGTCTTTTTAAAAGTAAAAATTCTATTTTTGCGCCTGTATCTTTTTTACCTAAAAGTCTTGCTGGCAAAACTTTTGTATTATTTATAACTAAGCAATCTCCTGGTTCTAAATAATCAATAATATCTTTAAAAACTTTATGTTCAATTCTTTGTGTTTTTCTATCTAATACCATAAGTCTTGCTTCGTCTCTTTTATCATATGGATGTTGAGCAATAAGTTCTTCTGGTAAATCATAATTAAAATCTGATACTTTCATTTTTTTATAAAACATCTCCTTATATATTTTCTAATGATTTTATTGCATTAGTTGCTAAATAATCACATCTATTATTTAGTTCATTATCACTATGGCCTTTTACTTTTACAAATTTATATACATGTTTATTAAGCAAGTTTATCATTTCTTGCCAAAGTTCTTTATTTTTTACTGGTTTTTTATCAGCAGTTTTCCAATTATTTTTTTGCCAATTCTCAATCCAACCTTGTACAAAACAATTTACTACATATGCACTATCACTATGAATAGTAATATCACATTTTTCTTTCAAAAGTTTAAGAGCTTCAATAACTGCTGTCATCTCCATAATATTATTAGTAGTACTTGGATTATTTCCAGATATTTCTTTTTGATGTCCATTATAAATAAGTATTGCTCCCCATCCACCGAGGTCCAGGGTTACCACTACAAGCTCCATCTGTATATATAGTAACTTTTTTTAAATCTTCATCAGCCATTTCTTTATCCTTTCTTTTTTAATTAAGTACATAAGCTTTAACTATTTTCTTTTATTTTTTTAGCAACGCCTACAACTTCTAATCTTAATTCTTTATAATCAACTTTACCTGAATTATCTATTAAGAAATCAGCATGAGATTTATAAAAGTCTTCTGCTTTCTGTGATTCAATTCTTAGTCTTGCACTGCTAATAGAAATTCTATCTCTTATTGTAATTCTTTTTATTTTTGTATCCTCATCAGCTGTTACTGCAATAACATATTTACATAACTTATCAAAATTTCCTTCATATAGAAGAGGAAAATTTAATATAACATATTTTTGGTCTTCGTTATCATTTAAAATTTTTTCAACTTCTTTTTGAACACATTCAAAAGTAATTTTATTTAATTCATTTCTTTTTTCTTCATTTTTAAATATTTCATTTGCTAGAGCTTTTCTGTCTATATTTTTATCATTTTTTAAAATATTCTTTCCAAATAAATCTACAATTTTTTCATAATAATCATTACTTGGATTTTGATTTTCCTTTACAATTGTATCAGCATTTATTACAATTGCATCTAATTCACTTTTTAAAATTTCACTTACAGTATCTTTTCCTGCACCACTATTTCCAGTTACACCTATTATTACCATTTTTCTCGCCTTTCTTAAATCATATCCATTTACAAAATCAAATTTCTATGATATTATATCAATAATCTTTAAATTTTACAATATATTGGTGGTGATTTATTTTGAGTGGTGTTTTAGGAATTGTTTCAGAATATAATCCTTTTCATAACGGACATATTCTGCATCTTAAAAAATCTTTAGAAATGACAAAAGCCGATTTTACAATTGCTATCATGAGTGGAAACTTTACTCAACGAGGAGATACTTCACTTACAGATAAATGGGCTAAAACAGAAATGGCTTTAAAACAAGGTATTGATTTAATTATAGAACTTCCTACACTTTACGCAATATCCAGTGCAGAAAACTTTGCAGATGGAGCTATTAAAATATTAAATAGTTTAGGTATTATAGATTATTTATCATTCGGATCGGAAATTGGTGAAATAAAACCTTTAAATGATGTAGCAAATGTTTTAGCAAAAGAACCTAAAGATTTTTCTGAAATTTTAAAAAGACAATTACGTTCTGGGCTTTCATATCCTAAAGCTCGTGAAATTGCAATACAGATGTATTTTGGCACTTCTCCTATTTATACAGAAGCATTACAAAATCCTAATAACATATTAGGCATTGAGTATCTAAAAGCACTAAAGAGATCTAAATCAAATATTACCCCAATTACAATAAAAAGAAACTATAATGATTATAATTCAAATGATATAAAAAACGGTGTTGCCAGTGCAACTGCTATTAGAACTATGATTATGCAAAATAAAAATATTCATGCAGTAGTTCCTTATGAGACTTATGATGTTATTGAAAGACTTACAGAAGAGGGAAAAATAGTTCCTTCTCTAAAAGTTTTTGAAAAAGAAATCATTTACAATTTAAGAAAAATGACTATTACAGAAATAGCAAATCTTCCTGATGTAACTGAAGGATTAGAAAATAAAATCAAACAAGCTTCAAATATGACTAATAATTTAGAAGATCTAATTCAAAAAATTAAGTCAAAACGATATACTGAAACAAGAATACGTAGAATATTACTTTATAGCTTACTAAACATAACTAAAAAAGATATGGCCATGTCTAAAAAAGTGACTCCATACATAAGAGTTTTAGGATTTAATAAACATGGAAAACGTATTATTTCTGCAATTGCAGAAAACAATCCTAAAATAAAAATAGTAGTTTCTGTAAAAAAATTCTTAGACAACAATAGAGACATGCATCTTCAAAGTATGATGATGAAAGATATTTTAGCAACTAATATATATACTTTAGGTTTTAAAAAACAACCTTTAGGAAATTTAGATTATACTCGCAAAGTTTTAGAAATAAAAAGTTAAAAGAGCCTTTACTTATATAAAAGCATGGCTCTTTTATTTTACTTATTTTTATTATCTTTTTTACTTTTTAATTTAATTTGTACATTTGGGAAAGCATCTAAAAGTCTTCTTGTAAGCCAAGATTTTTCTTTTACTCTTTCTCTTACCAATTTATTTGCTGCTTTTTCACTTTCAGATTTTAAAAATCTTTCTCTAATTTTTTCTCTTGATTCCATTAAATTATTTAATAATTTTTGACCTCTATATTGTACATTTCTTTTTGCTCTTTTATAAGAAATATTTATTTTTCTACTCATATCTTGCAGATCTTCTTTTGCACCTGTAATTCTTTCAGATGCACTTTGTTTTAATCTAATAATAGTCTGAGTTGTAGCAACTTGAAATGCTTGTGTTTTCCTAATTGCTACTTCCTTTATCTCTTCATATTTTTCTGTTGCTAATTCTTTCATATGAGTTGAAATTTCTTCAGTATTGTCTTTTACTTCTTTTTCAACTTGTTTTGTAGTCTTTCTAAATCCTAGAATTCCTTTAAATGAAAATATAAAATCTATTATAAATATAATACAAATAACTAGTAAAATATATTTTAATCCATTAAAGTTTAAAACTTGTAAGAAAAAAGGATTTGCAAATTTTACTAATACAACTCCTGCAATACCAAATGGAATTAATGTCTCTAAACAAATACGTCCATTTATATTAAATTTTCTTTTTGAATAATCCCACCATCTAGCATTAAAAATCTTTTCCATTATATAACTTGTAAAATATTCTAATGTACCACAAATTAACATTGACATAAAAAACATTATTGGTATATCATCTACATATTTACTAAGCCAAACTGTTAAAAGGCATACACCAACTCCATAAACAGGGCAATATGGTCCAATTAGAAATCCTCTATTTACTAATTTTTTTGTTATAATAAATCCATTTATAGTTTCCATTGTCCATCCTAAAAATGAATAAATAAAGAAAATAGTTAAATATTTTTCTACGATTATTAACATGTTATTTCTCCTTTTAAATTTGAAAAAAATTTTTCAAATAACTTTATTTCATAACTTCTTCCAATACTTCTGCAAAATATTTCATACTACCATTTGATTGTTCTAATGTATTTCCAGTTGCACCAACTTCAACTATTAAAGCACAATCAGCTAAATTCTGATTATATCTTGAATTTCTTACTATAATAGGTCTAAATAATCCTGGATACATTTCATTTGCTTTTTCTACAATCTTTATTGCAAACTTTAAATTTGTTTGCCAATTATCATGTGATAATCCTCCTCCATTTGTTCCTACTACTATCATTAATTGAGAAACTACTTCATCCCCTATTTTTACACTAGGAGCATATGAACTATTACTTCCGAACAGCATCTCTATGAATATCTAAAACAACTTGTGCATTTGAATTATTTGACGTCAAAAAATTATTTACAGTTTCATAAGACCTTGTATAGGATCCATTATATTGTGGATAATCATGATATGTCAATAAATGTGAAACATTATATCCTTTAGTTGTTAATAAATCAGTTAATGTACTTCCAACTTTTGCAACTGAATAATTTAAATCAATTGTTCTATAATTTCCGAGAAGCAACATATGAATTAGCTTCTGTTGGAGTATAACTCTCACATGTATGAGTATGGAAAATAACAATATCTTTTTTATTTGTAAATTCAACATTTGGAGTAAGTATATCTTGAGTTAAATTAAATGAGGTTTCATTTTTTATTTTAACATTTCCATATAATGTATTATAATTTTCAGCAATATTATTTTCTGATATTACTTCTGTAGTCACATTTCTTAAATCAGTATTTTCATTTGAAACTACAGAAGCTTCAGATGTTTCTTCTGGTTGTACACCAGTTACAGTATTATCTACTTCAGAATTTATTTCAGAATTAGAAGAGGATTCTGAAATTGTTTCTGAAATATCATTATCTATAATATCATTTGCAGCTGCTAAAATAGGCATTTCTTGATAAAATATTATTTTTTCTAAAGAATTATCTTCTTCTTTTTTTTCATCAAATTTATAATTTATACAAGCTTTTACTATATCAATATAATCTAATTTTATTTTATTATTTTTTATTAAATCACTTAAATTTACAATTCCAATTATTAATAAAAGCACTATAATAATTTTACTAAAATTTTTTATAGTGCTTTTTAAATTTATAACAGCAAAATTTATCATTATTTAAAAGCCCTCTTTAATTATATTTGTTTAATTATATTAAAGACTTTTAAATAATATGCCTTTTTTAATCTCCTAAACAAATTCCTAAATTTCTTGCAACTTTAATTAAATCATCATCCATTGGAACTTTTCTAATATTACTTTCTTTAGTATTTCCTGAAGCAGCTCCAATTTTTTTATTATTTCCAACAACTTCTTCTAATGAAATATAACTCATTGCCCCATTTTTATATGTTACTAAAACATTAAATATTCCTGCCATTGCAAGTTCCATTGCTTTACATCCATATTTTGTAGAAAGAACTCTATCAAATGCTGATGGACTTCCTCCTCTTTGTACATATCCTAAAGTTGTATTTCTTGCAACCATACCAGTTAATTCTTCAAGTTGACCAGCTAATTTTTCACCAACTCCACCTAAACGAATGTTATCTAATCCTGAACCGTCATTTAAGGTTTTCTTTACAGTTATCGTTCCGTCTTTTGGCATTGCTCCTTCTGAAGTTACAACAATAGAAAATTCTTTTCCTCTAGCTCTTCTTTCATTAATTTTATCTACAACCTTATTTATATCATAAGGAATCTCTGGAATTAATGCCACATCGGCACCTCCTGCAATTGCTGATTCTAAAGCAAGCCATCCTGCATATCTTCCCATTGTCTCTAATACCATTATTCTATGATGTGCTTCAGCAGTTGTATGAAGTCTATCTAATGCTTCTACCGCAACTGAAACAGCTGTATTATATCCAAAAGTCATATCTGTATGAGCGACATCATTATCAATAGTTTTTGGTACACCGATACAATTTACTCCTTTTAAAGAGAAATCTCTACTTGATTTTTGAGTTCCATCTCCACCAAGAGTAAATAAGCAATCAAATCCTGCTTCTTGAATATTTTTAACACAGATATCAGAAAGATCTTTATATTCTACACTTCCATCATCATTTACTACTTTATAGTTAAATACATTTGTACTATTAGAAGTACCAATAATAGTTCCACCTTTGTTAAGTAATCCTGAAGCATTTCCTTGTAAATCCAATTTTACGTAATTATTGTTTAATAATCCTTTATAACCTTCTATATATCCATAAGCTTCCACTCCATATGTTCTTGCTGTTTTTACGATTGCTCTAATTACAGCATTTAAACCAGGAGCATCTCCACCATTTGTTAAAATTGCAACTTTTTTTACCATTCTTTTTCTCCTCTCATAAATAAATCTTAAAAAAACTTTCTTAATTATAATATCATTTTGCTTTATAAAAAATCAAGTAATTTACTTTACTATATTTAAAATATCAGTAATATCTAAGGAAATTTCAATTTCTTCTCCTGTCGACATATTTTTAATTTTAGCTAAATTACTATATAATTCATTTTCTCCAATTACTAATAAATATTTTGCTTTTATTTTATCTGCATATTTCATCTGAGATTTAAAACTTCTTTCATATAAATCTCTTTCTACATAAATATTATTATCTCTTAAAGCTTCAGTAATTTGAATTGCCTTTTTATTTTCTTCATTTCCAACAGATAATATGTATAAAGCCGGAACTTTTTCTTGAACAAGTCCTTGATTTGCTTCCTCAAACATTTCAACTAATCTTTCAATACCAGTTGCAAATCCAACCGCAGGAGTGTAAGCACCTCCTAATTCTTGAACCAATCCATCATATCTTCCTCCACCTAAAACAGTAAGTCCATTTTTTTCATTTATAAATTCAAATACTGTTTTAGTGTAATAATCTAAACCTCTTACAATATTGCTATCAATTTCAAAAGAAACACCTTGAGAATTTAATGCAGATTTTACATTATCAAAATGAGTTTGACACTCTTCACATAAGTAATCAATCATTTTTGGTGCACCTACATTTAATTTCTTACATTTTTCTTCTTTACAATCTAATATTCTCATTGGATTTTTTTCAAATCTAGATTTACATGTATCACAATAACTATCCAAATTTTTTCCAATAAATTCTTTTAAAATCTTCTGATATTTTCCTCTACATTTTGGACATCCAATACTATTTAAATTAATTTTTATGTTTTTTATTCCTAACGAATCAAATAATCTTTTACCTAAAAGTATTGTTTCAACATCAGCTAAATATGAACTAGCACCTATAACTTCAACTCCAATTTGGTGAAATTCTCTTAATCTACCTTTTTGTACATTTTCATATCTATACATTGCCATATTATACCATAATTTTACAGGACTTGGTCTACTTGCCATTCCATTTTCTAGATATGCCCTTATTGCTCCAGCTGTTCCTTCTGGTCGAAGTGTTATGCTTCTTCCACCTTTATCATCAAAAGTATACATCTCTTTTTGAACAACATCTGTTGTTTCTCCAACACCTCTTTGAAAAAGTTCTGTATGTTCAAATACAGGAAGACGAATTTCTCCAAATCCATAACTTTCTAGAACATTTTTTGCTTTTTCTTCTATATACTGCAATTTAACAGTATCTTCAGGAAGTAAATCTTTAGTACCTTTAGGTCTTTGTATTAACATAAAAACATCTCCTTATAAAATATTTTTTACCAAAGTAATTCTACTATATCAGTCAAAAGTACTTATGTCAAGTGTTTTTGGAAAGTTTTACCCTTCATTTTTTGTATTGCATATAAATATAGGTTTACAATAATTTTTTAATTTAAAATTAATGTAAACCTTATATATCAATAAATTTTCTCTTATATATTATTAAAATAACTGTAACAATAATATCATATCATTTTTGCAGATTCAATATATATTTTTAATTTGTAATCAAAATGTAATTTACATAAAAAACTCTTAAATCAAATTAAATTTTTTATGAAATATTCCTATTTACATACTTGTTTAGCATTTGAATATATTTTTTCTAATTTTTCATCTGGATAATACTGGTCAAAAAAATTATCCAAATATCCTTTAGGAGGTATATTATTTCTTCTCTCTAACTGTCTTGTTCCCGCCATACCAGAAATAATAATATCAAAAGAAATAAATAAACATAAAAATAATGTTATACATTTAAAATAAGCATTTTTACATAAATGAGTCATTTTATATATTAAAGGTAAAAGCAATTTTGCAAATAATACTCCTCCTGTCCCCCAATATAAACAATGTAACAAACTAGTTCTTCCATTAATATTGAATATTAAATTACTATAATCCCATGAAATAGTTCCAAAACAAATTTCTTGAAAAAAAGAAAATAAATATTCTACTATTCCTCCTAAAAACATCGAAATAAAAAATACTTTTATATAATTTCTATTTTTTAAATTTGAAATAACTAAATAATATGCAATAAGTCCAACTCCATAAACTTGTATAAATGGTCCAAATAATAGTCCCTGCCTAGATACAAAATGACCATTCTGTACTAAACCAACTATCATTTCTATTATATAACCTATAAAACTTCCAATTAAAAATATCCAAAATAATTTAATAATTTTTAAAAATATCACATCTTTATTTGACTTTTCATTTGGAACATCTATTAAATTGCTTTTTTCATCATTTTTCATAATTTAAACTCTCCTCAAGCAATATTAATCTTTTACTTTATATTATCAATATTATCATAATAAAGTGACTAATAAATGACTTTAAGGAAAGCTTAATATAAGTTTAAACTATTCTTAATAATATAATTAAAAAAGAGGAATTTTTATCCTCTTTTACGTTTTATATCATATACTCCTTCTACTTTTCTTATTTGATTTACAGCTTTATGCAATTCATCTTTACTAGAAGTTTCTAAAGAAATATTCATAATTGCAATTTTTTCTTTTGTTGTTCTTGTATTAACGCCAACTAATTTAACTGATGCATTTTCAATTTGTTTTAAAATTTCTCTTAGAAGTCCATTTCTATCTGTTGCAAAAACTTCAATATCAACCACATATGAACCGCGCTCAGCTTCATCATACCAATATACATCAATAATTCTATTTTCATCTTCTAATAATTCATTTATATTTGGACAATCTGTACGGTGAACAGAAACTCCTCTACCTTTTGTTACATATCCAATAATATCATCTCCAGGAAGTGGATTACAACATTTTGAAAGTTTTACTAAACAGTTATCAATTCCTTTTACAATAATACCATTTTTAGATGGTTTATATGAAGGTCTTGAATTTGAAAGAGCTAATTCTTCAATTTTTTTATCAAAGTTTTCTTCTTCATGTTCTTCATTATATTTTTCTAAAAGTCTTGCTAAAATTTTATTTGGAGAAATTGTACCAAAACCAACGCTTGCATACATATCATCTAAGGTTGCAAAATGATATTTGTCAAGGGCAAATTTTACCCAATCATTTCTACTAAATAATTCAGATTCTTTAACAGGAAGCTTTTTAGCTTCTTTTTCTATTATATCTTTACCTCTTTCAATATTTTCTGCTCTTTGAGCTTTTTTAAACCATTGATTTATTCTACTTCTTGCTGATGAACTTTTTACAAATTTTAACCAATCACGGCTTGGTCCTTTTGAATTTTCTGAGGTCAAAATTTCTACAATATCTCCATTTTTAAGTGGTGTAGTAATTGGCATTATCTTACTATTTATTTTACATCCAACCATTTTATGTCCAACTTGTTCATGAATGGAATAAGCGAAATCAATTGGAGTTGCTCCTCTAGGTAAAGCCTTGATTAATCCCTTTGGAGTAAATACATAAACTTCTTCATCATATAATTCTGTTTTTAAAGTATTTAAAAACTCATCTGGATTTTGAGTATTTTTTTGCCATTCTAAAGTTTCGCGAAGCCATGCCAACTTATCTTCTGTTACAATTACAGATTGTTTCTTACCTTTGTTACTTGCCTCTTTATATGCCCAATGTGCTGCAATACCATATTCAGCTGTTCTATGCATTTCCCAAGTACGTATCTGAACTTCAAATGGAACTCCTTTTGGTCCCAAAACAGTAGTATGTATTGACTGATACATATTTTTCTTTGGAACTGCAATATAATCTTTAAATCTTCCTGGCATTGGAGTATACATCTCATGTACAACACCAAGTGCAGCATAACAATCTCTTACTGAATTCACTAAAATTCTTAATGCAAATAAATCATATATTTGATCAAGTGTTTTATTATCTCTTTGCATTTTTCTATAGATGCTATATAGATGTTTTGCACGTCCTGTAATTTCTACCTTTATTTTTTGACGATCTAATTCTTTTGCTAAATCTTTTTTTATTACATCAAGAAATTCCAAACGCTCTTCTCTTTTCTTATCAAGACCTACAACGATTTCTCTATATTCATCTGGATAAAGATATTTAAAAGATAAATCCTCTAATTCCCATTTTAATGAATAAATACCAAGTCTATTTGCCAATGGAGCATATAAATCCATTGTTTCTCTAGCATTTGCAAGTTGTCTTTCTCTTGAAAGATACTTTAAAGTCCTCATATTATGAAGTCTATCAGCAAGTTTAATCAATATAACGCGGATATCTTTACCCATTGCTAAAAACATTTTTCTGTAATTTTCTACTTGTTCTTCTTCTGCTGTAGTATATTGGATCTTACCAAGTTTTGTAACACCAGCAACCATATTTGCAACAGATACGCCAAATTCACGAATTAAATCTTCATTTGTAGCAGGAGTATCTTCAACAACATCATGTAAAAGAGCAGCGCAAATTGTTTCATCATCTAATTCTAATGTTGATAAAATATATGCAACATTTAATGGATGCACTAAATATGACTCTCCTGATTTTCTCTTTTGATCACCATGATATTTTTTAGCAAAGTCATATGCTTTTCTTATTAGTTTAGAATTTGACTTTGAATAATTTGCTTTTTGATTTTTTATTATATCTTCAATTGTTACACTTTCGCTTTTATCTTGCATACTTATCCCCCCTTTACTACAAAATAATTCTAAAAAATAGCAATTTGATTTTAACCTAAATAAAAATCATACTTCTTTTTGGACTCAAAATAAAAATGTGCAAGATGCCACTTTTTTTAGAGCCTTTTATATTGATTTACGAATATCTTTAATATTTATCTGTATTGTTCTTTTTCCATTAAACTCATTAATTTCTAAGCATCCAACAACATCTACTTTATCACCTAAGCGATATTCATTAACTAAATTACCTATATTAAATCCTATTGCTTGTACAATGTTTCTATCATCTTTTAAAGTTAATTTTAAATGTTTTCCTTCAGATAATGTTCTTATTGAATCTATTTTTAAGTTTTTAAATAAAAATAATGGTATTCTATTTTCCTCTCCAAATGGTTCTAATAGTTTCAAGCTCTCAATATCACTAATTGTAATTTCACTTAAATTTAGTTCTTTTTCTATTTTTATAATTGAAACTAAATCTTCTGTATGACATTTACTTGCAATTGATTCCATTTTATCTCGAAATTTCTCGAAATTTTCCATTTTTAAATTTACACCAACTGCCATTTCATGACCGCCATATTTTTCTAATAATTCACTACATTCACATAATGCATTATGCAAATCAAATCCAGGAATACTTCTTCCTGATCCTTTTGCCATACCATCTTCAAAACATACTAAAATACAAGGTTTATAATACAAATCAGTAATTTTTGATGCAACAATTCCAATTACTCCATGATGCCAATTTTCATGTCCTATAACTATTATTGATTTTTTATCTAAATTATTTTTTTCTATTTGTTCAATTGCTTCATCAAAAATTATTTTTTCTATTTCTTGTCTTTTTCTGTTAAACTCATTTAATTTTATAGTAATATTTTTTGCTTCTTCTAAATCTTTACTTAAAAATAGCTTTAAAGCTTCTTCTTCATGTCCCATTCTACCACAGGCATTAATCCTAGGAGCTATTCCAAAAGAAATTGAATTAGAACTAACATCACTAAAACCACAAATTTTTAATAAACATGCTAAACCATAATTTCTTGTTTGACTTGCAAGTTTAAGCCCTAATTTGGCTATTACTCTATTTTCATCAATTAATGGGACAATATCTGAAATAGTTCCTATACAAATAATATCTAAATATTTTAAATACTCTTTTTCATCTAGCCCCATAACTTGAGATAAAGCTTGTATAAGTTTAAATACTACTCCACATCCAGCTAAGCTTTTAAATGGATATGTATTATCTTCTCTTTTACAATCAATAACAGCCACTGCATCTGGTATTGTATCTAATGGTTCATGATGGTCTGTAACTATAACTTCCATACCTAATTCATAAGCATATTTTATTTCTTCAGTTCCAGATATTCCACAATCAACTGTAATTATAAGTTTATATCCTTGGTCTGCAATTTCTTTAATTGCATTTTTATTAAGTCCATAACCTTCATGTAATCTGTTTGGTATTTTATATCCTGTCTCTAATCCATTTTCGTCTAAAAAGCTTTTTAGAACCATTGTACTAGTTATACCATCAACATCATAATCTCCATATATAATGACTTTTTCTTTATTTTTTATTGCTTTCATAATTCTATCAACAGCCTTTTGCATATCAGGCATAATATATGGATCGTGAAAGTCATATCTAGTTGGTTCCAAAAATGTTTTTATATCTTCATCTGATTTTACAATATTTCTATTTAAAAGTACTGTAGCTAAAATTTCAGAAATATTATATTTTAATGCGACATCTTTTACGTTTTTTTCATTATGCTCATATAATTCCCATTTTTTATTCATCCTTTACTCCCTATAATAATTAATTTGGTATATATTATACAATACTTGTAAAAATTTAGCAATACATATTTTTGTTAATAAAATGAAAAGAAAATTAAAATGATAATATTATCATCGAAATTAATACTGCTCCAATTAATAGATATTGATTATTAGTTAACTTTTCTTTTAAGAATATTCTTGAAAGTATAATAGTTACAATACTATATGCTGCAATATAAGGTGAAGCAAGTACAGCATCTCCAAATGCAAAGGCATATATATAAGTATATTGCCCAGCAGTTTCTATAAAAGTACCAAGCCATTTCAATTTGTTATTTTTTATATCTAAAAGTTTATAATCTTTCTCTTTGATTTTTAAAAATATACTTGTAATAATACCAACAAAACAATATATAAATGAAAATGCTATTATTACTTGCTCTGCAGATAAATTTGCTTCTAATGTATAATCATCCATAAATGATCCTATACCATCTAAAAGCCAATAACCTAATGCAAAAAATATACCTTTTAAATATAATAAATATGCTCTTTTAGCATTTCTTTCATCTTCTTCCTTATTTCCTGATTCTAATTTTAAAACTTCATCTTTATTAACTGAAAGTAATATCATACATAATATAATCACTATTATTGCAATAATTTGTATAATACTTATTTTTTGTTTTAATATTAAAATACAAAGAATAGTAGTTATTGCACATGATGAATTTTGAAGTGGTGATAATATCGATACTTTTACTAAAGTCATTGCTTTATATGTACAAAACATTGAAGCAATATAAATTAATGATATTGGAAGATATATAATTATAACATCAAAAGTTATTTGAGTTCTTGTTATTAACATATATATTAAAGCACATAATCCAAGCATCAATCCATTACATGATATAAGTTTAAGCACACTATGTTTTTCTGCAGTTGATATTTTCTTAAATATTGTTTCTGATGTTCCCCATAAAAGTACTGCTATAGTTGCAAATATTATCCACATAAAAAATCCTCTTTTTTCTATATTTTATTTTAGAAGTTAAAAGAACATTGATTAACAGTTCAACTTTAGTTGCTATTAAACAATGTTCTTAAATTAGCATTATATAAAACAAATTCTTATGCTCTTGGATGAGCTTTTTTATAAATTTCTTTTAAATTTTCATTTTGAAATTGCATATAAACCTGAGTTGAAGATATATCTGAATGTCCAAGCATTGATTGAATTGATTTTAAATCCGCACCATTTTGCAAAAGGTGAGTTGCAAAAGAATGTCTTAAAATGTGTGGTGTAATGTCTTTAGAAATATTTGCCTGCTCTTTATAAAATTTTACGATTTTCCAAAAACCTTGTCTTGTAAGTCTGTTACCATTTATATTAACAAATAAAGCTTTTTCATTTTCATCTTTTATTAAGTATGGTCTAGAAGTTTTTACATAATCTTCCAATGCTTTCAAAGATATATGTCCTAAAGGTATGGTCCTTTTTTTACGTCCTGACTTACAAATTACAAATCCATCTTTAAAATTGACATCACTTACATCTAATGAAATAATTTCTGTAACTCTCATTCCTGTTGCATATGCAAATTCAAGCATTGCTTTATCTCTAATTCCCTTTAAATCAACTGTATTTGGTTGTTCTAATAATAATTCTACTTCTTTAGAAGTTAAAATATTTGGAGCTTTTTTCTCAACTTTTGGTGATTGAATAGAAATAGTTGGATCTTTTTTTATTTTTTTGGTTCTAACTAAAAATTGATAAAAAGATCTAATTGAAGCCAAATTTCTTGAAATAGTTGATGTCTTTTTTCCCTCATCTTTTAAATAATCAAAATATTTTTCAATAGTTTTACTATTGACTTTTAAATAATTAATATTATTCTCTTCTACATATTCTTTATATTGTAAAATATCTCTCTTGTATGATTGTAAAGTATTACTTACTAATTTTTTATCATTTTCTAAAAAATTTAGAAAGTTCATTATCTGTTTTTCCATTTTTGCTCCCATCCCTTTTTATTAATTATTTACATAAGACACTTATGTTATATCAAATCTTATATAAAATGTAAATAGTTTTCATAAAATTTTTATAAAAAAAGTACTGCAAAATAAGCTTCCAAGCAGCTCGAAATTATCGCTACTCCTATACATAAAAAACCAATTACACAATGTCTTATAAGCTCATATTTGAAATCTATTTCTTTTTTTATAATTTCCTTATAAAGTCTAATTCCACTTGTTGCAAGTAAAAACAGTGCTGGTAAAAGGACCAAATTTTGTAAAATCAAAAGAATATTTAAAAATGTCAGTCCTTGTTTTAGACCAAAGATATTTATAACTATAGATATTATGTAACCTATTAAAAATCCTTTATATAACATTAATATATAAATTGTAAACCCACCAATAATTGTACATCCTAAAAGCCATGTTACAAATATAAATTTTACATTTTGTGAAAAAGTTGAAATAAAAATTTCTTGTTTGTTATCTTTATTATCTTTTAGACTTTGAATTGATTCTAAGACATAACTTTTAATCTCTTTTTTATCATCTTCAGATGTTCTAAAACTAATTATTAACCCTATAAACAAACCAATTATGAAAATTATTACTACTCCAATATATGTTATTTTATATTTTTTTATGTATTCAAATATCAATTTCATAAAAACTCTCCTAAATAAAAAAACTGAATATACATAAAATATATTCAGCTTTTTTTATTTAATTACATTTTTATGAATACTTTTAACTAGCAGTCAGATGACCATATACTCCTCCGCCACCTTCTTTTATTTCAAATTTTCCATCTCTTGCGTTTTCTATATTTCTTGCTAATTTTTCACCAACAAATGCTTCTATATCATCATTTGAAAGTTTATGTAATATAGTCATTTCTGTTCCAAAATGCTCTAAAAGTTTATCTATCGTTTTTTGACCTAATCCTGGTATAAAAGTAAGCGGAATCTGATAAACATATTCTGGCCTAAAACCAGGACTTTTTGATTCTTTTTTATCTTTTATAATTTCTATTCTATCATAAACTCCCATTGTAATATTCCTACTATCACATGTATCACATTTTGTAACAGGAGGTATTCCTGGAATTTGTTTTTTACAAACTTCACAATATGTTCTATGATATTTTCCTAGCTTTGGATCAAGTCCATAATTTTTTAATATTTTTCTTCCATCTTCTCTTTTTAAAACTTTTAGAAATTCTTCATAATTTATATCTTCAACTTGCATTTTATTATATTCTCTTGCAATTTTAGGTAGAGAATGTGCATCAGAATTAGTAAGAAAAGTTTTAGTTTCTAGTTCTGATATTTTATCAGCCAAATATGTATCTGCACTTAATCCTAATTCTATTGCATAAATTCTATCAAATTTTTCTTTAAAAATCCTTCTTAAACTTGAAGTACAATTACCATAAAAACTTTTATGAGGTGTAAAACAATGAGCAGGCACTAAAATTCCATTATACTTTTCTACTATATCTATAAGTTCATAAGCCGATAAATCACATCTTTGTGAACTTAAAGTTATATTTTTTATATGATGTGACATTTCATTTGAGAATTTTTTAATATCTGATAAATGTGGAAAATAGCATAAATTATGTGCACTTCCAGTTTTTCCTTCATCATTTATTTCAGATGTTTCAATTTCACTTCCAAGTATTATACATACTTTATCTTTATAAATTATTCCACCTTTTTCAAGTTCATAGGCTTCTCCAGTTTTTAAAAAATTTTCGATATCTTCAATAACATATGGTGAAGCACAATCTATTATTCCTGCTAAATTAATTCCTTTTCTTGTAACACATTCTTTTGCTATATTAGCAAAATTCAAACTTCTAGCAGCCGTAATTTTAATAGGCTTTCCATTCTCACTTCTACCAATATGAATGTGCATATCTGCGAATATTTCGTACATCTTAATTTAACTCCTTTATTGTCCTGAATAATATGAAGAATATGCATAATTATATTGATAATAGTAGAAAATTATAGCAGGAAATGCTCCGCCAACAATTTTATATTTTCCATCTATTTTAGCAACATACATTTCATAAGTATCTGTTGAATCGCTAGATGAACCTGTATCATCTTTAATTGTAAGTTCTACTGTTACTTTATATAACTTTGTATCTCCAATTTTTTCAACACTATCAACTGAATCTACAGTAAATGATGTATCAGTAAATAATGTTTGCAAAAGATCAACACTATTTTCTTCACCATATTCTACAACGTCTTGCAATTGACCATATCCTATATCATTTAGTTCGTTATAAACATTATCATATTTATTTTCAAACTCTGAATAACTAACATTAGAATCATCTTGAGATTCATAATCAATTAAAGCCATTGTCATATATCCTTGCATATCAATTAAATTATATGCATTATTCCAATCTTCTTCATTAACATATGAAACAAAATCTTCAATTGCATTTTCTGGTTTATTTATAGCATAAATTAAATAACCTGCTACTCCAATTAAAATAAATAAAATAATTATAACTATTATTGCAATAGTAACTATTCTTTGTTTTCTTTTTTTATGATCTACTTTTTTTGTTTCATCGCCATCTGCATTTTCTCCAGCTTTTTTAGCCTTTTCAGCTTGTTTTTTTGCTTTTTTTTCAGCTTTTTTAGCAGCTTTTTCTGCTTTAATTTTTTCTTTTTCTTTTTCAAAATCTTCATCATCTAATTGTTCTGGAATATATACATCACTTTCAGATTTAGTTTCTTCGACACTTTTTTCATTCTCATTAACCTTTTTTAATTCTTCTTCTTTTTTCTCATCATCCATATTTGTATCTCCTTTATTTTTAGATAAAATGAGGGAGTACCCTTTTAAAATACCCCCTACTATTTTTTACTCTTAAAACATAGAATTTAAAAGTGAACTACCTGAACTATTTTTAAAATCTATTACATATGATTTTGTTCCATCTTTCATAACATAGCAATTTACTGTTTGAGTATCCTCTTCATCATCATATGTTAATTTTAATTTTATTTTTACTCTGTATAAGTGACTTGATATTTTCTTTACTTCTTTAATTTTATCTATTTTCATAGAATAATCAAGATCTTTTAATTGATCTTCTGCTTCTTCTAAGGCATCTTTATCATCTAAAGTATCATTCATATTATCCATCAAATCTTCATAATCGCTTGTATCTTTGAAATCTTTATATTCACTCCAAAAATCATCATATTCATCTTCGTCTAATCCAGATAAAACATAAAATCCAGCGACATCCATAGAATCAACCATTTTTTCTAAATCAGCATTATCAAATGCTTTAACAAATTTCTTAACAGCCTCTTTTGGGCTAACAACTATTAAATTAACTATAACAATAATAAGTATAATAGCTATAATAATTACACCTATTATTAATTTTTTAGCTTTAATAAATTCAACAACTTTGTTTGTAGAAGAAGTATTTTCTTTAATAACTTCTGCTTCTACTGCTTTTTGGTCTTTATTCTCTTCCATAAAATCCCCTTTCTATATTTATATTTTTTTACTTAATTTTATTATATTATATTTATAACAACATTTTTTGTCAATAGAAATTATATTATTCAACAGTTTCTATTACATAATTTGATTTATATGAATCAATTAAATCATTATATGCTTCATCTTGAGTTTTACCATCATCCCAACTTCCTGAAACACTATAAGAAATATCTTCAGCATCATATAAGTTTCCATCTTGAACAGCAACATCAGTTGTACTAGCTACATAATACCACTCATAAGTAGCACCTGTTGATGTAATAGTATAAACTACTTTATATATAGCTGATACTCTGTTATCAGCATTCCATGAACTTGATGTTCCTTTTTTAGTTAATAAATATGTTGCCATAAGCTCTGGCTCAGATGTTGTATATTCAGCACCATATTCTACTCCATCATAATTTCTTGAAATAATATATACACCTTCATCTGTAATTGCTTCTTTTACATTCTCTAAAAATCCTGCTCTTAAAGTTTCTAATTCAGTATCATTTAATTCATCAACAGAATCTACATATTCAGGCATACCTTCTACAGTATAATCATAAGTATCATCTGCAATTATTATTCCTTCATCAAGTGCAGCTGATTTATCATAATATGCAGTTATAGTAACAGTATCACCATTTGCAACTCCACTATATTTATCTACACTATATGTTACATTATCTTTTATAAATTTATTAGTACTATTATTATTTACAGATATACTTAAATCAGGTGAAACACCTGTAACGTCAACTTCAAAATCATCTTCTCCAAATAAATCTAAAACATCTGCTTCTTCAAGTCCATCAACAGTAACAGTAATAGTATCATCTTTTAATTTTAATTTTTCATCTTTTAAATAATTATTTGAAATATCAATTTTAATCTCTAAAGTATCGCCATTAGATAAATTACCATTATTATCATTTTCAACTGTTAAAGTAGCTTTTTCAATAAATTTTTCAGCTTTTCTTTTACTATCCAAAAGATCTTTTAATTTATCCTCATCTAATGAAACTTGAGCTGTTGTATAACCATTATATGCTGGTGTATCAGTATCATCATAATAATAGCTACTTGAGTTATCTGTATAATATTTAACATCAATATAATCTGCTAAATCAATTGTTTTTCTATGAAATACTGTAAAGTAAACAATAACAGCTGCTATAACAGCAATAATTATTATAATTAATACAGCAATCATAATACCTTTTTTCTTTTTAGCAGGATCCTTAGGTTTTTTAGGCTCTGCTTTTTTTGCTTCTGATTTAGCTTCCTTAGCTTTTTTAGGCTCCTCTTTTTTTATTTCAGTTTTTACTTCGTCACTTTTTTTAGGTTCCTCATTTTTTACTGGTGCATTATCTTCAGCACTGTTCTTAATTACTTCGTTTTTATTTTCTTCCATTATAACCTCCCATAAAAACTTTTTTAAAATTCATTACTATTATATTTAATTTCATTTTAAAAATCAATACTTTTTTATTTTTTATTCATAGAATTTTAATAACATAAAATTATAAATTGTTTTACATAAAAAAAGCCTAAATCATTAGAATTTTATCTAATAATTTAGGCATATTTCATATTTATTAAGCTGTTTTATTTTTTGATTTTTTCATTCTTCCATTAGTTGATCTCATTTTTAAAGGCTCTCTTTTTTTATTTTCATCCATTATAATTTTTGGTTGTGCTTTATTTAATGCTGTATCCTTTGTTATAATGCATTTTGTAATCTTATAATTTGAAGGAATCTCAAACATTATATCTCTCATTATATTTTCTATTATTGAACGTAAGCCTCTAGCACCAGTATTTCTTTCTATTGCTTGATCAACTATAGCTTGAATAGCTTCTGGCTCAAACTCAAGTTCAACACCATCTAACTCAACTAATTTTGTATATTGTTTTATTAAAGAATTTTTTGGTTTTGTTAAAATATCAACCAATGCTTCTTTTGTTAATGCATCTAATGTTGCAACTATTGGAAGTCTTCCAACAAATTCTGGAATCATTCCAAATTTTAAAAGATCTTGTGGTAACATTTGTTTTAAAATTTCTGTTCTATTTACATCTTTTTTACTTTCAATTGTAGCTCCAAATCCAATAGATTTTTTACCTATTCTATCTTTTATAATATTATCAAGTCCTTCAAAAGCGCCACCACAAATAAATAATATATTTGAAGTATCAATTTGAATAAATTCTTGATGTGGATGTTTTCTACCACCTTGAGGAGGTACAGAAGCTACTGTTCCTTCTATTATTTTAAGAAGAGCTTGTTGAACTCCTTCTCCACTTACATCTCTTGTTATAGAAGGATTTTCAGATTTTCTAGAAATTTTATCAATTTCATCAATATAAATAATTCCTCTTTCTGCTTTTTCAACATCCATATTTGCAGCTTGTAAAAGTTTCAAAAGAATATTTTCAACATCTTCACCAACATAGCCAGCTTCTGTTAAAGTTGTAGCATCTGCTATTGCAAATGGAACATTTAAAACTTTAGCTAAAGTTTGTGCTAATAATGTTTTTCCACAACCAGTTGGACCTAATAATAATATATTACTTTTTTGAATTTCAACATCATTATTAGAAAAATCCAAACTATTTATTCTTTTATAATGATTGTATACTGCTACAGAAAGAGTTTTCTTAGCTTCTTCCTGTCCAATTACGTAATCATCTAATACTTTTTTAATTTCTGCAGGGTTTGGAATATTTGTAGATACATCATTGTCTTCATATTCTTCAAAATTTTCTGTTTCCATTATATTTTGACAAACAGCAACACATTCATCACAAATAAAAACGCCACTTGGTCCTGCAATTATTTTTTTTACAGCTTCTTGAGGTCTTCCACAAAATGAGCATCTTATACTGTTTCCAGTTGTTTTAGCCATAACAATCCTTTCTGTTCAAAAAATTTGTTTTTTTGAACTACTAAATTCTTTTTTCTAAAATTTCGTCAATCAATCCATATTTTAGAGCTTCTTCTGCTGTCATATAATTATCTCTTTCTGTATCTTCCATAATTTTTTCGATTGGTTGACCAGTTCTTTCACTTAATAGTTTATTCATTTTTTCTCTAGTTTTTACTAAGTGATCTGTATGAATTTTAATATCAGTTGTTTGTCCTGATAATCCATTTCCACCAATTAAAGGTTGATGTATTAAAATTTCTGAATTAGGTGTTGCAAATCTTTTACCTTTTTCTCCGCATGTTAAAAGGACAGATCCCATACTAGCAGCCATACCAACACAAATAGTTGAAACTGGGCATTTTATATAATTCATAGTATCAATAATAGCCATTCCATCAACTATAGAACCTCCTGGTGAATTAATATAAAAATGTATTTCTTTATCAGGATCCTCTGATTCTAGAAACAACATTTCTGCTATAATAACATTTGCTGATGTTGGATTTACGTCTTCTGCTAACATTATAATTCTATCTTTTAATAATCTTGAATAAATATCATATGATCTTTCACCTTTACTTGTTTGTTCTATTACATAAGGTATTAATGTATTTTTTTCCATTTTAATTTCCTCCTTTAAAATTTATACATACTATATAACAACTCTTGATTTTTTTCAATACTTTTAAAAATTTTTCAGTATTTATTTTTCGACAAAAAAACCTATATTTTTTATATGTATTATAAAAAAGATTACCCTAAAATCAAAAGGGTAATCTTCTCTATTTACTTTAATTATATTACTTTTTGCTTGATGCTTTTTTATCTGAAGATTCTGATTTAGTAGATTTCTTTTCTTCTTTTTTACCTTCCTTTTTATCTTGTTTTTTGTCATCAGCTTCACTTTTTTCTTTTTTAGGTTTTTCCTCTTTTTTAGCTACTAATTTTGCATTATCTAATAAAAGTTTTATAACTTTGTCATTTTCGATTGTTCCTTTGATATTTTCCATTAGTTCTTCATTTGCTTTTAAATCTTCTTCTTTTCTTCCATATGTTTTAGCTAACTCTGTAACTTTGTCATTTATTTCTTTTTCGTCAACTTCTATTTTTGCGTCTTTACAAATAGCTTCTAAAACTAATCTCACTTTGATTGAATTTTTAGCAACTTCTCTATTTTCATTTCTAAAATCAGCTACTGTTTTTCCAATCATTTTTAAGTATTGCTCCATTTTAAATCCTTGATATGAAAGTCTTCTATCCATATCTTGTAACATATTATCTAATTCAAGTTCAACCATTGGGTCAGAAATTTCTACTTCAGCAGCTTCTACAGCTTTATTTACAACTGCATCTTCCATTTCATGTTTTGCTCTTTCATCTGCTTGTTCTTCTTTCTTGAATTTAATATTTGCTTTATATTCATCTAAAGTATCGAATTCGCTGACATCTTTTGCAAATTCATCATCAAGTTTTGGTAACTCTTTTTCTTTTATTTCATGTAAAGTTACTTTAAATGTAGCATCTTTTCCAGCTAAATCTTTTGAGAAATAGTCTTCAGGGAATTTAACTTTGATATCTTTTTCCTCATCAATTTTCATACCAATAATTTGATCTTCAAATCCTGGAATAAAAGTATTACTTCCTATAACTAATTCATGATTTTCAGCTTTTCCACCATCAAAAGCTTTGTCATCTACAAATCCTTCAAAATCAATAACTGTTGTATCTCCAGATTTAACTGGTCTATTATCTACTGAAACTAATCTTGAATTTTTTTCTTGAACTTGTTTTAATTCATCTTCTACATCTTTATCTGTTACTTTATATTCAACTTTTTCTATTTCTAATCCTTTATAGTTTCCAAGTTTAACTTCTGGTTTAACACCTACTGTAACAGTAAATTCTAAGTCTTTTCCTTTTTCCATTTGTTTGATATCAACATCTGGTTTAGTCATAACTTCTAATTTATTTTCTTTTATAGCTTCCGGATAAACTTCACTAAATAAATCGTTAAAAGCATCTTCATAAAAGATTTCTGCTCCATAGTATTTTTCTACTATATTCATAGGTGCTTTACCTTTTCTAAATCCTGGAATTGAAAAGTATTTAGCATTATGATTAAATATCTTTTGCATAGCATCTGTAAATTTCTTTGCCTCAACAGTAAACTCTAATTTCATTTCATTATTTTTGTCAGATTTTTCGACCTTAACTTGCATTTTTAAATCATCCTCCATTTTTATGATTACTTCTTTATTTTGTACTATATAAGTATAGTGCAAAGCCATTTCATAAATAACAGCTTTTATATTATACCACAATATTTCTAAATTGCAAGCATTTTGAGGAAAAAACTATTTTAGGCTTAAAACAAAGCATTACTTTTTCTTTTTGGTTATCTTATCAAACCTTTCAGCATTTTCTTTTTGTTTATTAAGAGGAAGCCATACGAATTGTGTACAAACTTCTTCTCCATATTTTGTTACATTTTCTTCATTCTCATTATCATCATTTAAATCCTTTTGTTCATTCATAAACATTCTCCTTAAAATAATTTTATAAAAAAAATTCCTTAAAGAAACTTTTTATAATAGTTTTCTCTAAGGAATTAATTTTTATTCTTAAAATAAATATTAAACATCTTTCTTCCAAAGTCCATGTTTATTACAATAAGCATAAATTGTTGAACCTGGTATATATTTAAAGTGTGTTGTTGCTGTTTCACCTGGTTTAAAATATTTTGTACAACTATTTTTATCACTTTCCATGCTAACCCATTCAATGTAATGGTCATCTTCCATTACATGATTTACTGTAACCATTACTTTATCTTCTTTAATTTCTACTACTGGAACATGTTTTTCAACTGCTGCATCAACTGAATTTGGAACCAAAGTTTTCATTGGCTCTCCGCAACACATTATATCACATCCTCCATCTTTAATTATTTTAACTAAAGCACCGCATTTTTCACATTTTTTTATAATTAATTCACTCATTTTCAATTTGTACTATATAAAAATATAGCAACTCTCCTTTCTTTACTTTTTAAAAATTCAATATATTTTCATAATGTAAATATAAAACTGTAAAAGCCACAAAACATATTGCCAAAATAACAAATGTAATTTTATACATTATTTTATAATCATGATATTTAGCAACTAATAATAAAATCCAATCAATAAAAAGTATTGGTAAAACTAATAAATGATACATTTTAATTACCTTTCTATATTTTTGTATTTTTTATATATTACTTATACCACGAATTATTTTAAATGTAAATCTTTTTTTCTAATTTTTTATTGTTCATTTTTTCTATACCAATCTGCAAAAACTTTTAGAGCTTCTACTGATCCATCAATTTTTCTTCTTTCTTCTCGTTCTACTGAATCCATCTCTGCTAAAGTTTTGTTAAAATGTTCAGGTTTAAATATATACCATAAATCAGACCATTTTTCATCTCTATTTATTCCTTGAATTTTAGTTGATAAATTTCCAGGATGCCTTCCATAAAAATAATGTATTTTATTTCCATCATGATATGCTAAACATTCTTCAAATCTGCATTTTCTATTTTCTTTTCCTTGCATCAATTTTAGAATCCCATCAATTCCAATAGTATCTAATGAAAAATTAACAAAAGCTCTTGGAAATCCATTTAATTCATCTATAAAAAATCCTGTATCTAATGCAATACATGGTTTATTTAGCATTTTAAAAGCTTGATTAACTTTAACTGTTGCTATTTCTTTTATATCATCACTTCTTGGTTCATCTAATTCAAAATCATATGTTTTAAATTCAATATTATTAAAATATCTTTCTGCAGATTTAGCTTTTCCTTTATTATGTGTAACAAAAACAATTTCTTTCATTTTTAATCTCCATTTATTATTTAATTTAAAAATCAAAATTCATATATACATATTTTTTTGTTTTAAAATTTAAAGCTTTTTCAATATCATTTTTAGCTTCATTTGAAACATCTTTAATTCTTACATATTTTCCGTTATTCTTTACAAGTGGATTAATATATCTTATTTTAATTTTATCAATATTTACACAATATTTATTATTTACCTTTTCATCACTTTCATATACATTTGTTGCATTTTCCCATAATTTAAAACACTTTGATATATTACCTAATTTGCAATTTTCTATTTTATTTATAATTTCTTTTTCTGATAAATTGTATAAATCTTTTATAGAAATTAAATTTTTTTCAGACATTTTCTTTAAAGAATCTGCTATAAATTGCATAGAAAATTTAGTCTCTGGTCTTATATATAAAGATGATAATTTACTCATTGCATGCACAAACTTTTCTGCAATTTTCTTATCTTTAAATCCCAGCTCTAATAAACCATCTTCATTTTTCTGGACTTCTATATTATCATATATTTCTTTTACATCTTCTAAATCCCATATTTTCGCTACTGTTCCTAATCCATTTGAAAGAGTATATTCCAATCTATCACTAGCAAGTCTTGGAGTCTCATTATCAGCAATTGGATATATATGATAATTATCAATTTCTTCTAATTTTATATTATCTCTTTCTAGTAATTTCATTATCTTTTTTGATTTTTTTAAAATTTCTGTAGTTAACTCTTCTGTTGATTCTTGTTTTTCATAATCTTTATTCAAAAAATCAATACAATGTTTAAAAGATGGAGTTGCAATATCATGAAATAAGCCAGCTAATGTTTGTTTTTTATCTTTAGTAAAATTCCAAATTATTAAAGCAACTGCAATACTATGGTCCAAACTTGAAAACCATGTTACATCATATAATTTAGAATAATAAATACCACAAGCCACATTTATACCACTTTGTTTTTGCATCTCCGGAGTATCTATATAATCATATAAAAATTCTGGTATTTCATCAGATAATATATTAAAATATTCTTTTATTTTTGGATTTAATGTTTCAAAATAATTGCTCATTTTTTTCTCCTCTTTAAAATATATTGCTATTATATACCAAAAATCAAACGTTTTAAATAATATTTTAAAAAAAAATAAAAAAAATTTAAAAAAATGCACCCTAGATACTAGAAAAAATAATCTAATATATAGAGAGCATTAAATAAAATATATTTTTTAATCAAAACTACCACTTTTTATTCCAGATAAATCTAGTGTTACAAATTTAAAACCTAGATTTTTTATTTTATTTATAATATCATCATTCTCAAGAATTATATTAAAATCTTCTTTTGGAACTTCAATTCTAGCAATATCTCCATGTACTCTTACTCTAACACTTTGTATTCCCAAACTTTTTATAAGCACTTCACTCAATTCTACTTTTTTTAAGTTTTCTTTTGATAAAATTGTATTATATGGAAATCTAGTTGCTAAACATGAATTAGATGGTTTATTCCAAATTTTAATTCCTAATTTTTTAGCTTGTTTTCTAATTTTTTCTTTATCAAATTTTGCTTCTGCAAGTGGACTTATAATTCCTAATTCTTCAGTAGCTTTATTTCCTGGTCTATAAACTTTTAAATCATCTAAATTTTTTCCATCTAAAACATTGTCAAACCCATTTTCTTTAGCCGCAATTTTTACAGCTAACATTAAATTTTTCTTACAATAATAGCATCTATCTTTATGATTTTCTCTAAATTGTAAAATATCCAATGGATTATATGAGATTTCTTTATATTGAAAATTATTTTCATTTAAAAATTCAATTGCATCTTTATAATCATTTCTTGAAATCATACAACCATTTGCAATAATTGCAATAACATTTTCTTTTGGTAAAACACTATTTGCTACATATAACAAGAAACTTGAATCAATACCTCCCGAATAACTAACAGCAACTTTTCCTAAATCTTTTAATTTATTTTCTAATTCTTCTAACATATTTATCATCCTTTTAGTCTATATTTACTTAATTGCTAATTTATTAATCTGATTTGCAATGTAGCCTGCACCATATCCATTATCAATATTTACTGTAGAAACTCCATTAGCACAAGAATTAAGCATACTTAATAATGCAGATATCCCTCCAAAATTTGCTCCATAACCGACAGAAGTAGGAACTGCTATTACTGGTACTTTAACTAAACCTGCTACAACTGATGCTAAAGCTCCTTCCATTCCAGCAACAACAATAATACAATTTGCTTCATCTAATTTATCTGTTTGAGATAGAATTCTATGAATTCCAGCCACTCCAACATCATAAATTCTTTGAACATTGCTTCCAAAAAATTCTGCTGTTTGAGCTGCTTCTTCCGCAACAGGAATATCTGCTGTTCCTCCTGTGCAAATTGCTATATTTCCTACTTTTTTCTTTGGTTTTTCAATCTTAAGAATTCTTGAAATACAATCATATTCAACATTTGGAATATCTTTTTTTACTAATTCGTATTGCTGCTTACTTGCTCTTGTTCCTAATACCTCACTATCTTCTTTGTAAATTGCATTATAAATTTTGCTCAAAAATTCATCTGGTTTATTTTGGCAAAATACAACTTCAGCTACACCTACTCTTTCTTTTCTATTATGATCAATTTTTGCAAAACCTAAATCTTGGTATTGATTATTTTTTATCTCTTTTTCTGCTTGTTCTACTGATAATTTATTTTCTTTTAACTCTTCTAATATTTCTTTTATTTCCATATTGCTAATAAATGTCCTCCTTTATAGGTCATATAGTATTTATTTTAATTCTTCAAGTTTATATAATTCTTTTAATGGAATATTATTTTTTTCTGCTAATTCTTTTACACTCTCATATTCGGGATATATATAAGTTTCCCCATTATTAATTACTTTTTTAGCTTTTAATTTTCCGTATTTTGTATCTAATTCAATAATTTCTCTTCCAAGTTCTGTTCTTGATTCAAAACGATATCTTATTCCTATTGTTGTTGTTTCTCTAAACATTATATTTTGTAATTTAAACATATCTTCTTTTTTACATGCAACAGTTAATCTATATGCTGGTCTATTCTTTTTCATAAATATTGGTGTGTAGAAAACATCTAATGCTCCATTTTGGAATAATTTTTCAGATGTATATCCTAATATTTCTCCACCACAATCATCAACATTTGTTTCCATTACAACAAAATTTTCATTTCTTTCTTGCATATCTCCTAAATATACTTTTAAAACATTAGGTATCCTTAAATCTTTATAGCCTGCTCCCCAACCAATTTTTTCTGTTGTCATTGCAGGTAATGTAGTAAATTCTGTTGCAAGTTCTGCAATAATTGCAGCACCAGTTGGTGTAACTAATTCTGTATCAACATCTATTTGTCTAAATTTAACTTTAGAATTTGCAAAAATTTCAGAAGTAGCAGGAACTGGTACAGCCATTGTACCATGTGCACATTCTATAAAACCATATCCATCATTAACTATACTTGATATTATTTTATCTGGATTAATTTTATTTATAAGGATAGCTGTTCCTACAATATCAATAATAGAATCTATTGCTCCAACTTCATGAAAATGTACTTCTTCTAGCGGTTTATTATGAACTTTTGATTCTGCTTTTGCAACCCTTATAAATATCCTTTTTGCTAATTCTTTAGCTTTATCATCTATTGAACTTTTATCAATAACTGAATAAACATCATTTAGATTTCTATGTTCATGATGGTGATGTTCATGCTCATGATGATGTTCGTGCTCGTGATCATAGCTATGTTCATGTTCTTCGTGATGATGATCTTGTTCATTTTCTAAAATAACATCAACATATGTACCAGTAATACCATTTTTTACTTTTTTAGATATTTCTATTTTATATCCATCAACATTTAGTTTTTTTATCTCATCTAAAAAATATTTTTCATCTCCTACAATATCTAGTAATGCTCCTAATGTCATATTTCCACTGATTCCACTAGTGCAATCAAAATATAATGCTTTCATAAATTTTAACTCCTATCTTTATAAATGAATGTTTTATCTTTAATTTTTGCACAATTAAGGAAGTTCTTTGAACTTCCTTAATTATAATTTTTATATAATCTTAAATTATATGTTTATTATTTCGTAATCTCTACTTCCAATTCCTAATTTATTTGCGGCTTCTACAGTATGAATTCCATGTCTTGAATCCATTCTTTCTATTAATGCTTTTTTGCCTTCATCTGGAGAATTTTTTACTGCATCATAACAAGCTTGATCAAGAGCTACTGGATCAAGAGATGCAAATATTCCTAAATCCGCCATTTCTGGTGCATGTGGATTTGAATCACAGTCACAATCAACTGATAAATTATTTGCAACATTTATATATACCATATTTTCTTTTCCCATATAATTAATTACAGCTTCACTTGCATCAGCCATTGACTCTAAGAAATCATCTTGCTCTGGTAAGTTATCCCATAATTCTGAAGGATTTTTTGATTTTCCAGCTGTATGGATCCATGCTTTTCCATTTGAAGAACCAATTCCTATTGAAATATTTTTAAGTGCTCCTCCAAAGCCACCCATTGCATGTCCTTTGAAATGTGATAATACAAGCATTGAATCATAATTTTCAAGATGTTTACCTACATAATCTTCTTTTAAATGAAATCCATTTTTTACTGGAATAGCCATATCTCCTTCTTCATCCATAATATCAACTTTTGCAATATCTAAAAATCCATGATCTTTTATTGTTTCCCAGTGATCTTTTGTTGTATTTCTTTTTCCTTCATAAGCAGTATTGCATTCTACAATTGTTCCATTTACTTTATGGACTAAGTCTTTTATTAAATTTGGATTTAAGAAATAATGTCCTCCTGCTTCACCTGTTGATAGCTTTACAGCTACTTTTCCTTTTAATTCTTGTCCTAAAGCTTCATACATTTTAATTAAATTTTCTGGAGTAATCTCCTTTGTAAAATAAACTTTTGATTTTTCCATTTTAAATCATTTCCTTTCTATTTGTATGTTTAAATAAATCCAGTTTATTTAAATTATAAGTTATTTTTATAAACTATACTATTTTTATATCACTTAAAGTTAGCTCCAAGTCAATACTTTTTTAAATATTTATAAATATTTTTATTTTATTATTAATGGAACTTCCATTTCTTCAGCTGACAAACCACAATGAGTAGATTTCTTTTCAGGACTTTCTCTACTAATATAAGTTCCCATTTTAAAACTTGATTCTTTAACAGATATTGATATATAGTCTCCAAGAAAATCATCTATTTTTTTATGTTTTTTTCCAAATCCTAATAAATTTTTTCTTAAAAGTTCTTCTTTTGTATATAATAAAAATTCTTCCTTAAATTTTTCTTTAAAAATATGTTCAAACTTTGTTTTCTTGTCTTCTTTAACCCAAAAAGTAGTACATCTACCTTCTAAACTAGGAGGAAGTATTAAACAATCTTGAATATCTTCCATATTTAAAATTTCATACATATTTTCTATATCCTTATGTCCATGATCTGCAGATATAATTAATAATGTATTTGTGCCTGCTAATTTATTACATAAATTTTCTATTTTCTTTTCTGCATCTAAAACAAAGTCTTTTGCTTCAATAGACTCACAACCATATTTATGTAATAAACCATCTGGATTATCATTATAAGCTAAAATAAAATTTTTATCTGTATTTTTACATATAGCTTCTATATAATCACATAAAATATCTATTGTATTAGCTTTAATATTTCTTTTACTTCTTGATGAACAATGTGAAGGATTTATTTCATATGCTTTAACATCTGGTGAAGCTTTTTCAATTTGCTCATATATTGATATATAATTTATTAAGTCTTGTATGTCTAATTTAGCATTTCCATAAACTTCACCAGTATATGAATCTCGATTTGCTAAAACATCAATACTTCGTCCATACTCTTTAAAATACTGTGACCAAGCAATCCAACCGTGTTTCAATAGGTGGTTTTCCTGAATAATATGTTGTCATTGCTGCAGCAGTTGTAGAAGGAAAAATTGAAGTTATTATTGATTTTTGATTTTCTTTTAAAAAACCATTTGGAGATGTCAAATTTAATATACTTTCTCCCATACCATCTAAAATAATTAATGCAATATTTCTGTATTGTTTTTTTAGTTCTTCATCTAATATTTTTAAACCATTATATTGTGTCTCAACATTATAGTATTTTAAAATAGAATTTATTAGATTTAAAATACTATTTTCATAATTTGGTAAAACTATTTTATTATTTTCTCTCACTTTATTTCTCCTTGTATTTTAAATTTATTATTTTCCTTTACAAAATAAACTTTTTATTTTATCTATTATTCTCGAAAATTTTGACTTTTTATATTTTGTTATATTAAGTTCTTCTTTATTAATATCTTTTTTTAATGCATTTTTATCAAATATATTATTTATATTATATTTTTCTTGTTTTTGTATCTCAATTTTTTCTCTTTCAAAATTTTGTCTTGCAATTATAATTTCCTTTTGATATGGTGTTGCCCAATAATTTCTAAATAAAATAGCCAAAATCAATTTTGCCCTTTTAGAGATATTTTGTTCATCAAATTTCTTTTTAGAATCATATCTAAAATCATGAAGTTTATTACAATTGTTTTTAAACATTTCAATCATATTTTTAGGAACCTTATTAATATCTATTGTTGGCATATTTTTTAAAACTTCTAAAACTTCACTATAAGCATTAGCATATTCTAAACTTACGCTTTTATTCATCTGTATTCTCTCCTCTTTCAATCACATTTTCTCTTAAATGTATTCCTAAAGTTTTATTTGTTTCATCAATTTCTGATACTTGTGCTAATTCTTCTGCTACTCCTTTTCCAACTTCTTGTGAATCAACATTTCTTAATTCATCAGAATATAAATAATCATGTGTTATTTGTCTAACCATTAATGGTATATCTCCATCTAATTGTATATTTTGTATAATCTCAAGTATATTTCTTATATTTACATCTTGCTGTGCACTTTTTCTTACACGTTCATTATCTAATAAAATTTTCTTAATCTCTTTACTTGATTTACCTTCATTAGATGATACTATTTGTGACACAATATTTTCAACCCTATCTTCAAAATCTGGAATTTTTCTAGAAGATAAAATATGTCCATCTTTATCACGTAAAATCATGTATTTATTAACTCTTTTTTGTAACAATTGTATTTTCTTAATTTTTTCATATTCTTCTTTTCCTATATATTGTGATAAAACATCTACATCAATTTTATCCTTTTCTCTTTGACCATTTGATTTAGTAAGATATGTATATTCTTTTGATTGACATTTTACTTGTAATCCTTTATATTCAACCTTATTATTATCATACATCATGTCAAATAGCTCTTCTGGCATTGCTGTTTGAATTTCAGTATAATTTTTTTCTCTTTCATCATAAGCATACGAACTCATTACTACAATACCATCTTTTCTTTCAAATAAAAATATACCAATACCAAGTAAATTTTTTCGATTAGTATCTGCATTTAGCTCATGATCCATTGGAATAAAAGTTCCATCTTCATTTATATAGTTTTCTGTTAATATTCCTCTTTTATCCTTTACATCATACCCATCTTTTTCCAAAAGATCTACTAACTCATCTAAATTTTTTATATTTACCATCAGATCTATATCTTCATTTTGGCGGTATAAATCAATACTTGCATAAATAGCTGCACAAATTCCACCAACCAAATATACATCCATATCTGATAAAACTTTTTCACCATAAATCTTTTTTAATGTATTATAAGTATTTTCATAAGGCTCCATAATTTTTTATATGATAAATATCATATACTCCTTCCTTTGTATAATAATTTTTTGATAAATAAACTATTATTAAGCGTTAAATATTTTATCTTTAAAATCTTCAACTTGTTTAAGCATATGTCCGATATTTCCTTCTCCTGCAAATTTTTCCATATCAAAGAAATTTTCTTTTTTATCTATCCAATAAAGTTTATTTAATTCTTCTATTAATTTAACATCATGTTTTAAAATTCCAGCATAAACTTCTAGTTCCATATCAGACATTAAATACTCAAAATTCATTAAATTAGTCAAAGTAATATCATTTTTTGTTATTCCTGTTTCTTCTTGCAACTCTCTATATGCAGCATATAGCTCAGGCTCTCCTTGTTCTACTTTTCCTCCAACTAAATTAAATTTACCCTTATATGGTTCTTTTTCTCTTCTGCACATAAGAATTTTATTATTTTCTTTATTATAAACTATTATTACATTAAACTTTTTCATAAATTGCTTTATTACCTCTTTATTTATTATCTATTTCTTTTTTAAGAAAATTACTTACAAACTCCCATCTATTTTTTATAAATTGTCCTTTATTTACTAAATCATTAATTTCATCCCAGGTAGCCCATTTTACATCAGAAACTTCATCTTCTTTAAATTTCATTTTAGAAATATCATAATTATGTTTTACAATATATGTATCAATCCAAACATTACCTGTTTTAAATCTTGTTATTAATTTTAAATCATTAGAATCAACATCTATATTTAGTTCTTCTTTTGATTCTCTTACTATTGTTTGTAATGAATTTTCACCTACTATAACAGATCCTCCTGTCATAGCCCAAACATTAGGTTCTAATCTCTTTTTACTAGATCTTTTTTGAATTAATATTTTATTTTCACTGTTAATAGGCCATAAATCAGAGCCCAAATGATAAAGCCCTCTTTCAAAAACTTTTTCATCATATTTTTTCATTATCTCCCCTGTTGGATTACCATCACCATCTAATACATCCCAATACTCCATAATTATTCCTCCTAAATCTTTAATTTAAATTTCTAAATCCGTTTCTACTCCATAACCACATTGGTGTATGTATATCTATTGGATTATATTTTGTTCCTTTTAAAATTTCATTCCATCTATCAATTACAATTAATTGAACATTACTTAATTTTAGTTCTTCTTCCGTAATAAGACCTAATCTATAAGTTGCTTTTACTACATGTGTATCTGGTGCAACTGTCAAATCTTCTATATTTTTATATTTAATATCTGTATATTGATATAAAACATATAACCAATAATTACATATTTTATTTCCTGATAAATATGGAAATTTAGATTTATTTTCTTTTTGAATATAATTTCTTATTTTATTAACGTCATAATCATTTAGTTTGAACAATTTTCTTATATCACCATCAAAAAGTTCATTAAATGTATTACATAATTTTATCCATATTTCAGTTTGCTTGTTTTGTTGTAATGCTACTTTATATTTTACAAGTGCTTTTTGTACGTGTTCAAAACTAGATTTACTTACTTTTTTTGTATCAAAAACAAAATTAGTTTCTTTATCATTCCAAGTTCTATCTGCACTTTCCCATAATTTGTATGAATTTCTCTGATAATTAAGAGCCATAGGTAATGTAAAATAATTATAATTTTCTACTGAATCTTTGATTAGATGAGGATTACTATCTTCTGGCATTACTTCTCCTCCTAATAATCCTTTTTCATACATTTCTATTAACTTGCCTACATTTTCTAATATTTCTTTTCTTTTTTCTTCAATCTTCATCTATTTTGACCAATCCTTTAAAAATCAAATTTAATATACTTTATTTATTTAAGAACCAGTTGACTCATAATGCTTAACTCCAATTTTCCATACTAATATACATGGTATTAAAAAAATAAAAGTAAATATAGGAATAATTCCATAATACCAGTTATCAGCTTTGCCAAATAAAAATAATACTGGATAATAATTAACTAATCCAAAAGGAATTACAAAAGTAAAAAATATTCTAAACCATTTTGCATAAATATCTATTGGATATTGTGCAACCTTTTTTCCTCCTTCAGCAAATATATTCATAAATTCTAATCCATCAATAGTCCAAAAACAAAAAGCAGCTTTTAAAATAAAAATCCCAAAAAATATTATAAAACATCCAATATTCATTAATATAAAAACTAATATCTTATACAAATTCCAATCTATATTAATATTAACTAAAGCAATAACTATTATTGCAACACATTGTAACAATCTACCAATTTTTGATAAATCAAATTCCATACAAGTTGATTGCATTAAAGCACTTTGCGGTCTAATTAAAATTCTATCAAATTCTCCGTTTTTTATAACATTTTCAAAATGATCTAATCCTCTCAAAAACATTTCACTTAAAGAAAAATTTAAATATACCATTCCAAATAGAAATGCTACTTCATAAAAAGTCCATTCTCCAATTTGTTCAAATTCTTGAAATAGAAAATATACAGATGTTATTAGCAAAAATGTTATTAAAAAACTTCCTATTACTGAAATTATAAATGCTTTTCTATATTCTAATTGCATCTTTATTAACATTAGTATAGTTTTAAAATATACTTTCATTTTTATCTCCTAACCACCTTGAATAACTACCTTTTTTAATCTCCTGTTTGTAATTATTGTTCCACTTATTGTAATAATCAAAAGCCAAATTATTTGCATAACTATATAAACCAAAGAACTTTTTAAATCAATATTCCCAGCATAAATTCTAAATGGTAAATCAGCAGCTAAACTAAATGGTAATATATAACAAAGTCCTTGCCAAAATTTAGGCATTAGAGCTACTGGTACAAATGTACCTCCAAAAAATTCAACTAGTGCATAAAATATTGAGGCTGTTCCCTTTGCTGACATAGTATAAAATAAACTAATATAAAAAATGTTCATTATTGCTGCCATTAATAATATTGCAAAAAACATAGAAACTAAAAACAAAATAAACTCTACAATTCCTGCTGGAGCATTTAATGATAAACCAGCTGGTAATAAAGGTGCTATTACAAGTATTGGTATACTTTTTAAAAATCCTCCTGCTATTTTGTTAGCTAAAGTTTTAAAATACCACATCCAATATATATTTGTTGGTTTGCATAATTCATAAGATATATTTCCTTTTTCTATCATATCTCTTATTTCTACATCAGTTGAAGGGCTTATTATAGTATAAAATGCTTGTTTTAACCATAGATAAGAAATTAATTGCTCTAAAGAAATATTTTCTGAAGTTACAACTTTATAAAAAGCTTGGTAGATTAATATTTGCATTATTGCCCAGAAAAATTGTGTTAACATTCCACCTATTGCTGCAGCTCTATATTGAAGTGCAATATTTAATCTTAATTTAAAAAAAGATAAATATTTTTTCATTTTATAAACCTTTCATTTATATTTTTAATTCTTTATATAATTTTGCAATTACATCATCTGTTGACATATCCTCTACATTCATATCTATAATATCAACCTGATTTGTAAGTTCATTTAATATATCTGCCATATTTTCATCTTTATGTTTAAGCTCTAAGCTTGCACTCTCTTCTGTTTGTTCTAAAATTTTAGCATCTTTTATTTTTATTTTTTTATCTGTGTATTTAAATTTAACATTTATTTTCATCTTATCTTTATATTTATTTTTTATATTTTCTAAACTTCCATCATATAAAATTTTACCTTTTCCAATTAATATGATTCTGTTTGTTAATGCTTCTATATCTTGCATATCATGAGTTGTAAGTATTATAGTTAAATTTGTTTTCTCATTTATTGCTTTTATACATTTTCTAAGTGATAATTTTGAAACTGCATCTAGACCAATTGTTGGCTCATCCAAGAACAAAATCTTAGGATTATGTAATAAAGCTGCTGCTATTTCACATCTCATACGTTGACCTAAACTTAGTTGTCTAGTTGGAATATTTTTTATCTCATATAAATCCAAACTTTCAGTTAACTCCTGTAATTTTTCTTCATATTCTTTTTGAGGAATACTATAAATGTCTTTCAAAAGCTCAAAAGAATCAATTGGTGGTACATCCCACCATAGGCCTGAACGTTGTCCAAATACAACACCTATATTTTTTACATATTTTTTTCTATCTTTCCAAGGAATAAATCCATCTACTTTACATTCACCTGAAGTTGGAACTAATATGCCGCACATTATTTTTATAGTTGTTGATTTTCCAGCTCCATTTGGTCCTATATAACCTACAATTTCTCCAGGCTTTATATTAAAACTAATATCATCTAATGCATTTATTATTTGGTATTCTCTTTTAAAAAAAGATTTTATAGCATTTTTAATTCCAGCTTCTCTTTTAGATATTTTAAATTGTTTTGAAATATTTTTTACATGAATTATATTTTCTTCCATCATTTACTCCTTTGGCCAGATTATATACTAAAATTTTACATTCTTCAATCAATTTATATAAAAAAGCACCTTTTTTCAAGGCACTTTATCTATTTTTATCAAATTTCTTCATAACATCAAGATATTTATTTGTAAACATTTTTAATTTATCAACATTATTTTCTAATTTTTTCATTAAATTTCTTGCTTCACTATAAGCCATATCATATTCTTTTTGACTTACTTCTAACTTTTCATATGCATCTTTTAGTTCATCTTCATCTAGTAAAATTATTTCTCCTGCAGGTGTTACTACAACATCTAAATATAAATCATCTTCATAAGGTGTTCCATTTTCTTTTCCAATTTTTCTAGCTATATCAAAATACCATTCTACTATTTTTTCATTTTCATCATAAATTGCAGATAATTTTACTTTTGAAGAATAATCATAAAATTCTAACCATTTATATCCAGTATTCATAATACATAGACCTTTAGGAATAATCATTTTTTCATTTACATCTATAAAATTATAATAACAAACATCACCTTTAAAATCATCCTCATTAATAGATTTTGTTTTAAAGATTGTCATATCAGCTCTTCCACCAAAAGATCTATCTGCATATCTCTTTTTTAAAGAAATCCAATATCTTTGTTTTACTATTCCGTCAACATTTATTTCATTTTCCAATATTCCACCATTATTTATAATACTTTTTGCTGATCCAATATTAGTTTTATCACAAGTTATTAGAACATTTCCTATTCCCAACTCTTTGCATTTTTTTAAGGCTAATCTAATCTGTTCTGTAGCATAACCTTTTCTTCTTTCTGATGGCCTTACACTATCTCCAATATGGCCCCCACATTTTAATAAAAAATCATTCAATCTATGTCTAATTTGAATATTTCCAACAATTTTATTATCTGATTTTCTAATAGTTAGATACATTGTTGCTGGAACTCTATTTTGTTCAACAGTTTCTTCTGATAAATCATTTTGAATTTTTACTAACCATTTATCAAAATCTTTTATTTCATCTAATTTGCCATCACCTGAAATTTCATTTTCTCCATTATCAAAGAACTCTTGACAGTATTCTTCAACTTGTTTTTTATATTCTTTTGTAGGGAAGACTAACTCTAATTCATCTTTTTTAACTATTTTATATCTCATAGGTGTAAACCTAATACCATCTACTTCTTTTTCATCTTCTAATTTTTTAAAACCCATTTTTTGGTAAAATTCAACAGCATAAGGAGATGAGTTAACAGTTATATATTCAAGATTCTTATTTTGTTTTTTACAATCATCTATCAAATTTAAAACTAAATTTTTAGCTATTCCATTATAATGATATTTCTTCTCTACAAATAACATAGCAATATGCGAATAATCTCTATATGCTATCATTCCTACAATTTTTTTATTATACTTAGCTACTAAAATTTTTAGAGTTTTACCTAACATATCACTTACATTTTCATAGTTTGCAAATTCATAAAAACTTTCAATTCCTAAATTAGTATAATCTGGAGCTTCAAATTCATCAAAAACATTTTTTACTAATTCTAAAGTTTCTTTTAGTTCCTCTTTATTTAAAGGTTTTATTTCATATTTCATAATAAAACTCCTATTCTAATGTTTTCAAGTAATAAAAATTTATTAATTAAACATATTATCTCTATTATATTTTTTACAATTTATCTTCTCTTTTAAATATATACAGTCTTGTAAATCTATATTATTAATATTTGCTAAACAAACTACATAATATAAAACATCTTGTAGTTCTTCTTCAATAGTTCCTTTTATAGACTCTTCATCTTTCATTCTTTTATTTTTTCTTATAACTTCTGCAAGTTCTCCTACTTCTTCCATTAATTTTAGCATATACTTTTCATTTGAATTATTTTTATGATCTATACTTTTAATACATTCTTGTAATTTTCTAATAGTTAAATCATTTTCCATATCAATTATTCTCCTATCTGATAAATCCATCCTGGTTGCCAGCTTTTAGTTTTTCTCCAATCATTAGCAAGTGCATCTTCCCAACTAATGCCTTTTGTAATTACTTCTAAAGCAAGTTGTGGTGCTTTATGCGCAACCAAAGCAACTGTTTTTCCATTATAATTTTTTAACAAAAAATCACAAAAATCTCTTACTCTATTTTCAACATCTTTCAAAGATTCTCCATTTGGAAATTTATCTTCTATATGTTCTTCATCTTTGACTAAAATACTATCTTTTCCATTTAAATCTCCATAATTGCATTCTCTAATTCGTTTATCATATAAAATTGGTTTTTCTCCTCTAAAAACATATTTTGTAGAATCAACTGCCCTTTTTAGGTCAGATGAAATAACTAAATCTATTTCATTAAAATTAATTTTCTTTTTTAACTCTAAACTTTGCTTTATGCCTTTTTCACTTAAAACACCAGGATTCCAACCTGTAGATTTGTTTTCTATATTATCTGTAGTAGTTCCATGAACAAAATAAATAATTTTAACTGACATAAAAAATCACTCTCCCAATATATATGTAAATGATTTTATCATACAAAAAATAAAAAAGAAAGTCTTTATTTTAGACTTCCTTAAAAATGTGTAAAAAATTCAACAAGCCACTTTCGAGGGAGTCCTCAAAAGTGACTTGCAAGTAATAAGTAGCTTGTAATGAGTTTTATTGAACATTCGCTTGTTTATCTTTTACCGTTATTTAGTTTCTGTTTCTGCTTCAGCTGCACCATCTGTAGTTTCAGATTCAGAAGTTTCAGTTTCTCCTGAATCGTCACCTTTCTTGAGTGCACTAAGACCAGCACCAATTGCTTTAGAAATTTCCTTTACTTCATCAGTAACAGGACGACCATTTAAGGCCTCATTCTGAGTATTAAGTGCCTTCATAAGCGTAGGAAGCTGTGCAAGGGTATCAATCAGAACATTACCTGTTCCACCAGTAGGAACATTTCCTCCGCCAATATTGACGAATTCAGCATTCTGACCAATGTTTGCCATAACTTCTGCCTGAGCAGTAGCAATCTTAATCTGAGCGTCAGTCTGAATCCTAAGCTTCTCAATTTCGAAGTTAACCTTCTCATTAGAAGCTCTAGCTTCTGCAAGTGCTCTTTCACCTTCTGCCTGAGCAAGAAGTCTAGCTTTTTCACTTTCAGCTTCTGCAAGACCTTTGGCCTTAAGACCTTCAGCCTCTGCAAGCTGCTGAGCTTTTGCACCTTCGGCTTCTGCAAGTGCTTTGGCTTTTGCAACATCAGCAGCAGCTTCACCTTCTGCGCGAGTTTTAGCAGCATCAGCTTCAGCTTTCTTTTTTATAGCCTCTGCATCGCTTGTTGCTACTTTAACTCTGGCTTCAGCCTGAGTTGTCTGAACATCAGCTTCACCCTGAGCCCTATTACGCGCCGCATCTGCTTCACGTTTAGCAACCTGAATTTTTGCATCAGCCTCAATAGACTGAACATTTGCCACCGCTTCAGCTTCAATTCTCTGAGTCTCTTTTACAGCTTCTGCCCTTGTAATCTGTACTTCACGCTCTTTCTGTGCAGCAAGATTAGCCTGTTCCTGACGAGTAATCTCAACAGCACCTTTCTTCTGCTCAACTTCCTGCTGACGAATAGTAGCCTGAAGTTCTTTTGCAACATCTGCATCTGCAGCTGCAGTATCAGTCTCGATTTTATACTGTGCAATCTTTACATCAGTTTCTTTTCTCTTTTCTGCCTGCTTTTGCTCCGCATTCATTGCTGCAATTTGGGACTCCTGCTGTGCTTCTGCTTCAGCGATTTCCGCATCTCTTGTAGCCTCTGCCTGGCTCTGACGTGTTGTTTTTTCAACTTCAGCTTTTTTTACTTCTGCATCCTTACGCTTTTCAGCAGCATCAATTGCAGCGATGTTATCGAAATAATGGTTATTATCTGTTATATCCTGAATATTCAAGGATACCAGTTCAAGTCCCATATTTGCGAACTCATCACTTACACCCTGCTGAATCTGCTTTTTAAAACTTTCTTTATCACGCAGAATCTGCTCAGGTGTCATTGCAGCTACAACGTCCCTTACAGTACCCATAAGAGTTAACTTAACATCTTCGATAATACCCTGCTTACCTCTTTCTTTGAAAGAGGTGATAGCTATGCGAAGTTTTTCCTGATCTGTAATACACGGCCTTATTTGCGCTGTCCAGTCACAAATAACAGGAACCGCTGTAGATGTTTTAATCTCATCAGCATCTGCTGATACAGTTAGCATACAGATGTCGAAATAACTTGCTTTCCGGAAAATCGGAATAACAAATGCACCTCCAGACACCTTGATAATAGGCTCTTTACCACCTGTGATGATAAGTACCTTATCAATGTCAGCTACTTTGTAAATAGCCTTGCAGAAAATAGTGATGATTGCAATAATAGCAATCAAAATAACTATAGGAACAACAATGTTTAAAATATCGCTCATAACGTTATCTCCTTTTTATATGTCTTACTTTCTACAAACTACTTATCACTTTGTCATAGCCTTCAATATAATTTATTACAATCGAAGTCATAACAATAAAACTCGACGGCTATTATAACATACTTAACATAAAATATCAACAAAATTATGAATTTTTTTGTTTTTTATAATAAAATTCTATTGATTGCATATATTTTTTTACAATTATTCATATTTATACTAAATAATTTCACATCATTACATACAAATTTATATTGATAATTTTAATACAAAGTAATTTTTTATTTATTATACCAATTAAAAATATCTGTATATATTTCATTTTTACATTTTTCATGTAATATATCATGACGTAAATTTGGATATAATTTTATATCTATATTTTCAATTCTAGCTTTTTTGAACATATTATATGTTTTAATAACACCTTTACCAAATTCTCCTACTGGGTCTTTATCTCCTGAAAGTAAAAATATTGGAATTTTTTTATTCATTTTTTCAATATTTTTTAAATTAGAGGTATATTGCATCCCTGTAAGTAGTTCTCTAAATAGACCTGCTGAATAATTTTCACCTCTTAAAGGATCTGCTATATATTCATCTAATGCTTCTTCATTAGAACAAAGCCAATCAAAATCTGTTCTATTTGGTTTAAATAATTTATTATATGTACCAAATGTTAAACTTTGTATTACTGGACTAGTATTTTCTTCTCCTACTTTTTTTGCTTCTTGATTTGCCATCATTTTTGCAATTGCAATTTTAAAATTAGGTATATAACCTGTCCCAATAATAATTGCACCATCTAATGGCTCTTTTACATAATCAATTAAATAAGTCCTTACTAAAAATGAACCTAATGAAAAACCAAGCATTATATATGGTAGATTTGAATATTTTTTCTTTGTCATTTGCTTACATGTATCTATATCTTTTACAACAAAATTCCAGCTTCCAGATGGGCCAAAATACATTGGTTTACTATCTTTTGCAATAGATTGTCCATGTCCTAAATGATCATTTCCAACAACTACAAAACCTTTTTGAGTAAAAAAATTTGCAAAATCCTCATATCTTAAAATATATTCTGTAACTCCATGTGCAATTTGAATAATTCCTTTAACTTCAGTTTCTGGTTTCCATTCCACAGCATGAATTTGCGTCTTTCCATCTGCTGATGGATAATAAAATTCATTTTTTATCATTTGCTTTTCCTCCTTGTCATCTCTTTTTTCTAAATGTTCATATAAATATTAAATTTCTTTTTCCTATTCTTTTATTAAGATATTTTTGGTAGGCGTATCTCAAAATTTAATTTTTTCAAATTGTTCTTTTTCAAGAGTTTCTGGAACTTCAATTGGATATGTTCCTGTAAAACATCCATAACAGAAATCATTTATTTTACATCCTTTAGATATTTCTTTTAGATTTTCCATACTTAAATATTCTAAAGAATCTGCTCCAATTTTCTTTTGGATTTCTTCTAGTGTCATTTGATTGGCAATCAATGTTTCTTTTTTATCAACATCTGTACCAAAATAACAAACACCTACAAAAGCTGGTGATGCCACTCTAATATGTACTTCTTTTGCTCCTGCATCTTTTAATGTTTTTATAATTCTTGTAATGGTTGTTCCTCTTACAATAGAGTCGTCCACTAGGACAATCTTTTTTCCATTTACAGTTTCTCTTAAGGGATTTAATTTTAAAGCAACTAAATCTTTTCTTTTGCTTTGTGCATTTTGAATAAATGTTCTTCCTATATATTTGCTTTTTGTAAATACCATATCATAAGGAATTTTTGATTCTTTTGAATATCCTAAAGCTGCATCTAAACCAGAATCTGGAACACCTGCTACGATATCTGCATCTACTGGAGCTTGTTTTGCTAAACATCTTCCTGCATTTTCTCTAAAAATATGTACATTAATTCCATCTATAATAGAATCTGGTCTTGAAAAATAAATATATTCAAATATACACATTCCTTTTCTTTCATTTGGCATATATTTTTCACTTTTTACCTTATTATCTGTAACAACCACAATCTCTCCTGGTTCAATATCTCTTTCAAATTTTGCTCCTGTAATGTCTAAAGCACAACTTTCTGAAGCAAATACGATATCTTTTCCTAATCTTCCCATGCATAATGGTCTAAATCCTTGTGGATCTCTTACAGCTATTAATTTTTGAGATGACATAATTAATAAAGAATATGCACCTTTTAATATTTTCATTGTGTTTTTTATTGCTTGTTCAATAGAATTTGTTTTGATTCTTTCTCTAACAATAATATGACAAATAACTTCTGTATCACTTGTAGTTGTAAAAATAGCACCTTCATCCTCTAATTTTCTTTTTAATTCTGAAGCATTTGTTAAATTGCCATTATGAACAATTGCTAAATTTCCTTTTTTATGCCTTACAACCATTGACTGTGCATTTTCTTTTTTGCTAATTCCTGTTGTAGAATATCTAACATGTCCAATTGCCATCTTTCCAGTTGGCAGAGAATTTTGAATATGTTTTGTAAAAACTTCAGATACTAACCCTAAATCTTTATGATAATAGATAATACCATCTTCATTAACTGCAATTCCACAGCTTTCCTCTCCTCTGTGTTGAAGTCCTGATAAACCAACACATACAGGTGTTACAACATCTTCTTTATTTTTTATTCCATAAATCCCATAAATACCACATTCTTCTTTTATTTTTTCTCCAAACATTTCCATATACTCACTTTCTAAACGATAAAAATTTATTAATAATATTTTTTAATGTTCATAAATTTCTCCAATATCTTTTCTATAATCTAAATTATCACTAATGTTTCCTTCTAATGCTTTATATGCTTTTTCTTTTGCTTCTTCTAATGTATTTCCAATTGTTGTTATTCCAAATAATCTTGAGGTTCCAACAGCTTCATATGTATTTCCTTCTACTGGTTTTGTACTTGCAAAATATATTTTTGCACCACTTTCTTCAATTGCTTTTTTATTAACTGTAAATATGCATGGCTTTTTGCTTTTTTGTATTGCATAATCTGGATTCACTACATAAATTGTAAATGTATAATTCTTTTTGAATTTGCAATTTTCTGTACTTAATGTTTTATTAAATATATTCTCTAATACTTCAGTAAATGGTGTTTCTAAAGAGTTTAGTACATTTAGTGCTTCAGGGTCTCCAAATCTTGCATTAAATTCTATAAATTTAATTCCATCTTTACATTTGAAAAAGCCACCATAAATAACACCTGTAAACTCTAAACTATCTTTATTGACATATTGAATAGTATCTTTTATTAATTTACCACATACATCAACATCTTTTTGCTCTAAAAATGGTAATAATCCATTTTTAAAACTAAGACATCCCATTCCACCAGTTCCTGGGCCTTTGTCTTTATCAAAACGATATGGATAATCAAAAGTAGTTGGTGTTACAACAATATTTTCTCCATCAGTTAATGCCATTACTGTAAATTCTCTACCTTCTACTTTATCTTGCACAATAACACTTCCATCAGATTCTAGACAAGATTTAGCATAATCATATCCTTCTTGTTTTCCTTTAAAATGTACGCCTCCTACTTTAACACCTTTTCCTCCTGTTAATCCTTCTGGTTTAACAACAAAGCTATCATCACTGTAATTTTTCATAAATTCATCTAGAGCTTCAATAGTTGTCACACTTTCATTTTTTATAATCATTTCAGGTGCTAGTTTTTTAACTATATCTAAAGCATATGTTTTACTCCATTCTACTTTTGCTCCTTGTGATGTTGGCCCAAAAGTTTTTAATCCAAGCCTTCGTGCTAAATCAATTAATCCCTCTTTTAAAAGATTATCTTGACTAACAACTGCAGCTTGGATTTCTTCTTTCTTTATAAATTTTTCTACGATTTCTTTATCAAATGGATCTCCTATAATATATTTTCCATTTGATTTTTCTACTTGCTCTATAATTGATGGGTTTGCATATGGTAATACTGCATATAGTGCATATCCTTTCGCAATTTGTTCAGCAAGTACAGATTCTCTTCCACCATTTCCTAGTAATAGACATTTTTTCATTTAATTTTTTCCTCCTTTTATTGTATGCCTACACTATATCATAGATTTATTTTTTGCTCAATAAGTTTACTAAAAATTACAATATATATTAAAAAAGTAACAATCTGTTTAAAATTTTCATCATCTTATTCATTTTATATTTGATTTTAATTACTCTTACAAAATTATTTACTAATATTCTCTTAAGTTATATTTAACTAATTTGTCTCCATCATATTCAAATTTTACTGTAAAAAATCTATTATCATTTTGCAATTTGTCAATAAAAATTTTGTCACCTTCCCAAGTATTTAAGCTTGTAACTTCTTTTTTATCAATCCATTGCAAATCTCCTTCATTACATTCTATTAACTCTCCCGTAAAATCATTTGAAGTAAATACATACATATACTCTGTTTCCCAATTTGTTGATACATAAGTTACAATAGTTCTTAATTTATATGAATTTAAAGTCAAGCCTGTCTCTTCTTTTACTTCTCTTTCAAGGCATTCTTCTGGGCTTTCACCTTCTTCAAATTTTCCACCTATTCCTAGCCATTTATCTTTATTAATATCATTTTTCTTTTTTGTTCTATGTAACATTAAATATTTACCATCTTTTTCAATATAACATAATGTTGAAAGTATCATTTTTTTCTCCTTAACAATTATTTAATTCTTTTAAATTTCTATAAATTTCTCCCCAGTTATTTACTTCTTTTATATAATCATTTTCATCTAATTTAACTAAATTGGTATCTCTAAAATATAGTGTTTTTATTTTATTATCTGCTAATTTCTTTACTATTCTCCAATCATCATCAATCATAATATCTACTTTTTCTTTTTGGCAGATTTCTAATTTATCATCAACATTCCAATAATATTTATCAAATTTAATATTATTTTCTTCTAGCAATCTTATTGCATCATCTTTCATCTCCTTTATAAATCCTCCCCTTGCAGTAATAACCACAAAATAGTGTCCTTGCTTTTTCAATAAATCATATACACCTATAAATCCAGACATTAAATTACTTTCTCTTGAAACTCTTAAAAAATATTTCTCAATAAATTCTTTTTCTTGATTCTTTGTCCAATTATATCTAGCTTGAAATTTTGGTTCTTCTTTATTTATTAAATTGTTTCCTTTTAAAGTATCTATATCAAATATTTCTTCATAAGTTCTAAATGTAGTTTCACTATCTATTACAACTCCATCTAAATCTATTCCTATCTTCATACTTTTACACCTCTTACTTTCTGTCTATACTATAAGGTTTATATTTTCCTTAAATTATATTTATAAATATTTTCTTTAGTTGCAAATCCATTAGGTCCATTTACTTTTTCTAAAAACACTATTCCATTTAAATGATCACATTCATGTTGAACTAACTTTGCAAAAAATCCATTTAACTGTTTTGTTATTTTCTCTCCTTTTTCATTGTAATATATTAATTCTATATTCTTATATCTTTCTACTTTTCCTCTTATACTAGGAACACTCATACATCCTTCATATTGTACATCTGTATCTTCTGATAATTTCTTCCATGTTGGATTTATCATTGCAGTTATTGGTATTTCTTCTGCATCATTATATTTTATATTTTCTTTTTTTGCTCCTACTACAATAATTCTTTTATCTACATTTATTTGTGGAGCAGCAATTCCTAATCCAGTTCCAAACTCTAATGTTGATTTTAAATCCTCTATAATGTCTATAATATCTTCATTAATATTTTTTATGTCAACTTCGTCACATTGTTTTGTAAGAATTGGATCTCCAACCTCTCTTATTTTTATAACTTTGCCCATAACATTTTACCTCTTTATATAATTATACATTTTCTCTTATCTAATCATTTCATCATTATCTGTCAAATCACCATGAAATCCATAAACTTGTTTACATAGTGGTTTTTCTCTTTTTCCTCCTGGTACTACAACTTTTTCTAAATCTTCATAAATACTATGAAATCTTATCCCATATTTTTCCATTGTTTCTGCACTTATCTCTTTAAATGCAGGACAAGGTAATATTGTTCCATCGTATTTAATATCCAATTTTTCAGTACCTGCTGTACATAGATGAGATATTCTTCCATTTAGTGGAATTCCAATTCTAACTTTTCCTGAAAATTGTTTTCTTGCATTATTTAATATGGTAGAAAATTCTCTTAACTCTTCATCATTTAACATTAATGTTTCTCTATTTTCTCTTCCTCTACCTTGCGGAACAAAATTTAGAATACTAATATTTTTTATTCCTGAAATTTCTAAACATTCCATAATATCAGGTAATTGTTTGTAATTTGGCTTCATTGGAATAAAGTGTACATCAACATTTAGCCCAGTTCTACTAGCTCTTATTATTGAATCCATCAAACATGTAATTAATCCTTTTCTTCCCATTAATTCATCATCAGTTATTTCTTCAAATGCTTGCCAATCAAATACAATCTTATCTAATCCTAATTCTTTTAATTTTTCGAACTCTTGTCTTGTTATTCCTTGAAATAGTTTGGGATTTAAAGCTCTATCATAATATGCTTTTACATTTCTTTTTAATCTTTCGTTCCATGGTTCATGTTCTTCTATTTCTTGTAAATCTTGATTACATTTATTTTTTATATATTCTTTCATCTCTATCGGCATTTCAGATGCTCTTTTTATTCCACTAGTAAATACAACTGTTCTAATCCCATTACTTTTACAAAATTTTATCATCTCAAATAAATCTGGATGTAAAAATGGTTCACCACCAGAAATTGATAATTCTTCTATTCCACCATGATTTATAAAATACATAACTGTATTTTTGAAGTTTTCTAAAGTAATTATTGTTTGTTTATCTTGTGACGAATTAGAAGAGCAAAACTTACACTTATTAGGGCAAGTCTGTATCACTTCAAAACATAAATCTTTTAACATTTTTTCTCCTAATCTTAGCTTTCATAAATACAATTTTTATATTACAAACTTTTCAATTTTTTCGTAATATACCTTTTATAAATAATTCACAATATCTTCAAATGTATCATATCCGCTTTCACTATTGATGTGTCCTGCATTTGGAATAAAAACATGCTCTGCCCCGAACTTTATCTGCAAAATCTTTTTCAGCTTCATATTTTACATATGGATCATTATCTGAATAGAAACAAATTATTTCATTTGCATATTGTTTTATATCTTCTAAATTATCAAAATACATTGATTTGTTAACTGTATCATATTCTTCATTTATTCCTAAATAATTATTAAATCCACATACAAATATTAATTTCTTAACTTTTACTTTATTCTGTACTAAAAATTTTGATATAAATACTGGAGCAATGCTATGCCCTATAATTGTTGTATTCTCATTTATTAATCCTAAATCTAAATAATATTTAAGTAATCTGCTCCAATTTTCATAATTTTGGTATCCTACACCAATAGGAAAGTCTGGTATATATACTTTTTTTCCCTCATCCTCTATAAAATCATGTAACCATCCTATCCAATTTGAATATGGACTACTAAATGAACCATGTATTATAAAATAATTTTCCATTTTTATTTTCTCCTTTTCTATATTTTCCATTTGATAATGTGTTTCTGTTTCTCCATATACTTTAAATCCTAGTTGTTCATATAAGTTTTTAGCTGGGTTTTCTTTAAATACTTGTAAAATTGTTCTAATTCCTTTTTCATGATTTTCTTTTAATTGTTCTTTTAAAATTTCTTTTCCTATTCCTTTATTTTGGTACTCTTTTAATATACTTATTTCATTTATAAATAAATCTCCATCTTGAGTTGTATGTACTGCATATATACCTATTGGCTTATTATCAACTAGGATAATTCTTTTATGGTGTAAATGCTCTTTTAGATCTTGCTTTAATCTTTCTTTTTGATCATCATCTTTCCAACCCCAAATTTTATCAACATACCATTTAAAATTTTCTTTTTTTAAATTAAATAGAAAATCAAAATCTTCTAAGGTACAATTTCTAAAAGTATATTTTATTATTTATATTTCCTCTCTTTTGAATTTAAATAACTAAATTTTTAACTACAATATATTATTTTTCATATTCTATTGGAAAACCAACATTTTTTAGAGCTAAAATACCTTTTTCACATAATTCTTCTTTTATCATAATATAGTCTTTAGAAAAAGTTGAAACAATTAATATATTCATCCCCTCATTTGCAATTGTTTCTGCAATTTTCGCTAAAAATCCCACTGTTTGAAATGGTACAGCTGGTTTAAATTCAATTAATTTATAATCTCCAACTGCCTCTAAAACATTTAATTCTTTTAAATTTTCTTTTTTAGTTACTACAGTTATTTCATCTTTATCTTTTGATACCATAAAATGGATATCTGGTTTCTCCAAATTATCAGTTTTTACGTAAACGTATGTATCTTTCATAACTGTTGCTATACTTTTGGGAATAGCTTCTTTAACATCCATAAAAATTCTCCTTTCTATTTTACAATCAAATAATAATTCCTTTTAATACCAACCTCCGTCTACCTTTATTACAGTAGAATTCACATAGCTTGCATCTTCACTTGCTAGAAATGTTACAACTTTTGCAATTTCTTCTGGTTCTGCAAATCTTTTTACTAAGATTTTTTCTGTTTCTTCTTTTACAAAATCTTCTGGAAGTTCTTTATTCATTTCTGTATTTATCCAACCAGGTGCAATACAATTAACTCTTACATAAGGTGAAAATTGAACTGCTGAATCATATGTTAAACTAATTAGTCCTGACTTTGATGCATCATAATCTACACTTGTTGGATAATATGTATTTATTCCATTTGTACTTGAAATATTTATTATAGCACCACTTTTTTGTTTCATCATTTCTTTACCAACTAATTTTGTTAAAACAAATGGGGCTATTAAATTTATATCTAATGTTTTTTTCCAATCTTCAACTGTTCTATCTTCAAATTCTCTATCAATTACTATTCCTGCATTATTAACTAAAACATCAATCTTTCCAAATTCATTTATGGCTGTATCCACCATATCTTTAATTTCTTTTTCATTTGATATATCAGCTTGAATTGGTAATACTTTTATATTATATTCTTTTTCTAATTCTTGCTTTAAATTTTGCGCCTTTTTATTACTATTAACATAGTTAATAATTAGATCATAACCTTTTTTAGCAAATTCTCTTGATATAGCCTCTCCTATTCCTCTTGTCCCACCTGTTACTAATACATTTTTATTCATACAGAAACCTCCATAATTTTAATTATTTACTAATCCTTAACTTTTTTTGCTTCTAAATTCCATCTAATAAGACCATATATATTTATCAATAAATATCCAATAGAAACAAATAACATCATAGTTGCTCCTTCTCCATGATTTATTGTTGTTATGATCCAAATAAGCAAATCAATTACATTATTTATCACCCAAACCCACCATGATTCTTTAAATCTTAATATCATTAGTATTACGCCACATAAATTAATACAATTAGATGTTGCGTCCATAAATGCTAATCTTTGATTTGGTATTAAAGTTAATATATATCCTAATACACAACTTCCTATAATACAAGATATTGTAATAATAATTGAATTTTTTAATGTAAATTCCCTTGCTTGAACATTACCTTCTTTATTCAAACTCTTTTTCCAGGTAAAAAATCCTTTTATTTGTAATGGAGAAAAAATAAATATATAAAAGAAAAATATTCCATACAAATTATTTTTAAATGCTACATATCCCATTAAAAGATAATTTATTAAACCTAATATGTAATTAACTCTCTTTCCTTCACTTGCAAAATACGCACATAATAGTCCTGTTAATAATATTGTTCCACCTATAATTAAATCTTTTGTTAAAATTCCTGATACAATTGATAATACAATACAAATTACTGTAATTATAATATATTTTTTATTCATAGATAAATTTCCTTTTTATTATATATAAAAACTTTACTATATTAAACTTCTATAAAATCATATAACCATCCTATCCAATTTGAATATGGATTACTAAATAAAACATGTATTATAAAATAATTTTCAATTTACTTTTTCCTCCAATTTAATACTTTTACTACTTCATTATGAATCTTTCCGTTTGTTACAAGTAAGGTATCTATTTTATCTCGATTATTTCCTTTTAAATTAGTTATTTTTCCGCCGGCTTCTGTTACAAATAACTTTCCAGCCGCTGAACTTAAACCAACACTTGGCTTTACATTTATTACTCCATCAATTTTTCCTGATGCACACCAGCATAGTTCTATTGCCCCTGATACAATCAATCTAAGACCTCTAACTTTTGATGCTAATTTTTCTTCAACATATAAAACGTCTTTTATTTGTTCATCATTATAATGTGAAGTTAAACAAAATGAAATAATACTATCACTTAATTTATAATTATTAGAAACTTGTAATTTTTTTCCATTACAAAAAGCACCTTTTCCTTTTAATGCATAATACATATCATTTTGATTATAATCCAAAACTATTCCTAAAATTGTTTCATCATTCTTTTTTAATGCAATTGATGTTGAAAATAATGGTATTCCTGTTGAAAAATTTATTGTTCCATCAATTGGATCTATAAACCACTCATATTTACTTTTATTTTTTTCCTCTCCACATTCTTCTGAATATATTGAATGTTCTGGAAAATTTTCTTTTATAAATTTAATTATATTCTTTTCCATATATAAATCTATAGCGGTAACAATATCATTACCTTCTTTGTTTTTTATGTTTATATCTTTTATGTTCTTTGAATTATTATATATTTCTAGTATCTTTTCCTTCATATTTTCAATTAAGTCAAAATCAATATTCATGAATAATTTACCTCTCATTTATCATTCTAATATTTTTAATTATAATTTTGTATTTTTTAAATAGCCTTGCATATTTGATACTATATCATATATTTACATTTTCCTCAATAAATTCAATAAAATTAATATTAAATATATTAATTTTTTAATAAAAATAAAGCACCCATATTACAAGGTACTTTACTTAAAATTTCATTTAATCTTTTAATTTTATTTTTTATACTTTTCTAGTATAAAACTTTCTTAATAAGCTAATTTTATATAAACTCTTTTTTAAAAAAATATATTTTCTTCTAAATCATCTGGATGTTCTATTTCTGTTTTTAAATCTTCCCATAAAAATAAAGGATAAAAATATTCTATATTTAATTCTTTGCATTTTTCTTTAGTAAAATTATTATCACCATTATAATAAAATGCTACATCTTCATATTCTGTTATATCTTTAAAATCTCTACTTCCATATTCTTTTGTTAAGCAAACATATAATATTTTAGCATTTTCGTATCTCTTTTTTATTTCATTAATACAAATCTCTACGCTTGTTCCTGTACTGTGCATTGCTTCAACTACTAAAAATACTGGTTCTTTTTTATTTATTTGTATTGAATCAAAAGGATTAAAAATCATCTGAATTTTATTTTCTCCGTTTTTGTATGTTATATGTTTAACTTGCATAGGCAAAAATTTTACAATATTAAGCTTATTAGAAATATATGTTGCTGGTACTGCACCACTTCTTAAAACAGGGCATATATAATCTATTTTTATTTTATTATCTTTAATATATTTTCTTAAATTATCACATATTTTATCTATATATTGCAAAAATTCATTATGTTCTATTCTTTTATAATTTTTCTGCATTTTATACTCTCCTTAAAAACTTTTTATTCTCATCTATTTTTCTTTTTTCCAAATCCTATTTATATTTTCTTGCTCTTTATCTTTTAAAGCTTTATATAAATCAATATCTAGTTTATTGCATACACTACATAACACAATAAATACATCTGCTACTTCGCTTTCAACTGTATCATAGTTATTAGATTTATTTTTATCAATTTTCATATCTGTAGCATTTTTTCTTATTGATTTTGCAAGTTCTCCAACTTCTTCTAAAAGTAATAACATTGTTTTCTCTATTTCTTGATCTGCAAAACCTCTTATTTTTATTACATCTTTTATATATTGCTGTACTTCTTGCAGCGTATTATTTTCATTTAATTTATTCCATAAAACTAATTGATTATCCATATAAAATTTATTAAAACCTTTCTAGTTTATTTATTTTGTTTTTGTCACTCTTTCTATCTGTTTTTACAATAAAATAATAACATCTTGTTTTTTATACGTCAACGAATTTTTTAATAAAGCAATAAGAAGCTCAAAAATCTTTTCTTCTATGTATTTATGAGATGCACATTATATCTATTTTCTAATTTCTATAAATATTATTTGTTTTTTATTTTATAAGTCAAATTTTTTGATTTTTTTGGCTTAAAATAATTTATAGGTCAAAAATTTTGATTTTTTTGACCTATGGATTTTTATAGGTCAAATTTTATGATTTTTTTGACCTATGGATTTTATTTTAAAAATAAATCTGTATATTTTTGGAAAGTAAAAATTTGATTTCTACTATATCCTGTTGTTTCTACAATAATATTATTTTCTAATAAACAATTAATAATGTTTTTTATTGTTCCCTCTTTTATCTTTGTTATATTGCATAATTTCTTTCTGTTAATTACAGGCTCATTGTATAATACATCTATTACTTTCTTTACATTATCAGATTTTATTGGTAAATTAACTATAATTTTATCCATTTCCATTGTAAGTTCAACTACATTTCTAAATTTTTCCTTTGCTGTTTTTGATGTTTCTATAACTGCTTCTAAGAAAAATTTAATCCAAGCTATTATATCATTATGAGTTCTTACTCTTGTTAGCATATCATAATATGTATCTTTATTTCTTTCAATGTAATCAGAAATATA
>CALXLF010000005.1 GCA_944389125.1 uncultured Clostridia bacterium | reverse complement strand
CGAGAACCAACTGTGCTATAGTTTAACACTTTATATGTTACTTGTCAACATGTTTTTTCATTTTTTTACAAAAAAATTTTCAAAATTTTTTAATCATGTTTTCTACTAAAATTTTTATCCTAATTTTAACTTATTTTTTCAAGTATAAATTTATTTATAATGTCTTTTATTTTTTCCATTTGTTCTTTAGATTTAGAGTTTTTAAATTCAAATCTATTAGTGATTTTATTAATATAGTCATTTTCATATGTCACTTTAAATGAATATTTAAAATTAAAATCAAATACAAAAGCAAGATATGATATTACTGCATCTATCTTATTAATAAAACCTTTTTTTCTATGAATTTGTTTATGATTTTTTATCTGTTCAAAATATTCTTCATCAACAGTCTCAGCATTTTCTATAAGTTCTTTTTCAGCTTCTTTATACCAAAAAGATTCTGTTGCTTCATATAAAATATCTAATTTGTCTGCATCTCTTATTATCTTTGAATGAAGTAATTCGTTTTCTGATAATCCATCTTGAATTTTATATTTATTATGATTTCTTACAGCAGTTATGATAATATCATCATACTTATCACTATCTATAAATCTTCTTAAAAAAGATTTATCAGAAAGAATCTCTGCTCCTAAATCTCCATGATCAACGCTTTTTGAATCTACATAAGTTCCATATCTTTTCATTTGCTCAAATCTTGCTATATCATGTAAAAGACCTATCAAGGTTGCTAAATCTACTTGTTCTTTATCCAAATTTAAGCTTTCAGCTATTTTTTTACTTTGTTCCATAACTCTATATGAATGAGAAATTTTTAAAAGTATTCTTTTATTTTCTTGATCATAATTTTTAACATATTTCATAAATTCTGATTTTGCTTTATTAATATCTATCATTTTATACCTCTTTATTGTTATAAATTTTAACTTTTAAAATTTTACCATATTTTTATTTTATGTTCAATATAATAAATTTTATAAATAACCTTTTCTTGTTTTACTTCTAATTAATATGATATAATATTAATATAGGTGTTTTTTGAAAAAGGTAAGTTAAGGGAAAAAAGAACAATAAGGGGGAATTGCATGACACTTACTATTGTAAGCGCTATTGCAATTGTTGCAGTAGTATCAATTCATTATATCATCCAAGAATCAAAAAAGAGTAAAAAACAAAAGAAAATGCTTAAAAACATTGAATCTCTTTTAAAAGAAATTCGGAAACTCAATTTCTTTTTTAAGGAATTTGGTGATATAGAATCTTTCACTGTTTGTCTAGAAAATTCTGCTAAAAGGCTTTATCACGGATCTTTATCAAGCAAAGAATTTGAAGAATATAAAATTTCATTCAAAGATGAAATGCAAAATAAATACAAGACTTTGCTTTCTGAGATAATATTCGTTAATCCAAACATTAAAAAAATTTTAAATCCAGAATATTTTGGCAAAATAAACTAAACTGTTAATTAACACTTCCCAACTACCACATTACACCTAATGAATCCCGCTTAAGCCACTTAGGCTATAAAAAGCGGGATTTTCCATTTAATCAAAATATTTTTCAAGCCAAAATTCAACTTGAATTAAATATGCCATTAATTGTGGCCCTGTCATTAATTGACCAAACCAAGGTCTTGTAAAAGCTTTTCCATCTGTTTCTAAAATTTCTTTAATATATTCTTTATTTAATAAACTATTTATTTTAGCATTTTTATTTTTTGTAATTTGACTTAGTCCTTCTTTTACTTTCTTTAAATAAGAAGGATTATGTGTTTTAGGATATGGACTCTTTTTTCTATAAATTATTTCATCTGGCAAATAACCTTCCATAGCTTTACGTAAAAGTCCTTTTTCTCTTCCTTTATATGCTTTCATTTCCCAAGGAATATTCCATGCATATTCTACTATTCTATAATCACAAAATGGGACTCTAACTTCAAATCCATTATACATAGCCATTCTATCAGTTCTATCTAAAAGAGTTTGCATAAACCAATTTGATGTTAAATATATAAGTTTTCTATGAAGTTTTGTTTCTTGACTATCTTCATCTAAAATATCTACTTTTTTTAAACTTTCTTCATATTCATTTTGAATATAATCTCTTAAATTTATTTTCTTTCCAATTTCAGGATTTAAAAGCTTTTGTCTTTCATCAATTGCTATTGACCATGGAAATGTTCCTGATTCTAAAGCATCTTCTCTAAAATACCATGGATAACCACCAAATATTTCATCTGAACATTCTCCAGAAAGTGCAACAGTTTCTTCTTTAGATACTCCTTCAAAAAACAATAAATATGAAGAATCAACATCTGCCATACCAGGAAAATCACGTGCAATTACAGCATCTTTTAATTTATCATATAATTCTGGAGTATCTAATATAATTTTTTTATGATTTGTATTAAATTCCTTTACCATAACATCTATATAATATCCATCTGAATCTGGTTGAAAATCGCTTTTAACAAAATTTTTATCATTATCTACATAATCAACTGAAAAAGTATCTAACTTTCTTCCTTCCGCATTATAATAATTACTTGCTATTGCAGTTATTATACTTGAATCTAACCCACCAGACAATAATGCACAAAGAGGCCTATCTGATACTAATTGCTTTTCTACAGCATCTACTATTAAGCTTCTTAATTTAAAACAAGTTGTTTCTAAATCATCAGTATGATATTTAGTTTCTAATTTCCAATACTCTGATTTAAAAATACCGTTTTTATTTAGAACAATAAAATGAGCTGGCTCTAATTCATAAATATCTTTAAATGGTGTTTTTCCGGCCGGGTATGAGCCGGACCTATTCCAAATAATTCACATATTCCTGTTTCGTTAATCTCAGCCTGTACTTCATCATGTTTTAAAATTGCCTTTATTTCAGAGGCAAAAATAAAATTTTTATTTTTTATCGTAAAATATAATGGTTTTATTCCAAAATGATCTCTTGCTAAAAATAACTCTTTTTCTTTATCGTTCCAAATTGCAAATGCAAAAATTCCATTTAGATGCTTGCATACCTCTTTTCCAAAATAAATATAAGATTTTAATAGTACTTCTGTATCAGAATGACCTTTAAATTCAAATCCTTTAATTTTTAAAACATTTCTTAAACTATCTGTATTATAAATTTGCCCATTATAAACTATTGTATATGTAGCATCATTATATTTAAAACTCATAGGTTGTTTTCCATTTTCAATATCAACTACACTAAGCCTTCTATGACCTAAATTTACATCTTCTGTTAAATAAATGCCTTCCTCATCAGGGCCTCTTCTTTCTAAAGTACTAACCATCCCTTTAAAAAAGTTTTCTTGATTTTTTATATTTTTTTCGTAATTTACAATTCCAACAATTCCACACATAAAAAAACCTCCTAACATATTTATATAGTATGCCACGAGGTAATTTTTTGATACTATTTCATTTTTTCTTTAATTCTAACTAAAGTATTTAAAGCATCAATTGGCGTTAATTCATTTAAATTTATTTTATCAAGTTCATATGCGATTTCCTCTAATTTAAAATTATATAAATCAACTTGACCTTCTACTTGTTTTTTATCTTCTTTTTCATTTACAACAACTTTTTTGCCGTCTTTTTCTAAACTTCTTAAGATTTTATTAGCTCTAGTAATTACTTGTTTTGGAACTCCAGCAAGTTTTGCAACATGAATACCATAACTTTCATCAGTTCCGCCTTCAACTATTTTTCTTAAGAAAATTATATCTTCTCCTTTTTCTTTTACAGCTACAGAATAATTTTTAACTCCATCAGTTTTTTCAGCCATCTGAATTAATTCATGATAATGAGTTGCAAATAAAGTTTTTGCTCCTACTTTTGATTTATCTGCAATATATTCAACAACAGCCCATGCGATAGAAAGTCCATCATAAGTAGATGTTCCTCTTCCTATTTCATCTAAAATTACTAAACTTCTTGGAGTTGCATTTTTTAAAATATTTGCGACCTCTAGCATCTCAAGCATAAATGTACTTTGTCCACTGCTTAAATCATCTGATGCTCCAACTCTAGTAAAGATTTTATCAACAATTCCAATTTTTGCTTCTTTAGCAGGAACAAAGCTTCCTACTTGAGCCATTAAAGTAATTATAGCAACTTGTCTCATATATGTTGATTTTCCTGCCATATTTGGTCCTGTAATTATAGCAACTCTTGAGTCTTCTGTATCCAAATATGTATCATTTTGAACAAAAGTACCGCTATCTAACATTTTTTCAATAACTGGATGACGACCTTCTTTTATATCTATAACACCATCTGTACTCATTTCTGGACAGACATAATTATTTTCATCTGCAACAGTTGCTAAACTTAATAAAACATCTAATTCTGCAACTGAATTTGCTGTAGCTTGAAGTCTTGCAATATTCTTTGAAATTTCTTCTCTTATTTTAACAAATTCTGCATACTCCAAATTAATTACTTTTTCTTCTGCTCCTAATATTTTACCTTCCATAGAACGAAGTTCATCTGTTACAAATCTTTCAGCATTTGTTAAAGTTTGTTTTCTAATATATCTATCTGGAACTTTATCTAAAAATGATTTCGTTACTTCAATATAATATCCAAAAACTTTTGTATATCCTATTTTTAAGTTTTTAATTCCAGTTTCTTCTCTTTCTTTTGCTTCTAATGAAACTATCCAATTTTTTCCATTTACAGATAAAGATCTATATTCATCAATTTCAGGTTTATAGCCATCTTTTATTATACCACCATCTTTTATGCTAATTGGTGGATCATCAACAATACTAGATTCAATTAAAGAAACAACATCTTGAAGCTCATCCATATTTTCATATATGTTTTTTAATAATTTAGAATTAGCCATTTTTAAATTAGATTTTAAAGATGGTATATGTGTTAAAGAGTTTTTCAATGAATTAAGCTCTCTTGCATTTACATTTCCAAAAGCAATTTTGCCGAGCTAATCTTTCTATATCATATACTTTTGAAAGCTCATCTATTAAATCTCCTCTAAGCATTAAATTATTTTTTAATTCTCCAACAGCTTCATGTCTAGCACGTATTTCATCAATTTCTAAAAGGGGATCATTTAACCATCTACGAAGCATTCTTCCACCCATTGATGTTGAAGTCTTATCTAAAACCCAAATTAAAGTTCCTTTTTTTGATTTATCTCTCATTCTTTCAGTTATTTCTAGGCTTCTTCTTGCATTTATATCTAAAGCCATATATTTTTGAACTTCATATATTTGAATTCTATTTATATGCTCTAATTTCATTTTTTGAGTTTCAGTAAAATAATCTAATAGTCCATTTATTGCTCTTACTACTAATTCTCTATCTTCTATATCTTCTAATTCTCTTCCGTCTATGTCAACTAATGTATAAAGTTTAAGTAATAAATCTTTATCATTTTTAAAGTTTTTATCTTCTTTTTTAGTAACAAAAGTATTTACTCTATCTTTTAAAGTATCTAGTTCTTTTGAAGACATTCCCATTGCTTCATTTACAACAATTTCGGCAGGTTCAAATCTTGCATATTCATCTAATAATTTTTCAAAATTATTATCTTTTAATTTAATATCTGTTGCATAAAAATCTCCTGTACTAATATCACAAATTGCTATACCATAATATAATCCATTTTTATAAATTGACATTATGTAGTTATTTTTCTTTTCTTCTAACATATTTGATTCTAGTACAGTCCCAGGAGTTACAACTCGAATTACATCTCTTTTAACTATTCCCTTTGCAGTTTTAGGATCTTCTAATTGTTCACAAATTGCAACTTTATAACCTTTATTTATTAATTTTGATATATAAATGTCAGCTGCGTGAAAAGGGACTCCGCACATTGGAGCCTTTTGATCTCCTCCACATGCTTTTGATGTTAATGTTATTTCAAGTTCTCTAGATGCCAAAGTAGCATCATCAAAAAACATTTCATAAAAGTCTCCTAATCTGTAAAACAATATGCAATCTTTATATTGTGATTTTGTTGCTAAATAATTTTGCATCATTGGTGATACATTTTCTAGTTCTTCTATTTTTGCCCCCATTTATGCCTCCTAAGTTCTCAAGTTTATACTTTTGTTTAATATATTTCTCCTTCTAAATACCATTTGTGATCTTTTAAGATTTTTATATTAACAATATCCCCTTCTTTTATTTTATTGTTTGGTTTAAATACAACAACTTTATTAGAGTCAGTTCTACCTGTATACATATCTTTGTTATTTTTACTATAACCTTCTACCAAAATTTCTTGAATTGTACCTATATATTTTTTGTTTATCTCATCAACACTTGAATCAAACAATTCTTTTAATTTATCAAATCTTTTATGTTTTATTTCTTCTGGTACTTGATCTTCTCTTTTAGCCGCAACAGTTCCATTTCTTTTAGAATAAATAAACATAAAAATTTGATCATATCCTACTTTTCTAACCACATCTAAAGTATCCTCAAATTCTTCATCTGTCTCTCCTGGAAAACCAACTATTATATCTGTTGAAAAAGCCACATTTGGAATCATATCTTTCATTTTTTGAACTAATTCCAAATATTGCTCTTTAGTATAATTTCTATTCATTTCTTTTAAGACTTTACTATTTCCAGCTTGAAGTGGTAAATGTACTAATTTACTTACTTTCTTACAATCTCTTATTGCTTCTATAACATCTTGAGAAAAATCTTTTGGATGTGGAGATATAAATCTTATCTTTTCTATTCCATCTATATCATTTACTGCTCTTAAAAGTTTAGCAAAAGAATCTATATCACTTTTAGGTTTTTCTTTGCAATATTTAAAACCATCTTTTGCATATGAATTAACATTTTGTCCTAAAAGCATAACTTCTTTATATCCATTATTTGCCAAATCTTTTATTTCTTTTAAAATATCTTCTGGATCTCTACTTCTTTCTCTTCCTCTAACATACGGAACTATACAATATGTACAAAAATTATTACATCCATACATAATAGTAACCTGTGCTCTATATTTATCATTTCTTCTAATTGGAAGACCTTCTATAATCTCTCCATCAATATCTATAACATCAGTTACTTTTTCTTTTTTAGTAAGTACTTTATATACATCCTCTGGTAAATCTTGCATAGTATGAGTTCCAAAAACTATATCAACATATTTATAACTTTTCTTTATTTTATCTAGCATCTCTTTTTCCTGCATCATACATCCACCAATAGCTATAATTAAATCTTTGGTTTCTTTTAATTTTTTTATTTCGCCAATTTTCCCAAAAAGTCTTTCTTCTGCATTTTCTCTTACACAACATGTATTAAAAATCACAAAATCAGCATCTTCAAGTTCATCAGTTTTTGAAAATCCCATTTCTTCAAGCATACCACTTATTTTTTCTGAATCATTCTCATTTAAACTACAACCCATAGTGTAAATAATATATTTTAAATTTTTATTATTGATTAAGTTTCTTACTTCTAATGTATAGTTCATTTTTCCTCCGATAATTTATTTTAAAATCTGATTTTTTATAATTGCTTCTGTATCTTCATCATCTATAATATCTAATTTTCTTTTTCTTCTTTTTTTCTCAAGTTTTTTCTGACGCTTTTCTTCTTGCCTTTTAGCTTCAGTATCTCTTGCAACAATTTCATCTATTGTTAAACTTTTTTCATAATCAACAGTAGCTTGAACTGGTCTTTCATAAATGGGTACAGTACAAATTTCTACTCTAGGTTGAAGACTTACCTTTGATTCTCTTATATAATAATCTAAAATTTTTCTTTCTGAACGACCTAAAGTATCTAAATCAATATTTAGATTTTTATATCTCCAAATTATATGTCTTTGTTCTGGAGTATACTCAGAATTTCTTAAATCTTCGAAACCATATTTTACAATAAACTTATCAATTTGGCAAGTTATATCTATTGTAGACCATGCTTCTCCTTTTCTAGATTTATAACTATCTCTTAATAATTTTATAGTATTATATAAATTTGTAATAAGTCTTGAGTATTCTTCTTCATCTATATCAAAAAGGTTAGGTATTTCATAGCAATTTACTGGTTTTCTTTTTAAAAGACCTTTTGGAATATAATATAAATACATTTCAGCTTTAGGCTTTGAACCTGGAATATCTATTATTGATGTATAAAGAAAAATAGTTTTCCAGCTTTCTGGAATCATCTCAAAAAGCTGGTTTTGTATTTGCATATAAAATTCTTTTTCTTTTGGAAAACCTATCATATATGATTTGTCCTTTCTTTATTTATGGAATAAGTAAACTTTCTCCTGTCATTTCTGCTGGTTTATCTAGCCCCATAATATCAAGCATTGTTGGAGCAATGTCGGCTAAACGTCCTTCTTTTAATTTTCTATTTACTCTTCCTACCATGGCAAGTGGAACTGGATTTGTTGTATGAGCTGTATGAGGCTCACCTGTTTTGTAATCTATCATTTGTTCTGAATTTCCATGATCTGCAGTAATTAAAAGTGTTCCATTATTTTTCTTAATAGCTTCTACAACTCTTTCTACACATCCATCTAAAAATTCTAATGCTTTTTCTGTTGCTTCTATATTTCCAGTATGTCCTACCATATCTGGGTTAGCATAATTTAAAATAATAGCATCATATTTTCTTGAATTAATAGCTTCAATAACTTTATCTGTAACTTCTCCGGCACTCATTTCAGGTTTCATATCATAAGTCTCAACTTTAGGAGATGGAACTAAAATTCTATCTTCACCATCATATTGTTTTTCATTTCCACCGTTAAAGAAAAATGTAACATGTGCATATTTTTCAGTTTCTGCAATTCTTAATTGAGTTAATCCAAGTTTACTTATATATTCACCAAAAGTATTTTTTATTTCTTCTTTCCTAAAAGCTATTTCCACATTTGGCATTGTTTCATCATATGGTGTCATACAAACAAAATATGTTTTAAAGTATTTTCTCTCAAAGCCATCAAATTTTGGATCAACTATTGCTCTTGTTAATTCTCTTGCTCTATCAGGTCTAAAATTGAAAAATATTACAGAATCATTTTCTTCTATTTTAGCAACTGGCTCTCCATTAGGGGTTGTAATAACAGTTGGTTTAATAAACTCATCAAATTCTTCTCTTTGATAAGATTCTTCAACTGCTGAAACTGCTGATTTTGCTTTTTCTCCTTCACCTTTAACCATAGCATTATAAGCAAGTTCAACTCTTTGCCATCTTTTATCTCTATCCATGCTATAAAATCTTCCTGAAATAGTAGCGATTTTACCTACTCCTTTTTCTTTCATCTTTTCTTCAAGTTCAACTATATAATTCTCACCTGATGCTGGAGGTGTATCTCTACCATCCATAAAGCAATGAACATAAACATCTTCAAATCCTTTTCTTTTAGCCATTTCTAAAAGTCCATATAAATGTCTATTATGACTATGAACGCCACCATCTGAAACTAGACCCATTAAATGTAATTTTGAATTATGTTCTTTACAATTTTCTACAGCTTTTGTGAATTCAGGAATACTAAAGAAATCTCCATCTTCAATTGATTTTGTTATTTTAGCTAAATCCTGATATACAATTCTACCAGCTCCAATATTAGTATGTCCAACTTCTGAATTTCCCATTTGCCCATCTGGAAGTCCAACATCTTTACCACTAGTATGAATTATAGTATTTGGATTTTTGCTTAAGATTTCATCTAAATGAGGTGTATTTGCAAGCTTAACAGCATTACCTTCAGTTTTTTCATTAATACCATAACCATCTAAAATCATAAGCATTGTTACATTTTTATCCATAATTTTCATTCCTCCATATATGTTTTAAATAATTATTAATTTCATCTTTTACCCAATCTAAAAGCAGTCACTAGTTTTCTAGGTCTTTTATATTTTAAGGCGCAGCAAAACTTGTGTGGGGACCAGCGAGCTAGAAAATGTTATTTTGCGAATTTTTAGACTTCAAAATTTGCAAAATTACATTTTCTTCGAAGTAGGGATTTTGCAGTCTTAAAATATAAGCAACCTAGAAAACGGAAACTAGCACTACTTTATAAATTAATATCTTAAATAATTACTATATTAAACAACTTATTGTTTATCGTAATTAACTATCTTAGCAAATTCCTCTGGTTTTAAACTTTAGTCAAGTAAAATTTTGCTTTGCAAAATTTTCCATGAGCTAGTTTAAAATATTTTATTTTAATTTTTATATCTATTACTATTGCTTATCGTAGTTTACTATTTTTGCAAATTCTTCTGGTTTTAAACTAGCTCCACCGACTAATCCTCCATCAATATCAGATGTTGAAAATAGTTCAGCAGCATTAGAAGATTTAACACTTCCACCATATAGAATAATAACTTCTTCAGCAACTGCTTTTCCATAAAGTTTTGCAACTTTATTTCTAATTGCTTTTATTGCGTTATTTGCATCTTCTGATGTAGCTGTTTTTCCAGTACCAATAGCCCAAATTGGCTCATAAGCAATTATCGTATCTTTTACTTCGTCTTTTGAAAGACCTTCTAAAGCAAGTTCAGTTTGTTTTGTAATAACATCTTCTGCTATTCCTTTTTCTCTTTGCTCTAGATTTTCTCCAACACAAACAATAGGTTTTAAACCATGTTCAAAAGCAGCTTTTAATTTTTTATTAACTATTTCATCTGTTTCTCCAAAATATTGTCTTCTTTCAGAGTGTCCTATTATAACATATTCTACTCCAACTGATTTTAACATTCTTCCAGAGATTTCACCTGTATATGCACCTTTTTCTTCATAATGCATGTTTTGAGCTCCAATTTTTATATTTGTTTCTTGTGTATTTAATAAAGCATAAAATAAATCAACATAAGGAACACATAAAATAATTTCTGCTTCACTATCTTTAACTAAAGGAGCAAAATCATCAATAAATTTTATTGTTTCGTTAGGAAGCATATTCATTTTCCAGTTTCCAGCAATTACTTTTTTTCTCATTAAACAATCCCTTCTTTCTAAAATTTTTTAATTAATTATATTCTATTCCATAACTTCATATATCAATTTTGGCTTTTGTACAGGTTCATTAGAAAACTCTATTGAATTTAAATAAAGTTCTGTTAATTCATTGATAACATTTTCTCTATTTGTATGTAAAACTGCAATGGTATCTCCAATTTCTACATAATCACCTGTTTTCTTTAAAACAGTAATACCTGCAGTATAATCAATTGGTTCATCTTTATATTCTCTTCCACTGCCTAATTTTAGACTTACTTTTCCAATATTTTCTGTATCCATTGATTTTATATATCCACTTTTAAATGAACGAACTTTTTCATTATAAAGACTATTTGGAAAGTTTTCAGGATAATTTATCCAATCTTCATTTCCACCTTGCCATCTTACTAATTCTTTAAATTTTTCAAAAGCTGCACCACTTGAAATACTTTCTTTAACTTTTGCTTCAGCTTTTTGTTTGGATATACCTAAACCTAAAGATACCATATATGTAGAAATAACTAAACATATTTCTTTCAAATCTTCTGGTCCATTTCCTTTTAAAACATCTATAGCTTCTTTTACTTCTAAAGAATTTCCTATTTTTTTTCCTAAAGGAACATCCATATTTGTAATAATAGCTATTGTTTTTAAGTTTACTAAATTTCCTAAATTTACCATTCTTCTTGAAAGTTCTCTAGCATCTTCTATATTTTTCATAAAAGCGCCTTTTCCCATCTTAACATCTAATACAAGACAATCTGATCCTGAAGCAATTTTTTTACTCATTATACTAGATGCAATTAATGGAATACTTTCAACTGTACCGAGTTACATCTCGTAGACTATATATTTTCTTATCTGCAGGAGTTAAATTTCCGTGACTGATAAATTAATCCTATTCCTATTTCATTTACTTGTTTAATCAAATCTTCCATAGGAATATCTACTTTATAATTTTGAATAGATTCTAGTTTATCAACAGTTCCACCTGTAAAGCCAAGTCCTCTTCCACTCATTTTAGCAATTTTACCACCACAAGCAGCTAATATTGGAGCTATTATTAATGTAGTTTTATCTCCAACTCCTCCTGTACTATGCTTATCTACTTTTATACCTTCAATTGCAGACAAATCAATTCTTTCTCCTGAATTTACCATTGCCATAGTTAAATTTTTTAATTCTTCATCATTTAATCCTCTAAAATAAATTGCCATAAGCAAACTTGACATCTGATAATCTGGAATATTATTATTTACATATTCATTTACAAAATATTCAATCTCTTCTTTAGAAAGAATAGAACCGTCTCTCTTTTTTTCTATAATATCAACTATATTCAAATTCAAAAACTCCATTTAATTTATTTTTCTATATCTTTTAAAAAACTTTCTCCTGAAATACTACTATTTATTCCAAAATAATCTTCAATAGTTTTACCAATATCAGAAAAAGTTTTTCTTATTCCTAGATTTTTAGGAAGTATTTTATCTCCATAAATCAATAATGGGATATACTCTCTTGAATGATCTGTACTAGGAGTTGATGGATCACAACCATGATCAGCTGTAACCATTAAAATATCATCTTCTCTTAATTTAGGTAAAAATGTTTCAAGCCATTTATCAAATTCTGTATATGCTTTTGCATATCCGTCAACATTATTCCTATGTCCATAAAGCATATCAAAGTCAACTAAATTTACGAAACATAAACCGTCAAAATCTTTATCTGCTAATTCAAAAGTCTTTTCCATGCCTTCATTATTGTCTTTAGTGAAGTATTTCTCTGTAACTCCTGAACCTGCAAATATATCACTTATTTTTCCAACTGCTATTACATCTTTTCCTGCTTCACTTAAATCATTTAACATTGTATTTTTAGGTGGAGTAAGAGAAAAGTCATGTCTGTTTTTAGTTCTATAAAAATCCGGATATGTTCCATCAAAAGGTCTTGCTATAACTCTTGCAACAGCATTTTCACCTGTTAAAATTTCTCTTGCTATTCTACAATATTCATAAAGCTTTTCTACTGGTACTACTTTTTCATGTGCAGCAATTTGAAAAACGCTATCTGCTGAAGTGTACACAATCAAGCTTCCTGTTGCTATATGTTCTTTTCCATAGACCTTTATAACTTCTGTTCCAGAATAAGGTTTATTACATAAAACTTCTCTTCCTGTTCTTTTAGTGAATTCTTGAATAATAGCTTCTGGAAATCCATTAGGATATGTAGGAAATGGCTTTTCAGAAATAAGTCCTGCTATTTCCCAATGTCCTGTAGTTGTATCTTTACCACAAGACTGTTCCTGAAGTTTACAATAAGCTGCAGTTGGATTTTGAGTAGGAATCTCAAATCCAATATTATCAATATTAAAAATTCCCATTTTTCTCATAGTATTTATATCAAAATATTCAGATTTAGATATTGCTCTTATTGTATTACTTCCGAACATCACCATATTTGCCAGCATCTGGAGCCTCTCCAATACCGACACTATCTAAAACTATTAAAAATACTCTTTTCATTTGTTACCTTTCTTTTTTAATATTAAATTCAGTATACCTTTTTATACTGATTCTAAAGCTAATTCTATCATAGTAGTCAAAGCTTTTTCTCTTGATTCACTATCTGCCGAATCACCATGAATCTCATCATCTACTACAGTTAAAATTGTTGCTGCTTTTTTATTTAAAACTTTTGCATTATAAAATAAAGCAAATGCTTCCATTTCAGCACCAATTACTTTTATATCTTTTGGCATTCTTTCAAAACATTTTGATTTATCTGTCATATATACATCAAAACATTCTGAACATAATGTTGTTCCTTTTTTTATTTTTACATTCATTTTTTTAGCTGTATCTTCAATCTTTGAATTTACTTCTTCACTTGGCTTTGCTATATGAACATCTTCATTATTTAATGTTAAAGCATAATTTGATTCTGTATAAGTTTCATCAACTAATATTAAATCAAAAAGTCTTAAATCTTCTGAATAATTTCCACATGAACCAATTCTAATTATAGTATCTACATCATAATATTTATATAATTCATAAGAATAAATTCCCATTGATGGAATTCCCATACCACTTGCCATTACAGATACTTCTTTATTTTTATAAAACCCTGTATAAGCCTTCATTCCTCTTACATCATTTACTAATTTATAATCTGTTAAATAATTTTTAGCAATAAATTCTGCTCTTTTAGGGTCTCCAGGCATAATAACAGTTTTTGCAAAATCTCCTGGATTTGCTTCATTATGTGGTGTTGACATATTATCACCTCTTTCCTTGCAGACATTAATTTAAAATAAATAAAAATATCGTACTCACTACCTACTCGGATGAGAAGTAGTGAGGCGTGCGTTTTCATGACAGAGGATATCGATGAGGCGTGCTTTTTGCACGTTGATTCGATTCCTTTGCACTCACTTATTGTTCTTGTGAGAAGTGGTGAGATGTTTATTTTAGTGACCGAGGATACCCATGAGGCGTACTGGTGTACGTTGATTGGGTTCCGACCGAGCTAAAATAAACAGATTGCCGCTTCTCGTGCAAACCACGATTATTTATCTTGTAATGCTTCTATTCCTGGTAATTTCTTTCCTTCTAAGAATTCAAGTGAAGCTCCTCCACCAGTTGAAATGTGTGTAAATTTATCAGCAAGTCCAGCTTTCTCAACAGCAGCTGCTGAATCTCCACCACCTACAATTTTTACTGCATCTATATCAGCCAAAGCTTTTGCTATACTATTTGTTCCAACTGCAAATTGATCAAATTCAAATAATCCTACAGGGCCATTCCAAATTACAGTTTTAGCTTTCTTTAATTCTTCAGAATATAATTTTATTGTTTCTTCTCCAATATCAAATCCTTCCCATCCATCAGGAATTTCTGAGAATTTAACTGTTTTACTTTCTGTATCTGGTTTAAATTCTTTTCCAACTTTTGTATCAACTGGAAGCATGAATTTAACACCTTTTGTTTTAGCTTTTTCCATAACTTCTTTTGCTAAATCTAATTTATCTAATTCACAAACTGAATTACCTACATTATATCCCATTGCTTTAAAGAATGTATAAGCCATAGCTCCACCAATCATTAAAACATCTACTTTTTCTAATAGACTTTCAATTACACCAATTTTATCAGAAACTTTTCTTCCTCCTAAAATTGCCATAAATGGTCTTTCTGGATTTTCTAATGCTGAACCTAAGAAATTTAATTCTTTTTCAATTAAAAATCCTGAAACAGCTGGTAAATATTTTGCAACACCAGTTGTTGAACTATGTGCTCTATGAGCTGTTCCAAATGCATCATTTACATATACTTCAGCTAAAGATGCAAAAGCTTTTGATAATTCATCATCATTTTTTTCTTCTCCTGGTTCAAATCTAACATTTTCAAGTAACATAACTTCTCCAGGTTTTAAGTTTTCAGCTAATCTTCTAGCATCTGGTCCTACAACATCTTTAGCAAGTTTTACTTCTTGTCCTAATAATCTAGAAAGCTCAGCTGCAACTATATCTAGAGAAAATTCAGGTTTAACTTCTCCCTTTGGTCTACCCAAATGAGAACATAAAATAACTTTACAATCATTTTCAATTAAATATTTAATAGTAGGTAAAGCAGCTACTATTCTTCTATTATCAGTAATTTTTCTATTCTCATCAAATGGAACATTAAAATCACATCTAACTAAAACTTTCTTTCCCTTTATATCAATATCTCTTACAGTTTTTTTATTCATAATTTATCCCCTCTTCTATAAAAATAATGAGGTAGGTTTTTCCAACCCACCTCCTTAAATTGTAAAATTTTTTTATAATTATTGTATTTTTTAAAAATAAATATTGTACTCACTCACTGCTCGAACGAGAAGTAGTGAGGCGTGCATTTTTATGACAGAGGATATCGATGAGGCGTGCTTGTTGCACGTCGATTCGATTCCGGCGGAATAAAAATGTGCGAATCGCTGCTTCTCGTTTGAGCCCTCCTATACTTCGGCGAAGTATTTAATAGTTCTAACCATTTGGCTAGTATATGAGTTTTCGTTATCATACCAAGCTACAACTTGAACTTGATATAATCCATCTTCTATTTTAGCAACCATTGTTTGAGTTGCATCAAATAATGAACCATAAGTCATTCCTATAATATCAGAAGATACTAATGGCTCTTCTGTATATCCATAAGATTGATTTGAAGCAGCTTTCATTGCTGCGTTTATTGAATCTACAGTAATTTCTTTATCTGATTTTACTACTGCAACTAGTATTGTTGTTGAACCAGTTGGAACTGGAACTCTTTGAGCTGAACCAATTAATTTTCCATTTAATTCAGGAATAACTAATCCTATAGCTTTTGCTGCTCCTGTTGAGTTAGGAACGATATTTACAGCAGCTGCTCTTGCTCTTCTTAAGTCACCTTTTCTATGTGGTCCATCTAATACCATTTGATCACCAGTGTATGCATGAACTGTTGTCATAATTCCTGATTTAATTTCAGCATAATCATTTAAAGCTTTAGCCATAGGTGCTAAGCAGTTTGTTGTACATGATGCTGCTGATATAATTTTATCTTCTTTTGTTATAACACCTTCATTTACACCAAATACTACTGTTGGTAAATCATTTCCAGCTGGTGCAGAGATAACAACTTTCTTAGCTCCTGCTTGGATATGGGCAGATGCTTTTTCTTTAGATGTATAAAATCCTGTACATTCTAATACAACATCAACTCCGATTTCTCCCCAAGGAAGATTGCTTGCATCTTTTTCTGCATAGATTTTTATTGTCTTTCCATCAACTGTTATTGAATCTTCTCCTGCTACTACTGTATCTGCTTTTTCATATCTCTTTTGAGCAGAATCATATTTTAATAAGTGAGCTAACATTTTAGGGCTTGTTAAATCATTTATTGCAACGATTTCATATCCCTCAGCTCCAAACATTTGTCTAAATGCAAGACGTCCTATACGTCCAAATCCATTTATGGCTACTTTTACTGACATTTTTTAATCCTCCACTTCCGATACTATATAAGTATCTTAAAAATTGGTTTGCTTTAAACCGAAAATATTTTATATCAAAAACACATTTTTTTCAAGTCTTTTTGATAAATATTATTTCCTTTTAGTAAAATTTTATACTTTAAAACAAAATGGTGCCAGAAATCCTCAGCAGATTCCCAGCACCTTTTTTGGAAAAATTCAAATCATTCCGGCTTCTTCAAGATCACCTTTCAGTTCAATGTATCCAAGCGTAATCTCTACCGGCCATCCAAAAATTGTGATATCCATTACCATAGTATGACGAACTTCACCATTATCCAGCTCTTCTACCAGAATGGAACAATTCTCAGGTTCTTCCATGCCAGTGAGTTCATCCGATGTTCCATCAAAGCAGTAAATCGGAATTCCACCGGTATCACTGAATTCGAACATCTTAGACTCATCCAAGTTGTTGAGTTCAGCGAACTCAGCAAATCTTGCTCTAGATCCGTCAAAAATATCAATCGGATCTGCACCAGCATCAAGCATCGCCTTTTCTAAAAATTTTTCCAAATTCATTTAGCTACCTCCTCTTAGCTTTTAAAATTTTTTTGCAAAGCTTGGGAGGTTTTTGCCCTCCGAAACTTTGCATCTCGGAGAGCTTCTAACCCTCAGATAATATAATTATACTCTAAATTCTTGCATTATGTCAATTTTCAACTTCTTTACTCAAAAACTTAGACTTAAAGTTCTAAATAATTTTTTTATTACATATCATTTAACAAATAATTTTTAGAGGTGATTAATTTGTTTATTTGTAATTTTAAAATAAATCAAAAGAAACTAGTTAAATTTTTTATATTAATAGCCGCAATTATAGTTTTGGCTTTACTTGGTATTATTATTTCGAAAGTTTGGAGTGATGTTCAAAATTCCAATAATGAAAACACTGTAGTTACAGATGAAATTCCATCTCCAGATGTTGCTAATTTAACATCTGAAAATTATACCAATATTTTAAAAGAAGTTCATGAAAATTTAGATACATATATTGGTCAAAAAATTTCTTTTACTGGATATATTTATAGAGTAGATGATTTACAAGAAAATCAATTTATATTAGCAAGAGATATGATAATAAATAGCAAAAACCAAACTGTAGTTGTACGGATTTTTATGTGAATATGATAAAGCAAAAGATTTTGAAAATAATACTTGGGTAAATTTAACAGGAGAAATCACTAAAGGATATTATTATGGTGATATTCCTGTATTAAAAATACTATCAATAGAAACCTGTCAAGAACCAGAAGATCCATATGTAAATGTTCCATCTGATGACTATATTCCAACTGCTGTAATATATTAGATTTTAAAATTTTAATTAAACATTATAAAAAAGTGTCTTAAGAGTTGCTCTCTTATGGCACTTTTTTCTTTACTAGCTCTTTAAAAATTTTTCCTCTTTCATCAAAATTTTTAAACATATCAAAACTTGCACTTGCTGGAGAAAATAGAACTATATCTCCTTTTGAAGCAATATCGTTAGCTAAATCCACTGCCTCTTCTAGACTGTTACAATCATAAATATCAAGATTTTTTATACCTGATTTTAAAATTTGTTCATCTTCAACAGCTTTTTTTATTTTATCTGCTGTTTGACCTATCAAAATCAAAGATTTACAACTATTTATTATAGGTTTTGCTAATGGTTCATAATCTAAATTTTTATCATATCCACCTGCAATTAAAATTACATTTTTAGTTGGAAATGCATTTAAAGCAACTATTGTTCTTGTAGGACTTGAAGATGCAGAGTCATTATACCATCTAATTCTATCTTTAGTTTGTTTAACTAGCTCTAATCTATGTTCCACTCCTTTAAATTCGCAAATCGTTTTTACAGCTGTATCCAGGTCAACATAATCTCTTGTAGCAGCTATTGCACATGCTGCATTCATATAATTATGTAATCCTTTAACTTTCATATTTTTAGTTTCTAATATATGTGTTCTACAATCACCTTTGCAAAATTTTATTGATTTAGAATCAACCATATATCCATCTGTAATTTTAGCAACATGACTGAAGAATATTACTTTTCCTTTAGCATCTTTTGCAAAATCTTTTGTTATATTGTTATCATAATTTAAAATTACAGTATCATTTTTTGTTTGATTAGCAAGAATACATTTTTTAGCTTCAATATATTCTTCCATATCTTCATGAATATTTAAATGATTTGGAGTAATGTTTGTAACAACAGCTACTTTAGGACTAATTTTCATATTCATAAGTTGAAAACTACTAAGCTCTAAAACAACCATATCTTCAGGTTTCATTTCACTTACTTTTGTAAATAAAGGAGTACCTATATTTCCACCTATATATGTATTATATCCGCCAGCTTTTAGAATTTCATAAATCATAGTTGTTGTAGTAGTTTTACCATCACTTCCTGTTACTCCTATAATTGTTCCTGGACAAAGCTCCATAAACATTTCAATTTCAGTTGTAACAATAGCTCCTCTAGAAGCCTCTAGTTGAAGAGCTGGATTTGAAGGCAAACAACTTGGTGATCTAAATATAATATCAAAGTCTACTAATTTTGATAAATAATTTTCACCTAATGAATATTCCATATCATAGCATATTACTTTATTCATAACCTCGCTATCTATTTTATCAATTTCTCTGCTATCAAAAACTACAGTTTCTGCACCAACTTCATGCATGTATTCAATAAGTGGTATATTACTAACTCCAAGTCCAACTATAGCAACACGTCTACCATCTAAATAATTATTAAATTCTTCTAATTTGCTATTTTCAAAGCTCATACCTATTTATTATCTCCATACTTTAAATTTAAATATTATATGTTTAATTTGTTAAAACTGTTACTTTTTTTAAATCAATACAACTTAAAACTTTATTTGTACTTTCTTCAGCAGTTTTACAATCAGTTACATCAACAACTTTAGTTATATCAGATAAGTCATAATATCCAGCTTCTTCTTGAAGCTTATCTCTTTTTAATATATTTTTCTTTATTTCTTCTAAATTTTCATTTCCATATTGTGATGCTTTTCTTTTAACTCTTTCATCTAAATCAGCAGTTACAAAAATATGATAATCACATTCAGGATAAATTTTCATAAGATCTCTTCCTGAAATTATAACATTATATTTTTCCTTTAAATTATCAATCAATTCTTTTGCAAATAAATATAAACTTTTTTCATTTGCTCTTCCTCCTAAAGAAGAAACTGCAATTGAAATTTCTTTTGATTGAATAAATTCCTCATCTGCTCTCTTTCCATCAACATAAAAAATTGTTTCATTATTTTCAATTTTTATTTCAACTTTTAAAATATCCATCAATTTTTTTATATCAAGTAATTTAGCATTTTTTACTAAATCTTCTAAGCTTTTGCCATTTTTTATTATAGAAGCAACTACTGTCCTATACAAATTTCCACCATTTAATAAAATTGTATTTGGTATTTTATTTATTAAATTTCTACAAATAGTAGTTTTTCCAGCTCCAACTAAACCTTCAATTCCTATAACTATATTTGACATTTTTATTTGCCCCTTTATTTTATGATATTTGTATTATATACTAACTAAATCAAAAATACAAGGGCAGATTTATAACAAAAAAGCTAGGTATTTAAAAAAATACAAAGGTTAATAGTATTTTTAAATACTATTAACCTTAATTTTAATTAATATTTTCATTAAAATAACAAACTATTCTGACAAACGAATTATTTCTTTTTTTAATTCTTCACTAACATGATCTTCCAATTCTTTAGCTGTTTTACCTTTTAACAATCCAGAAAAATCCATTGGTTCCCCATAAGTTATAGTAACTTGATGAAAAGGTTTAGGTATTCCCTTTATTCCAATAGGTATAATTTTTGCACCTGTTTTAAGACTCATATATGCAGCTCCATTTTTTAGTTTTCCACCTTCATTTTTTTCCATTCCATTACGTGTTCCTTCAGGGAATATTCCAATACATTCTCCATCTTTTAATGTTTTTAATGCTTCTTTTAATGGACCAATATCTTTAGAATCTCTTTTTACATAAATTCCATCATAAGCAAAAACCAAAAATCTAAATAAAAGATTACTCTTAAGTTCTTCTTTAGCAATAAATCTCATTTTTCTAGATGCTGTAACAACAATTAATGGTGGATCTAAATATGTCCTATGATTACCACAAAAAATTAAAGCACCTTCTTTTGGAATATTTTTTTTCCCAATTATTTTTGCTCTATAAACTATCTTACAATAAATAAAAATAGCGGTAGTAACGATTCCTCTACATACTCCTTTAAAAGCTTCTTTTAGAAAATTCTTATTTTTTTTCATATATTTTTCCTTTCTTATCTCAAAAAAATTGTATATAAAACTTATATTTTATTTTTTTCTATAATCTCTAAGATTTTATTAGAAACTTCTTCAATTGAAAGATTTGTAGAATCAATATATATTGCATCTTCAGCTTTTTTCAGTGGAGCAATTTCTCTTGTCATATCTCTATAATCTCTTTGTTTAATTTCTTCTAATACTTCTTTATAATTTGAATCTATTCCTTTTTCTTGATTTTGTAAAATTCTTCTTTTTGCTCTCTCTTCAGGAGTTGCATCAAGATAAATCTTTACATTTGCATTAGGAAATACTACAGTTCCAATATCTCTTCCTTCCATTACCACATCTTGAGAAACAGCCATATTTCTTTGTAAATTTAAAAGTTTATCTCTTACTTCTTGAATAGTTGAAATAGGTGAAGAATATTTAGAAACTTCTTCTGTTCTAATTTTAGTTGTCACATCTTCGTTATCTAAAAATACTTTTCCATTTGGTTTTAATTCTATTTTTATTTCATTTAAAATTTTCCTTATTTTATCTTTGTCTTCAACAGAAGCATTTTCTCTTAATGCCTTTAAAGCAACACATCTAAACATTGCTCCTGTATCAATATTAATAGCATTAATTTTATTTGCTATTTTTTTTGCAATAGTTCCTTTTCCACTTCCTGCTGGTCCATCAATCGCAACAATAAATGACATTTTATTTATCCCCCTCAAAATGAATATTTTTAATGTAAATTTCCATTCTAAGCACATTCATAGCTGTCAAATTTTCAATTTCCTTTTTGATTCTTGATTTTACTATATCAGTAAGTTCTTTTATATTATATCCATATTCAATAATAAGCTCTATATAAATAAAAACTCCATCTCCATACCCGCCTTCTTCTTTTTTTATAATAGCTCTATGTAATTTATATACTCCATCAATTTTTTTAAGCACTACTTCTATAATTTGTTTAAATACTGTATCTGAAATTGTAAAATTTCCTAAATAACTAAAAGCAGGTCTTATTAGAGATTTTTCAGCTATATATGGAGCATTTCCTTTTCCTGTTGATTTAAAAATTTGAAGTGGATCTAAAAGATATCCTGAAAAATCTTTCTTTATTTCAAAAGTAGGAACTGGTATAACATGTTTTCCCTGTGTTACTCTAATTCTTCTTGCTGTTTCCATTTCTTCTTCTGTTGCAACATCATTTATATAAATTGTTTCAATAATATCTGAAAGTCCTAAATTCTTTGCAATTTTTTGTACCATTCCATCTGAAGTTCCAAGTATTAATATGCTTTTTGGTCTTTTTTTTCTTAAAACTTCTTGCATTTGTTTTCTCTTCTCTTCATCTTGAAACAATGCATTTTTTACAGTTTCAATTTTAGTTGGAGCTTTTTTTGCTGAAACTCCTGCAACAACTTCGTTTCCTGAAATTAAAAGTCCATCATCAATAATATAATCTATATTCCTTGAATCAGCAACCATTTGAGCTCTATAGCTTTTTCCTGTTCCAGATGGTCCAACAAAAGCATACACTTTTATTCTTTCTAAAGGAATTTTTTCCAATGAATTTAAAATTGAAGCCATTTAAAATACCAATACCTCTCTTTAAAAATTTAGAAGTATTATATCATTTAAAATATAGTTTTTCAACCATAAAAAACTTCTATTTAAAATCCTCTTGTTATTTTATAAAGCACTTAATATAGAAAAATTTTTAAAAGCTCTCTAGTAAATTAGCTTTACTTACTAGAAAGCTCTTACATCTAATGTAGATTGCGAAAAAAGATGTAATCGCTTTCTAACTTTTCAAAAAAGGAAACTACTAAATTTTATAATACTAACTTAAGGTAATTTAGGCTTTGATAAAAATAAATTTAAATTAACTATTCTACAAACTAACTTTTTTGAATTATTAATTTGAATTTTAACTAAAAAAGTAATTATCACCTCCTCTTTTTAATAAAAGTTAAGGCTTAAAAATTTTATTTATTTAATCTCATTTTATCTATAAATATTGCGGGGGCATATAAAATGAATTAAACTTAAATTTTAAGTCTACAAAATATAAAATTAATATTTTTCGGGGATAGTTATGTAAAAATTAATTTTGGAAAATATAATTTTCAAGAAACGAAAATTATTTTAAGATTTAAAATTTATACAAAGAAATATACTATAAACTTTAATATAAAAGAAATAAGGCTAGTAGGTATAACCTTTTAAAATCTTTTAAAATAAAATTCTTAAGCACTTAACTTGTACGCATTATAGCATGCAAATTTAAAGTTGTAAATAGTTTTTTTTAATTTTTTTAAAAAATCATTCGACAAATTTCGACATTATCTCTTGCAAGTCCAGTAATATAAAGAAAAAGCTAAGCTTAAATTTCTTTTGTTAATTAATATTTTTCTACTTTATATTCTTTTTCTAATTTTTCATTTAAATATAACCTTGAAACAATCTCAAACTCTTTTAAACTTTTTTCTGAAAGATTAAAAGAAAAAATCTTTTTAGAATCTGCCTTTATTGAATAAATAATAGCGTTTCTAGTTGCTTCGCTAATCTCAAAAGCTCCTGTATCAAGTTTTGCACAATCATCACATTTAAATCCATTATCTTTAAAAGAAAAATAATTTAAATTTTCTTTTTTATGACATGAAACACATTCATTAACATTTGGACAAAATCCTATAATTTTCATAAGTCTCATTTTAAAAACAGAAGTTAAAAAATCTAAATCTTTATCTGTTTCTGACATTGCATATAAAGTATTTAAAAAAAGCTTTAATATATGAAATGAATTTTGGTTTTCTGTTGTAACATCACTTATAATTTTAGTAATATGAGAAGCATATAATAATTTATCTAGATCAGTTCTTAAATTATAAAACATTTCTATTGTTTCACAAGAATTTATACTATATGTATCTTGTCCACCTTTAAATAACATGTATTCACCAAAACACAAAAATTGAGTACCTGCTAAAAGTTGACTTTTTGACCTCCTAGCACCTCTAGCACTGCACCCAATTTTTCCTAAATTTGGAGTAAGCATTGTAACCATTTTATCAAAATCATTTGAATTGTTCTCTGCAATTATTATTCCATTTACTTTTAGTGTTTTCATCTATATTTAAAGTTTCCTCCATATTTTTCAATTTACTAAATTCCAAATACGTGTTGATATCTCCGGTATTTTTAAATGCACTCCACGCAATTTCCTTTATTATCATAGACCCCTCCAGATTTTAGCTTTTGTTAAAATATCAAATTTAAGAAATTTGTAATTTCTTGTCGATTTTTAATTATTTTAATTTAAATTTATTATTTACTAAACTCTCATTATTTATCCAATCTTCTTTAACTTTAACCCAAACTCTTAAATTTACTTTAGTTCCAGTCATTTTCTCAATATCTTTTCTTGCATATGTCGAAATTTGTTTTAATTTTTCTCCGCCTTTTCCAATTATTATACCTTTATGAGACTCTCTTACTGTATATATAATTGCTTCAATATCATAAATATCTTTTCCTTTTGAGGTTTTTCTTAATGAAAATTTTTCTATTTCAACATAAATTCCATGTGGTACTTCATCATTTAAAAGCTTAAGTGCTTTTTCTCTTATTATTTCAGAAGCCAAATCTCTCATTGATTGATCTGTATACTCATCATCGTCATAATATTTTGGTCCATAAGGTAAAAGTTTTTCTATTTCTTCTTTTAATTCATCTATGCCTTCTCCCTTAAGAGCTGAAACTGGTATTATTGCTGAAAAATCATATTCTTTTCTATAAGCATCTATTACTTCCAATATTTTTGTTTTTGGAACTAAATCAATTTTATTAATTACCAAAATACATGGCTTTTTAGATTTTTTTAAAGTATCTAAAATTTTCAAATTTTCATCAGAAATACTTTTAGCAGTTGCTTCAACTAAAAAAAGTACAACATCTACTTCACCAACTTCAGTTATAGCAGTATTTATCATTGTTTTACTAAGTTTTGTTTTTGCTTTATGAATACCTGGTGTATCTATAACTATTATCTGTGAATTTTCACTATTTATTATTGCCTTTATTGCTGTTCTTGTTGTTTGAGTTTTAGGTGTAGTAATTGCAACTTTTTCATTTGCTAAACTATTTAAAAGCGTTGATTTTCCTGCATTTGTTCTACCTATTAAACTTACAAATCCTGATTTAAATTTTTCCATATATTCTCCTTTTATTATATTATCTTAAAATAGAAAGTGATTCTAATACTTTTTCTTCGCGAGCTCTCATTTGTATCTTGTCCTCTTCTTTTTCATGATCATACCCCATAAGATGATAAAATCCATGAACTACCATATATGCCAATTCTCTTTCAAAACTATGACCATATTCTTTAGCTTGTTCTTCTACTCTTTCAATTGAAATTACAATATCACCTAAAACATCTGGATTTTCTCCAGAGATTTTATTTATTTCATCTTTTTCAAACATTGGAAAAGAAAGTACATCTGTCTCTTTATCTATATTTCTATATTGTTCATTTATTTTCTTTATTTGAGCAGGAGTTGTTAAAGTTATACTTATATATAATTTTTTAGAAAGTAAATCTTCAATTTCAAAACATCTTTTAACAACTCTATTTATTAAATCTTCATATTCTTTATTTGGTTCAATATCTACATATTCTATTTGGACTAAATTCATTTTATCTTTATTTCCTTTTTAAATTTTATATTTCTTAAATAAAAGCCCTAATTTCTAGGGCTTTTTATTTAAGATTAGAGTATCGAAATCATACTATTTATTAAATTTATATTTCAATATACTAAGCTACTTTTAATTTTTTATATTTATTCTTGTTTCCAGTAATTGCACTATTTTTTAAGTTTCTCATTGCTCCAAATTCTACTAATTTGTGTTTATAAAACTCCCTCAATTTTTTATTTCTATCGTTTGAGCTATCTACTTGTGAAAGTTCTCTTTTTAAAGATAATATTTCTTTTTTATCTGAATCTTGTTCTTTACTATATTCTTTCCAGAATTTTTTATATTCATCTCTTTCTTTTGGATTTTCCCAATAAACTTTAGTTGATAATAATTTTACATTATAGTCTTCAATCAATTTAATAAGCATTTTATAAGCTTCTTCTCTTTTTTCTTCTGTCTTAGAAGTAACTATTAAATTTCTAATATCTCTTAATAATTTATTATAACATTGCTCTGCTGCAACTAATGGTAAACTATGAGTAAATAAATATCTGCTTAATCCTAATAATATCATATTTTTTTCCAAGAATTCTTTTTCATCTAGTTTTCCAACACTAAATTTCTCATATTCTTCATATCCACTTATTATGTTAGCATAATTTTCATTATCTTTTTCATATTCTAATTTTAAAGGTAAAACCTTTTTTATGTACTCTTCTAAAGTCTCAAAAATATTTCTATAAACATCTAACATACCACTGTTTTTTTGAAGTTTTATTCCATCTGCCAATTTTATTGAATAATTTTTTATTATTCCTTTATATAAACTATCTACTTTTTCAATATATAATTTCTTATATTTTTCAACAGCTTTTTCTTTTCCAGAATCTTTAAAGTTTTCAAAATCTAATTCTAATAAAAATTTTTGCTTTCTGTATTTATATTCTAAATACTCATTTTCTTTTAAATGAACTATGTTATAATAATCAGATAAAGCTTCTCTTTCAAAAACAGAAGCAGTTCCAGCTTTTACTTTTTTATAAACAGAGTCCATTATATATTTATCAATTGATTCTAAGTAAAGAGTATAAGCTTCTTCAAAACGATTTTCTGCTTGTTCCTTTTTAGAAACATCATTAGAAGCTTCAGCCTTTTTGTAAATCTCATAATACTTTATAACATTGTTTCTTTTCATAGAAATTAATATTCCATTAATTCCAAGTCTGGTTGGGATTAATAGTCTTCCTAGCGTACTTGAGATTTTACCAAAAAACGTTGTATTTGGATTAAGAACTTTTAAACTTCTTTCTTCCATTTCTACCTACCTTTCTAAAACTTTTCTAATTTGAAAAAATCTTTTCAAATTAATAGACTAATTGCTCTAAAGTTCCTATTTCTTCTTCTGTGCTACATGTCAATTTAACTGTAATTGATGTTTGAGTTTGCGTTACTGTTGGGATGATTTCTATAACATCTTCTTCTGAAATACCGTTCTCCTCAAGCAATTCTTGTTTTAATTTTATTTGTAATTCATTAGAAAGCTCTTCTATTGTATATTCCTTGTATTCCAATTTTGTCTCTTTATATGTTGTTTTTACTATTTCGATTGGAATATAATAATTCGAAAATAACTTTAATTTTTTACATGACTCTATTGTATCATAATTTTCAAAATTTGGAACCCCTTTATTAAAATTTATTTTAAAATTATTTATTTTTAATGAATATTTATTTTTTTCATTTCCAGTATCAACATTATATTCTTGAATTAACTCTGCTGTTTCTTCTTTTGTATACCAAACTTTTGCTAAAATTTCCGCTTCTGCGTGTACATATCTATTTCCTGTGTACTTTCCTTCCATAACTCCTTCTACTAATAAATCTCCAGGCTTTACTGTATCTCCAGCTTTTACTCTTGCAGTACCTTTATTAGCAGTAATTTTAGTAATAATTGCTTCTTTATCTGAAACAATATTACATGCAATATCATCATCTATAATTTCCGGCTTTTCTGTAGCTTTTACAATATTTACTATAACATTAGTGCCAGAGATTTTAATTCCTATCCACGAAATATCACTTCTTTTTAGTCTTATCTCATTTATTACTTTTTCTGTGTCAATTTTAGAAATCAATACTCCCTCTTTTATTCCATCTTCTGCTAAAAGTTCCAAAATTTCTTGACTATTAATTTCTCCATCACACACAAGTTCAATATTCCAAACAAATCTAGTTAGTCCAAAAATTAAAAATGCAATCACCAAAATGGTAATTGCAAAAATTTTTCTCTTTTTATATTTATTCATTAAGAAAGGAAGTCCTCTTTTTTCCTTTAAACGAACTTTACATTTTGTTTTTCTAGCTATTGTTGGCAAAATTTTAAAATCACTTATACTAATTCTAGCTGTAATAGTAGTTGAATTTTTTCTTTCAATTCTCCACAAAAAAATTCCTTTTGCAAAACAAATATTAATAAATTTTTCAATAAAGAATCCTTCTACTTCTACATTTACATACCCAAAAAGTTTTAGAATTAAAATCTTAAATAACATAAAAATCTCTCCCTTTTATTTTTCAAATGCAACACTTTCAATTTTTCCTGTAACTAAAATATCCTCTTCATTCATTTGATTTAATTTAAGATTAAAACCATTTATATTTACATTTCCAATATATGTTCCTATACGCACAAAAAAATCTTCATATTCTAAAATTCCTTTAAAGTTCTCAATTAGAATCTCATTAAATCCTGTCATAGTAATTTTTGGTATATTACTAATAACTTCCTTTGGAAGTTCTAGAATCTCACTTGTCTTTCTAACAAATTTTCTCATAAAAAATACTCCTTTTTTAAATTTACACTTTGGTTCTTTATAAAGTATATATTCAAAAAATAGAGCATTTATGATTAAATATTTATTTTTGTTCACATAATTTTAAAATTTCTTCATCATTTTGAAGTTCTTCCGCTGCAAATTCTAAAACTTTTGGATTTTTTGAAACAGCAATAGATATTACTTCTTTATCTTTCCTTAATCTTAGACTCGCAAATTTCAAAATTATTGGTTTGTTAGTAATTGCTTGAATCACAACATCTTTATCATCTCTTAACCTGGCACTTGCATAATATAAAGCCTGACCATCATTTTTAGTTGCTGAAAGTAATACATCTTTATCATCTTTTAATTTATCACTTGCATAGCAAATAGTCCAACCTCTTCTACTAGTTGCCTCTAATAAAATATCTTTATCATTTTTAAGTCTATCACTTGCAAATTCTAAAGCTCCACCATCTTGTTTTACAGCTTCCATTACAACATCTTTATCATCTCGAAGTTGGTCATTTGCCCACTCTAACAACATCGGATTTGTTTTTAGAATATCTAGAAAATAATTCTTATCATTGCAATTTTCTCTTGCCTCAATAACCTCTTTTGGTTCAGCCATTTTAACCTCCTACTTTTTTAAGCCTTATCATTTAGAATTATTAACTGTACTAGGCGTGCTACTTAGTTTTTTTATAGCTAATTCATTATTATCATCTACTATAATCTCTATATTATCTTTCTTCTTTATTTCATCAGCGATAATTGCACGGCTTACCATAGTCTCTATCTCATCTTGTATTGTTCTTTTTAAAGGTCTTGCACCAAAATTAATGTCATAACCAACATCTACTACCCAATTTACAACATCATCTGAAACTGTCATTGTAATTTCTTGTTCTGCTAGTCTTTGGATTAATCCTTTTAATAATAATCTTACAATATTATATACTTGATCTTTTGCTAAAGCTTGGAAGAATATTGTTTCATCTAATCTATTTAAAAATTCTGGCCTAAATTGATTTCTTAATACTAATCTTATTTGATCTTTAGTTTCTTCTGTAATACCACCTGTTTTTGAAATACTATCTAGAATAAGTTGAGCACCCAAATTTGATGTCAAAATAATTATAGTGTTTTTAAAATCTACAGTTCTTCCTTGAGAATCTGTAACTCTACCATCATCTAATATTTGTAAGAAAATGTTAAATACATCAGGATGTGCTTTTTCAACCTCATCAAATAGCAATACTGAATATGGTTTATGTCTAACAGCTTCTGTTAATTGTCCACCTTCCTCATATCCGACATATCCTGGAGGTGCACCAATTAATCTAGTAACTGAAAATTTTTCCATATATTCACTCATATCAAATCTTATCATATTTTTTTCATCATCAAAAAGATTTCTAGCTAAAGTTTTAGCAAGCTCAGTTTTACCAACACCAGTAGGACCTAAGAATAAGAATGAACCTATTGGACGATTTGGATTTGCAATTCCAGCTTTTGAACGAAGTATAGCCTCTGAAACCTTTTTTACAGCTTCATCTTGTCCTATAACACTCTCATGTAAAGTATCTTCTAGATGTAATAGTTTCTCTTTTTCTCCTTGTGACATTCTAGTTACAGGAATTCCTGTCCATTTTGAAACTATTTGTTGAATTTCTTCTTCTGTAACTTCACTTCTCAAAAGAGATGCTTTTCCACCTTGCTCTTTCTCAATTTCTTTTTCCTCTTGTGCTAATACTGTTTTTAAATTTGGTAATGTTGAATATCTTAATTCTGCTACTTTATTTAAATCATAATTTCTTTCAGCTTTTTCAATTTCAGCGTTTGTTTCATCTATTTTAGCTTTTAATTTCTGTACTCTATCTATATTTTTCTTTTCCAAATCCCATTTAGCTTTTTGAGATCTAAAAATTTCTCTTTTTTTAGAAAGTTCTTCTCTAATCTTAGCTAATCTTTTTTGAGACACTTCTGAATCATCTCTTGAAAGAGAAGTTTCTTCAACCTCTAATTGCATAATCTTTCTAGAAATTTCATCAAGTTCAACTGGCATTGATTCCATTTCACTTCTAATTAAAGCACATGCCTCATCAACCAAGTCTATTGCTTTATCAGGTAAAAATCTATCTGTTATATATCTATTTGAAAGTGTTACAGCTGCAACTAAAGCTTGATCTTGAATTTTAACTCCATGAAAGATCTCAAATTTTTCTTGAATTCCACGAAGTATTGTTATAGCATCTTCAACTGTTGGTTCTGGAACTAAAACTTTTTGGAAACGTCTAGCTAAAGCTGGATCTTTTTCAATATATTCTCTATATTCATCTAAAGTTGTAGCACCCATACAATGTAGTTCTCCGACGTGCCAACTTTGGTTTTAAAAGATTACTTGCGTCCATTGCTCCATCTGTTTTTCCAGCTCCAACTATATTATGAATTTCATCAATAAATAGCAAAATTTCTCCATTTGATTTATCAATTTCCTCCATAATGGTTTTTAATCTTTCTTCAAATTCACCTCTATATTTAGCACCAGCAATCAAAAGACCTAAGTCTAATGAAAAAATAGTTTTTCCTTTTAAAGATGTAGGAACATCTCCTCTTACTATTCTATGTGCTAAACCTTCAACAATTGCAGTTTTACCTACACCAGGCTCACCAATTAAAACAGGGTTATTTTTGGTTTTACGTGTTAATATTCTAATAACATTTCTAATTTCTTCATCTCTACCTATAACAGGATCTAGTTTATTTGCTTTTGCCATTTCGGTTAAATTTTTTCCAAATTTATCTAAAACATCTGAAGTTTCTTCTTTTTCTTCCTCACCTGTTGGGACATTTACATCTTTTAATGCTGACATAAATGACCTTTTTGTAACTGTATATAATTTTAATAATTTTTTTAAATCATCTGGCCCACATTCCAAAATCCCCAAAAGTAGATGCTCTGGAGAAATATATTGATCCTTCATGTTTTTAGCAATCTTTTCAGATTCTTCTAAAACAGATTCTACATCTTTAGAAAATTTAATACCAGTGGTTCCATTGATTTGTGGTAAAGCATTTAGCTCATCTGTTATTAAACCTTTAAGTTTATCAATTTCAACATCCATTTTTTGAAATAATTGATATATCAAATTATCTTTTTTCTCTAACATGACAGATAAAATGTGATAAGACGTTATTTCTGGATTTTGATTTTGAATTGCTAAAGTACTAGAGCTAGTAAGTATCATTCTAGCACTATCAGTAAAATTAGAAATATCCATATTCTATTCTCGCATAATATTTTATGCGAAACTCCTTCCCATATTTTTTAAATTATTCATTTGTACATAAAATATTATATCTATAAAAGAATTTTTTTTCAATATGTTTAAACTAAAATAAAATTTAATTACTAATATTTTTCCTAAAAAATATTTACAAATATTAATTTTATAAGTAAAATTAATATAGAAAAATATACGTAAGAAAGAGGAAATAATATGGTTACTGAAGAATTTGATTTTTTTAGCAAAACAGCTTTAAAATCCTATAATTTAGATGAAAAAGTCCGTTATCAACTTTCAATGCTAGATAGTCTAGATGCTTATACAAGAAAACATTCTGAAAATGTAGCAAGTATAACTTGTAGACTTTGTGAAAATCTAAAATTAGACGAAGGATTTACAATATATTGTACTACATGTGCATATCTTCATGACATAGGTAAAACATTTATACCACCTTCAATATTACAAAAACCAACCAAATTAACTGATGAAGAATTTGAAGTAATGAAAACACATACTACTATTGGATATAATATGTGTATGAAGGATCCAAAATTAAGACCATATGCAGCAGGTCCACTCTATCATCATGAAGCTTTAGATGGTTCTGGATATCCAAACGGTGTAAAAGGAAATCAAATTCCATATGAAGCTCAAATAATTAGAGTTGCAGATGAATTTGAAGCTATTTCTGCTAAACGTCAATATAAGACTCATGTTGGAATTGTAGAGACGTTAAATATGCTTATAAATGATGCAACACCAAGTGAAAGAAAGTCTGTTACAAATATAAAAGATGGTTTAAAAATTTTAGCTAATGAAACTAATGTTGGAAAAATCGATAGAAAAATTGTTAGAGCTCTATTTAAAGTTGCAATAGATGATATTGAATATGAAATTTCAGCCAGAACAGATTATGTTGAATATCTAAAAAGTGAGATAAAAAGAGTTAAAGTAGCTCTTCGGATATTATAATCAAATGGAAAAAGCAAAAAATGAAAAAAAGAAAGAATATTATAAAGAAGGTGTAAAAGCTTGTCTTAGAAAAAATGAAAAAGTTGAAGCTGTACCAAATATGTATGAAGAACTTATAAAATCTTTAACTGCCCGTGAAGCACATATTAAAAAACTTTATAATGAAACCAAACAAATTAAAAGATTAAGAGTTTAAAATTTATAAAAATATAAAATATTTAAGTCAGTTGCATTAAAATTGCATTAATATAATAAAATTATTTTTAAGAAAAATAGCTGTATCTATATATAGATACAGCTATTTTAATATCTTTTTATTAATATTGTCTACCCCAAACTATCATTTTTTTAGCTGGTTTTCCACATATAGCACATACATCTGATAAATGCTCTTGCTCAAAAGGTATACATCTTGAATGTGCTCCTGTTACTTCTTTAACTTTATCTTCACAAGCAGTTTCTCCACACCACATTGTTTTTACATATCCTTGATTTGTATTTAGATTATTTAATATTTCATCTAAACTATATGCAACTGTTGTTCTTTTATTTACATTTTCTAAGCAAATATTAAACATATTTTTATGAATTTCTTCTAATAGATCTTTTATTCTATCATTTAATTTAGAAATCTCTACAGTTTCTTTTTCAAATGTATCACGTCTTACTACAATGCAAGATCCATTTTCAATATCTTTTGGTCCAATTTCAACTCTTACTGGGACTCCACGCATTTCCCAATCATTAAATTTAAATCCTGTAGAATAGTTATCTCTATCATCTAGTTTTACTCTAAAATCTTTTTTCAAATTTAAAAAGATTTCGTTTGCTTTATCTAAAACACCTTCTTTATGCTGTGCAATAGGAACTATAACTACTTGAATTGGAGCAACTTTTGGTGGTAATTTTAAACCTCTATCATCTCCATGTGCCATAATAATTCCTCCAAGAAGTCTAGTACTAATTCCCCAAGAAGTCTGATATGCATATTCTTCTTTACCTTCTCTATTTTGAAATTTTACATCAAAAGGTTTGGTAAAATTTTGACCAAAATAATGAGATGTTCCAGATTGCAAAGCTCTTCCATCATGCATTAAACTTTCAACTGTATAAGTTTCTTCTGCACCAGCAAATTTTTCCTTCTCAGTTTTCAAACCTTTTAAAACTGGAATTGCTAAAAGATTTTCTATAATATCTGCATATATATTTAACATTTGAATTGTTCTTTCTTTAGCTTCTTCTGCTGTTTCATGTATTGTATGTCCTTCTTGCCATAAGAATTCTCTTGAACGTAAAAATGGTCTTGTTTCTTTTTCCCATCTTAAAACATTACACCATTGATTATAAACCATTGGTAAATCTCTCCAAGAGTTTAGCCATTTAGAATATAATGTACTAAACATTGTTTCAGATGTAGGTCTAATACAATATCTTTCATCTAAATCTTCTCCTCCAGCATTTGTAACCCATGCTACTTCTGGAGCAAAACCTTCAACATGATCTTCTTCTTTTTTTAATAAGCTTTCAGAAATTAACACAGGAAAATAAACATTTTCAACACCAGTTTCTTTAAATTTTTCATCTGCATACTTTTGAATATTTTCCCATATTGCATACCCATATGGTTTAATAGCAATACATCCTTTTGTATCTGTATAATCTGCAAGTTCTGCTTTTAGTACTATATCTGTATACCATTTAGCAAAATCGTCTTCTATATTTGTTATTTCTTTTACGAAATCTTCTTTATTATTTTTTTTACTCATATTACTCATCCTTTCTTAGCTAAGATGAATAAATCTTAGCTCCATAAATTAAAAAATTACGCCAATGTTTTTTTAATTAGTCCACCCTTTCGGGATCTGGAGCCTCCGTTTTTTCTTGTTTTTCTTCTAAAACATCATCTATAACAATTTGTTCATTTTCATCCAATTTATACCTTGGAAGTTCTGGTAAATCATCTAGACTTGATATTCCAAACATTTTCATAAAATTTGGCGTTACTTTATATAATGTTGGTCTACCAGGTGCATCTAATTTACCTGCTTCTTGAATTAAATCATATTCTAAAAGTTTATAAATTGTTCCGTCTGAATTGACTCCTCTAATTGCTTCAATTTCAGAACGAGTAATTTTAGGGTTATATGCAATAATAGACAAAGTTTCCAAAGCAGCGTTAGAAATACTAGGTTTTGATCTATTATCAAATAATGGATATATATAATCATAATATTCTTTTTTAGTACAAAGCCCATATCCATCTTCAACTTTAATAAGCTCTATTCCAGAGTCTTTAGCATCATATTTAATTTTCATTTTTTGCATAATTTTTTCAATATCTTCTGCACCCAATTCTATAACATTCATAATATCTTTTATTGTTATTATTGAGCCTGTAGAAAACATCATCGCTTCAATTATAGCTTCTGCTTTTTCTAAATCCATAATGTACCCCCTAAATATTTTGTATTATATCATTTCCAGCTATTTTTGTAAACTGAAAAACAAAAAATTACTTAAATTGACTTTTTTTATGTGTTTTGTTATAATGAATTTGTAATAATTCCTAAAAGAAAGGATTTGTTTATTATGAAAGAAAAAGAAGAAGAAAATAACGATTTAGATATTGAAGTTATAATTGGTGATGATTCAAATTTAAATTTTTCAGAAGCTAAAGATTGTGTAAATACATTAAGACCAAAAAACAAAAAAAATATGACAAATAAAGTTATTGTACCTAAAACAAAAAAATCTAAAAAATAAAACCTCTTTTTTTGGTAAGAGGTTTTATTTTTTTGTCTATTAATTTATTGTAGTATTTTTTCAATTATATTCAATGCTGCTTTTTTTCCAGAAGCTAGTGCTTTACAAACAACTGATTTATTATCAACAACATCTCCTCCACTATATACATTTTCTATAGATGTTTGATTATTTTCATCAACTTTAATAGCTCCCCAATCTTCTAATTCTAATCCTTCATTCATTAGTAATTCTTTATTAGGTTTTAAACCAATTGCGAAAACTACAGAATTTGCTTCATAATCAAATTCTCCTTCACTATCTACAGCTTTTCCATCAACAATTTTAGTATTTATACAATGTACACTTTTTATTTTACCATTATCACTGTTTGCAGATATTACTCTAACTAATTCTTTAAATTTTACCCCTTCTTTTAAACAATCATCTAATTCAATTTCTCTTGCTGGCATATGAACTCTATCTCTTCTATATATAATTGAAACTTCTTTGGCTCCCATTCTAACAGCAGCTCTTGCAGAATCCATTGCAACATTTCCTCCACCTATTACAACAACTTTACCTAAGTTTTTAATAGGTTTATTAAAATTATATGCTTTTAAAAATTCATCTGAATCATAAACACCTTCTAATTTTTCATTAGATAATTTATACATACTAGAAAGTTCTGCTCCAATTCCAATAAAAACATATTCATATTCAGCTTTTAAATCTTTTAAACTAATATCTCTTCCAAGTGCAAATCCTGTTTTAAATTCTACTCCATAATCTTTTAAAATTTCTATTATTCTATCTACTATTTTTTTATCAAGTCTAAAATCTGGAATACCATATGTTAAAAGTCCACCTAAAACATTTTCTTTTTCATATACTACAGACCTTATTCCTTTCTTAGCAAGTTCGTAAGCACAAGATAAACCTGCAGGTCCACTTCCTATAATAGCAACTTTTTTATCAGTTTTACTTAAAACATTAGTATCCGGTTTTAAATTATTTTCCTCAGCCCATTCATTAACTATTCTTTCTAAAGTTCCAATTTTAGTTGGAGTTTGTTTTATTCCTCTTACACAAGAACCTTCACATTGATTTTCTTGTGGACAAACTAAACTACAAACATGACTTAACAAATTATTTTCTATTAAAATATTATATGCTTCTTTAAAATTATCTTCTTTTATTTTTTCTATAAATTCTGGTATATTAGTATGCATAGGACATGCTTTACTACAAGGTTTTGTTTTACAACCTAAACACCATGACGCCATTTGTTTTATTTCTTCTTTATTCATTTCTACATTCTCATAATTTATTAATAAATTATTTTCCTCCTATAAATTTAATTTTTATTTTTTAATTTTTCTATTAATTCTTTAATTGCTATTGCTCTATGAGATATTTTGTTTTTTTCTTCTTGTCCTATATCTGAAAAAGTTTTATCATAACCATCTGGAATGAAGATAGGATCATATCCAAATCCTCTTTCACCTTCTATTTTTCTTGAAATTTTTCCGGAACAAATTCCTTGAACTTCAATTTTTTCTCCATTTTCAAATATAAAGCAAATACTACATACAAACTTTGCCTTTCTATTTTCAGTATCTTTCATTTCATTTAATATGTATTGGTTCTTCTCTTCTTGAGAAAGTTCTGGTTTAAATCTAGCAGAATATAAACCTGGTCCACCATTTAAAAAATCTATTGATAAACCACTATCATCTGATAAAACTGCTTTTTTAGTAAGTTTATATATTCCTTCAGCTTTAAGCAAAGCATTTTCTCTATAGCTTGTACCAGTCTCAGGAATCTCTATATCAATTCCAGCTTCTTTTTGAGATATAACATCATATCCAAAAGGTTCTAGAATCTCCTTATATTCTTTAATTTTACCTTCATTGTTACTAGCAATTATAAGTTTCATTTATTGCTCCTCCATGTATTTCATTTAAATTTTACTATTCAATTATATATTACAATTCTCTATTTTTCAATATAAAAAAATTATCAAAAATTGTATTTTATGTAAAAATATTATATAATTAATACGTTACTTATTATTTTTTCAACACATCTTTGTGTTGAGCGTTTCAAGAAAGGAGCCAAACTATGGCAATTTTACTGTTATTTTTAATGCTTGCACTCAACTTTATCATTTCATGGGCAAATGCAAGCTACGTAGGCCGGTATTGGTCAGAATCCAAAGAGGTAGGAGGAAGCTTCAGAGTATATATCATTATAGGATATATAATGGCTATTGCCGGATTTACAATGGTATATGGATATATACTGTTGCTCATATGTCCAGTTATTCTACAAATTGCAGAAGTAAATTCAGAAATCATAATGCAATTTGAGCAGCTTGCTTCTGACTTAATCTACCTATTTTGTGTGCTCACGATTGTTCCAACTGGATTTTATATCTGGATAAAAAGTCTAAAAAACTTTTGGGAACAGAAAACTTTGTCAAATGGTTTAACAGCAGGTTGGAACACTTATGCTCAGATTCATAATACAATAAGTGTTGCCAGAAACGCTCCAAGTGCTTTGGGTCGTGTTGCAAAAGCTTTATTCGGAGGAAAAAGTAAGAAAAAATCAGAAACTCTGGTTGTACTCTGTGCAATCATGGTACTGATAATTGCTATCTTTGGAGGTTATTTTACAGCATCTGCTATAATGAAAAAAGCAGATCGTGAATACGATATGTTTGAAGATCTTCAAAGAAGGTATCCCGAAAAAACTAAAGTTTAGTATCTGCCAAAGCGTACAGCTAAACCCTGTGAGAGTTTTTTCATCTCGCAGGGCTTAGTATTTATTTTAAAAATTTTAAAAAAGTACTTGTCAAATAAATCAATTTCTGGTATAATACGTTTTGTTATGGCGAGATAGCTCAGTTGGCTAGAGCAACTGGTTCATACCCAGTGGGTCGAGGGTTCGAATCCCCCTCTCGCTACCACTAAAAATTAGGTTGTAATTAGCTTGTATCAAAAGATACAAGCTTTTTTATTGTTCTTAATTAATATATTTTTTACTTAATTTATAAAAATTTATTTTCATCAGTAGTATCAAGCTTTTCACGGATTTTAATTTATTTTATTTTTTTATTTAACTAAACAACTAACTAAACAAAATAATTCAAAATTTTCATTTGTTTAGTTAGTGTTTAGTAAATACTCTAAATAACTTGAGCCTCAATGATTTCATCTATCAAACATATCTTTTTATAACATTTTTATAAATCAATATAACCCTTGATATAAGTACCTTTTACGAAAAAAGCTTTTTTTCACAAAAATCAAATCTCTTCTTAAATAAAATGTGATGGAAAAAATACTATTTTTTTAAGCTTTTTTCTAATTTTGTTTAATTATTTTTAATTTAAAATATTCTATCTTTCTTCATAATTTGATTTATCATCTAAAAAGTTATTAGAAATCAAATTTTCATTTAAGTAATACTTATTCACTTTATCAATTTCATCTTGTTTAAACTTATCAAAAACAGATGTATATGTATTTAAAGTTATAGTTATATCAGTATGTCCCATTAATCTTTGAACTACAACTGGCGACATTCCACTTTCAATACATCTAGTTCCATAGCTATGTCTTAAACTATGAGTTGATATATCTGTAATATTAAACTCTCTTTTTAATATTCTATGTAATTCAGCATTTACATTACATCTTCTAGTATATTTATTATTATTAGGCTTAAACAATAATTTTTCTTCATTATATTTTTGTTGTTCTGCAATTTGCATTTGTTCTATTATATATGGATAAAGAAATTCTGGAATTGGTAATATTCGTGTTCCAGCATAAGTTTTAGTTTTATTTCCCATTATAACAGCACCATTTTCATCAGTTGTTAAAGTTCTATGTACATTTGCTTTTTTATTTTTTAAATCAATATCGTGAGTTGTTAAAGCTAATGCCTCACCTACTCTCAATCCCATATACATTTGAATTAAAAATACATTTCTATATTTACAATTCTTTAAATCTTTATTAATAAGATAATCTGTAAAAGCTTGTTGTTCCTCAACAGTTAAAGCTCTAACAACTTTATTTTGCTTTTGGCTTATTGGTCTAATAACATTTACCATTGGATTTTGCATTATATAACCTTTGTTCATTGCAATTTTAAAAACTTGTGAAAATTGACCATATATTTTTTTAATTGATGAATTACTTAAATTAATTACTGTATTTAAGTATTCTTGTATTTCGTCTGAAGTTATTTCATCAATATTTTTCGAACCTATAGGTGTTTTTTCTAATTTTTCTATAGTTCTAGTAACTCTTCCAAACTGTGTTGGACTTATTTGATTTGTGTCATATTTTAATTTTAAATTTGCTCTCATAACTTCACAAAGAGGAATTCCATTATGTTCTATATAAATAGGATTTTCCTTTTGATACATAATAGTTCCTAAATATTTTCTTGCTTCTTCTTCTGTCTTAAAACTTTTTGTCTTACATTTCATTTTTCCAGTTTTTACATCATATTCTTTATGCTGAGCATTCCATCTTTTTCTTTGCTTATTATAATATATACTACCTTCACCACTTCCTTTTGCAGGCATATTATATCCCCCCTTTCTTACTAATTTTCCATAATAAATAAGCTACTAAACTAACTGTCTTTCTTTTTCCAATAGTTATTGTGGGAAAATCATTTTGTTTAAACAAATCATAAGCTTGATTTATTCCTATTTTTAAATCTTTTGATACTTCTTTTACACTTAACAATCTAAATGGATTGTCAATTTTATTTATATAATTCATTACAATTTGTTCTCTTATATCTTTTGTATCAATTACATTTTCTTTTACATTATACATATTTTTATTACCTTTCCTTTTCTTCAAATTCTGTATTTTTAGCTAAACATAATCCTTCAATAAAAGCTTCTATTTCACTCCATGATTTAAAACAATTTTTATTATCAATAGAGTACCAATCTTTTTTGTTTAAATCATTTTTATCAACAATCGCAATCGCTTTGTTATATGTATAAATACTTGAAGTTGTTAGCAACAATATTTTTTTATCACTATCAGATAACATGTATTCATTTAAACCATTAATTCTTTTTTGAATCTTTGTTTTATTCATATAATCACATCCCATTTTTTAAAATCTTTTTTAAAAGTAATTCTATTTGTGTTAAAACATTAATTATCTTTTCTTTATATTCAAATGTTTGTCTAGTTCTTTCATCAAACCCTTTTTGATATTGTTCAGCAAAATCAGTAAAAGTTATATGTTTTTCTTCTTTAATTTCGTTAAAACTTTTATTTACTAAAATTTTTGAATACCAAATAATATCTTCTTGTGAAAGACTTCTAAATTCACGCTCCTTTTTATCAATATTTACTAAAATAAAATCTCCTGCTACATACCCTAATATTAAAGCTATATTTAAAGGCATATTTTTCATTAAGTCATAATTATTACAAACTATAAAAGCTGTTTCATAAGGAATTATAATAAGATTTTTGTTTATAATTTCTTGTTTTAACTTTTGTACATTATCAATAATTTTTACCTCTGGAATTTCTTGAGGCTTTTTATATAATACCCTTATAGAAAACTCATTTTTAGATTTTTTAATTAATTTTTCTAAACATTTAGTTTTCAATTTTTATTACCTCTTTTTAATTTATTAGCTTTATAAAGAAGATTTAAATTATTTTTAAAATGTATAATAGCTTTATTCCTTAAGGATATTACTTGTTTCTTTTGTAATTTTAATCTCTTACAAATGTCGTTTAATCTAACATTTTCAACAAATGATAGATATAACACTTTTCTTTCAAGCAATGGAACTGTTTTCATTGCTAAATAATAAGTTTCATCTGTAAAGATATTCTCTAAATGATTAATATTTACATCAGAGTTATCTACTTGGTTAATTGATTTTTGATATAAATTATCATTAAGTATTTTTCTAATTTCATCATTTGGCATTTGTATATCTTTTGTAAATTTAAAGTTTTGTTTTTTCATAATCTAAAACTCCTTTTAAAAGATTTTAGATTTCTAGAAATCTATGTTGTTCGAACTACTTAAAGTTTAGCATGAATAGTATCATTTAACTTAAAAAAGCATCAAAAAGTATCAAAAGGTATCAAAATGGTTCAAGTGTAAAGTGTTTTTACTTTACACTTGAATATAAAAAAAGAATTGCCTATTTGCAATTCTTTAATCTCTATATTTTAATGCTATAATATTTATTAATTTACTGGGAGAAAGATAATACATATCAAAAGGCATATTCAAACATTTTTCAAAATTTCTTTCTGCTTTTTTATAATTAATTCTATATAATGAATTTTTTATATTAAATTTAACATTTGCTTTTTTATAACCTTTAGATTTAACAAATCTATTTAAAATCTCATTATAAGAATAATCATATAAATTATTTAATATAATATATTCAATTATCTCTTTTAAATAAATAGTTCCTTTATTACTTGGATTTAAACCTAATTCAAGAAGTGTAGAATATAGCAAATATGAAACTTTTACTTTATCTTTAGTAGAAGTATCATATTTACTTATCATTGATACACTCCTTTCAAAATTTAAATATTTTACACCTATATTATAATAATATTATGTAAACAAAATCAAAAGACTTAAAGTTGCATAATTTGCAACTAAGATTGCAATATATGCAACTTTTTGAGGCAATTTGTACCAATTTTAATAAAAATCTAGGTCATTTTTAGAGAAAAATAGTAAAATTCACAAAATGTTGCATTTTATGCAACTTAAATAAATAATTACACATAATAAAAAAGGAGACTAGTGTAATCTCCTTTCATTTTGGTCTAGCAACCTCCACCACCACCGTGGAAATGCTATAAATTTCTTTTGCATTTTTCTCATTGGTTAAACTTCCCCTTTCTATAGTTTCTATTTTCTTGTAACATAAAGTAGGAAGTCCAACATGGTGGAAGTCCTAAAGATTAAGCCTTTGCATAGGCTTTAATTCTAACTTTATGTTACAATCAAGCTTATGCTTGGGCAAAAATCTTTTAGACCTTTACCAAAATAGGTATTTATAAATAAATGATAACATATAAGTGCCTAAAAATCAAAACTATTAGGATTTATTAAAAATATTATCATACAATTTGTTGACTATTGTATACAAAATGGTGTATAATGTATACGCAAGGTTAAATAAGGAGGGATAAAAATGTCTACAGTTAGAATAAATGATGATATAAAAAAGGAAATTGCTCCTATATTAGATAATTTAGGACTTTCATTAAGTGAGGCAATAAATATATACTTACATCAGATTAAATTAAACAATGGAATTCCTTTTGATTTAAAAATAAAAAATACTGATTCTTATGTGTGTGAATATGGTCATTTACATGATTATAGTAAATTAAATTTAGAAGAATTAGAAGAAGAAGCTAAAAATAATAAATCATATGATAATGTTGAAGAGTTAATAGAAGATTTAGAAAAGGAAGATTAAAACATGTATAAAATAGAAGTAACAAATCGATTTAAACAGAGTTTTAAAAAGCTGAAAAAAACCCGGTATTGATATGAAATTGGTAACTGATGTAATTGATATGTTAGCTAAAGGCGAAACTTTATCTGAAAAATATAAAAACCACCCTTTAAAAGGAAATTTAAAGGGATATTATGATTGCCATATATTACCTGATTTAGTATTACTTTATAAAATAGAAAAAGATAGATTAGTATTAATATTATTTGATATAGGTACACATTCTAATCTATTTTAAATATTGATTTATAGAGGAGTTGTTTGTTATGTCTGAATTTGATAGTAAGGATTTTGGAGAAAGACTTAAACACTATAGATTAAAAAAAGGCTTAAGTCAAGAAAATATCGCTAATCTTCTTAAAAAGAATAAAGCAACTATAAGTCGATATGAAAAAGGAGAAGTAATCCCAGATGTTAGAGATATTAGTTTAATTTGCTCTGAATTAGGAATATATGAAGCAGACCTTTTTGGAAATGATACTGATAGAACAATGCAACATAATAAATCAAAAAATCCTTTTAATACAAATATATTATATGTTTATTTTAATGCCTATAATTTTAGAACAAAGAAATTTGCTCCTGATAAATATATATTAGAATTGGAACAAAAACAAAATATATGTAAAGCAAAATTTATTGATTATCATGATAAAAGAATATATTCAGAAGGATATTTGATATGTAATGATGAAATTGCTTTTGTAGTAATGGAAAACTATAAGCCAACAAGTACAAGAGTAGATGTTGCAGTATTAGAAATTAATATATGTAATGGCACAGATAGTTTAATGCTTGGAGGATACTTTGGAACAAATGCAAAATGTGAACCAAGTTTAAGAAAATGTTATTTTTCAAAAAAAGATGTAGAGTTTACAAAAGAAATGTTTGAACAATTAAAAATAAATGAAAATGAACAAGAGATATTAAATAAGCAAAATGCATTATATTTGGATATATTTAATATCTAATAAAATACCAAAAGCGATTATTCAAAAAATAATCGCTTTAGTTTTGTAATTTTTTATTTCTTTAAAATTCTAAGAAAATCTCATTTTTTTATTTAACCATGTTAATTTTTTTTTAATGCATATTTAATAAATATTGACACGTTTTTAAAATTGTATTATAATATGAATCGTTGTTATTGTTGCTAGCGCAACTTTTAACAATTCATTCAGTAACAATTACTGAATGAAAAAGGCAAACATGTCATAATTCACGGAGGTATATTTATGACTAAAAAAATTTTTCATGTAGTTTTGTCACTTATGTTAGTTTTCAGTCTTTGTACGCCAATCAGTGCCTTTGCTGCCGAAGCAACAAATGAAGCAAATACTATTGAAACTACAATGTCTGATGACACTGAAAATGCAGTTGTACTTGCTAGCACTTCCGCAAACGGATTTACTTATCCAGGGACTACAACCGTAAATTTAACAACAAGTAAAACAAAAGTTAAATATTGCGGTGTAGCTCCTTCAAGTGGTACAGTGATTATAAGATTAACAAAAACTAACGGAAGTGACCAGCGTAGTTTTACACTTGTATGTGACGGAGGTTGGTATACTATTGACCGTAGCTCAAATCCAATTCCATCCGGTTCTTACAAAATTTCTATCATTTATGCCAATATATCAAATTATACACTTTTTGTAAATTTCAGCTAATTTTACAAAAATTATTTGTATAATATTGATATTTGTGTAACTAGTTTATTTTTAACTTTTATGATATGTTTGCCTAACAAGTTAGCGGACTTAAGTCCGCTAACATTTTTATAATATAATCCATAATAATTTGAATATTGAACAAATATACTTGCAATAAATAAAATACACTTCTATTTTGAAGTGTATTTTATTTATTTATTTTTTTATTTTACCAGAATTTACTGTTACAACTAAAGATACTATAAATAATACTAATATAAATATTCCTATATTTGCAAAAGGTATCAATATTTCTTGTAAAACTATTATATTTTTCATGTATTCTATTATTTTATATATAATTGGTATTGAGATTATTAATGAAATTATTAATGCCTTTATAAACACGATAATACATTCATTAATTAATATTTTATTTATATTTTTATTTGTTGCACCTAAACTATTTAGTATCTCAAGTTCAGGTTTTCTCTCATTTAAACTTGCATTTAGTATATTTATTGAACTAGCTAAACCTATCATTACTATTATACCCACCACAAGTTTTAATAAAAATTCTAAGATATTTATATATATAATATTTACTTGATTTTCTAAAGTGTAATATGTAATATTAATATCCAAACCTTGTTCTTCTATAACCTTATCTATATAATTTTCAAATGAAATTATATTTCCACATCTAACTTTCAGACATTCATTAACATCGTTTATATCCATATCAAAAATTGAATATGATGTAATTTCATTTGAATCAATATAATTTTGTATATTTTCTTTTATTGAATCATATTTATCTTCGTTTATAAAAATACTTAAAGTGGGACTTGTATATCTTTCTTTAAAGAAATCTAAATAATTAGTTGTATATACAATCTTTCCTGATAAACTCTCATCATCCATAATTTCATATTTAAGTTCACTAATTACTTCATTACTTTCAGTATCTATATATGTATCACTTTCAAACATATCTATAATCGTTAATTTTAAATCATCCTCTTCATTAAAGACATTATAAAATTCATATGTATAACTACTATCTATTGGGGAAGTAATTCCTTCCGCAACAATATTATAAATTATGCAATCTGCATTTTCTTCTCCTAAATCATTTAAATAATTATTATATGTTTCATTATCTAGTACAATCAAATCAAAATCTACATATTCTATTACTTCATCATCTACTTCTATAGTTGAAAGTCCATATAATATTGCTTCAGGTGGATTAATTAAAGCTTGCATTAAATTTGATTCATATTTTACATATTCAACATTATCTCCTGTTTCTTTAGTATAATTATCCAAAATCGTTTCATAATCTATATCTAAATTTGAATCAAAAGAAATTTCTGCATCAACATCGAAAGTATCAATTAAGTCACTAGTTTTTTCTTCATATTTTATATAAGTTTCAACCACAATATATGAAGTCATACATACAACAAGTAATAAAATTATAAGTCTATATTTACTTTTATTTCTTTTTAAATTCTTTGATGCAATTCTTCCTTCTACTGGTAATATACTTTCTATAATTCCTCTTTTTTTCTTGCTTTTTATATGTTTATTATTTCTTATTCCTTGAATTACAGAGGTATTACTTGCTTCTATACTTGGTATTAATGCTGAAATAAATATATTTATTATTACAACTACTATTAATAAAATCAAATATAATGGCTTAATTGAGATTTTAAAATTATATATTGTATCTGCTAAAATATTATTCATTATATTTAAAATAATTTCTGTTCCTACTACTGAAAGCAATCCACCTATGATAATTCCAGTTACTCCAATAATCGCAGCTTCTTTGAATATCATCAATTTAATTTGGTTTTTTGTTGCCCCTACACTATTTAATATAGCATATTCTTTTCTTCGTTCATTTATCGTTATTAAAAATGCATTATATAATATAATTATAAATAATACACAGAATATTACTAATACTAGTAATATTAATACATCTATAACATATGATAAGTTTGCTGTTGAATATATATTTACATCTGTTCCTGTTTGTGATGTTATTACTATATTCATTACCCCATGAACATTAAGTAATTCTTCATTTATTTTGCAATTTTCAATTACATCTTCATATGTTAAATTCAAAGTTGTAACTATATCATTACAAAACTTACATACACTATGTATATCTGTAAATTTTAAATATACATCTATATTATCATTTTCTATAGAATTATTATCTTGGTCTTGTAATTCATTTGAATCTCCACTTTTTTGAATTTCAATTTCTTCTATATAGTTTTTATCTTTTATTTTATTAAAATCTTCAATACTTAAATTTTTTATAGCAAAATGATAATCTCTTCCATTACTTGCTAAAGATTCATCTATTCCATTTCTAATACTTGATATAACTAGCATTGCTGTGAATATAAGAAATGTACATAATATTATTGAAATTGTAGTAAATAGAGTTCTTTTTTTATTTTTGTTAATGTTTTTTAATATTAATTTTGTTTCTATTTTCATGTCAAATCCCCCAAAATCTATATTATTTTTCCATCTTCAATTTTAACAATTCTATCTGCCATTTTTGCTATTTCTAAATTATGTGTAATCATTATTATTGTTTGACCATACTCTTTATTAGCTTTTTTAAACAACTGTATTATTTCATTGCTTGATTTTGAATCTAAGTTTCCAGTTGGCTCATCTGCTAATATAATTTTGGGTTCTATCATTAAGGCTCTTCCTATTGCTACCTTTTGTTGTTGTCCTCCTGATAACTCATTTGGTAAATGTTTTCTTCTTTCTTCTAGATTTAAGAATTTTAATATTGATTCTAGTTTTTTCTTATTTATTTTCTTTCTATCTAACTCAACAGGTAATGTTATATTTTCTTCTACATTAAGAGTAGGTAACAAATTATAAAATTGATATACTATTCCAATCTCTTCTCTTCTTAAAATCGCTAATTTTTTCTTACTCATTTCATACATATTTTTTTCATAAAAAAATACTTTTCCTTCTGTTGGCGGCTCTAAACCTGCCATTGTATGTAATAATGTTGATTTACCACTTCCTGATGGTCCTATTACTGCTATAAATTCTCCTTTTACAACTTCTAAATTAACATTATTTAAAGCAACAACTTTAGCTTCACCTTTTCCATAAACTTTTGTTAGATTTTCAACTTTTAGAATCCCCATTTTATCACTCCTCTTCTTAATAATTAATAATTTTTATTAAAAAAATTATTACTATAAATAACAAATTAATAAAATCACTTTAGTCTTAAGACTTATAAAAGTGTATAATAAAATTTAATTCTACTTATAAATTATTTAAATTATATCAATAAAAAAATAAATGTCAACATATGGTCAGAATAAAAATATGATTTTTTATAACTCATATCACACACTTTCAATACTTTTACAAACTTCAAATGACAAAATTATGCTGTCAATATTGAGTTTTATTTTTACTAAATAAATTTCAAAGATAAATTATCTATAATATATTTATAAATTTATCTATAATTCTTTTTAAGCTATCTATTGGAAAATCAAAAAGATGTTTTACTACTTCAAATGTTTTTGAAATATACTTTTTTAGATTATTATTTTCTTGTTTTAACTTTTCATTTTCTATTTTCAAATTTATATTTTCATTTTTTAACTGTTCAAATTTATTTATTGTTTTATATGATTTACTTAATTGCATTTTTAATTTATTGACATATTTAGTTAATTTTTGATTTTGAGCTATTATTAATGATTTATTTTGAGTGTTGATAAGCTCTATTTTCTCATTTTCTAATTCATATTTAATATTTTCATAATCTGTCACTTGCTTTAATTTTTCTGTGCTTAAATGTTCAACATTTCTCTTTTTTCCTCTTTCTAAGTCAAAACCATTATCAGTAATATATTTATAAAAATCATCTTGTAATCGTTTATAACTATCTTTACCTTTCCAATATTCAGAACAAGCAATTTTATGTATTTCTTTTCCGTTTTTATCTTTTTTATGAACTACTGGAATAAAAACCAAATGCATGTGTGGAGTACTTTCGTCCATGTGAACTTTAGCTGATACAATATATTTCTCTCCTAAATTTTTATAATTTGCAACAAAATCATAAGCAGTTTGAAAATATTTTTTTGTTTCTTCCTCTCCTATTTTTTCAAAAAACTCTCTATCAGATGTAATTATAAATTCACACATAACATTAGTTGTTTTTATTATCCTACCTTGTAAATCATTTTCTTTTTTTAATATTTCTAATGCTTTTGTATAAGTTGTATTACATTTTTTAATTGAATAGTTTTTTATAGCGCTATTTTTATTAATATCTTTATTAGAATAATTTGTATTTTTTCTTTCGTTATGTTTATATAGTCCTGCTAAATTATCTTTTTTATAATTAGCATTTCTTATTATTGCATAACTCATTTTTTATTTCCTCTTTTTTAAGATAGCCTTCGAAGGCTTAACTCAAATTAAAATCACCACCTTTGTATTTACTTAATTAAACTTTTTACGAGTTTCTAACACACTAGAAACTCAAAATGAGTTTCGTGTGATTAAGGGAAATACTTTCCCCTAATAACCCCTTTAGAAAGATATATAATAAAATTTAACAATTTTACAATATATCTTTCTAACACGATTAAATTTTATATTTATTAATTGCAATTAATAAATACCATAAAATAATAAATTATTTTATTTAAAATTATAATCGTGTCTATAAAAATATTCGCTAAAAACTCATATTTTTATAGATAGATTTTGCTAGTTGCAAAATCTAATATAGTATTATTCTTCGTAGTATTTTCATTAGTATTAATTTTAGTAATTTATTTTATAAAGATTTTAGCTTATATAGTATTCTAATTTTTTGATTGACAATAATAATATTTCGTAGTAAAATAAAAATAGGAAATGGAGAAACCACAAAAGTGGTTTGCCAGTTAGTGTATGACACATCTAACCGTCAAGTTTACAGATGTGTCTTTTTTTTGTCTATTTGCTTAAAAATATTACGAATATAATTAAGGCAAATACTATAATAGTTTCGACAACTAAAGCAAATAAAAGTAAGTATATTATTTCTAATAAAACTGCTTCTATCATAGCACCACCTCCATTCTAAAGGACATAAGCCTTTATATGTAAGTGGCAAACCACATCTGCTTATTCTCATTTCCTATAAGCACTACTATACAATATTTACTTACAAAAAACAAGTATATTTTATTATTTTTATTTAATTTATATTAATTTTTAGTAACTTATTTTAATTAACCAATTTCCTAAACAAAATACTATTTTTTGCTTATATATAAGCAACTCATCCTTTTCTCGCTACCAAAAAAGCTTGTATCTTTTGTGATACAAGCTTTTCTATTGCTTTAAGATTTTCAAACTTGAAACTTAAAATAAACTTGGCTTTTCCAAAGTGTCCTCAAAAGTATAATTTTCAAAAGAAACATTTTCTTTGAAATACATCTATTTATTTTTTGCTGTTTTACCAGAATTTACTGTTACTATTAAAGATACTATAAATAGTGCTAATATAAACATTACTATATTTGTATAAGGTATTAATGTTTTTTGCAAAACTATTATATTTTTCATGTATTCTATTATTTTATATATAATTGGTATTGAGATTATTAATGAAATTATCAATGCTTTTATAAATATGATAATACATTCATAAATTAATATTTTATCTATATTTTTATTTGTTGCACCTATACTATTTAGCATTTCAAATTCATATTTTCTTTCATTTAAACTTGCGTTTAATATATTTATTGAACTAGCTAATCCTATTATTACTATTGTTCCTACCACAAGTTTTAATAAAAATTCTAAAATATTTACATATATAATATTTGTTTTGTTTCCTAAAGTATAATATGTAGTATTTATATCTAAATTTTGATTTTCTATAACCTTATCCATATAATTTGCAAATGAAATTATGTTTCCACATCTTACTTTCACACATTTATCAATATCGTTTATATCAATATTAAAAATTGAATATGAAGTAATTTCATTTGAATCAATATAATTTTGTATATTTTCTTTTATTGAACTATACTTATCTTCGTTTATAAAAATACTTAAAATAGATCTTCCATAAGTCTCTTTAAAGAAATCCAAATAATCATCTGTATATACAATTTTTCCTGATAAACTCTCATCATCTATAATTCTATATTCAAGTTCATCGCTTTTTGTATCTGTATCAGGTTCAAACATATCTATAATTTTTATTTTCAAATCATAGTTTTCATTAAACACTTGATGAAAATTATATATATAGCTATTATCTGTTGGAGCAGTGATTCCTTCGGCAACACTATTATAAATTATGCAATCTGCATTTTTTTCTCCTAAATTATTTAAATAATCATTATATGTTTCATTATCTAATACAAATATATTTACATACTCATATCCTACAGTTTCATCATTAATTTCTCTAGGCAAAAATCCATACAATATTGCTTCAGGTGGTTCTGCTATTACTGGTAAATAATGTACTTCTTCTTCAACATAATCAATATTATCTCCTGTTTCTTTAGTATAATTTTCCAAAATTGTTTTATAATCTATATCTAATTTTGAATCAAAACGAATTTCTGCATCAACATCGAAAGTATCAATTAAATCTCTAGTTTTCTCTTCATATTTTATATATGTTTCAACTACAATATATGATGTCATACATATTATAAGTAATAAAATTATAATTCTATATTTGCTCTTGTTTCTTTTTAAATTCTTTAAAGCTATTCTTCCTTCTACTGGTAATACGCTTTCTATAATTCCTCTTTTTTTCTTACTCTTTATATGTTTATTGTTTTTTATTCCTTGAATTACAGATGTATTACTTGCTTCTATACTTGGTATTAATGCTGAAATATATATATTTATTATTACAACTACTAATAATAAAATTAAATATAATGGCTTAATTGATAATTCAAAATTATATATTGTATCTGCTAAAATATTATTCATTACTTTTAAAATTATATTTGTTCCAACTACTGAAAGCAGAATTCCTATTATAATTCCAATTATTCCAACAATCATAGCTTCTTTAAATATCATTGATGTAATCTGTTTTTTAGTTGCTCCTACACTATTTAAAACAACATATTCTTGTCTACGTTCATTTATTGTTATTAAAAATGCATTATATAATATAATTATAAATAATACAGAGAATATTATTAATACTAACAATATTAATAAATCTATAACATATGATAAATTTGCTGTTGAATATATATTTACATCCATTCCTGTTGTTGATGTTATTGATATATTCATTACTCCATGAACATTAAGTAATTCTTCATTTATTTTACAGTTTTCCATTACATCTTCATATGTTAAATTTAAAGTTGTAACTATATCATTACAATACCCACATACATTATGTATATTTGTAAATTTCAAATATACATCTATATTATCATTTTCTAAAGAAGCTCCATATTGGTCTTGTAATTCATTTGAATCTCCACTTTTTTGGATTTCAATTTCTTCTATATAATCTTTATCTTTTATCTTATTAAAATCTTCAACACTTAAGTTTTTAATAGCAAAATGATAATCCTTTCCATTTCTAGTTAATGACTCATCTATTCCATTTCTTATACTTGATATAACTAACATTGCTGTAAATATAAGAAATGTACATAATATTATTGAAATAATAGTAAATACAGCTCTTTTTTTATTTTTTTTAATATTATTTATTGCTAATTTTGTTTCTATTTTCATAAAAACCCCCAAATTTTATATTATTTTTCCATCTTCTAATTGTATAATCCTATCTGCCATTTTTGCTATTTCTAGATTATGTGTAATCATTATTATTGTCTGACCATATTCTTTATTTGCTTTTTTTAATAACTGTATTACTTCACTACTTGATTTTTTGTCTAAATTTCCGTGTTGGCTCATCTGCTAATATAACTTTTGGATCTATCATTAATGCTCTTCCTATTGCTACTTTTTGTTGCTGTCCTCCTGATAGTTCATTTGGCAAATGTTTTCTTCTTTCTTCTAGATTTAAGAATCTTATTATTGAGTCTAGCTTTTTCTTATTTATTTTCTTTTTATCTAATTCAACAGGTAATGTTATATTTTCTTCTACATTAAGGGTAGGTAATAAATTGTAGAATTGATATATTATTCCTATTTGTTCTCTTCTTAATATTGCTAATTCTTTTTTACTCATTTCATACATATTTTTTTCATAAAAATATACTTTTCCTTCTGTTGGTGGCTCTAAACCTGCCATAGTATGTAACAATGTTGACTTTCCACTTCCAGAAGGTCCTATTATCGCTATAAACTCTCCTTTTACTACTTCTAAAGAAATATTATTTAATGCAACAACCTTTGCTTCACCCTTTCCATAAATTTTCGTTACATTTTCTACTTTCAAAATCCCCATTTTATCACTCCTTTTTCTTGAATAATTTACAGTTTCATTTTGAATATAAATTGTATCTATATACTCTTTATCTTTTATCTTATTAAAATCATCAATACTTAAATTTTTAATAGCAAAATAATAATCATTACCATCACTAGTTAAAGCTTCATCTATTCCATTTCTTATACTAGATATAATTAACATCACAGTAAATATAAGAAAAGTACATAATATTATTGAAATAGATGTAAATATCGTCCTTTTAGGATTTTTTCTAATATTATTTAAAGTAAGTTTAGTTTCTATTTTCATAAAAATCTCCAATAATTTTTTATATTTTAGAAAGACTTTAACCCTTTTCTCATCACAATTTTTCTTTTGGAAAACACGGATAATAGTTTATTCTTTTAAAATTCTTATTTATTTTTGATTATATCAAATACAAATTTAATATTCAATTAACTTTAACACATATTAAATATTATTTTATAAAACAATAATTTTTCATGTATTTACTTTACTATTTAATTTTTCTAAATTTGATTTTACTTCTATTGTTTGATAAAATGTATTTATACGTAGGTGAAACTTTGAATGAAATGGGGGTCTTATTATGAAAAAGAAAATTTTAAAAATAATTTTTATTCTTTTGTTAATTTTAGTTATTTTATTGATTGTTAATTTAATAAGAAATTATAGTATAGTAAAAAATATTGTAGACTATACTTCATCATTAAATGATGATATTTCAAATTATTATTTTAAAATAGAAGGAGAAGGTGACGTTGAAGACGAAAAATTTACATCTGAATATTATTATAAAGATGGAATTTTATTAATAAAAACTTCATTTATGGATGATGAATCAATTGTATGGCGTGATTTTAATACAGGAGAAGTTGAGACTTTAACTAATGATACAGATAGTGAAGTATCTCATAGCCTCGTTACAGAACCATATGATGATAAATTGAACATATACAATTTGGCTTTATTTTCATATAATACTCGTGATGTAATATTAAATTATATATTTAAACCGATAACATCTGAAAATAATTGTTATAAAATAGTAGTAAAAGAATCAGATAAAATAAATGAATACTATATTAATAAAGACTCTAAATTAATAGAAAAATTAACAATTAAAAGTGAAGAAGGAATAACTAAACATACATATGAATTTAAAATGGATTGTGTAACAGATGACGATGTAAGAAAACCTAGTTTAGACTAAAAAATCATTATATACAAAATATATAAAAACGATTGAAAATCAAATTTTTTCAATCGTTTTTTATTTCTAAATCTTCAAAATTTTCACAAATAAGATTATCACAATATTTTTTTCCTTTTATATATTGCTTATTATCTCTTACAGTCCATCCTAAAACAATATGATCTTTTCTTATTTTTTCTACTCTTTTATTTGGTAATGAATTAATATCATATGATATAAAATCTGGTTTTGTAATAATATTAAAAAACATATTTTTTAATAAAAACTTTTTAAATATGCACATATTATCATTAGAAAAGTTTGATGCTAATTGGCCTCTTATAATATCTGGATAATGTTTTTTTAACCAATATATAGAAAATGGATTAAAGCTTTTTAAAGCATATTCCCCTTTGTACTTACTTAATATTTTAACTAATTCAGTTTCTAATCTACCTACTTTGTTATCTGTTTTTAATTCTATAATAATTGGAACTCTATTATTAACTAATTTTAATACTTCTGTCAGTAATGGAATATTATATTTTGTATTATTTAGTTTTAAATCTTTTATCTCATCATATGTAGTTAATTTTATATCTTTATCAATACCTGTCATTCTTTTTAAATTATCATCATGAAATACAACTATATTATTATCTTTTAAAATATGTACATCTAATTCGATTATATATTTATTTTTAATAGCTCTTTCAAATGCAGGTATAGAATTTTCTGGTATACCTATTTTAATATTATGATATCCTCTATGAGCAATTAAATTTGAAGTTAGAAAATCAATTTTTCTCGTCATGTCCTCTCCTCCTATATTTATATATTATTTTATATTATATTCAACAAACTCAATTTAATCAATGAACAAAAACTCATCTAATCTCAATATTTTTTGCTTTTTTATGTAAACATGTTGAAAACAGCAAAATTGCGTGTTATAATAAATTTTATAAAAAAATTATATAAAGGAGGATAAGATATGATAGGAATGGTAATAGCAGCTTTTGGTATTGTTATACTCGTCATATCACTGGTTCTGTTTATTCGGAACTGTACCCACGACCTGCTGGGAGAAATGGAGTTAGACTTAGTCTATGCCGAAGAAAGATTACGCATAGCAAAAAGTTCAAACACTTCAGATCCAAATCTCATTGAGCTTAGAGATATGACTCAAGAGGAGGTAGACAATCTAAAAGCCAAAATTAAAGCCTTCAAAAAACGGTGGAAATGGTTTTTAAGAATGAAATCCTATTCTTCTTTTGATGCATTAATCATTGAAGCTAAGACTGAGATTGAAGCTCGAAGACGATTAGAAGCTCTAAATCGGAAAAAATGAAATTTTAACTAGTTGGTAACAGTAAATCAAAATAGGACCTAATCCTAAAACTCGGTAGTCATATAAATATGGCTGCCGAGTTAAACTTTTTATGTGCCAAAAAAACGTTCACTTGTCTCAACTGTCCTAAAAGAATCGTTTTCGTTTTTTAATAATTATCATGCTTTTTAGAAGTGAAAGCTTGAAAAAATTTTTATATTAAAAAAGAGCGAACCTCAGTCCGCTCTTCATAATAAATTTATTAACTTAATTTATCTTCGCAAATTTCTCTTCCATAGCAGTCTTTAAATCTTTTCATTGCTATAGTAACAAAGTCATATACAACAACAGCTCCAACTCCTACAAAGCAAGCTAATCCTAAATATACATTTAAATATGTCACTACACATGAAACTATTGTCCAATATAACATTAAAAATCCTTCACCAATTCTTCCTGCATATAAACGATGTATTCCAAAAAAACCTAAAAACCAACATAGTAATAAAGTTGTAAGCCAATTTTTTGTAGGTCTATCTTCTACATTAACCTCTTTTTTATCTTTTGCCATTTTAAATTTCTCCTTCTATTTTTCTAGATTTCTTGTAATATTTTTATAATATAATTAATTTTTTGTCAATATTTTAAAGGAATGTAATTAAAATGTAATATAGCTTTAGATTTCTTTTCCATAATAAGCGTCTATTAATATTTGTTTAATTTCTTCAACTAATGGAACTCTTGGATTTACTGTTGTACATTGATCTGAAAATGCCTTTTCTGCTAAATCATCTACTTTTGCCATAAATTCAGCTTCTGGAATTCCACAATCTTTGATAGATAAAGGCTCTCCTACCCTTTCGGCCAAATCTCTTACAGCTCTTGCTAAACTTTCAACTCCCTCACTATCAGTTAATGCAGGTAAACCTAACATTCTTGCTAAGTCTGCATATTTTTTATCAGCAATAAAATGATCATATTTTGGCCATGAAACAAATTTTGTAGGTAATTGACCATTATATTTTATAACATAAGGTAAAACAATTGAATTTGCTCTACCATGTGGAATATGGAATTCTCCACCTAATTTATGTGCAATTGAGTGATTTACTCCTAAAAATGCATTTGTAAATGACATACCAGCAATACAGCTTGCATTATGCATTTTCTCACGAGCTACTTTATTTTTAGCTCCATTTTTATATGCTTCTTCTAAGTTCTCAAATACCATTCTTACAGCTTTTTCAGAAAGTCCGTCTGTATAATCAGATGCCATAACTGAAACATATGCTTCTATAGCATGTGTTAAAACATCCATACCAGTATCTGCTGTTTGTTTTGGTGGTAATGTTAATACTAAATCTGGGTCAATAATTGCAACATCTGGTGTTAATTCATAATCAGCTAAAGGATATTTTATATTTTTCTTTTTATCTGTAATTACAGCAAAAGATGTAACTTCTGATCCTGTACCTGAAGTTGTTGGAATTGCAACCATTTTACATTTGATTCCTAAGGATGGGAATTTATAAGTTCTTTTTCTAATATCCATAAATTTAAGCCTTAATCCTTCTGGATCTGCATCTGGATATTCATAAAAAAGCCACATTCCTTTAGCAGCATCTATTGCACTACCTCCACCTAATGCAATAATTACATCAGGATTAAAGTTTTTCATTGCTTCAACGCCTTTATTTATTGTATCAAAAGAAGGATCTGGTTCAACTTCTGAGAATATCTCTGAATGAACATATTGTTGTCTCTTTCTTAAATGATATAGAATTTTATCTACATATCCTAATTTTACCATTGACTCATCTGTAACTATAAATGCTCTACTAATATCTTTCATTTTTTCTAAGTAAGCTATTGAACCAGGCTCAAAATAAATTTTTTCTGGAATCTTAAACCATTGCATATTAACCCTCCTTCTTGCAACTCTTTTTAAATTAATTAAATTTACTGAAGAAACATTTGATGTTGTTGTATTTCCACCAAATGTACCACAACCTAAAGTAAGTGATGGTATATTTGTATTATAAATATCACCAATTGCTCCATGTGATGATGGAGAATTTATTATAATTCTTCCTACTTTTACAGTTTCAGAGAATTTTTTAATTGTTTCCTCATCTTCAGAGTGGATAACTGCTGAATGACCCATTCCATTAAATTTTATTAATTGATCTGCTTTTGAAATTCCTTCTTCAGCATCTTTAACTTTATAATAAGCTAAGACTGGACTTAATTTTTCGCTTGAGAATGGATGCTCTATTCCAATACCTGTTTCTGGAACTACTAATACTTTAGTTTTATCAGGAACTTCAAATCCTGCAAGTTCTGCAATTTTCTTTGGAGATTGACCTGCAATAGAACCTATTAATTTATTTGTTTCACTATTAAACATAGCTTTTTGAAGTTTTGCTTTTTCTTCCTCATTTACAAAATAGCATCCAGCTCTTTTCATTAAATCTTCAAATTCTTCTGTAATCTCTTCATCTACTAAAACAGATTGTTCAGATGCACAAATCATACCGTTATCAAATGATTTTGACATTACTAAATCATTTACAGATGCTTTTAAGTTAGCTGTTTTATCAATATAACAAGGAACATTTCCGAGGTCCTACACCTAATGCTGGTTTTCCACAAGAATATGCTGACTTAACCATGCCAGAACCACCTGTTGCTAAAATCAAATCAACACCTGGATGATTCATCAAAGCTGTTGTTGCTGTGATTGATGGTTTTTCAATCCATAATATACAATCTTCTGGTGCTCCTGCTTCTACAGCTGCCTTTTTTACTATTTCAGCTGCAGCTACAGAACATTTTTGAGCTGATGGATGAAATCCAAAAATAATAACATTTCTAGTTTTTGCTGATATTATAGATTTAAACATTGTTGTTGATGTTGGATTTGTAACAGGAGTTACACCTGCAATTACACCTATTGGTTCAGCAATTAATGTATACCCCTCTTCTTCATTAGTTTCTACTTCACCAACTGTTTTATCATATTTTATGCTATGATAAATATACTCTGTTGCAAACATATTCTTAGTTATTTTATCTTCGTAAATTCCTCTTCCTGTTTCTTCTACTGCCATCTTAGCAAGTTCCATATGATGATCTAAACCTGCCATTGCCATTTTCTTTGTAATGTTATCTACTGTGGCTTGATCTAATTTTTTATATTCTTCTGATGCCTTTTTGGCCCTTTGAACTAAGCCATCTATCATCTCTTCAATTTCTTTTTTCTCTTCTTCAGACACTTCTGCCATAAGCAAAACCTCCTATAAAATTTTTTAACAAAATCATTATATACATTTTTAATCTTATTTTCAACTACAATTTTAATTATTTTTTCCAATACTGGATTTTAAATACAAAAATAGAACCTAGAAATTAATTTATCTAGGTTCTATTTCTTTATTATCTATATCCTTTATTTAATTGATCAAAAGCTGCCCATACCTCTATATTATTTTGGAATTGTCCTGAATTGGTAAATTCTCCAATAAATGGAAACATTTCCACACTTCTTGCATTTTTTAATCTTGATGGACTTAAAACATCCTGTACAAAAGTTTTTCTATATTTTTCATCTGTTCTTAATCTATCTTCATTAAAATCACTAATCAAAAAGCTATTTACTTCTGTTTGAACTCCAGTTTCATTATCTTTAGTTGCATAATTAAATTTCAAATATGTAGCTTTATTAAAAATTACAACTCCAGTTCTATAAAATAATACTCCTTCATTTCTAGTATATGTTGTTCTTCCTTGATAATCACCTACACTTGTTTGAGATGATTGTTCTTTGTTTTCTCCATCAGGTGATCCAAATATTCTATCCCAAAAGCTTCTTTTTTTTGATCTAGAATTTTTACTACCATTACTGTTCATTTTAATTGAAGTTTGTCTATTTTCTAAGTATGCTGAACTAAAAACAGCTTTGGCTAATGCTTTCATACTATCTTGATCATATCTTAACTGACTATTTCCATATAAACCAGTAGTTATATTTGGTATAAGTCCGCAATATTTTCTTGTAATTAATTCTAGATTTTCTCTTGTAAGTATTTCTTCAAACAATTTGTTTCTAGACCTTTCATCTTTTTTTAATCCTGGAATATCCATATTTCCATATATAATATCAACAGTAGTTAAATCAATATTTCTATATCTTTCAATAAAAACATATGGTTTTATTGGATAATTTGTGCCTTGAACATTAACTGATTTAAGAGTTATTAATTTTCCATTCATATTAAGTGTAATTGTTTGTCCTGGATTTTTAACCTCAAAAACTTGAATTTGACTAGGTCCCATTCCAGTCAAATCTTCTCTAGAATAATATAGTGCATCTTTCTTTTTTCCACTCATAAATTTCTCCTAAAATAATTTATCTTATATCTTTTTTAGTTTTATCTGATGTATTACTTAATAAACTGAAGAATTTTTGAAGATCATCATTATCATCTCTTATTACTTTTTTTACTGAATAATTTTCTTCAATATCAAAACCACCGATATATGGCCATTTTTTACCTATTTCCACAGGTAATCCCTGTTTAGCATATTTTAATATAGGTAAGCAAATATCACTTATAAATTTATCTCTATATTCACCATTTAGAGCTAATTTTTCTTCATCAACATCAGACATTAAAATTGTTTGTATTTCTGTAGGCTTATCTACACCAACGCCTTTAAAACATAAAGTATATCTTGTAACTACAGTTACACTTTCATAATCTCCAGTTCTAAGTCCTGTTTTTTTATCAAATATTGGTTTTTGTATTACTACTCCTCCTGTTTTATAAAAAGCAACTAATGCATCTTCTAATTTAACATCTTTAAACTTTATTTCTTCATCATAATCAGGATGTTCTAGAACTCTTTCTCCTCTAGAACGTTTTCTTTCTCTATCTCTCTTTTCTTCTTTTTTTCTTCTCTTTTCAGCATTTTCTTGGTCTACTTCATCAAATACTTGCCATATAGATTTCTTTTTCTTTTTTGGTGCATTACCACCTTCTATAGTAGTAAATGTATTTAATATTCCTTGTGGCATTTCTACATTTTTAGGTTCTTCTTTTATGTCAACCTTTACTTTTTTTCTATGAGATGATTCTAAAACACCTTCTACAACAGCTGTTATAGTTGTCATATCAAATCTAAAATTATTTAAATCCTTAAACCAATCTTCTTTTTGGTCTTTTGGAATTAAAACATCAATAGGTAAAGCTCCACATGTTTTTTTAACTATATTATCTAATCCATCTCTTGAAACAATGTATTTTAAAAATCTACTTCTATATTCAGGATTATTATTTAAACGATCAAAATCTATATTTCCATAAGCAAAATCAATCGAAAAAATCTCATAATTTTTATATTTTTCAGTTTTATTTTCATTTTCATCTTCTGGTGGGTTAATTCTTCTTATAATTATATAATTTTTAGTTTCGCCATCTTTAAAGTCTATATATGGAATTTTAACTTCTGTTCCATCTTGCAATATAATTTGATCTTTTTCTCCAATTTCCATAATTTCAACTTCATAATCTTTATAAGAATTTATAACAGGACCATTAGTTTTTACAATTGACATAATATGCTCTCCCATACTTTATTATTTATATTTATTTATTATATCATTATATATTTAAATTAGTCAATCAATTAAACCGCAAAAAAATCTTCCCTTTTCAAGGAAGATTTTTTAGTTTAATATAAATAATTTTGTGGGTTATATGCAACTCCATTTATTCTTATCTCTAAGTGTAAATGGGGTCCTGTTGAGTTTCCTGTTGAACCTACAGTACCAATAACAGTGTCTGTTGTAACAGATTCACCAACACTTACATTTATTGAGTTACAATGTGCATAATATGATTGAACTCCATTTCCATGGTCAATAACAATCATATTACCATAAGAACCTTGATATGAAGCAGTTACTACTGTACCACTAGCTATTGGATAAATTGAAGTTCCAAGTGATACAGCTAAATCAAGACCTGTATGAGAACTTGATCTAGAAGAACTTCTTTCACCAAATCTGGAAGTTATAAGTGGGCTAGTTTTTAATGGATTAGAAATTGCTATACCATTTACACTTCCATGAGATCCATAGCTTGCTGATGAAGTTGCAACAGCTGTTGATTTTTTAGCCTCTGCTGCTTTTCTTGCAGCTTCTCTAGCCGCTGCCTCAGCAGCTGCTTTTTCTGCAGCAATTCTAGCTTGTTCTTCTTCATACTCTGTTACTTTCGCTGTTTTTATCTCTGAAACTACTTCTAATGCTTTATCTTCTGGAACAGAAGTATTTTCTTCTGTTGTATATATTTCTGTATATCCTAATTCAAAATCTACGCCTTCTTCAACATCCTGACCTAAATTGTTGATAATATCTAAAGCTTCAGCTTCAGTATCAACTTCAGTTTTAATTTCTCCATTAACAGATACTCCATAAGTTCTATAAGTTATTACCGCTGTTTTTTCAATTTCTTCTAAAATTTCATTTTCTTTAGTTTCTTCATTTCTTGAAACTAAATCTAAAGTATATTCTGGCATAACTTCTATATCTATTAATGCAACTGTTCCTTCTTTCGTATTTATATATTCGTTAATCTTATTATCTAATTCTGATTTTTCTGTAACATATCCTAAAGTTTCACCTGATAGTGTGACTAAATATACAGGTTTATACTTTATTAAGATCACTAATACTAAAAATAATATACTAAGCAAAATTATTTTTACAGGATTGATGATATCTTTTGTAAAACGTAATAGCTTTCCTTTTAAAATAAACATTCACTCCTTTTCTTTTAGAATTTTACGTCACATGGGTGATATTATACTACGTATTAAAATAAAAATCAAATTCCATATTTTTTTATATTATTATATTTTTCAAATTTAAGAAAAATTATACAAAAAGAGAATAGGCAAATTATTCCTATCCTCTTTTTAGCTCTTTTTTTCTCTGTTTTTCTCATTTTTTCATCTTAAAATTAATTTTATATATTTTTTATCTAAACAGCTATATTACCTTGGTTCATATTTAATGATAAAAGTTTACTAACTCCTTTTTCTTCCATTGTAATTCCATAAACAGTATCTGCAGCTTCCATAGTTCCTTTTCTATGTGTTATTACTAAGAACTGTGTTTCTTTTCCAAACTTTTTTAAATATTCAGCAAATCTATATACATTTACATCATCTAAAGCAGCTTCAATCTCATCTAATACACAGAAAGGAGCTGGATTTATTTTTAATATTGCAAATAAAAGAGCAATAGCTGTAAAAGCTTTTTCTCCACCTGATAAAAGTGACATACTCTGAAGTTTTTTTCCTGGTGGCTGAACTTCAATTTCAATTCCACATTCCAAAATCTGACTACTATCTTCTAGTTTTAATTCTGCTTTTCCTCCACCAAAAAGCTCTGTGAATACTTCTTTAAAATTCTTATTTATAGCTTTAAACTTCTCAGCAAATTGTTTTTTCATTGTATCTACAATTTCTGAAATAAGCTTCTTTAATTTTGATATAGAATTTTCTAAATCTAATCTTTGTTCACACATAAAATCATATCTCTGTTTTGTTTCTTCATATTCTTTAATTGAATCGATATTAATACTTCCAAGGTCTTTGATATTCTGTCTTAAAGAAGAAACTCTTTTACTAATTTCTGATGGATTTTCGCATTTTTCTACATCTTTTACATTATTAGGAGTAAGTTCATATTCTTCCCACATCTTATTTACTGTTTGTTCAAGTTCTAGTTCTGCTTTAGATTTTTTTATTTCTACTTTTGATATTTGATTTTTCAAGTCATTGATAATATTTTGTTCTTCATCTGCATCATTTTCTAATTTAGCTAATTTATCATTTTTTTCTTGTCTTTCATTTTTTAATGATGCAGTTTTTTGAGAGCTTTCTAGAACCTCATTTTCCATATTTGTTATCTGATTTTTTAATTCTTGATTTTTATTTTCAAGTTCTTTATTATCAGTTATTATTTTTTCTCTTAAATTTTGTTTATTTTTTATTGATTCATTATTTAATGAAATATCATTATCTATTCTTTCAACAAATTCATTAATAGATGTTTCACTTTCATCAAATGATGATACAGAAATTTTTAAATTTGTAACTTCAAAATTTAAGTCATCTATGTATTTTTGTGCTTCTTTATTTGTTTTAGTATATTCATTAATTTCTTCATTTAAAGATTTATTCTCAGTATCTAATTTTTCCATTTCTTTTGACATATCAGATACATGTTTTTCTGTTTCTTTCTGTTCTTTAGAATTTAATGAAATATCTTCTTTTAGTTTTGCATTTTTGCTTTCTATTTTTAATATTTCTAATTCATAATTCTTTATTTTTTGACTTTCAGTTGCATAAACAATTTCTGATTCATTAAGTGCTTTTTGTTTGTCTTCTAAAGAATTTTTAATATCAGATATACTATTTTCATAATCAAGTTTTTCTTGTTTTATTTTCTCAATTTTAGATAATAAAATTTTTAATTCTTTTTCTAAATCTTTAATTTCAGATGTTCTACCTAATAAATTTACAGTTTTTGGTGCTATAAATCCACCTGTTATACTTCCTCCAGGATTTATAACATCACCTTTTAATGTTACTATCTTAAATTTTTGTGAATTCTTTTTAGTAAGCATTACTGCTGTATCTAAATTATCTGTAATAAGAGTTCTTCCTAGTAAATTAAGAATAATTTGTTCATATTTTTTATCATATTTTATTAAATCAGATGCAACACCTATTGTACCATTAACTAAATTTACTCTTTCTATTTTTTGACCTCTAATTGAGCTAATAGGTAAAAATGAAGCTCTTCCTAATTTTTCTGTTCTTAAATATTCTATTAGTTTTTTAGCTTCTTCTTCTGTTTCAGTAACTATATTTTGTATACTAGCTCCTAAAGCCATTTCAATAGCTGTTTCATATTCTTTTGGAACTGAAATTAAATTTGCTAAAACTCCATGTACACCTTTTTTATAAGAACTTTCTTTTTCAGTTTTATTTAATATTGCTTTAACACTCTTATTATATCCCTCTTTTTCTCTTTCAGTTTCTTGTAAAAATTTAAGTTTTGCATCTTTTATTCTATAATCTTTTTCTAAATCATTGATTTTTTGATTAAATTCGCCTATTTTTTTATCAAATTCTGTAGTTTTTGTTTTTAAATCTTCTAATTCTTTTAAAGCTTCATTTCTTGTTTTTTCTATATTGTAAAATGAGCTATCTAATTCACTTTTAGTTGCTCTTGTAGCATCTAATTCTAATATGCTAGAATCTAGCTCTGATTTGAAACTCTTCTCTTTTTTTACTAAGTTATCAAGATTTGCTTTTTCAGAATTAAGAGATGCTACTAATTCATATTTTTTATCAATATTTTCATCTACTTTTTTCTTTTTACTTTCAATTTCTAATTCTTTATCTGACAATGTTTTACTATATTCATCTAATTCTTTTTGTTTTTCTTCTAGTTCTTTTTCAAATTTAGCTTTATTAACAGCTAAATCTGACTTTTTATCAGTTCTTAATTTTTTATCTTCTTCTAATTTTTTATTTTTCTCTTCTAATTCTTTTATTTCAATATCATAACGTTTATAATTTTCTTCATTATTAGAAATTCTTTCTGTATTAACATTTATCTCGCTTGTAATCTGTTCTTTTTTCTTTTCAAACTCAAATTTTAAATTCTGAGTTTTTTCAATAAGTAACATAAGCTCATCTAAAGAATTTCTTAAAGTCTCTTTTTCTATACCAATATTATTTAGTTTTTCTTCTTCTTTTATTTTCTGGGTTTCAAATATATCTATATCTTTTTGAAAATTCTCAATCTTATTTTTATATTCATCAATATTATATAAAAATAATCCAATTTCAATATTTTTTAATTCATCTCTTAAATTTAGATATTTTTTAGCTTTTTCTGATTGAATTTTCAAAGAATCAATATTTGATTCGATTTCTGAGATAATATCATTTATTCTAAGCAAATTTAGTTTAGTTTGTTCTAATTTTTTTTCAGATTCTTGTTTTCTTGCTCTATATTTAACTATTCCTGCAGCTTCTTCAAAGATATGTCTTCTATCTTCTGATTTATTGCTTAATATTTCATCTATTTTTCCTTGGCCTATAATAGAATATCCATCTTTACCAATTCCAGTATCCATAAATAATTCTAGAATATCTTTTAACCTACAAGGAGCTTTATTTATATAATAACCAGATTCCCCGCTTCTATAAAGTCTTCTAGTTACAATAACTTCAGCATATTCTATTGGAAGTTTTCCATCACTATTATCAATAACAAGTGAACCTTCGGCAAAGCCAAGTGATTTTCTATTTTGTGTTCCAGAAAAAATTATATCTTCTGTTTTAGAACCTCTTAAAGATTTTATACTTTGCTCACCTAAAATCCAACGAATACAGTCTGATATATTACTTTTTCCAGAACCATTAGGTCCAATAACTGTTGTAATTCCTGGTTTAAAATCTAAAACTGTTTTATCAGCAAAAGATTTAAATCCATACATTTCTAATCTTTTTAAATACATTTTTCTATCCTCTATTTGTATAAATTTAATTTTCTACTTAAATAATATATAATATAAATTTTAAAATTACAAGCGAACATTATCATTTTCTTGATTATGTCATCATTTTTTGATTTTTATTATATATTTTAGTATAATTATGTAGATTAATTTTTTTAGGAGGAGATTCTATGAGTGAAATTAAACAAGCTTATAGCAAACGGAACGGAATAGTCTTCTATTACAATGATTGTCCTGGAATGGCAGTTGAAGCATATATTGAAAATGGAGAAATTAAAACTCAGATTGTTCCAAAAGGATTTCTGAATTTTATTGAAAGATTTGGCTTTTATTACGATGAACCCAATACCATGCACTTTGAATTAAATCCAAAAATAATTGTTTTATTTGATATTGTGTTAGTTGCAATTTCAATTTTTACTATGGATTTAAATTTAATATTTGCATCACAGTCCCATCTCAAAATTCAAAGAGCCACACGTGCTGTGAAAGCATGTGTGGCTCTTCTGTTTTTTCAAATTTTAAAAATTTTATACACCCATAATACAATATCCATTATCTGCATATAACACTTGACCTGTTACAGCTCCAGAAAGTGGACTTAACATAAATGCTACTGCTCCACCTACTTCTTCTTTTGTTACATTTCTCTTAAGTGGTGCTTTTTCCTCTACTACTGTTAGAATAGAATTAAAGTCTTTTATACCTTTTGAAGATAAAGTTTTTATTGGTCCTGCTGAAATTGCATTTACTCTTATTCCATCTTTTCCTAAATTATCAGCTAAATATCTAATACTGCACTCTAAAGCAGCCTTTGCAACTCCCATTACATTATATCCTGGTAAAACTTTTGTTGAACCATGATATGTTAAAGCAACTATACTTGCATTTTCATTTAAAATTTCTAAATTTCTAGCAATTCTTGCTATTGCTACTAATGAATATGCACTTGTATCATTTGCATGTGCAAAGCCTTCTTTACTTGTTTCAATAAAATCATTATGTAAATCTTCTGTAAATGCATGAGCTATACAATGAACTAGTCCATCTATTTTTTCATAATCTTTTTTTACTTCTTGGAACATTTTTTCTATTGCTTCATCTTTTGATGCATCACATTCATATGCTTTTGCTCCTTCAAATTCAGAAATTAAAGCTTCCACTTTATCTCTGTTATCTTCTCCCATAAATGTAAAACATAATTTAGCACCTTGCTCATAAGCAATTTTAGCTGCTCCATATGCAATACTCCATTTGTTTCTAATTCCCATAATTAATACTGTTTTGTCTTTTAAAATCATCTTTTTTCCTCTCCTATCTTTGATTTTTTATATTCTCTTTTTATTTCTGTATATTGACCCATGTTGCGGAATTTTTGATACCTATTTTCAACTAGTTCATCTATTGGAATTTGTTTTAATTCTTTAACATATTTTAATATGTTTTTCTTTAAACTAGTTGCTACAGCTTCAACATCTGCTTCAGCCCCGCCATTTTCTGGTTCTTTTATTATTTTATCTATAACTTTAAATTTATATAGATCTTCTGCTGTCATTTTCATTACTTCTGCAGCTTCCTGAGCTCTAGAAGAATCCTTCCATAAAATACTTGCAAAACCTTCTGGTGAAAGGATTGAATATACTGCATTTTCGAGCATTAAAATTTTATCTCCAACTCCAATGGCTAAAGCCCCACCACTAGAACCTTCACCAATAACTATTGCTATTACAATTGTTTTTAAATTAGAAAGTGTTAGAATACTTCTTGCAATAGCTTCTCCGTTGTCCTCTTTCTTCTGCTTCTATTCCTGGATATGCACCTTTTGTATCTATAAAAGTTATAACAGGCCTATTAAATTTTTCAGCTTGTTTCATAAATCTAATACCTTTTCTATAACTTTCAGGACTTGGCATTCCAAAATTTCTTTCTATGTTTTCTTTTGTATTTCTTCCTTTTTGTTCTGCTATAATTGTAAAATTTTGACTACCTATATTTGCTAAGCCACAAACCATACTTTTATCATCAGTAGAATCTCTATCACCATGTAATTCCATAAAATCATCAAAGATTAAGTCTATATAATCTAAGGCTGTTGGTCTTTTTGGGCTTCTTACAATTGTCATTTTTTCCCATGCAGACAGCTTTTTAGGCTTAGCACTAGATTTTTTTTCATTATTGTTTTCCAATTTTTCACCAACTTTCATTTATTAATTTTTTGTTATTTGTGAAATTTAAGTATTCTTGAAAGAGTTTCTTTCATTTTACTTCTATCAACAATTTCATCAATAAATCCATGCTCTAGTTGAAATTCTGCAGTTTGAAATCCTTCTGGAAGTTCTTGTCCTATTGTTTGTTTTATTACACGAGGTCCAGCAAAACCTATCATTGCTCCAGGCTCTGCTAAAACAATATCCGCAATACTTGCAAAACTTGCAGTAACTCCTCCATAAGTTGGATCTGTTAAAACAGATATATATAAAATTCCTGCTTCATTTAACTTAGAAACTGCAGCTGTAGTTTTCGCCATTTGCATTAAAGACATTATACCTTCTTGCATTCTAGCTCCACCAGAAACTGCAAAAATTATAATAGGAAGTTTTAATTCAATAGCTTTTTCCATTGAATATGTTATCATCTCTCCTACAACAGTTCCCATACTTCCCATTAAAAAGTTACCATCCATGACACAAATTACAACTTTATCTCCATTAATTTTTCCTGTACCACAAACAACAGCCTCATCAATTCCATTAATTTTTCTTAAATTTTTTAATTTAGTTTCATATTCTTTAATTTTTAGAGGGTTTACAGTATCTATATTAAATTCAAATGGTTCAAAAGTATTTTCATCTAAAGTTTGCCATATTCTACGTCTATTAGATAACCTAAAATGATAGTTACAAATTGGACAAATACTATAATTATCATGTAAAAATTCCTTATAAATTATCTCCCCACATTTATTACATTTAACCCATTTTCCTACTGGAATATCTATTTTAGAATCTTTTATTTGAGGTTTTGGCATACTACGTTTTTTTAACTTATCTATAATCATTTAATTACTCCTTTAAAATTAAAGTCTAAAATATTTTAAACTATTTAATTCCAAACTTCTTTGAAATAAAACTTGTATCAAAAGTTCCATTAACAAAATCTTCATCTTCTAAGATTTTATATAAGAAATCTATATTTGTATCTATTCCATCTATAACACATTCATCTAATGCTCTTTTCATTTTTGCAATTGCTTCAAGTCTTGTATCACTATGTACAATAATTTTAGCAATCATTGAATCATATGTAGGTGGTATTTTATAACCTGAATATATTGCAGTATCTACTCTTACTCCATTTCCACCTGGCAAATTTAAATCTTTAATTTCACCAGGACAAGGCATAAAGTTTTTATCTGGATTTTCTGCATTTATTCTACATTCAATACTATGTCCACTAAATTTTATGTCTTTTTGTTTATATCCTAGTTTTTCTCCACTTGCTACTTTTATTTGTTCTTTAACTATATCAATTCCTGTATTCCATTCTGTAACAGGATGTTCAACTTGTATACGAGTATTCATTTCCATAAAGTAAAATTTTCCATATTTATCTACTAAAAATTCTATTGTTCCTGCATTTGAATATTTCGCAGCTTTAACAGCTTTTAAAGCTGCTTTTCCCATCTCTTCTCTTAATTTTTCGTCAACTATTGGTGATGGGCTCTCTTCTAATATTTTTTGATTTTTTCTTTGTATTGAACAATCTCTTTCGCCTAAATGAACTGCATTTCCATGTTCATCTGCTAAAACTTGAATCTCAACATGATGAGGTTCTTCAATAAATTTTTCTATATAAACTTCATCATCATTAAAAGATACTTTAGCTTCTTGTTTTACAATATTATAGGCTTCATCTAATTCTGCTTCTGAATTAACCAAACGAATACCTTTTCCTCCACCGCCAGCTGCTGCTTTAATCATTATAGGGTATCCAATTTTATTTGCTATATCCATTGCTTCTTTTATTGATTTAATACTTCCGTCTGATCCAGGAATTACTGGAACACCATTACTTTTCATTAAATCCTTGCTATTAGACTTATTTCCCATCAATTCTATTACATTATATGAAGGACCAATAAATTTTATATTACTTTCTTCACACATTTTAGCAAATTTAGCATTTTCTGCAAGAAATCCAAAACCAGGATGAATACTATCTGCTCCAGTTAGTACTGCTGCTTCTAAAATATTTTTCATATTTAAATAGCTTTTGCTTGATGGTGCTGGACCTATACAAATTGCTTCATCAGCAAGTTTAGTATGTAAACTATCTTTATCTGCTTCTGAATAAACTGCAACTGTTGGTATTCCCATTTCTCTGCATGTTCTAATAATTCTTACAGCAATTTCTCCTCTATTTGCTATTAATACTTTTTTTAACATTACTTATCCCCTCTCTATAATAATAAATTTATTATACTAATTTAAAGCAAATATTTAAATCAACCTTAAATTAACATAATCTTGTATTTTTAGTTTTTCCATGTTATAATTTAATTTGTAATACAACATAGGAGGAATCTATATGGAAAACAAATTATTTTGGAATCCTGACGAAATCCGGATTCCACCACACACGTTAGTTGCGTTATGTGGAACAGCAAATAGTGGCAAAACCACTTTTGCAGAAAAGGCTTTTAACAAAGAGCAAATCATAAGCTCTGATTCAGTTTTGGAGAAATATGCAAACATGCTTGTTAAAATTACTGAAAAAGATTTGCAGCTTACTCCTGAATCAGAAAACTGGGAAGAAATTTCCACACACCTAGGAAGAGTTGCTTTTCTGAAAACTCAGGATACTCTTTTTAGTATGATTTTTCAAAGTAGCAAAGAACGCCCAATAACAGTTTTTGATTCCGTACATTACAGCTTTCAAGAAAGATTAAATACTTTAATAAAATATTCTGAATTTTTTGAAAATGTATATCTTATTGTGATTAATCCGCCATTAGAGGAAATCAAAAAACGGAAGATAAAAACTATCTCACCAAGCTTTAAAGCAATGGGGCTTCACTATTCAACTGAGCAAGAAATTTTAAATCAGTACTATATTTTGAAAAATCAGCTGACTTCTAAACAGGTTACTGTTGGTGTATCAAAAGTATTTGTGCTGGAAGATCCAAATAACTTTAAAATTGGATTCTTTTAAAATTTGTTCTTAAAAGCCGCTTTCTCCCCTAGGCAGGTGTGCTATACGCACAGCCTACCTGGGGGCTTTTTTATTTTTCTGGGTTATCTACAATAGCAAAAGTAAGTTCTCCTTTTGTTACAAGTTCACCATCAACTGTAGCAATGGCTTCTCCTACTCCGATTGGTCCTTTTCTTTTTATAATTTTAACTTCTAATTTTAATACATCTCCTGGTTTAACAGGCTTTTTAAATCTTAATTTATCAATTCCACCGAAAAATGCATTTTTATTTTTATTTTCTTCCATAGACAAAATTGCTACTGCTCCAGTTTGAGCTAATGCTTCAACAATTAGTACTCCTGGCATAATAGGCTGACCTGGAAAATGACCTTGAAAATAAGGTTCATTTATACAAACATTTTTATAAGCAATTGCTCCTTCTCCTGGTTTTAATTCTTCAACTTTATCTATCATTAAAATAGGTGGTCTTTGAGGTATTATTTTCATTATTTCATCAATATCTAACATTTTTAAATCTCCTTACATATGATTATACCAATCTCTTATTTTATAAAATAGCATTAATAATATTCCTTGGATTCCATTCACGGTAACTACCATTTTCCAAAAACTTCCTGGTGCTGTTCTCCAATATTGATAATCATAATTTCTTAAAATAACAAGAAGAATAATAACTATTATTATATAAATTAAATTATATGGAGTTAATAAAGTATACTTTTTTGAAACTTCATTTTCTTCTTGATATATAAATACTAAACATACAAAAATACTTGCTAAAAATACTGCAATATATTCTAAAATATATTGATATTCCCATACAGTTTGTGTACAAATCCATGCTATAACACTAAATATAACCGCAATTACTGCATATATTATCTTCATTTCTCTTTAGTTCCTTTCTTTCTATTTTATTTTAAATAGAGGTTTTCCATAATCTACTGTATCGCCATCTTTAACTAAAATTTCTGCTACTTCTCCGTCAAATTCAGATTCTATTTCATTCATAAGTTTCATTGCTTCAATAATACAAAGTGTATCACCTTTTTTTACTTTGCTTCCAACTTTAACAAAAGGCTCAGCAGTTGGAGAAGGTTTAGAATAAAATGTACCAACCATTGGAGATTTTACTACATTTCCTTCTTCTTGTGGTTTATTTTCTTGAGCTACAGGTTGAGCTTGAGGAACTGGAACTCCTGATTGCATTGGATATGGAACAGTATATTCAAGTGGAACCATTGACATTCTAGTATCATGCAATGGAATTGGTGGATGCTTTGGCTCTTCGTCTTTTCTTATTCTAATCTTAGTACCATCTGGAAATTCAACTTCAATTTCTGTTAATTTTGATTCTCCCATATCATCCATTAATTTTTTAATTTCTTTGTAATCCATAAAAACTACCTCCTATTTTAAAAATATCACAAAATACATTTATAAATATTAATCCTATTTTTCATATTTCTTAAAAATAAGACTTCCATTATGTCCTCCAAAAGCTAATGAATTTGACATTGCATATGTAAGGCTCTTATGTCTTGGAACATTTGGAACAACATCTAAATCACATTCTTCATCTGGAACTTTATAATTTATTGTTGGTGGGATAAGACTTGTTTCAATTGCTTTAACTGTTGCTATTGCTTCAACGGCTCCAGCTGCTCCAAGTAGATGTCCAACATTTCCTTTAATCGAGCTCACTGGTAAAGTTTTGCTAGCTTCTCCAAAAGCTGTTTTTACTGCTAATGTTTCTCCTGAATCATTTAAATGTGTTGATGTACCATGTGCATTTATATAATCAACATCCTCTGGTTTAATTCCAGCTTCATTCATAGCAAGTTTCATTGCTCTTACCATTCCATCTCCAGTTGGATCTGGAGCTGTTATATGATAAGCGTCAGATGTTGAACCAAATCCAACAACTTCTGCATAAATTTTAGCTCCTCTTTTAAGTGCATGTTCCAATTCTTCTAACATAAGAACTCCTGCACCTTCACCCATAACAAATCCATTTCTTTCTTTATCAAATGGAATACTTGCTCTATTTTTATCAGTTGCTTGAGATAAAGCTTTTATATTTGTAAATCCAGCAATACCAACAGCGTCTATTGCAGATTCTGTTCCACCTGCCATAACAACATCTTGATATCCATATTTTATTAATCTATAAGCTTCACCTATACAATGAGTTCCTGTTGAGCATGCAGCAGAAATATCAAATGTTTCTCCTTTTGCTCCATACTCAATACTTATATTTCCAGAAGCCATATTTGTTATAACCATAGGAATACTAAGTGGTGGAACTCTATCAGGTCCTTTTTGAGATGCTAATACAGATATTTCATAAGTAGTATTTAATCCACCTATTCCAGATCCAACTATAACTCCAAAACGAGTAGCGTCTATTTTAGAAACATCTAATTTGCTATCTTCCATTACTTCTTTTGCTGCCGCCATTGCTAATTGACAAAATCTATCCAATCTCCTAGCACTCTTTCTGTCCATATAATCTTCAGGATTAAATCCTTTAACTTCAGCAGCTAATTTAACTTTAAAGGCTGTTGTATCAATTTGTGTTATTTCATCAATACCACATTTAGATTCTTCAATTCCTTTCCAAAATTCGTCAACACTATTTCCAATAGGAGTAATAGCTCCCATTCCAGTAATTACAACTCTTTTCATTATACCTTCCCCTTCTAATTTTTGCTATTTATAATTTTAAATATTGTACTCATTTATTGTTCAAATTTTAATCATTGCACTCACTTATTTGTCAAGTCTCAATCATTGTACTCACTTCCTGCTCGCATGAGAAGTAGTGTATTGTGCATTTTTGCGAAAGAGGATATCCATGAGGCATACTTTTGCAAATATACTACTTCACTCATTGGTCGAACGAGAAATGGTGAGGCATGCGTTTTTATGACAGAAGAATCAATGAGGCGTGCTTTCTGCACGTTGATTTGATTCTGGCGGAATAAAAACGTGCGAATCGCCGTTTCTCGTTCGACCCCCTCTTACATAAGCATGCCGCCATCAACATTTATCACTTGCCCTGTTATATAGCTACTATCATCTGAAGCTAAGAATTTTACAACTTTTGCTATATCATTTGCACTTCCCATTCTTTTTAATGGAATTTGTGCATTGATTTTATCTTTTACATCATCTGATAAAACCTTTGTCATATCTGTAGCAATGAATCCAGGTGCAATTGCATTAATTAAAATATTTCTACTTGCAACTTCTTTTGCTAAACTTTTTGTAAATCCAATAATTCCAGCTTTTGATGCTGCATAATTTGTTTGACCTGCATTTCCTGTAATTCCAACAACAGATGCAATATTTATAATTCTTCCTGATCTTTGTTTTATCATTAATGGTATTACATTTCTTGTAACATTAAATGTTCCAACAAGATTTACATCAATAACTTTTGTAAAATCTTCTCTATTCATTCTCATAAGTAATCCATCTCTTGTAATACCAGCATTATTAACTAATACATCAATTGAACCTAATTGATCTACTGTTTCATTAACCATTCTTGCACATTCATCATAGCTTCCAACATCACCTTGAACTATTGCGCATTTTACTCCATGACTTTCTATTTCTTTTTTTACTTCATCAACTTCATCAGTTTTTGTCCTGTAGTTTAATGAAACATCATATCCTTCTTTTGCCATAACTAAGCAAATTTCTTTTCCAATTCCTCTGGCAGCTCCAGTTACAAATACAACTTTTCCCATAAATTCCTCTTTCCGGGGATTTTTCCCCATTTTATTTTAATTCTGCAATTGCAGTTTCTAGACTTTCTACACTGTTAATGTTAATTAATTTAACATCTCTTGAAATTCTTTTAACAAAACCTGTTAATGTTCTTCCCGGACCAATCTCAACAAAAGTATCTGCTCCATGTTGTATCATATATTCAATACTTTTTGCAAATCTCACAGGATGTGTAACGTGATTTGCAAGTATCTCTCTTATATTATCATCAGATGTATAAGGTTTTGCATCAATATTTTTTATGACTTCAATTTCTGGTGCTTTAATTTCAATCTTATCTAATTCTTCTCTTAAAAGTTTTGAAGCTTGTTCTAGTTTCTCAGTATGAAAAGGTCCACTTGTTTTTAATATTGCTACTTTTCTAGCTCCAGCTTCTTTTGCTTTTTCTTCAACTTCAGCAATTCCTTTTTCATCTCCAGAAACAACGATTTGACCTACACAATTATAATTAGCAGGTGTTACAAATCCAGATTTTACAGTTTTACATATTTCATCTACTTTATTATCATCTAATCCAAGAATTGCAGCCATAAGCCATTTTCCTTCTGGAACATATTCTTGCATTAACTCTCCTCTTTTTTTAACAGCTTTAACACCATCTTCAAAAGAAAATGCTTTTCCATAAATCAAAGCTGTATATTCTCCTAAGCTTAGTCCTGCTGCCATATCTGCTTTGATTCCATTCTCATCCAAAATTTTTAAAATTCCTAAACTCATAACTAAAATTGCCATTTGTGTATTTTTAGTTTGAGAAAGTTCTTCTTCTGAAGATTCAAATGTTAATTTTGCAACATCCATTCCAGTTATTTTTTTTACATCTTCATATATTTTTTTAATATCATCATACTTATCATATAAGTCTTTTCCCATCCCAGGAACTTGAGCTCCTTGGCCAGGAAATAAAAAGGCTATACTCATAAAATTTCCTCCATTAAATTATTTATTCATTTGATATTTTTTAATAAATTAAATCATAAAAAAAGTATTAAAATTATCTTAATTTTAATACTTACTCATTATACACTATATTTTCTAAAAAGTAATTAGGATAAGCGGTCAGTTTTTGTTTTTTAGCTAAAAAGAGGGACAAGAAAGCCTTCTCCGTGTCCCAGATAAGATGTTTTCTTGTCCCTAAATAATTTTTATTTTTATCTTTTTCTTCTTCTAACTATCCAAATAATTATTCCTACTAAAATTATAAGAACTGGTAAACCAAATATTATTAATTTTACAACTGCATCTGCAAATGCTGTTGGTGTTTTTGTAAATGCTGTTGATTCTGAAGAATATTTTTGAACAGTTATTAAATCATTTTCTCCTGCTAGTGATGCAAAACTATTTAATACAAATGACTCATTTGCTGTTCCTGAAGAACTGCTATAAAATCCATTGTCTAATACAAAATTTGAACATCCAACAAGTATTAAATTTGATTGTGTTGTTTCAGCGTCATCACTATCAGATGTAGAAACTGATCTTGTATATTTTTGAGCTACTGTATATGATCCTTGTTCTACTCCATCTAAAGAAAGCCCTTGGTTTATAGTGTCTTCATCTGTTATATTATAACAAGAATTTGAAGTATATAACAATTTTTCTGTAGATACTGAAATATTATCTTCAGAAACATCATTTGTTAAAACTCTTTGAGCAAATGAAAGTAATGTAACATATCCTCCAGTTGCAATATCTGCTGTAATTTCACTAGAAGATGAAGCTTCTGGAATTAAATAATATGGATAATAATAGTAATTACTTGAGTTTCCTTCATATAATAGTCCATATTCAACACCAGCTCCATATAAATCTAAAACTCCTTGGAAATTAGTAAAGTCTGTATCCGGATCAGATTTATACCAATAAACAACTAGATTTCCTCCATTATTTACATATGATTTCAATTTTTCTGCTAATTCCGGAGATATATCAGATTGTGGATTTAGAAATACTAATATATCACAATCTTCTGGAATCTCAGCTGATGAAAACAAATTAATTTCATTGCATTCATATACTAAATCTTCCAAACTTGTAACCATTTCAGTTACATAGTCTGTTACATATTCTCCATGACCTGTAACAAAATAAACTTTTGTTGGGTCATCTGCTGAAACATTTAATATTGCATTTGTTATACTTTGCTCTGTTAAATCAACTGTAGTATATGAACCATTTACATAATCATATGAAGAAAAATCATAATCTGGATGTAAAGTTACATCCCTATCTCCACAGACTACAACTATAGCAGGTATTCCATCAGAATCTAAATTGTATTTATTAATTACTTCGTAATTTGATTCTGTAGTAACTATTTCATATTTTATATTATCATTATATTCAGCATATTGTTTTATAAATGTTACATATTCATTTGTATCATCATAGCCATAAATATAAATCATTACTTCTTTATCTAAAGAATTCAATTGATCTTTTGAAGTTTGACTTAATGTATAAATTTTATTTTCAGTAAGATCTATTTGAGCTGTTGCTTTTGTTCTTGCCCATGCATTTAAAGTTATAAATAAAACAATTAATACTAATACTAAAAGTATGGTACGAGCTCTATTAGCAACAAGTTTTTTTCTAAATTTTAAAGAAAATCTTTCACCAAAATTTCCCTTTTGTTCTATTTTCTCCTCTTTTGTCAATTTTTGTTTTGGCTCTTTTGATTTTTTTTCTTTTTTCTCTTTCATTTTACCACTTTCCTCCTTTCTATCCTACACTTTTTCTTCTCTGTAAAACTATAATAGTTAAAAGGATGAAAAGTACTGTAAATGACACAAACATTATAACTTCATCCAAAGCAATAACTCCAGATGGAAAACTATTAAACATTGAAATCAAAGAAAACATTGTAAATACATCTGAAATATTAGGTAAAAACCACATTGCCATAAATACTCCAATTGTTAAGACACATGCTATTATTTGATTTTCTGTAACACTTGAAGCAAACATACCAAAAGACACATATGCCGCACTTAATAAGAAAAATCCTAAAAGTGTACAACCTGCTATTGTAAAGTTTACATTTCCAAAATATGCTAAAATTGCTAAATGAATTAGCGTAAATAAAATTGTAATTAATATTATAGCTAATGCTGCAAAGAATTTTCCAAGGACTATTGAAACTAAACTTCTTGGTGAAGTAAGTAAAAGTTGTTCAGTTCCGATTTCTTCTTTCTTCTGCAAACATTCTCATTGTTAAAACAGGAGTAATAAAAGTAAGTATTGTTGCTGTATCATAAAATGCGTATTCAAAATTCGTTACTCTTGCTTGAAATACTGAAATATAAAATAATAAACTAAACATTAAAATAAATAATCCAACAAAAATATATCCTATTGGAGATAATAAATAACTTTTTAATTCTTTTTTAAAAACTGCTAACATTACTTATTTCCTCCTTTTTCCTCATCTTTTATTTCCTCAAAATTTTCTTTTTTGTCTTCTTCAGATTTTCTATTTTCTTCTTTTTTTTCTTTTTTCATTTCTTTAGCTTTTTCTTTTTGCTCTTTTTTTAGTTCTTTTCTCTCTTTTTTCTCTTTTTCTGCTTGTCTTAAATCTTCAAGTTCTTTTTTATATTGAATCTTTTTAATTTCTTCAACACTATATTCTGGTCTATTTTCAATAAGTTTAATGAAGGCATCTTCAAGAGTCTGTTCTTCTTTCTTGATTCCTAAATTCAATATATTGTTTTCTGCACATTTAATTGCTATAAATTTTCTAGCCTCTGTATCGTCTTCAATACCTTCTTTTAATTCTATTGTATAAACCTTAGTTTGATCTTCATTTGTTTTTTCTAATTCTATTTTTTTAATATGTTCTGAATTTGCAAAAACACTCTCAAAAACATTTTCTGGATCTTCTACAGTAATTTTCAAAACTTGTTCTGTTTGAGTCTGTTTTTCTAGATTTTCAGGAGTATCTACTGCTATAATTTCACCTCTATCAATTATAATTACTTTTTCACAGATTTGACTAACTTCTGATAGAATATGAGAACTCAAAATAACTGTATGATCTTTTCTAAAAGATTTTATCAATTCTCTTATCTCTCTTACTTGTTTTGGATCTAATCCAACTGTTGGCTCATCTAATATTAAAATTTCTGGATCTCCAACTAAAGCTCCAGCCATACTAACTCTTTGTTTAAAACCTCTTGATAAATTACGAGTTAACCTATTTCTAACTTTATCAAGACCTGTTTGCATTATAGCTTTTTCAACTGCTTGTTTTTTCTCTTTATGTGGAACTAATTTTAAATCAGCCATATAAGAAACAAATTCTTTTACAGTTAAATCAGGATATAATGGAACTCCTTCTGGCATATACCCAATTAATTTTTTTACTTTTTTAGGTTTAACGTCAACATTATAACCATCTACTATTATTTCACCACTAGAAGGTTCAGTAAATCCGGTAATCATATTCATTGTTGTAGTTTTTCCGGCTCCATTTCTACCTAGGAATCCAACAATTTCACCATCTTTGACATTAAAACTAATACTTCTTACAGCATAAAAATCGCCATATTTTTTGCTAACATTTTTAACCTCTATCAAAGTTTTTTCCTCCTAAATTTTATTTTTATATTAAAGCTTTTGAGAGCTTTTTTAGCCATTTTTATTAATAATATATAACATAAAATTTAAACCTTTAATATTTTAATAATTAAACCTTAAATCAAGCTTAAATTGTCAAGCTGCCCTAACAAAAATTCCTGCCTTTATTTTAATTCCCTGTTCTTTAAACATTTTCTCATGTTCAGTTTCAATATTATCCTCAAAAATTGAATCTTTTTCCAAGTCATATGTAATAGATTTTGCCTTAAAACCAGATTGATTAAAATATTCTAAACTAGCCTCAAAAAGTTCTAAATCATCTGTTTTAAAATAAATTTCTCCTGAACTACTTAAAAATTTCTTATAATTCTCAAGTTGTCTTGGATGTGTTAACCTCCTTTTATTGTGTTTTGATTTTGGCCATGGATTGCAAAAATTAATATAAATCCTATCCACTTTATCCTTTTCGCCAAAAATATCCAAAATCCTTTCTGCATTTGCTCGAATTAGCAATACATTTTTTGGATTTTTACCTAATTTTTCTTCAATATTTCTTTTTGAAAGGCCTAACATTGCTTCTATCATATCTATTGCAATATAATTTATATTAGGATTTTTTTGAGCTAATGTGGAAATAAAAATCCCTTTTCCACATCCTATTTCAATGTGGAGTGGATTTTTATTTTCAAATTTACTATTCCATGTATTTTTATATTCTATTTCTGGATTATTTATATAAAACTTAGCTTCTTGTAATTCTTTTTCTGCCCATTTTTTTCGTCTAATTCTCATTTTTTGTTTCCTTCCATTAAAATTTAAATCTAAATAGATATAAGATAAATTTTATTTTTAATACAAAATCTATCTTAAATATTTCTAACTAGCAGAATATGTATCTCTTGCAATTTTTTCTCTTTTTACTTCAACTCCATTTTGATAGTAAACTCTGTAAGAATCTGCAACATAACCTGTATATCCACCTGCAGTTTTTCTTGGAATTGTTCTTATTATATTTGCTTCAATTCTAATATCATATTCATTATCAGTAGCTAAACCATATATTGAAACTGTTGCAACTCCACCTGATACAGAGCTTACAACCTTTACTGGATAATCTCTAGAATTTACAAACTTAAAATCTTGACTTCCATAAACAACTGTTGCATCATATCCTGGTTTAGAATATGATGGTACAAATGTATGATTACGTCTTACTGTAATATTCATATTTGCTCCTACTGCAGCATTATAAAGAGTTGTTACAATTTGGCATATTCCTCCACCAACACCATCTGTAACCATTCCATCACTATAAATTGCAGCAGATTTATAACCTTTTGCTTCTGTTCTAGGCCCTACTATTGAATTAAATGAAAAAGTATCTCCAGGCATTAGAACTACACCATTTATCTTATCTGATGCTAATCGCAAATTAGTAGTTCTATCTGGATTATTTACATAATTTGTTGAAAATGTTCCTAACAAATTTGGAAATGCCTCCATACCTAAATCATCAACTGTAACATCAGGTTCAGTATACACTAAAGCAAAACGATACTCTTGGTTTGTTCCAAGCTCTGTTACTGTATTTTTTACTTCATCTACATTAAAATCAACCCCAACTGTTTCTGCATAAATTGCATATGGATCTGTTGTATAATAAGCATTTGAAACCTCTTTATGTACCTCATTATAAATATTATCAATATTTAATTCATCAGGATATGTAATATATGTTGGAATCTCATAGACTGTATTTGAATAACTATTATCTTGAAGTCCTGAAATTATTAAATTTTTTAAAATATCTCTTTTTATTCCAGCACCTGTTGAACCTGTTGTTATAACCAAATCTCCATCTTCAACATAATAAGAAGCTTGCTGAACTTGATCTGGCAAAGAGACTTCTAAAAAGTCCATATATTCACTTAAAGCTTCATCATTATATACTAAAACTGGATCAATATTTATCTTATTCATAAGAACACTTAAATAATTTTTCACATTTCCGAAAAAGTTATTTGTTCTTCCTATATTAAATGCATAATTAACTGCTGCATCAACATCAAATTTTGCTTTAATTTGCTCAATTGGAACATTATATTCATAATTAGAATATTTCAAAACTAAATTATTTGACATATTTTCTTTCAAATAATCATTTACAACAGTTTTTGCCTCTTCTTTTGTCATTCCTGAAACATTAACATCTTTTATATAAACACCTGAACTAATAGTTTCACTATTTTGGAATGAAATATAAAACGCAATAATTCCACCAATAAATATTCCTATAAATACAGCAATTAAAATAACATATATTATTAAGACATTTTCTTTAATTTTACTCATTTTATAAAAAATTCCTTTCTTATATGAGCAGTTTAAAAATTAATATTCTACTTTATTTGAAACAACACTATAATCACCATCATCTGAGTCATCAGGTTCCAAAATAAATGCTGTTGCTACTGGTCTAGTTCTATGAGAACCGCTTTGAGTTGTAGGATCATTTATTAAAGAACTATGTACTGTCATTGATGTAGATGTTCCTCCATCTAAATTTGCTGCATTATATGCTCCATAGTTTACAAGTATTTCTTGAACATCTTTTAAAGTTGCTCCTTGACCTAAAGTTCTATTTCCATCTAAAACTAAAAATAATATAATTCCGTCTTGTCTTTGGGCAATAGCAGTTCTAGGGCTTCTTCCCCATCCACCATTTCCTGACATTTTAACAGGTTCTCCATTTACAATTAAAAACGGACCAAATGTAACTCCATCTCTAATACTTAGAGTTTTAGTTTGTTTAACTGAATATTTACCTAAAATTAATTTATCCTCATTATTTAATCCAATTATTCCGCCTTGACCATTATATGTATCAGTCCATAAATATTTACCATTACTAATAGTTATACCGACTGGAATTCCTCCAGTTCCGTCACCTGCTTCATCAACAAATCCACCAGCATTTATTGCGACAAAACTTCCTGTATTTTCTGATATTGTTGTTAGATATTGTCCATTATCTCCTAAATATTTTGATGCTTCTACTCTAACTCTTGAAGGTTCATAAATTACAGCTAAATATCCTGAATATTTATCTCCTTCAATTTCAATAATTTTATAATCATTATTATTTGCAGATTTTTTTAATACTGCTTCTTCATATTCATTTTCATAAACAACATCTTCCTCTGAATAATCTACAATATCAATTAAATCAGCATCTGTAACATTTGAAGTATCTTCTATACTATTTCTCGCTAAACAATCATTTATAGTCTCATCATCATAAAACCATGTTGCTAAATACTGATGTGACATAGTTGACATTGCAGTTGTAATAAGCCAATCTCTAAAACCTGCATATGGAGAATAAAGTAAAATTAGTCCAATCCAACAACATATAGTTACTAAAATAAAACATGTTATAAAAAATATTTTTATTCCTTTTTTTCCACTATTCTTTTTATTTTTTTTATATCCCTTTCTTGAACGATTTAGTTCTTTATCTAGTGTAGTCCTTCTCAAAAAATTTCCTCCTATAAATATTTATTTCTAATAAATATCCCCATTTATCTTATTTCAACTTCATCTTTAAATATGCTTCCATAAAACCGATTTAAATCTCCATCCATAACAGCTTGTACATTTCCGAGTTTCATAACTTGTTCTATGATCTTTTACTAAAGTATATGGACAGAAAATATATGAACGAATCTGACTTCCGCCATGCTATATCTTTTTGAACACCTTTTAAGTCTTCAATTTTTTCTTTATTTTCTTTTTCTTTTAAATCTACAAGTTTTGATTTAAGCATTTTCATTGCTGTTTCTTTATTCAAAGTTTGAGAACGCTCAGATTGACATGAAACAACTATACCTGTTGGAATATGAGTTATTCTAACAGCTGAATCTGTTTTATTAATATGTTGTCCTCCAGCTCCTGATGCACGATAAGTATCAATTCTTAAATCATCTGGGTTTATCTCAACTTCAGTATCATCGGTAATTTCTGGAAGTACCTCAACAGATGCAAAAGAAGTATGTCTTCTTCCTCCACTATCAAATGGAGAAATCCTAACTAATCTATGAACTCCCATTTCTCCTTTTAAATATCCATAAGCATTTTCACCTATAACTAAAGCTGTAACGCTTTTTATACCTGCTTCGTCTCCTTCTAAATAATCTAATTCTTTCATTTTAAATCCATTAGAAGTAGCCCATTTTCCGGTACATTCTATAAAGCATTTGAACCCAGTCTTGAGCTTCTGTTCCTCCAGCTCCTGGATGTAAGGTAATTATAGCATTATTTATATCATACTTTCCTGCAAGCAAAGTTTCAAGCTCAAGTTTTTCCAATTTCTTTGTAAACTCTGAAGTCTGTTTAATTAAATCTTTTGAAAGTTCTTCATCATATTCATCTAAAAGCATTTTATTCATGTCTATTAAATTATCAAGTTCTGATTTAATTTCATAAAAAGATTCTAATTTTCTTTTCACTCTTTTTAATTTAGCAAAAACTTTATTTGAATTTTCTGTATCTTCCCAAAAACCCTCTTTTTCAGTTTCTGAAGTTAATTCTTCTTTTTCTTTTTCTAAAGAAGAAATATTTAAAGTATCACGAAGACTATTTAATTTCTCTATTAATTCATTTAATACACGCAAATTTTCTTCAAGTTCTAACATAAATCTATCCTCTTCTCACTTTAATTAACAAAATTTTACATTTATAATAATAGCATTTTATCTATCAAAAATCAATAGAAAAGATACTCTAAAATCTCAAAACCAACAAATTTAAAAACTCTTATCTTTATAAAATAGATAAGAGCTTTCAAATTTAATTATTTTATTTAATATTTTCAAAATATTCTTTTATTTCTTGCATTCTACTTACTTGGTCAACTTTAAATGGACATCTTGAATTACAGTGGCCACATCCAATGCAATCTGCAGCTGTTTTTTCTAAGTTTTTATAATGGTCTTTTGCTAAATTGTCTCCTGCTTTTGATAAATCATAATATTTATTAATTAGCCCAATATCTAATCCTGCAGGACAAGGCTCACAATGATTACAATATACACATTTTCCAGCTGCTTCTAATGGAGTAAATTCACTTATAATTGAATAATCTTTTTCTTCATCAGTAGCACTATTAAATTTTAAAATTTCTTTTAAATCTTCTTTTCCTCTAATACCTGGAAGTACAGTTAAAACTCCTGGTTTGTCTAATGCATATTGAATACATTGAATTTTTGTAAGTGCTTTTCCAAATGGAGATGTTTTTTCATCTAATAATTGTCCTCCTGAAAAAGCTTTCATAACAGATATTCCAGCTCCTTCTGCTTCACATCTTTGATACAATTTCATTCTTTCATCTAAAGTACCATTTGCATATTCACCTTTTTTATAATCATAGGCAGGATTTATACTAAACATTACCATATCAATTAAACCTGTGTCTAAAGCTTTATGTACTAAGTTTGGTGTATGAGAAGAAATTCCAATATGTTTTACAATACCGTTTTCTTTTAACTCTTTAATATAATCTAATACACCATTTTTTATATATGAATCTAAATCTCTTTCTTCATCAATACAATGAATAAATCCATAATTAATATAATTTGTTCTTAGTCTTTCTAATTGCCATGCAATAGATGCTTTTATTTTATCTAAATTAGTTGTCCATCCATAAGTTCCTGTTACATAATTTGCTCCAAAATGAATTTGATATATTACTTTATCTCTAACATCTTCAAAAGCTTTTCCATAATATTCAAAACTCTTAGCCTCTCCTGCAGCTATATCAAAATAATTAATACCATTTTCAAATGCCATTTTTAAAGTCTCTATTGCCTCTTTTTCACCTGCTTGGGAAATAGAACTAGCACCTAATCCTATAATACTTATTTTATCTCCTGTTCTTCTATTAAGTCGATATTCCATATTTTCCTCCTATTTAAATTTTTACTAAAGGTCTAATTTCAAGCCAAAAATTATCCCCATTAAGCACTGCTGACTTAATATCATTTAAATTGTATTTTGCAGTTTCTTTTATAAATTTTGCTGTATCATCAAAGTTTAATATTTTAGTTTCTCCTGTATTATAAAATACCTCATCTTTAATTTTATCTGGAACATTAACTTTAAATTCTTTTTCTAGCTTTTTGTTTAAAACATCATAATCATTATAAATATATTTCTTTGAAAATACCTTTAAAAATTTATTATAAAATAAATAATCAGTAACTAAATGTATAAAATATCCTTTATTAAAATCACTATTAATATCTCTATCTTTAAAAAATTCATTTAAATGGACTTGACTGCTTTTAGGTCCACAATGAGTTAATGATTTATCCTTTACAGAATCTGGATAAATTATTCCTTCAATAAACTCATCATAATTTTTAATTTCATTTGGATAATTTCTTAAATATTCTTCCCCAACAGCTAAATGTATAATATGACCTGCCATATATAACTCCTTTATTATATATTATTTTGTATGCTCACCATCATCAGAATCATCTTTATTGTGTAATGAATTAGAATCAACTAATCCTTCTGCTTCTCTATCTTCATAATCTTTTAAACCACCATGGCTTTCCATTTCTTTTTTATAAGCTGTACTAGATATCTTTTCCATCTTTTCTGCACTTCTTGGAGTGAATTCAACATTTACTTCTCCCCAATCTCCTTCTCTTTTTCTTTGCTCTTCCTTGTCTTGTAAATCTTCACCAAATATTGCTACCATATCTTTTGGTTCCAAAATTTCACCAGGATAATCTATTTCATATTGTTCAATAACACTTTTTATAACATCTTCTCTAGTAGAATCTAAATCATAATATAATACCCCTCTAACTGGCTTTAGAGCTCCTACTACTGCTGCTCTTTCTGTTGTATTTTGAACTGGCTGCTTCTTTTTTCTATCAAAAATTCTTTCATCTGTTTTAATAACAACATATAAATCCTGACACATTTCACTAGCTAAAGTTATATTTTGGAGATGACCTGCATGAAATAAATCAAAGCTTCCTATAACAAATCCTGCTTTATATTTTTTTATTCCATCTAATAATTTTATTTCATTTATGTAATCATTATAAGCTTCATCTGCCAATTTTTCTATTTCTTTTGGATTGCTTGTGTTTACTGGAAATGTAAACCTTACTCCTGTTAATCCTTGTGCAATTTGCATTCTATGTTCTGTAGATTTCAAAGGTGAACTAAAAAAAGTTGATTCACAATATTCATCAGTATATACTCCAACACCTAATATTTTTGATTCTTTTGAATTTTCTAATACACTTTTTCTAATATCTTTAGTTATTGTATCAAATATACCTATTACAACTTCATACTCTTTCTTTTTATCTGACATATTTAACTCCTTTTCTCTAAAATTTTTAATTTTGTTCTAATAATTTTGTATATTCATTCATAACAATTTCTTTTATTTTGTTTGGTTCTATGCTATCTATTGGGAAAACAAATTTTACTCCATTTATATTTTTAGCAGTTTCCATTCTTTTTTCTAGATTGTTTTGTGGATATGTATAGAAATTATCAATAACAACTCTATCAGTATAAACTCCTATTCCATATATCTCACAATTTTCAATATCTTTTTTTATCTTTTCTAATCCATTTTCTGTTAAATTATCAAATATACCTATACAAAAATCAATCTTCTTTTTTTCCATAGAATTCCTCCTACATTTATTTATTATTTAGATATTTTTTAACTATTTCTTTATTAAATAAGTTTAATTTTCTCATATCATCTAGCAATTCTAAATATTCATTTTTATTTTCTTGGCTTTTATCTTTACTAAATTTATCTCTTGCTAAATTTAGTTTATTATTCAAGTGAGTTTTGACATATTCAAAGTCATCAATAAAACTTGTCTCTAAATCCATATTTTTTCTCCTCATATTAATCTAAACTAGGATATTGCCCTTCTTTTTCTGCATTATTTCTTTCTTTATATTTTTCATGAAATTCATCTAATCTATCAAGCTGAACTTGTTGATTATATTTCTCTAATATTGTTCTTAACATAATATATCTTTTCTCAAAATCATTTTCATCTATTTTACTTTTATTAATTTCTGCTATGTATTCAGATGCTGGTGAAATATTAGGAGAATTACTTTGTGAATATACTTGTATTGGTAAATAATTTGTTGATTCATCCCCTCTAATAGAAATAGTTATATCATCAAATATTCCCATTTTATCCATTTTTTCAATATTTTCAGGAATCTTATTTACTGAATCTTCATCAACTCTAGTGTTTCTTCTACACTCTCCATCTCTTTCTAAAAATGTACAAAACCTTGTAAACATTGATAAATTTGCTTCATCTGGTGAAACTGCAAGTACTGACAATTTAGTATAATATCCTCTTTCTATTACATCTTGAGTATTTTTAATAAATTTAGATACACTTCTTAATGCAGATTCTAAAATAATATTATATCTAAGAGTTGATGCTCTATCTATAACACCATTTACCAATCTATCCATATATCTTTTTAATAATAAAAATTCTTCTCTTTCAGTATATTCATCATGAATTTGCACATATTTTGGATGTTTTGTTCTTAAAACATCTTGATCTATTACAATAGCTCCATTTGGTAATTCTTGTAATTCTTTACCAACAAGTGCACTTTTTCCACAACCAGCTTGTCCTCCAACCATTATAAATTCTGGATTTTGACTAGCTGAAGCATTTCCTGTTAAAATTAATTCATTAAAAACAGTATCTAAATTTTCAGCGAATTCTTCATCTGTTAAATTCCACTTTTCTCTTTCTGCTTTAATCTCATCTTCATTATTAAATGGCATTGCAATTCTCCTTTAACTTTTTTATATCATTGCTGAAGAAATATGAAAAACTTCTCCATTATTGCCTAATTCTTTTTGAGTTTCTTTTAATATCTTATGCTCATCATCTAATAAAATTAGATAATCATAATCATTTAATTTTTCTTTCATCTTTTTTGCTTTAATATATTTTCTATTATCTGAATCATATTCTCCGTTTTCTCTAACTATAATAATATAATTTTTCTTATCAATAAAAGGAACATATCTTTGAAGCCATTCTTCTTTTTCCTTTTTTATTATATTACTTTTTGATAAAGTTAAAATATATATATCAATATTATCTATTTTATCTATTTCTTTTAATTTATCTATCATTATATTTATAGGTTCTGCATTTTTAAATAAGTCTTTAGTTTCATATGTAATAAAACCATCTGGATAAATCTTATATTCAACAATTGTTCCGTCCATATCTACAAATAAAGCTACTTTTTTATGTTCAGAACATATCTTTTCTATTTTTTTATAAAAATCCATATTTTCTCCTTGAATTCTATATTATTTAAAATCATATAATTATTTTAACATATTTTATCAAAATTTCATATAGATTGATGATTATATTTTTAATTTGTTTTTTCTATTAATCATTTATATATAGTTTATAGCATAAAAATAGTAATTTTAATATATCAAAAGAGACAAAATAGTAAGCAAAAATTAACCCTTATAGATAACATAGAAAATATATTTTCAGAAAATTTACAAAAGTTAAAATAAAATAAACGTGGTAAAAAATATTTTTTACCACGTCTTTATTCTTGTTTTAAAAAATTTCTAAAAGATTTTCTATATAATTATTAACTTAAGCATTCTTCCCGCAACAATTCTTATACTTTTTACCCGAACCACATGGACATGGATCATTACGACCAACTTTTGGTCCTTTATTTACAATTGGCTCAGGTTTTGAATCACTTGCATTTGAATTGTTTGGTGTAATAGGTGATTCTCCAACTGGAACTGCTGTTTTTTCAAATCCTTCACCTGTTATTTTTATATTACTTTGTCTTGCAGAAATTCTTTCTCTTTTAACAATATGTAACATCAATTTTGTTACTTCTAATTTTATAGAAGCAACCATTTCATCAAACATATTTCCACCCTCAATTCTATATTGAACTACTGGGTCTTTTTGTCCATATGCACGAAGTCCTATACCATTTTTCAAGTTATCCATATTATCAATGTGATCCATCCATTTTGTATCAACTGTTTTTAGAATTACTATTCTTTCAAGCTCTTTTATATTTTCTCCAATTTCTTTTTGTTTTTGTTCATAAGCGTCATTTACTTTTTGTCTTAATTCTTCTAAGACTTTATTTGAATTAAGTTTTTTATCTTTTAAACAATCAAGTTCTCCTATATTAAATGTTGATTTAACTTCATTTAATAATCCTTCTGGATTAAAATTATCTCCGTCAATTTCTGATGCATAAGTTTCTACAACCATATCTGCAGAATCCATCATCATATTTCTAACACTTTCAGTCATATCATTTCCATCTAAAACTTCTCTTCTTTGAGAATAGATAATTTCTCTTTGTACATTCATTACATCATCATAACTTAATACATGTTTTCTAGCGCTAAAGTTTCTTCCTTCAACTTTCATTTGAGCATTTTCAATCATTTTAGTAAGCATTTTTGAATGGATAGGTGTATCTTCATCTATTCCGCCTTTATCAAATACTGATGACATCATATTTCCACCGAAAAGTTTTAATAAATCATCTTCCATTGATAAATAAAATCTTGATTCACCTGGATCTCCTTGACGACCAGAACGTCCTCTTAACTGATTATCAATTCTTCTAGACTCATGTCTTTCAGTACCTACAATTTTTAATCCACCAGCTTCTATAACTTTTTCTTTCTCAACTTTTATCTCTTTATCATATTTTTCTGTTAAAGATTTAAATGTTTTTCTAGCCTCTAAAATATCTTTATCTTCTGTTTCATTATATGCATTAGCTTGTTCAACTAGTTCCTCTGTATAATGCATTTTTCTCATTTCTTGTTTTGCTAAATATTCACTATTTCCACCAAGCATAATATCAGTACCACGACCAGCCATGTTTGTAGCAATAGTAACGCTTCCTAATTTTCCTGCTTGAGCTATAATTTCAGCTTCTTTTTCATGATTTTTAGCATTTAAAACTTTATGAGGTATTCCTTCTTTAGATAATATTTTACTAACTTTCTCTGATTTTTCGATTGAAACAGTACCAACTAAAACTGGTTGACCTTTTTCATATGACTCTTTTACATCTCTTGCCACTGCTCTAAATTTTGCTTCTTCATTTCTGTATATTACATCTGGATTATCTTTTCTAATTAATGGTTTATTTGTTGGAATTGAAACAACATCCAAATTATAAATCTCTTCGAATTCTTCTGCTTCTGTCATTGCAGTACCAGTCATACCAGATAATTTATCATACATTCTGAAATAATTCTGGAATGTAATAGTTGCTAAAGTTTTAGATTCATCAGCAATTTTTACTCCTTCTTTTGCTTCAATTGCTTGATGAAGACCATCATTATATCTTCTTCCATACATAATACGTCCAGTAAATTCATCAACAATTAAAACTTCCCCATCTTTTACTATATAATCAATATCTTTTTTCATAACACCATTTGCTTTTAATGCTTGGTTAATGTTATGAACTAAATCTGAATTTTCAATATCATTTAAATTTTCAACACCAAATTCTTTTTCTGCTTTTGCAATACCTTTAGCTGTTAATGTAGCAGTTTTGGCTTTTAAATCTACTATATAATCATATTTTTCATTATCTTCAGCTTGCTCCTGATCTTTAACATCTTCTTCTATTAAAGTTTTAGCACTTAATCTTTTAACAAAAGAATCCGCTTTTTTGTATAAATCTGAAGATTTATTTGCTCTACCTGAAATAATAAGTGGAGTTCTAGCTTCATCAATTAAGATAGAATCTATCTCATCAACAATTGCATAAGCTAAACCTCTTTGAACCATATCCTCTTTACGAATAACCATATTATCTCTTAAATAATCAAATCCAAATTCATTATTAGTTCCATAAGTTACATCAGAATTATAAGCTTCTTGTTTTGCCTTTTTTGACATTCTACTTTGTATTAATCCAACTGATAAGCCTAAGAACTTATATAATTTTCCCATCCATTCACTATCTCTTTTAGCTAGGTATTCATTAACAGTAATAACATGAACACCTTTACCTGTTAAAGCATTTAAATAAACAGGTAATGTTTCAACTAATGTTTTACCTTCACCTGTTTTCATCTCAGCAATTCTACCTTGATGTAAAACAACACCTCCGAACTAACTGCACATCGAAATGTCTCATTCCTAAAACTCTTTTTGATGCTTCTCTTACTACTGCATAAGCTTCTGGTAAAATATCATCTAAAGATTTTCCATTTGCCAACTCATTTTTAAAATAATCAGTTTTAGCAGTTAATTCTTTATCAGAAAGTTTCTCCATTTCTCCTTCTAATGAATTTATCTTTTCAACTATTGGTCTGATTCTTTTAACTTCTCTTTCACTATAAGAACCAAAAATAGCATTTATTAGTCCCATTTGTAACCAACCCTTTACGTATTTTATTTAGGTTTTTTAACAGGTTTTACCTATAAACCTTTATTACTATATCATTATTTTTTAGTTTATGCAATAATTTTTATCACATTTTAAACCTGTAACTTATAATTTTAATATTATAAATAATAATGTAATATTTTTCAAGTTTTCTCATAAATTTTAGTAAAATAAATTACACTTAATAAAGAAAGGACTTATTTTTATGAAAGAAAAAGTTTCAAGAATAATTTTTACATTTTTAATAATTGGTATTATAATTTTTCAATTTGCCGTTTTTTCAAGAGCAACTGATAGTGTTTCTAATACACTTATTTGTTGGGGATTAAAAAGATCTCAGCGGAAATGAGCAACCAACTTTAGACTCTAATTCTTTAAAAATTTTAAATGAATATAATGGAATTTCAATGGGAAATAAAGACTCAAATTCTATATATCTTACATTTGATTTAGGATATGAAGCAGGTTATACTGAACAAATTTTAGATGTTTTAAAAGAGAATAATGTTAAAGCTGCATTTTTTATAACAGGTCATTATTTAAATACTAATACTGATTTAGTTAAGAGAATGATTGAAGAAGGTCATATTGTTGGAAATCATACTGTAAATCATAAATCTTTAGTAGACTTATCAGATGAAGAAATTAAAGATGAGATAATGAACTTACATAAAGCCTTATATGACAAACTTGGATATGAAATGACTTATTTTAGACCTCCAAAAGGAGAATTTAGTGAGAGAGTATTAAAAATAGCTAAAGACTTAGGATATACAGCTGTTCTTTGGTCAAATGCTTATGATGATTGGGATGAAAATAATCAAGGACGAGAAGATTATGGTAAATCTAAAATCTTAGATAATCTTCATAATGGTTGTGTTCTATTACTTCACGGAACAAGTAAAGATAATTGTAATATCTTAGATTCTGTTATAAAAGAAACCATTTCTAAAGGGTATGAATTTAAAAGCTTAGATGAATTTAAGTAAAAAATGGAGACGATCACTCGTCCCCATTCTTTTATTTTTTAATTGCTTTTTTAATCTTTTCAGAAGTTAGATTTGTTCCGTAAAAATCTTTTTTACTACATCCCGCTCTTCCACTTCCTGCACAAGCACATGCACAACTATGAGCACAACTGCTGTGAGCACAACTACTATGTGCACATCCTCCGACCTCTATATCTACCATAATATCCTCCATAATAAAATCCTCTGTGGCCATAATATCCTCCGCCAAACATTGAAAATATAATAATTATAATAAATATAAAAACAAATATCATTGGAAAAAACATAATTATTGATATAGAAGATGTCTTTGGTGCATCTGATTTTTGTTTATTAGCATCTAGTGCACTAAAAGCAGATTCATTATATTCTACTGATGTAGAAAGTTTTTCACCTTTTGACATATTTGATTTTTTCCAAACCAAATAATTTCCATCTTTTGAAGCATTATCACTTTTTGTAACATCTTGAGCATTCCATCTAATTTGCATTTGCATAACTTTTGCATCTGTAAACCAAGCTGGAGTAAATTCATATAATACTTTATCATTTTTTAATTCATACATATAAGGTTGATGTATTGAATATCTAAAATGAACTTGCTCACCTGCATTATATTCTTTAGCAAATTCTATTTTTACATATGAACCATTATATTTACTAATACTTTTTATGTTTGTTGTTAATGCTGTTGCTGTATCAAAACTTGAATTAGGTGTTCCAATCTGAACCCAAGATAGTGGTCCTTCTGTTGTAGAATCTAAAACTTTCCATGTTATATCATAAGTAATATCTAGCGTACCATCATACATTCTAGGCTCTACTGTTACAATGTAATTTTCTATTTCATCTAAATCTGTTGCTGCATAAGTTTTGTTTCCAATAAATAAACAAGCAAAACTTATTAAAAATAAAACTAATATAAATAAAATCTTTTTCTTCATCTTAGCATCCTCCTTCTTTTAATGGGCATTTTCCTATAGAGGATGTTGAATATCTTCTGATTTTCTTACATTTTGGATTATTCCAAATATCTTCCCATTTATCAGTTAAAATATTTCCTAATTTTGCATCTTTTCCAAGCCAGCTTTGACATGGAACTACATCTCCATTTGGAGCTATGGCCATATTACTTAAACAAGCTCCACAAGTAGGAACTTGCATTCCTAATTCTTTTAATTTTTTTTCTTTTATCCATCCTGGAGATGTAAAAGCTATCTCCATTAAATGTTCATCTGTAAATTTTTTTGCATCTTTTAATATTTTTAATAGCTCTTCTTCTGAAAGAGCAGTTGCTTTTGAATCTTCTTTTGTTGCATTTCCAGTTACAATTAAACCTGAACATGTAACATATTTTACTCCTAAATCATTTAAAAATTTTAATGTATCTACATAATTTTTATTAATAGAGCATAAAGGAGTATTTATACTTATTGGTAAATTAGCATCTATAGCATTTTTTATTCCTTGAAGTGTTTTAGAATAATTATTAGCTCCTACTAATTTATTATGTTCTTCTTCATTTGAAGAATAAAATGTTATTTGAACAGTGTCTAGACTTGCATCAGCAAGTTTTTTGCAAAGTTCTTTAGTTAGTAAAACACCATTTGTATTTAATCTTGTAATAAACCATTTTGAATATTCTACTAATTCTACTAAATCTTTTCTCATTGTTGGCTCTCCACCTGTAAAAGTAACCTGTGGAATACAAGCTTCTCTACATTTATCAATAGCTTTTTTCCACTCTTCAGTTGTTAGTTCTTTTACTTCAGCTGTAGGCTGTCCTGCAGCATAACAATGAAGGCATTTTTGATTACAATTCCATTTTCCGTCTTTTTCCATTGAACTTATCATTAAATCCATTCTATGAGGAGCTCTCATAAGATGTGCATATTGATTTATAGAAAGTTGACCAATTTTTTCTTGAGGTTCCTTTCCTTCAGATATATCTAGAAAAACTGATAAAATTCTTCTTAAATCATTTTCCATATCTTTTCTTTTTGCTCTATAAACTTTCATTGTATCATCAATAGTATTTTTCATTACCTTTTCAAATTCTTCATCAGTTATTTCATTTCCTTTATATTTATTTACTTCTTTAATAAAATTAGCAAGCAATATAGTCCATGACAAATTAATAGGTAAAATATCTTTACCATTTAATATTACAAGACTTGGATCAGAAGCAAAAGGTCTATATTTTGCTGGCACTAAATGAATTCTTACAACACCTGGTTTATAAGGATTCATATTTGTATGCAAAACTTCATTTAAATTTTCTTTATAAAATTTTCTTTCTTTTCGATTCATAACATAATCCCCCTATAGTAAAATTTAACCATAAAGTTAGTTTTATTTCAATAGAGAAAATAAATTTTAAAAAAATGTTGAAAAAAATCAAAAAATGTGAGCTTTAAAATACATTAAAGCTCATTAAAATTAATCTAATATTTTCCAACTTCCAATATGTTTAGGCTCTAGAGTAAAATTTAGTACCTCTTTTGTTGTTGGATGCTTAAAACTTAGTGAATATGCCCAAAGAGCTAATTGTTTTCCTCTTCCTCTAGTTCCATATTTTTGATCACCATAAAGAGCATGATTTCTTGAAGCAAACTGTACTCTTATCTGATGATGACGCCCAGTATGAAGATTTATTTTAATTACAGACAAATTAATTTCTTCATTATATTTTAAAACTTCATAATCTAAAATTGCTTTTTTGGCATTTTTTTCATTTGGTTTTGCAATTCTACTGGTATTTGTTCTTTCATTTTTATAGAGGTAATCTTCAAAAGTTCCTTTATCTTTTTCCATTTTTCCATCTACTATGCATAGATAACTTTTATGAAACTCATTATTTCTAATTTGTTCACTTAATCTACTTGCTGCTTTTGAAGTTTTAGCAAAAACCATTATACCACCTGTTGGTCTATCTAACCTATGAACTAATCCTAGATAAACATCTCCTGGTTTATTATATTTTTCTTTTAAATATTCTTTTATTATACTTATCATATCCTTATCTCCAGTTTTATCGCCTTGAGAAGGAATATTAACTGGCTTTTCTACAACTATTATATGATTATCTTCATAAATTACATTTAACGAATCCATATTCTCATTCCTTTTTTGAACTTTCAAGAGTGTCCCTAAAGTTTAAAAGTTTAATTTTTATTTTTCCCATCTGCCATAAATGCCACATGGCAAAATTAATTTTGAATTAGTCATTGGAAGTCCAATTTCTCCAGATGAAATCTTTCCTTTTTTCTTTATTTTTAAATTTAAAATATTTTCCAAAACTTTACTTGAAATTCCAATTGTATATGAATTAATCAAGAAAAATAAGGGATTATCTGATAAAACCTCTGTACATAATTCTACTAAATCTTCTATATTATTTTCAAATTGCCAAACTTCACCATTTTTTCCTCTTCCATAAGAAGGAGGATCCATAATTATTGCATCATATTTATTTCCTCTTCTAATTTCTCTTTGAACAAATTTAGTAACATCATCAACTATAAACCTTACTCTTTTCTCACCTAATCCAGATAATATTACATTTTCTTTTGCCCAAGATGTCATTCCTTTTGAACTATCTACATGACATACCTCTTTAGCTCCAGCATAACTACAAGCAACAGTTGCTCCACCTGTATATGCAAATAAATTAAGAACTTTTATATCTCTTTTGGAATTTCTTATCTTATCTATCATCCATTCCCAATTAACTGCTTGCTCTGGGAAAAGACCCGTATGTTTAAATCCCATAGGTTTTATATTAAATTTCAAATCTTTATAAGAGATTTTCCAGCTTTGGGGAAGTTTTTTATTAATTTTCCATCCTCCTCCACCTGAGCTACTTCTATTATATTTGGCATGAGCAGTTTTCCATTTTTCAGGAAATGTTTTTTCTTTCCAAATTATCTGTGGATCTGGTCTAATTAGAATTATATCTCCCCATCTTTCTAATTTTTCTCCATCTGCCATATCTAATATTTCATAATCTTTCCAATCACTTGCAATATTCATTTTTTTCCCTTTCAAAATTTAATATTTATATTATACTTTATTTTATTAGCAAATTCAATAGTAAAAGCAACTGCCACCCAAGAGAAAACTTCTTCTCCTAGGTGACAGCTGCAAGTATCACTATTTGGTTTTAAGATTCAGTGGATAAATCAATCATCCATATCCTTAAATTCAGGAAAAACGGCTGTTACAGGAATAATCGGTCCTCCAAAAAGTGAACGGATAAAATTAGCGACATCATCAGGCATATCGTCTGGAACATAACTGATATAAAGCTCTTTTAAGAACATATCCAAAATATACGCAGAAAATGCATTTCCAAGAGTGGCAAGTTTTTTGAGTGTCTCATCAGAGGCAGCTTCCAAATCCTGACTGATTATAAGCGCAAGTTTTTTTATGCTCTCATCATCCAACAGCGCCTCTGCTGCATTCAAAAGATCATAGATTTCTTTTTCAAAATTATAAAGAAAATCTTTTGAAAAAGCCTGTGCATCTTCTTTTCTGAGATAAATCGATTTCTGCTCATATGCCTTTTTTCTCATTGCTTCATTTGGAGCATTTTCAACAAGCTCCGACATTTTTTGAGTAAGTCCGTCATAGATTTCCGCTACTTTCTCTTTGACCTTTTTCCTTCTCCAGAAACCTTGGCAGACGGTTCTTAACTGAAATTTGTCAAGATACCGTCTAACTTCTTCTACACGTTTTTCTTTCTCCATCATAGCATACCTCCTATTTGGATAAAACATAAATTATAAGTTACAGGTGATATTTTATCATTTTCAGAATATTATGTCAATCAAAATCATTATTAAATTTAGGAATCTTAAAATTTCACAAAAAAATGTAATTTTAAGAATGAATTTCATATAATAAAGCCATACAGGCCATCCTCCATTGAGGATAGCCTGTATAGTCTTTGACCTTTCTTACTGCATTAATTCCTGATAATATTCCTCAAGAAAATCTAAACTTTCTTGAGTAGTTTCAACAGTAAGGTTAGTCATCAATTCCTTTACAAGGGAATCAAAATCTTTTTTCGCCTCCATTTCAGATTGTGTTAAAACTTTCTTTTTCTTACCTTTTTGATGACTGAACTTGCCTTCTCCATACTTCTTTTCAACCTCTTTATAAAACAAAAACTGCAGAGCTTCCGGAGTATTAGAATTTGCAACTTCCTCGTCATCAACAAGTTTCAGTGTTACCGTGTTTTTCTTTAAGGTGATACAACCATAGGCCAAAATTGGTGTATCTCCGTAGCCACCATTATTCATAGTAAGCTTAATTTCACCAATCTTATCGGCATTGGATAAAACAGAATTAATACTACTCATTTTCACCTGCTCAAACTCATGTCTTATCTTTTCCTTTATCCTTTTAATCCGGTTCATCTCAACAGTATTCTTAAGTGCTATAAGATTTGCTTCTTCTCTGCCAAACAGGCTATCTGTATAAAAATAAACCTTTTCTCCAGAATCAAGAAAAACTTCTTTTGTCGTAGTGGTAAAAAGAGTCTCTAAATCAATGCATGCAAGATACTTTCTGTCAATGTAGCTGTAATGAATACGAAATTGCTTTCCATCAATTACTACTACTTCCTGTCTTTTCTGACTTGAAACAGAATTACTATTATAGTAGCTTGACTCACGCTCATATTCTGCTTTAAGTCTATCATATTCCGGATGATTTTCATCATACGAAATATCAGTATCTACAACGACACCAGCAAAATATTTTTTTACAGTCACCTCAATTGCATCCATACCAACTGAGTATCTTAAATTGGTCTCCTCTTTAATTAGATTGGGAACAAGTTCAAATAACATATTTGTACCTATCTGACTTGCAAACCCAACCAGATTTAAGTGATTAGTCCAACCGTAAAAGCTCTTTATTTCAATTGTTTTTGGAATTCCAACAACAAGTTGTGAATATTCGGAAATACAACTTTTCCTATCAAGCTGAACTCCATCACCAGCATTGTTGTACCATCTGTCTCCATCTTTTACATAGATATTTGAAACCAATCCATGTAAACAAGATTTCAGAATAGCTTCTCTGTCATCTTTTGAAGAAATTTCAACAATACCATAGAGCGTTTCTTTTAGCTTTCTAATATGGTCTTTTATTTTAAAGAAAGCCTTTTTCTTTATTCCAAACTTCTTAAAATCAATATACTCCATTTTGTTTATTGCATTCCATACGTCAAGCTCAGCAAGTAAATCACTCTCACACTCTCTAGTAAAAATAAAGTAGTTTCCTTCTTTTGCCAAAAGGCCTCCCATCTCAATGATAGCAGCAATGGTCAAAACCTGCTCTGTAACACCATACTTTTCAGCTTCAACAATCATTCTTGCAAGCTGAACAGAAACCGGTATTCTAGCAATTTTATGACCAAGCTCTGTTACTTTGTTATCAGAAAGAGCTCCAATATTTGCCAGTTCTTTTTTAGCATTAAGTATTGCTTTCATTTCTGGCTGATGATAGAATTCAAGTTTTTCTGCATCCAGACCTACTTCAGCTATTTGCAGAACTACACGATCCAAAATACTCCTTTGAATTTCAGGAACAGAGAATTCATCTCTATACCTTATCTGAGTATCTGAACAAAGGAAATACTTTCCTTCTTTAGTCCTACCAGCCCGACCTTTGCGCTGCATTATATCAGCTTGGCTAATATTCTTCAAGAACAGCCCTTGAATTCCATTTTCAGCAATAGAGATTCTTGCTTCACCAGTATCGACAACAACATCGATATCCGGTATAGTAAGAGATGTTTGTGCAACATTTGTTGCAACAACAACCTTTGAATTAGGATAATTTTCAAAAACTTTCTTTTGTTCATCCCAATCCATCTCTCCATGCAGAGGCAATACTGTTGCATCTGTTTCTTCCAGCTCTTCCATAACTTCGTGGATTTCGCGTTTGCCAGGTACAAAAACCAAAATATTTTTTCCATCCAAAATATTTTCCTTGACAGTGCTTATTAACTGATATTTTGGCCTTTCTTCTACTGTAACATCATACATTGTACCAGGAATATTCAGAACAGCAACATCATCACCAAAGAAATCTGCAAGATTAGCTGTATCCATGGTTGCGCTCATAATAACAACCTTTGTATTCCAGATACCATACATGTGTTTACACCAAGCAACTAAAGTCTCGATGTTTAGATTCCATTCATGAACCTCATCAATTATCAGAACATTCCCTGACAAAGCGTCTTTATCGAAAATCGTTCTAATGAGCTGGAGTCCATCTGTACAATAAAGGATCTTGCAGTTAGGAGATGTACACTTTTCATATGCAGTTCTAAATCCTACTGCTTCCCCAAGTGTTACTCCCATTTCTTCTGAAACCCTTTTAGCTAAAGTTTTAGCCGCCATAATCCGCGGCTCAGTTACTACAATCTGGTCAAAATATTCAGCCAGATACTGAGGAATCTGAGTTGATTTTCCAGACCCTGTTTCGGCAGATACAATCGTAAAAGCATTATTCTGCACTGCCTTAACAATCCCGTCTTTGTAGCTACTAATTGGTAACATTGTCACACCCTCCTTATGAATTTGAAATGATTTTTCTAAAATTGTCAATGTACAAATTATATTATACCATCTTTTATGTAAACTGTAAACAAATAGCAGTTCTTTACCAATTGCGTAATATTTAATATATTTTATAACTATTATTTTCTTATTATGTCAATTCCAGCTACTTTATGTCAAAATTTCATATACGATATTTTGATTTAAGTCTATGATATTACATTTTTTTCAAAACTTGTTTTATATAATATTATCAAATAGTTTTTATGAAAGGACAAGCTTATGGAAAATGATAAAAAGTTTTTAATTGTTTTAGCTATATGCACAATTATTTGCATATTTATACTTAGTTTACTTATGTACAATTTTGTACAAATACTTATTGCTGGATTTTAAAAAATAAGTGCCACTTTTTTGTTTAAGTGGCACTTATTTATAATTCTTCTTTTAATTTTTTAGCCAAATTCTCATTTATTCCTTTTACTTTAGTTAAATCTTCAATACTTGCTTCTTTTATTTTTGAAACTGTACCAAATTCTTTTAAAAGAGCTGTTCTTTTCTTTTCTCCAATTCCATCTATGTAATCTAGTTTAGATTTTGTCATTTCTTTATCTCTTAATTTTCTATGATATTCAATAGCAGTATTATGAACTTCATCTTGGAATACAGTTATAAATTTAAAAAGTTCTTCAGAAATTTTAAATTCTTTACGTTCTTCATTAATTAAAGCTCTTGTTGAATGTTTATCATCTTTTACCATTCCAAAAACTGGAATATCAATATTATTTTCTCTTAAAGCCTCTTTAATGGCTCTTATTTGGGTAATACCTCCATCTGCTAAAATTAAATCAGGTAATTCTCCAAAACCTCCTTTTGGATTTTCTATAGAATGTTTAACTCTACGACTTACAACTTCAGTCATACATCTAGGGTCATCTTGGCCAAAAACGGTTTTAATTTTAAATCTTCTAGAAAGATTTTTCTTTATAACGCCATTTTGACATACACACATGCCTGCAACTATAAAGTTTCCTGAAATATTTGAGATATCAAAGCTCTCTATTTTTAAAGGTAATTTTTCTAAATTTAAAACATCTTTTAATTCTTTTAAAATTTCTGTTCTATCTTTTACTCTATTTTCCAAAGTTATTTTACTATTTAATTCAGCCATTTCAACAAATCTTAATTTTTCACCTTTTTGAGGACTCTTAAGTTCAACATGCTTTTTAGCCATTTGACTTAAAAACTTTTCTAAAACCTCTTTTTCTTCTAAATTATATCTAAGCATAATCTTATTTGGAAATTCAATAGAATTCATATAATATTGTTTTATAAAACCTGCTGCAATCTCTTCTTCTGGCATATCTTTTAAATCATCAAAAAAGTAATGCTCTCTTCCTATCATTTTACTTCCACGTACAAAAAATATCTCAACACAAACTGAAAGCTCGTTTTTATAAATTCCAATAACATCAATATTATTTTCAGAAAAGTTTGATACTTTTTGTTTTTCTGTAATTCTTTGAATTGCTAAAATCCTATCTCGTAAAGTAGCTGCTTTCTCAAAATCTAATTTTTTTGAAGCTTCTTCCATTTCTTTTTTCATTTCTTTGATAATATTATCAAATTTTCCTTCTAATAGTCCTATTATTTGATCTATCTGTTTTCTATAATCTTCTTTTGAAATATATCCCATACAAGGTGCCGAGCATTTTTTTATATGATAATTTAAACATGGTCTATCGTTATATTTAAATGTTCTGCATTGCCTAATTTGAAATTTATCTTTAATAAGAGCAATCATTTCTTTTACTGCACTACTACTTGGGTATGGGCCAAAATATTTTGCCCCATTATTCAAAATTCTTCTTGTCATAAAAACATTTGGGTAATCTGATTTAACATCAATACAAATATATGGATATGTTTTATCATCTTTTAAAAGAACATTGAATTTTGGTCTATATTTTTTTATTAGATTGCATTCTAAAATTAAAGCTTCATCTTCACTTCCAACAACTATATACTCAAAATGGTCTATCAAAGAGACCATTTTTTCTATTCTAGCAGTTTTATTAGTTTTTCTAAAATAAGATTTAACTCTATTTCTTAAAACAACTGCTTTTCCAACATATATAACTTCATCTTCTTTATTTCTCATGATGTAAACGCCTGGCTTACGTGGAAGCTTTTTAAGCTCTTCTTCAATATTAAACATCCTAAAAATTAAGCCTTTCTAAATTTTTTACTTTGCGCCAAGGGGACGTTGCCAGAGGGACGTTGTTCCACGGCAAAATTGCAAAATTGCCGTGGAACAACGTCCCCTTGGCAATTTTTTTAATCTTCTAAAGTTCCAATATATGGTAAATTTCTGCAAGTATTGTTGTAATCAAAGCCATATCCAACTATGTATTTACTAGGAATTTTAAAACCTACATAATCAACATCAACTGGAACTCTTCTTCTTTCCTCTTTATCTGCTAAAACTGCTATTTTTAAACTCTTTGGTTGTTTCTTTAATATGTGTTCTTTTAAGAAACTCAAAGTATAACCTGTATCTATAATGTCTTCAATAATTAAAACATCTCTATCTTTTAAATCTTCACTTACATCTAATTGCAAATCAATTTTACCTGTTGTCTCTATTCCTGAATAACTTGATACCCTTACAAAATCAATTTCAACTGAAGTATTTTTCATTTTTTTAGTTAGATCAACTGTAAAATAAATTGCCCCTCTTAAAACACATATAGCTATAATACTTTTTCCTTCATAATCTCTATCAATTTCTTCTGCCATTTCTTGAATTCTATTTTGTATAGTTTCTTCATCATATAAAAGTTTTAAATTTACCATAATTTATCCCCTTATTTTTAATTCTATTTTTCCATCTTTTGCTACTAGTTTAGCTTTTCCTCCTATTGGAAATGTAAAAATTGGTGTTGTATGTCCAAAATCTGCTCCTGCTATTACAGGTATATTTTCTAATTCTGGTTTATTTTTTATTAATTTAATCCATTTTTCTTTTGTCATACAAGCAGCTTTTTGGGATCTTCCTATAACAATTCCTTTTACTTTATCAAATCCTGGTTGCATTATTAATGAAACCAGATTTCTATCAAATTCAACAAAAAAATATTTTCCAGCCATTTCATCATCTTCAATAAATAATATAGAATCTTCAATTGATGGCATATATTCAGTACCTTGAATAAGATTTAATGTACATAAATTTCCTCCAACTATTTTTCCTTCTGCTTCTCCTTCATTTATAATAAACATTCCATCATTTTTTATAAATTCTCTATTTTCTTGATCAGCAAACCAAGGATCATCACTCCACTCATCAGAAGATTTTACTTCTATTTCTTTATTATCAAAAAACATCTTCTTAAAATATTCCATTTCATATTCCATAAAGCCTTTTTTCATTCCAAAACTAGAATAATGAGGTCCAGAATATGTTACTAAACCAGTTTTTGCATAAATAGAATTAGATAAAACTGTTATATCTGAAAATCCACAAAAAATTTTTGGATTATTTTTTATATTCTCAAAATCTATATATCTTAAGATTTGATTTGAATTAAATCCACCAATAACTGTTAAAATCGCCTTTACATTTTTATCTGCAAAAGCTTCATTAAAATCTTCTGCTCTTGACTTAACTTCTGTTGCCATATAATCTGGATCTTCTTCCATAACATGTTTTCCAAATGTTACTTTAAGTCCTAATTCTTCTAATCTCTTAGTTGCTAATTCTATACAATCCTCTCTTAACATTGCCATACTTCTTGAAGGAGCAATTACTCTTACTTCATCACCTGGTTTTAATTTTTCAGCTATCATAACACATTCATCCTTTCTACATTTCTAATCTATTTATTACCATTATCATTTGTAGTATTGCCTGGTTCTGGTAAAGCATTATTTTTATTAAATTTAAAAACATTTTTTAATTTATTCATAACCTTTTTAAATGGACTAATCTCTTTATCATTATTTTTTATTTCTTTTTTCTTTTGACTTATTTTAGTTTCGCATGCTTCTGGATTTCCAAATTGTTCAATATGATTTTTTGAAAATTCTTCATCATCTTGCAAAATTCCTTTTGAACCACTTTGCCACATTTTTTTATTTAACTTTAATTTTAAATCACTTGCAATATCCATATTATACCAGTTTCCCGCAAGTTTTACTTGATTCCACAAGCAATTTGACTCATCATAACTAACTCCTGAAATAACATGACAAGGTATTTTTAATTCTTTTAAAATATCTTCAATCTCTAATGCATATAAATTTTGCCCAGAATAGTTTTCTATAAAAAATGTTTTTATATTACTTTCGTTTTCATCATCAAATCTTATATTTTCTTTTATATAATTATATAATTCTTCAAACTTTTCTATATCTGTTGAATATTTTGAAATGTTTTCTATAATTTTATCAAACTTATCTCTTATTTTAATATAATCTTCTATTGAATACATTTTTATTTTAGATTTTTCATAATCTAAAATTCCAATATATTCTAATTTTAATTTTTCTTGTAAATTTTTTGCTACACTATTTTTTAAATATGATACATTTCTTATACTTATACTTACTTTACCTTTTACTTTTTTGAATTTTCTCATATATTCATTTATATCAAATTTATCTTCAATCACTAAAAATAAGTTTTGAACTTTACTTAAAGGTAAATATGAAGTAGCAGTCTCAAAATCAAAAGAATTTATGGTAAGAGATATTTCATTTTCACTGCTTATTTCAAGTCTATTATCAATTAATGATTTTTTTGAAGTTTTTAGTTTAACATCTATGTTTTTTGTGTATTTTTTTCTACTTAAATCTTTTAATGCACTAAAACTTATTTCATTTCCAAAAAAGTCCAATCTTTCTATTTCATTGCTTTCAGCTAAAAATACAAAATTATCAAATTTACAATTTCTTAATCCATCTATATTTAGATATTTTAAATTTGGAAACATACCACAAATACTTATAGATTTTCTTCCTAAATCAACATTACTTAAATTAATAGCAATAATTTTATCTTTATTGGTAATTTTATTAAAAAATCCATTTACATCGCTAAAAGTAATATTAGTTAATGAAATTGTTTTAAGATTTGTAAATTTAGTAAAAGATTTAGTCGTTGGAAGTTTTACTGAATTAAGAATAAGAGTCTCTAATAATTCTGGTTTACATATATTAAAGATAATTTTATTCACATCTACTCTTAAATCTCCTTCAATAGTAAGAGATTTAAGTTTTGTACATAAACTTATTATATTAAATAATTTTGGGTTTGAAAAAGCCTCTTTTATAACTAAGTTTTCAACTTTATCAAGGTGATAACTCATTATTTTATCAAAATTTTCTAGTATTTTATTATTTAATTCAAAATTCTTTAGTTCTTCCATTTTACTACTCTTTTCTACACGTTTTTTTCCAAATTTATTATGCACAAATTATATCATTACTATAATTTTTTATCAATAAAAAATATCAAAACAAAAAAAGTTTTTTGTTCTTTAAACAGAGGGACACATGGACGGCTCTCTTGTCGCACTCTTTTGAAAATTTATATTTTTATAATTTTTGTAACTATATTTACTATAAATAAAAGTATTATATATACTGCAACTATTGCAGCACCTGCTGGAAGATTTAAATAAAAAGAAACTAAAACTCCAAGTATAAAACATATTATTGATGTTATTACTGATACACATGCCAAACCTTTAAAACTATTTGTTAGTCTTTTAGCAATTACTGCCGGTAACACAATTAAACTTGAAATAAGTAAAGTTCCCATCATTCTCATTCCAAGAACAACTACAAATGCTGTAATTAAAGCAATCAAAAATTGATAAAAAGTTACATTTATTCCAGATGACTTTGCAAATTTTTCATCAAAAGAAATTAGTAAAAGCCTATTATAAAAAATAAAATATATTATAATTAAAACTATAGACAAAATAACACTTAATATAACATCAGAAGTAGTCATTGCAAGTATACTTCCAAACATATAATTTAAGCTATCTGTTCCAAAGCCGTGAACTTAAAGCTGTTATAATAACACCAAATGCTAAAGCTCCGTGATGCAACAAGAGCAATAGTTACATCTCCGCTCTCTCCTTTTTTCTGACTTATAATCATTATAATAATTGCAGCTATTATTACTATTGGAATTGAAACAGCAAGTTCAGGAAGTCCTAAGCACATTGCCAAACTTAAAGCTGCAAAAGCAACTTCTCCTAATCCATGACCAATCATAGAATAGTTTTTCAAAACCAAAATTACACCAATTAATGCTGCACAAAAAGATATAGCAATACCACAAATTAAAGCTCTTTGCATAAAACTATAATTCATTAAACTAATCAATTCTTGCATTGTTTATAAAATCCTTTCTTTATTCCAAATTTCCTTTCCAGTTTTCAAAATCTCCATCATATTTTATTGTTTTAGCTAAACAAATAATTCTAGGTTTTATTGTTTTTAACTCATCTAAATCATGTGTTGCCATAATTATTGTAACATTTTGTTCTTTGTTTAATTTTTCCAAAATTTTGTATAATTCTCTTGTAATTTTAACATCAAGACCAGTTGCAGGTTCATCTAAAATAATCATTTTTGGTTCTCTAATTAATGCTCTTGCAAGTAATACTCTTTGCTTTTGACCACCTGATAAATCTCCAATCCTTCTATTTACAATTTTTTCTATTTTTAAATCAGCTACAACTTTTTTAAACTTTTCTTTATCTTGTTTTGTATAAAAAGGTAATTTTTTATGTTTCTGAACACCTGTCATTATAATTTCTTTAGCTGTTGCAGGAAAATCAATTTTCTTTAAATCTCCTTGCTCTAAATATGAAATTTCATCACGACTCAAATTTAATTTAATTTCACCTCTATTTTCCTTTTTTAATCCCATAATAGTTTTTATTAGAGTACTTTTACCAGACCCATTTTCACCTACAAGACAAACATATTCACCTTGATTTACTTTAAAACTTACTTTTTCAATAGCAATATGATTATTATATGAAACTTGTAAATTTTTTACTTCTAAAATCATTTAATTAATCCTTTCTATTTGGTAATATTTTCTAAATTTTTTCTCATAATGCTTACATAATTTGCTCCTGCTTTAATTTCATCTGTAGAAACATTATGAAGTGTATAAAAAACTACAGGCTCTGCATCAGTTTCTTCTGAAATCATCTTAGCAACAGTTCCCTCAGATAATTCTTCATAAAAAACTTTTTTAACATTATTTTTATTTATATAATCTATAACATTTCTTACATCCTGAACACTAGGTTCTGCCTCTTCTCCGCATGATGTATAAACACTTACATATTTCAAATTATATCTTGAAATAAAATATGAATAAGCAAACTCTCCGCCAAAAACTAAAACATTAGAATCTAAATTTTGCATTGCTTTTTCTATATCAGAATCAAGTTTTTGAATTTCATTCTTGTAATTTTCAGCATTTTGTCTATAATAATCTGAATTTGCCTTATCATATTCACATAAAGCCTCACAAATTGTATCTACCATTTTTATTGCATTTTGTGGATTAAGCCAAATATGTCCATCATATTCATATTCTTCTAATTCTTCTTCAGAATGTTCATGTGAAGACATATTTAATGCATTATACTCTTCAGCAAATTTTTCAGATTCTATTAATTCTATATTTTTAGAACTATCCACGATTTCGCAATTGCTGTTTTCTAAACCATTTATAATCTCTTTTGCCCAAGGTTCTGAAGTAGTTCCTGTATAAACAAAAAGATCACTATCTGATATATTTTTCATATCTTTAACACTAGGTTCATAAGTATGACTATCAACACCTGAATTTAAAAGTAAAGTAACTTGAACTTTATCTCCACCAATTTGTTTTACAAAATCATAATTAGGAAATATTGTTGCAATTACTTGAATTTTATTTGCATCTTTTGGCTCTTCAGTACTAAATATCTTAATAGCACCAATAACACATAATACTAAAAATATATAACAAATTAAAATTGTAAAAACTCTTTTTTTCATACTTTCTCCCAATTTATTAATTATTTTCAATTACTGTATTTCCATCATCTACTACTTCTCTTTCATAATCTTCGCTAGATTCTTCTGTAGGCACAGTACTTGAAGATACTCCAATATCATATTCTGCTAAATCTGGATATGCAACATCATCAGAAGTTACACAATCAAATTTAACTTTAATTTCATAATTATTTTGAGCTCCATTAAATATATCTTCTATTTTCTCAATAATTCCAGTATCTATATTCATATAAAAAATAGTAATATTTCCTGTACTCTTATTTTCAAATTGAAGTTTATAAAAAGAATCTTCTTTTCCTAAATATTTAAATTTCATAGTATCATTATCGAAATAATCTAAATATGTTGAATTAAGACTTCCAACCTTTAAAGCACTTTCAGAATTTTCTGTTATAATTGCTGATTTATTAACTTTATCCATAATAACTCTAAGATTTTCTGTTTCACTTATCCATATAAAATTATTTTCATCTTCATAAGTATAGATATCTTCATAAACTTTAACAGTTGAAGTAGTTATGCCATCTGTTTGGACTAGTTCATAATTAGATGAATCATTTTCTTTAAGTATTTTTTTAAATTTATTAATCCAAAATTGCTTATATATCAAAATTCCAATTATGACTAAAAGTATTATAGCAATTATTAAAATAACAATTTTTAAATTTTTTTTCTTTTTCATGTGCACCTCTTTTTACTTTAAAATATTAATATTTTAAATGTAATTTCTTATATGTTAAAAAATGGTGCAAATATTCTTGCACCATTAGTTTTTTTATTTATGCATTTTTAGCGATTTTTGCAATTTCAGAAAATGCTTCGCTATCAGATACTGCAAGCTCTGCTAACATTTTTCTATTAATAACAACATTAGCTTTTTTAAGACCAGCAATTAGAGTACTATATGTCATACCATTTGCTCTTGCAGCAGCATTTATTCTAGTAATCCATAATTTTCTAAAGTTACTCTTTCTGTCTTTTCTTCCAACATATGCATACATTCCAGATTTCATAACTGCTTGTTTAGCATTTCTATATCTATAATGTTTTGCACCATAATAACCTTTTGCTTGTTTTATAACTTTTTTATGTCTAGCTCTTGTAGTTCTAGCTGTTTTTACTCTTGCCATTATTTATTTCCTCCTTACATTCAATCTTTCTAAAGTATTAACTGTATGGTAACAATTTTTTAATTGTATTTTCACATGTTTTACTTGCTAAACCATCTTGTACTCTAGCTGTCATTTTTTGTCTTTTTGTTTTATTTGCTAATAAATGTCTTCTATTAGCTTTAGTTCTTTTGATTTTTCCGCCACCAGTAAATCCATATCTTTTACTTGCAGCTTTGTTAGTTTTTAATTTTGGCATAATGTCCTCCTCCTATTTCTTACTCAAAATTATGTACATTGATTTTCCTTCCAATAAAGGTTTTTTCTCTGGAGAAGCTATATCAGATAAATCCTCTATAAATCTATTTAATATATCTTCACCTGCTTTTATATTATTTAATTCTCTTCCTCTAAATCTTAAAGTAAATTTAACTTTATTACCAGATTCCAAGAAATTTCTAGCATTTCTAGATTTAAATTCAAAATCATGTGCTCCAATATTTGGAGTAACTCTAATTTCTTTTAATTCAGCTGTTTTTTGATTTTTTCTAGATTCTTTTTCTTTTTTAGCTTGCTCAAATTTATACTTTCCATAATTCATAATTTTGCAAACTGCTGGTTTTGCATTTGGAGCAACTAAAACTAGATCTAAATCTCTTTCTTCCGCTTTAGCTAACGCTTCATCTATTGGCATAACACCAATTTTCTCTCCGTTCTCACTAATTACTTGAACTTCTTTTTCTCTAATTTGTCTGTTAATTGGTAATTCCTGTTTAATAATAAACCTCCTCTGCGAAATTTCAAATTTCATTTATAAAAATTTCGCTATAAAAATAAAAAATTTGACTTGTTTTAAGAAGCCAAATTTTCTCACACAAAAATAAATCCAAATTTTATATATTGAATTATTAACCTTATAACCATAATTAGAATAAGGTGAGAACTAATTTCTTCTTAAAACACAAATATAATACTACTTTTTATTTCATTTGTCAAGTATTTTTTGAGATTTTTAGTTCTAAACCATTCAAATAATCTAATATTCCGCTTGGTTTTGTAAATTTAAAAATCAATTTATATGATATTAAATTTTGCTTACTCTCATTAAATTTTTTATTTATCTTATTACTACCATACTTTCCATCACCTATTATTGGATATCCTATGTATGATAAATGCGCTCTAATTTGATGTGTTCTTCCTGTATGTAAATTAATATCTAAAATACTTGTATTCTCCTCTTTATTTTCTTCTAAGACTGTATATTCTGTTATTATCTCTTGATATCCAGTTTTTTTAGTACTTGAAATGTATACTTTATTTTTCTTAGAATCTTTAAAAAGAAAATCTTTTAAAATTTTATGGCTTTCTTTTGGAATTCCATAAACTTTTGCAATATAATGCTTTTCAATTTCATGATTCTTAAATTTATCAAAAAGTATTTTTAAGGCTTCTTCATTTTTAGCAAATAAAACTATTCCTCTTGTATTTCTATCTAATCTATGACAAGGTTCTAGATTTTTTCCATATTTTTCTTTTACTAATTTTGTTAAAGTCATTCCATTTACTCCTGCTTCGTCTGTTACTGAAATTTCTTGTTCTTTATCAATTGCTAAAATATTATCATCTTCATAAACTACTTTTAGCTCATGTTTTCCAAAAAGAAATTCATCTGAAATAAAAACTTCTATTAAATCATTTTCACAAACTTTAGTATTTTCTTTAACTCTTTTTCCATTTATCTTAATATCTTTTTGTCTTAAAGCCTTATATAAAAAATTTTGACTAAGATTTGGAAAACTATCTAATATAAAAACTGTTAAATTTTTATTATCATATTTTTTGGGAACAATTATTTTCTGCATTTTTTCACCTCTATGCATTTATTTTAGTATAAAAAAGCCATTTTCGTCAATAATAATTTCATGGAAAATATAAAATAAAAGCTAGTTTAAACTAATCCAAAATTACATACTTTTTAGCCTTAGTTTATATACTAACTTTTTATTTTTTAATAATTAATTTATTTATCTATCTATTTTCTGGCACTTCTGGCAATTTTTTTGCATCTTTAATTTGTTCTCCAAGTAATTCTTTTCCCTTTCTTCCAAAAAATATTTTGCCAACAATACTGTTTCTAACTGTTTCTGCAAAAGTAAGAGTTTTTTTCAACATTTTTTGCAATTTTTCATTATCACTTTCTAATGTTGAAATTAATGATAATGTTCTTTCATCTATTTGTGTAATTAATTCTTCTTTTCTTTTGGCTACAGCACTTTTTAATTGAGGATATTTTCTTAAAATTTCTTGTGAATTAGCTTCATACCTAGAAATTACAGCACCTGGTTTTCTTCCTTCTCTAGTACCCATACTAGGTGTTTCAGTTAAATCTATATTCCATCTTCCATTATCATAAAATTGACTTTCTTTACCAAAAAATATTGATACTCTATCTGTTAAAATTTTTTCAGTTATTAATCCATCTTCTCTAATGATCTTTTTTGATACTAAATCCTGCCTATCTTCAAAAGATTTTAGACCTAATTTTCCTTTTTCTAATTGTCCCTTAACAAATGGTTCATTATCAATTAGTTGTGTTTCTATTTCTATTCCATCACTATCAACATAAGTTAATAATGCCATCATTTGTTTATATTCTGATTCATAATCTGCATCAATACTAAAAGGCGCATCTAATGCTGCATCTGCATAGTTTATAACTTCTTCATATTCTACTATTCCTATTACGTCATGTTCAACTTTTTTCTTTTCATTGGAAAAATATGACACATCTACTCCATAATCATCAACTTCATGATGATAAACACTTTCTGTTTCTTCTTTTTCAATTTTCTTTTTTTGCATAATACAATTTCCAAAATTAAAAGTACCGTCAGCATTTATAGTAATATCATCAGGAGAAATATCTTGTTTCAATAGTCTTTCTTTAATTGCAGGCATATCAAATAATTTAGCATCAGCACCTTTTTTTACAAGAATTTCTTTTAATTTTTGATAATCATATAACATTTTATTTTCTCCCCCAAATATAAAAATACATTTGTATTATCTCATAGAACATATTTCTTTTCAATAATTGTACTTTTTTGTAATACAAATTTATTTTATTTGTAATACAAAAATACTTTTTATTTATTTTGTGTTTAATCTACGATAGATTCTAAATCTTTGTATTTTTCACTCTATCTTTAGTATAAAAAAGCCTTTTTCGTTAATAATAATTTCATGGAAAATATTATAGAATTAAAAGAGCATAAAAAAATTATTAAATTTAATATCTGGCAAACATGTTGCTATTTTATATTTTATAGTTTTATTGGATGTCTTTTAGAAACTGGATTTGGGCTTTGGTCTAAAGGAGTTATTGAAAGTAGGCAGAGTTTTTTATTTGGACCTTTTTGTATAATTTACGGAATAGGTGCCTGTTTAATGATAACATTTTTATCAAGTTTAAAAGATAAACCATTCAGACTTTTCTTAGCTAGTTGCTTAATAGGAACTATAAGCGAATATTTAATGAGCTATATTTGTGAAAAAATCTTTCATTTTAAATGGTGGGATTATACTGGAATGACTCTTAGTATAAATGGCAGAACATGCCTTTATTTTGCTGTTATGTGGGGAATTTTAGGTGTAATTTTAATAAAATATGTAAATCCACTATTTGATAAACTTTTATATTATTTAAAAAGTAAAATAGATATTAATATATTAAAAATATCTGTTATTTTAGTTATGGGATTTTTAATCTTTGATGCAGGAATAACTACTATTGCTCTAAAATCATTTTATGCAAAAATAATAAATGACTTTGATTTAGATATAAAATCAGGAGAATATTCATCAGCAATTATTGAAAATGAACTATTTTCAGAAAAGAACATGGTACTAACATATCCAAATATGCAAATTGCAGGGACAAAATATAATAATACATCTATTGCAGAATTATACAATATGGAAAAAACATATTATGTTCAAGTGTTTTCTGAAAATACAGAATAAAATAAAGCGAAAATTCCGGTGAAACCTAGAATTTTCGCTTTATTTTATTCTTTCATTTTATATTATTTGATTATGGGCAGACACTAAGTTTTATGAATGTTTATATTTTTCTGTAGTGTAACGACGAATGCGCCCTGAGTGGGTTTTACGAATTCTTATTAAACCGGATGAGGGGCATTTGATTTATCAAATGGGAGACCGTATCAGGTTTAATTAGAATTTGTTAAAACACGAGGAAGCCGAGGAGCGAAACAGAAGAAAAATATAAACATTCATAAAACTGGCTCCATAGCACAAAACTAATTCAAAATGCTCAATCTTAAACTCAATTAATGGGACAAGAGAACCGTCCCCATGTCCCATTCAAAAAATTAAAATTTAATAATCTGTTCCCATGGCAAATCTTTCTTACCAAAATGTCCATAATTAGTTGTTTTTCTATATATAGGCTTTTTTAAATCTAAAGTTTTAATAATTCCAGTTGGAGTTAAATCAAATTTTTTTAAAACTTTTGAGATAATCTCTTCTTCCGGAATTGTATTTGTTCCAAAAGTATCAACATATACAGATACTGGCTTTGCCACGCCTATTGCATAAGAAAACTGAATTTCACATTTAGATGCATATCCATTTGCCACAATATTTTTAGCAATATATCTTGCCATATAAGAAGCTGATCTATCAACTTTACTAGGGTCTTTGCCAGAAAAAGCTCCTCCTCCATGACGACTAAATCCACCATATGTATCAACAATTATTTTTCTACCAGTAAGTCCGCTATCTCCTAATGGGCCTCCGATAACAAATCTTCCTGTTGGATTAATATAATACTTAGTATTTTCGTCTAATAAATTTGAAGGTATAACATAATTTATAACTTTTTCTTTGATATCCTTTTTTAATACATCTAAATCAGAATCTGAGTTATGCTGTGTTGATACAACAACTGTGTCAACTCTTTTAGGCTTTTCATCATCATATTCTACAGTTACTTGAACTTTTCCATCTGGTCTTATATAACTAATTTCTCCAGATTTTCTAACATCTGTTAATCTTTTCGATAATTTATGTGCTAAATAAATTGGCATTGGCATTAAATCTTCTGTTTCATTTATTGCAAAACCAAACATCAAGCCTTGATCTCCAGCACCTTCTGAATCTATATTTTCTCCATTTTTATCTTCATAAGATTTATCAACCCCAATAGCAATATCTGGAGATTGTTTTGAAATATTAATCATAACCCTGCAAGTTCTATAATCTATATCAGTTTCACTATTATCAAATCCAACTTCTTTTATTGCATTTCTTACCACTTGTTCAATATCAACTTCTGCTGAAGAAGAAATTTCTCCTGTTATAAAAATAATATTTTTACCAGCAACAGTTTCGCATGCAACTCTAGCATTAGGATCTAACTTTAAAAATTCATCTAAAACACTATCTGAAATATAATCACAAAGCTTATCTGGATGTCCTTCTGTAACGCTTTCTGATGTAAATAACTTTTTCATAAAAAATAATCCTCCTCTTTTCTACAAACATAATACAATATTTCGAATGATTTGTAAATAGAATATTTATTTTTAATATGGATATACTAAGTTTAAAGTAATATGAAATTGCTTTTTTATTTACAATTTCATTTTGCTTTTAATTCTAATCAATTTTTTAATGTAATATATTAAAAAATTAGGAAGGAATTTTATTATGGAAGAACATCAAAAAATTAATTGTACTGTTTCAAGTTGTCTTTATAATGGAAAAGCAAACAAAGAATGTTTGCTTACTAATATTTTAGTTAAACCATGTGAAAACTGCGAAACAGGAACAAGCTCAGAAACAGTATGTGGAAGCTATAAAGCAAAACATTAAAAATAGTATCATTCTATAAATTTTAATATTATGCTTTATTAGTATGTAGCAAAAACTTTTTTGTAAACCTCTATATAATAGGAAAGTTTCATAAGACTTTCCTATTATATTTTTTAAATTATACGTATTCATTAATTTCTGATATCTTATCAAATTTAGTTTCACTTTTTATATAAATTTTCTTATCTACCTGGGAAATATTTACTATATCACCTTCTTTAATATTTCCATCTAAATATTCATTTACTATTTTATCTTGAATATAATCTTGAACTATTCTTCTAATAGGTCTTGCACCTAATGTATCATCATCTAATTTATCAACTATAAAATCATTAACATTTTCATCAAAAATAATTTCTATGTTTTTATTTTTCATTCTCTTTGATATTTTATTTAAGAAAATATTTGAAATTTGTTTTAGTTCAATTCTACTTAACTTCTGAAATACAATAATTTCATCTATTCTATTTAAAAACTCAGGACTAAAATTATCTTTTGCTTCTTTTAATACATCTTTTCTTAAATCTTTATATTTTAATCTTTGACTTTCCTCTATCTGAAATCCTAATTTTTTATTATTAGTAATTAATTTTCCTCCTACATTTGAAGTCATAATAATTATAGTATTTTTAAAATTTGTGATTCTTCCAAAATTGTCTGTAAGTCTCCCATCATCTAAAATTTGTAATAACACATTTATAACATCTGGATGAGCCTTTTCTATTTCATCAAAAAGTATTATTGAATATGGCTTTTTTCTTACTTCTTTTATAAATCCGTGAACCTTCATCATATCCAACAAATCCGAGGAGCAGCTCCTATTAATTTTGAAGCATCACTTGGAAGCATATATTCAGACATATCAATTCTTATTAAATTTTTTTCATCTCCAAATAAAACTTCAGCCACAGCTTTTGAAATTTCAGTCTTTCCTACACCTGTAGGACCTAAGAATAAAAAAGAACCTACCGGTCTATTTTCTTCTGAAATACCTAATCTACCTCTCCTAATTGTCTTTGCAACTAAACTTACAGCTTCACATTGTCCTACAACTCTTTTATGAATTTCTGATTCTAAATTCTTAAGTTTAAATATCTCTTCTTTTGAATGTATGGCTACAGGTATTCCAGACCAATCTGAAATTACATTTTCAACATCTATAAGCTCTAATATATTTTTAGTTCTTTTAACTCTAACACAAGATTCGTCAATCAAATCTATTGCTTTATCAGGTAAAAATCTATCTGTTATATATCTATTAGAAAGTTTTACCGCACCCTCTATCGCTTCAAAAGATATTTTTATATTATGATATGTTTCGTATTTTTCTTTAATTCCAAGTAATATTTTAGTTGCTTCTTCTTCTGTTGGTTCATCTAATAAAATTGGCTGAAATCTTCTTTCTAAAGAATTATCCTTTTCAATATATTTTCTATATTCATTTATAGTAGTTGCTCCTATTACTTGAATTTCTCCTCTTGCTAAAAAAGGCTTTAAAATATTTGCAGCATCTATTGCTCCTTCTGCAGCACCAGCCCCTACAATAATATGAATTTCATCTATAAATAATATAATATCTTTTGAATCTTTTACTTCATTTAATATCTTTTTTATTCTTTCTTCAAAATCGCCTCTATATTTACTTCCTGCTACAATTTGTGCAATATCTAAAATTATAATCTTTTTATTTTTCAAATTTTCTGGAACTTCATCTGAAACTATTTTCTGGGCTAGACCCTCAACTACTGCAGTTTTTCCCACACCTGGTTCTCCAACTAAACATGGATTATTTTTTATTCTTCTAGAAAGAATTTCGATAATTCTATTAGTTTCTTTTTTTCTTCCAATAATAGGATCTAACTTGCCTGTTAAAGCCTTTTCAGTTAAATCAATTCCAAAGCGATTCAAAGTTTTGTTTTTAGAATCATTTTTAGTTTCAACTTTTCCACTTGTTCCAGGAAAATCATTTAATGCCTTCCAAATTTCATTATATATTTTATCTGGATTTATATTAAGTTCTAAAATAATTTTAAAAGCCATTGAATCTATTTCTTGTAAAATTCCTATTAAAATATGTTCTGTACTTATATAATTAGATCCAATATGAGATGCTTCGTTATATGCATTTTCAATAATTCGTTTGCTTTTTAAAGTAAAACCGAGTTCCGTGAATTTAAATTTACATTTCCTTTTCCGAAGTATGTTTTCTATTTTACTTAAAATACAATCTGGAAAAATACCTTGTGATTCTAAAACTCTATGAGCTAAACCTTCACTTTCTTTAGCTAAACCATATAAAATATGTTCACTTCCAATATAATTATGCCCTAATAAAGTAGCAACATCACTGGCTATATCTAAAACTTTTTCTCCACTCTTAGTAAATTTAAAAAGCATAAATTTTCCCTCCTTTTTATATATTATTTATAAACTTGGAAAATTTATGCAATTATTTTTATTTATCTGCTCTGCAAATAAAAAAGCCACCTTAAACAGTAGCTCTTTCTTTATAAACTAAATAGTTATTTAAAAATACTCTTCCTCTTGAAACAGTACTTAAATTAAGTACCATTGAATATTTATATTCATAATCTCTGTATTTAACTTTTGCTTTTAAATTGCCTTTATTATATCTTACAATATCTACATCTTCAATAACAGCATCTTTAAGACTTTTTACTTTTTCATCTTTTGAAGCTTTTTCTCTTAAAAGTTCTGTATATCTATTGCTTTCCTGATTATCTACTAAAATATCTGCAATTGTTTCAATTTCAGACTTTAATTTAAAAATAGTATAATCTGGAAACTCTTTTAAATACTTTTTTTCTGCCTCTTTTGATAATTCGCTTTCATCTTTAACATTATATTTTGCATTTTTTACATCACGCATAATCAAGCTAAATGCAACAATTATAGCTAGAATAACAGCAATAATTATAATTAATATTATTTCAAACATTTCTTATTATAATATCCTCTCTTTTGTATTTATTGTACTTTTCTAAATTCAAAATTATTTTCACTTAAATTATATATCTGCATAATATAACCTGTATAAATTCCGCCTTCATCACTATCTAAATTAACATCTAACGAACAATTACATTTATACAGCTCACCAAGATTATTTTCAATATTTATTGAAAAAGAAATCTTATAATTTAAATCTTCTAATTTAATTCCTAAATATTTTAAAATTGAACCATCTAAAGATAATTTTTCTTTACTACCAGATAGATCTTCGTTTTTTACAATATTTTCATTTACATATGATAAAATAATCGGATCAGAACAATCTGTATAAAAAACATTCGCTTCTTCATTTAACTCTCGTTCTTCATTTGCATGAAGAACTTTAAAATCAATTCTATTTGTACCAGTTTCAATCTTTCTGTATTTACAAATATCATTTACATCTTTATAAAAAACTTTTTGAGTACCAATGTCAGTTCCACTTACAGTTATATTATCTATATATAAATTATTTACAGTATTTTTTTCTGTTAATCCAGTTATTGTTTCTGAATTACTTATATAAATTGCAAAATCAGTATATTGTGAAACATTTATATTAGCTAAATTTTGATTTTCACTTAAATCTTCAACATTAGCATCACTATATATAAGAATTTTTTCAATCTTAAAAATAGGGTTATCAATATCATTCTGAATTTTTTCAGCATTTTGAGCAAAAATATTATTATTTCTATGCATATACAAAATTTTATAAAAAGCAAATATTAACAATAATAAAGCAATAATTATTAAAGCTAATATAATAATCTTATTTTTAAGTTTTGTAATGCCTTTCTTTTTATCAGGCTTTTTAGCTCTAATATGAGCCTCATTTTTTAAATGAGGCTTTGTTTTTGTTTTACTGCTAATGTTACTTTTTTTATTTCTAGCATTTGCATTAGTCTTATGAACTTCGTTTTTTTTATCTTTTGCTCTTTCTTTCAAAATCTCCCCCTATATAGAATTATAAATATCTTGCATTAATGAGAAAACTCTATTTGACCAATTTTTATCTGTTGCATATCTTGTATTTACACCTTTTACAGTAGCTCCATTATAATATCTTCCAGTTGCTGTTTCTCCATTTGGAAGTATAGTTCCTGATTCATTTAAATAATTTTTTGAAAGCCATTCAGCAACTGTGTTAATTCCATTTTCATATGTATCAAATGTAACAGCTGATTCATATGGAGTAGAGTCATAAGCTCCAAATCCAAATAAATTTTTCTTATTTATAGCTATATTAGATTTTCCCCAATTACTTTCATGGATTGCAATTGCTGCAACAAAAACACCATTTATATTATATTTAGATTCAATATCATAAAAAATCTTATAATTCTCTTTAAATATGTTATTTGTGTCACTGCTATTATTAGAAAAAACTGTTGAAAAATCACTTTCTAATAATCCACTTGGTTTATTTAATTGCATATCTTCATTTACTGAATTTAATATTTTTTGTTTTCTACAGATTTCGCCACTTCCTGGAGTTAAAGTTTCAGATGTTAAATCTTGTACTTTTATATATCCTTCTTCATCTAAATAAGCAACTTTCATCCAAGATTCTTCTATTACTTCTAGAGCAATAACATCATATTTATTAGGAATTGTAGTTATGGTTTCAGATTCATCATTTGCTTCTTTTTTTAATTCCAAATCTTTTGTCACATATAAATAATCACCAATATGTATATTAAAATTTGCTAAAACTTCAGAAGTTCCAACCTGAATAATTTTAGTTGTTGGATATTCTGTAACATTATATCCTATTGCTGTTTGATCTACCATCTCATCATTTTCATAACTTCTTACATATGTAACAATTTGATGACCTATAAGTCCTTCTTGTTGAACAACCTCTTCATCTTTAGGCAAATCTTTATTATCAATATATTCAGTTACAAATTCAATCTCTTCTTCAATGTCAAGCACTTCTTTTTGATATGTTGTACTGATATTTTCTGATACAATTTCATAAACATCAGTAACATCTTCATTTTCTTCAAAAACTCCAACAGGTGTTTTATCCTCTTCAGTTTCTAAATCTTTAGCAAAAATATAGTTTGAAGAAAAAGTTGAAATACTTAAACAAATCACTAAAACAATTATAATTAATTTTAAATTATCTTTTTTAGTTCTATGTTTTACTTGAAAAGCAAAACTCTCTTTTTTTTCGGCTTCTTTAATTTCTTTTAAAGCCTTTTGGTTTTGCTTATATTGCTCAACTTGCCTGTTTTTAGATTGTTCCAGTTCCTTGAATATTTCAGAAAGAGATTTTCCATTTTGATTTGTTTGCATATTATAAAAAATCTCCTATATTACTTCATTTATATTTTATACATAAATTAAATACTTGTCCATACCTTTTTTTAGTAGATTAAGCTTTAATCAGAATTATTCTAACTAAAAAATATTAATATTCATACCATAGGCCTTCTGATTTTAATTCATCTATAACTGATTGATGTTCTGTATATGTTTTTGAAAAATAAACATTTCCATCTTTATCAGCAACAAAATAGTAACAATCTGTATTTTCAGGATTTAATACTGCATAAATTGCACTTTTGCTTGGACTACAAATTGGTCCTACTGGTAATTTTCCTTCCATATTTGGACCACGAGTATTATATGGATTTTCTGTATTTAATTGTTTTGCTGTAAGTTCATCTTTTGCCATATCTAATCCAAAAGCATAATATGTAGTTACATCACTTCCTAAACTCATTCCAGAATCTAATCTATTAAAAAATACACCAGCTATTCCACGACGTGCTTCATCTGTTTTTCCTTCTTGTTCAACAACTGAAGCTAAACTTAAAATCTCATGAACAGTTAGTCCACTTTCATCTATCTCGTCTTTGTACTCAGATAAATACTTGTCCATATAATTTAAAATAACATTAAAAATCTCTTCAGTTGTAACATCTGCATTTTCAAATGTATATGTATCTGGAAGTAAATAACCCTCTAAACTATAATAAATTTCATCATTTTTTACTTCATCTGTAATAAACCAGTATTTTTCAATTAAAGAATCAATATATTCCTCAGAATTTACTAAATCTAAAACATCCTCTTCTGTATTATTAGTTTTTTCAGCAATTACTTTAGCATAATCTTTAATTGTTTTTCCTTCAACAAAAGTTATTTTAACAGTTTCATCATAAACATCGCCATTTACCATTTTTTTGCAAACACTTGAAACATCATCTTTTCCATTTTCAAATTCATATTTTCCAGCTTGAAAACTTCCAACATTGTTTAATTTTATGTATACTTTAAACATTGTAGCACTTTTGATTACATGTTTTTCTTGTAATAAATCTGCAATTTGACTTGTTGACATTCCTTGAGCAATTTCTACAATAATATCTTCACTATTTGACTCAGAATTTACAGGAGTTAAACTTTGTTCATATTTATTTTTTAATACTAGAAAAGTTATTATTGCTATAACTACTACTAGAAGTATAATTATTCCAAAGACTTTTAAAATTTTTTTCATTATATTACTCCTCTATTACATAATCTACAATTTTTTCTAAACGTTCTTTATCTAGTCCATCTTTATATTTAACTAAAACCTTATATCCAACCTCTTTAAATCTAGGTGTAAGTTCAATTACAAATCTATAAAACCCTTCTGTATCATCAATATTATCAAAATCAATACAAATCATGTTAATATTATTTGCAACAAATTGATTATATAATAGATTTATTAAACATGTTCTTGATGTATAACTTGCACATATTGAATTCATACTTCCACTTAGTGTTACATCTGCACAAATATTTATACCATTTGTTTCAGCCCAAGAAGCATAATTTTGGTATGTATTACTTGATAAATCTATTACATTTTCAACTTCCAAATTTTCATTTATATTAAATAAATTTGGAACTACAATATTAGTCACATTTTGATCTAGAGAAACATTATCATATGAAGCAACAATACTATAGTCATTTAAAATATTTACATTATTTAATTTATCTTCTTCCATGTCTTCTCTTACAACTTCTATTTCACCTAATTTATTTGTTTTTACATATCCTATATTTCCAGAATATGTTCTTACTTTTGTATAATCACCTTCAGTTCCAAAAACTGTTACATAAACTCCATCAGATTTATTTATTTTTTCTAAAGAACTTGAAAACATTTTTGGCTTTTCTTTTACTTTAGTACTTTTTACAACAACTGCTTGTGATTTAGCTTTTGAAATAGAATCTATAATTAAAACATTTCTATCTTTATTATATTGATATTCAAAATCATAAACATCTTTTAAATCTAAAAATGGTAAATATAAAATATCATTTTCAAATTTTAAAGTTCCCTTAATTGCAACTTGTGTTGAATTAACTTCCATTGTGGTTTGTCCAACTACTAATTTTGCTACGTGCTTATTATAAGTAGTTATCAAAGTTTGCTCTTCCCCATTATAATAAATATTTTCATCATATAAATTAGCAACATCATCTTTTGAAATATAAATATTATCATTATCATCAATTAATAATTTATCTTTTAATTCAATCTTATTTTCTCCTATTATTAAAGTAATATCTTCAGGAGTCTTATTTCTTAAGCCTGAAATAATATTTACAATAGCAATAATAATTCCTATTATTAAAATTATTCTTAAAATTTTAAATAATCTTGTATTAGTAAATTTTTTCGACTTTTTTCCTCCTGCTTTTTGGCTTACTTTAGAAGCATTTGAAGATCTAGTATTACTTGAATTTACTTGATTTTTTGAATTTCTTTGGTTATTCATTTGTTTCTCCTTGTATAAAAAATTATCATAATAAATATATCATTATTAAATTTAAAAGTAAACCTATTTCTTTTATATTTTTTAACAAAACTTTTGTAATAATAATACCTTTTTTGCAAATATAGTATTTTTTTAGCTTTCAACATTTTCAGCTAAAAAATAATATAAAAATGTTTTAAAATAAAAAAGTTGTCATTTTTGTTCTAATTTTCTATCTTTTTGTCTTAAAAATTTATAAAAACTCTTTCTTTTTTTTAAACTATATTGTATAATAATAGTGTATTGTTTAAAAAAGTAAAGGAGAAATAAATATGTGGCAATTCTGGATAATTTCAGCTGGTGTATTCTTAATTTTAGAATCAATTACAACTGGATTTTTAGTCTTTTGGTTCTCAATTGGCAGTTTATTTGCTTTAGTTGCAAGTTTTCTAACTGATAGTATTATTGCTCAGACTGCTGTTTTTGTAATATCTTCAACAATTTTAATTTTTGCTACAAGAAAATTTGCAAACAAATTTGAAAAAAAAGATGATCCAACAATTACTAATTCTATCGTAGGAAAAGAAGGGCTAGTAACAGTTACCATTAAGCCTGTAGAAAGTACAGGTCAAGTAAAAGTTGGTGGCGAAACATGGTCAGCTGCATCAGAAAACGATACAGAAATTAAAGAAGGTACTAGAGTTATAGTACAAAGTGTAGATGGTGTTAAAGCTATAGTTACACCAATTGAATAATTTAAAAAATATATTTTAGGAGGATTTTAAAATGCCATTTTTAATTGTAATTTTTATCATAATCGTTATTATTGCAATACGTTCAATTAAAATAGTTCAACAATCAGAAGTATGTATTATTGAAAGACTTGGTAGATTTCATAAAGTTGCTGAACCTGGTGTTAATATTATAGTTCCATTTGTTGATAATGTTAGAGCTGTAGTTAGCTTAAAACAACAAACAATGGATATACCACCACAAGGTGTTATTACAGCAGATAATGTTACTATCACAATTGATACTGTTGTTTTCTACAAAATAACAGATCCTACAAAAGCTATTTATGAAATTCAAAACTTGACTCAAGGTATCCAATACTTAGCTATAACAACAATTCGTGATATTGTAGGTAAAATGGAACTTGATCAAACTTTTTCATCAAGAGATTTAATTAATGACAGATTAAGAGCAATCTTAGATGAAGCTACTGATATTTGGGGATGTAAAATCGATAGAGTTGAAATAAAAGATATTACTCCTCCACCAGATATTAGAGATGCAATGGAAAAACAAATGAATGCAGAAAGAAATAAAAGAGCTTTAATCCTTCAAGCTGAAGGTGAAAGACAATCT
>CALXLF010000004.1 GCA_944389125.1 uncultured Clostridia bacterium | reverse complement strand
TGCAACCTTGCCAAGGCGGAGGTAATCTTTGAAAATTTAATAAAACGCAGGTATAATTTAACGGTAGAATATAGCCTTGCCAAGGCTAATGCACGGGTTCGATTCCCGTTACCTGCTCCAAAAAATTTTCAAAGATTAGGGCTTTTCTAAAAAATTTTCTAAAAAGAATACTAAAAAATTTATTAAATTACAATATTTTTAGTAAAGTATTTGTTTAAATTGCGGTTAGACAAATACTTTTTTATTTTGCATTTTTTATTGCCCTGATGCCTTTTGTAATTGTTCAGATACAACATTTGCACTAAAAATTTGAGAATTATAGTTAGTATGCATGTATATAGAAGACGAACGGATATTCTTATGTCCTAAATATGCTTGTATCTGTGCTTGATTTACATTATTTTGTGCTAACATTGAGCCAACTGAATGTCTAAGACCATGAAATTTTAGATGTCTAAGGTTATGAGCCTTTAATATTTTGTTGAAATTTGAAGTTATGTAATCTGGTCTTATCAATTCACCTATTTCATTTACACACACATATTCTTCTGCAACTTTAACATAAGCATTTCCATAAAACTTTTTGTTTTCCTCTATTTTTTGTTTATGTTCCAATAATTTTTGCTCTACTTCTGGAATTAATGGCAAAGTTCGTATATCATCATTTTTTGTTGCTTCTTTACTATATATTTTTTGATTTTCCCCTCGACCAGTAACTTTTGTTACAGTATGTTTAATTGTTATAAACTTATTTTCCCAATTTATTGCAGACCATTTAACTCCTAGAGCCTCAGAACGGCGAAGTCCATAATAAGCTGCCAATGTAACTGGAATTTCTATTTTTTCGCCTTTCATTACTTCAAATAAAGCATTTAATTCTTGAGCTGTATAGTAATCAGCTGTATATGGAGCAACAGTTGGCTTTTCAATATCTTTCATAGGGTTAGTTTCTAATGTAAAAATTTTTAATCTAATTGCCCTTTTCATTACTAAACCTAATAAAACATGATATTTAAGAACGCTTGATCCTTTTAGTCCGCATTTATATAGCCAACTGTAAAAGTCTTCTATATCAAATTGAGTTACTTCTATAATCTTTAATTCAGTTTTATAATATTTTGGTCTTTTTATTTCTTCATTGTATATTTTATCTAAATTCTTATAAACTCCAAAATAATTTGAAATTCTACGATTATAAATATCAACCCAATTATCATAAGTGGTAAGTTCTATACGACTTTTAAACTCCTCTATACTATCCTTAATAAATTCAAGAAAAGTTTTATTTTTGTAATCTTCAATTCTTTTTTCATAAGAATTTGCTTCAATTTTCTGCTTATTTTCTTCCATATTAAGTTTATTCTGAAACTCCTCTATAATTTTGGGAAAAGTTTCTTTTGCTTTTTTCTTATTTCCTTGTTTTGCAGGTACTTTTGTAGTTTTCCATTTAAGTTTCCACTTGTTCTCTTGTTTGTCCTTATATGAAATTACACAATAGTACATGCCATTTTTTACTTGTAAGGTAGCTTTTAATTCATTCATATCTTACTCCTTTCTTACAACAGAATTAAAATTTACCTACCCTCTACTATAATATATATACTACAAATTAACATAATTTCCTAGCTCCTTTTTAGAAAATTTTTTAGAAATTAGTTATTTAAAAGGTAGTTAATAATGCTATTTTTAGGAATACGATACTCTCGACCTATTTTTCTTATATTCTTTATCTTATTTTCTTTTAAAAGTTTATAGGCGGTAGTTCTGCCTAATGGTTTATTTTTCCCGCCTAACATTACCCTCATATCTTTAAATGAAACAACATCGGGGTAATCTGCAAATAATTCATTGAAATTCATGTATAACACTTCCTTTAGATTTTAATTTTATTCTTGACAATGGGGAATAAAACCCCCATTATCAAGTTTGTAATTTTTAATTATCTTCTTCATCTTCATACATTAAATGTGAGATTTCCTTAACTTGGTCTGCATAAATTATTGATGTTAATTCTAAGAGTTTATACATATCTAACAATTCAGTACCTTTAAAAAATGAGAAACTGGCATTAACATAACAAGCTATTGATGTAGTAAATGCTCTTAAAACCCATATTGATTTTGCCATTTTGAACACATTATCTTCTCGTATTGCTTTCCTAAATTCTTCTCTCTCATATTGTGCTACTGCAATACAATTTACAATACTTCGTTCAGTACAGTCTAAGTCTGTTAATATATCATACATAAGAGGTGCTAAATCATCTTTTTTTATCTTTTTAACTTCTTCTTGACATTTTTTGAAAACTTCTTGACATCTTTCATCTTCTAGTGCCTCCGCTAAAATTGGACTGTCTAATTGTAACAAATTTCTAGGTGTAGCAAGTATAGAGTCTATCATTGTACTTGTTTTATTTAAAATATAAAATTCATGAATAATTTTATTTTTATTTCTCTCTATTGTTTCTATTACCTTTTTAGTTAATCTTATTCCGTCTTGTTCTATAATTTCATTTTCTTCTTTTTTCATAAATTTAATCTTCCTCTCTAATATTTAATATTATATTTTCTTCTTCATTTTCTAATTTCTCATTAATAAACTTTTCAAGTTCGTAGTTCAAATATCCTAAATAATGTAATGTATAATCAAAATCTTCTAGTACATTAAAAATCAAATTATATTCTGCTAATTCGTCTATATCCTTAAGATAAATTTTATAGAATTCATATAATTTAATAATTCTTGTAATAAGTAATTCAAGACCAGTACACAAGTCCATTATACTAATATAATCATTTCTCTCTAAAGCATAAATAAGTACAGGTAACCCTTTTTCTATTATATTGAGTGTTTTTCCAATCTCTTTTGGATTTGCAGATAAATTATAATAAACCATATAATTTTGAAAGTCTTTATAACTTTTGGTATGATTTTGTCGGATGTTTGTACAAAATATATTTAAATGTTTTCTGTACCTTTTACTCTTTAAAATTTTAACAACACTTTTTTTAACAAATCCATTTTTGCATACTTTATCATGCATAAATGTATCTTTTATTTTTGGAAGTACTTTTTGAAATTTTGTAATAGATTTTATACACTCTTTCATGTTTGCTTCAAATTCTTTTGGTGCATCTAAATTCCTTATTTCTTCCATAGTAGTAATTGTTAATTTTCTTGTTTTATCTAACCTTTTATCTATACTTAATAATTTTGATTTCTTAAGCATTTTTTCAATTTCTATTCTTTCTTCATATTTTTCAAATATATTGTTAATATCTTTCATAATTCTAATCTTCCTTTCTTTTTCTATTAAATTTTTTATAAATAAAATGGTTCAATTTTACTGGTAGAACTTCATCTTTTTTGTCTACATATAAAGTTTTAGCACCAGTATAAATACACTCCATTCCTTTTGTCATATCTTCAAATTGGTCTACTGACACCTTAAATTCCTTTGCTTTTCTACAATTTTGCGAATGTGTGAATAACTTTGTATTACTTGGGTACCACTCTAAACACTCATCTTTGCAGAAATATGGAATTCTTGACTGATCAAACTCTGTAACATAAGCACACCCTAATCCCCACATTTTAGTTAATACGTCATGAGTAGCACCACGAGCATTTTTAAATATAAAATGAATATGTGTAGATTTATCTTTGTGATAATCGAAATATGCAACCCATACAGCATTAGGAAACATGGTCTTGAATTTCTTTCTAAATTTTTTAAAATTTTTCATTGTAATTTTCATATCATATACTTTAGTTGCATAAGTTAAAGTTGCCATACGACAGAATGGGCAGTCAAAATTGCTATACATATAATTCATATAATTATTTTGACTTTTCTTTAAATACTGCATATTATCAGTTCTAACTTTACTCTTTTTTGTTTTTGGTTTATGTACTTGTCTTCTTTGTTCTATTTGTGCTTGCAACTCTTGTAATCTTTTATCATATTCTTCTTGTGATAAATTTAAGTTCTTCAAGTTATCAATTTCAGCATTAAGTTCTGGAATTGTCTTCCATGGTCTTTGATAAGCAACTCCGACTCCTTCAATATGAGAGGAATAAGGACGTACCTTGACATATTTGCTATATTTTTTCATGTCAGTTTTATCACTATCAGTTGTAAAGTAATGGTCTGACATTTTTTCATCTCCTAACTGCATAATCTACTAATAGGCATGGATCCTATTTTTTATAATGAAACATTTTCATATATAACTTAATAAGTAATGTAGGTATATAAGGTAGATAATGAATAATCATATATCTTTAAATGTAACAACTGGTAATGGTAAATGATAATATGATAATATAAAGTTAATAGGCATCATATTTTATATTTAAGTTATAATAATGTAACTTACACACCTACATAATACTTAATAATCAAGTAATCTAATGAATAATTAAAATTCTTTGTTTTCATCTATAAATTCTTCTTGTCTGTTAATATTCATAATCAAATCAACTATGCTTTGATAAACATTAAGCTCTGCCACTTCAATAGTTTCTTCATCAATTTCGTTATTTTCTGCAATATCTGCAACCATTTTTAACATTACATTAGGCTGTCCTACTATAATATCTGCTATGTACTGATATATCAATAAAACATCTTCAGTAATTTCTTCTTTTTTAATATCTAATAGTTCACTAAGCACCTTATTTTGAATAGCAATTTTTGTTAAATCCATTAGTTCTTTATCTTCTAAATCGCCCAAGTTTACATTTCTTGAATGTTCTAAATGTTTTCTTGTATTTTCAATGACAGCTTGTACCTTTTTATTTGGTATATAACTTTGTTTTATAAACCCATCTCCATCCATATAATAATGTAAATAAAAATGTTCTGCTCCTTTTATCATAAATGTTTTAATGATATTTGAATTTTCTTTTAAACTTCTCATTTTAAATTTTCTCCTTTCAATTTTATAAATTTTAAAAACGCGTTTTTATTTTGGAAAGATAAAACTTAATTTTTGTACATTGTTTTCATCTTTCTAATAATATTATTAGACGTATAAAATTCTATTTCTCCTTTTCGCTAAAATTAATTTATCGGGAGAGATAAATTTTTATTGTGAAAAACAATTAATCGTGATATACTGTTTTTATCTTTCTAGTTATAATATTTGACAGTAAAAATTTTAATCTTTCATTTCGCTAAAATTAATTTATATAGGGGAGATAATATTTATGATGAATATAGATGATGAAACATATACCTTGCTTAAAGCTAAAAGAACAAGTAAGAAAAGTGGAAAAACCTATTATGTAGAAACTTTTACATTTAAAAGTGATGAAACTTCTCTTTTTCCAGATAAGAAAAATAAAACCTTTATTGAGTTTGAAATTGATAATATAGACTATTCAAATTCAGATGAACCAAAAAAGACCTATGAAATAGTAAAAGGATATATTGGAAATGGTTTTGACAAGCATAAAGAAAGTAAGGAAGAATTGGGAACTTTTTTATTAGAGATTATGAATAATTACGATTTATTTATGAAAACTATTTTATATGATTACAAAAATAAGTTATTTGACGCAAAAGATGACTGGAAAATTAAAAATAAAATAATTAGAAATAAATATAAATATGATTACAATAAATACATAGAGGAAAGACAAAATATAGATATTAAACTTCAAAAAACTTTAATAGCAATCTTGCAACAATTATTATATAAATTAGCAAGAATTAACCCTAAACTTGGTATGTTAAGAAACTATATAGGAGAATATGTATATGAATTTTTTACAAAATATCCAAAAAGTATAGAAAGCTTAAGAGATGATATTGATAGAATTAAAAAGAAATATCCAAACATTTCTTATAAACTCAATAATAACTTAACAAAGAAAGAAAAAATACAAGCTGATAGACTTCGTTATAACACAAAATTACTATATCAAAGAAATAGTATTTCTTATATTTTTAAGAAATTTTGTATTTTCTTTTCAAGATTAGCAGATGAATTTCGTTCTGGCAAAAAGTTAATAGACAATTCATTTATATATGATGATGGAAAGAAAGATAAAAAATTTTTTGGTATTGAAACTACTTTACCAACTGCTAAAATAGAATACCAGATAGAAAATTTTACATCTCCAAAACCTTTTAAATTTACTTATGAAATACAAAGTTTAAAAGATTTATTTGATGTTACTATTTACCAACTATCATTAAGTCATCAAGCTATAATTAAATGTAAAAATTGTGAAAAATATTTCATTCCACCTATTGAATTTAATGAAAAAACTGGTAAATCAAAAAAGATTAGAAATGATAAGGTATATTGTAGTTATAAATGTAAATGGCAATATAAGAGTAGAAATAGAAGCAAAGATGCAATTACTATTTATTATGAAAAATTACGTAAAAGATACAATAATAATATTACTTATCATGAAGAACTTGAAAAACTTAAAACATTATATAAAGACTGTAAGTCAAAACAATTAGATGATGAAACAATAATGAAAATATTAACTGACTTTGACGAAAATGTAAAAAATACCTATAGTGTAAAACGTGGTAGACCACCGAAGAAACAATAATTAATAAAATTAGGCAACTTACTAAAAGTAGGTTGCCTTAATATTATTTTTTATTTTTGCCGTTATTGTTTTCGTTTGTATTTCCTTTGATCCACTTTATTATTTTTTCTATTTGTGTATCCATATCTGCAATTATTGATTTAAAGTGTTGTATTTCTCCACGTTGTGCTTTTACCTCATTTATTAAAGGTATTAAACTTTTGTAACGTGTAGACATATAATAAAATTCTCCCTCAAGTTCTTTTTCTTCTTGTCGTATCATTTCTTCTTCAGTACTTTCATTAGTTATTTTTAACATTACACATATCTCCTTTACTTAATTTTAAAGTGTGTTTAACGACTGTTTCTAACTGCTCGAAAATCTTAATTTCTTTTTTAGCCGTAACCAGTCATTTCCACCAACTCCTTTTTATTTTTTCCTATACTAATATTTTTTCAATTTATTAATTTATTATCTCAATATAAAGGGAAATTAAAACTACTACTAGATATTAAAGTATGGTATAGCCCTAATTTAAAAAATAAGATAGAAATTAGATAAATTAAAGTATTTGGCTACTATACTTATATATAAAATTAAAAAATAGCTCAAAAACGAAAATGGAGAAAATGCTTGTATATCAATACTTTCGAGAAAATATTTTATATAATTTTAAAGGGAATTATATTTAATTGTAGAAAAAGTTATATAGGTATATATTTACATAATATCATACAAAAGAAAAATTTTGTTTTTTGTCTGCCATGCCAATTATTGATATAAATGCCCCTAATAAACTAAAAATATCAATAATTGGTTACTTTATATACCTAAAATTTGTTGTTAAAGGAGGTGCAGGAGTGGAATTTACAAATGAACATATTATAGAAGATTTATATTCAAGTGATATGGTTACAAACATGGAAACTACACCAGAATATAAAGAATTGCTGAAAGAATATAATAAATTATTTGATTCTATTGAAGATGAAGAACTGAAAACTAAACTTGAAAGGCTAGAAGAAATGAAAAATAATTTATCTGGAAAAAATGATGAGCAGATATTCAAAGTGGGTTTTTCAATGGCTACAAAAATGATTATATCAGCTTTGACTTGCAAAATATAGTAAAAAGTCTATTTGAGCTTGAAAAAATATTCAATCTATGCATAGAAATTTCTGATATAAAATCCCAACAGTATTTTGTTTGTATTTTTTCTTTAGGAACAAAACTTGTAACAGAAGCTTATAATTTTAAAATAAGACGATATAAAATAAAGGAAGACATCAAATTAGTCCTCAGTATTATTATTTTTGATGTCTTCTTCATCCATATTAGCGATAGCATATTTTATCATTGAATTAATAATAGAATTATAAGATTTTTTATTTTTTACAGATAACTTATGAATAATATTATAATCATTTTCATCTACTCTTATACTAAATGGAACTTTATTTATGCCTCTAGGAATTTTAAATCCCATTGTTACCACCACTTTCAAAACTATTTTTTATTTAATTAATATTTTATTATTTGGTTTAAAATATGTATAGTTTAATAAATAAACCACAAAATAAACCAAAACTATTGTATAATTTTGAAATTTTTTATATAATATTTAAAAATAGTTAAATGATATGAAAGGAGATTTACAATGTTCACTTTATATGGTGGAAACGGAAAAACGTGGTCAGAAATGACACCAGAAGAACAAAAAATATCTTTAATAGTTATATTGATATTAGTTTTAGGTTTAATAGCCTATGGAATTTATTACTACTGAAAAAGTAAAAAAGATAAATAAATACAAATTTGTTGTTTTTTGTCGAATAATGTTGTATTATTTTTAAGGAGATGTTTATGAATAGAGAAAAACAAAATAATTTTGGAGTAAATAAAAAAGTAATTGCACTTATTATAATCGCTATATGTATTATTGTAGCAATAGTTATTACAATTATAATTGTAAATAATAATGAACAAAGAAATTTAGAAACATCTAATAATAAGCAAATGCAAGAAATAGAAAATTCAGATAATTCTTATAATATGAATGTATCATCAGAAGAAACTTATAATAGTTCTTCAAATATAAGTCAAGAAATAGTAATGCCCAACTTAGTCGGAATTAACTATGCTGATTTAAGCAATTACCTTGCTAACAATGATTTATATTTTATTTCAGATATTAAATTTATTACAGATAATCAAGATAATAGTAGAGCAATACCTTATAAAGTGTTGGCAACTAATCCAGAAGCTGGCACACTTTTAAATCCCAATACTGATACAAGCATAACTATCTATACAACTTCTGTTTACAGTATATCTAAAATTAAATTAGAATATATAAATGAAAAGGACTGGGAAATAAAACATTTTGGAAAAACTTTAAAAATTCAAATTGGAGAAGATGAAAATAATTTTATAGAGGGTGTAATAGGTAGTGATTTTTATGAAACTGCATCAGAATTTGTATGTAATTGTTCGGGATCTACTGTTAAAGAATTTTGGAATATGTATCAAGAAAATCAAGTTATATATATTTCAAGAAATGAAATAGACTCTGGTTATGTTGACGGGAAAATATGGATTGATAATCAGCTAGTAGAAGAAACAACATTCGCATTTTCTGGTGGGACTTTAAAAACTGAGATATAATTATTTAAGGGGGAAAAGTTATTATGAATGGAAGAAATAAGAAAAAAATATTAATAATATTAATAGCAGTGATAATAGTAATTATAGGTATAGTAGTTACTGTTTTGGCTATTAACAATAATAAAAAATCAAACCAATCTAATGAAGATATACAACAGAATATAGAAGAACCTGCCTACGAGGAAAGTAATAATAATATTTATTCAGATAATAGCATTGGCAATACTACTAATGATGATGAATATACTGACTTCCATAGAACAGACGCATGGTATAACGATCCTTACACTACTGGAAGTGCAACAATGCCTAATTTAGTTGGTATGAATTATGCTGACTTAAGAGAGTATCTTGATACTAACAATTTATATTTTATTACAGAAATTGAATGCAAATTTGACTCTCCTTCTTTGACTGGCTTTGCAGTTCCTACAAAAATACTATCAACAATTCCAGACGCTGGAACTACATTAGACCCTTATACAGATACTTCTATAACTGTATTAACGGAAAGTACTTATGGAGTAATTGGAATAGAACTTGATTTACCTTATGAAGATTTTGTAGAAGATAATTTTGGAAAAACTATGAAAGTACAGTTTGGAAAAAATGGTATAATAGAGGGAACGATAGGCGAAGATTTTAAAAAACAATCTCGTAGTGGCCATGATTATTTAAGGTATATGTCTGGCGTAAGTGGAAATGAATCTTCATATGAGAATTTTTGGTCAAAATATAATGAAAAAGCTGTATCTTGTATAGAAGAAGATGAGTTTACAATTGAATATGGTGGTTCAGAAGGTACTATCAAAAATCCATACATAAATGCTAAAATATTTGTAGATGACCAATTATTAAAAGAACTTAAACTCTTATATAATGGTTCTTTAGTAGAAGAAATTTATAAATAAAAATTTAAAAAGTCATAATACCAATATAAGGTATTATGGCTTTTTCTTTAACGTCAGAAACGTCATGTAACGTTTTTTATAAACTAAACTATATACTATGTAGGCTAATTTTAAATTTTAAAATTTCTATCTAATGAAAAAATGTCAAAATACTTTTTAATTTGTTCATTTGTTAAAGATATATAATCATTGTTGTTTTTTCCTAAAATCACAAAATTACCATGTATAATACTGTCTTTAAAAATTCTATTTGTTGGAAAAGACTTATCTTTAATATCTTTTGCTCCTAAACTTGATATTAAAATAACATCTTTTTCTATTTCTAAAATTTCAAAAGGAAAATAAACAATTCCATATATTTCACTTATAGTGTTTTTTATTTCCTTTATATAAGGCTGTTTGTTTGGTTCTACTACTAATATTTTAATATTATTCAATTTCTTACCCCTTTCTAAAAATCTTCACTTTTCATAATTAGACCATAACCATTGGCTGTTTTTTCTTTTTCGTTTATTTCTAATAATTTTTCATCATCTAAATCATTTGTAAATGAAATTAAATTATTTATATTTTTTCTTTTAAATTGTGTAATATCTAATATTTCAATTTTTCCCATTCCGCTAGTACTTGCATAATTGTCGCCTTTTTCTTGATAAAATTTACTAATATGTAATGATACTTGATTCTTTCGGTTATATCTTAATGCAAACTCTAAATAATTTTGCTCATCTAGCTTTATACGTTTAATTAAAGTCTTTTCTTTATGAAATATGTAATAACTAATATCTAATTTCCAATTATTTTTACATTTATTATTAATATCATTTATTAACTCATTGGTTATATTTGCCATTTTAAATCATCCTTTCTCTACTTTCTTTATTATTGTATGGAATTTATGTTTACTACAATAATTGTAAAAACTCCTAAAATATTTTTAATTTTAGGTACTATTTTTTATTAATTAGAATAATATTAGTAGAAAGGGTAGGTATTCTGTTTCATTAAAATATGTAATTTTCTAAAAACTTTCTAAAAAAGTTAATATTTTTCAAAAACCAATTGCAATTTATTTATTTTTGTGTTATTATATAAAAGTATTTTTTCGGAGCGTATTATATAATACTAATTGGTCTTAGCTGAAACTAACTGATGTATAAGTATCCGCTTTGCCAAGGTTGATTCGCGGGTCCGATTCCCGCTACCTGCTCCATATTTTTATATGGCGCCATGGCCAAGTGGTAAGGCACGAGTCTGCAAAACTCTGATCCCCGGTTCGAATCCGGGTGGCGCCTCCAAGAAAAAAGAGTCTTATAAAGTTTATAAGGCTCTTTTTTAGCTTTATATTCTTTAAATCAATTGAAAACTAGGCTTAATTATGGTATATTAAATGTAATTTATGTTTTGGAGAAAAAAATGAGTGAATATAATTTTAATGTAATAAAAAAGGATATTAAATTTCGTCGCAGAAATTTATTAAATCCTAAGAAAACTATTTTTAACACTAATGCAAGAATAAAAGAAAATACTTTATATCTTATGACAACCAGAAAATGGGATAGAATTGATAGAAAATATAATAATGTAACAGAAGGAAGTTGTAAGATTGATATAAATAATATACAATCTATAAAATTTAAACCAGGATTTGCTTTTGGTTCAAATATTAATAATATCTTGTTATTAATTGTAATATTACTTAGTTTTTGTTCAGTAATATATTTGATTCTACATTATTGGGCACTTATAATTAATAATCTATTTGGTTTTACATTTCTTCCATTGATAGTATTTTTGATTGCATTTTTAGGTTCACTATCTAATTTAACTTTTAAATGTATTCAAATAACTTATAAAGACAATATAGTGATAGGAGATAAAACAAATAGAAAGATAGTGTTTCCTATTAGTGGTTTGTTCTATTGGATGACTCCTAGAAAAATTAAAGAGCAATCAACTAAATTTATAAATGAACTTATAAAAACTAATTCTAATATTCATTATAAAAGAGATAAACTTTGCAAAATATTTATATTAGTGATTGTTATTGCATTAATTGTTTGTGTTGCAGTACCATTATATTATAGACAAAAAAATATAGAAAATAATAATTTATCTTATAATCTAAATAATAATTTATTATATTCTAAGGTTACATTTGAAAGAGGAACACTAATTAATATAGAAAAAGAAAAATATACTAATAAATATATTTGTACTTTTAAAATTCAAGGTAAAAATGAAGAAGCTAAAATAGAGAATTCATTAGGAATAGATTATGGAGAATTACGTAATATTTATAAAATAGATTATTATAAAAAAGAAGATAATACATATTTTTCATCTGAATATAGAGTTGGATATACATTATCAAATGTTGGTCAAGTTACATCATTAGGTATAAACTATTATTATGATTATATAAATAATAAAATGTTTTCTCTTAATAATTTAAATGATAGTGATATAACAACGTATGAGTCTTATATTTATTATAAAGATGAAAATAAAGATACATTATATGATTTTTTATATTCAAGTGAAAATTTAATTACTTCTTTTGATAATTTTGATACTACTGCTTTTAAAGTATATGAATATAAATCTATTATCAAAATAGGTAATTATGATAGTAAATATGGGGAATGTTATATTTTAAAAGCTGTTTCTGATAGTAGAACTGATTATTTTATGTATATAGAAAATAAGTTTAATACAAATAATAATTCATTTGATGGAATACTATTAAGTTCACGTATTAGTGAGAAAAAATATTTTACTGATGATGCTACTTCAGTCGATACATTTAAATATATATTAGCACCACAGTAAAAAAATATAAAATCTTTTTATATATAGATAATGAAATTATGGATGGGACTTTATGTAAAATTGATAATATATAAAATTTCATGCTTTTATGGATTGGAAAAAATATTTAAAAGATGAATAATTAAAAATAAAAAAAATTGCCTGAGTTTAATCTCAGGCAAATTTTTTTATTCTTTTGTTGCATCTTTTTTATCATTTGAATTTTTTACTAAAGTAGAAATATTATTTTTTATTTTTTTAATTTTATTTACATTTCCTTCTATATCACCTAAGAAGAAAGAAAGTGCAAATCCAAGTATTAAGAATACAAATGATAAAAATGTTTGGAAATTAAGTCCTATTACACAGCTTTCATTTAATACACTAGGAATTATTGATAAAAATAATCCAAAAATAATTGAAAATGTACCGGTATAAAATCTTTTTATTAGTTTATTCATAATAAAAGATATTATTAATGCTCCTATTACTAATCCAACTCCTGCTGGTATTAATACAGTTAAATTAAAGTCTGCAAGAGAACTTACATATAGTTCATATAAGCCAAGACTAGATAATATTACTGCACTATCTACACCAGGTATAATAGAAGAACCTGCAACAGCTATTCCTAAAAGTACAGATTGTAAAAGGTTTGGATCTGTTATAACAGGAAATAGGTTTTTATTAAAAGTAAATAATACAAGACCAAAGATTGCAGCTACAACAATAAATATGTAATATTTTTTCTGAAATCCCTCTTTTTTTACCTCTCTATAGAAAAGAGGAATTGTACCTAAAACTAAACCTAGAAATGCAAATCTTGTATACATTTCAAAATTATTTAATAGAAAATCTACTACTTTACTAAATAATATAGCACCTACACCAAATCCTAAAAACAAAGGTATTAAAAATTTTATATTTTCTTTAAAATTTTTAAATAAAGTACCAATTGCATTTATTGTTTTTTGATACAAACCTAGGATAACTAAAAAAACACTTCCGCTTAATCCTGGTGCAACACCGCCGATTCCGGCTATAATACCTTTAAAAAAGTTTTTCATTTTAATCCTCCATTAATATTTTTATATATAGACTTATCAAGTATAACATAAGCATTAAAAAATTGCAAAGAATTTTAGAAATATAATATCAGAAGTTGACATAATATTTATCGCGTGATATATTAAATAAAATTGTTTTTTTGAAAAAAATTGACTATTTATAATTTGGCGTTTTATCAGTATTTATTAAAGTTGTGATAATAAAAAATTAAGAAAAAATTTAAGAAAAAATTATTGACTATTAAATGAAACAAATATATACTGATATAAATAAATTACTATAAAATATGTTTAAATTTACGAAAGATTTATAAAAAAGTTAAATGAAATTTAAAAGTAGTAAAAGATGGGGATAGTATGAAAAATGTATTTGAAAAGGAAATAGTCGGAGAAAATATTTTAACTGAAAGTTTAAAAATTAGAAAGAAATATGTATTTGACGTAGAAGTTAATGAAAAATATGATACTCTAACATTAGCTGTAATGTTTTTCTGCTTTGCTTTTGCTGGTTGGATAATTGAGGTCTTTTGGATGTTTTTAAAACAGGGAGTTATAGTTAATAGAGGAACATTAATTGGGCCATGGCTTCCAATATATGGATTTAGTTGTATATTTATTTTAAAACTTTTTACATCAGATAAATGCAAACGTATTACAAGAAATCCATTAACTACATTTTTAGCAATAATGATTTTATGTTCTGTAGCAGAATATATTACATCTTTACTTTTAGAAGCAGTTTATGGACTTCGTTGGTGGGACTATTCAAATGAACTTTTTAATATTAATGGTAGAGTTTGTCTTGAAAATTCTGTTCTTTTTGGATTAGGAGGATGCCTATGTTTATATATTATAGGCCCAGCTTTAAATAAAGTAATACAGAAAATACCAAAGAAAACTAAAGTTATGATGCTTTCATTTTTGATATGTATTTTTGTTATGGATAATATGTTTTGTGTTGTTCATCCTCATACAGGTGTTGGAATAACAGAAAATAAAATTTTTATTAATGCATTAAAATTGTTATAAAATATTTTAGTTATTAAAACCCAAATTATTAGACAAATAAGTTTAATAATTTGGGTTAATTTTTTTATAAAATTAATTTAATGATTTTAAAACATTACTATAAATATAAAAGCTACCAACTATAAAAGTTACTTCTGAAGGATTTTTTTTAATAAATTTTAAAGCATCTTCTAAATCTTTTGCATAAAAATTTTGATTTTTTCTATATTTTAAAGCAGTTTTATATAGAGTCTCTTTAGATACATATCTTTCTTCACTATTTCCAGATGTAAATATAAAATTTGCATTTTCATCTTCTAATAATAATTTTAAAATTGTATCATAATCTTTTGTTTTTAAAATTGAAATTATAAATGTTTTATTAAAATCTTTATAATACATATTTATCATATCTTTTAAGTTCTTGATAGCAGGTTCATTATGAGCTCCATCAAAAATTACTAATGGAGATTTTGATAGAATTTCCATTCTTCCTTTATGTATAACTGTCTTTAATCCTTCTCTTATTGAGATTTCAGAAACTTTATATCCCATTTCATTTAAAATTTGCATACATTCAATACATAAGCTTGCATTTTGAATTTGTTTTTTTCCTTTCAAAACAATTTGTATATTTTTAAGATTTTTAAAATCAAAATATTGAAAATTATTATCATAATGATAATTTGATATTTGAGATTTTTTTAATAAATGTAATTTATTATTTTTTTCTTTACATTTTTTAATAAAGACCTTATTAATATTTTGAGTTTGTTCAAAAAATATAGTATTTGAATTTTCTTTTATTATGCCAGCTTTTTGCTCAGCAATTTTGGTAAGAGTATTTCCTAAAATATGCATATGATCATAACCAATTGATGTAATAATTGAAACTAGAGGATTAGAAATTATATTTGTACAATCATAAAGCCCACCTAATCCAGTTTCTAAAACCACAAAATCAACATTTTTTCTATAAAAATATAAAAGAGCCATAGTAGTTTCAAGTTCGAAAAGTGTTATATTTACTTTGTGAATTCTATTAAATTTTTCTACTTTAGGTTTGAGTTCTTCTATTAATATTGAAAGTTCCTCATCAGTTATTAAAAATCCATTTATTGAGATTCTTTCATTATATTTAATTAGATGTGGAGACAAAAATTTTCCGAACTTTATATCCTTGCAATTCTAGTATTTTACTAATCATTTCTACTGTACTGCCTTTTCCATTTGTTCCAGCAATATGTATAAATTTCATATTTTTTTGAAAATTATTGTATTCTTTCATAAAAAATTTCATTGCATCAAGTGATGGATTTTTTGTTCCTTTAAAAAAATTGTCTAAATAATTTTGAATGTCTTCCATAAATATTGCTCCTTTTTCATAACGAAGATATTATAATCTTTTTAAGACGGATTGTCCACATTTTGTTAAAAAAATGTGTGTTTTCATTGACTGAAAATATAAGATTTGGTATAACTTAGAATGTAGAAAGGAGAATTTATTATGGTTGTTAAAAAAGCTGGAACTATTTTATTAAATAAAGATACAAAACAAATTGCTATGGTAGATAGGGAAGAAGATAATGGATATACTTTTCCTAAAGGCCATTTAGAATCAGGAGAAACCATAGAAGAATGTGCTATAAGAGAAACAGAGGAAGAGACTTTAAATTCAAATCATTTACTTATAAATAAGCCAGTAGGAATTGTTAAATATCATAATACAGATGATGGAGATGTTGAGGTTTATTATTATATTTCAGTGTCAGATGGAAAGACTAAGAATAATATTTCAGAAAAAGATAGAGAAATATGTAAATGGGTAGATTTTGAAAATGTTGAAAAAAAGTTAGCATATGAAAATTTAAAAGAATTTTGGAATAACACTAAAAAACAAGTAAAAGAAATATTAGATAATGATTGTAAAATAGATGATTAAATTTACTCAAAATTTAATGGAAAGGAAATTGCAAAATGAATGAAAGAGAAAAAATGTTAGCTGGTGAATTATATGATGCTGACAATGATGAAGAGCTGTTAAATCTTAGAAGAGAAGCAAAAGAGTTATGTTTTAAATATAATACTTTAAATCCTAGTGATTCACAAAACAGAAAATTAATTTTAGAAAAATTATTTAAAAAAAATTTAAATCAATGTGTAATTGAACCAAACTTTTATTGTGATTATGGATTTAATATAGAATTAGGTGAAAATTTTTATGCAAATCATAATTTGGTAATATTAGATGCAAACAAAGTAAAATTTGGAAATAATGTTTTTATTGGACCAAATTGTGGATTTTATACATCAAGTCATCCAATAGATTACCAAACTAGAAATAAACCTTTAGAATATGCTAAACCTATTTCAATTGGTAATAATGTATGGATAGGTGGAAATGTATGTGTAATGCCTGGCGTAAAAATAGGAAACAATACTGTAATAGGTGCTGGAAGTGTTGTTACAAAAGATATTCCTGATAATGTAGTTGCAGTAGGAAATCCATGTAAAGTTTTAAGAAATATATAAAGCTATTTATTGTAAAGAGATAACTAATATGATAAAATAATAGTGTTTTAAAGACTTAAATATCGTAATAAAATTCAAATTCAAATCATAATATTAAATAACTTTTTTGGGGAGGATATTATGATTGTTTTGAGTAAGAAAAGAATAGTATTTTTTGTTTCTGTTTTGATGATTTCATTTGTTACGATTTTTATTAATGGAATAGTTTATGGTGAATTTTTTTCAAATGCTGGTCATACAGTAATTTTAGATGCAGGACATGGAGAGCCTGATCGGTCGGAGCAGTTAGCGATAGTGGAATTTCTGAAGCAGAAATTAATTTAGCTATTGTTTTAAAATTGCAAGAACTTTTAGAGCAGAGTGGATATACAGTGATTTTAACAAGATCTGATGAAAATGGAATATATGATTTAGATGAAGATAGTATAAGAAATAAAAAAGTATCTGATTTAAAAAATAGAGTTGAACTTGCCAATAGAGAAGAAGCTGATATTTTCGTTTCTATACATCTAAATAAAATTGAACAAAGTCAGTATTATGGTTGGCAGACTTTTTATCAAGAAAATAATGAAAATAGTAAAAATTTAGCAAAAAAAATACAGAATAATTTAAATTATTCAATTCAAAAAGAAAATAAAAGAGAAATTTTACCTTTATCTGGAAAATATATTATGGATAATGTAAAAATTCCAACAGTTACAGTTGAATGTGGATTTTTATCAAATAATCAAGAAGCAAAAGAATTAACTACTGATAGTTATCAATCAGAACTAGCTTGGGGTATATATACTGGTATTATAGATTATTTTATGAAATAAAATAAAAAAGTTCAAATTCATTGAACGGAAAAGAGGTAGAAATGGGAGAATTATGGGATATCTATGACATCAACAAACAAAAAACAGGAAGATATGCAGAAAGAGAAGTTTATGAATTTAAACCAGGAGAATATCATATTGTAGTTAATGCATTAATTATGAATTCTAAAAATGAAATTTTAATTAGCAAAAGAGCACCTTTCAAACCTTTTGGATTAATGTGGGAATGTAATGGTGGCTCTGTTTTAAAAGGTGAGACAAGCTTACAAGGAATCTTAAGAGAAGTTAAAGAAGAACTTCGGGTTAGAATTTCAAGAAAAAGATGCTATACTTTTTAAAGAAATTAGAAGAGATGAAACAACAATACCAAATTTTAAAGATGTTTGGCTATTTAAAACAGATGTGAATGCAGATGATATAACATTCCCAGATGGAGAATCAATAGAAGCAAAATGGGTAGGAATAGACAAATTTATTGAAATGGAGAAAAATGAAGAAATTGTTCCAAGTTTTGAAATGAATGAACAAGAATTTAAAAGAGCTGTAAAACTTTTAAATGAAAAAAGCTAGCATTTTAGAGAGGAAAAATATATGCAAGATGAATATGTTCAAGTAAATCGGAGAAAAGATACATTTTTATTTGCAAAAGAAAAGTGTTAAAAACCTGATTTTAAGAGTTAAATCTAGTAGTGAAGTTGTTTTAACTATTCCAAGAAGAACTACTATAGAACAAGGAAAAGATTTTGTTAGGAAAAAAGTAGATTGGATAAAAAAACAACAAGATAGATATAGGAGTTTTGAAAGTAAAAAAGAGACTACTGATTTTGAAAATGATGATATTGTCTACTTTTTAGGAAATCAATATAAATTAAAAGTTATACCTAATGAGAAGAATTTTATAAAATTAAATAATGAATATTTAGAATTAAATATAAGAAAAAATTATATTGAAAATAAAACATATATCTCAAATACATATGATAAACTTTTAAGAGAATATGCAAAAAAATTATTTCATGAATTAGTTATAAAATATCAGTCTCAGATGGCAAAATACAGAATTAAAGTACCAGAAATTGAAATAAGAAAAATGAAAAGTAGATGGGGAAGTTGTTTTTGGACTAAAAATAAGATTGTATTAAATTTAAGTCTAATAAAAGTTCCTTTGCCATGTACTGAATATGTTGTAGTTCATGAATTATCACATTTTAAATTTCAAAATCATAGTAAAAATTTTTATAATTTTATAAGTTTATTTATTCCAGATTGGAATGAGAGACGAAGAATTTTAAATAAAGAATATGGATTTGTAATATAAAAAATCTCACTAAGTTGTTTAGTGAGATTTTTTATGAAAATTTTTATCAAGAATAAATTTTGAAAAAAATGCAGAAAATAAACCAAAAATCTTAATTGTATAAAAAGGGGAAATTATGGTTTATAAATCTTTGGAGATTTCAGGTGTCTTGCTTGATAAAAATCAGCTTTTAAAATATATGGAAAAAATTGCAGCTGAGCATACAATAAAAATAAATTCAAATAAAAATACTTATCCAATTCCTAGTTTAAATGAAAATTATAAATTTATATTTGAAACATATAAACTTTTAAATGAGCATATAAAACTTGGAATAAAGATTCATTCTGCAGGTGAATGGATCTTAGATAATTTTTATATTATCGAAGAAATGGTTAAATCTATAAAAAAAGAACTAACTCTAAAAAAATATTCAAGAATGATTGGTATAGCTTCTGGAAAATATGAAGGATTTGCAAGAAGTTATGTATTAGCAGGAGAAATAGTGTCTTTTTCAGATTGCAAAATAGATTCTGATATTATCTATTCATGTTTAGAGGCTTACCAGAATTATAAAATGCTTAGTATAGAAGAAATAGCTAATTTTGGAATATTTTTGAAGATTGCTATAATTAGTCATATAAAAGAAGTATGTGAAAGAATTTTTTCTTCTCAAATTCAAAGATTTAAAGTAGAAGAAATAATAGAAAGATTAATTGAGAAAAAAGACATTAAAGAAAGAGTTTTTATTAATAAAATTAATTATAATAGTAGTTTTGAAAATGAACTTAAATATCCATTTATTGAATATATGTCATATAGGCTTAAAAAATATGGGAAATTAGCATCAAGTTATCAAGAAATTCTTGAGGCAGAAGTCTTAAAGATGGGACTTACTGTAAATGAAGTTGTACAAAAAGAACATTTATATATTGCAACTTTAAAAATTACTGTAGGTAATTGTATAAAAAGTCTAAAAGATATTTCTAGAATTGATTTTACAGAGCTTCTTGGAAAGATGAATGGTACTGAAGAGATTTTAAGTAAAGACCCTGCTGGAATTTATAAAAATATGGAACAAGAAAGCAAAAATTATTATAAATCTATTATCGAAAAAATGTCTAAAAAAAGCAAAATTTCAGAAGTTTATATTGCAGAAAAAGCACTAGAATTAGCTAAAAGATATGAAAACTCAGAAGGATTAGTAAAAAAGAGAAAATCTCATGTAGGTTATTATTTAATTGATGAAGGATTAGCTGAATTAAAAAGCGTTGTATTTGAGAGAAAATTTAAATACAAAAGCTTAGATTATAAAGCAAGAATTTATATTGGAACTTTTTGGGCAGTAAGTTTATTTTTGAATTTTTTAATTACTTTGGCTATATATTTAGAAACGAAAAGTCTTTGCTTATGGATAGTTTCATTTATTTTTATGTTTATTCCTGTTTCAGAAATTGTTATAAGATGTATGAATTATCTAATGAGCAAATTTAAAACTCCAACATTAATTCCAAAATTAAATTTTGAAGATGGAATACCACCTCAATCTACTACATTTGTAGTTATACCGACAATACTTAAAACAAAAGAAAAAGTAGTAGAGATGATAAAAAAACTCGAAGTATATTATTTAGCAAATCCACATGAAAATTTATATTTTGCTTTACTTGGAGATGTTTCAGAAGAACAAAATAAAATTATGAAATTTGATGATGAAGTAATGAAAACAGGTATTACTGAAATCCAAAAATTGAATGAAAAATATAAAACAAATAATTTTAATAGATTTCATTTTCTATATAGAAAAAGAACATGGAGTGATACTGAAAACAAATTTATTGGTTGGGAAAGAAAAAGAGGAATTTTAGTTGAATTCAATAAATATATTAAAGATTTACAGCCAAATAATTTCTGGGCAAATACAATAGAAGATCAAAAACAAAATATACCTAATATTAAATATGTTATAACATTAGATTCAGATACAAATTTAAGTTTAAATTCTGCTGGAAGATTAGTAGGAAGTATGAGTCATATTCTTAATTTGCCTGTTATAGAAGATGGAAGAGTAGTTAATGGATATGGAATAATGCAACCTAGAATTGGATTAGATTTAGATGTAAAAAAGAAAACAAAATTTGCTAAAATTTACAGTATCCCAGGTGGTATAGATTTTTATACAAATGCTATTTCTGATATTTATCAAGATTATTTTAAAGAAGGAATTTTTACAGGAAAAGGGATTTATGATGTTGATGTATATAATGAAATTTTAGATAATGAAATTCCTGAAAATACTGTTTTGAGTCATGATCTTTTAGAGGGTAATTTTTTGCGTTTAGGCTTACTTACAGATGTTATGCTTTTAGATGGATATCCAACAAAATATATTTCATATATGAAAAGAAGCCATAGATGGATAAGAGGAGATTTTCAAATAGTAAAATGGCTAAGAAGTAAAAAATTAAATGATATTTCTAAATTTAAAATTTTTGATAATTTAAGAAGAGCTATTTTAAAAATTAGTAGTTTAGGATTGCTTATATTTTCATTTATTGCTTTTAAATTTAATTTTTTTGTAGGGCTTTTAAGTTTAATATTATCATTAGTTTCAATAGTTGTAACATATATTCTAAATATCGTGAATTTTGTAGTATTCAAGGAAAGCCAAACTGTAGGTTCAATCTATTCACACAAAAAATTTTCGAAAGATCTTGGTGATATTCAATTAAGCTTTTATAAAATATTTCTAGAAATTGCATTTCTACCTTATGAAGCATGGATTAGTTTAGATGCAATGGTAAGAAGTATTTATAGAATGATTAAAAAGAAAAGACTATTAGAATGGGTAACAGCTGAAGATAGCGAAAATAGAACAAAAAATAATATTTTTATCACTTATAAAGAGATGATTGTAAATATTATAGTTGGAATACTATTTTTATTTGGAAATATAGGATTTAAAGTTTTAGGAATCTTATTTCTGATAGCACCATATATTGCATATAATTTGAGTAAAGAAATTAAGGATGATTTTGAAATATCAGATGCTAGTAAAAAAGATTTAAAAGAAATAGCATATAGAACTTGGAAATTTTTTGAAGATAATATAAATGAAGAAAATCATTATTTGGTTTGTGATAATTATCAAGATGATAGAAAACCAAAAACAGTTAAAAGAACATCTTCTACGAATATTGGACTAGAACTCCTTTCTATAATGTCAGCATATGATTTAGGTTTTATAGATTTCAAAAAAGCAAAAGATTATATTAAAAAAGTTATAAATAGTATAAAAATTATGGCAAAATGGAATGGGCATTTATATAACTGGTATGAGACAGATACTTTAGAACCACTTAAACCAAGATATATTTCTACAGTAGATAGTGGAAATTTAGTACGGATATTTATATGTAATAAAAGATTTTTTAAAGCAACATATAGAAGATGAAGGAGTTAGTCCTTTATATGAAGATGTTGATAAGATAATTTGTGATACTGATTTTTCTAAATTATATAGTGAGAAAAATAAATTATTTTCAGTTGGGTTTAACTTAGAAGAAAATAGTTTAACAGACTCTTATTATGATTTTTTAGCAAGTGAAGCTAGGCAATCAAGTATAGTTGCATTAAGCAGAAGACAAGTTCCAGTAAAACATTGGAATGCATTAAGTAGAACAATTACAATTTATAAAGGTTATAAAGGACTAATTTCATGGACAGGAACAGCATTTGAATATTTAATGCCAAATTTAAATTTAAAAAGATACGAAGGAAGTTTGCTAGATGAATCAAGTAAATTTGCTATAATGAGTCAAAAAGATTATTGTAGAGAATTAGGTGTACCATGGGGAATCTCTGAATCTGCATATAATTTAAAAGATTTGAACAATAATTATCAATATAAGGCGTTTGGAATACCATGGTTAGGATTAAAAAGAGGATTAGAATACGATTTGGTCGTATCTCCTTACAGTACGTTTTTAGCACTTCAAGATGGAGAAAAGAGCGCAATTAATAATATTAATGAGCTTAAACAGTATGGTAGTTATGGAGAATACGGGTTTTGTGAATCAATAGATTATACACTAAGTAGATTGAAAAAAGGTGAAAAATTTGCAGTAGTAAAAACTTATATGGCTCATCATCAAGGACTTATATTAAACTCAATTAATAATGTTTTAAATAAAAATATAATTCAAACGAGATTTAATAATAATCCAGAAATTGAAGCAGTAAATATTCTATTAGAAGAGAGAATGCCAGTTGATTTAATTATTACTAAAGAAAAGAAAGAGACACCTGAAAAATTCAAAAATTATGGAAATATTGGATATATAGAAAGAGTTATAGATGAGACTGAAAAATTAGACTTAAAGTATGATGTAATTTCTAATTCAGATTATAAAGTTGTAATAGATGATTTTGGAGAAGGCTATAGTCAATATAAAGATATACTTGTAAATAAATATAAACCAGATTATGAAGCGAAACAAGGTATATTCTTCTATGTTAAAAATTTAAAAACTAAAAAAATAATAGAAATTGGCAAAAATAGTAAAGTAAGCTTTACAGGTGATAAAGCAAAATTTATAAGACAAGATGGTGGACTTAAATTCACTTATAATATTACTGTAAATCCTAATAAACCTGTGGAAATAAGAAGCTTAGAAATTGAAAATCTAGGAAGTAGTGAAGAGGTATTAGATATAACAGCAGACTTTATTCCATGCCTTACTCAAGGAAGTGCAGAATATGCTCATCCAGCTTTTAGTAGTATGTTTTTGAGTTTTGAAAGAAATCAAGATAATATTTTAATAGAAAGAAGATCAAAAACTCTTGATAAATTTATGTATGCAGCTGTTAGTTTATACACAGAAAATGGAGAAATTGTGGATAATGGCTTTGAAATTGACCAAGAAAAATATTTAGGAAGAAATAATTTTGATATACCTATTGCTGTAAAAAGTTCTAAAAAATTTAGTAATCAAACAAATTATGTAATAAATAAGATTTATGCAGAAAGGAAAACAATTAAAATTGCAAGAAATGAAAAAATAAATATCAATTTACTAATTAGTGTAAATGAGAATAAAGAAGAGGCAATAAAAAATCTAGAACAGATGAAAAATGAAGATGAAATTTTAAAAGTCTTTGATATTGGAAAAGCTAGAATTGAAGAAGAAATGAAATATTTACAGATAAATTCAAAACAATCAGCAGAATATCAAGAATTATTAAATTATATATTAGATGAAAATATATGCAAAAATTTAAATTTAGATTTAAATAAAGATTATGAGATAAATAGTTTATGGAAATATGGAATATCAGGAGATTTACCAATAATTTTGGTAAAAGTAAAAACTCTAAATTCAATAGATAATGTAAGAGAAATAATAGAGAGTTATATGTTTTATAGAGTAAAAAATATATTTATGGATTTAGTTATAGTAGATGAAGAAAAAGAAGTTTATAATAGATTAGTTCAAAGAGCTGTTGAAGATATAGTTATGGATAAACAAATAATTTATTTAAGAAATATAAAATCAGGTATTTTTATCTTAAATAAAAATTTAATAGAACCAGATGATTTAAAAGTTTTAGAGTTAAAATCTAGAGTAATATTAGTATCTGAAAATGGTGGAATATCAGACTTCTTAAAAACTAAAAGCGAGGAAGTGTTAGATAAGCCTAAAAATATAGAAATAAAACAGGATGAAGAAATATTAGAAAAAAGAGAAGAAGATGTGCAGTTCTTTAACGGTTATGGAGGATTTACTCCAAATGGAAAAGAATATAGATTTGCAGTAAATCAAGAAAATAGTCTTCCTACAATTTGGAGTAATTGTATTTCAAATAAAATGTTTGGAGTAGTGGTTACTGAAAATATGTGTGATATTATTTGGAATAAAAATAGTAGATTAAACAGGATAACTAGTTGGAATAATAATACAGTTTTAAATATACCATCTCAGATAATTTATGTAAGAAATATGGAAAATAATAAAGCTTGGAGCTTAAATTCTAATATTTTACCAAATAAGAATTATTATTATATAACTTATGGATTTGGTTATGCAAAATATCAAAATGTTTGTGATGGAATTTTGCAAGAAACTGATATTTTTGTTCCATTAGATAAATCAGCTTGTATAAACAAAATTAGATTTAAAAATACAACTGCAGAAAATAAAAATTTAAAAATTGTTGTTTATCTAAAAATTGTACTTGGAGAAGATGAATGGGCCACTTTTGGAAATATATATATTGATAAGAAAAACAATATAATTTTTGCTAAAAATTATATTGGAACTCCAGAATTTCAAAAAATAGCATATATAACATCAAATGAAAAGATTTTAAATTATACTAAAAGTAAAAAAGTATTTTTTGGAAGAGGAAATTTAAATTTACCAGATGCACTATTTAATGAAAATTTTGAAAATCAAAGTGGAATAGGGAATTGCATAGGTTTGGAATTTGAATTAAGTTTAGAACCATATGAAGAAAAATTTTTAAATCTAGTTATTGGACAAGAAAATAAAGTAGAAGATATTGAAAAACAAGCTATAGATTTATGTGATACAAAATTTATTAATGACTCACTAAATGAAGTCTATAAAAAGTGGTTAAATTTAAACAATACTTTAGTCGTTCAAACACCTGAAGATGAGATAAATATAATGGCAAATGGTTGGCTTATATATCAAACTATTAACTGTAGACTTTGGGCAAAAACTGCTTTTTATCAATCAGGTGGAGCTTTTGGATTTAGAGATCAGCTCCAAGACTGTTTAGGAATGAAATATATAGATCAAGAGATGTTAAGAGAACAGATTTTAAGATGTGCTGAACATCAATTTATGGAAGGAGATGTTTTGCATTGGTGGCATGAAGAAACAAAAAAAGGATGCAGGACAAGATTTTCAGATGATTTATTATGGTTACCATATTCAGTAGCAGAATATATAGAAGTTACAGCAGATTATAGCATTTTAGAAGAAAATGTAGCATATCTAAAAGGTGAAAGTTTAAAAGAAGGTGAGCAAGAAACTTATAATCAATTTTATAAAACTGAAGAACAAGAATCTATTTATAAACATTGTATTAGAGCAATTAATAAAAGTTTAAATTTCGGAGAAAATGGCTTTCCAAAAATTGGCTCAGGAGATTGGAATGATGGATTCAGTAATATTGGTACTAAAGGAAAAGGTGAAAGTGTTTGGCTTCGGATTTTTCTTATATGATATTTTAAATAAATTTTTAAATATTTGTGAATATAAAACAGATGAAGAAAATAAAAATAAATTTGAAAAAATAAAAGATGAATTAAGGAGAAACTTAAATACAAAAGGATGGGATGGAAGATGGTTTGAAAGAGCTATAACAGATGATGGAGATATTTTAGGAAGTGTTACAAGTGAAGAATGCAAGATAGATAGTATTTCTCAAAGTTGGGGTGTTATATCAGATTGTGCTGATAATGATAAAAAATATATTTCTATGGAAGAGGCTGAAAATAGTTTAGTTGACAGAGAAAATAAAATTATAAAATTATTCTGGCCTGCATTTAAAAATTGCAAATTTAATCCAGGATATATAAAAGCATATCCAGAGGGAATAAGAGAAAATGGTGGTCAATATACTCATGCTGCTATATGGTTTATTATTGCACTTTCAAAATTAGGTTTTGGTGAAAAGGTGGTTCAGTATGCAAAAATGATAAATCCTATAAATCATTCACTAAATTTGGATAATGCAAAAAAATACAGAGTAGAACCATATGTAGTTTCAGCAGATGTTTATTCAGCAGAAAATTTAAAAGGAACAGGTGGATGGAGTTGGTATACTGGCTCTAGCGGATGGTACTATAATTTAATTACAGAGTATATTTTAGGGCTTAAAATAGAATCAAAATATTTAAAAATTGAACCATGTATTTCAGAAAATTGGAAAGAATATGAGATTCATTATAAATATAAAACTTCAGCTTATAATATAAAAGTAAAAAATCCAAATAAGAAAAATACAGGTGTAACAAAATTTTTGGTAAATGGTGAAGAAAACATAGATAAAAAAATTTTGCTAGTTGATGATGGGAAAATCTATAATATAGAAGTTATAATGTAAAAACAAAGCTCCTTATATGCTTGACATAAAGGAGCTTTGTAAAATATAATATTAAATAGATTTATTTTGGCAGGAGGTATACATATGGCAAAAAAATTTTTCAAAAGAAAAGAAGAAAAACCTAAGAAGAGTAGAAAAGCAGTTATAGATGAAAATGCAAAAAAAATAGTAGATAATGCTGAAGAAAAAGTTGAAGATATAGATTCCCCTAAAGTTATAGCTGAACAGACTTTAAAAGAAGCTCAAGATTTTATTACAGCAAATTCAGAGGTAAATAAAATTGCTGAATTATCAGAAGAAGAAAAAGATAAAGCTGTTGAATTATTAAGAGCAATAACTAGAGTATTAATAGATCGTGGAAAAATTCCTGATGAAGCAGCTGGAGAATTTGTAAAAAATCTTATACAAAATGATTCTAAAGCTGTTGGTGTTGCAGTTGCAGAAGAAGCATCTTTTATTCCGGATAAACAATTAAGAGAAATTATAAATATTCCAGAAGTAGGTGTTAAAGATGCAGAAAGAATAGTCCCAGGAATTAATGATGATAGTACTAGAACAGAAATCCAAGAAAATTTAGATTTAGCAAAATTAGAAGAAATTTATGAGACATCATGTACAGAAGTTTCTAATGATAATCAATTTGTATCTCGAATTTTAAACATTATAGGTTCTGAAGGAGCATCAAGAAGTAAAAAGATTAATGAAATGGTAGATAAAATTGTTGCTAGAAGGTCTGCGTTTTATTATTATGAGATACCAAATGCAATAGCTGTAACAAGATATACTAAATTAATTTCACCAGTTGAAATGTTAGATCGTGATTTACCAGAACTTATCAATAGAGAATATAGAAATTTAAAAGTTGATGGACCAAAAAGTGAATTTGATAAAAAAATATGTAAGAAGCTAATTATTGATGGGGTAGCAGATAATGTTGTTTCTCAATATATAGATCAATCTCCAGATAGTAGGGTTATGGTTATTCCAGAATCTGAAGCAATAAGAAAATTTAATGAAGAAGAGGAAAATGAATTAGTTAATCAAATAAAAATAAAATGTCAAAATAATAATTGTCCTTTGAAAAAACATCAAATACAAGATATAAGAAATCAAATTCATGGTTATAAAAGAACAGAAGAAGTTGATTCATTAACAACAACATTAGAGTCAATTTCAAATCCAGATTTAAGAAGAGAAATCGCTAGTAATTTTGAAAAAATTTTAGATATAATAAAAGAATTTCCTGAAAATGAACAAGGAAAAATTACGGAATTACTTACTACTGTAGCCGAAAAAACAACAGATAAATTAAGAGAAATGAAGAAAACTAAACAAGAAAAAGACAAAAAAACGCCTCCATCAAATCCAGGTGAAGGTGGACGTTAACAAATAAAAAATATTTGAAAAAAATTTGTAAAAAACTTGTAATAATTATTTTAATGTGATATAAAGAATATGTAAAATTTGAAAAGGGAAGGTGACATTAGGAGTGGAAAACGTAATCGATAAAGATAAAAAAACTATACTTATAGTTGATGATGAAAAAAATATTAGAGATTTATTAGCTTTTAATTTACAAAATGAAGGATATAATACAATCGAAGCAGCAGATGGTTTGCAAGCTGTTGATGTAGCTCTAAAAGATAGGCCAGATTTAATTTTACTTGATGTAATGTTACCAAAATTAGATGGAAAATCTGTATGTAAAAAATTAAGATATTCTTTAAATATGTCTAATATTCCAATTTTAATGATTTCTGCAAAGGATACAGAAACAGATAAAATTGTTGGATTGGAAATTGGAGCAGACGATTATATTACAAAACCTTTTCAGATTAGAGAAGTTATTGCAAGAGTAAAAGCTAATTTAAGAAAAGCAGAATTAAATACAAATGTTGAAAATAATCAAGTAAAACCAGAAAACAAAGATGATATAATTAAAGTTGGCGATTTAACACTTGATTTAAAACGTGTTGAAGCTAGAGTAAAAGATAAAGTTATTAACTTAACTAAAAAGGAATTTGATGTTCTAAAATATTTAGCCTCACAACCTGGACAAGTTGTTACAAGAGAAATGCTTTTAAGAGATGTTTGGGAATATGAAGAATATGTTGGAGCAATCAGAACAATAGATGTAACAATGAATAGAATTAGAGATAAAATTGAAAAAGATAAAGCAAATCCAAAAATTCTTATAACAAAAAGAGGATCTGGATATTATGTTACAGATAAAAATACTTAAAAAATACCTTAGGACTTCAAAAGCCCTAAGGAATTTTTTTATGTCTTTTATTCCTAAATTTTAAATTATTTTTAAAATTTACTTGAATAAAAAAACATATAAGTATATAATAAGAACAGCATAAAATAGGAGTTAGTTTGAGAAAAAATATTTTTTTAAACGGGAAAGTTAAAATGTTAAAAAGCATACAAATAAAAATTGTTATGATTTTTACAATTTTGGGTATCATTGTAATAACAGGTTTAGGAATATTTAGTTTATATAAACTAGATGATATTTGTTCTTATTTAAATGATAATGTAAGTGCTCAAGAATATGTAATCGAACAATCAGAACAAATAAAGGTTGCTATTTATTATGCACTTGGTGCATTTATTGTTTTTGCTATTATATTTAGTTTTGTAATAGCAAAAGTTGTTTTAGCACCAATTTCAAAATTAGTAAAAAGCGCTGAAAGCATTGCTCATGGAAAATATTTAAGTGATGGAAAAGTTGCTAAATCAGAAAACAAAAATGAATTTGATGATTTAGCGGATGCGTTTGGTGTTATGAATCAAGAATTGAAAGAAAATCTTAATGAAGTTACAAGACAGAAGAAACAAATAGAAACTATATTATTACACATGACAGATGGAATCATAGCATTTAATATTAAAGGAGAAATTATTCATATAAATCATGCAGCAAAAACATTTTTAAATGTTGATGAAAATCAAACTTTTGAAGAAATCTTTAGTAAATATGATGTAGATATAAATATGGAAAAAATAATATATCTAGAAAACTGGACTTCTTCTGAAAGAAAAATACAAGTTGATGATAAAACCATGAATTTGTTTTTTGCATCATTTAAAAATGAAAATGATAGACCTGCAGGAGTTATGGTAGTAATTCAGGATATAACAGAACATGTTAAACTAGATAGTATGAGAAAAGAATTTGTTGCAGATGTTTCTCATGAGTTAAAAACGCCAATAACCTCAATAATGGGATATTCTGATACTCTTCTTCAAAATAATGTTCCTGAAGAAATGCAAAGAGACTTTTTAGGAAGAATTTCAGACGAAGCAAATAGAATGGCTGAATTAGTTGGTGATTTATTAACATTATCTAGATATGAAAATAATACAAGTGTATCAAAAGAAGAGTTTGATTTAGGTGAATTAGTAAAACAGACTGTTGATAGACTAAGGTTTGAATTTGAAAAGAAAAATCAAGATGCAGAATGTTTAATAACAGCAGATGTTCCTTTAGTTTATGCAGATAAACAAGGAATTGAAAGAGTTGTTCTAAATATAATTTCTAATAGTATAAAATATACAGGTGAAGGCGGAACAATAAAAGTTTACGTTGGATTTGTTTATAATGATGCTTATATTAAAGTTATTGATAATGGAATAGGAATTCCAAAAGAAGATATTGATAAAGTTTTTGAAAGATTTTATAGAGTAGATAAATCAAGAACTCGTGAAATGGGTGGAACAGGACTTCGGACTTCCAATAGCAAAAGAAATTTTAACACAAAATGGTGGAAGAATTGACATAAAAAGTGAGCTTGGAAAAGGAACAGAAGTAGTAATTAGGATACCAACAAAAAAGGCTTTAGAAAAAAGTCAAAAAAATACAACAGAAAAAAATAGAGAGGATGGAAAATTATGAGAAAATTAAAAACAACTTTAACTTTATCTGTAGCAGGTTTATTGTTTTTAGGTAATAATTGTTTTGCTGCTACAGCAGAAACTTCTTCAGATACTACTACAAGCATAACGAAATATATTGCAATTGGAGTTGCAGTTTTAATAGTTATTTTACTTTTATTTTTAGGATATAAAATGGACTCAAAAGAAACTGATGAGAGAGATTATCCTGTTAAGAGAGAAAAAACATCAAAGAAAGCAAAAGCACCAAAAAAGGAAAAAATGTCAAAAGAAAAGAGTATCAAAAAGGAAGATCCTAAATATGAGGCAGATAATATTACTTATGAAGAAGATAATATAGATAGTAATGATTTATCAGAATCATTAGAATATGATGAAGATGATAATTCATTTGAATATAATAACAATGATGAAGAAGAAAAACCAGTAAAATATGATGGTGAAGATGAAAAATCTTTATTTTCTGCTATGAAAGACAATAATGATTTATATGCGGATCCTCCTTCTATTGATAGTTCAGAAACTGATGTAGAATCGTCACAACCAAAAGACTCAAAAGAAGAACCAGATGATTCAGAAGCATATGGAGAAGAATTTGATACAAGTATAATTGATAAAATTGATGAAGAAGAAATTCCAAAAAAGAAAATAGAAGAAACAATGGTATTTGATTATCCACCTATAAAGAAACCTGAAGAAAAAACTAAAGAAGAAAAGGCTAAAGATGTGGATCCAATTATAGATGAATTAGATAGTCTTGATGATTTTTCTGCATCTATAAATGATGATATAGAAGATGAACCAAAAGAAGAGACTAAAAAAGAAAATAAATCTAGTAAAAGATATACAAAATCAAAGAAAACTTCTAGTTCTACAGAGGAATTTTTATCACAAATGGAAGAAAATTTAAAAAAAGATAAAGAAGAGAGAGATGCAAGAAAATCTAAAAAATAATAAGCTAAAAGAAAAAAGGAGAAGGTACAATTGGAAGAGGACAAAACAAAAGCTCCAAAGATCCAAATGAGCGATAAAACTAAAAATATATTAGAGTGGGTAATATGCATAGTAATAGCAATTATTTTAACATTGTTGTTTAGATATTATATTGCAACTCCAACAGTGGTAAAACAGGTTTCTATGTATCCAACTCTTGAAGAGAATCAAAGACTTATAGTTTCAAGAACTTTTAGAATTACAGGAAATATGCCAGAAAGAGGAGATATAATTACATTTGAAGCTCCTTCTTACACATATTCTTCATCAACAGTTGATCAATCAAATCCTGTTGCAATTTATTCTGATGAAGAAAGAGGAATAGTGTCAAACTTTTTCTATAATGTTTTAGAAATAACAAAAAGAAGTTATATAAAAAGAGTTATTGCAATGCCTGGTGAACATGTTCAAATAAAAGAAGGAAAAGTATATATAAATGGTAAAGAATTAGAAGAAGATTATTTACAACCAGATGTAATAACAGAATCTGAAATTTTAACTGATTTTATAGTTCCAGAAGGATATTTATTCTGTATGGGTGATAATAGAACTCAAAGTACAGATTGTAGAAGTTTTGGATGTATACCTTATGATAAAATTGAAGGAGTTGTAATTTGTAGATTTTGGCCATTAAATAAAATTGGAACTGTTGAGTAAGGGAAGGATAAGCAATTGAAATTTGATGATGTAATTGGAAACGAAAACGTTAAAAATTACTTAAGAAAAAGTATAGAAAATAATAATATATTACATAGTTATATGTTCATTGGAACAGAAGGTATTCGGCAAACTTAAGGTGGCAAAAGAGTTTGCCAAATATATTCTTTGTTTAAATCCAAATGATGATAACTGTAATTGTAAATCTTGTATATGTTTTGATGGAAATAATCATCCAGATTTTGAGATAATTAATGAAACAGGTGAAACTATTAAAATTGAACAAATCAGAAATCTTATAAATAAAGTAATAGAAAAACCTATTGTTTCAAATCGAAAAGTATATATTATTAATGATAGTGAAAAAATAACAAAAGAAGCGCAAAATTGTTTACTAAAGACTTTAGAAGAACCGCCAGAATTTGTTACAATAATTCTAATATCTTCAAATGAAAATTTAATTTTAAATACTATAAAATCAAGATGTATGAAAATTAAATTTTCAAATATTGATGATAAAGATTTAATCAAATATGCTAAAAATAATTTAGGCTATGAAAAAATTACAGAAAATATGTTAAGAGCATTCGGTGGTAGCATAGGAAAGGCGATTAATCTTAAAGAAAATGAAGAATTATATTCACAAATAGATATACTTATAGATAATATGGAAAAAAAGGATATTATTTCTATTTTTTTAGACTCAAAATTCATGTATAATAAAGAAAAAATATATGAAACATTAGATTATCTTATAGTATGTTTATATGCAAAATCAAAAGAAAATATACAATATTTAAAATGCATAAATGGGGTAAATGATTGTATTAATAAATTGAAATCAAACGCAAATTTAGACATGAGTATAGATAACTTGATATATAATATTTGGAGGAACTTAAATGAGAAAAATTACAGGAGTAAGATTTAAGAAAACAGGTAAAATATATTATTTTGATCCATTAGACTTTAAATTGGATGTTGGAATGAATGTAATAGTAGATACAGCAATGGGAGAAGAATTTGGAGAAGTTGTAATCCCTTTTAAAGAAGTTGAAGATGATAAAGTAACAGAACCACTTAAAAAAGTAATTAGAATTGTTAATGATAAAGATAGAAAAATGTACAAAGAAAACAAATCTAAAGAGCCAGAGGCAAAAGAAATCTTCGAGAAAAAAGTTAAAGAACATGGATTAAAAATGAAATTAGTTGAAGTTGAATACAAATTTGATGGAAGCAAAGTTATTTTTTACTTCACAGCTGATGGAAGAATTGATTTTAGAGAGCTTGTAAAAGATTTAGCTGCAATTTTTAAAACTAGAATTGAATTACGTCAAATCGGTGTTAGAGATGAAGTCAGAAGAATGGGTGGATGCCGGAGTCTGTGGAAGAGAACTTTGCTGTACTAAATTCTTAAATAATTTTGAAACAGTTTCTATAAAAATGGCAAAAGAGCAAAATATTTCTTTAAATCCATCTAAAATTTCAGGAAATTGTGGTAGACTTATGTGTTGTTTAAAATTCGAAGAAAATGTTTATTTAGATAAATTAAAAAGCCTTCCAAAAGTAGGTGCAACTGTTAAAACAGAAGATGGTGTTGGAGAGGTTGTTTCTATTGAAACTCTAAAAGAAAGATTAAGAATAAAATTTAAAGATGGAGAAGATACATTCTTTAAAAAATATGATGCTAAAGATGTAACAGTATTAAAAGATGTAGAAGGTGATGATAAGATTACAGCAAAAGACGTTGAAAACGAAGAAGATTTAAAAGAACTAGAAGAACTTGAAAAACTAGACAAAACAGAAAAAACCGAAGATGACTATTAAAATAAAAAATAATCCCAATCTTAAATGATTGGGAAATTTTTTTCTTATTTAATTATTCTTGCTCTGGTGCTCCAACTGGGCAAACTCCAGCGCATGTACCACATTCTATGCAAGTACTTTTATCTATTACATAGCATGTATCACCTTGTTTTATGCAACTTACTGGGCAAGCACCTGCGCAAGCTCCACAGCTAATGCATTTTTCTGGATCAATTTTATAAGCCATTTTAAATATAGCCCCCTTCCTTAAGCAAAATCTAAATTTTAATTAAATTAAAAATTTACCTTTGTATAACTTTAAACATTATATTATTTCAAATTAGTTTTGTCAATTTTAATATTATGAAATTTATAAATTTTTAATATTTAATTTTAAATTAAAAATAAAACATTAAAATTATAATAAAAATTTAAATTTTTAATGTTTAATTAAATTTCATTTTTTTGGTTGATATAAAAATCTAGTAATGATATAATATCAAAAAACTAAAGATATAAGAGGTGAGCATTATAGCTAAGAAAAAAATTAAAAAGAGTAAAGAACAAAGAATAAAAGAAAATAAAGGTATTAGAGCTAGAATGGTTCTAGTTGCTACTGTTATTACAATCGGTTTTGCATGTGTAATTGGAAAAATGACATATATAGTTGCTGTTAAAGGCACAGAATATAAACAAGCAGCTTATGCTCAACAAACTACAAGTGAAGTTATTAGTCCTAATAGAGGAACTATTTATGATAAAAATCGGAGAGGTTTTAGCTGTTAGTGTTAGTGTTGATACTGTTTCTGTAAACCCTGGAAAAATAAAATATTCTAATAATACAGAAGTTGATAATGAAACTTTAGCAGCAAAGTTCTCAGAAATTTTTGGTATTACTCATGAAGAGGCACTTTCAAAATTAGAGAGTGATTCTTCAGTTGTTGTAATAGCAAAAAAAGTTGAATCAGATAAAATTGCTGAACTTCAAGATTGGATGAAAGAAGAGGGAATAACTTCTGGAATCAATATAGATGAAGATTATAAAAGATATTATCCTAATGATACTTTAGCATCAACATTAATAGGATTTTGTGGAACAGATAATACAGGATTATATGGACTAGAAGAAAGATGGAATTCAGTTTTAACAGGAACTTCAGGACAACTTACAATTACATCTGATGTTAATGGTGATGCAATATCAGATGATATGGAAGAATATGTTGCATCTGAAAATGGAAGTAATATTTATTTAACAATAGATTCTACAGTTCAAGGAATTGCAGAAAAATATTTACAAGAAGCTGTTGAGGAAAATAGTGCAAAATATGGTGGAGTTATTATTATGAATCCACAAAATGGTGAAATATTAGCAATGGCAAATTATCCAGATTATGATTTAAATAATCCTCAAGATGTTAATGCAACAGGTTTAGCAAACTCATGGGATAAATTAGATTCAGATGCTAAAAATGCAGCTTTTTATGAACTTTGGGCAAATAAAAATGTTTCATATTTATATGAACCAGGTTCAACTTTTAAAATATTAGTTTCAGCAATTGGACTAGAAGAAGGAGTTGTTCAAACAGATACGGAAAAAGATTTCTTATGCACAGGATATTATACAGTTGTTGAAGGAGAACCTCCAATAGCTTGCTGGAGATATTATAATCCTCATGGAGAACTTTCACTAAGAAAAGCATTAGAAGGATCTTGTAACCCTGCATTTATGCAATTAGGTCAAAGAATAGGTACATCAACATTATATAAATATTTTAGAGCATTTGGATTATTTGATAAAGTAGGTTCAGATATAGCTTACACACCATCATCAATATTTACTGAAGAATCAAAAGTAGGTCCTATTGAACTCGCAACAATGTCTTTTGGACAGAGATTTTCAATTACACCACTTCAATTGGTTACAGCAGTATCTTGTGTTGTAAATGGCGGAAATTTAATTGAGCCAAAGATAGTAAAACAAATTGAAAATACTGATACAGGTTCAATTACAACTGTTGATTCTACAGAAGTAAGACATGTAATTTCAGAAGAAACATCTAATCAAGTAAAAGATATGATGAAATCAGTAGTTACAGATGGAACTGGTGGACACGCAGCAGTTAGTGGATATGAAATAGGAGGAAAAAGTGGAACTTCAGAACCACCTGTTGGAAAAGAAGAAGAAGGATATGTTGCTTCATTTATAGGAATATCTCCAATTGAAAATACTGAAGTTGTTTGTTTCTTAGCTTTATATGGCTTAACTGAAGAGCAAGAACACCAAGGTGGAACAGTTTGTGGACCTGTTGTTGGAGAAATTTTATCAGAAGTTTTACCATATTTAGGTGTAACATCAACAAACTCTACTGCTACAGATAATACAGAAGCAACAGTTTCAGAATCTACAGGAGCTTATGTATCAAGTGTTACTGGTCAAACTGTAGCATCTGCTAAATCGAAATTAGAGGCTAATGGATTTGAAGTGGTTGTTCCATCAGGAGTAGATGAAAATACAACATTAGTTACAGATCAAATGCCAAAAGCTGGCAGTTATTTAGAAAATGGATCAACTATATATTTATATACAAGTGAAAATGATGTTAGAACATCAGTCACAGTTCCTGATGTAAAAGGTAAATCTATTTCAGATGCAACTTCGACATTACAAAAGAGCAATTTAAATGTAATAGTTGAAGGAACTACTGGAGTTGTTGTTTCGCAAAGTATTACATCTGGAAAAGAAGTTGAAGAAGGAACCATAGTTACAATTGTTGTAAAAGAAGAACTTACAGATACTCAGTAGTAAAATATATTAATAATTACAGAAGATTAAATAAAAAAATTAGGAGGAAAGAAACAGTGAATAACTGCTTAATCCAGTATTTTGAATGGTATTTGCCAGCTGATTCTACTCTTTGGAATAAGGTGCGTGATGATGCTAGCCATTTAGCTAACTTAGGAATTAATTATATATGGCTTCCACCTGCATATAAAGGTGCGGCAGGTAAAGAGGATGTGGGATATGGTGTATATGATTTATATGACTTAGGTGAGTTTGATCAGAAGGGATCTATACCAACAAAATATGGAACAAAAGATGAATATTTAAATGCAATAAGAGTTTTAAAAGAAAATAATATAAAAGTTTTAGCTGATATTGTATTAAATCATAAACTGGGAGCAGATGAATGTGAAGAGGTTTTGGCTATTCAAGATGATTCAAATGATAGAAATGTTAGCTTGACCTCTGCAACACCAATTAAAGCTTGGACTAAATATACTTTTCCAGGAAGAGGAGATAAATATTCAAGTTTTAAATGGGATTGGACCCATTTCCATGGTGTTGATTGGGATGAAGAAACAAAAAAAGCATCTGTATATAAATTCTATGGAAAAAAATGGGATGAAGAAGTTGATAAAGAAAAAGGAAATTTTGACTATCTAATGGGTGCAGATATTGATATGAATAATAAAGACGTTTCAGATGAGCTTATTAGATGGGGAAAATGGTATTTTCAGTTTACAGGAGTTGATGGATTTAGATTAGATGCAGTTAAACATATTAGAGCTGATTTTTTCCCAGAGTGGTTAGATGCAATTCAAGAAATTAGTGATAAAGAAATTTTTGCAGTAGGAGAATATTGGACAATTAATAGTGACACATTGAAAAATTATCTTGAAAAAACAGAATATAAAATGAGTTTATTTGATGTTCCACTTCATTATAACTTTTTTAAAGCTTCAATTAGTAATGGAGAGTTTAATATGAGTGAAATCTTTGAAGGAACATTAGTAAAAGATAATCCTGATAAAGCAGTAACTTTTGTAGATAATCATGATACAGAACCAGGACAAGCTTTAGAATCATGGATTTTAGATTGGTTTAAACCGTTAGCATATTCATTAATTTTACTAAGACAAGAAGGTTTACCTTGTGTGTTTTACGGCGACTATTATGGAATTCCTGCAAAAGAAGTTTCAGCAAAAAATGAAATTTTGGATAAATTATTAAAATTAAGGAAATATTTTGCTTATGGAGAACAAATAGATTATTTTTATGATAGAAGTGTTATAGGTTTTGTACGCCAAGGAGATTTTGAACATTCAGACTCTGGCTTAGCAGTTGTTATGAGTGATAAAGATGGTGGTTGTATAACTATGAATGTTGGAAAAAAATTTGCAAATTCAATGTTTTATGATTATTTAGGAAATACGGAAGAAAAAGTATATATTGATGGAGAAGGAAACGGAAACTTTTTCTGTAATGGTGGAAGCGTTTCTGTTTGGGTAAAAGACAGTCAATATGTAAATTAAAAATCTAAATTATGAAGGGATTTAATTTATGTCAAAAAGAACAAAATTAAAAGATAGAATTCTTCCTATTTATACAAAAGGTGAAGAGATTTTTAATATGACTTCACATATTGTAGGAGTGTTACTAGGAATTGTAGCAATAGTACTTTGCAGTGTTTTTGCAGCAATTCATCATAATGGATATGGAGTCGTAAGCGGTGTTATTTATGGAGTTTCACTAATTGTACTTTTTACGATGTCAAGTGTATATCATGGTCTTAGTAAAAATCTATTTGCTAAAAGAGTTTTTCAAGTTTTAGATCATTGTACGATTTTTATAATGATTGCAGGATGTTATACACCATTTGCTCTATGTACATTAAGAGAATATAATTTGGCTTTAGGATGGACAATATTTGGAGTTGTATGGGCAATGGCAATCATTGGAATTATATTAAATGGAATAGATTTAAAAAAATATAAAACATTTTCTATGATTTGTTATCTAGTAATGGGTTGGTGCATAGTTTTTAAAGTAAATGTATTACCTACATTACTTGGAACTACAGGATTTGTTTTATTAGTATTAGGAGGAGTAATATATACGATAGGAGCTGTTCTTTATGGCTTAGGTAAAAAACATAAATGGATGCATTCAATTTTTCATTTATGTATATTGTTAGCTAGCATATTACATTTCTTCTGTATATTATTATATGTAATGTAAAAAGTATTTTTAATATAAATAAAAATATCCCCATCAGGGGATATTTTTTTACCTATTTATTTTAATATACAATTAGTCTCTTCTTGCTCTTCCGAATAATGAAAGAATTCTTAAGAATATGTTAATGAAGTCTAAGTATAATTCCATAGCTCCATAAACATATAGTTTTTCATCATCCATAACTCCTTCTTCATATATATGAGTTATTTTATTCATATCATACATTGTAAATCCCATGAAAACAAATAAAATAATCCAATCTAAAGCAATATCTACTAAGCCATTTCCAATAAATAAATTTATTATTGAAACTACACATCCAACTAATAAAGTTACAGAAAGCATAGTTCCAAAACTTGTTAGATCAGCTTTAGTATTTTTCCCAATTAAAGCCATAATACCAAAAATAGCGGCAGAACCTAAAAATGCATAAACAATTGAGCTTAGTTCAAAGTATGCAAATAATGTTGAAAAAGTTATACCATTTACTATAGCATAAGCAAAGAATAAACCAGTTACAACACCTGGCGAGAATTTTCTAAAACCAGCTGAAAAAGCTATAACTAATATAAATTCAACAATAAAAAGCATTAAAAATGCGCCACTTTCTATGATTGGCTCTAATAATCCAGAATAATAAGTGTAACCAGCTGCAAATGCAGTTGCCAATAATCCTAAAAACATTCTAAAAAATGTTTTTGTAAGATAATCTGATGTATTAGTAATAATAGGCTCATTTTCACTTTCATATCCTAACATAAAATTCACCTCACTTTATATACAAAAATAAAATCACAATAATAGTATAATATAAAATTCTAAAATATACAAATTTTAATGAAAAATTTTTTTAATAAAAAAATTGAAAGCTTTCTTATTATATAATATGACAAATTTAAATATTAAAGGAATAAAATAATTTTTTTGTAAATATATTACCTTGTAAATATTGTTATTTATGATATAATCAAATTGCTTAAATATATTCGCAAAAGGAGGCGAGCTTATGAAAAAATATGATGTTATTGTTGTAGGAATGGGACCAAGTAGTGTATTTTTTGCTTATGAGTATCTAAAATTAAGTAAGAAAAAAAATATTTTACTTATTGATCAAGGAAAACAAGTAGAGAAAAGAAATTGTCCAATTGAACAAATTGGAAAGTGTGTAAAATGCAAGCCATTTTGCAATATAACTAGCGGATTCTCTGGAGCTGGAGCTTTTTCAGATGGAAAACTTTCTTTGTATAATGAAGAAGATGATGATATTTATGTTGGTGGAAATTTGCATAAATATATAGGAGTTGAAAATACAAAAAGATTAATTGATTATACAGACAAAATATATTTAGATTTTGGAGCTGATAAGAAATTAGAAGGTATAGAGTACAAAGATGAAGTTAGCAAAATGAAAGCTAAAGCTAAAAAGCAGGGAATAGATTTAATTAGTATTCCAATTAGACATTTAGGAACAGAAAAAGCTCATGAATTATATAAAAAATTAGAAGATTATTTAAATCAAAATGGAATAGAAATGAAATTTGAGACTATTGTTCAAGATTTAATAGTTGAAAATAACAAGATAAAAGGAGTTAAAATCAAACCAGCTAGATTTGTAGAAGATGAAGAATTTAGTGATTTTGAAGAAATATATGCAGACAAAGTTGTTATAGCAGTTGGAAGAAAAGGAGCAAATTGGCTTGTAGATATGTGTGAAAAACATAATATTGAAACAAGACCAGGAGTCGTAGATATTGGAATAAGATATGAGCTTCCAGATAAAGTAATGGAAAAAGTTAATACATATATGTATGAAGGAAAATTTATAGGTAGACCACATCCATTTAAAGATAAAGTAAGAACATTTTGTCAAAATCCTAGTGGATTTGTATCTGAAGAAGTATATGACGGAAATATGGCTTTAGTAAATGGTCATTCTTATAAAGATAAGAAAAGCACTAATACAAATTTAGCAATTTTAGTTTCACATCATTTTACATATCCTTTTGATAAACCTATTGATTACGGTAGAAATGTTGCTAAAAACTTAAATGAATTGGGAGCTGGAAATATTGTAGTTCAAAGATTAGGAGACATTTTCAGAGGAAAAAGAACTTGGGATTATGAATTAGATGAAAATACTGTAAGGCCTACTTTAAAATCAGCAGTTGCAGGAGATATTACTTTTGCAATTGGATATAGAACTATGACAGATATAATAAGTTTTATTTGCGATATGGATAAAATAGTAGAAGGATTTGCAAATCCTGATAATTTACTTTATGGACCTGAAATTAAATTTTATAGTAATGAAGTTGTTTTAGATAATAATTTTGAAACTAGTATAAATGGACTTTATGCAATTGGTGACGGATGTGGTATGACAAGAGGACTTATGATGGCATCTTGCTCTGGAGTTGAATTAGCAAGAATATTAGAAAAAGAATAATATAAACAAAAGAAAATGGGGGATTTAAACATGAAAGTTAAATGCGATTATTGTGGTTCTTATATTAGTGATACAGATGAGAATTGTCCAAATTGTGGAGCAGTAAATAGTCATTTACAAAGAAAAGCAATAGGAACACCAACAACAATTGCAGAATTAAAGCAATGGTATAAAGAACATAATTTACCAATACAAGACATAACCAGATTTTTTATAGGAGTAGATTATAAAAAACCAAAAGCATTTGGTATTTATCAAGATAAAGAAACTGGTAATTTTGTAGTTTATAAAAATAAGTCTGATGGTACACGTAGCATAAGATATGAAGGAAAAGATGAGGCTTATGCAGTAAATGAGATTTATTTAAAACTTAAAGAAGAGATAGTAAATCAAAAAAGAAACAATTTAAGAAATAATAATGGGGAAAATATTAATAGTAAAATGCCATATAAGCATGATATAAGTGGATGCTTAATTGTATTTATGGTAGGTATATTTATTATATTTATAATGGCTATAGTAGTATCAAGTATTGCACCTAAAAGAGGATATTATTATTATGGTAATAATTACTATTATTATCAAAGTGGAACATGGTATGAATATGACTATTATGATGGTTGGTATGAATCATATGCTCCAAGTGGTCTGAAAGATAATTATTCGGATTACTATGAATCAAATAATTATGATTCAAGTTATGGAATTGATAATTTTAAACATTCAGAATATTATGAAGAATCAAGTTCTTCTTCATATGATAGTGATTGGGATTCAAGTTCATCTTGGGATTCTGGTTCATCATGGGACTCGGGATCTACAGATTGGGATAGTGATTGGTAAAAAAATTACAAAAACTCTTGAAAAAAAGTAAAATACGTGATATTATTTTTAAAATTGATTTAAAAACTGAGAAGAGGACACGATAAATATAGTAAGTTTTAAGAGAGCTAGAGGGTGCTGAGATTCTAGTAAATGGATATATTTATTATCACCTTGGAGTTGCTTATGTGAAATAATAGTAATGTAAGCCGTTTGAAATCTTGCGTTAAAGATAAATTAAGTGGAGATTATTCTCAAATTAGGTGGTACCGCGGAATTTAAAGCTATTTCGTCCTAAAATTTAGGAGAAATAGCTTTTTTGTTGTTAAAATAAATTTTAAGAAAGGATGGAAGGTTATGGATAAAGAAGAGAAAAAAGAAGATTATAGTTCAACTTTGAATTTGCCAAAAACTGATTTTCCAATGAGAGGAAATTTACCAGAAAATGAACCAAAGATACTAAAAGAAAAATTTACTCAAGAATTATATGAAAAAATGTTAAAGAAAAATGAGGGAAAAACTCCTTTTGTATTACATGATGGACCACCTTATGCAAATGGTGAAATTCATATTGGACATGCTTTAAATAAAGTACTAAAAGATACTATAGTAAGATATAAAAACTTACAAGGATTTTATACTCCATATATTCCAGGATATGATACACATGGAATGCCAACAGAGAAAAAAGCAATTGAAAAATTAGGATTAAATAGAGATGAAATTCCTGTAAATCAATTTAGAGATACATGTAAAGAATTTACATCAAAATATAAAGATATCCAAACAGAAGGTTTTAAACGTTTAGGTGTATTAGGTGATTGGGAGCATCCTTATATAACATATCAACCTCAAATGGAAGCAAGACAAATTGGAGTTTTTGCTAGTATGTATAAAAAAGGTTATATCTATAAAGGATTAAAACCTGTTTATTGGTGTACAGATTGTGAAACAGCTTTGGCAGAAGCTGAGATTGAATATAAAAATGTTAATTCAAATACAGCATATGTAAAATTTCCAGTAAAAGATGGAAAAGGATTAATAGATAGAGATAATACTTATATTGTAATTTGGACAACTACACCTTGGACATTACCTGGAAATACAATGATAGCTGTTGGAGAAGATTTTGATTATGCAGTTGTTAAAGTTGGAAAAGAAAGATTGATTTTTGCTAAAGAATTAGTAGATAAAGTAATGGAAATTGCAGGAATCAAAGATTATGAAATAGAGCAAACAATGAAAGGTAAATATTTAGCAGGAATAGTTTGCAAGCATCCATTCTTAGATAGAGATTCTTTAGTAGTTTGCGGAACAGAAGATTCTGTAAATGTAGAACTTGGAACTGGTACGGGTTGTGTACATGTTGCACCTAGTTATGGTAAAGAAGACTATTTATTAGGATTAAAACATAATAGTGATATTATAGTTACAGTAGATAGTAAAGGTGTTCAAAGAGGAGAAGGTTCTGGACCATTTAAAGATATGTATTATGCAAAATCTGATAAAGAAATTATCAAATGGTTAGATGAACATAATTTATTATTAGCTTCACAAGTTGTAAATCACTCATATCCACATTGTTGGAGATGTAAAAAACCAGTTATATTCAGAGCTACAAGTCAATGGTTTGCTTCTGTTGATGGATTTAGAAAAGAGACTTTAGAAGCAATAAAAACTGTAAAATGGTATCCGGCTTGGGGTGAAGAAAGAATTACTAAAATGGTTGAAGAGAGAAATGATTGGTGTATTTCTCGTCAAAGAACTTGGGGAGTTCCAATTCCAGTATTTTATTGTAAAGAATGTGAAAAAGAATATGTAACAGATGAAAGTCTTAAAAAGATTCAAGATATAGTAAGAGAAAAAGGTACAAATGCATGGTTTGATTTAACAGAGAAAGAATTAATGCCAGAAGGTGCAAAATGTCCAAACTGTGGATGTACAGAATTTAAGAAAGAAACAGATATTATGGATGTTTGGTTTGATTCTGGTTCAACTCATGAATCAGTTTTAGCTGAACGTGGACTTCCAGATGCAGATATGTATCTAGAAGGAAGTGACCAATATAGAGGTTGGTTCCAATCATCACTTTTAACTTCTGTTGCAACAAAAGGAAAGGCTCCTTATAAAGAAGTTGTAACACATGGTTATACAGTTGACGAAAAAGGAAATAAAATGTCTAAATCAGTTGGAAATGTTATAGCTCCACAAGAAATTATAAAACAATATGGAGCAGATATCTTAAGACTTTGGGTTTTAGCATCAGATTATACTTCAGATATTAGTATTTCAAAAGGCATAATGAAACAAGTAAGTGAAGTATATAGAAAATTGAGAAATACTGCAAGATATATATTAGGAAATATATCTGATTTTGATGTAGAAAAACCAGTAGCATATAAAGATTTACAAGAAATAGATAAATGGGCATTAACAAAATTAAATAGATTGATTGAAGATTGTACTACAAGTTATGATAAATATGAATTCAATAGTGCATATAGAGCATTAAATCAATTCTGTGTTGTAGATATGAGTTCATTCTATTTAGATATTATAAAAGATAGATTATATACTTCAAAACCAGACTCAATAGAAAGAAGAGCTGCTCAAACAACAATGTATGAGATTTTGTCTGCATTAGTTAGAATAATGGCTCCAATGACATGCTTCACAGCAGAAGAAATTTGGAAATACATGCCACATAGAAAAGGTGAAAATTTAGAGTCAGTTATGCTTAATTTCTATCCAAAAGTACACAAAGAATGGGAAAATGAAGAACTAGAAAGAAAATGGGCAAAACTTATAAATTATAGAGATGAAATTTCAAAACAATTAGAAGTAGCAAGAGCAAATAAAGAAATAGGACTTTCATTAGAAGCAAAAATAGAAATATTTGCCGAAGGTGAAGATTACAGATTCTTATCTGGTAAAGAAGAATTATTAAAAGAAATCTGTATAGTATCAGATGTTAAAGTAAGTGAAAACAGAAGAAATGCAGATGAAGAGGTAGGAATAGGAGTTAAAGTATCAAAAGCAGATGGAGAAAAATGTGAGAGGTGTTGGAAATATTCTGTCACAGTTGGAAGCAATAAAGCACATCCAGATGTATGTGCAGAATGTGCAAAGAATTTAGAATAGTAAAAAGAATATTTCCTGGAAAATTTTTCGAAGAAAAAATTTCCAGGAGTAACCTGGAACATAGTAAAAAGAAACTTGAAATATCCACATATCTGCGCAAAATGTGCAAAAAACTTAGAATAAAAATACTTTTATAAAATAAAAAAGTTGTATAATTAATTTTTAAGTTAATTATACAACTTTTTTTACATTTCATTTAACAATCTCTAAAATTTCTTCAGGAAGATATTTAGATACATCTCTATTATATTGTAAAAGCTCCATAACCATACTTGAGCTTATATTTCCAAGATTTCCGCTTCTTATATAAATTGTATCAATTCCTGAAAGTTCTTCATTTATTGAAGCTAAGTTTTCTTCATATTGATAATCCATACCATTTCTAACACCACGAATTAAAAATGTTGCATTATATTTTTTGGCTGTATCAACTGAAAGATTATTATAAATTATAACTTCAGTATTAGGTATGTTTTCACGTTTTAAAACAGCTTCTATTGCAGATTTCATAATATTTTTATCAAATCTAGGTGTTTTATTTGGCTGAATACCAATTCCAATAATAACTTTATCAAATAATTTAGCAGACTCTCTAACTACATGTAAATGTCCATTTGTAAATGGATCAAAACTTCCTGCATAAAAACCAATTTTCATATTAACTCTTTACCTTTCTTATATTTTTTCTTTTCATTTTTCTTAAAATTTCTTTTTCTTCATCTGTAATTCTTCTAGATTCAATCATTTTCTGTAAAGTTTTATTATATGTAAAATCATCTAGATTGTTTTTGTCATTTAAATAATCCATTAATTTAGAATTATATATTATACCAATCTCTGCTAAACACCATGCAACAGCCATTTTAACATAATAACCTTCATGATTTATTTTATCTAAAATTTTTATAACTCTATCTACATATTCATCAATAATGTAATAATCTAAAAGCATAATAACTGCAAATCTTACCTCAAATTCTTTGTTTGAACTAAAATATGGAGTTATAAAATCAAATGCTAAATTTAGTTCGTTTTTCTTTAATTTTAAAGTGGGAACAAATGTATCTGAAATTGCCCAACTATCTATTTTAGGTACAAAATTTTTGATAAAAGGAATTTTGTCTTTAAACTTAAGAGGAGAATAGGCTATAACTAATCCTTGAAGAAGAGCTTCTTCAAAATATTCATCAGATGCGTCTTTTACCCAAGCTTCCCAATCATCTTGTTTAACTATTTTTTTTGCTAGATTTCTAAGTTCTGGGACTTTAATCCCAAGTAGTTCTCTTTTAGTATCAGGACACAATTTTTCATTGAATTTTTTGTAATCTTCATTAGATAGTTTTAATAATTCTTTTTTTATATCAAACAAATTTAATATCCTCCTGATTTTAAATTATTTTATACCAAAAATTCTATCACCAGCGTCTCCAAGTCCAGGGACAATATATCCAATATCATTTAAATGATCATCAATTTTAGCACAATATATTTGAACATCTGGATAAGTTTCTTCAAGTTTTTTTATACCTTCAGGTGCTGCAATTAAACATAAAAATTTTATTTTTTTAACACCATCTTCTTTTAGCATTTTAATTGCATCACATGCAGAGCCTCCAGTTGCAAGCATGGGGTCTAGTAATATAACTTCTCTATTTACAATATCTTTTGGCACTTTATAATAATATCTAATAGGTTCTAGAGTTTCTTCATTTCTGTATAATCCAATAACTCCAATTTTAGCATTTGGAATAATTCTAGTTATTCCATCAGACATACCCATTCCAGCTCTTAAAATTGGTACAAAAGCATAATCATCTTCATTAACTCTTTGTACAGTAGTTTTAGCAAGAGGTGTTTCAATTTGAACATCATATGTTTTAGCATCTCTTAAAGCTTCATAACAAAGAAACATAGCAACCTCACTAGCAAGTTCTCTAAATTCTTTTGTGCCTGTTTTTTTATCTCTCATAATTCCAATCTTGTGTTCAATAAGTGGATGTTTTATTTCAATAGCTTTCATTTTTTATCTCCTATCTATATTAAGATATTATGATTATATCAAAAATATTAAATTTTACAACCATTTTACTAATTTAAAGCAATAAAAACTCAGAGAAGAAGATAATGAATATCTTCTTCTCTGAAATTTATTAAATTAACTGTATTTTAATTACCATTTTTTCTTAGAATTTATTAATTCAGAAATATATCCCATTAAACAAAAAGGAGCTAAAATAAATGCATATAATAAAACATAAACTATAAATGCTAATATACTTCTTCTTTTTAATTTATATCCTAATTTTTTTAACATAGCTTTTCTTTTAATGTCAATAACTAGACAAAGTAATATTCCAAGAATAATTACAAATAGAGTTAACCAACCAATTAATAATTGGTTACCAAATACTAATAAAGCTAGTCCAAGTGGTATAAATATAAGAAGTGCAAGATCTATAAAAGGGAAGAATACATTTAAGCACATTAAAAATTTAGATTTTAGATTAAGATTTTTGGAAGTTATAGTTTTTACTTTTTTGAAGGCCTCAATCATTCCTCTAGCCCATCTTTTTCTTTGACGAGCTAAATCTTTAAATTTTTTAGGAACTTCTGTAAAAGCAATTGCATCTTGAGCAAAATTGGTTTCATATCCTTTACTTAAGAATTCCCAAGTTAAAACAATATCTTCTCCTACACAATTTTGCCATCCACCAATTCTTTTTAAAGCATCTGTTTTGTAAGCACTAAAAGCACCTTGTGCAACTAGGGTAGAATTATAGTTACTTTGATATAGTTTAACACCAAATATTCCTAAAGTATAATCCCATTCTTGCAATTGGGTAATAAAGCTTTTTTTGACATTTTTAACAAATAAGCATCCAGCAGTAGCTACTGTTTTTTTATTTGAATTTAATAATTTTTTCATAATATTTCTAACAGCTAGTGGATGAAGAACTGTATCACTATCTACAGTAATGGTATAATCTGTTTTCACATGTTTTAATCCTTCGTTTAATGCATAAGCTTTTCCTTTATGATTTAATTCTAATAGTGTTATTTCTGGACCTAAATTCATAGATTTTAAAATTTCTAATGATCCATCAGTTGACCCGTCATCAATTATATTAATATAAATATTTCCACTATATTTTTGCTTTTTTATAGATTCTATAGTTTCTTTAATAGAATTTTTCATGTTATACATTGGAATTAAGAGTGTAACATCATCTTCTTTTGTTTTACATTTCTTTTTTTCTTTTTTATTCCATAATAAACTTGTAAACATAAATATAAAAATAAATCCAGGTATTAATGCTATAAAAAGTACAATATATATTGCTAAAAAATATCCAAAATAACATGCTATATCATTTATCCAATTAATACTTATAAAAATCGTAAATATAAAATATAAGAGTGAAAGTATGGTTGATATTAAAAACATATTTATCACCTCTGTACATCTTATGAAAGATGTAGAAAAATGTCACAATATGTTAAAAAATGTCAAAAAAAATTCTAAATGAATAGAATATAAAAGAGGTGAATTAATTTGAAAAAAAGATATTTGATAATTATATTGATTTTGATAATTGTGATTATAACAATATTTTTTTATAAGAATTTAAAAAGCAAGAAAGCAAATATAAAAATTCCAATATTGCTGTATCATGATTTTGTGACAACAGTTCCTGAAAGTGATTCTGACAATTTTAGTTATATTAATAGTCCTCAAAGCTTTGAGGAAAATATAAAAGTTTTTTTAGAAAATGGCTATACATTTATTTCGTTTCAAGAATTAAATGACATAAATAATGGAAAGATGGCTATTCCAGAGAAACCAATTTTAATAACTATGGATGATGGATATTCAAGCAATTATAAATATATTTTTCCAATCTTAAAAAAATACAATATTAAAGCATCTATTTTTGTAGTTACTGATAAAATAGGAAAAGAAATTGAAGAAAAAAAATATTTAAATTGGGAAGAGTGCAAAGAAATGCAAGGTAGTGGACTTGTAGAAATTTTTAGTCATAGTACAAGACATATATTTTATAATAGATTTTCAGTTAGAACAGTTCGTGATGATGTAAAAAAATCTTATGAGATTATAGAGAAAAATTTAGGAAAAAAAGATTTAAAAGTATTTGCATACCCTTATGGCGCATATACAAAAGAATCTGTATGGACATTAAAAATAAATGGAATCGATATGCAAGTATATGATATTGGAATGAATTATTATAATAATTTTAATAAAAATTATATAAAAAGACTTAATATTCCATGTGAAATGACAGGAAAAGAAATTATAGAGGAGATTAATAATACAAATTAGGAATATATTGAGTTATAAGAACATTTCTTATAAAATTTTTAAAAGCAAGTACTTTGAAAAGTGATGAGCTTTAAAAAGTACTTGCTTTTTACTTAATAAATTACAGGGATATCCGACAATTTTCTTAATCTTACTGCTGCGTAAATTGCTTTTAGTTCTGACATATCTGTGTAACACCCTACTATAATTTTTTCGGGAGTCGTTTTATAGAGATATGCAGCAGTTTTAATTACATCATCTGACCAATCATAACTCAGATAATTGTAGAAAGTAATATTTGGGTTTTCTCCATAGAGAATATCATATCCTTTTTCTACAAATTCTCTAGTTAATCTTGCCATATTTGAATTAACTTCAGGCGGATATCTTTTTTGGATTTCATCATTTGTAAGTAGTCGTGCATTATGAAGAAACATTCCTCCATAGCTGCTTTCCCATTCAGCCATTTTTTTCCTCCTTAACAATTTTGTTTACGAGTTAATAGTTTTTAGATTCTTTATTATCCCTCCTGTTACAATACTTATTGTTAATGGTTACTATATATAAAACTTGCAACTGCAAGATATGTGAATATGATAGCATAGAAAATTAATATTTTCAATAATTTGTATGTTATTAACTTTTTTGTGAACGACTTTAATCAAAAGTAAAAAATAAGTCAACTAAATTGACTTATATAGTGTAAAATATTCATTTTTATTTTTTAACTAGCTTTATCAATGCTTTAAAATAGTTGAATCAAAGCACATTTTGGAGCGGGTAGCGAGAATCGAACTCGCGCGACCAGGTCGGAAGCATGGCATTCTTCCACTAAATTATACCCGCATTTATAATAATGTATTTTCAATATGTATAATTATACATGCAAATTATATTTTTTTCAAGAGAAATTCTAATGAAACTAAAAAAGCCATCATACTAGACTATTCTAATACAATGACTAATTTGATGGAGCAGGTAGCGGGAATCGAACCCGCATAGCCAGCTTGGAAGGCTGGAATTCTACCATTGAACTACACCTGCATTTGTGTATTTCCTCTGACAAGTATAGATTATAAAATATTTTTTTTTATTTGTCAATACTAAATTTAATTTTTTTTATTCATTATTAAAAAAATTATAATCAATTAATAAAAGCAGAAAATATGTTTTGTTAATTTTGAAAGAATTGTATAAATATGATATAATTTAAATTGGTGAAACGTTGTGTTGTACTCCGTTACATCATTAAGCAATCAACAAAATAATTAATGAGCTATTGCTCAAAAGGAGGTAAACATGATTAACAATACTTGGAATTCTGGGGTGATTCGGGAAAATTCGAATTTAACTACAATGACAAATCACCCTGAACCTAGTTATCTTGCTGATTATTTTTCAGCATATTGCAAGGAACATAACATTGGTGGAATCAGTGATGAGGTGCTCAAAAAGTGCTTTGTGATTCCTGATGAGGGAATCGATATAAGACTTTATTCTTTTGGCATACCGTTTGAAACAAAATACTACCCCATTATAAATGAAAACAATTACAAAATGGCTGCTGATTGGTATCTTGGTCGGTATTGTGTGAGTAATGGTATTGTAGCATTTGTATATCGAGACGGCAGGACTTATATCGCCAAAAAGAACGAGAAACTTATCAATGAACTTCACCAGGCTGGATTTAAATGGAGATCAATGGAAGTCTTGCTTTCTGATGGAAAGGAGATTATTGATCCCGTTTTGAAGGCTAAGTGGGAGGAAATTACCAAGTAAGTTACCATGCCGGGACAAGCTGTGTACGTCCTGGAACAAAGAAGGGTCAGCTCCGACTGGCCCGCTTTGTTTTTATAAATCATAAATTAAAATTTTTAAATTTTAACTCTATACATTTCATAAAAAATATAGTATACTTATTTAAAATTTTTACATTTTGTTAAAAAAGATAATTAAGAGTTTCTTTTTTATTATATCTGTCTTAAATAGGGAGGATTTTTTTGAATAAAAATGATATTTATGAATATATGAAAAAAGAAAATATCTGGTTTGAAGTAACTGAACATAAAGCAGTATATAATATGGAAGAACTTGCTTCTGTTGAACTTCCTTATCCTGAAGCTGATGCAAAAAATCTTTTTGTAAGAGATGATAAAAAGAAAAATTATTATCTTATAACTGTTAAAGGTGATAAAAGAGTTGATTTAAAAGAATTTAAAGAAAAATATGGAACAAGACGTTTAAGTTTTGCTTCAGAAAATGATTTGATGAATATTATGGGGTTAATTCCTGGAGCTGTAACTCCTTTTGGAATTTTAAATGATAGCGAGAAAAAAGTTCAAATTTATATAGATAAAGATTTTAAAGATTCTCCAGGAATTATAGGAGTTCATCCTAATGATAATACAGCAACGGTTTGGATAAAAACTGATGATTTAATAAATATTATAAAAAAACATGGAAATATAGTTAATGTTGTAGAGTTTTAAATTTTAGTAAAAGATGCACAAATTTTTAATCTTGAAATTGTGTGTCTTTTTTTTATTAAAATTTTTATTGATTTTAAAAATTTTATAGTATAAAATAATTGTGTAATGTTTTATTAGGAGGAAACAAATGAAAAAAGGTCATATTATTGATGATGCCAAAAAAAGAAAAGTTGGAACAAAATTTATTATACATGGTAAAATACCTGAAGGTGCAACAATAGACCAAATTGTTGCAATGGTTATAGATAATGGGGAAGATTTAGTTGAAGAAATAGGTCATGAAACAGAAGGTAAACCTGAAGAAACAAAGGGTAAACCAATTGAGTCAGGAAAAGCAAAAGAAGATTCTACAGAAATAGAAGAACCAGTAGGATATTCAGAAAGTGAAATTGAAACTACATCTGATGAAGCTAAGAAAGATGATGAGGAAAAAGAGGAAGAAAAGAAAAAAGCACCTGCATGGCTAGGAAAAGCTGTAAAAATTGGAACTGCTGCTCTAGCTGCTGCTTTGCTAATATCTGCTATAGCAACAACTAAAATATCAGTTAATGAAAAAACTGTTACACCTAGTGATTATACAGTTACTAATGAAGCATCAGATATAATATCAATAAGAATAGGAGATCAAGATGTACAAATTCCTTCTTCTGTAATAGAAAATCCTGGTATTCTTATAAAACATCAAAGAGCTGAATATTTAGCTGAAAATAATGGATCATATGAAGGAATTCGTGAGTATTTTGAAAACTCTACAGATGAGTCAAGAGTCAGTGAAGAAGAGAGAATTGAAGAAATTACAAAAAGTTTTGATGAACAGCAACAAATTATTAATGAAGCTACTCAAGTTATACAAGATGAAAACGCTACTGATGCTCAAAAGCAAGAAGCACTTAAAAAAATTCAAGCAGCAAAAGATGCTCAATTAGGTATATATGAAGGAAATATGGATCTATTTTTAATGTATAATCAAGATTCAATTGATGCTTTTAATAGAAATGGTGGAGACGATAGAACTGCTTATGAAGAAGCTGTTGCAAAATTAGAAGTTTCAGAATATGGAATTGCAATGCAAAATTTACAAAGAGATGTTTTATCTATTTCAGCAAGTATTGGAACACTTGAAACACCAGAAGTATTATTCGAAGAAACATCTCCAGAAGCAGGGACTACAGAAAAAAGTTATGTTATAGATACTGAACTTTTTGGTAAGCCTGTAAAAATATGGGAAAAATCAGATACATATTATATTTCAGTTGATTATGATACAGATCTTCAATTAACAGAAGGTCACCAAGTAGGTGAAGGTGAATTTACAATATCAGCAGATGAAATTGTTAATACAGAAACGACTAAAAAGAATATATTTGCTGTTGCTGAAATTGTTAAAAGATTAGCAAATCATCAAGATCTAGGTGAAATTTCTATATATGGACATACTGTTTATGGTAATAATGAACCAGGAGATAAATAATAGATATGGAGGAAAAAAGTTATGGTATATCAAGTTACTAAAGAAGAAGATAGAATGCTTATGGAACTTAAAGAAATTTTTAAGTATTTAGAGCCTGATTTATATAATAAAATACCTGATAAAATTAAAAATTTGGTTGAGTCTTATAATGGACAATATAAATTTGTTTATGATAAAACAAAAACTTTAAATGAACAGAATATTTTACAAAAAACAAAAGATAGTATTGTTTATATTTTTTATTCTATTGCAACTCCTGAGGAAAGAGAATTAGTTAATAAAAATATAAATAATTATGAAGAAAAACTAAAAAAAGAAGAAGAAGAAAAAAGAGAAAAATATTCATATAATAAATTATTTGATAATCCTAAGTCAAAGACTAATATTGTTAAACCTATGGAACAGGTAAATAATAATGATAATACAGCATTGGTAAAAGTTGAAAAAGAATCAATTATTACTAAAATTATTAATAAAATAAAATCAATATTTTCAAAGAAAGGGTAAAAGATTATGGCTATAAGTGATAAGTATAAAAAAGGAAGTATTTTAAAGTTTGAAAATGATAAAATTGATACAGTTATTGTTATTGGTGAAACTGTAAAAAATAATGAGCAATATCTTTTAGTTGCACCATATAAAATTATAAATGAAAACAATGCTGTTACAGATCAATCAAAAATTATATTATTAAAAGTCTCAGAAGATGATAACATTAGTATTGAAACAAATAAAGACACAGTAGATCCTGTTGTTAGAGAAATTATAAGTAAATCAAATAGTGTTTTGTAAACAATAATAGATAGATTAATTAATATATGTTTTTAAGGAGGTAAATTTATGTCAGAAATAGCACAAAAAGCTAAAATTTCTTATGAAAGAAAAGCAGGAACATTGCATTCATTTTTTGCATTAAAATTTCATGATGGTGAAGAAGATAAAGCAAAAGTTGAAGCAATTGAAAATGCTTTAAATAAAGCAGGAATAGAAATTACTTTAATGGCGCGTGATGTTGAAAAATGGGGGAAGGCACATATTCCAGAAGGGAAATCTTTAATGAGAGATTATGCATTTCCAGCAATGATGCAATGCGATTGTAATATAATTGAATTTAGTGAAAAAGGTGTTGGACTTGGTATGAATGGCGGCTTTTGCTATGCTGCAGGAAAACCGATTTATGTTATTGCTAAGAAAAATAGTGATATTTCTACTACAATGGCAAATATTGCAACTAAGATTATTTTTTATGATAAACCAGAAGATTTGATAGAGCCATTTAAAGAAATTGTAAAGAATTTTCCTCGTGTAATTTTAGCTTCTAAGTCTAAAGTACGTAAACAACAACTTATTGATGCAAGTATTCCTTTTGAGATAATGGTCAGCGACGCAGATGAAACACCTGATACTTCTAAAACTTTTAAAAATCAATTAGCTGAAATTTCTAGTCGTAAATCTCAAGTTATTTTTGAAAAAACTAAAGATAGGGGATTACGTCTTATAGTTGCAGCTGATCAAAATATAGTATTTGATAATGTTATGTATGGGAAGCCAAAAACGATTGAAGATGCACGTAAACTTATTAGTAGTATGCGAGGCTCAGAAGATGTATATGCATATACAGGAAATTCAGTTTTACTTGCTGAAAAAGATAAAATACTTCAAAGTATAAATGTTACAGATATTGCGAGATTAAGTGTTAATGATATTTCTGATGAAGAACTTGAAGCTTATTTAGCAAAAGGTACATGTTTATCTTATTGTGGAGGTATTTCAATTACAGACTCAAATTTTATTAGACTTAAAGAAGGAAGAATGTCAACTGCTAAAGGTATGACTTTAGAATATGCAAAGGAATTAATGTCAAATCTTAAAATAAGATAATAAAAATAACCTATTTGAAATTTTAGAGTTTCAAATAGGTTATTTTTTTATATTCCATATTCATCTCCACCTATGACCATACCCAATTTTTTATCAACATAAATTATAAGTCCATTTCCATACTCATCTTCATAATATACAGCGTAAACATCAATAGTTCTAGAATTATTTTCTAAACCTTTAGCTAGATTCTTTGAGAAATAATCATTAGGGGGTACAGACTCTTCTTTAATAAAGGTTGTAGCTGAATCATAAAGAAGACTTGCAGAAGCATATGTTAAAGCTCTTTGTGAGACTATAAATGCTTGATCTTCTGAAATTTGTGATGAAGCTAAATCATATTTTTTAAAGAAGTTATCTAAATTTGTTACAAAAATTTCTGGATCTAGATTTTCATATATATAATTTGATTCTGTAGAAATAGTATTATATATACAATCTGTATTTACTATTTTACTTACTATTAATAAATGAGCTATAAATTCTCGGTTTTCAGAGTTTAAAGCATTATATGTATATCTAATATTTCCAAGATTTACTTTTACTGAAATATCATAATCAATTGCTAAAGTTAGAATTATGTCATAATTATTAAAAGTTTCATTATCAATATTTTGATTAATTTTTATATCATATAATTTAGCATACTCTTCATAACTTTCTAAATTATCAATTTTTACTTGGTAAATATTTTGGCTAATTTCTTTTAAAGATGAATTTATTTTTATATTATCTAAAAAGTTTTCAGAGGTTAGTTCATAATAATCTAATTTGTATGGAGTTTCATCAGAGGTTAAAGAGGTTAAAGTACTTTTAATTTTATCTAAATTTGAAATTTCTTTTGTACAAACTTTGCCTCCTGAATCAGCTAATCTTATAACTGCTCTATTACTATTGTCAGATAATTGAATAATATAATTTTTACTTATAGTATTATAATCAAATTCAATAAATGAAGTATTATTATGAATTTCATCTATCTCTTCATCAGTTAAATATTCACCTGAATCTGTATAACTTGTAATAGATTTTTGAAGAAGACCTTTTATATTAGAATACTTTTCGGTTCCATTCAAAAACTCATAATAATTGTTATTAGAATCTTTATATATAATTCTATCAGGATTTGCAATATCTGTTCCAACGATAACTTCAGCTAAATCTTCAGATGTTACTTCTGCATTTTTATTATTTATATTGATTCCAAATAAAATTATTAAAATTATTACTATAATAAAAATTCCACAAATTATAGCAATAAGTGTATCATTATTTTTTAAAGCAGAATGTTTTGAAGGAGTTTCTTTTTCTTTGGTTTGAACATTATTATTAATGTCATTATCTATTAAAGTAGAAACTGGAACTTTAAAAACTTCTGCAATAGAATTTATCATTTCAAGATCAGGAAGGCTTATTCCACGTTCCCATTTTGAAATGGCTTTATCAGTAATATGTAATTTTTCACCTAACTCTTTTTGAGTCATTTTATTTATTTGTCTTAAATTTTTGATTAATTTTCCAAATTCTTCATTAGTCATAAAACTTAAATCTCTTTTCTTAATATAATTTACTATAAAATTTTATCATTTAAAGCGATTTTTAGCAATCTACTTTTGGTAGAATTTGTGAATATGGTACTTTTTAGTATCTTTTTGTAAAAAGGTAATTTAATCCTAAACAAATAAGTACTAAAACTTCTAAAGCTATAATAGATATTAATATTTTTACGAGTTTACTGCTTTTACTTTTTTTGAAATAAATAACAATTCCTATTATAAAAGCTATTGGAATAACAAAGTTTCTTGTTATTTTCCATATTGATAAAGGGGAGAATATGGAGATGCTGAAGAATTTTTTGGAGATGGTGGCCCATATAATTGTTCCAAATTAACTGGTGTTGCAAATATTTTTGATGGAAAAGTAATAAAAAATATTCCTATTAATATTGCAATCTTTTTTAATTTACTTATTATTTTTTTCATTTGAAATTCTCCTATTTATTATAAATCATATTATAAGTGCATTTATTTTGAATATTATTATCAAAATCCCATGTATGAAAAGCTCCACCTAGGCAGTATTCCCAATTTTCACAGTTTATACATTTTTCGCATTTAGTTCTGTCTTTATTTCTGAATATTTCATATTTATTATCCCATACATCTTTAAAGTTATCTTTTCTAATATTTCCTTGTATTAATTCTTTTCTTCTAGGTACATTTGGACATACAAATAAATCTCCATTATATAATATACTAGCTACATTTATACCTGTATTACAATAAAAATAATTTTGTCTAACTTCTTTTTCGTAGTCCAAACCTAAGAATCCAGGACATCCATAAGTTAATTCCATTTTTTTATTTTTTTTCTTGGATTTTATAAAATCAAGTAAATGTTTAATTTCCTTTCCATCAAGTAATAAATCATCATTTTCATTGGCTCTACCAATTGGATCCATTGAAACTAATCTCCAGGAATCTAAATTTAATCCAAGCATTACATTATATAATTGGTCAATCTGATTTATGTTATCTTTATGGAAAACCGTAGTAACTTGAATTTTTTTAACAAAATTAGCACTTTTTAATTTCTTTATATTGTTAATAATTGTTTTATATGATCCTGGAACACCTCTAAATTTATCATGAGTTTCTTCTAACCCATCTATACTTATTGAAATTGTTTCCATATTTGCTTTTTTTAATTTTTCAATATTTTCATCATTTAATAAAATTCCATTTGATGTCATACCCCAATGAAATCCTAATTCATTAGTAGCATATTCCATTACTTCACACAAATCTTTTCTAACTAAAGGTTCTCCACCAGTTACATTTATAAAGATTTTACTTGTATCCATATCATTTGCGATTTGTTTGAAAGCATTTTTTATTTCTTCAGTAGACAATTCTCCATCATATTTCTTTTTTTCAGCACTACTACCACAATGTTTGCATTTTGCATTACATGTTAACGTACATTCCCAAAATAAGTCTAGTAATGTATGATTTAGTCTTTCTTGATCTTTGAAATTTTTAAGTAATGTTAATTCACCTAATTTGTAAATTTTTTTGAACATATTTTTATAAATTATTCTCCTTTTTATAATATATTATTTAATCTTAATATAAAATAAAGCAATATTACTAGTACTAAATAAATAAGTATTAACAATAATATTTTCTTTTTTGTTTTACTATTTTTACTTTTTTTGAAAGAAATAATAAGTCCTATTAATAATATTATTGGAATAATAAAAAATCCCACTACTTTTCTATTTGAAGAAGAGCGTGGAGGGGCATATAATGCAGCTGAGGTATCAGGTTTCATTAATTGATTTAAATCTATGTTTTCGGAATTTGCTGCGAATATTTTAAAAGGAAAACCAAAAAAAAGTATTCCTATTGAAAAAAATATTTTTTTTATTTTACTTATTATTTTTTTCATATCAATATCCTCCCATTTAAGTAAATTTCGTAACAATTTTATTTTCGAATTTAATATATCATATTAGAAAAATATTTTCAATATATTTGATACTTTAGTTTTTTAAACTTATTACAATAAGATAAAACAAAATTTCGTGATAACTATTGAAAAAATTAAATTGATATGATATAAGTTTATATGCTGATATTTATAAATGTTTTTAAATTAAGAGGAGTTGATTTAATGCTTGATCAGTTTTCTAGAACTGAATTACTTATTGGAAAAGAAGGAATAGAAAAATTAAAAAATTCTAAAGTCTGTATATTTGGAATTGGTGGAGTAGGATCATATGTAGTTGAAGGATTAGCAAGAGCAGGAATAGGAAATTTTATTTTAGTTGATAACGATAAAATTAGTTTAACTAATATAAATAGGCAGATTATTGCAACTACAAAAACTATTGGAAAACTCAAAGTCGAAGTTGCAAAAGAAAGAATTTTAGAAATTAATCCTAATGCTAAAATAGAGATATATAATGAATTTTTTATGCCTGAAAGCAAGGATATTTTTGATAATACAGTAAGTTATGTTATAGATTGTGTCGATACTGTTACGGCAAAAATTGAGATTATTTTGAGAGCTCAAAAATTAAACATTCCTATTATTTCTAGTATGGGAACTGGAAATAAATTAGATCCAACAAAATTTGAGGTAACAGATATTTATAAAACTGAAATTTGTCCTCTTGCTAAAGTAATGAGGAAAGAATTAAGAAATAGGGGAGTAAAGAAATTAAAAGTTATTTATTCCAAAGAAACGCCTATTGAATTAAAGGATTCAATAGAAAATATATGTGAAGAAGATTCTAGTTTAGAAACTAAAAAACGAGTTCCAGGAAGTATTTCCTTTGTACCTTCAGTGGCAGGTATTATTATAGCAGGAGAAGTTGTTAGAGATATTTTAGAAATTAATAAAAAATAGTTATAGAAGAGGTAAAAATTATGAGAATTATATTAGCTTCAGGATCACCTAGAAGAAAAGAATTATTAAGTATGTTTGTTCCAAAATTTGAAGTAATGGTTAGCAAAGCAGATGAAACTTTATTAGATGGACTAACACCAGAAGAGCAAGTAACAAGATTAGCATATTTAAAAGCAAAAGATGTTTATGATTCTTTAGACTGGGATAGAATTGTAATAGGTTCTGATACAATGGTTGTTAAAAATAATAAGATTTTTGGAAAACCAAAAAGTAAAGAAGAAGCTAAACAAATGATAAAAGAGCTTTTAGAAGGAGATAAAGCTCATTATGTTGTTACAGGTTTAAGTGTTCTTATTAAAGATGGAGAAATTGAAAAAGAGTTTAAAACTTATGATAAAGCAAAAGTATATTTTGGTGATATTTCAGATGATGAAATAGATAAATGGGTTAATTCAGGAAAAGCAATGAATAAAGCAGGTTCTTATGCAATTCAAGATGAATTTGGAGTCTTTATTGATAAAATAGAAGGAAATTATTCAACTATTGTTGGATTACCAACACATAAATTATATGAGATAATAAAAAATTATATAAATTAATGGAGGTTTTATGAATATAGGAATAGATATAGATGGAGTTTTAACAAATATTGCTGAATTTGCAAAAGAAAAAGGATTAGAATTTTGCAAAGAAACAGGAAAAGGAAAATTAGTGAAAGATACAGCTTATGATACTAAAGAAGCTTTTGGATGGGATCAAAAAACTGATGATGAATTTTGGTCAAAGTATATATTTTTATATGCTTCAGAAAATCCTGCTATAGAAGGTGCATCTAAAAATATAAAGAAATTAAAAAAAGATGGAAATAATTTATATATAATAACAGCAAGATGGCCTGCTGGACCTGATATAACAAATATTGAACTAAGAGATAAAATGAGAAATACTGTAAAAGAATGGCTTTCTAAAAATGAGATTATATATGATGAATTGATTTTTACTACAGAAGATAAATCCCAAGCTATTAAAGATAAAAAAATAGATTTAATGATTGATGATTCTCCATATAATTTAAGAGATTTATCAAAAATTACAAGAATGATTTGTTATGATTGGCCATATAATAGAGATGTAAATAATGAGAATATTTATAGATGTAATAATTGGGATGAAATTTATGAATATATAAAAAATATGTAAAGAAATGCTGCCAGATTTTAAAATCTGGCAGCATTTCTTGAATTTACGGACTATTTAGTTTTTTTATTTTTTTAATTTTGCAAGTTTTCTTAAATAATCCTCTTTCTCAAATTTTTTATAAATTTCCAAGAAATTTTCAATGGTTGGATCTGATTCGATCTGAGCATATATTTTCTGATAAACAGGAACGCTCATTATCTTATCTCTGATCTCGTTATACATGTCGTGAATAAAAGGTATTGTTACCTTTTTCCATTCCGCTTCATCATTTATTACAATTAAGCCTCTTACATATGTTCCTGAGATATCATCTCTTGGAACAAAGAGTTCATAAGTTTCAGGAATTTCTGAGGGATTAAACCAAGTTCTTTTTACAGGGTCATTTCCATAGATTATTAAATCTGTGAAATCACCTATATAATTTATAACTTTTGTTTTAACATATTCTCCCCAAGAAAAATCGTTGTTGAGCTCATTTTTGAGGTCATTAATTCCTCTAATCATGAGCGCTTGATCTGTGAGTCCAGGGTAGCATTTTCTAATTAATTGGGTCCTGAAGCTTAAATTCAGTGGATTACGAAGAGTTCCAGATTCCTGTGCAGAACCAACTAATACAAGCGTCCTTTTACATCGTTTCAGTGACTCATTTATAAGCTTGTTGTGTCCTTTATGCACAGGAGAAAATCTTCCAATGATTAGTCCATTTTTGTATAATTTTTCCATTAAATTCCTTTCTAGGTAATATGTTAGCCATACTATCGTTTTGCAAACAATTAACAGTTACTTATCAAACTTTTGAAAAACCTGCCAAATTGAAAGATCAACATCTGCTGGCATACGCTTATCACCACGTGGAGAAATACTTACAGTACCAACTTTTGGTCCATCAGGTAAGCAATTCCTCTTAAACTGGTTTCTACTATGCCTTCTGATAAAATCATTCCATCTAAACATTATCTCTTCCTGACTGTATTTTCCATCAAAAGCATTGTAAGCCAAGAATACAATTTTTTCGCCGTCAAATCTCTTTCTTTCCATATTGTAAATGAAGAAATCGATGAGCTCATATTTTCCGACAGTTTCTTCAGTTTTCTGAGTTACTTCTGTTCCATTTGTTGGAAGTAATTCTGGACTTATTGGCGTATCGATTATATCTAACAAAGTGTTAGACAATTCGACATTTTTGCTTCTTATATCAGTAGCATACCATTCAATCAGGTATTTTACCAATGTCTTTGGAATAGAGCAGTTAACTCCATACATTGACATGTGGTCTCCATTATAGGTACACCAACCGATTTCAAGCTCTGATAAATCGCCTGTTCCGATGACTAATCCTCCGTTTTTATTGGCAATATCCATCAGAATTTGCGTTCTCTCTCTTGCTTGAACATTTTCATAAGTGATGTCATGAATTTTAGGATCATGACCAATATCCTCAAAATGCTGAAGACAAGATTTTTTGATGTCAATTTCTTTGAAAGATATGCTCATCTGTTTGCAGATGTTTACAGAGTTGCCATGGGTCCTTTTTGTCGTTCCAAAACCTGGCATTGTGATTCCAAGTATTCCTGAAGTAGAAAGACCTAATTTCTTAAAAGCTTCATATGTTACTATGAGAGCTAAAGTTGAGTCTAATCCTCCAGAAATACCTATTACGGCATTGGAGATACCGGTGCTGTCAAGTCTTTTGGCAAGACCAGATGACTGAATACTTAAGATTTCTTTGCAGACCTGTGCTCTTCTGTTATTATCAACAGATGGAACAAATGGATGAGGATTAATCTTTCTTGATAAACCAACTACATTTAAGTTTTCAAAAGTCTGGTTAAATTTAATTTCAGTAAAATTAAATTCTACTTTATTTTGAGAAGCAGAAAATGTCTGGTTCCATCTTCTTTCATTTGAGATTGCTTCAATGTCGATGTCAGCATATACGATTTCATCATCAATGCTATAACGTTTTAAAGAAGCAAGTTCTTTTCCATTTTCAAAGATATATCCACTTCCGCCAAAAACAAGATCGCTTGTTGATTCAGCAAATCCGGTAGAAACATACAAGTACCCAGCAATTGTCCTTGAGCTTTGGCTACTTACAAGTTCTTTACGATACTCATTTTTTCCAACAAGTTCATTGCTTGAGGAAAGGTTTGCAATAATATTTGCACCAGCTAAACTCAAATAAGAACTTGGCGGAATAACAGCCCAAAGATCTTCACAGATTTCTACTCCAAGCTTATATCCTAAACTTGAAGTAAAAATTAAGTTTCCAAAAGGAACTTCCTTTCCAAGAAAAGAAATGGTTGTCTTAGAAAAATCTGTGTATGCTTTAAACCAGCGTTTTTCATAAAACTCACCGTAATTCGGTAAGTATTGTTTTGGAACAATTCCCAAAATGTTACCATTTTGAATAGCGATTGCACAATTGTAAAGCGCATCGTCTACAGTTACAGGAGCTCCAATCAGAATCAAAAGATCTGATTTTTTTGAAAATATTAGGAGCTTCTTTACTGCTTCATTGCTATCATGCAATAGTTTTTGAAATCCGAACAGATCCTGACAGGTGTAACCTGTCATAGATAACTCGGGAAAAACAATGATTTTAGCCCCAGCAATTTCAGCTTTATTAATAAGCTTTTCCATTTGCTTTTCATTAATATCAGGGTCTGCAAGTTTGCCTTCATTTAAAGTGGCAATTGCAGATTTAACAAAACCATAATTGTCCATGAGATTCCTCCTTTTTAGGGAGTCGGGTTAGGTTGTTAAGCTAACCCGGCTTCTACTACTTTACTACAAGTTACACCAGTTCATGAAGCTTGTGATAAAGCTCCTGACGAGTTTTGGCTACTTTTTCCGTCATATCCACATAATGAATATGCGGATTGGAAGAACGAAGTTCAGATTCCCAAGCTGTGCTAAACTGCTCCTGCACATATGCACGGATTTCTTTGACTGTTGGAAATTCGCGTACAACTTCACCATTAACAATGAACGGAACAAGAAGAGGCTTAAAGTTTTCAGGAGTGATTTCATACTCCTTAGTGGCATCAGTAAGATCTGTTGTATAAACTTTAATCTTTTTGCCTACTTCGATTACCTCGTCATCCATTGCAATGATATCTGTGCTGGCTTTTCCTTCTTCATCATACATTCTGTAAACCATCTTTTTTCCAGGGATGATTGCTTTTTCGAGCGAATCAGAACACTTCATACGAGGTGTCCATTCATCATCCAAAGAAGCTTCCCATATGTTAGAACGGTTTAAAGAAGTAAGTTTGTAAACTCCACCAAGAACAGGGCAGTCCGCAGATGTGATGAGTTTTTCACCAACACCAAAAGAATCGATGGGTGCTTTCTGCTCATAAATCAAGCTTCTTATAGAGTCTTCATCAAGACTGTTAGAAGCAATGATTTTGATATGCTGTTTTCCAGCATTATCCAACATTTTTCTTGCCTTTTTTGCCTGATAAGCAAGGTCGCCACTGTCCAAGCGTATACTCTTCACCCAAAATTCAGGGCTTTTTGGATGAGTATGTTGAAGTTCATTATCTAAAGCGATAACATTTGGAATACCACGCTTAAGAGCATTGTATGTGTCAACAAGGAGTGACACTCCTGTTGGGTTTACTTCTGCCCATGCTCTAAAAGCATCTAATTCACTTGGATAACTTTCAACCCATGCATGGCTCATTGTTCCAACTGCCGGAACATCTGGACCAAAAACAGCTTCAGCCAGACAGTTTGCTGTAGCAGAACAACCTCCAATAATTGCCGCTCTTGCACCATAAAGGCTTGCTGCTTCTCCCTGAGCTCTACGTCCTCCAAATTCCATAACATCTCTGCCGTCAGCTGCACGAACGATATGTGTAGCTTTTGTAGCTATAAGAGAATTAAGGTTAAAAGTCTGAAGTGCATATGTCTCAATAAGAAATGCGCCGACAACATCGCACTCAATACGGATTACAGGCTCATTCGGATAGCAGATAGTTCCTTCAGGCATTGCCAGCATTGTTCCATTCCACTTATATGTGGAAAGATATTTGATGAAATCAATATCAAACTCTTTGTAGTAAAGGTAATTAAGAGCATGTTCATCAAAGTGGTAGTTCTGAAGAAATTTTGCCAACTGTTCCTGCCCACAAGCAATTGTATACCCTGAAACTTTGCCTTTGGGCGCCGGATTCTTTCTGAAAAAGATATCAAAAATACCTTTTACATTTTGAAGTCCAAGTTTAAAGTATCCTTCGGCCATTCGAAGCTCATAGAAATCCATGTTTAAAACGTTGTTCCTATAATTGTAATCGGGTTTAAACGGCTTTGTTGGGATCTCCCAGTTTGATTTGTTTGCTTTTTTAGTTGTCATAATTATGACCCTCCTTTAAATAATAAAAATGTTAAAACATGCTCTTGCGGGAGCATAGAAACATGTTAATTTTACCACAAAACTAGCAATCAGTCAACGAAATTATGTTAACAAATACCAAGATATTATTCTTGTATAAATTTGATTTAATTGACAATAATACAAAAGATGATATAATAATTACCGTTATTTGAACTTATAAATGTTTGCAAGCAAAATATTATCTCGTGGCAATAAAGGAGGACCATATGAGAATTGAGGTAAATATTTTAAGTCAATTGACAGCAAAGTAACACGTAAACTATATTCATTTTAGGAGGCTTTGTATGAGCAAAATTAACAAAGAAGTACTTATTGATCTTTTACACACTAATGCAGGTAAAGAAGCTTTGCAAAAATCAATAAGCAGAGCTAACATTGCTTTTTTTGCAAGAACAGTTTCTGATGATATAATATCTGCTCAAAGATATTATGTCGGAAATCCGGACGGAAAATTCATTACAGACAAAGATTTTGATGAAGAAACTGTAAAGGCTGGAAAGGCATATGAAACAATTAACACTTTGATGGGAAATGATAATGCTGAGTTTATGAGATTCAGTGAAGGTAAAAAGCAGACACCAGGGCTGATATCTGAGATAGGACTTCAGAAAATCGCTGACATGATAGTGCTACTGTTTGTATTTGCCAATGATGGTGAAGAGATTAAGTATGATACTGTAAGAGCATGTAGGCAGACAGAAATATCCGAGACTCCTGAGGGAAAGTTTGATTATATCGATGCTCTTCAGAGTTCAACAAAGGCTACAGTGGAAGAGATTGTAGCTCTTGGATATGGAAACAAAAATAAGCTTGCAATCTGCAAGTTCCATTTCCATGAAGGTGCAGTTGTTCTTGACATGGTTCGTTTTGGCAAAGACTATTTAAAACCAGAAGAAAAAGAAGTGCTACTTCTTACAGGAAACAAGTACCAGGCAAAGTGCCTTGGATACAGCGATAAGTTTTTTGGTAAAGATGGTCAGCCAGCACTGATGTATGATGTTGATGTATATGCACCTGATGGCTTTTATTGGAAAGTGGATGCTTCTGAGGAAGAGTTAAAGGATTTTGTATTCAATGCAGATATGATTACAAAAGTAAAAGCTTTTTATGAAGCACTTAATACCAATATAGGTGGCGAGTATCCAAAAGAGCCGGAAGATTACCGCAATTGGAAAGAGGCATTTAAAATGTATGTCTACAATCAGTTAGATAAAGTTTATTCTGTCTAATGTATTTGCGGGATTGTATAGATTCACATTTAATATAGTTTTATAGAAGATGAGTATAGAGTTGCTAAAACTCTATACTCATTTTCCTTGTTTTCTTAGATTTTATTTCTAAAATATACATAAAGTGTTTACAAATTATTAAAATCATGTTAAAATATAAGACATGTCAATAATTAGATATTTACTCAAAATATTATACTCATAGCATTTAAGGAGGACTTTATGAGGAATGAGAAAATATTTATGTCAATTGACATGAGTAACTGTAAATTGAAAAGTTAATAAGAAAGTGGGGTTTGTTATGTCATTAAAGACAAGTTATGATCAGATTGTGAACTTATCACAAATCGGAGAACACGGAAAGGTGGATTTCAATGGACAGCCTGGACTCATTGATCTTGCACTTCAGGAAAAGCTGACACCGAATGGTAGAGATTCTGTAAGAAGACTCCTTCTTTGCATTGATGTGCAAAAGGATTTTATGGAAGGCGGAGCACTTGGAGTTCCGGGATCCCTTGGAGATGTTGAAAGAATGACTAAGTTCATCTATAACAACATGGAAGGGATTACGGATATCATGTGCTCTATGGACACACACTATCCGTTCCACATTTTTTTCCCGTCGTGGTGGGAAAATGCAGATGGTGAAAATCCTGCTCCGTATACGGAAATTACGTACGATGACGTAAGCAATGGTATTTGGAGACCGGTGTACGGTAATCCGGTGGATTCTTTGACTTATCTTCAGGAACTGGAGAAACAGGCAAAGAAAAGACTCTGTATCTGGACGTACCATTGCATTCATGGTACGGAAGGATTTGACCTGGAGAATGAATTCGCAAAGATGGTGTATTTCCATGCGGCAGCAAGGAAGACTATTCCGCGAATCATTCACAAAGGAACAGATTTCTATTCCGAGATGTATGGCATCATTCGTCCGGAGTATTCTAAGAGAAATCTTAAGAATACGCGTGTTTTAAATGCTTTCCAGCAGTACGATGAGATTTACGTTGTCGGCGAAGCGGCTAGTCACTGCTTGATGGAAAGTGTAAAACAGATTGCGGAAGAGTATGCAACTCGTCCGGAGATTACTACCAAAATTACAATTTTGGAAGACTGCACGTCTCCGATCACTGGGTGTGAGCAGCTTACCAGAGATGCGTTTGATAATTTCAAACGTACTTATGGTATTAAGTTTGCAAAGTCAACAGATATTCAGTTAGTTTAAGGAGGAAATGACAATGAAAAATGATGATTACAACTTAGATACTATTGAAATCGACGGTTATGAGGATGCCTTGAATCAGAATGTGGACGTAGAAGAGCTGGATACAGCGACACCGTATCTGTGTGTCGTGGACATTGACAAAAGCGATTCTATGGATGAATATGAGTATAACGGTGTTATGAGTGACTGCCTCAAGAATTTCCAGAGTGCTATTTTAGGTTCCAAACAGGCAGACGAGATGCTGACAGCAAAGATTACTTTCGGAAGCAGCGTAGATATCGGCGGATTTGTGAAACCCGAAGATTTTGACTGTAGTTACACAACATCCGGAATGACTGCTCTTAATGATTCAATCATCGCTGGACGGAAACTGATTGTTGATTACATGGATCAGATTCGTGACAACGGTGGTACACCGCGTGGTTGCCTTGTCATTCTGTCTGATGGATGGAATAACTGCTCCAAAGCTTCCGATGCTGATGCGAGGAGAGCAATCGAAGATCTTCGCAAACGCGAAGTTGCTGTGGCTTTCATCGCTTTTGGTGAAGATGCCAAAGGAATTGCACAGAGCCTTGGGGTAAAACCTGAAAATGTAAAAGACTATTCCAAAGATGAACATGGTCTACGGGAGGCTTTGAACATGGTTTCCAAGAGTGCAATTTCCGCTTCCAAGAGAGCGAGCGCAGGTCTTGGTGGCGGAGACACTGGCTTCTTTGATGTATAATAATTAGAACCTGTAAGTAACTATTAACTTTGATTCAGAAGGAGGCCGCACTGCGACCTCCTTCTTGATTGAGAGGAGAAAAGTCATGAATATATTTAATACTGGTTTATTAGGAGCAGGAGTTCGGAAAGGAAAAGGAGTAGAAATCCCAGTTGAATCTGGAGATAAAACTCCAAAAAATGATGATAATTCTTCTAAAATCAAAGAAGGAGAAACATCATCAAAACCTGTTCAGAATGCATCTACAGCATCGGAAACTGATAAACAGTCTGTTCCGGAAAAAGCTGAGACATCATCTAAAGAAACTGACAATACTGATGAGAAAAAGCTTGCTCCTAGGAAAACTGTAAAAGTAAGTAAAGTTGGAGTAGAGCACACTAGATGCAATGTTAATAATCAGGATTTTGCATTTAGTTTTATGAACTTAAAGGTTATTACTGACGGATGCGGTTCAGGAAAGCATTCTGAAGTGGGGACAAGACTTTTTGGTCAGCTTTTTTCTCGAGAAGTTGTAAAATTCATGGAGTGTGTTAAAACAAAAAATGTTGCAAGAACAAAAAAATATGTGGTAGGAAAAGACATGAATGATCTTGCAGCACATATCGAGAATGGAGAAATTCCTGAAGAGGCATTTACAGGAATTGTAAATGCAGTTCTGGAAAACATGTTATATCTCTGCAGTGATACAGCATTTATCTTCGAAAATTACTGTTTTACAATTTTAGCTTGTCTTGAATACGAAGATGAATTTGTGGTTTATAGCTGTGGAGATGGTTATATTATCACAGAAGATGCTGATGGAATTGCTTTTGAAAAACTCGATGATGGAGAATTTCCGGCATACTACATTTATAATTGGATTAACCCTGAAAAGCTTTCTGATTATAAGGAAGGTGTAGACTTTAAAGTATCTCGCTATCCTAAAGATAAATATGTCAATGTGGGAGTAGCTAGTGATGGCCTAAGATACTTTGGAGAACTTTATGAGCCTGAACAGTATAAGTTTTTGGAAATGCTTTCTAAAGGAAAAACTGCTCAGATAGAAATGATCGTTAACCGTAATAATCATAAAAGAAGTATTTTTCAGGATGACTTGTCAATCTGTTTCTAGGAAGGAGGCCATTTTATGGCAAATTTTCGTAGCAGAAGGGAGATTGAACGGTTAAACAAATTGGCTGAAGGTGGAGAAGCTGCTATTTATGATTATAGCTTAGATTCGGTACTTAAGCTTTTTCACGCAAAAGTTAATTTGAGTATAAAAGGTAAAAAAATAAGATTTTTTATCACAGTTCAAAATAGGCTCCCCAAAAATGTGATTGGACCACAAGAAGAAGCCACGGTTAGTGGTAATGTTGTTGGTTATGTTATGAAAAAACTTGTTGGAGCGGAAGATCTTCATATGCTGGTCAAACCAAAATATTTGGCTTCAATGCATCTTTCTAATAAAGATGTACTTAAGATAATGACCAGTTTTGGTCTTGATTTAACTAAGCTTCATAATATGGGCATCATTGTAGGAGACATCAGTGATTATAATTTCCAGATTATTGGACTTAAAAACTATTTCATTGATGTTGACAGCTATGGTGTTAGCGGAAAGTTTTCACCTGATGCCTATACTGAAATGTTTACATGCCCGGATTCATACAAACCTGATAAGACTGTAGAATTTTCTCTTGAGAATGAGTATTATAATTTTGCAGTTTTAACATTTTACATTTTGACCAGAATACATCCTTTTGGTGGAACATATCTGCCGGACAAGGATATGTCTACATTGGAAAGAATGAGAAGACGTATTTCAGTTGTTGGTAAATACAGAAAAGATATTAAAATTCCAAAGATTATTGGAAGCTGGAAATGGATGTCACCTCAACTTTTGGATGATTTCTTACAGATCTTTGAGAATGGTAAAAAAATTGATATTACACCTAATCTTGAAGATTTGCTGAATAATCTGGAGTATTGTAAGGTGCATGATACATGGTACTATTCAAAGTACAACAGATGTCCACTTTGTGATGATAAAGCACAGGTTAAAACTGCTCCTAAGATTGTTAGGGTTAAGCCAGTTCCTGGAGCAAAAGGACCTCAGCTTGTGGTTGTTTTTTCAAGTAGCTCAAATGACTGCTTGTATATTTTAAGTGGTAATCACTACTTAAATAAGAATAACCAGGCTGTTCATATTGCAAGTGGAAGAAAAGTGAGTGTACCAAGAGGACAGAAAGTAGATTTCTCAGATGATGGCAAAGTAGCTTATGTTGCCGATACCAGTGAAATCAAGATTTATGATGCAAATGATAAGCTTATGTCGACTATTGAACGTATGCCCAAAACAAATTATCTTGTTAGGGATAAAGTGATATACTATGTCGACAAAGGGGATAACTTTATAAAGCTTGAAATCACTGCAAGAGGTAATGAGCCTACTTATTTGGGACTTTGCTATAAACCGTTATTTGAGGTTTCTGAAGATGGCAGAGTGTTTGTTGCCTCAATGTACCCGAAGAGAATGCGTGTTCATACCGATTCTTATGACTTTGATGTTGACTATACTGGCTGGGTTAATGAATATGCAATCAAGTATGATAAGGTGACGCATCACTGGCTTTTTGTATATCAGCTCTCTAATGGTAAGTTCAGGACAATCGTTTTTTCTAAGGACAAGATAAAATATGATGATGATGTAATTAGTTACAGTGCAATGCCACTTGGTAATATTGATTTCTGTAACAATACCATCTATGATCCGGATGATGGAAAGATAGTGGGAACTAATATCCTGAAAGGCACTGCAAAAGAATTTCCATGCAGTGTGGTAGATGAGGCTTCTAAACTTGAATTTACGGGAAGAGGCTTTAAAATATACAATCAGGATGCAATCTATAAGTATGAGTGATGACTGATTTTTGATTTTCTTATTAATTTAATCTTTAAAACTGATTAAACTGTTAAACAGTTTTAGCGCTATCTCTTTTAGAGTTTTTTTCTGAAAGAGGTGGCGTTTTTTATTAATGTATTTTGCAAAAATATTGTAAACATAGTATAATAAAAATGTATTCGCGGTACAGCGAGCAAAAATAAATGTACCAAATTTATCTTTGCTACTTAACTTTAAGTGGCTTGTTTCAATTGCATCATTTAGGAGGTAAACAGATGAACAAATTTTATGACAAAGATGGTATAACCATCTACAACGATGACAATTTGGAGGTGTTGCGGAGTCTTCCGGATGAGTCAATAAACTTAATTTATTGTGATGTTCTTTATAACAGTGGAAAAAAGTTTGATGACTATGATGACAACTTAGGAAGCCCAACAGAAGCAGTGGAATGGTATAGGCCTCGCTTTGAGGAAATGAAAAGAGTTTTAACTGCAAATGGAAGTATCTTTATCCACTGTAACTGGAGACTAGATTCATATTTGAGAATCCTTATGGACGAGATTTTTGGAATTAACAATTTTAGAAATCGAATCTATCGGAAACACAGTGGCCTTCGAGGATTTTATCGAAATTTTGACTCACAGATGGATATTATCTTGTATTATGTTAAAGATACTAAAGATTTTATTTTTAATGAATACTTTAAGGGATTTTCACACAATCATTTGTATCCACTTTTTGAAAATGGCTATCTTAAAGGCAGAAGCGAGAATAGGATAGTAGAAAATTCAGTGATAGAAGGTGGATGTTTAGTACCTGGAGAAGGACAGGTAGAAATTAATTTGGCTGATTTTAATAAGCATTGGTTGGTTTCTCCAGATGAATTTAATATGATGTGTGAGAGCGGAGTAGTAAGAGTAATTAGTGGACTCCCATATAGGTGTTCAAAAAAGAAAGTACTTGGAAATTTGTGGGATGAAGATTTTATGTTGGATTCCTATAGTAGAACTGATACTGCAGAATCTTATGATACCCCAAAACCGGAAGCTGTTTTAAATAGAATCATTTCTATATGCAGTAATCCAGGTGATGTTGTGGGAGACTTTTTCCTTGGAGGTGGTACAACAGCAGTTGTGGCCAAAAAGCTGGGAAGAAGAGGAATCTTTTGTGACATAAGCAGGAAAGCCTGTGAAGTAAGTATCCGAAAACTGGAAAATGTAAAAAAGTAATATTGCAATTGAAACTAAAAAGACCACTGCCATGTATACTTAATGCTTGGCAGTGGTCTTTTAATTTGCTCTAATTTTATTCATTTGATTGAAAAAAATAAATTGTGTGATATAATAGGCATAGAATTTTAATGTTAATAAAAAGGGGAGAAATAGATGCAAAATTTTAATTATCATACACATACATATAGATGTAAACATGCAGATATGGATTATTCAGATGAAGAATATGTTTTAGATTATATAAAAAATGGATTTAAGAAAATAGCTTTCACAGATCATTGTCCTGAAAAAAATAAGATAGATACTAGGACTAGAATGAGAATGGAATATAGTCAAAAAGATGAATACTTAAATAGTATAAAAAACTTAAAAGAAAAGTATAAAAATAGGATTGAAATTTTAACTGGTTTTGAAGTTGAATATTTACCAGGAGAAGAGGAAAATTTAAGAGAATTAAAAGATGAAACAGATATATTAATTTTAGGTCAGCATTTTGTTTATGATGATTTAAAACAAAATCTTAAAATTTTAGGAAGAGATGATTTTTCAGATAAAGAATTATTAAGATATGGCGAATATGTTGAAAAGGCAGCAGAACTTAAAATCCCAAATATAATTGCACATCCTGATTTTTATATGCAAAGAAGAAAAAAATTTGGAAAAATAGAAGAAGAGGTTGCACATAGAATCTGCAGGGCTGCTGAGAAAAATAATATTATATTAGAAATTAATATAAATGGAGTGCATAAACATACTTTTCTTGAAAATAGAAAATTAAATAATGCTCCAATGGATGAACAAAGAAGAAGATTATTTAAAGTTGAATATCCATGTAAAGATTTTTGGAATATTGTAAAAGAGTATAATGTAAAAGTTTTATATGGAATTGATGCTCATTATAAAGGTCAAATTGCAAACTTTAAGAAAACTGTAAAACTTACAAATGAATTATTAGGTGATAAGATTTTAAGTAAGTTAAATTTTGTAGAGGAGTAAAATATTGAAAAATTTTCTAAAAGGTTTTAAATATGCATTTGAAGGCATTTTATCTGGACTAAAAAGTGAAAGAAATTTAAAAATTCATTTTATAGTTATGATTTTAGTTATAATTTTTGGGATTATATATAAAATCAGTAAAATAGAATGGATGATTTGTATAATTTTATTTAGTATTGTCATTGCAGGAGAATTATTTAATACTGCAATTGAAACAGTAGTTGATATGATTAGTCTTGAAAAAAATGATAAAGCCAAAAAAGCTAAGGATGTTTCAGCAGGAGCAGTACTAGTTTTAGCAATTGGTTCAGCAATAATAGGCTTAATTATATTTATACCTAAAATTTTTTAAATAATAGGAGGAAAATATGAGAGAAATAAAAATTAATGGAATTTATAAACATTTTAAAGGTGATTATTATTTAGTTCAAGATGTAGCAACTCATAGCGAGACAAGAGAAAAATATGTTGTATATAGAGCTTTATATGGAGATACTGGATTATATATTAGACCTTTAGATATGTTCTTATCAGAAGTTGATCATAAAAAATATCCAAATGAAAAACAAAAATATAGATTTGAACTTCAAGATATAGAAAGCCAAAAATCTAAATATAATCCTAATGTAAAAGATTAACAACTAATTTTCCGGATTTTGTCGTTCTTAAAATTTGAGTAACTTTATATTTTCCAAAGCCTCTTACTACAATTAAATCTCCAATGTTTATTTGTTTAGAGGCTTTTATTATTGTCTCATAATTTACCATTACTCTTTCTTCTAATAAAATTTCATTAGCTTTATTACGAGATGTATGAGCAATTTCTGAAACAAAATTATCAATTCTCATAGAATTAACAATTATTTCAATTTTTTCTTGATTTTTTATTATTTCATGAATAAAATTTAAATCTAAAATTTCTATTTTTGATTTTTTAAATCTTGTTAGTTGTTCTAAATTTTGTTTAAAATATTTAGAGTTTTCTCCTTGAACAACAATATCAGCCCCTTCTGGATAAACTATAATATCACCAAATTTTTCACGAATGATTCCAAGTTTCATAATTGCACTCAAATAATCTCTATGTTCAAATGTAGAAACTAAATTATTAGGAAGAGTTATTCTGATAATTTTAAGTATATTATTAACATTTTTAAAAGCTAAATCATAATCTAATTTTTGTGGATAAAAGAAAAGCATTTTTCTATCACAGTCAGGTTGTCCACCAAAAAAGAAGAAATTGTGGATTTTCTTTTGGGTTAAATATTTTTTAATTTTTACAATTTCAGGTTCAGTAAAAAAATCTGTATGTGTAATTTTATTTTTAGAATTACAAAATTCAATTTTATCATCAATTTTAGAAAACATTAATTCATCCATCTTTAAAACTCCTTAAAACATCATAATTATACCAGAATATATGAAAAAAGCAAATATCTTTTAAATAAAGTATATTTAAGTTTGAATATAATAAAATAATAAAAAAGGAGGAAATTTTATGTCAAAATTTAAAATATTTGCTAAGTCAATATTAATACCTTTGATTATAGGTGGAATAGTTGGTTTAATTATTTCAGATTCAATAGATTATAATTCATTAGAAAAACCATTTTTAGCACCAACTAGTGTTTTATTTCCAATAATGTGGACTATACTTTATATACTAATGGGAATATCTTATGGAATACTTGAAAGTAAAAGTTTAATAGATTCAAAATCAAAGTTTATTTACTATTTACAACTTTTTGTAAATGCAATGTGGTCAATAATTTTCTTTGTATTAAAATGGAGGTTATTTGCATTTATATGGATAATATTACTTGATATTTTAGTAATAGTAATGATATTTGATTTTTATAAAAAAGATAAAGTAGCATGGTTACTTCAAATTCCATATTTAATATGGATATTATTTGCTTCATATCTAAATTTATCTTTTTATATGTTAAATAAATAATTGTATAAAAAATAATCGATTTTTAGTAAAAATATGGTATAATTTATACAATTTTAAAGAAATAAATTAGGAGATAAATTATGCCAAAAAACAAAATAATAAATTTTGATGAAGCAAAGAAAAAGATTGAAGATATGTCAAATAAAATAAATATACTTATGCGTAATCGTTTAATTATAGCAATATTACTTATTGTTGATGGAATAAATTTTGTATTAAATCCAAATGGCTCAATGCGTGATATGGCAAGAGGAGTTGTACTTTTGGTATTTATAGCTTCTATTACTTTGCTAATAACTAATTTATTTTCTAAAAATAAAAGTATAAAATCTATTGTTATTTCATTGATTATAATAGTATTTTGTGTTTTTAGTTTTATTTATCCAGACTTTATAGCAAATTATATAAAGTTCATATTAGCATTAATTATAATATTTAATGGTATTCTTAATGTTTTAAATACTTTAAAATTAGATAAATTAAAATTATATACATTTTATTTTGAAAAACAAATTAAAGGTCTTATTCATGAAGCTAATATTAGCAAAGATTTTGAAGATGGAGTAAAAGAGCAAACTGATAGAATAATAAATTCATTAAATAATGTGGTTGAAAAAAGCAATAAAAATTCTTATTTTTCTCTAATAGTAAATTGTTTATCTATAGCTTTAGGAGTATTATTATTTATTTTACCAAATGTTACGATTATTGCATTTGGAGTAATATTTGTATATACAGGAATATTAGACTTTGCTATGGTATTTAAATCAAGAAACATTGCTAAAAAGATAAAGGATAAAAATTTTAAAGAGATCTTGTTTTCAGAATAAAAATAAAGGAGTCCAGTAGGGCTCTTTCTTAATTATATAGCCTAATCAACAATTGACAAATCATATAAAAGAATATAAAATACTACTATTAATAATTATTAGGGGGTGAAGTTTAATTAGTAACTTTTTATCTAATTATGTGAAATAAAATATAATTTTAGGTCACATAATCACAAGCAACATGTTGGTTTACATTAAGGAGGTAATCTTATGAAGTATTTATTAGACAGATCTGTATTATTTGCAATCCGTTCTGCACGGAAAATATCTATGAGAATAAGAGTGCCAGGTATTCCGAAAGAGGCATTTTTTTCAGTATTGTATTTAATACCAGGAATGCCACTTTATAATCTTTTTATTTCAAAGGGAGTAAAATCTGAGGAAATCGAAGAGAAAAAAGCAAAATTGTTCAATGAGATGATGTCTGGGAAAAAAGAATATTCAGTTATTCCTTTTTTAATTGGAGAAGAGGAGTTCTTGATTGATGGAGATATTCTCAGAATGATTGATGAAGCAATGAGAATTGCTAAAGATGAATATGATTCATCTTCTATTCAAATCTCTCATATTACTGTTGCTTTTGCACAGCTGTTTCCTGAAGAGTATAACCACATTATACTTACTTTTCTTCCAACAATTGAAATGCCCAATTCGGCTAACAAACTAAAATACTTAGAAGGTGATAATATGGTAGGATTTGAGCTTCCTAGAGAGCTTTCAAGCTTCTTAACAGTACTTAATAATAAGTACTCAAAAGATAGTAAAGAGTGCCAAATTTGTGGCCGGGATAAAGAAACAAGAGAACTTATAAAAATCTTGCTTAAAAAGACAAAAAGAAATGCAATATTAATCGGTGAACCTGGTGTTGGAAAAACTGCATTGGTCGAAAAGTTTACATGGATGATTGTAACAGGAAATTGTCCGGAAAAATTTAAAGACAATATTGTTATTAGCCTTGATGTTAATGCAATTGTAGCAGGAACTAAATACAGGGGGACAGCAGAAGAACGGTTTCAGAAATTAATTGCATTTTTGGAAGAAAATCCAAAATGTATATTATTTATTGATGAAATTCATCTTTTGCTTGGTGCAGGAGCATGTAGAGATGGAGATCTTGATTTAGCAAATGCACTAAAACCTATTTTAGCACGAGGAGTAACTCAAGTAATTGGTGCAACAACTAAAACTGAATATGATGAATACTTTTCAAGAGATGCTGCGTTAAAGCGTAGATTTGAAAAGATTATCGTTAATGAACCGAAAACAGATGAGGTTTATGATATGATAAAAAATCAAATAAAATTGCTTGAAGAGTTTCATGGAACAACAATTACAAGAGAACTTGTAGATTCAATTATTTTTGAAGCTTCATGTTTTAATTTTGAAACCAGAAATCCTGACAGAACACTTGACTTGTTAGACAAGGCTATGGTAAGTGCTGAGCTTAATGGAAGAGCAAATGTGATTAAGCAGGATGTCTTGGAGAATTTTAATGTTTATCAAAATAAATATGATAAGATGGACATTAAAATTAAAACTTCATTAGCATACCATGAGGCTGGACATTATATTGCATACAGATTTTCAAATGCACTTACAGAATATGTTATACTTGCAGTTTCAATCATGCCAGCTGAAGAATATGAAGGAATCAATGTTTTTGAAATTGATCCGGATGTTACTCCTTTAATGAATAAAGAATATTTTATTCAGCTTATAGGAAAGACTTTAGCAGGAAGAATTGCAGAAAAGATGTATTCTAACAATTTGACTGCTGGGGCAACCTCTGACTTGAAAAAAGCTACAAGGGTTGCAAAAGATGTCATTACACGTTATGGATTGGATGAGGAGTTTACTCAAGATAGAGTATACTTAAGAGAAAGCAGTAATCCAATGTATAATGATGAGCTTATTAGTAAAGTTAGTGAACGTATGGATGTAATTCTGGGAGAAGCTCATGTATATACGGAAAATCTACTTAATGAAAAACGTGCATATTTGGATGCATTAGCATCTGCACTTATTGAGAAAGGAATGCTTTCCAATACAGAAATTGATGAGCTGTTTAAGGAGGTAGATAAGAGTATCTAATAAAAACGTAATTGAATACTTGCTCCAAACCATAATGCATATTTGCATTTTAAAAGAGTGCTGGCAAAGCTTTTTGCCAGCACTCTTTTTTAGTTAATAAGTTGTTATAATGTATTAAGAAATTTTATCCTAAACAGCTAAATTTGAATGAACACAAAAGCAAATTAGAGCATAAATTAATACATATAAAAGAAAAAGTAAATATTAAAAATATGTTAGATGAATTAAGCAAAAGTTTTTTAATAATTAGTCAAATAAATATTTATGGAAATCTTTTATTTTAAATATTTTTATAGAGGTGAAGAATATGAATTATGATTATTATACTTCAAATAATAATGGGCAAGATGATTATGGATTAAAGAGCATAAACGGGCAAGGGTATGGAATGATTTGTAAGAATTATAAGTTAGAATTTCCACCACAGCATCAAGATAGTCAGCCAGGAATGGAATATTTGATGAATCCTAGACCTTTATTTGATAATCCTTATTATAGAGCCGCTGGAAAATTGGTCCGGAAAAGTAGCAATTGTAACAGGAGGAGATTCAGGAATAGGAAGAGCTGTTTCAATTGGATTTGTAAAAGAAGGAGCATCTGTTGTGATTGTTTATTATAATGAACATAAAGATGCGGAAGAGACAAAAAATTTTATTGAGAGCTTAGGAGGAAATTGTATATTAATATCAGGAGATTTAAAAGATAGTAGTTTTTGTGATAAGGTAGTAGAAGAGACCTTAAATACATATGGAAAAATAGATATTTTAGTAAATAATGCAGGAGTTCAATTTCAGCAAAAAAGTCTTTTAGATGTAACTGATGAGCAATTTGATTTAACAATGAAAACAAATATATATTCAATGTTTTATTTAACAAAAAGAGCTTTAAAGCATATGTTACCTGGATCAAGTATTATAAATGTAACATCAATAACAACATTTAAAGGGGAACCAGAACTTATTGATTATGTAACAAGCAAAGGTGCAATTGTTGGTTTTACAAGATCACTTTCAACAAATTTAGCTGATAAAAACATAAGAGTAAATGCAGTAGCCCCAGGAGTATTTTGGACACCAATACAACCATCATGTTGGGAAGCAGAAAAAATACCAACTTTAGGATCTGATGCACCAATGGGAAGAGCTGGTCATCCATATGAAATAGCACCAATATTTATATATTTAGCAAGTAATGATTCTTCATATGTAACAGGTCAAGTTATTCATATAAATGGTGGGGAATATAAAGGTTAGAAAATATTGTATAGATAAAATTATTATGAAATTAGAGATTAAACATAGAACCTCCTGTTTTACAGGAGGTTCTAAAAGTTTCTAGTTATGAGTAGAAAAATTTCTCATATATATTTTCTTCGATTTGTAAAACCATTAAGTAATTGGTTAAGCCAAGAACTGTCAGCACGATAGCTTTCTAGGTAAGAGCAAACCACCAGTTTCACTGGTGGTTATGATTTGTTTGAAAAAGATTTATTTATAATACCATACCCAAAATTAAAATTCCAATATTATCACGATATATTTCATCAAATTGAGAAATAGGTAGTGGGTTTTCTCCTAAGCCTGCTTCTATTGTGAAGCCTGGTTTTCTATATTGGTAAATAAACCAATCTTTATATCCTGCAAAGCTTGAATTGTAAGGAGTATCTTCTACAGAATAGCCTGAAGCTCTTGAAAATGCATTTGCAATACTTTCACTTATTTTAGATGTATAATCTTGATATTGCCAGAAGATTACTTTTCCTTGAGTATGATATGATAATACTAAATTAAAGTTATGATTTAAAGTAAAGTTATACATTGCAATTGCTTCAGGAGCTGACAAGGCAGAGTTTCCTACAAAATCACGTGGGGCTGGAGAAGTAAATCCTTGAGCAAATTTTATTTCTTTAGCTTGTTCCCATCCAGCAGGAAATTGTAAATTTAGATCGGTTCCTAAGATATTTGCTTTCCAACCACTTGGAAATGGAATATTTGGATATGAATTTGCTATTTTTTGAGCGTTATTATAAATTGTTGAACCTTTAGCATATTTTCCAGTTACTAAATCTACTCCATCTGGATTTACCATTGGGACAATATATAAAGAATAATTATTGAATAGATATTTTGCTGGGTAGCCATATACATTTAAGCCATTTACATATGATTTAGATAGAATTTCTAAGAATTTCATAAGTAAAACAGATGTTATCCATTCATTTGCATGAATTGATGCACTATAAAACATCTCTTTAGGGCCAGTTCCAAATTTTACATATTGAATTGATTTTCCTAAAACACTGTTTCCAATAGTTCCAAAAGAAAGAAAAGGATAGATTTTTTTCATTGCTGATAAATTTAAGTCTAAAACATCAGAAGTATAGCTTATATTTGTTGGAACAATACTTCCAAATGGGATTATAATTTGTTCACCTATTTTTAAAGTATTAGCTGAAATATTTGGGTTTGCAGTTGTTATTGCAGCAACAGTAGTTCCAAAAGTATTTGCTAAATTAAATAGTGTATCACCTGATTTTATTGTATAATTTGTATATCCATTGATATATGGCATAAGAGCATTCCAAGTCTTTGGACCAACAATCCCATCAGGAGAAAGTCCAAATTCTTTTTGAAAATTAATAACTGCATTTTGAGTTGCATTTCCAAAAATTCCATCTATATTTCCATTATAAAATCCTAATTTTTTTAATGTAGATTGTAATAATTCTACAGTAGGACCTCTAGAATTTAATCTTAAAGTTTCCATATTTTAACCTCCATTTTTAAGACATAAAGCCTTTTTGTTTATAGTATAATATGAAAAAAGGTCGAAATATGTTTATAATAAAATTTATTCTAAAGATTTTTTGAAATCTATAATTTCGCTTAAAAATCTATCTCCATATTTTTCCATTTTGAATTCTCCAACACCGACTAATTTTAAGCATTTCATCTTTTGTGGTTGGCATAACACTTGCCATTTGTTTTAAAGAAGTATCAGCAAAAACTATAAAAGGAGGAACATTATTTTCCATAGCAATTTCTTTTCTTACTTTTCTTAAGATTTCAAATAATTCTGAGTTAAATTCAGTATTTTCCGGTTTTAATATTTTTTCTTCTTTTACAGTTTTTTCTAGTTTCTTTTTTATAAAGACTTTTTCATTTTTAAATAAAACAGAGTTTGATTTTTCTGTTAATGTTAATGTTGGATATTTATTTCCGAACTGTTTTTATATAATCTTCAGCAATTAAAAAAGAAATTAAATCTCTGATTGTATCTTTAGAATATTCTTTCATAATTCCGTAAGTTGATAATTCATTGAATTTTAAATTACGAATCTTACTGTTATTAGAACCTTTTAAAATATCTGTGATAACACTTGCGCCAAAACGCTCATGAACTCTTTTTATGCAAGACATAATTTTTTGACTATCAATTGTTATATCTGTAACTTGAATGGTAGAATTGCAATTAGAGCAAAATCCGCAATTTTCAAAATCAGCTTTTTCTCCAAAATATTCTAATATGTATTTTCTTAAACATTCACTTGTATTACAATAATCAATAATTTCATTAAGCTTCTGATATTCAGTCTTTTGAGTTGTAATAGAGCTCTTTTCAATTAAAAATTTATTAGTAATGACATCGCTTCTTGAAAAAAGTAAAATACATTCAGAGTTATCACCATCACGACCAGCTCTTCCTGCTTCTTGGTAATAACTTTCCAAATCAGAAGGCATATTATAATGAATTACAAATCTAACATTTGATTTATCAATACCCATTCCAAAAGCATTTGTAGCAATTATTATATCTTTTTTATCAAATATAAAGTCTTCCTGAGATTTAGTACGACTCTTTTCGCTCATTCCTGCATGATATTTGCAAACGTTAAATCCAATAGAATCAAGCTTTTCATAAAGATTATTTACATTTTTTCTCGTTGAACAATAAATAATTCCAGATTCATTAGTATGTTTATCTAAATAGTCAATTATAAAATCTGTTTTTTTAGAAGGAGTCTGAACTGAATAATAAAGATTTTTTCTATCAAATCCAGTAATTAGAACATATGGATCTTTTAATTTTAATAAATTTATAATGTCTTGCTCCACAAGTTTTGTAGCAGTTGCAGTAAATGCAACTACAATTGGTCTTTTTTCTAAGGCACTTATAATATCTGCAATTTTTCTATAACTTGGTCTAAAGTCATGTCCCCATTGAGAAACACAATGAGCTTCATCAATTGCAATCATTGAAATTTCTAAGTTATTTAATAAATTAATAAAAGATTCAGATTCTAATCTTTCTGGAGCAATATAAATAATTTTATAAATATTATGAGATATATTTTCAATTGTTTGAAAATATTGCTTTTCTGATAAAGTACTATTTATGTAAGTTGAAGGAATTCCTATTTGATTTAAAGTATCAACTTGATCTTTCATGAGTGAAATAAGGGGAGAAATAACTATTGTAATTCCGCTAAAAATGCATGCTGGAACTTGATAACAAATAGATTTTCCGAGCTCCAGTAGGCATAATTCCAAGACAATCTTCTCCATTTAATATATGTGAAATAATCTGTTTTTGGCCAAGTCTAAAGCTTTCATAGCCAAAATAAGTCTGTAAAATTTTTTCAGGTGTAATTGAATACATAATACCTCTCTTTCTTTGGAGTTGCAATTTTATGAGATTTTAGATATGGCAATTATAGCATGATAAAAGAGGGAAAGCAATAGTTATTAAAAACAAATTTTTGATAATTGTATTTATAATTATTTAAAAATTTAATTAAAAAAGCATTGCATATCATCTGGAATAGGTGCTTGTATTTTTTCTTTTTCACAAGTAATTGGATCTATGAATTCTACAATATAACTATGAAGAGCTTGCCTATTAATTAAATTAGTATTACTGCCATAAAGAGTATCTCCTAAAATTGAATGCCTCATAGAAGATAAATGAACACGAATTTGATGTGTCCTACCAGTTTCTAGTTTGCAAAGAAGAATAGAAATTGGTGTGCTTTGAAATATTTTTTCTTGTAAAACTTCATAATGAGTTATTGCTTTTTCTCCAGATGGTGAGATTTCTCTTTCCATAATGCTTCCTTGTTTTCTTGCAATTGGTTTATCTATAATTCCTTTTTTGTTATCCCAAAAACCTTCTGTTATAGCCAAATAATATTTTTGAAAATTATTTTGTTTCATTTGTCTTATAAAATTTTCTTGTATATATTCATTTTTAGCGAAAATTACTATTCCAGTTGTATCTGAATCTATTCGATTTACAGGTCTTATTATTTTTTTTAAATTAATAGAATCAAAATAAAAACGAACTCCATTAGATAATGTATCTGAATAATGATTACAAGAAGGATGTACTGGCATATGTGATGGCTTATCTATGATAATATATTCATCATTTTCTTTAAGTATTGATAGTGGAATTGAAGTAGGGACTATATTATCATTTTCTTCTTCATAATTTAAATTGACTTCTACTATATCTCCTTTTAAAATTTTTTCGTTTACATAACAAGAAGTATGATTAAGAAAAATTGCATTTTTTTGTTTTAACTTAGTTAGTAATCTATGAGAAATTTTAAAATGAGATAATAAAACCTCTTTTATTGTACTATAAGAATTGGATTTTACTTTATATGTAAGTATCATATTTTTCTCCTATAAAAATTTGCTTTATTTTAACATAAATTTTAGAATTAGAAAATGTTTTTTATATCAGATCATAATATCAATAAAAGATTTGATGCAATTAGATGATAAAGAAAAATAGTTTTTATATTTTAAATTTATTAGAATAAAATAAAAAAATACTGTTATAATCAGTATTTTTTTATATAAATTATTTAAGGATTACATCTACTGCATGCAGTATAACCTCTAGCTTTAGCAGCATTTATATCAATTGCTATTTTACTTTTCTTTAAATATTGACAATTTGCACTGTGATATTTATTTCCAGTTTTTGTAATATATACTGTATAACTTTTGGTATCAGTAGTAGATATACTTGAAGTGTCTTGAGTTACTTGTGGAGTGATAACAGATGTGCTTGAAGTATCTTGGGTTACTGTAGTATTAGTATCTGAAGTATCTGGAGCACTCTGAACTTCTTCATTATTAATATAATCTGAATTAGTAGTTAATGAATTATCAGAGTTATCTATATTTTGATTTAGAGAATTATTTATTGTGCTATTTTGTTCTGCTGAATTATTAATTTCAGCTTCATTTACAATAGTTGCATTAGTATTATTAGTGTTTGGATTATTACTACCACAAGCATATATAAATATTAAAATTATAATTCCCCAAAACCACCACTTTTTATAAAAAGGTTTTTCATTTCTTGAGTGTTTGGACATATTTAATCCCCCTTAATATTTTATAAATGGATTATATATTAATAAGTATTTTTTTTCAACAAAATTCTTTTTAATTTTCACACAAAAGACACAAAAGTATGTTATAATACCAAAAGTTTATTTTTATAAAGGAGTGTACTGAAATGAAAAAAATCAATGACTCCATGAGTCGTAAAGTTGAGATCCATCGGAATAGCAGTGATTATTACAAAGCTGAAACGGAATTGCTGAGGGCAGTTAAAGCTACATGTGATAAATGTCCGGAAAGAATTTTCTGTGAATCAGCTTATGACATGCGCGGATGTAATGGAAGGAGCCAAAGCGACAGATAACAAGTAGGGACCAACTTAAGGTCCCTTTTTTTACATTGTATAGTAAGATATGGTATAATATTTGTGGATCTACAAAATTATTTTTTAGAAAGGATGATTTGCATGAAGAAAGAAACCCAGGAGAGAAGAGATAGTGAGATTCGGAGTTTAGCAGAGACATTAGTGGAAAATCCGAATGCGGCATCAATTGTAGCACTTATTTTCTATGAAAATGCCAAACATGGAATCAGAAAGGTCAATGAATGTTCGGCCAATGAGATTGATTCTTTATCTGAAGATGAGGAAGAAGATATTCCATTAGATGTGCTTAGTTTCCTTAAAAAGAAGAAAAACATTCAGCTCTTTTTCAATGTCATGAGAGATCTGATTATTGACAAGCTGATAGATGGTAAGATTTCTGACGAGGATATCTTTAAATATCTTGACTATTTTGACTACAAAATGATTGAAAAATACCATGAAGCATTTTTTAGTGAAAATGTAAAAAAGCTTATGGTGATGGTATGTCTGGATGTTTCTGGAGTATACGATGAGATAGAACCAGATAAGTATATCTCTGAATTCCAGAAACTATATGACAGTCTGAACTTGGATAATCCGCATTTTGTGAGAGCACTCTACAGAATCTCAATACTCATGTATCTTGACTCTCTTAAAAAGTAAGATCCACTGGAGGAAATTACCTCCAAAACAGGTAGCAAGCCTTAGAAAGAATTTTCTTAGGCTTGCTATTGCTTTTTACGAAATAATAGTGTTAAATTTATTATGTGAAAGTAATAAAAAATTTTAAAAATTAGCACTCTACTATTGACAGTGCTAAAATATAATGCTATAATAATATCTGTGATAAAATAGTGAATAATGAAATAAGTATTACAAATTTGAGCTTTTAGTTGATATTTAATAAATGCTTATTTTAATATAGAAGTTTTTAACTATTTGAAAATTTGATCTAGAATGAAAGGAGTGATTTTTATGAATTTACAAAAATTTACTCAGAAATCAATAGAAGCTATTCAAAATGCTCAGAGTTTAGCAAGTGATAATCATAATTCACAAGTTGATCAAGAGCATATTTTAATGGCATTAGTAGAACAACAAGACAGTTTGATAAATGAATTATTTAAAAAGATGGGAGTTCCATCAAGTTTTAAAGATGATTTAAGAAAAATTATTTCTAATAAACCTAAAATGATGGGAGCTGGTTTAAATCAAGATGGAAATATTTATGTAGCAAGTGATGTAAATACAATGTTAGAAAGTGCTGAAGATATTGCTAAAAATATGAAAGATGAGTATGTTTCTGTTGAACATATTATGCTTTCAATATTTGATAATTGTAATAGAGAATTAAAAGATTTATTTAGAAAATATAATGTAACAAAAAGTGCATTCTTAAAAGTATTAACAAAAATTAGAGGAAATACAAGAGTAACAACAGATAATCCAGAATCTACTTATGACGCTCTTGAAAAATATGGTCAAGATTTAACAGCACTTGCAAGAGAGCAAAAACTTGACCCAGTAATAGGTAGAGATACAGAAATAAGAAATGTTATTAGAATTTTGTCAAGAAAAACTAAAAATAATCCTTGTTTAATTGGTGAACCAGGTGTTGGTAAAACAGCTATTGCAGAAGGATTAGCTTTAAGAATAGTAAGAGGGGATGTTCCAGAAGATTTAAAAAATAAAACTATTTTCTCTCTTGATATGGGATCTTTAGTTGCAGGTGCAAAATATAGAGGTGAATTTGAGGAAAGATTAAAAGCTGTTTTACAAGAAATCAAAAATAGTAATGGACAAATAATTCTATTTATAGATGAGATTCATACTATTGTTGGAGCTGGTAAAACAGATGGTGCAATGGATGCTGGTAACCTATTAAAACCAATGCTTGCAAGAGGTGAATTACATTGTATAGGTGCAACAACTTTAAATGAATATAGACAATATATTGAAAAAGATAAAGCTCTTGAAAGACGTTTCCAAACTGTAATGGTTGATGAACCAACAGTTGAAGATACAATTGCAATTTTAAGAGGTTTAAAAGAAAGATATGAAGTTTATCATGGAGTTAAAATTGCAGATAGTGCCTTAATTGCTGCTGCTACTTTATCTAATAGATATATTACAGATAGATTTTTACCAGATAAAGCAATAGATTTAGTTGATGAAGCGTGTGCTATGATAAAAACTGAAATGCAATCAATGCCTACAGAACTTGATGAAGTTTCTAGAAAAATTATGCAATTAGAGATTGAAGAAACTGCATTATCAAAAGAAACTGATGAGATTTCAAAACAGCGTTTAGTAGATATTCAAAAAGAAAAATCAGAACTTAAAGAAAAATTTCGGCAGCATGAAGGCAAAATGGGAAAATGAGAAAGCAGCTATAGGAAAAGTCCAAAAATTGCGTGAAAATATTGAAAATGTAAATAGCGAGATAGAGAAAGCTGAAAGAAATTATGAATTAAATAAGGCAGCAGAACTTAAATATGGAAAACTTCCAGAACTTCAAAAACAATTAGAGAAAGAGGAAGCTCTATATGAACAAGGAAAAGAAGATGGTCTTCTTAGAAATAAAGTTACAGAAGATGAGATAACAAAAATTATTTCTAGATGGACAGGAATTCCAGTATCAAAATTAATGGAAGGTGAAAGAGAGAAAATCTTAAATCTAGACAAAATTCTACATAAAAGAGTTATTGGTCAAGATGAAGCTGTTGAAAAAGTTACAGAAGCTATTATGCGTTCAAGAGCAGGAATATCAGATCCAACAAGACCAATAGGTTCATTTATGTTTTTAGGTCCAACTGGTGTTGGTAAAACAGAACTTGCTAAAAGTTTAGCTGAAGCTTTATTTGATGATGAAAAAAATCTTATAAGAATTGATATGAGTGAATATATGGAAAAATTCTCAGTGTCTAGATTAATTGGGGCTCCTCCAGGATATGTTGGATATGAAGAAGGCGGACAATTAACAGAAGCTGTTAGAAGAAAACCATATTCAGTTGTACTATTTGATGAGATAGAAAAAGCACATCCAGATGTATTTAATATTTTACTTCAAGTATTAGACGATGGACGTGTTACAGATTCTCAAGGTAGAACTATTGATTTTAAAAATACTATAATTATTTTAACATCAAATTTAGGTTCAGAATATATTCTAGAAGGAATTGGAGAAAATGGTGAAATCTCTCAAGAAGCAAGAGAAAAAGTAAATGATTTACTAAAAAAGAGTTTCAGACCAGAATTCTTAAATCGTCTAGATGAAATAGTATTTTATAAACCACTTCAAAAATCTGAAGTTTCAAAGATTTTAGATTTGTTAATTGCAGACTTAGAGAAGAGACTAGAAGATAAACATTTGAAATTAGAGTTAACAGATAAAGCGAAAGATTATTTAATTGATAATGGATATGACCCAGTTTATGGTGCAAGACCATTAAAGAGATTTGTTCAGAAAAAATTAGAGACTCTAATTGCTAGAAAGATTCTAGAAAGAGAGATTAAGCCAAATACAACAATTGTAGTTGATTATAATAATGAACTATTTGTGAAATAATGGTGAAAGTATTGTAAAAAGATTGTGAAATCAATTGACTTTAGCCTCAGAAATTAATATATATAAATTAAAGAATTCTCCTATTTAAAAAGTAGGAGAATTTTTTAATTTTATAGAATGGAGCTAAAAAGTCAATGAATTATAGTAAAGAAAAATATTTAAAACTTTTAAGTAAAGAGTATAAAAATATAAGTGAAGTTACAGAAGAAATTATTAACTTAAAAGCTATTATTAATTTGCCTAAAGGAACAGAAATATTTTTAAGTGATATTCATGGAGAGTATGAACCATTTGTGCATATTTTAAATAATGGTGCTGGAATAATTAGAAGCAAGATAGAAGATGTTTTTGAAAATACAATTACAAAAAAAGAAAGAAACTTACTTGCAACATTAATTTATTATCCTGAAGAAAAACTAAAATTAATTAAAAATGAGATGAAAAATTTAGAAGAATGGTATAGTATAACTTTATATAGATTAATACAAGTTGCAAGAAAAGTAAGTTCAAAATACACAAGATCAAAAGTTAGAAAAGCAATGAATAAAGGTTTTGATTATATAATTGATGAATTACTTCATTCTCAAGGAGAAGAGGCAGATAAAGATAGATATTATAAAGAGATTCTCAAAACAATTATAGATTTAAATAGAGCTGATGAATTTATAGTCGCAATATCTGATCTAATAAAAAGAATGGCAATTGATCACTTACATATTCTAGGAGATATTTTTGATAGAGGTCGTCACCCGGATTTAGTAATGGAAAGCTTAATTAATTTCCACAGTTTGGATATACAATGGGGAAATCATGATGTGTTATGGATGGGAGCTACTTGTGGAAATGAATCTTCTATAGCAAATGTTGTTAGAATTTGTGCAAGATATAATAATATAGGACTTTTAGAAGATAGCTATGGAATAAATACTAGACCACTTTCAACTTTTGCATTAGAGACATATAAAAATGATAAATGTGAAAAATTTATGCCAAAAGTTTTTGAATATAATGAATATGATCATAGTGATAGAAATACTGTTGCTAAAATTCATAAAGCGATTACTATTATTCAGTTTAAACTTGAAGGACAGCTAATAAAAAAGCATCCAGAATATAAAATGGAAGATAGACTTTTACTTGATAAAATTAATTTTAAAAAAGGAACTGTAAAAATTGGAAAACAAGAATATAAATTAAATGAAAATAATTTTCCAACAATTGATCCAAATGATGTTTATAAATTAACACCAGAGGAAGAAGAAGTTATAGTAAGATTAAAGGATTCATTTAAGAGTAGTAGAGATTTAAATAGACATATAAAATTTTTATATGAAAAAGGTTCAATGTATAAGACTTTTAATGATAATTTATTATTTCATGGATGTGTTCCTACTGAAGAAAATGGAGAGTTCAAAAAAGTTGAATTCTTAGGAGAAAAATTAAGTGGGAAAAAATATTTTGATAAAATAAACACTGTAGCAAATAGAGCATATTTTGATATTGAAAATAATGAGAAAGAAATAGATATAATGTGGTTTTTATGGGCTTGCAAAGATTCTCCTTTATTTGGAAAAGAAAAAATGGCAACTTTTGAAAGCTATTTTATAGATGATAAAGAAACACATAAAGAACCAAAAAATTCATATTACACATATATAGAACAAGAAGAATATTGTAAAAAAGTTTTAAAAGAATTTGGATTAGAAGGAGAAGACTCACATATAATGAATGGTCATATTCCAGTTAAAGCAAAAGACGGAGAAAGTCCAATTAGAGCTAATGGAAAAATGTTTGTTATAGATGGAGGATTAGCTAAAAGTTATCGTGAAAAAACTGGAATAGCTGGATATATTTTGACATATAATTCTCATGGCTTATTACTTAGTAAAAATAAAGCTTTTGAATCTATTGATAAAGCTATAAAAGAAGAAAGTGATATTATTAGTGAGATTATAGTAAAAGAAAATGTTGAACGTAAAACAGTTGGGGATACTGATATTGGTAAAAAATTAAAATCAGAAATAGAGGACTTGAGAGAATTGCTTATTGCATATAGAAATGGTAATTTATTGCAATGATCGCTGTAATGCTTGACATACCTTAAAAATTTTTATATCATTAAATAAGAAGTAGCCAGTTAGTGATTTTTATGCGGGAGGTATATTTAATGAATATTATTTTACCAAAAAGATTCTATTACACTGAAAAGAAATCTCGGAATGTTGCATATATAGAAAATGGTAAATTATATATCGATGGATCGGTAAATTACGAAAGTATAATGTATAGTTTAGCTTATTCTATATATGGATATAACAGATGCTTTTATTGTGGTGTAGAACTGAATGCTACTAACAGAACTTTAGATCACATGTTTCCAAGAATGTGGGGAGGAATAAGTATTCCAAATAACTTAAGACCATGTTGTAAGAAATGTAATATTAAGCAAAAACATGATATGACATACAATCAATATAAAAATTGGTTGAAGCTGCGTTCTGATAAAGAGCGGGCTAAATATTATGAACATGCAATTTCTTCAAATATGGAACGTTTGAGAAAAGGAAAGATAATTCTTCCAAAGCAATGGCTTACACAGTATGATATTACAAATCTTCTTCGTCATATGGACCTTAGAAGAATAAAGAAGGATGACCAAAATGTGAAGATGTGGTTTGACCAAAGCCATACATACTGTAAGCCAATAATTGTAACAGCTGATGGTTGGATGTATAAAGGGGCACATATTCTATATCATGCTCGAAACCATGGAATTACTAAAGTGCCGGCAGTGGTGCTTGATAATGTAATCAAGTTGTGATCTTGTTCTAAAGCGAGCAGAGTGAATAACTTCACTCTGCTCGCTTACTTTTTACTTTTATATACAAGATTTTTTAATAAACTATTGCTTTTTAAAATTTGTTAATATAAAATAATATTGGATATTGAAAAAAATAGTAGTAATTTTTGAGGTATTTGAGGTAGTTATGTTAGTCGAAAGAAAAATTCAAGAATTAGCAGATAAAAAAGAATATGTAAAAGTTTTTAATTATTTTCATGATGAATATACAGAAATGATGAGAGATTTTTTGACAAGACATGAAGTTAAATTAAATGATGATGATTGTCTTATCAATTATATAATAAAGACTAGGTGTTTTATGCCTAAATATACTAATTATACTTTTCCAATTACTAATGCTATGTATGATGAGAATTTACCAGAAAATTTGAAATATGATTTACTTATGAATAGTTATCCTATAGTAAAAGATGTATTTAGTAAGTAAAAAAGAGTTATAATATATTTAAAAGGGAGGAAATATAATGCAATATACATATACACCAAAAGGAGTATGCTCACAAAAAATGATTATAGATGTTGATGGAGATATTATAAAATCTGTAAAGATTATAGGAGGATGTGCTGGAAATACAGTTGGAGTATCAAGATTAATACAAGGAATGAATATAGATGAGGCAATAAAAAGATTAAAAGGAATTCCTTGTGGATTTAAATCGACATCTTGTCCAGATCAATTATCAAAAGCTTTGGAAGAAGTTAAAGCTTTGCAAGAAAAAGGAGCATAAATTTTTAGTATAAAAATAAAGAAGGAGGTTAAATATAAATTTAACCTCCTTTTATAATTTCATAAATTTTTTTAAAATCTTCTAATGTAAGTTTTTCTCCTCTTATTTTTGTATCTAATCCTATTGAAGTTAGAGCTTTTTCTGCAGATTCTTTTGAGTCAAAAATTTTATTATTAACTAATCCGTTTACTAAAGTTTTTCTTTTTTGTGAAAAAGCAGCTTTTATAATATTAAAAAATAATTTTTCATCATCTATTTTTATTCTAGGTTCTTTTAAAAATTTTATATTAATTACTGCAGAATCAACATCTGGTGCAGGAATAAAGCTATCTCTATAAACATTTATCGCTAATTTACTATCAGCGTAATAGTAAACTAGATGTGAAATTGCTCCGGCATTTTTACTTCCTGGAATAGCAGTTAATCTTTCAGCTACCTCTTTTTGAACCATAACTGTAATTGTTTCGACATTTAACTTTTCCTCTAATAATTTTATTATTATGGGAGTAGTTATATAATATGGAAGATTTGCAACAATTTTGCATTTTGTAATTTTTTCATTTAAGTTAGCATTTATTAATTTATTTAAATCGACTTTTAAGATATCTTCATTTATAAGTTCAAAATTATTATAAAATTTAAATCTATCATTTAAAATCTTAAGCATTTTACTATCAATTTCAATTGAAATAACTTTACCAGCTTTTTCAACTAATACAGCAGTTAAACTACCAATTCCAGGACCAATCTCTATTATTAAATCAGAAGAAGAAACTTCTGCTGTATCACAAATTTCTTCAATTACAAATTCATCAATTAAAAAATTTTGTCCTAATCTTTTATTAGCAGTAATTCCATATTTTTTCATTATAAATAAAGTTTCATTATATAAATTATCCATATTTTAATTCCTTTTTAATATTTTTATTTTATAATACAATCTAGATAATACTAGATATTAGAGAAAAATAATATATTTAAAAGTATACAATATCAAATTTAAATAGTCAACAGTACTTAAAATAAAGCTTTAATGGCGAATTTATTTTATTTATAAATTTAGTAGATTTTTTAATATTTATGTGTTACAATACAGACTTGAAATTAGAGAGGAGGGAATAAAAGTGGAAAATATTACTTTAGACCCTGAATATGAAAATTTAATTATAGAAGTTAATCAGTTAAAAGAAAAAGTAGCTGAAAAGATTGCAGAACGTGATATGCTTGCTTTTCATGTTATTCCTGATATAGAAAGTAAATATATGAATAAGATTGGTGTTTTAGAAAATGATGCATTTATTGCAAATTTAAAACTTATTAGAACAAATAGAAAATTAGAATTATATAAGGAAAAGATAAAATTAAAAAGACCTATTAATGAAAAAGAAATAGAAGAACAATTAGATGTAGAATTTGATGAGATTGAAGATGAATATAATGAACTTCAAGAAGAGGCTTTTTTAGATGTAGAAGATGAATTCACAGATAAAGTTACAGAAGAGCTTTTAAAATTACTTAATGTAATTTATAAGAATCTTATAAAAAGACTTAGTCCGCTTATTAATTTTGATAATACAAGAATAGATAATCAGTTATATGAACTTTTAGAAAAAGCATATAGAGAGTTAGATTTATCTATGATGACTAAACTTCAAGCAATATGTGAACAAATTAAACCTGATTCAAGTTTAGCAATTGGTGATGCTAAGACTTTGGAGAAAGCTAAAGATAGATATTTAGATTTAATAGATGAAAATGAAGAAATTATTTTACATATAAAGTGTTCAGATTCATTTGATAAAAAAAGAATTTTAGAAGATGAAAATCTAATTAGAAGAACAAAAGAAGAGATTAACAATGAGATTAGTAAAATAGAAGATGAAACAAAAAAAGTTGAAAAAGAAATAAAAAAATTGCAAAAAGATTTATAAATTCACAAATAATAAAAATTTACATATTATATAATATCGCAGAGATAGAAAATTATAACTAATTTATAATGGAAGGAAGCGGTATTTTATGAAAGAAGAGTCTTGTAAATTTTTATTAAATATTGCAATAGGAATGGCAATTTCATTAATAATTGCGTTACTTTTTTATTATGGTTTTTTACCTGGGATAATTTTTGCTGTGGTTTTTTCTTTGGTGTTAGCATTGCTTTCTTTGCTTATACTATCAATATTAGGCTCATCTGATAATGGTTTTTCGCGATCTTCTTTAAGCAAAAATAGTTTTTCAAGTTTGTTTAGTATTGTTCGGAAATATATTTTTTGGATTATTAGCTTTAGTAATACCACTCTCAAGTGGAAATATATTATCAGCTATATTAGTTGGATTTTCAATATTTTTCTTAATATTAAATTTATGCAGTTTAATTATGAATTTGTTTTGTTCTATGAGATATTAAAAGGCAGAGTTTTTAAACTCTGCCTAAAATTATATTCAAATTAAAATTTATTCTCCAGCTTTTCTAGCTTTTACTATAACTCTTTCTGAACCATCGTTTGTACATGTAATTAATGTTATTTCTGTTTTTCCATCTGTTAATTGCGAAGTACAACTTGTATCATTTGGATCAACAGTATATTTATCATAAACAATGTATTCAACTGTATTTTGAGTTAAATCTTCAATATAAATTGCATCTCCAATTTCTAATGATGGAACTTTACTGAAGAATTTATTATTTCTATAATTATGACCTACTATACAGAAATTACCAACTTGATTTGGTTGTGCTCCATGGAAATAACAAGGAGAAATCTTTAAAAGTTCAGTTGACCAAGTATTTAAAATAGGGTATGTGCAATTAATTGAAGGAATATTTATTGTTGCAATTGCCCAATATACTTGACCACTTTCTGTTACATATGTAGGAACGTCAATTGTTTCATTTTCTCCAGTTTCGTCTGTCACTTCAACTTCTTCATCATCATAAGTAGATGAAATTACAACACTTTTATCATCTTCTTCATTTAAAATGACAATTGTAGCATTTTCTTCAAATTTTATTGTTGTATCATCTTTTATGTTGTTATCAAAACTCAAACTTGAAAGAATTTCTTTTGATTGTTCTTCATTTTTGTTTTTGTCATATTCAGCATATATGTAATAAGAAGATAAAATGAAAACTAAAAATACAGCAAGAAAGAAGTATATTTTATAAATTCTTTTTTTTCTTTTTAATTCTGGTGTTACATAAATTTTCTCAGAAATTAAAATTTGATTCATCTTACCCTCCTTTTTATACAAATTAAACTAATGATATTATAACATTAGAAGCTATTAAAATCAATAGAAACTTTATAATTTTTATAGGAATTTTCTTGCTTTTTTTATATTGGTATAGTAAAATAATTTCGTATAAATAGACAACAAAAATGTATTTTTTAAAATATATAAATAAGGTATTTAGAAAGGAAAATTAGAAATGAATAATAAAGAATTAGCAGACTTAATATTTCCAAATGCAAAAGATTATACATATTATGAGTCAAAATATCCAGAAAGAAATTTACCAGAGGGTGCTATCGTAACTAGATTTGCACCAAGTCCAACAGGTTTCGTACATATTGGGGGTATTTATCAAAGTTTAATAGCAAAACTTATGGCTAAAAATAATGGGGTATTTTTTGTAAGAATTGAAGATACTGATCAAAAAAGGGAAGTTGAAGATGGTGTAAAACAAATTATGGATGCTTTAAAAGATTTTGACTTATCACCAGATGAATATATAGATGAAAATGATGTGAATCATGGGAATTATGGACCATATAAACAATCTTTAAGAAAAGAAATATATCAATCATATGCAAAAAAATTCTTAGAAGAAGGTAATGCGTATCCATGTTTTTGTACACCAGAAGAATTAGATGAAATTAGAAGTAATCAAGAAAAGGCAAAAGAAAGAACTGGGTACTATGGAAAATGGACTAGATGTAGAAATATGCCTATAGATATGGCAGCAGAAAAGATAAAAAATGGTGATCCATATATAATAAGATTTAGATCACCTGGAAATCCAGAAAAAAAGATAAAACATAAGGATGTTATAAAAGGAAATGTAGATTTTCCAGAAAATGATCAAGATATAGTAATTATAAAATCTGATGGACTTCCAACTTATCATTTTGCACATTTAGTAGATGATCATTTAATGAGAACAAATATGGTAATAAGAGCTGATGAGTGGCTTGCTTCTGTACCATTACATTTACAATTGTTTTATGTGGCTGGCTTTAAAGCACCAAAATATGCTCATATAGCTCCAATGATGAAAACTGATGGGGAAGGAAAACGTAAATTAAGTAAAAGAAAAGATCCAGAATCTGCAGTTTCTTATTATAAAGAAGAAGGAATTCCAAAACAATCAGTATTAGAATATTTAATGAATATAGCAAATTCTAATTTTGAAATTTGGAGAAAACAAAATCCAGATAAATCTATGTATGATTTTAATTTTGATATAAAGAAAATGGGAGTAAGTGGAGCATTATTCGATATGGTTAAAATGCTTGATGTATCAAAAAATGTTATATCAAAATTTGGAACAGAAGAAGTTTATAATAATGCATATAATTGGGCAAAAGAGTATGATGAAGAACTAAAAGAAATGCTTGACCAAAAAGAATATTCTATGAAAGTTTTAGGAATTGAAAGAGGAAATAGCAAGCCTAGAAAAGATATTGCAAAATGGTCTGATGTAAAAGACAATATTTATTATATGTATGATGAAAAATTTATTCTAAATGAAATTGATTATCAATTCCAAAAAATAACAGATAGTGAAGAAATTAAAAATCTTGTAAAAACATATTTTGAAAAATATTATGATGAAAATGATGATAAGCAAGTTTGGTTTGATAAAATGAAAGATTTGGCTCAAGAATTTGGATATGCAAGAGAAGTTAAAGAGTTTAAAGCAAATCCAGAAAAATATCCAGGTCATGTTGGAGATGTAAGTACTGTAATTAGAGTTGCAATGACAGGAAGATGTAATACACCAGATTTATATGAAATTTTAAAAGTTTTAGGAAAAACTTCTATTGAAAGAAGAATAGAAAAATTATTAAATAATTAAAAAATAATTCTAACGCAACTTTGTTTTAGTTGATTGGAGGAAAATTTATATATGAAAATAATTGATAAAATAAAGAAATTTTTTATATGTTTTATCATTTTAAATTTACTTATGATTATAGGTATGAAAGTTACAGCTTATGCTACTACAAAGCATGTTCAGAGCGTTGAACCGAAGCAATTAGGTATGGCTAGCTGGAGTGATGATGGCTCTAGTAGTGATGGATGGGGCTATGGCTATGATGATGGTTATCAAGATGATTATTATTATGATGATTATGGAAGTAATAGTTTTTTAGGACTTATATTTTTTATAGGATTTTTCATAATAGTAGTAGTAATAATTTTCTTAATAGTTAAAAAATCAAAAAATTCAAATAATACATCAGATACTAGTGGTATGAGTAATGGATATAGTACTACTGAACCAAATATTTCCGAATCACAAGTTGAAAGCCAAATAAAATCAATAGATCCGAATTTTAGTAAAGAAGAATTTTTAACATGGGCAAAAGATGTTTTTGTAAAACTTCAATATGCTTGGTCTGACAGAGATTTAGATATTTTAAGATGTTTTGAAACACCACAACTTTTTGAACATCATAGTGGACAAATTCAAAGATATATTGATAATAAACAAATTAATAAATTAGAAAAAGTGAGTATAAATTGGGCAAAATTATTTGAATTTAAACAAGATGGTTCAAGAGAAGTTTTAAGTGTTTTATTAAATACTAAAATGATAGATTATATTGTAAATGAACAGACAGGAAAAATAATTAAAGGAAATAATACTTCTTTTGAAGTAAATACTTATAAATTAACTTTTGTTAGAACTGCTGGAGTAAAAACTGTTCCAGGAACAACGTCTGTTAATACTACAAATTGTCCAAATTGTGGTGCTCCTGTTCAAATTACTTCAAGTGGGAAATGCTCTTATTGTGGAAGTGTAATAACTACTGGAAATTTCAATTGGGTTCTTTCAAATATGGAAATTTACAAAGAGCCTATTAATAATTGGACACCTTATAATGATGGAAATATAGGCGGATTTGGAACAGGATTTATATCAGGAGCAATAGCTGGTGGTATAATAAGAGAAATTCTTAGACCAAGGCCATATTATGGAGGTCCAGGTTTTGGACCAAGACCACATTTTAGAGGACCTGGTGGACCAAGAGGCCCTAGACCAGGCGGACCTAGAAGATAAAATAAGTGTTAAATAAAATTTTAGAGGAGGATTTTTAATTATGGGATTAATTAAAGCAGCTGGAAGTGCTATTGGTTCAACATTCCATGATCAATGGAAAGAGGTAATAGCCTGTGAGGATATGAATAATGATATTTTAATGATGGGAAAAACAACTGATACAGGAGTTATAACAAAAAATAGTATTATAAGGGTTATGCCTGGACAATGTGCTATAATTATGCAAAATGGTAAAGTTTTAGATGCATCAGCAGAAGCAGGTGATTATACTTTTGATGAATCAACATCTCCATCATTCTTCGCAGGAAATTTTGGAGCAGTATTCAAAGAAATGTGGCATAGATTTACTTATGGAGGCGGAATTCCAGATCAACAAGTTATCTACTATTTCAATATGAAAGAAATAATGGATAATAAGTTTGGAACAGCAACACCAATTCCATTTCAAGATTGGTCACATCCAGTTCCAAATCAAATGGCTGGAGGAATGATACCATTAGCTGTAAAGGTAAAATGTTATGGAAAATATACATTTAAGATTGAAGATCCAAGTTTATTTATGAAAGAAATTGCAGGAACAGTAATGATTTATAGAAAAGACCAAATAGTTGAACAAATAAGAACAGAAGTTATGAGTGCTTTTCAAAATGTTTTAAATGAATTAGGAACTGAAAAATATAAAGTACCTGTTTTAGAATTACCAAGTCAAACAGATGAAATTAAAGAAATGATGGATGAAAAGATATTTGATGAACCTTTAAGAAATAGAGGATTAGCTATTGTTTGCTTTGCAGTAGAATCAGTAACTTTAGACGAAAAATCAGAACAATATATTCAAAATTATATACTTAGTTCAAATGCTCATATGCAACAAGGTACATTAACACAAAGCTATGCTAAAGCGGTTGAAAATGCTGCATCAAATGAAGGTGGAGCTATGAATGGATTTTTAGGAGTTGGAATGATGAATATGGCAGGTGGAGGAATTTTTGGACAGACAATGAATAATGTTAATGAAGGTGTAAAAAATTCTTCAAATGCTAATAATATAGAGGCAGTTACAGGTGCATGGCAATGTCCAAAATGCGGAAAAATAAATAAAGGAAATTTCTGTGAAGACTGTGGAACTAAAAAACCAGAAGAAAAAACTTGCCCAAAATGTGGTAAACCTGTTAATAGCTCTCAAAAATATTGTCCACATTGTGGAGAAAAATTATCAGATTAAAATTTATTAAGGAAGTGAAAACAAAAACATGAAAGAAAAATTCTATGTAACAACACCTATCTTTTATCCAAGTGGAAGATTTCATATTGGAACAGCGTACTGTGTAGTTTTAACAGATTGTATTAGAAGATATAAAAAAGCTAGAGGTTATGATACATTTATGCTAACAGGCCTTGATGAACATGGAAAGAAAATGGAGACCAAAGCCCAAGAAAAAGGTGTTACTCCACAAGAATTTGTAGATGATATGGCTGAAAAAGCAAAAGAATTGTGGAAACTTATGGATATTGGATATGATGGGTTTATCAGAACTACAGATGAGAAGCATGTTAAAGCAGTACAAAAGATAGTACAAAAATTCTTAGATAATGGAGATATTTATAAAGGAGAATATGAGGGTTGGTATTGTATGCCTTGTGAAAATTACTTTACTGAAACACAATTAGTTGATGGAAAATGTCCTGATTGTGGAAGAGAAGTAAAGAAAATGAAAGAAGAGTCATATTTCTTTAACATGAAAAAATATGAAAATTGGCTTAAAGAATTTTATAAAGAAAATCCAGATTTCTTAGTTCCAGAAAGTAAGAAAAACGAAATATTTAAGAATTTTATTGATCCAGGATTAGAAGATTTATGCATAAGCCGTTGCACTTTTGATTGGGGAATTAAAATGCCAAATGATCCAAAACATGTTTTATATGTATGGCTTGATGCTTTAACAAACTATATAACGGCACTTGGATATATGTCAGATGATGATTCTCTTTTCAAAAAATATTGGCCAGCAGATCTTCATATAGTTGGAAAAGAAATTATAAGATTTCATGGTATTTATTGGCCTATATTCCTACATGCTCTTGGTTTAGAGCTACCTAAGAAATTATATGCTCATAGTTGGATTGTTATGAAAGATGGGAAAATGTCTAAATCAGTAGGAAATGTAGTTTATCCAGAAGATTTAATATCAAGATATGGTGTAGATGCTACTAAATACTATTTATTAAGGTTAATGGGATTTTCACAAGATTCAGTATTTACACCTGAAGATTTTGTTTTGAGATATAATTCAGATTTAGCAAATGATTTAGGAAATCTTTTAAATAGAACCATTGGAATGATTAATAAATATTTTGGTGGAATTATACCAACTGACATAAAAGTTAAAACAGAATTTGATGATGATTTAAAAAGTGCAGCGATGGAGCAAATCTCAAAATTAGAAGAGCATATGGATAATCTTTATGTAAGTGAGGCAATTCAAGATTTATGGAAGTTTATTTCAAGAACAAATAAATATATAGATGAAACAGCTCCTTGGATTTTATCTAAAGAAGGAAAAACAGAAGAATTAGAAGCTGTAATGTTCAATTTAGCTGAGGCTTTGAGAAAAATAGCTATATTATTAGTTTCTTATATGCCAAATACTTCTAAAGAAATTTTATCTCAACTTGGAATAGACGAAAAAGATGCAAATTGGGATAATTTAAAAGACTATGATAAAATTAAGTCAGGAAGCAAAGTAATATCTAAAGGTAAACCTTTATTTGAAAGATTAGATTCAGAAGAAGAGATAGAATATATAAAATCAATAATGCAAGGAAAGTAGAAAAAAAACTTGAATTTTTAGTAATTAATTGATAGAATAGTGTCACCAAAAAAGGAGGGAGATTAATGATTAATTTAACAATTACAGACAAAGAATTAAAAACTACAGATGCTATTAAAGATTATGTAGAAAAAAAATTAGAAAGAATAGAAAAATATTATGCAAATGAAGTTATAACAGTAAATGTAAAAACTAAAGCTGAGAAAAATATGCAAATTGCTGAAATGTATGTAGGAGTAAACGGAGTAAATTATAAGGCTGTTACAGAAGATAGAGATTTATATGCTTCAATTGATAAAGATATTGATATTTTAGAAGGTCAAATTAGAAAAACAAAAACTAAAAAAGAAAAAATGCAAAAAGATGCATCAATTAAACAAATGACATTTAGTGGAGATGAATCAGTTGATATAGAAGATGAAGTTGTTAAAACATTACATTATGATATCAAACCAATGTCAATTGAAGATGCAAAAATAAAATTAAAAGAAAAACCAGGAAATCTATTTTTCACATTTATAAATGTTGATACACAAAAAGTAAATGTTTTATATAGATTACCAGATGGAAAGAATTTTGGAATAGTTGAACCAGAAGGATAATATAAAAAGTTTAAGAAGGTAGTTTGAAGCTACCTTCTTTTTTTGCGCTTTTTCGCTAAAACTAGAACTTTTTCATCGAGGGAATTTTTTCTTTAAAAACAGAATATATAAATAGAAAAAGACAAGCTTATTTATAAATATACTTGTTTCTAAATTTATTATATTAGAAAGGAGATTTTTAAATTGAAAGTAAATCATTATATTGAGGAAAAAATTCTAGAAGTGGAGTTAACAGAAGAAATTGATCATCATAGTTCAGAAAAAATTAGGACAAGAATTGATTATGAAATTCAAAGATTTATGCCAAAAAAAGTAATAATAGATTTAGCAAAAGTAAAATTTATGGATAGTGCAGGAATTGGATTAATAATAGGAAGATATAAAGTTGCATTAGCTTATGGAGGAACATTAGAAGTTAGAAATGTATCAGGAAAATTAAAGAAAATTTTAGAAATGTCTGGAATACATAAAATTATTAATATTAAAACTGTAGCATAAAAATTTTTTAAAAGACAATTTAATTGCCAAAAAAATAAGTAAGGAGTTTTAAAATGAAAGATTTAAAAAATGAAATGAAACTTGAGTTTTTAAGTAAATCTGCAAATGAAGCTTTTGCAAGAATTGCTGTAGCAGCATTTGCTTCACAGTTAGATCCTACAATTGAGGAAATAGCTGATATTAAAACATCAGTATCTGAAGCAGTTACAAATTGTATCATTCATGCTTATCCAGATACTGAAGGATTAGTTAAAATACATAGTAAACTTTATCAAAATGAGATTGAAATTGAAATTTCTGATACAGGAGAAGGAATTCCCGATGTAGAAGAAGCTCGTGAACCATTGTATACAACTAAGGGAAATTTAGAACGTTCAGGTATGGGATTTACGATTATGGAAAATTTTATGGACTCTTTAAAGGTTGAATCTATTGTTGGACTAGGAACTAAAGTTACAATGAGTAAAAAAATAAGAAAGGATTAAACTTTTTAAAATGACTATAAAAGATGAAGGTTTTCTTATAAAAGAGGCTAAATCCCGGAAATGAAAAAAGTCTTGAAATATTAATTAAGCAAAATACTGGACTTATTTGGAGTATAGTCAAAAAGTTTTTGAATAGAGGATATGATAGAGAAGATTTATATCAAATTGGTTCTATGGGTTTTATCAAAGCAGTTAAAAGATTTGATAAAAGTTTAGGTTATAAATTATCGACTATTGCAGTACCATATATTATGGGAGAGATAAAAAAGTTTATAAGAGATGATGGAATAATAAAAATAAGTAGAAGTAATAAAGAATTAGGTGTAAAAGTAAGAGTTGATTCAATAAATGAGAAGATTTTTGATAATGGAAAAGAAGAAAAATTAGATCAGCTTACTGGAAAAATAGATGAACAAAGTAAAATTATAGAGAGGCTTAGTTTAGAAGATGTTATAGAAAAATTGGACAATAGGGATAAAAAAATTATAAAACTAAGATATTTTAAATGTAAAACTCAGAGTGAAGTCGCTAAAATTTTAGGTATATCACAGGTCCAAGTCTCTAGAATTGAAAAAAGAATTTTAAATAATATGAAAGAAGAAATGTGTAGGTGAAATTTTTTAGGTTATTAATAAAATTAAAAAAGATTATAATTTACATGATTATTTTAGTAATAATTATTAAATGTGGGTCAATAGTCTTTCAAAATAAAACTGAAGAAACAGTAGCTAAGCAAGAAGAAAATCTGCCAGTAGCATATAAAGAATTTGATTATGGAGATTATACTACAATTAGATTATTACATACAGATACGGGAGAAGTAGAAGAACTTCCGTTAGATGTTTATTTATATGGAGTTGTATCAGCTGAAATGCCAGCTTCTTATGAAGAAGAGGCTTTAAAAGCTCAAGCTATTGTAGCTAGGACATATACAATTTATAAAATTATGAATGGTAGTAATCATCAAGAGCAAAATGCAGATATATGTGATAGTTCTGCATGTTGTCAAGCCTGGATTAGTAAGGAAAATAGACTTGCAAGATGGGAAGAAGGCTCTAGAGAATCAAACTGGTTAAAGATTGAAAATGCTGTAAATTCTACTATTGGAGAGGTTATACTTTATGATGGACAGCCAATCGATGCTTTTTTCCATAGCAATAGTGGAGGAAGCACTGAAATTCCAGAAAATGTTTGGGGCGGATCTTTTCCATATTTACAAAGTGTTGAAACAGCTGGAGAAGATGCATATACTTCATATGCATCTGAAGTACAAGTTAGTAAAGATGAACTTATTCAAAAAATGTTAAGTAAATACTCTACATTTGAGATTAATTTTGACGAGCCAAATCCAATTCAAATTTTAGAGTATACAGATAGTCGGTAGAGTTAAAAAAATAAAAATTGGAAATATTGAGATTTCTGGAACTGATTGCAGAAGTATATTTGGATTAAAATCTGCTAAATTTGAAGTTACAATTGATGGTGATTTAATAAAGTTTTCTGTAATAGGTTATGGACATGGAGTTGGCTTAAGTCAATGTGGGGCAGATAGCTTAGCAAAACAGGGACTTACAGCTGAAGAAATTGTAAAATATTATTTTAAAAATGTGGAAATAAGTGAATAAATTGGATAAAAAAAGAGAATACTTTTTTATATAGAATATTGAATATATGAAAAGGAGAGTTTGAATATGAGTGAAAAATATAAAAAAGTATTAATTGCTTTTGGTATAACTTTAGGACTAACTGTAGTTACATTTGCTGTAATTTTTATAAGTTATACTCAAAAATTAAAAAATACATCTGATTATGGATTAGTTACAACAAATACGATAAACAGTGTTGTTGATAATGAAAATGAAAATGTAAGTCAGACAAGCGGTTCAGATGATTTAACTATAAATGAAGCTTTGAATCAGACTTTAGATAATTTTAATAATACAAATTTAGTTCAAGGAGAGACTTTAAATACAACTTCTACTTCTACAGAAAATGTAGCAACATCAGAAGAATCACAAACAAATGAATCAGCTGAAACTACTAATACTGAGACTACAGAAGAAACATCACAAGAAGTTGAAAAGCCAGAACCAGTTTCATTTATTGCACCAGTTTCAGGTGAAATAATAACAGATTATGCAGATGAAAGCTTAGTTTACTCAGATACATTAAAGGAATGGACTACACATCTTGGAATTGATATAAAAGCTGAGAAAACTAGTGTAGTAGTAGCAAGCTGCTCTGGAACAGTTAAAAGCATAAAAAATGATCCAAGATATGGTTTAACAATAACTATTTCTCATAATGATGGTTTTGAAACAGTTTATTCAAATTTATTATCAAGTGAATTTGTAAATGAAGGAGATAAAGTTGAGCAAGGGCAAACAATAGGTACAGTAGGAGAAAGTGCAAGCTTTGAAATTGCTGAAGTACCACATTTACATTTTGAAATATATAAAGATGGACAGCCTGTAAATCCAACAAGTTATTTAAGTGAGTAAAATTAAAATAAATATATTATGTAATGAAAATTCCTAACATGTTTTATGTCAGGAATTTTTATTATATAAAAAGTTTAGTAGTCATTGTAAATAAATTATTTTTATGATAATATATTTTTGAAAAATTATAGTATGAAAGGTGTACAAATGATAGAGATAAAAAATGTTGATGAATCTTATGTTGATGGTGTTAAAGTTATAGATAATATGAATTTAACCATTGATGATGGAGTTGTTTTTGGATTTATTGGACCAAATGGTGCAGGAAAAACTACTACAATTGAGATGATAACTGGAGTTTTAGATATAGATAAAGGAGATATCTTAATTGATGGTAAAAGTATTATAAAAGAACCAATAGAAGCAAAGAAAAAATTGGGATTTGTTCCAGATACTCCAGATGTTTTTGAAAAATTGACTGGATTAGAATATCTAAATTTTATTGGTGATGTTTATGAAGTTCCTGCAAAAGATAGATTAGAAAGAGTTCAAAGGCTTTCAAAAGAATTTAATATATATGAACATTTAAGAGATAGAATCCAAAGTTATTCTCATGGAATGAAACAAAAATTATTAATAATTAGTGTTCTTTTACATAATCCTAAAAATTGGATTTTAGATGAACCAATGACTGGGTTGGATCCTAAAGCCTCATATACATTGAAAAAATTAATGAAAGAACATAGTAGTAAAGGAAATACAGTGTTTTTTTCAACACATGTTTTAGAAGTAGCAGAGAAAATATGTGATAAAATTGCGGTTATTGATAAAGGAAAAATTATTTTTGTAGGAACTGTAGAAGAACTTAAAGCAAAAGCAAAAACTAATTCTTCATTAGAAGAGTCTTTCTTAAAAATAATAGATGAGTAAATATAAAAAAGACAAAAGAAAAGGATTATACATATGAAAAGTTTAACAGGAGTAATATTTAAGAATTCTAAAAGAAGAGATAATCAAAATAAGATAACGAAAAAAGAAGTTTTATTAAATGCTTTGTCTTTTATAATAGTATTTGTATTTTTAGCATTAGTAATGGTAATTGTTAGTATATATGTAACGGTAAAACTAGCAGAAATTGAACAAACATATGCATTTATAAATATTTTACTTTTACTGAATTTTTTCTTATTATTTGCTAAAAGTATTTTTGAAAGTTTAAATGTTTTATATTTTTCAAAAGACCTGAAAGTATTATTAAGACTTCCATTAAAGCCAAAAGATATTTTAGATGCAAAACTTATTAATATGATTATTTCAGAATATGAAATGGAACTAATTATGCTTGCGATTCCAATGATAGTTTATGGAATTTTTACACATGTTGGTTTTATGTTTTATATATACATGTTCATAATATTGTTAATTTTACCAATTATTCCAATTCTTATAACTTCATTTATAATAGCAATTATTATGAGATTTACTAATTCAATAAAAAATAAAAATAAAGCAATGTATATAACTATATTTGTTTCAATATTAATAGTTGGAATTGTAACATCTATTTTTGAGATAAATTCAAATGTGTCTATATCAGGCTTTGAAGATATGATTTTAACTGCAAATGGATTATCAGAACAGATTGCAAATTCATTTGTTTTGATAAAACCAATAATGAATACACTTTTAAATTATGATAATATTACAGGATTACAAAATTTAATAATATATGTTATAGAAAGTTTTGTATGTTATAAAATTATAGTTTTTTTAATGTCTAAAATTTATTTAAAAGGAGCAATAGGAACAACTATAAATAGTACAAGAAGAAAAGAATTCTTAAATAATAAATTAACATTAAAAGATTTTAAAAAGAAAAATAAAAATATAGCTTACCTAAAAAAAGAATTTAAAATACTTTCTAGAACCCCAATATTCCTATTACAATGTATTATTATGCCTATTATATATCCGATTTTGGTATTTCTAATTATGGCAAGTTTTATAAGCTTTGCAAATAGAGTTGGAGTAGATGCTTTAGCAGAATTTTATGATAGATTATTAGAGGTTTCAGGAACAGCTATTTTTATAGGAATAGGACAGGTTTTTTATATGATGAATTTTTGCTCAATTATAGCAGTTTCAAAAGAAAGTAAAAATTCTATAATATCAAAATATATACCAATAAAACTTTACAAACAATTTAATTTAAAGATTCAAATAGGAACATTAATAAATATGGTTTCTGGTTTCTTGGTTTCAGTAGTATATTATATTTGTACTAAAAACATTTTAAACACTATAATTTTATTTATAGTTTTAATATTTATTAATATGATATGTGAAAAATTTAAACTCTTGATAGATTTAAAAAGGCCTCAGATTTCATGGGATAGTGAATATACTATGATGAAGCAAAATACTAATGTTTTATATGAATTATTTTACACTTTAATTGTAATTGGAATTTTAATGTTAATTACTATTTTTATAAAAAATATATTATTATATTTAATTTTTGTTTTAATTTTATGTATAATTATAAATACTGTAATTAATGAATATATATATCAAAAACAAGATTATATTTTTAGAAAAATATTCTAATATAAAACTTTTTTTGGGTTGAAATATATAATTTTAAATGATATAATTCAAAAGTAAATTTTAAAAAAAAGAGGGATAAAAAATGGCAAGCAAAAAAGATTCAAAAGATGTTAAAGAAGTTATTGAGAAAGATAGCAAAAAACCTAAGAAAACTAAAGATTTAAAGACAACAGAAAGAGAAAATAAAAAGGTTGAAAAAAAGGTAAAAAAAGAAGTTGCAAAAAGCAATAAGGAAGAAGAAAAGAAAATTGCTCAAAAAATAAAAGACAATAATAAAAGAAAAAAAGAAGATGAAAAAGCAAAACAACAAAGACTTAAAGAGACAGCTAAAAAGGAAAAAGCAAAAAATAAAGAAACAAAAGCAAAAGAAAAACAAAAGCAAAAAGAGAAAATGGCAACTTTAACTGGTGATGAGTTAAAAAAATATAAAGCAAAAATAAAGGAAGATGAGAAAAAAGCAAAAAAAGCAGCAAAAGCTAAAAAAGAAAAAATTGATGGATCAAAAATTGCAACAGCTGTAATTGCATTTATATTATGTATATTAATGATTTTGTCTATATGCGGAACTCTATTATATTATATTTTTGCTTAAAATTTATAAGATTAGAGGAAGTTAATAATGTTTCAAAGTATACAAGATTCAATTCAAGAATTATATAATACTGATATAGTTAATTATTTTAAAGGTTTTGGTGAAAATCCATTAAAATTGATAATTGGTATCTTAGATATAGTAATTGTTGTTTTTCTAATATATAAAACTGTTAAGATTCTGAGAAAAACAAGAGCATGGCAATTATTAAAAGGTATAGTAGTATTGATTATTGTAACTATTGTAAGTGGATGGCTTGATTTTACAATATTACACTCTATTTTAACATCTGTGATGATGTATGGTGGATTTGCATTAATAGTTGTATTCCAGCCTGAACTTAGAAGAGGACTAGAACAACTTGGTTCAGGAAAATTAAGAAGATATTTTGGAATGACTAAAGATGATGAAAGCAAAACTAAAGAAACTGTATATCAAGTTGTAATTGCTGCAACAGAGCTTGCAAAAAGAAAGACAGGTGCACTTATTGTATTAGAAAGAGATATAAAAATACAAGATATTATATCTACTGGAATACCAATGAATGCAGAAGTTTCTCCTCAACTTTTAGTAAATATATTTGTTCCTAATACACCACTTCATGATGGAGCTGTTGTAATTAGTAAGAATAAGATAGCTGCAGCATGTTGTATGTTACCATTATCAAATGATCAAGATATTTCAAAGGAATTAGGAACTAGACATAGAGCAGCAATTGGACTATCTAGTCAATCTGATTCAATAGTAGTTGTTGTTTCAGAAGAAACAGGTAAAATTTCTATTGCTAAAGATGGTACATTAATTGCTGATGTTAAAGAAGATGTTTTAAAGAAAATTTTACTTAAGAATATGGTTTGGGAAAAACAACAAACTACAACTCAAACAGAAACTAAAACAATAGAAAGTCAAACTGGTGAAGTAAAAACTGTTCAAACTGAAAAAACATCTAAAATAGAAAATACAAAAGAAGCTTAGAATATAATTTTTATAGCGTACTTAAGAAAAATAAGTACGCTTTTTACATAAATTAAACTTGGGTTTGATTTTATTACAAGAAAGGATTTAAACTTTAAATGAGGAATATAAAATTAATAATAGAATATGATGGCAGAAAATTTAAACGGATGGCAAAAACAACCAAATAGTCTTAATATTCAAGGAGAAATAGAAAGAGCAATAGAAGAAATTACTGGTGAAAAAGTAGATTTGATTGCTTCTGGAAGAACAGACGCACGGTGTACATGCCATTGCACAAGTTGCAAATTTTAAAACATCAAATGAAAAAATTCCAATAGAAAAATTTGCTATAGCATTAAATTCTAAATTAAAACAAAGTATTAGAATTCAATCAGCAGAAGAGGTAGATGAGAGATTTCATAGTAGATATTCTGTTCATTCTAAAACATATAGATATATTATAAATAATTCTGAATTTGGTAGTGCAATTTTAAGAGAGTTTGAATATCATTTTCCAATAAAATTAGATGTTATAGAAATGGAAAAAGCAATTAAATATTTTGAAGGTGAGCATGATTTTAAAGCATTTAAAGCTAGTGGGACAAGCTCAAAAAACAGTGTGAGAACAATTTATAAAGCTGAAATTATTTATAAAGAACCAAGAATAGAAATTGAACTTACAGGAAATGGGTTTTTATATAATATGGTTAGAATTATAGCAGGTACTCTTTTAGATGTTGGTCTTGGAAAAATAGAACCAGAGGAAATTCCTGATATAATTAAATCTGGTGATAGAAAATTAGCAGGTAGAACACTTCCTGCTCACGGACTTTATTTAGTAAAAGTAGAATATTAAAATTTTTGAGAGGTATGATATGAGAATAGATAAATTTTTAAAATTATCAAGAGTAATAAAAAGGAGAACAGTTGCAAATGATGCAGCAGATAATCGGAAGAATTTCTGTAAATGGTAAAGTAGTTAAAGCTAGTTATGAAGTAAAAGTAGGAGATATCGTTGAAATTAAATTTGGAGATAAGGTTTCAAAATTCGAAATTTTACAAATTCCTACTTCACAAAAAATTGTTGGAGAAGTAATTAAAGTATTGTAAAAATAATAGTTTTTAACTTAAAGAAAGAGGAGATAATAATGGGAAAATTTGTACACTTACATGTTCATAGTGAATATAGTTTATTAGACGGTATGTGTAGAATTACTGACTTGCCTAAAAGAGCAAAAGAGCTTGGAATGGATGCTATTGCTTTAACAGATCATGGTGTTATGTTTGGAGTAGTATCCTTTTTTGAAGAATGTCAAAAACAAGGTATAAAAGCTATTATAGGATGTGAAATGTATGTTGCTCCTGGAAGTAGGTTTAATAAAGAAGGCAGAATTAATGAGGATAAATATTATCATTTGATTTTACTTGTTAAGAATAACCAAGGATATCAGAATCTAATTAAACTAGTATCTGCTGGATTTACAGAAGGATTTTATAGTAAGCCTAGGATTGATAAAGAACTTTTAGAAAAACATCATGAAGGATTAGTTTGTTTAAGTGCATGTTTAGCAGGTGAAGTAAATAGAGCTATATTAGATGGAGATATGGATAAAGCAAAGGAAGTTGCTTTATGGTATAAAAATTTATTTGGAGAAGATTATTATTTAGAAATTCAAAATAATGGATTACCAGATCAAATTTTAGCTAATCAAAAATTAATAGAATTATCTAGAAGCTTAGATATTCCACTTGTTGCTACAAATGACGCCCATTATTTGAGAAAAGAAGATAGTTATATTCATGAGATTTTATTATGTATGCAAACAGGAAAAAGAATTACCGATGAAGATAGAATGCGTTTTGAAACAAATGAATTTTATATAAAAAGTCCAGAAGAGATGATAGATTATTTTGAAGCAGTTCCAGATGCAATAGAAAATACATGTAAAATTGCTGATAAATGTAATTTTGAATTTGAATTTGGTGTTACAAAACTTCCAAATTATGATGTCCCAGAAGGATTTAAAACACATGAGGAATATTTAAGAAAATTATGTACAGATGGAATGAAGGAAAGATATGGAGAAAATCCAAGTCAAGAAATTTTAGATAGGGTTGAATATGAGTTTTCAGTTATATCCAAAATGGGATATATTGATTATTATCTAATCGTTTGGGATTTTATACATTATGCAAAAACGCAAGAAATACCTGTAGGCCCTGGAAGAGGTTCAGGAGCAGGCTCAATTATTGCATATATTATAGGGATAACAGATGTTGATCCAATAAAATATAATTTACTTTTCGAAAGATTTTTAAATCCAGAAAGAGTAAGCATGCCTGACTTTGATGTTGATTTTTGTTATGAAAGAAGAGAAGAAGTTATACAATATGTAACACGTAAATATGGTCCAGACCATGTCTCACAAATTATAACTTTTGGAACATTAGCAGCTAAAAATGTTATAAGAAGTGTTGGAAGAGTTTTAGATATTCCACTTCAAGAAGTAGATAAAATCGCAAAAATGATACCAAATGAGATTCATATTACAATAGATAGAGCATTAGAAGAAAACAAGGAACTTAAAAATTTATATGAAGAAAATGAAACAGTTCATCAGTTGATTGATATTTCAAAAGTGTTAGAAGGTATGCCTAAAAATGCATCAACACATGCATGTCGGAGTTGTTATAACTAAAGATCCTGTTGATACTTATGTTCCTCTTTATGTTAATGATGGAAATGTTGTTGCAGAATATACGATGACTCTTTTAGAAAAATTAGGCCTTTTAAAAATGGATTTTTTAGGATTAAGAACTCTTACTGTTATTGATGATTGTAAAAAATTAGTCTTAAAAAATAGAGGGATAAAAGTAGAGTTTGACAAGGATATGAATGATCCAAAAGTTTATAAATTATGGCAAGATGGTCAAACTTTAGGAATTTTTCAATTTGAAAGTAAAGGTATGACTAATTTTATGAAAGAACTTAAACCTGACTGTTTAGAAGATTTAATTGCAGGAGTTTCTTTATATCGTCCAGGTCCTATGGATCAAATTCCAAGATATATTAGAGGAAAAAGAAATCCAGGACATAATGAATATACTCATCCAGCATTAGAGCCAATATTAAATGTTACTTATGGATGTATGGTATACCAAGAACAAGTTATGCAAATTGTAAGAGATTTAGCAGGTTATTCTTTAGGAAGAGCAGATCTTGTTCGCCGTGCTATGGGAAAGAAAAAGCTTGATGTAATGGCAAAAGAAAGAGAAGTCTTTATACATGGACAAGTAGATGAAAATGGAAATGTTGTAATTCCAGGTTGTGTAAGAAATGGTATTGATGAAGAGTCTGCAAATAAAATTTTTGATGAAATGGCTGAATTTGCAAAATATGCTTTTAATAAATCACATGCAGCATGTTATGCAGTAATTTCATATCAAACAGCATATTTAAAAGCTTATTATAAAGAAGAATTAATGGCAGCTACTTTAAATTCATTTTTAGGAAATTTAGATAAAATTCCAGTCTATATTGAGGAATGTAAAAATTTAAACATTGAAGTTTTAAATCCAAGTATAAATGAAAGTGATGCTAAATTTACTGTAAAAAACAATAAAATTAGATTTGGACTTGGAAGTATTAAAAATGTTGGAGTTGCTGTAGTAGAAGAAGTTGTAAAAGAAAGAGAGCAGAATGGTTTATATAAAGATTTTATAGATTTTTGTGAAAGAGTAAAAAATTATACTATAAATAAAAAGTGTATTGAAAGTTTAATAAAAGCTGGAGCTTTTGATGAATTTGGGAAAACAAGAAGAACATTACTTGCTTCATATGAAAATATTATAGATGATATAAATAGTTCAAATAGAAAAGAGATGGAAAATCAAGTTTCAATGTTTGATTTATTTTCAAATGAAGAAAATAATTCTTTAAAATATAAATATGTTGAACTTCCTGAATTTGATACAAAAGAATTTTTAGGATTTGAAAAAGAAATGCTAGGAATCTATTTATCAGGTCATCCTTTAGATAAATATAAGAAAAAATTAAAAGAACTTACAAATATTAATTCACTTAATTTGATTGAAATAAGTGATGAAATGAAAGAAACAGGGAAAACTGAGAGCTATAAAGATGGCCAAATTGTAAAGATTGCTGGTATAATTTCAAAAATAAAAAAGAAGATAACTAAAAATAATACTCTTATGGCTTTTGTGACTTTAGATGATTTATATGGAAGCTTTGAAACTATTGTATTTGAAAGCGTTTACAACAAGTATGGGTCATGCCTAGAAGAAGATAAGATAATATTAATTGAAGGTAGACTTAGTATAAGAGAAGATGAAGAACCAAAAATAATAGCTCAAAATATTAAAGAAATTATAAATTCAGATGAAGATGAGGAAAATACGATAAGTATTGATATATCAGATTTTACTGAAAAGCAAAAAGAAGATTTAAGAACTCTTATAAGATTTTATTCTAAAATGAATAATAAAAACTGCAAGATTAATGTTATTGTAAATGGTGAAGTAAGACCTTGTGGAAAAATCTTATTAAATAAAGAAAATTTTGACAAATTTCAAAATATATCAGGCAATGAAAAATTATATTTAAAAAATAACTTATAAAAGAGATTGACTTTTTTAAAATTTATTAATATATTATGTATATAAATTAGTGTAAAAAGGACTGAGTTTATGAATAATAATGGAGTAACTTTAGTAGCATTAGTAATAACTATAATTATTTTGCTTATTATAGCTGGAGTTGCAATATCATTTGTAATTGGAGATAATGGAATTTTAACAAAAGCTACAACAGTTGAATTAGAGTATTCTAAAGCTGAAGTTGAAGAAAAATTTGAAAAAATTGTAAATGATAAATTAATGGAAAGCTATGCTGCTATTCAAAACGGTAATCCAGATATAAGTAGTTATTACAAAGAAAGTATATTAATACCAGAATTTATTGAAAAAGGATATATATTTCCAGATACTGATTCTCCAACAGTTTCAGATGTATTAAGTGAAATGACGGAACCACCTTTATATAGCATATATACAGTAAATGTATCAGCTATTTCTGATGGTGATGACATTGGAGCATATGGAAAAGGAAATCTATCTGAAGGAGATGTATTTACATTAGAAGTTAAAACTGATGAAACAGGTAAATCTACAGGTGAATATGAACTAAAATATTATGAAACAGCTGAAAGTGATGGAGAGGTTTTAACAACAGTTAATTTATATCAAAGCAATAATTCATAAAAAAAAAAGCCAACAGACTAATCTGCTGGCTTTTTATATTTTATCCAATTGGATTTCCATACCAATTTTTTTCTTTACAAAGTTTAGCTCTTTTTACTGATTTTTCATTAGTAGAATTATTTATTACATCATCTATAAAAGTAGGATGTTTATTAATGAAATTTCTCATTGTTCCGTCTGGATCTTCCATATATTGAACTAACATTGTTTTTTGTTCAGGTGTTATAATATTGTTTTTTAAGGCTATATCTAATAAATCTTCATTTAGAGATAATAAAGAATAAGGCTGAACTCCTATATTAAGCAAATTTTTATCTCCAGATTGATTTCTATCAACTACAAATAATGCCCAATTAATTTTTGAACCTAATTTATTTATTGCTGGAACCCATGCTCTTTCAAAACTTGAACCAGTATTTAAAATATCTGCTAAATGGAAAACTCTTTTTCCTGGAAGATTATCAATAGTTGTAGTTTCTTCAAAATCACATGTACTAAATACAGTAGTTAAATCCTTATATATTGTAATATGTGGTTTTCCTAAAAAATTTGCAACTAAAATTGAAAAATACCAATCTCTTCTTTCTCCACCAGATATATAATCTATTAAATCTAATTGGAAATTTTTTTCAATGTATGAAACTAATTTGTCAATTGTGGTTTTATATGTGTCATTATTTTCATAATGCTTATAAAGAATCTCATACAATTTTTTAGGTATTTCTTCTTTATCATGATTTGCAAGTAAATCATCAATAATTTTAAGTAAATCTTCTGAGTCTTTTTGGCTTCCGTATAAATAATCAACATTAATAAAATAAGGCCCTAATTTACCAGATGTATACCAAAAAGGATTGTCATGGTCAGCAACCTTAAAAGCTTTTGTATTAAATAATAAAGATACTAATTCTTCGTCCATATTTACCTCCAAATATTAATTTATTTATAGCACATTAATAATATCCTTTTTACAAGGTAAAGTCAATAAAATATTTAAAATATAATTGAGAAATAGCATAATATATGTTAAAATGTAAAACGTGAAATAATTAATTAGTATTATTTAGTTGATTAAGGAGGAATTGATTTTTATGAATATTTTGGCAGTTGGAGATGTTGTTGGAAAAACCGGAATTGAAGAATTAAAACATAAACTTCCTAAAATTGTATCAGATAATAATATAGATTTTATTATAGTAAATGGTGAAAATGCAGCAGATGGAATGGGGTTAACAGAAAAATTATATAAAGAAATTTTAAGTTTAAATGTAGATGTTGTTACTATGGGAAATCATACTTGGGCAAAAAAAGATATATTTGGATTTATAGATGATAAACAGATTATAAGACCTGCAAATTATCCAAATAATAATCCAGGAAAAGGATATAGAATTTTTGAAAAAAATGGTAAAAAAATTGCTGTTATTAATTTAATAGGAAGAGTAACAATGTCAGTACTTTCAGAAAATCCATTTTTAAAAGCAAGAGAAATTGTAAATTCTATAAAAAATACAGTTGATATGATAATTGTTGATTTTCATGGAGAAGCAACAGCTGAAAAAATTGCAATGGGATATTTTTTAGATGGAGATGTAACTATAGTTTTTGGAACACATACACATGTTCAAACAGCAGATGAAACAATTTTACCAAAGGGAACAGCTTTTATTACAGATATAGGAATGACTGGTCCAAAACATTCAGTAATTGGAATGGATATAGATGTTTCTTTTAGAAGATTTACTACATCATTTCCAGAAAGATATAAAATGGCTGAAGGACCTGGAAAGTTAAATAGCATAATGTTTACTATTAATGATGATACAAATAAGGTTACAAAGATTACTAGAATTAATAGGTAATAATTTTTATTGATACTAAAAAACAGGCAGAAAGTTAATTTCCTGCCTGTTTTTTTACAAAGATTAACTAAATTCACCATCAATAATTTCTTATTTTTTTACATACTCTTTTAATAGGAGCATTCCTTCCTCGTAATCATCTTTTTGAACATACATAACTTTATCTATGTACTCCTGTATTGGGTCTTCCATTACTTTTAAGAATTCGGTAAGTAAATCAAGTGGCTCTACACTTATTTCTAATACAGTGGTTGTAGCAGACATATTATTTGGCTCATGCTGCTTTTTTACAATTCTTTTTGAAATAATTTTATAGTTACATGGAGGTAACAGTATTTCATTTTCTTTATCCTTTTTCCGCTGTTCCTTTGGACGAATTGATTTTACATCCAAACATTTCGTACCAACAGGAACATGGATTTTAAGCAATGTTCCTCTACTAAATTGTTTCGCAATTTCAAAACTTGTAGTTGTTGACACTATACCATTTACTCCATTTCTTTCTATAGTAGAACAACCACGATATAAAGTTGTAGGAAATTCTATTCTTGGAGCACAATCTAGAGCATCAGAGAAGACTTTTAATTTTCTTATCAAACTTACATTTATTGGAAAAAATGCAATTCCATTTTCTTCCAATTTTCCAAGATAGTTTACCATCTGCAAAGAAAAAGCTGGATTATCAAATATGTTTGGAATAATACCGCTTACATCAAATTCAAAACCATGAAATTTATCCTCTTCATAAAGTTTAAATCCTCGCTTTCTGAAGAAATTGTTGATAAAAATTCCGGAATTATGTTTGTAGCCACTTAAAAACTCATAGAGTTCAGGTTTCAACATATTTAATTTTTTCCGATTAATAGATTTTTCTTGCTGTTCTTTTTGATAAGCAACTTTTTCATCTTCAGGCATACTTGCAATCATATCAGCTTTTACAACATTTAACTTTGATTTCCAATCTTGTTTAGTATTTTGATGCGACTTTCGGAATTTGTTTTTAGACATATTGTAATTCACTCCTTTTTTAGTTGTCGATGTGCATTTGTTAAAAAGTTATCTTTGTGTTTAACCCTCCTTTAAACTTAAGTTGAAAATAATATTTATGATTAATTGGTTATTAAACCAAATTATAAGGGAAAAATATATAAAAGCATACTTGCTATTTAAACATATGTATTATATCAGAGTTAATATAAAAAATCAATTATAATGGATTGCTAGAAGGAAACAATGAGACGGCTATCTTATCACAATTTTTTATATAAGGGAAGGTTCTATTGGCTCATGCTTTTGAAATTTTGAAAAAATTTAGAGAATAGAACTGTCCTAATGTCCCTTTTTTTGCCTTAATAAAAAATTAAGGAGCATTTTAATTTGTTTTAAAATGCTCCTTAAATTTTATTTTCTACTTTCTATTATCAATTTAATACCTGTACGGTCCTCACCTTCAACTTGAACTTCAGCAAAAGCTGGTATGCAAACTAAATCTACTCCTGATGGTGCTACAAAACCTCTTGCAATCGCAACTGCCTTAATTGCTTGATTTATTGCTCCAGCTCCAATTGCTTGCATTTCAGCTCTTGTACTTTCTTTTACTAAACCTGCTATCGCTCCTGCAACTGAGTTTGGGTTTGATTTTGATGAAATTTTTAAAACTTCCATGTTTTTCCTCCTAAATATTAAAATTTTTCTTGTGTTTTTTAAACATGAAAATATTTTATACTGAATTGGATTTAATGTCTATAGTTTTTGATTAAAAAAATAAAGATTTCATCGCCTGAATTCGACAATTTTCAACATTTTTCGAAGACTACGTCTTAAGAATACACAAACATAGTTTTGCATTAAAAGATTTTATTAGTAAAAAATAGATACTTAATTTATAACTTGTATAATATAAAATTTAATGGTATAATTCGAACGAAAATGTTATTAATCAGAGAGGTTAAAAATTTCATGTATGATGTTATTATAATAGGAGCAGGACCTGCTGGAGTATCTGCAGCATTATATACTAAAAGAGCAAATTTAAATGTATTAATGCTTTATAAAGGTGAGTCTGCTTTAGAAAAAGCAGAACATATAGAAAATTACTATGGGTTTGAAAATGGAATATCTGGAAAAGATTTATATATTACAGGAATGAAACAAGCCAAAAATTTGGGAGTAGAGGTAAAAGAGGAAGAAGCAATAAATATAAAAATAGATGAAAATAATAGGTATATTGTAATTACTGAAAAAGAAATGTATAATACAAAAACAATTATATTAGCAACAGGTAATAAAAAGAATATACCAAAAATAGAGGGAATAAGAGAATTTGAAGGTAGAGGTGTAAGTTATTGTGCAATATGTGATGGATTCTTTTATAAAAATAAAGATGTTGTTGTTATAGGAAATGGAAAATATGCAGTTTCTGAAGCAAATGAATTAGTAAATATTGCAAAAAGTGTTACTATATTAACAGATGGTAAAGAAGCACCTGAAATAAAAGAAAATAGTATAAAAATTGATACTAGAAAAATACGTAGAATTATAGGTGATAATAAAGTAGAAGAAGTAGAATTCAATGATAATGATAAAATAGAGACAAGCGGAGTTTTTGTAGCAGTGGGAGTTGCTAGTGGAAATGATTTTGCAAAGAAATTAGGAATTATTACAAAAGATAATAACATTGTAGTAAATGAAAAAATGGAAACAAATATCCCTGGAATATATGCATGTGGGGATTGTGTAGGAAAATTATTACAAATATCAAAATCTGTATATGAAGGAACAGAGGCAGGTTTGCAAGCAATTCAATATATAAGGTCAAATAAATAAATGTATAAACTTGTTATAATAATAACAAAATAAATAAAAATAAGGGAGGAGACTATGTATGAGTGTTTTAAAAATAGAAGAAGAAAATTTTGAGAAAGAAGTTTTAAAAGCAGATGGAAAAGTTTTATTAGATTTTTATGCTGACTGGTGTATGCCATGTAAAATGATGTCACCAACAATTGACGAGATAGCAGAAGAACTACAGGGAAAAGTAAAAGTTGGAAAGATAAATATAGATAATAATCAAGATTTAGCAATGAAATATGATGTTATGAGTATACCTACAATTATGATATTTGAAAATGGAAATCCTATAAAAACTTTTATTGGTGTAACTGAAAAACAAAAAATATTAGATCAATTAAAATAAGATATATTTAATAATAATCCTAAAATATAGCGTCACTTATGTGGCGTTTTTATTTTTTTGGAAAACTTATAATTTGAATTGAATAAGATATAAGTAAAAGAATTAAAAACAGACCGTATTTCCTTGCAATTAGTATTAAATTGTTATATAATATAAAACGCTGTTTTAAAAAAGAAAGTAAATATAAAAAGTAAATATAATATATATTACTACTAATAGTAATAAAAAGGAGTTGAAAAAGCTATGAACTCTATTATAAAAGTTGTTCCTAATGTAAAAAAATATAATGACTATTTATTTGACGTAAATAAAGGAAAAACACCAATTATGCTTTCAGGACTTACAGAAGTAGCTAAAGTTCATATGGCATATGCAACAAAGTTTTATACAGATAAACCTATATGTATAATAACATATAATGAAATGCAAGCTAGGAAAATAAGAAAAGATTTTAAATTTTTTGATGATCATGTAAGATCATTTCCAAAAAGATATATAATTAGTTTTGATTATATTGCTGAAAGCAAAGATGTTTTGCAGGAAAGAATAAGTAATCTAAATGATATTGTTTCTGGAAATGCACCTATAATTATTACAACTATAGAAGCAGTAATGCAAAAAATGATTACTAAAAATAGTTTATATAAAAATTTAATTACAATTAAAGTCGGGGATGAAATTGATTTAGAAAAAATAAAAACTTCATTAATTTCTTTAGGTTATGAACGTTATGATATGGTTGAAGGAAAAGGTCAATTTAGTATTAGAGGTGGAATAGTAGATATCGCAACATCTACTAAAACAGGAATAAGAATTGAACTTTGGGGAGATGAAATAGATTCAATAAGAGAGTTTGATATAAACTCTGGAAGATCTAAAGAAAATATAAAAGAAGTTACAATTTATCCTGCTTTTGAATTTTTATTAGATGATGATATTGATAAAATTTGTGAAAGAATTTTAGATAAATCATATAGTAAATCGGTTAGAGAAAAAGTTGAAGAAGATGTTAAACTTATAAAAGATAATCAATATTTAACAAAGATAGATAAATATTTTAATTCATTTTATCAAGAATATGATACATTGATTGATTATCTTCCAGAGAATACAGTAATATTTTTAGATGAGATTGAAAAAATTAAAAATAGAGCTGAAAATATTTCTAAAGATAATGAACATCTAAAAAAGGATTTGCTAGAAAAAAATAAAGTAATACCAGATGTATTAATGGATATGGATGATTATTTTGCATTTTGCAAAAAAATCGAATCAAGACAAACTATATATCTTGAAAAACAAGATATAGGTTATGTTGATAAACAAAGTATGCATGCAAAAAGAAACGGATATAGCTTTAGCTATAGGGAGGTCAACTTTTTTCGTGGTACAATGGATCTATTGTTTAAGGAACTACAGGAAGCAATTAAATCAGGAAGACAAACAATAGTACTTGGAGGAGATAAAGATACAATTAGAAAAATATCAGATACATTATATGAACATAATATACAAAATGATTGTATAAATGTAGATGATGAACTAGCTCTAGGCAGAGTAAATATCATGCCTGGGGCTTTAAGCAGTGGTTTTGAAAATTATGAATTGAATTTATATATTGTATCTTTAAGCGAGATTTTTGAGGCAAAACCGAAAAGAAAAAGATTACCATCAGCATTTAAAGAAGGTGAAACTGTAGTTTTCTCTGATTTAAAAGTAGGAGATTATATTGTACACAGAACTCATGGAATAGGTCAATATATTGGAGTTAATACAATTAAAGCAGATGGAATTATTAAAGATTATATTAAAATAAAATATAAAGGTGATGATATTTTATATGTTCCAACAAATTCTTTAGATAATATAAGAAAATATATTGGAGCAGAAGGAAAAGAGCCAAAAATAAATTCATTAGGCTCTAAAGATTGGGAAAAAACAAAAGCAAAAGTAAAATCTAATTTAAGACAAGTAGCAGAAGAATTAATAGAATTATATGCAATAAGACAAAAAACCAAAGGATTTGCATTCTCAAAAGACACAGCATGGCAAAAAGACTTTGAAGATAGTTTTCCATATGAAGAAACAGAAGATCAATTAAGATGTATATCTGAAGTTAAAAAAGATATGGAAAAAGATAAACCTATGGATAGACTTCTTTGTGGGGATGTTGGATATGGTAAAACAGAAGTTGCAATTCGTGCAGCATTTAAAGCATGTATGGATCAAAAACAAGTAGCATATTTAGCTCCAACAACAGTTTTATCAAATCAACAATATGAAAGTTTTAAAGATAGAATGAAAGAATATCCTATTAGAGTTGAAGTTATTAATAGATTTAGAACTAAAAAAGAGCAAGAAGATATACTAAAAAGATTAGAGCTAGGTGAAATTGATATTTTAATTGGAACTCATAGGTTATTAAGTAAAGATGTAAAATTTAAAAATTTAGGATTACTTATAATAGATGAAGAGCACAGATTTGGTGTTAAAGCAAAAGAAAAAATAAAAGAATATAAGAAAAATGTTGATGTTTTAACAATGACAGCAACTCCAATTCCTAGAACACTTCATATGTCTATAGTTGGAATGAGAGATATGTCTGTAATTTATGAGCCACCACAAGATAGAAAACCTGTTAGAACTTATGTATTAGAATATGATGAAGAGGTTATTAAAGAAGCCATAACTAGAGAATTAGAAAGAGGTGGCCAAGTATTTTATTTGTCAAATCAAGTAGAAACTATTGAAGCTAAAACTAATAATTTAAGAAAACTTATACCTGAAGCTAGAATTGAATTTGCTCATGGTAAAATGTCTGGAAGCATGCTAGAAGATATAATGCAAAGATTTGTTGAAAGAAAGATAGATGTTTTGGTTTGTACAACTATTTTAGAATCTGGAATTGATATTCCAAATGCAAATACTATAATTGTAGAAAATGCTGATAGATTAGGGCTCGCTCAGCTTTATCAAATAAGAGGAAGAGTAGGACGTTCAAATGCCCAAGCTTATGCTTATATTACTTATAGAAGAAATAAAGCTTTATCTGATGAAGCAGATAAAAGACTAAAAGCTATAAAAGAATTCACAGAATTTGGATCAGGATTTAAAATTGCAATGCGTGATTTGGAAATTAGAGGTGCTGGAAGTCTTATGGGAGAAATGCAACATGGACATATGGAACAAGTAGGATATGATATGTATTGTAGATTATTAGATGAAGTTGTAAAAGAAATTAGAGGAGAAGAACAGGTAGAAGAGGTCGATGTTCAAATTGATTTAAATGTATCAAGTTATATACCAGATGAATTTATCTCTGATTCAAACCAAAAAATTGAAGTATATCAAGATATAGCTTTATGTAAAAATGAAGAAGATATTAAAAATGTAAGAGATTCAATTAAAGATAGATATGGAAGAGTGCCAGATGAGATTGAAAACTTATTAGCAATATCTAATATTAGAAACATAGCAAGACAAAAGGCAGTACTTAAAATTGCACAAAAAGGTAACAATATAGTATTTCATGTTGACAAAGATTTATTTGATATGGAAATAATTAATAAATTAATTATGAAATATAAAAATAGAATTAAATTTTCTCCAAATATTAACCCATATTTTACGTATAAAATGAATAGTAATGATGTTTTAGAAGAAGTAAAAGAGTTTTTACAAGGATTAAATGATGCTAATTTTAAACAGATGAATTAAATTATCATTATAAGAAATATGTTGCTAAAAATAGAAAAAAGATATAAAATACAAAAGTATAAAAAACTGGAAAAAGAAAGAGGTAAGATTATGGAAAAATCAAAAGTTTATTTTACAGATTTTAGGGCAAGACCGGGATATAATTTATTACAGAAATTAGAAAAATTAATGAAAAAAGCTGGAATTGAAAATATTGATTTTAAAAATAAATATGTAGCAATTAAAATTCATTTTGGAGAGCCGGGAAATTTAGCATATTTAAGACCAAATTATGCAAAAGTCGTTGCAGATGTTGTAAAGGAGTTAGGTGGAAAACCATTTTTAACAGATTGCAATACTTTATATGTTGGTGGAAGAAAAAATGCTTTAGACCATTTAGATGCAGCTTATGTTAATGGTTTTAGTCCATTTTCTACAGGATGCCATGTAATTATCGCAGATGGATTAAAAGGAACAGATGAGGCATATGTTGATATTAATGGAGAATATGTAAAGACAGCTAAAATAGGAAGAGCTATTATGGATGCAGATATTGTTATATCTTTAAACCATTTTAAAGGTCATGAAGGAACTGGATTTGGTGGAGCTATTAAAAATATTGGAATGGGTTGTGGCTCTAGAGCTGGAAAAATGGAAATGCATAGTAGTGGAAAACCAGTAGTTATCTCAGAAAACTGTAGAAAATGTAAACAATGTATTAAAATTTGTGCACATGGTGCTATTTCATATAATGAAGAAGGAAAAGCTGTAATAGACCATAATAAATGTGTTGGTTGTGGTAGATGTATAGGTATTTGCAATTTTGATGCAATTGAATCACCAAATGATGAAGCAGCAGATATTTTAAATAGAAAAATGGCAGAATATGCATTAGCTGTTGTAAAAGATAGACCACAATTTCATATTAGTTTAATTTGTGATGTTTCACCAAACTGTGATTGTCATGCAGAAAATGATGCACCAATTGTTCCAAATATTGGAATGTTAGCTTCATTTGATATGGTAGCTTTAGATAAAGCGTGTGCAGATTTAGTAAATAAACAAGAAGTATTTCAAAATAGTGCATTAGGTGAAAATATAAAGAAAAAAGTAGAAGGTCATGATCATTTCCATATTAATCATCCAGATACTAATTGGGAAAGTCAAATTGAACATGGAGAAAAGATTGGGCTTGGAAATTCAGAATATGAATTGATTATAATGAAATAAAAAATTTTGATTATATAATTAAAGAATAAAACTATAAAAATATTAAATACTAAATAAAAAGGTTAAAATTAGAACTGGAGGGGTTTATGCAAGTAATATCTAGTAAAGATAATAATTTAATTAAACATATACGTAAACTTAAAGAAAAAAAGCATAGAGATGAATATAATGAATTTATAGTAGAAGGTTTAAAGATGATAGAAGAGGCGATTGAAGAAAAAGTTAAACTAAAAACTATAATTATTTGTGAGGAATTTTTAGGTGATTCTATACAACAAGATTTATTATATGAACTTGCAAAAGAAAATGTTGTATATGTAAATAGTAAAATTTTTAAACTTTTAACAGATGTTTTAACTCCTCAAGGAATTCTAGCAGTAGTTGAGAAAAATAAATCAGATGAATTAAATTATAAAGAAGATCTATTTTTAATTTTAGATAATATTCAAGACCCGGGAAATATGGGAACAATTATTAGAACAGCAGATAGTGTTCGGCTTAGATCAAATTATTGTTCAAAAAAATTCTGTTGATTGTTATAATCAAAAAGTAGTACGTTCAACTATGGGAGCAATTTATAGAGTAAATGTAATTGAAGTTTCTGATTTGGAAAGCACTATAAAAGAATTAAAAAAACATAAAATTAAAATATATGCGACTGATTTAAAAACAAACAAATCAATTTATGATGTAGATTATAAAAGATCAGCAATAGTAATAGGTAATGAAGCAAATGGAGTAAGTAAGCGGAGTACTAGAGTTAGCAGACCAAAGGATAAAAATTCCTATGAAGGGAAAAACAGAAAGTTTAAATGCATCAGTTGCAACTGGAATAATATTATATAATGCAACTAGGTAATAAAGTGCAATAAATAGTAAATAAAGAACATAGATTATCCATGTTCTTTATTTTTGCTCTTCTCCGAGAGTTTTTAGATAAAATTTCCAAAATTTCTGGATATATTTGATTTGCATTTTTATTCCAATTATTAACAATATTTTTGGCATTTTCTCGTGAACCAGCGTTTATTTCTAAATTAAAAATTGTTGCATTATTTTCAACTATTTTGCATTTAACAGCAAAATCATTTTCAGTTATAGGTGTATATTCTGCAAAAACTGAAAGTTCATCTTTTATTTTATTAAAATTTTCTTTAAATTTTTTATCTACATTTAATTTTAAGATTCCTGGTAGCATATCAATTGTAAGATCTAAGGCATTTTTTCCATCAGCAGTTAGTTCAATTATTTCTTTATCATCTTGAACATACTTTAAAATGAATTTATCTTCAAGCAAATCGATTAAAAATTGTTGAAAATCAAAATAATTCATATCAGCAGTCGAAATAACAAGTTCTAGAAGTTCTTTATAACTAACAGGCTTGTTAATTTTTTGCAATATATACAAAATCAATAATTTGCTATCTGCAAGCTTTTCATCTATTTTTGTCAATTGTATTGCCGCCTCCTTTTATATAAATTTAAAAAATATTTTTTTATTCCGATTGCATTATATCATACTTTTCATTAAATTACTATTAATTTTGAAAAAAATATTGACAAAAAAGAAAAATTGTATTAATATAGCAGCAATCATTTCTGATTGCAAAATAATTCTGCTTTTTATTCAAAATTTCTTATGATAAGTTCTTATCAAAATTTTTTCCATTAAGAAAATTAAATAAGGAGGTGATAGTTTGTTTTAGCAAATATAGTAGGCTTCAAATTAACATTTTTAGTTTTTTCATTTGTTGTTTAATCTTTTTTAGTATTTTTTCTATTTCAAAATTTTTTTCTTATAAATTTAATTTTAATCAAAATCAAGAAAATATTGGTATTATAGAAAATACGGAAAATATTTCTAATAATGAAGAAGACTCAAAAACTTCAGAAAATTCTATTATTTCTAGTAAAAAAGAACAACCTCAGTATGATTGGGCTTTAGAGATACCAAAGATAAATTTATATGCTGAAATTTCAGAAGGAACTGACAGTCAAACTTTAAATAAATATATAGGTCATTTTGAAGAGTCAAAAAAAGAAAGTGGAAATGTTTGTTTAGCTGCTCATAATAGAGGTTATGATGTTAATTATTTTTCTAGATTAAAAGAATTAGAAGTTGGAGATGAAATTTATTATTTTGTAAATGAAAATAAATACAAATATATAATTGATGAAATTATAGTAATTTATGAAACAGATTGGACAGTAATTGAAAATACAGAACAAGACAGGATTACTCTTATTACATGTATAGAAAACAGAAGTGCTTATAGGCTTTGTGTAAGAGGAGTAAGAGAAAATTAAATTAGAAAGGAGAGTATGAATTTTTCATACAAAAAAGAAAATGGTAAAAAAAATAATTATAATTTTTGCAATTACAATATTGCTATTTAATGTAGGAATCAATTGTTTTGCACTAGAATTACAGTCTGCTGATTTAGTTCAAATAGGATCAGCAGAGCAACATTTACAATATTTTAGAGAAGATAGAGGATATTCAACACCTTTAGTATGTTCTATTGTTGGGTATTATAATGAAAATGGTACGTTTTTCCCAACATATTGTATGAATAAAGAGCTACCCGGTGCAGAAACTACTGAATATACAGTTAATGTAAATAGTTTAATTAATAATGATGCAGTTTGGAGAGTAGTAAAAAATGGATGGCCATATAAAACAGCAGCTGAAATGGGACTGGGCAGTGATTTTGATGCTTATGCTGTAACTAAATTTGCAGTATATTGTGTTTTAGGAGAATCTAATTTATCATATTATTCAGCAGTTCCAGGAGATGCTACAGGAGAGCAAATGTTAAATGTTTTAAATAATTTAGTAAATATAGGATTTAATGGAACAGAAACAAAATCAATGGGAACCATGAATGTTTCAAAAGTAAATGGATTTTTAAAAGCAGATGGATTTTATTATCAAGATTATAAAGTGAGTTCTACTGTAAATATGTCACAATTTATAATATCTTTTAGCAATTTGCCTGAAGGAACATATGTTGCAGATATATATAATAATCCAAAAAATACATTTTCAAATGGTGAAATTTTTAGAATTCTTGTTCCAACAAATGAATTAAATTCAGATTTAAATGGAAATATAAATATTCAAGGCAAATGTGAAACATATCCTGTTTTTTATGGTGAGGCACCAGCTGGATATCAAAATTACGTTGTAACATATAGTTCATTTGGAGATGAGAATATAAGTACAGATTTGAAAATATCCACAAATACTGGTAGTTTAAAAGTTATAAAAGTTGATGATGAAACTGTGGTTCCTATTGAAGGTGTAAGTTTTAGTTTAAGAAGTGAAGATGGAAGTTTTGAAATTCAAGGAATAACTGATAGTAATGGTGTTTTAACTTTTAATAATTTATTTCAAGGAAAATATATTTTAACTGAAACTGCTACTGGTGAAAATTATATTTTAGATGAAATAAAAGAAAATATGATAAATATAAATTATAATGAAACAACTGAGATAACAATAGGTAATAAAATAAAAAGAGGAAAAATAAAAGTTATAAAAACTGATTCTGATACAGGTCAAACTTTAAGTGGAGTAGAGTTTAATATTATTGATAGTAGTACAGGAGAAGTTGTAGAAACATTAGTAACAGATGAAAATGGAGAAGCAGAAAGTATGGATTTAAGAGTGGACAAAGATTATATACTACGAGAAGTTAAAACTTTGGAGGAATATAATTTGAATGATGAGGAGATTTATTTTAATGTGTCTGAAGATGAGGTTTTGAAAATAAATGTAGGAAATCTAATTAAAAAAGGAAAAGTAAAAATTGTAAAAACTGATTCTGATACAGGTCAAGCTTTAAGTGGAGTAGAGTTTAATATTATTGATAGCAGTACAAATGAAGTAATAGAAAAATTAGTAACAGACGAAAATGGAGAAGTAGAAAGTATGGATTTAAGAGTAGACAAAGATTACATATTACAAGAAGTTAAAACTTTGGAGAATTATATATTAAATGAAGAAGAGATCCATTTTAATGTAACTGAAGATGAGATTTTAGAAATAGAAGTAAAAAATAAAAAACAACCTGAACCAGAACCTGAAATTGAAGAAGTAAAAGAAGTAAAAATTCTTCCTAGAACAGGATTTTAAATTAAGTTTAATTTACACTAAAAGTAGAAAAATAGTGGAAAATTAAGCAATTTTAGTATAATTTATTGAAAAAAACGTAAATCACTGATATAATTTTTTCATAAAACCAATAAGGAGGCTGTTATGATTGATTTACATATGCATACAGTATATTCTGATGGAGATAAAACTGTAAAAGAAGTATTAAGTTTATGTGAAGCTAAAAAACTAGAATATATTTCAATAACAGATCATAATACAGCTGAAGAATATGAAGATAGAGCTTTTCAAGAAAATATTTTTAGTGGAAAAATTATAAAAGGTGTAGAATTAAATGCAGTATTTGGAAGTCAAAATATAGAAATATTAGGATATCAAATAAATCCTGATATAATAAATGAGTGGAGTAAAAAGTATTATCAGGAAGAAAATTTAATAAAACAACAAAAGATTTGTGAGAAAAGATTATTAGATATATGTGATAAAAAAGGTTTAGTATATAATTATGATAAAATAAAAAGAGATATTAAACCAACAGATTATATTGAAATATATATCTATTTTGAACTTATAAAACATGAAGAAAATTTAAAGATATTAGGTAAATTCGGAGAGTCTTTTGATACATTTTATAGAAGAGGATTAGCAGATCCAAAAAGTAGTTATTTTATAAATAGAATGGAATTTAGGCCAAAATGTAAAGAGGTTATAGATATTATACATAGTGCAGGTGGAAAAGCTTTTCTAGCTCATCCGTATGTATATAAATTTGATGATACAGTTGGGTTTATAAAGAAATTAAAAAAAGAAACTAATTTGGATGGAGTAGAATGTTTTCATCATTCAGCAGAACAAGATGATAGAATAGATATTTTAATTAAATGTGCAAAAGAAAATAATTTATATATTAGTGGTGGAAGTGATTATCATGGAGATAAAAAGCCTAATATAGATTTAGGTGTAGGAAAAGGTAGTATAAATATACCTAAAGAAATAATAGATGAATGGTTAAATTAATAAAAATAGCAAATAAAACAATTTCAAGTTTTATTTGCTATTTTTGATATAAATTTACAAAATAAATTAAAAAAAGTGTAATAAAATTAAAAATTAAATCTCTTATTAGATAGAAGGAGGAAAAAGTTATGCAGAATATTGAAGAAATATATAAAATGCATTCAAATACAGTATATAAGTATTTATTCTGCTTAACAGATAATGAAGATCTATCAGAAGAACTGACACAAGAAACTTTTGCGATTGCTGTAAAAGAGATAAACAAATTTAAAGGAGAGTGTAAAGTATCAGTATGGCTATGCCAAATTGCTAAACATCTTTGGTATAAAGAGTTAAAAAAGAAAAAATCAAATATCCCAATACAAGAGATAGAAAATCTGCAAGAGGCAAAAACTGTTGAAGATATTGTTTTTGAAAAAGAAGATAAATTAAAGCTATTTAAAAACATTCAAAAATTAGATGAAAAATCAAGAGAATTAATATACTTAAGAATGATTGGCAATTTAGATTTTACAGAGATAGGAGAAATTTTAGGAAAGACAGCAAATTGGGCAAGAGTTAATTTTTATCGTGCTAAGCAAAAAATAAGGGAGGTAAATAAAAATGGAGAAAAAGACTGAATGTGAAATTGTTCAAGATTTGTTACTTGGTTATGTTGATAATACTTTAAATGATGAATCAAAAAAATTAGTAGAAAAGCATTTAAGTGAATGTGAAAAATGTAGTCAAAGGCTTCAAGATATAAGAAAAGATATTGAAGAAAATCAAAATAATCAGAAAAAAGAAATTGATTATTTGAAAAAAGTTAGAAGAAAAAGTAGAATTAAAGCTTTTTTTATAGCAATTGGAATTATAGTACTAATAGCAATAATTTATTATGTTATTAAATTTATAAGGATTAGTTCTATAATGAGCAAAGCAAGTAAAAGTTATGAGTCTCAAAATTTTTATTGTGAAACTCAAACAAATACAGGAAGTGATACGGCTAGTGTTATAGAATTATATTATAAAGATGGAAAATATAAAGAAGTTTGTACTTCATATTCAGATGAGGGAGCAAATACAACATTTGTTAGTTATGGTGAAATAGGAAGTGATGAAATAGTTGATATAGATGTTCAAAACAAAATTGCATCTATTAAAAAAGGAGATATTGCAAAACTAATTAATAATGAAAGAGCAATAAAATATGGAAGTTCTCCAATAAGATTTGAAGATTCAAACTTTTTTAATATACTTAATAATTTAAGAAATACTTTTTGTGCTTCATTACGTACAGATCATCGTCAATCAAATAAAGAATATTATGTATTGAGCGGTAAATTTGATGGAGGACAAGCATCATGGGAAACTTGGATAGATAAAGAAACTGGATTAGCTATAAGAGATGTACGTGAAAATGCAATAAAAAGCTATTATCCAGGAACTGAAATAGTAAAAGGAGAGTATGATGATATTTCTTATTATAAATATGAATTTGATATAGTAACAGATGAAGATGTTGAAGTGCCAGATTTATCTACATATCAAATAGAAAATATTAATTTAAATGTTGAAGATTATATGGAATAAAAATATTAAAAGATTGTCAAAAATGGCAATCTTTTTATATTTTAAAAATAAAAGATATGCTATAATAAAAATGAATAATTTTAAAAATGCCAACTAAAATTTAAAATTAAAACGTCTAAATATTAGTATAGATATAAGGGGATAAAAATGGCGGAAATTAATGAACAGGAATTAAAGAAATTCTTTAGTGAGATGAGATTAGATAATAAATCTTTATTTGAAGAATTTTATTCAAAATATAATAAATTAGTATATGGAATTGCATTTAGTATATTAAAAAATAAAGAAGATTCAGAAGATATTGTTCAAATAGTTTTTGAAAAACTTTACCATATGAATAAAGAAAAATTTCCTACTAAAAATTATGCTAGTTGGTTATATTCTTTAACTAAAAATGAAACTATTTCTTTTTTGAGAAAGAAAAATAATAATATTAATTTAGATAATATATATGAGATAAAAGATTATAATAATGATATTGATAATGTTATTGAGGAACTTGAATTTAATAGATTAATTAGTAAATTAAATGATACTGAGAAACAAATAGTGACATTAAAAATAATAGGAGATTTTTCATTTGATGAAATAGGAAAATTTCTAAAATTACCATCTGGAACTGTAAAATGGAAATATTATAAATCTATTAATACCTTGAAAATAGTATTAGGTAACCTAGGAATGTTTATAATAACTTTTATAATTGGATTAAAGACACTACTTAATAAAGATAGAGTTTCAGATGTGAAACAAGAAGTTGTTTTAGATAATAAAACAGAAAATACTGAAAATCAAAGTAGAGGAGATACTAATCTAAATAACATTGAAAATATGACTCAAGAACAACAAGAACAAGTAAATAGTTTAGAAGATGATTTAAATAAATCTGTACAGCAAGACATAATAGATGAAAAAAATGCTATATATGAAAATAAAACATTAAATCTTACAAAAAATACAGTAGAGGAAATTCCAGCTATTCAAAATGATACTGTGATAGAAGGAAATAATATTAATTGTTTAGGAGTTGGAATATTAGGAATTTCAGCGATATTTTTAATTTTAACAATAATTTATTTAATAAAATATCAACTAAAAAGAAAGAAAAAAGCGTCTAAATAGTAGAAAAATGAAAGGAAAGGTATTTTTTATGAGAAAAAAAGTTATTATAATAATTGCAATTATTTTGATTATATTGCTTATTCCAATTCCTATAAAATTAAGAGATGGCGGTAGTACTGAGTATAGAGCTATATTATATTCAGTAACTAAATATAATCGTTTAAGTAAAGTAGAAGAAGATGGAAATAAAAAATATATTAATGGTACAGAAGTTAAAGTATTAGGTTTTGAAGTATATAATAATACAGTAGAAAGTTTTGAAGGAGAAAATGATTCTAATGTAGAAGACTCATCAGGAGAAATTTCAACAGCTTTAACTTTAGAAGATGAAATTCAAAATGATACTATTTGGTGTGGTACATTTCAGCTTATATGGAATGATTTAAAAAATGATTTATCAAAACAAGATATAGTATTTAGTCCGCAATTAGAAGTAGTAGATAATTTAAATAAAGAAACATTTACTGTGGATGATATTTCAGAAGAATATTATTATAAGAAAATTGGAGTACCTTCTTTTGAGTTAAAAGAAGAGATAGAAAAAGCAATAAAAGACAAATTTAATGAAACAAGTGAAATTTTAGATGATTTTAATTGGGAAGAAAGTAGACCAGAAGATTATTTCTTATATGTTATGCTTAAAAAAGAATTTGAGTTTGAAAATGAATTTGAAGAACTTGAAAATGGAAATTTTGGAAATTATGAAAATGTAAAATATTTTGGAATAGAAAATGATGAATCAGGATTATTAAAAAATCAAGTCCAAGTTTTATATTATAATTCAAAAGATGATTTTGCAATTAAGTTAAAAACAAAACAAGAGGATGAAGTAATTTTATGTAAAAATCCAGAAGGAAAAACTTTTAATGAAATATATGAAAATATTAAAAATCAAGAAAGTAGTTATACTGGAGATAAAAATTTACAAGAAGGAGAAATGCTAAAAATTCCTAATATAAAACTTAAAGAAAAAGCAGAAATTACTGAACTTGAAAACAAACCATTTTTCTTTTCAAATGGGGATTTATATAAAATAGAGAAAGCTATACAAATGATTGAATTTGAATTAGATAAAGCGGGAGGAAAAGTAACAAGTGAAGCTGGAATGATGGTTCAAAGACAATCTATAGAATTAGAACCAGCAGAAAAAAGAGAGTTTTTTATAGATGATACATTTGCAATTTTCTTAAAAGAAGAGGGAAAAGACACACCATATTTGGCAGGATTAATTAATGATATAACTAAATTTCAATAAAAATAGAACCTCTAATGTTAAATTTACATTAGAGGTTTTATTTTTAAGGGACAAGGGGACGGTTCTCCTGGGGACAAGGGGACGGTTCTCCTGTACCACTTTTTTAATAAAAACAATTTTTTAATAATTAACTTTTAAAAAGTGGTACAGGAGAACCGTCCCTTTGTCCCGGAGTCCTTATATTTCAAGTATTTTCTTTGCTCTTTCAACATCTTCATTAGTTGCTTGTCTTACGTTTTCTAAAGGATATTCTACTCCGAAGTTTTTCCCATTTAAATTTACCTAAATTGTGATAAGGCAAAATTTCAACTTTTTTTACAGAATTTAAATTAGAAATAAATTCTTTTAGTTTTAGTAAATCTTTTTCATCATCTGTATATCCCGGAACTAAAACTTGTCTAATCCACATAGGAATACGGTTATGACTTAAATAATTTGCAAAGTTTAAATTATTTTTATTAGATGTTCCTATTAAATCTATGCATTTTTCATTATCAATATGTTTTATATCAAGTAAAACTAAATCTGTATATTTTAAAAGAACTTTTATTTTATCATTTATAGGAAGACTTCCGGCTGTATCTAATGCTGTATGAATATTTAAATCTTGCAATCTTTTAAATAGTTCTGTTACAAATTCAACTTGAAGAAGAGGTTCTCCTCCAGAAACAGTAATACCTCCACCAGACGCTTCAAAATAAGATTTTGAACGTAAGATTTTTTTCATTAATTCATCTACTGTATAAGTTTTACCTGCATTAATATCCCAAGTATCTCTATTATGACAATATTTACATTTTAAAGGACAGCCTTGCATAAATACTACAAAACGTATACCAGGTCCATCCACAGTTCCTAATGTTTCAACTGAGTGAATTCTTCCTATTAATTCATCCATATTTTTACCTTCCTTAAAAATGCTATAGCAAAGTATTTTTAAGCTAAGCTATAGCATTTATTAAATTTATTTTTAAATTCTTTCATGAATAGTTCTGTTTATAACATCTAATTGTTGCTCACGAGTAAGTTTTGTAAAGTTAACAGCATATCCTGAAACTCTAATTGTAAGTTGAGGATATTTCTCAGGGTGATCCATTGCATCTTGAAGTAGGCTTCTATCAAATACATTTATATTAACATGATGTGGATTTTGAACAAAATATCCATCTAATAATGAAGTTAAGTTTTTAACTCTTTCTTGTTCAGTATGACCAAGTGTTGCAGGTGTTATAGCAAATGTGTATGAGATACCATCTTCAGCATAGCTATATGGTAATTTTGCCATTGTATTTAAAACAGCAACAGCACCTTCTGTATCTCTTCCATGAAGTGGGTTTGCACCAGGTCCAAATGGAGTTCCAGCTCTTCTTCCATCTGGAGTATTACCAGTAGCTTTACCATATACAACATTTGATGTTATAGTTAAAATTGACATTGTAGGCTTAGCATGTCTATATGTTGGTTGCTGACGAAGCTTATTCATAAATGTTTCAACTATTTTTACTGCTATACTGTCTACTCTATCATCATCATTTCCATATTTTGGAAAATCTCCTTCAATTTTATAGTCTACAGCAAGTCCAGTTTCATCTCTAATTACTTTTACTTTAGCATATTTCATAGCAGAGAAACTGTCAGCAACTATTGAAAGTCCTGCAATTCCACAAGCCATAGTACGTAATATATCTTTGTCATGAAGAGCCATCTCTAAACTTTCATAAGCATATTTATCATGCATATAGTGAATAATATTTAATGCATTCATATAGATTCTTGCTACATAATCCATCATATTATCAAATTTTTCCCAAACTTCATCATAATCTAAATATTCTGAAGTAACAGGAGCAAATTTAGGAGTTACTTGTTTTCCAGAAACTTCATCTCTACCACCATTGATGGCATAAGTTAAAGTTTTGGCTAGGTTTGCTCTAGCACCAAAGAATTGCATTTGTTTTCCAATTCTCATTGCAGAAACACAGCAAGCGATTCCATAATCATCACCCCAATATACTCTCATTAAATCATCATTTTCATATTGAATAGCACTTGTTTTAATAGACATCTTAGAACAGTATTCTTTAAAGCTTTGAGGTAATCTTGTTGACCAAAGTACTGTTAAGTTTGGCTCTGGAGCTGAACCTAAAGTTGTTAAAGTATGAAGAATTCTATATGAATTTTTTGTAACTAAAGTTCTTCCATCAACTCCCATACCACCAATACTTTCAGTTACCCAAACTGGGTCACCACTAAATAATTCATCATATTCAGGTGTTCTTAAGAAACGAACTAATCTTAATTTCATAACAAAATGATCCATTAATTCTTGGGCTTTTTCTTCAGTTAAAATGCCATCTTTTATATCTTTTTCAATATATATATCAAGAAAAGTAGAAGTTCTACCAATACTCATTGCAGCACCATTTTGTTGTTTGATTGCTCCTAAATATCCAAAATATAACCATTGAATAGCTTCTTTTGCATTTTTTGCAGGCTTTGAAATATCATATCCATATTTTTCAGCCATAACTTTTAAATCTTCTAAAGCTTGAATTTGGTCATGAATTTCTTCTCTTTCTCTTATAATTTCTTCAGTAATATTATTTGCTGTAGTTAAAGCGTATTGCTCTTTTTTGTCATCTATTAAAGCATCTACACCATAAAGAGCAACTCTTCTATAATCACCAATAATTCTTCCACGACCATATCCATCAGGTAAACCTGTAACTAAATGTGAACTTCTAGCAGCTCTTATTTCAGGAGTATATACTGCATAAACACCATCATTATGTGTTCTTCTATAATTATGATAAATGTCTTCAATTTTATCGCTAACTTTTCTATTATAAGCAGCACAAGATTTTTCAACAATTCTTATACCACCTTCTGGCATAATAGCTCTTTTTAATGGTTTTTCAGTTTGAAGACCAACAATTTCTTCTAAATCTTTATCAATATATCCAGCATCATGACTAGTAATAGTTGATGCTATATCAGTTGAGATATCTAGAACCCCGCCATTTTCTCTTTCTTTTTCATATAGTTCTAAAACTTCATTCCAAAGTTTTGTGGTTTTTTCTGTTGGACCTACTAAGAAAGAATCATCGCCTTCATATGGTGTGTAGTTCTTTTGTATAAAATCTCTAACATCAATATGTCTTTGCCATCTGCCTTCCTTAAAACCTTTCCATTCGTCAAATTTCATGTTTAATCCTCCTTTTTTGTTATTTATAATCTTATATTATAAATAAGATTTTTGTTTTACAAGTTGCACTTGCGACTTTTTTTCATAAAGCATAATAACATATTTATTATTTGATTTATTCCGATTAAATATTCTAGCATATTTAGGTGAAAAAAACAATTATAACTGACAAAAATTTACAAAAAATTACAGCAGCTAAAAATGGCCTATTTTCAAGGATTTGAGTTTGACAATTTACATAATGTAGAGTATAATTAAAAGAGTTTTTAAGTTAGAAAGGTTGGTTTTATGAAAGAAAGAAGATTAACAGTAGTAGATAGTTTAAATGAAATTTGGAATGAAATTTTTTTAAATGCTTTTTATAATGGAAACCTTTATATTAAAGGAAAAGATTTGCATATGGAAGTAAAAAATGTTGATAATATTATTAATGTTAAACATTTTAAATTAGCATTTCAAGATACTTTTCATAAAGTCTATAGAGAAACTTTATATCCTTTGTTTGAACCTAATTCTCTTTCAAGTGAACAAGTAGATAGTATTTGTGTATGGCTTAATCCTATTTTGGGAGAATTAAAAATAGATGGATATGAAGAATATAAAGAAAAATTTATGGATAAATATTCAAAAAATGGTAAAAATTATAATTCTGCGTCTGCAAATAATTTTAGATTTCAATTAAGAAATACATTGATGGATATAGATCCAAAAAGAAGGAGAAAACTTATAACTAATATTTTACCATATAAAATATTAAATTTTAGTGATTTGGTTGCATTAAGATATTATACAGATATTCCAAAAAGTTCAGAATTGGATGAATATAGAGATGAGAATGGTAATTTTTCAGAAGATACAAAACAAGCACTTGCAGAATTAAGTATGGAAAGATTATTAAAATTAAAAAGTTTAAAAGGAAAAGTAACTGGAAATAGAATTAAACGTTATTCTCAATATATTCCTAGTGACTTTTTTATTAATATGGTTGAATGGGGGCAGATTCCTTATAGTTATTTAGAACATTCAAATGTTACAAAAAAGGATATTTTTTCTCTAAAATATGAAGTTTTGATTTCTGTTTTAGAACATCAAGATGATTATCCAGAAAACCTAAAAATAACTTCACAAGATATTTTGGATGAATATGGAAAAACTATAAATGGTTCTAGATTATATAAACTAATAATGTATAGATATGTGGATAGTAAACAAGTTATAGATGTTATAAGAAAAAACAAAGTTTTAAGATTGAGTGGAGAGCCAGAAGAAAACTTATTTGGAGATGAAGAAGTATTTTCATATTATTCAAGTACTAAATTGTCAGAAATGTTTTTGACTGGTAATATTGATTCAGATTTTATAGAAAAATATAAAAGAGAATTAAATAATGAAGAATTATTTCAAAAAAAATCTGAGTCTGCTATTGAACAAATTAAATTTAATATTATGACAAATCCAGAAATACCAAATGATGAAAGGGATGAAAGGTTACAGAAAAACATTATAGATGCTTATAAAGTTGGTTTATGTACTCCAGAAGTATTGAAAGAAAATATATCTCCAGAGTATATAGAAGAACAATATTTAAATGGAAATATAACAGATGCAAATATTTTAAATTTATATAAAGCTGGAGTTGTTGGACCTGATATAATAAAAACTTATTTTTCAGAAAAAGAGATATTTGATTTGTATTTAAAAGGAGAAATTGATAAAGATATAATTTCTGTTTTTGAAAATACGGATGAACGTGATGAAGAAATTTTAGATTCTGTTATGGATGGAAAAATGCCTTTAATAGATGTTATAAATTTATATTTAAATGGGACATTGACAATTGAAATTTTAGAAGATGCAGTAGAACTTTCTCCACAAGAAATAGATTTTACTACATGTATAGACGAAAACACAAACTTTTCAAAAATAAAAGAAATGTTTGAAAGAAAAATTATAGATTATAATTGCGTGACAAATTTAAAAGATACTGGTATAATCACTGAAGAACAATTAGAAGAATTAAAACAAACTATGGATAAAGCTAAGTTTTTTGATGATTTACAAGGAAAGACTTTTAAATTAGTTACTGATAGACAATCAAAGGAAAAATTAACAAGATCTAAACCTAGTGATGTTGGATCTAAACCTCAAAAAGATAATTCTGAAAGATATATTAAGGAAAAAGAACTTATTTCAAAAATTTTAGGAATAGAAGATATTCATGGAAGAATAGAAGAATATGCCACAATAGAAAGTTATAATCAAAAAGGAAGACCAACATCTTTAAATGGATATAGAATTTTTGGAAGTAGGGAAAATGGATTAGTTATATTTGCTAGATTTCAAAAAGAAAATGCAGTGTTTATTATGCCATTTTATCAAGCTGCGTACTTTTTAAATTCAAGAGGACAAGAAAATGCTAGAGATATCGTTATTGAAGATAGAATGAAAGATAAAGCTTATTTAAGAACTCTTAATCAAGTTGAAGTAATACCACATACAGAATATTTTGCTAGAAATTTAAGCCTAGCTGCATGTAGATTGTCACCTGAGTTTGAAGAAAGATATAAAGGTGATATTAAATATAGAACAGAGGTTCAAATACTTTGTCAAGATATGAGAACCGATTATAGAATTGAAAAAGGATTAGAAGAACTATAGAAAGCAAAAGAAAGGAATATATCTATGGAGAATTTACAAAATAGGATTGATAAATTAACAAAAACTTCTGAATATAGATTTAAAGCTGATACAGTAAAAAACATTTTAGCAGAGTTTAAAAAAGAATTTAAAAAAGTAAATTTTGATAAAGCTGTGGCAATAGATAAAAAGAAACATCCTGTTTTTGTTAATTTTGAAAAATTGAATGAAATTATAGATAAACAGATTCAAAATAATAAATTTAATGTTAAATTCACTCCAGAAAATATTATAGATGGATATGGAAATATTGTTGTGGTTTATAATGGAAATCCATATATTACATTGAATTTAGTATTAATGGCTTTAAAAACACATAATAATATAATATTTTTTTCGCAAAAATATTATGCAGTAAATTCTATCATAATTCAGACACTAAATAATATATGCAAAAAACTAAAATATACAGATGAAATGAGTTTAATAGAATTTAGTGATACAGATAAACTAGTCCAAAATCAATCACTATTTGATTTGTTAATTTACATAGGAGATAAAAGAGAATATCAAAAAATTAAAAGAAGAGTTAGTTTACCAACAATTTTTTATGGATATAATTATGTTGATGTTTTTGTGGAAAGCAAAGAATTTAAAGATTTATTATTAGAAATTGATAAATATGCAAATCAAAATGATATTGTAATTAATTATTTTGATAATACTTCACATGAAGAAACGTTTAGTTTTATAAATAAATATGAAATATCAGATTGTTTTGTTTTATTCTCAAAAAACACTGATACAATATATAAATTTATGTCACATATTAAGGTAAATAAATTTTATATAAATCAAAATCCATTTGAAGATTATGATTTTGAATTTGATGAAAAAAAATTGGTATATAATAAAAAAATATTTCTAAAAAAAATGTAGACTTTTGAACAATTTATGTATATAATAATAAAAAATATAAGGAGCATTAGATTTATTGCTCCTATATTATTTAAAAAGAATCGAGTTTGGAGGTCTTTATCATGTATGAAAGGAATGCGATAGTTTTAGAAAGATATTTTTATAATTTATTTAAATATAATGAAGATAGCAATTTAAAAGAAAACTATAATAATTATTGCACTCTTTTAGAATGTTTTGAAAATTTTAAAAACTCAACTGAGGCTGAAACAGTTGCTAACGATGAATTTAAAAAGGTAACAGATGAGATAAAGAAAATCCAAAAAACTCGGAGAAAGATTATATAATAAAAGCGCAAAACTTGAATATAGTAGATACATAATTTTTGAAAATATAGAAGAAAAACCAGAAGAAGTAAAGAGATGCTTAGAAAAAGTAGAAAAAGATGTTGAAAAAAATATAACTGCACTTATAAATCTGGATAAAAATTTTCTTGAATGTCAAGAAGATTATAAAAATAAAGAAGAAAATTTACATAAATGTCAAGAAGAAAACAAACAAAATAAAGAGACTTATGAAAAGATATTAGAAAAAACAAATAAAATGTTTTCTGAAATTTCGGAAGAAGATGTAGAATATGCAAAAGAATTTATAAATTCGGATAATAAAGATAAGAAGAAAGATTTAACAAATATTTTAACACAAAATGGTATAAATGAGAAAAATCCATTTGATCCAGATGTTATTTCTAATTCTGTAAATGTAAGCTTTGATATATATAAGAAAGAAATAGAAATATTTGTAACAGCTTATGAAAGAACTAAAAGATTATTTGAAGAAATACAAGCTGATGATGTAAAACTTGATAAACATAGAAAATTAATAAATGATAGCAATAGTAAACTTCATTTCTTAGCTGCTAAAAAAGATTATATAGTTGGATTTTTGGATAATGAAAGAATTGCTGAAATTTATGATAAAAAAATACATAGAAAACTAATGTTAGAAGCATGTAGAAATCTAAACGATGATTTAGTTCATATTGATAGTTTATATGATATTTTATTAAAGGAAATTGCTAGTAGAGCAAGTAAAAGATTATATAAAGAAAATTATGATAAATCATATTTACTTAATATAGAAAAAGTTTCAGAAGATGTTGGAGAAGAAATCAACAAATTAAAAGCAAATGCTGTTGCTGTTGTAAACTTAAATTATTGGAGAATAGATGGAATTTCTAGAATCCAGGATGTTTTTGAAAAAGATGTTAAAGAAATTTATGGAAGAGATTTAGATGAAATCTTTCCAAAGCCTGAAGAAAATGAGACTATGGAAGAACCTAAAGTGGAAGAATCTAAAAATGAGGCCGTAGAAATTAAAACAGTAGAAAATGATATGATAAAAGAAGATGCTAGAAAAAAAGCTAAATACAAAAAATTAAAATCTTCAAAAGATGTTTTAAAAAATGCAATAAATAAAGTGCAAAGTAAAAATAATATAGTAAATGACACAGTAGTTGAAGAAAATAGTAAAGTCGATGAAAGTGAGAATATTAATTATCAGGAAGATAATATTGATTATAATAATTTATTTGAAAAAATTTCAATGCTTGATGAAATAGGAGAAGAAACCTCAAAATCTTTAGAAGATAATATTGATTCAAAACCAAAAGAAATATTATCTGAAAATAATGTTAATAACGCAGAAAATGATAATGTGACTTTAGCTGAAACAGTGAAAGAAACTATTGAAAAAGTTGAAGATGAAAACAAAGAAGAAAATGCAGAAAATAATATTGAGAATACTATAGAAAATATTAAAGAAGAAAACATAGATGAAAATAATGAGGAAAAAGCATTAAATGAAAACGAAGAAAATAATATAGAAAAAAATATAAATGAAGATGAAAATTCAGATAATGAAATAGAAGAATCAATATTTGATTATTATTATAAAGATTTAGGATTAGATGTAGATGAAAGAAAAAGGAAAATGCGTGATCAGAAAAAATTAAATAAGGATAATAAAAAATCTAATATTTTTAGGAAATTAATGGGATTTAATTCAAAAAAGCAAAAAGAAGCTTAAGAGAAAATATAACTCAAATAAATTAAAAGAAAGGGAAAAAAATGGAAAGAAAAAGAGGATTTGAAATTGCAAAAGGATATGAAGATAAAGGAATTAATTTACCAATCAGAAAAACAGCAAATTCTGCAGGATATGATATAGAGGCTGCTGAAGATACTATAATACCATCATTTAAATTAGGACAAAAACCAACATTAGTAAAAACAGGATTAAAAGCTTATTGTGAGCCTGATGAATTTTTTATGTTATGTAATAGAAGCTCTAATCCTGGAAAAAGAGGATTGGTAATGGCAAATAGTGTTGGAATTATTGATAGTGATTATTATGAAAATGAGGATAATGATGGACATTTTATGTTTGCTTTTTATAATTTCTTTGATCATGATATTGAAATTAAAAAAGGTGATGTAATTGGACAAGCTATTTTTATGAAATATTTAAAAGTTGATGGAGATAATGCAACAGGAACAAGAAAAGGTGGTTTTGGTTCAACAGATAAATAATTGATGCTTAAAATCCTTGATTTGTCAGCGTTTTGCTGGAAAATTAAGGATTTTTTCGTTGACTTTTTCCAAATTTTGTAGTATAATCGTAATGTAGTAATTTTGAATTACTTGGAAGGAGTGACGGTAAATGTTTAACGTAGGAGATAAAGTAGTACATCCATTACACGGAGCTGGAGTTATAGTATCAATTGATGAAAGATCTATATTAGATGAAAAACAATCATATTATACTATAAAAATGCCAGGTGAAGTTAAAGTTATGGTTCCAACAGCCAAAGCAGAGGAAATTGGAGTTAGAAGTATTATAGATAAAGAATCTGCAAATAAGGTTTATGGAGTATTAGAGAAAGATAGTACAGAAATGTCTATGAATTGGAACAAAAGATATAGAGACAATATGGAAAGAATGAAGACAGGAAATATATATGAAGTTGCTGATATTGTTAGAAATTTAACATTTAAACAAAAAGATAAAGGTTTATCAACTGGAGAAAAGAAAATGCTTTTAAATGCTAGACAAATTCTTATAAGTGAGTTAGTTTTAGCACAAGATAAAGATAAAAGTGAAGTTGAAGAAATGGTTGATAAAACAATTGATGAATCTTATGCTTTACATACAAATACCGAAACGGACAACATTTCTGATATTGAAGCGCCAAGTAATATTGTAAAGAAATTTGTTTCACAAGCTTAAAAATTAAATAAATATTTAACAAAAGAAACAGGTGAGAAAAGCTCATCTGTTTTTTATGCTAATTAAAAATTTATTACTATATGTCAAAAATGTAACATATTTGTAAAAAAATAGTAATTTTAAAAGGGATTTACGTAATATGTGTCGAATAATATATATGTGAAAGGTTAGATTTAATGAATGGATATAGTGATGAAATAAAAGAAGAAGTAAGAAGTGCAAACGATATAGTAGATGTAGTTTCAAAGTATGTATCTCTAAAAAAAAGAGGTAGAATTTTTTTTGGTCTTTGTCCATTTCATTCAGAAAAATCACCTTCGTTTTCTGTAAAACCAGACAGTCAATTCTTTTATTGTTTTGGATGTCATGTTGGACGGAGATGTATTTACATTTATTAGTAAAATTGAAAATCTTACTTTTAAAGAGAGTTTAGAATTTCTAGCTGAAAGAGCAAATATAAAACTTCCAAGTTTAGAAAATTTAGATAGTCCGCAAGAAAGATTAAAGAAAAGATTATATGAATTGCATAAAGATGCAACAATTTTTTATCATGAAAGATTGTACAAGCCATTGGCAAAAATAGCTCAAGATTATGTGAAACAAAGGAGATTAGATAATAAAACATTAAAAGCATTTAAAATTGGTTATTCTGGAGAAAGAGATGAATTATATAGATTTCTAATTTCTAAAGGATATACTAATAAAGAAATTGAAGCTACAGAACTTTGTTTTAGAACAGATTCTGGAAATTATATTGATAAGTTTAGAAAAAGATTAATGTTTCCAATAATGGATGTCTCAGGAAGAGCGATAGCTTTTGGTGGTAGAAGATTAGATGAAAACCAAAAAACTGCTAAATATTTAAATTCAAATGAGAGTCCAATTTTTCTTAAGAAAAATAATTTATTTGCATTAAATTTAGCAAAAAAATCTGATTCTAAAACTTTGATTTTAGTAGAAGGATATATGGATGTTATTTCACTTCATCAAAGAGGAGTAACAAATGCTGTTGCTTCACTTGGAACAGCCCTAACAGAAGAACAGGGAAAATTAATTAGAAGATACAGTGATAAAGTAGTATTTAGTTATGATTCTGATGAAGCTGGCCAAAATGCGATTGCTAGAGGATTAGAAATTTTAGAAAAATTAGGTGTAGAAGGAAAAGTTCTCCAGATGGAAGGTGCAAAAGATCCGGACGAATATATTATAAAATATGGAAGTGGAAGATTTAATCTTTTGGTAGAAAATGCAATATCAATAATAGAATTTAAAGTAAAACGATTAAAACAAAACTATAATTTAGATATTGCTAGTGATAAAATTAAATTTTTAAAAGAAGTTTCAAAACTGATAGCAAATATTGACAGTAAAATTGAACGTGAAATTTATATTAATAAAATTTCAGAATCAAATGATATTTCAAAAGAAGCCATTTATGCAGAAATAAATAAATTATTATACAAAAATTCAGGACAAAAAATATTAGAAAAATCTATTCCTGTAAAAAAAGTTGAAGAAAAAAAAGATTTAACAATAAATAAGGCAGAAATAGAAAGAGAAAAAATGATTTTATATTTTTTGATAAAAGATTATGATGAAATAGGAGATAAAATAATATCTAAAATTTCAGTTGAAGATTTTAAAGTCGAAAAATATAAGAAAATTTATAATAAAATATTAGAAATCGTAAATAATGGCAATAATAATGTTTATAAAGAAATAACAAACATAGAAGATGAAGAATTTCAATCTGTTATAAGTGAAATTTTGTTTTCAGAATATGAAATTAATTCAGTAGATAAATTTGCTGATGAAATTATAAATAATTATGAAAAAAATAAATTAAGTTCTAGAAAGCAAGAAATATTAAAAGAAATAAAGATTGAAAATTTAAGTGAAGAAGAAAAAATTAAATTAGAAAATGAACTAAATGAAATAATTACAAAGTTAGCTAAAATAAAGTAGGGGGTAATTTTTTTAAAATGAAAAAAGAAAAAGTAGAAGATAATGAAATCAAAGAAACTACTGCAAAATCTAAAGCTAAAAAAGCAACAGTTACAAAAGAAGCAGTAAAAGACCCAATAAAAATTGTAGAAGCCAAAGAAGAAAATGGTTTGGCTAAAACAAAAAAAGAAACAAGTACTAAAAAAGCTAAAAAAGAAACTGAAAAAAATGTAGAAAAGATTTCAAATGATACTTCAAATAGTAAAGATAATAAAGAAAATGAAGAAAAGAAATCTTTTAAAGATGCAGCTGGAGAGAAAAAAGATAGTTCACAAGATAAAGTTATGTCTATATTAAAAAATGCAAAGGAAAAAGGCAAAATTACTTATGGTGAACTTGCTATGGAATTAGGAGATGTTGACGCAGAAGAAATAGATAAGGTTTTTGAAGCTTTTGAAAAATATGGTGTAAATATACTAAAAGATGATGATGATTTATTAGAACCTGATATAGAAGACTTAGAAGAAGTTGAAGATATTAAACTAGATGATATGGAAACAGTTAGCTTAGATGGAGTTAATGTTGATGATCCAGTTAGAATGTATTTAAGAGAAATTGGTAGAATTCCACTTCTTACGTTTGACGAAGAACTTGAATTAGCAAAAAGAGTTTTAGAAGGGGATGAAGAAGCAAAACAAAAATTAGCTGAATCTAATTTAAGATTAGTTGTAAGTATTGCCAAAAAATATGTTGGTAGAGGAATGCTATTTTTAGATTTAATCCAAGAAGGAAATATGGGATTAATAAAAGCTGTAGAAAAGTTTGATTATAAAAAAGGATACAAATTTAGTACTTATGCCACATGGTGGATAAGACAAGCTATAACTAGAGCTATAGCAGATCAAGCAAGAACAATTAGAATTCCAGTTCATATGGTAGAAACAATAAATAAATTAATAAGAACATCTAGACATTTACTACAAATATTAGGACGTGAACCAACTCCTGAAGAAATTGCAAAAGAGATGGAAATACCAGTTGAGAAGGTTATGGAAATTCAAAAAATAGCTCAAGATCCAGTTTCACTTGAAACTCCAATTGGAGAAGAAGATGATAGTCATTTAGGAGATTTTATTCCAGATGATGAGAGTCCTGCTCCACATGATTCAGCGGCATATACTTTATTAAAAGAGCAATTAGAAGAGGTAATGGGAACATTGACTCCAAGAGAAGCTAAAGTATTAAAATTAAGATTTGGATTAGAAGACGGAAAAGCTAGAACTTTGGAAGAAGTTGGTAAAGAGTTTCAAGTTACTAGAGAAAGAATTAGACAAATTGAAGCTAAGGCATTGCGTAAATTAAGACATCCAAGTAGAAGTAAAAGATTAAAAGACTACATGACATAAATATGAAGTAGGGGTGATAAATTTGGGAAAATTAGCAAAAGATGCAAAAGATTTACTAATTGGAAATGATGGTTCAGAAAAAGAACCAGATGATTTCAAACCAGAATTACAAAATGCAATAAAACATGGAATAGTAACAAAAGCTGATGGAACGTTACTTATAACTGCTAGAGAAGATGCAGATAAACTTGGAAAAAATATAGATAAAAAGCAAATAGATGCTGTTAAAAGAATAAAAGATGATGAGCTTTATGATTCAGCTGAAGAGGAATTAGAAGCAACTAAGAAAAAAGAAGAAAAGAAGAAAGAGCAGGAAAGAAAAAGAAAACAAAAAGAAGCTGAACTTGCAAGAAAGCAAGCTGAAATTTCTAATAAAGATCAAAAATCTAATGATACAAAAAAATCAAAAGATCAAAAAGAAAGAGAAAATTAGTAAAATAGAGAAAAAAGCGGTTGACAAACCGCTTTTTCTATGTTAAAATAGCTAACTGTAAACTGCTTAGACTTGGTTATAAATGCCAATGTGGCTACCAAAAAGACGGTTTAGCGAGTATTACAAAAAGGGAGGTGCATTTTTAATGTACGCAATTATTGAAGCATGTGGAAGACAATACAAAGTAGAAGAAAAAGAAGTTGTATTTTTCGATAAATTAGAGGAGGAAGAAGGAAAAAAAGTTTCTTTTGATAAAGTTATTTTAGTTTCTAATGATGGAAAAGTACAAGTTGGAAACCCATATGTAAAAGGTGTTAAAGTTGAGGGAAAAGTAGTTTCTCATGGAAAGGGTAAAAAAATTCTTGTATACAAATACAAAGCTAAAAAGAATGAAAGAAAAACTAGAGGACATAGACAAGAATATACAAAAGTAGAAATTACATCAATAAAAACTCCTGCAGCAAAAGCTGAAAAAGCAGAAGTTAAATCAGATAAAAAATAATTTTAAAGAGAATATAGAAAAAATATTCGAAGGGAGTGAGATTCTAGATGGCACATAAAAAAGGTCAAGGTAGTGTTAAAAACGGTAGAGACAGTGAGTCTAAAAGACTTGGTATTAAAAAATCCGATGGTCAAGAAGTAAAAGCTGGAAATATTATAATTAGACAAAGAGGAACAAAAGTATATCCAGGAAACAATGTTGGAATCGGTAGTGATGATACATTATTTGCTTTAGTAGATGGAAAAGTTAAATTTGAGAGAAAAGGTAAAGATAAAAAACAAGTTAGTGTATATTAATAAAAAAATAGTGAGCTAAAAGCTTGCTATTTTTTTTTACTTAAGGTATATTAATATTATAAATTTATAATAATTTTAGGAGATTGTAATATGCAAAAGAAAACTATAATTATATTAATAAGTGTTTTAGTAGTTGTACTTATTTTAGTAGCTTTGGTATTAGTTTTTACAAAAAATACTAATAATAATACAAATCAAAAATCTAATGTAGGAGCTCAAACGGTTGAGCCAGAAGTTGAGCTTACATCTGAGACTAAAAATGGAAAAACTACAATATATGTATCTGCTTCTATAGAAGGTGATAATACTATTTCATCAATAGTTTTGCCAGATGGAGAAATTGTAGAAGCAGCAAAAGCAGAATATGAAGTAAATAAAGCTGGAGATTATGAATTTAGAATTACAGCTAGTAATGGAGCAAGTGTTGTTAAAACTATAACTATAGAAGATTTAGATAAAGCTACAGCTGAAAATCCATATATTCCAGAAGGTTTTACACAAGTAAGTGGAACAGAAGTGGAAACTGGATTTATAATCGAAGATGAAAGCGGAAATCAATATGTTTGGGTTCCAGTTGAAAGTGGAATTTTAACTAGAAATACAGATGGAGATTCTAGATATGAAGAAAGTGATAGTACAGCAACTGGGCTTTACAATAGTGTTGCTAAATACTATGGATTTTATATTGCAAGATATGAAGCAAGTCAAGCAAGTTATGGAGAAACAGAAACTGTAGCTTCAAGAGCAGATGTAATGCCATGGTCAAATATTACTTATACTGATGCTTATAAAGTTTCTAGAAATGTTTCAGAAGTATATGGATATACTGGTGTTAGAACAGCATTAGTAGATAGTTATGCATGGGACTCTGCGTTAGAGTGGATGAATAAAAGTGAAAAAAATTATTCAAGTAATACAAGTTATGGAAATTATTCTGGAACAATTTTAAAAACAGGTGAAACAGAAACTGATGAAGTAAATTCAATTTGTGATATGGCAGGAAACTTAAGAGAATGGACAACTGAGATTTATTATCCTGAAACAGTTTCGGATGAAGAAAATTTAGTTTCAGAAAATGTTACAGAAAATACTGATGAAAATAACGTAACAAATGAAATTAGTAATAGCACATCAACATATAGAGTTATACGTGGCGGAAGTGCAAATATAAATAAGGTTGCAGGTAGTCACATTGGGCAATTAGAAAATTTATCAGATTCATATTGGGGATTTAGAATTATACTTTATAAAGACTAAATGTCAGATTATGTCGAATTTTAGATTTTTTTGTAAAAAAATGAAAAAACATGTTGACAAGTAACATATAAAGTGTTAAACTATAGCACAGTTGGTTCTCG
>CALXLF010000003.1 GCA_944389125.1 uncultured Clostridia bacterium | reverse complement strand
TATTCTTTTACTAAATTTGTTATTTTTATAACTGTTTTTCTATTATCTGTTTTTTTATTTTCTTTTTTCTCGCTCATTATTTAAAAACCTTTCAATTTTTATTTTTTTGATTTTCTTTTTTTATACGTTTATATGCTACTCTTGCAATTGCAGGCATATTTAAAATTAAAAAATTTTTCATTTTATAGCTAAATTCTTCATATTTGTATAATTTAAAAAACAAACTCCAATTTGAAAAATTAAATTTATTAACTTTTTGTAATTTTTCAAAATAATTTAAAGCCTCATAATTTAATTTTCTTATATTCTCACTATTAAAAATTTTTTCATTTTGTATAAAAGTCTTAAAATGATCTATTTTTACATCTAAAAATAGATTTCTTATCTCATCTAATGATTCTAATTCTTCTGATTTTGTTTTTGAACCGACTTGATTCTTCTTATGTTGTCTATATTTTATTGTAGGTTCATCTACAAAAGCCATTTTTCCTTTTTGACTTATTACCAATGCTATCCAATAATCATACAATATATATTTACTATTTTTAGGAAATGGTAAAAATTCATTTATCCATTTACTTTTCATAAGCATCGTACAACCTGTTATATAATTATTTAAATATAGGCTCTCAAAATTGTTATAATTTTTTATTTTATTTTCAAACCCTTTTAATTTCCAATATGATGGAGCAATAGTTTTAAGTCTTGAATCTGTTACTTCTAAATCAGTATAAACTAAATCACTATCAGTTTCTTTCATTTTATTAAAAGTTTTTTCTATTTTATCAGGTTCCCAAACATCATCTTGATCTGAAAACATGAAATATTCACTTCTTACTTTTCCAATTAAAAATTCAAAATTAGCAGAAATACCAATATTTTTTTCATGCCCATATATTTCAATTCTTCTATCTTTTTTTTCATATTCTTTTAAAATTTTTAAAGTACTATCTGTTGAAGCATCATCTGAAACAAACAATCTAAAATCACTAAATGTTTGGTTTAAAATAGAATCTAATTGTTTTCTTAAATACAATCTTCCATTATATGTAGGCATTAAAACATTTATTTTTTCCATTTTCTATTCCATTCCTTAACTTAAAAATAGTTTTATAATACATCAGCAAAGTCTTTTTTAGCTTTCTTAAATATGTAATTTCCCCAAACATAAAGAATTATAGTTATTGCCCAAAATATAAATGTATATAATCCATGATGTTCAGTTATAATTGTTGAATTTATAAAAGCTTGTCTCATTCCTTCTACTAAATATGTAAATGGAAATGCTTTAAATAAACATACTAGTTTTCCTTGTATCATATTTAAATTCCAAACTATTGGAGTAAACCACATAAATAATTGCATCAATATATTTAAAAGTTGAGAAAAATCTGGTACCAATGTAGAAAGCGCTGATGTAAATCTAGTAAATGCTATTATAAAACAATAAGCTGCAAAAACTATATAAATTACATTTAATAAGTTTGGAAAATATCCATAAATACTAGCTGATACAATTGCAATTAAAACTAAAAATAGTCCTATAAAACTTGAAGATGTAAGTGAAATTACTGGTATAATATCAACTGGGAATACTACTTTTTTTACAAGATAACTATAATTTCTAATTGAATTACTTGCATTTATAATAGCATCATTACAAAACATCCACATTGCCATACCTGGTAAAAACCAAACAACATAAGGATATTCTCCAGAACTTCCTGTTTTTAAAATATATTGAAAAACTATAACATAAGTTATCATAAATACAAATGGTTGTAAAAATCCCCATATTGAACCTAGACTTGTATTTGCAAATCTATTTCTAAAATCATTTTTTCCAAGTTGAAAAACTAGTTTTCTATCTTTAATTAGTAATTTAAAAAATTCCATTTTTCCTCCATATTTTAATTCAAAATTTATTTTATAATATTCCTATATTATATAAACCACAAATATTTTCGGCTGATTGTAACATAGCTAAAAGAATTACAAAACATATAAATTCATTTAAAAATTTTATATTTTTTTCTTCAATTATTATTACTGTGGAAATAATAAATGCACAAATCATTATAAAAGCTGTTCTTACACCTGATGCAATAACAGTTGGGCTAAATCCCATAATAAACTTACTTGCAAATCCTGCACATAATACTAATATTAGTATTAATGTTTTCCAATTCTTTTTAAATATTAATGCAGTAGAAATAAGCAAACATAATAACACAAAAATATATGGCGCAAAGAACAAAAATCTTGTAGTTTGAGCATTAAAACCTGCTATTATTGTATTATTTATTCCAAACACATTTGGAATAATTGCAGAAGATATAGGAGCAAAAATTGTAAAAACTGTTCCTGCAAGTACTGGAATTATACTAATAATTTTAACAAAAATATTTCTATATTTTTTCAATATTTCAATTGCAATAATTAATGAAAAAATAATATAAGGGATATTTATAGTTTCAAAACAATCCTTAATTACAACATATATTCCACATTTTACTTTTTCAACAATTCCAAAATTTACATAATCCTGATACCATGTTTTAATTTCTGATTCATTTCTTAAATCAACTCCTGGACAAGTTAATATATTTACTAATCCCAAAACTGAAATAATAAATAACACTAAAATAAAAATATTTATTTTTTTTTCTTTTATAATAAAATAAATTAAACTAAAAATACAAACAACGAAAAGTATTGCACACATTTGCTCCATATTTGTAGCTATCAGTGCAGAAATTATATATAATGGATATTCATATTTTTTTATTTTTTCTTTTAAAACGCTTTTTCTAATATATAATAATACAAAAATTCCAAATGTAACAGGAAATAAATAATTAACAACTGTTGCAATAACTCCAGCTCCAGTTAATACAATATATGAGATTGTTAATAATAAAAATAATATAATCCAATTAATTATTCTAACTTTATTTTTATCATTTTTATCTAATATAAATGTTTTTGAAATTGCAACACCAAGCAACACAAATAACATAGAAACAAAAATTGAACAACATATATTTCCCATTTTCAAAAGATTAATAAAAATGAATTCAATTATTATTCTAGAACTCCATGTTTCATATCTCCAATGTAAAAAATCAAATTCAGACATTTCTGAAGCACTTTGACTAAACCATTTATCATCGCCATAACCAGAAATATTCATACAAAGAAAAGTACATAATAAAACTATAAAACATATTAAAAATGGAAAATACTCCCAATTATAAATTTTTTTTATTTTTTCCTTCATTTTATGTTCCCCCAAAAATTACTTATCATCATGTTCTCTTATTATATATATAGGTCTATTTTTTACTTCTAAATATGTTTTAGAAAGATATTGTCCAATAATTCCAAGACTTAAAAGTTGAATTCCACCCATAAACATTATAATACAAGCAAGGCTTGGCCAACCTGATGTTGAATCTCCATATACTAATGTTTTTATAATTATAAATATTATAGCAATTCCTGAGATTAAACAAAATAATAATCCTACAACAGATGATATAGCAAGAGGTGTCGTTGTAAAAGCTGTAATTCCTTCTAATGCATATTTAAATAATTTCCAAAAAGACCATTTTGTTTCCCCAGCAACCCTTTCAACATTTTCATATTCAATCCATTTTTTCTTAAATCCTACAAAAGCAAATAAACCTTTATAGTATCTATTGTATTCTTTCATTGAAATTATAGAGTCTCTTACCTGTTTTGTCATTAAACCATAATCTCTTGCTCCATCAACCATTTCAAAATCAGTCATTTTATTAATTAATTTATAAAATAGCCTTGAGAAAAAACTTCTTAAAACCGGTTCTCCTTTTCTTGTAACTCTTCTTGTTGCTATACAATCATAATCTTCAGTCTTTATAGAAATATACATTTCTCTTAAAAGCTCTGGTGGATCTTGAAGATCAGCATCCATTAAAGCATAATAATCGCCAGTTGCATACTCAAGACCTGCAAGCATTGCTGCTTCTTTTCCAAAATTCCTTGAAAATGAAACATATCTTACATTTGGCTTTTCTGCTGATAATTGCTTTAAAATATTTAATGTTTCATCTTTTGAACCATCATTTACAAAAACATATTCAAATTCAACATCTTTAAAAACCTCATCTCGAGCTACTTCTTCTAATTTATCTATTAAAATATTTACTGTTTTTTCCTCATTATAACATGATACTATAATTGATATTTTATCCATTAGTTTTTTCTGTTCCTCCTAAGCTTTTCTTTTTATAAATTAAATCTATTACTTTTCTAATTCCTTCAGCTGCTACTGGAATTAATACATAAAAATATGGTATTACATAAACGCTCTTAGTTTCCCAAAGAATATGGAATAAAAATCCTCCAAAGAAAACTAATATTAAAATAATATTTTTTTCATTTAATTCTTTATTTTTTATACTAATACCTATATTTATAACTGTAAAAGCATAGATAATAATCTGATAAATATCTAGAAATCTTATTATTACTTCTGAAATTTTTCCAGACAACATACTAGGTATTAATTTCTGATTAGAATAATAATTAGAAATCTCATCAGTAGTTTGATCCATCGAACTACTAAACCATAGAGTTTGAAATGTTGGTTCTAACCATGTAGAATAAACCTTTTCATTATAATAATCTATAAATTTTGATGGGTTTTCTATAAAAAATTTTAATCTGTTTTTAATTTCTTGTTTGCTATATTCTGAAGTAGCTTTACTATCATTATTATTTTCTATATATACAGTTTCAACATTAAATCCTGCATTATACCATCCTGGTGCTCTATCAACTTCTTCAGCTATTCCCATTGCTACATATGTAATCATTGGAATACCATCATTTACTTTTTTACCAGTAAAAGCTTCTGTAAATTTATAAATTGCAGGGGTAGATAATATAGTAATAATTACAGTAATTAATATAAAAACTAAATTTGCTTTTTTGAATGTTTTTAAAAAATCTAAAAACATAATTATACATATAGCAATTAAAAATACTTGACTGTTTTGCTTTAATATAACTGAAAACAGCATTGATATACAAGCAATAACTAATTGTCTTATTTTTCGTTCATCTAAGTATTTTATAATAAAATATATAGAAACTAAAGATAACATTAAACCAACAATATTTCCATATACTAAAACAGAAATCATTGGCATTACTATAAAAAACGGTATTAATATCAAAAATATCTTATTTGTATTTTCATTATGATATAATCTTTTACAAATTTTATATAAAAATATTGTAGAAATAATTACAAAAATTATATTTAGATTTTGAAATACTAATGGACTTTTAATATTTATAATTTTATAAACAAGCATTATAAAATATAAAATTCCAAGTTGAAGTGGATGCCAAAATAAATAATATCCTTCATCTAAGTATTCAAAATTTCCATCTAAAAAACTAAATGCCAAATCATAAATTACTTTTTGATCATCTTTAACAGGAACTTTTACGTAATTTACCCAAAAAATTCCTATAACTGCAATTACTATTAAAGCCATCACCAAAAGCCACTTTTCTTTGACTTTTTTTGAAATTTTAAAAAGTCCAAATATAATCCCTAAAAATACAATTATACCTATAAAATTTATAATTACACTATCTAATTTTATCTCAATATTTTCATTTGAATCAGACCAATTTTGATTCAAAAATTTTGATGTAACAACTATACCACTAATACATAAAACAGTTAAAGTAATAATTACTAAAGTGCCTAAAATATTTGAACATATTCTTACAAAATTATTAGCTTTATTATTATCTTTTTCCATATAAATCCTCATAAATTTTAGTTTTTAAGAGTTTTTTAAACTTATTTTTCTAAATACTCTGGATGTGCTAAATACCAATCTATTGTCTTTGCAATTCCATCTTTAAATTTTGTTTTTGGTTCCCATCCAAACTCATTTTTTAATTTTGTTGGATCTATTGCATATCTATAATCATGTCCTTTTCTATCTGTTACAAACTCAATTAAATCTTCTGATTTGTCTAATCTTTCTAATATTAACTTAACAATTTCAATATTTCTCTTTTCATTATGTCCACCTATATTGTATCTCTCACCTTTTCTACCTTTATGTAAAACAATATCAATTGCTTCACAATGATCTTCAACATAAAGCCAATCTCTGATATTTTTTCCTTCACCATAAACTGGTAATTTTTCATTTTTTAATGCTTTAGAGATCATATGTGGAATTAATTTTTCATGATGTTGATATGGTCCATAATTATTTGAGCAATTTGTTACTGTTACATTCATCTTAAATGTTTCACTATAAGCTAAAGCAATTAAATCTGATGAAGCTTTAGAAGCAGAATATGGACTATTTGGTTTAATTGGAGAAGTTTCAGTAAAATATCCGGTTTCTCCTAAAGAGCCATATACTTCATCTGTTGAAATATGAACAAATTTATTTGGGCTTCCTTCACCCCAAATTTGTTTAGCAGCTTCTAACAAAGTATGTGTTCCTATTACATTTGTATGTGTAAATATAAAAGGATTTTTTATACTATTATCAACATGTGATTCAGCTGCAAAATGAACAACAGCGTCAATATCATATTTCTTAAAAGTTTCTTTTACAAATTCAAAATCACATATATCTCCTTTTACAAATGTTATTTTATCTTTAATATTATCTAAATTATGTAAATTTCCAGCATAAGTTAATTTATCATAAACTATAATATTATATTTCCCTTCATATTTTTTTACCATTAATTCTGCAAAATTAGCTCCTATAAATCCTGCAGCACCTGTTACTAAAATGTTTTTCATTTTTTTATCCTTTCCAATTTTTTTATTTTAAATTTTTAAATAAATCTGTTTTCTTAAGCTCTTCTAAGCTTGGCCATTTTGCATCTTTTTCAGAAGTTATATATTCTTCAGGTTTCATTCCTGGAACTTCTGGCCATACAATTCCTATATCTTTATCATCCCATTTTAATCCACCTTCAGCTTCATGATTATAAACATCATCACATTTATATGCAAATTCAGCCTCTTCTGATAAAACTAAAAATCCATGTGCAAAACCTCTAGGTATCATAAACATTCTCTTATTTTCTTCAGAAATTATAACACCTTCCCATTTTCCATATGTTTTGCTTCCTGGTCTTAAATCAACTGCAACATCAAATACTTCACCTTTTAAGCATCTAACTAATTTTGCTTGTGTATTTTCTTTTTGAAAATGTAATCCTCTTAAAACTCCTTTTCTTGATTTTGATTGATTATCTTGAACAAAATCATAATTTAATCCAAGTTCTTCAAAATCAGGTTTACTATATGTTTCCATAAAGTATCCTCTATTATCTCCAAAAACTGTTGGCTCAATAATATAAACACCTTCTATACTAGTTTCTATTTTCTTAAATTTTCCCATAACAAAAAGCCCTTTCTATAAAATAATCATCATATTTATACCATAAAATATACACTTTTTCAACATAAAATAACATTTTAATTTATTATTTCAGCACCATTTATTATTCCATTACAAGCATAATAATCATCAATATCAAAAATTCTTTTCATTTCTGTATTTAATTTTTTAGTTTCTTTTGCAAACATTTTATAATTATTTTCAATTATATCTTTATCAATTTTTATGTCTAATAAATCTTTTCCATATATTGAAACCATATCATCTATTAAATCGATTATACCTCTATATATTTCATTTAAATACCCCATCTTATTTCTATTATCATCATAAGTAAAATGTGGTTTTAAATTTTCATCTATATATTTTAATTGTCCAGTTGGAGCAGTTAAAAAGCATTCTAATAACAAAGAATATTTATAAATTGTTCTTTCCAAAATTTTTAAATCATGTAAATCATTATTATAACAAGAATCAACCTTACATCCTATTGATAATGGTAAAATTTTATCTGATACAGCAAAATATTTTCCTGTAATCTTTTTATTCATAAGTTTAGATAAATAATATTGAGCTGTTCCTGAATAACCTAAATCAATAAAGTTTAAATTTTTAGTATATATATTTGATGATAAAGAATTTATATATTTTAAATAATTTTCTTTTTCTTGTTTAACTTGTCTCATTATAATATCATAATTATCATCAATAACTCTTTTAACTATATCAAAATCTCTAGGTAATTCTATTATTCTATTTTCAAAATTAATTTCAGTATATCCAAGTCTATAATATAAACATTCTCTTAATGTTCCTGAATAAATTCTTTTAAATAATTTATAAATATCTTCTTTATTTTCAATTCCAGCAACTGTTATCGCTCTTCTAGAAATTAATAGATAGTATTCTTCTATTTTCTCTAAATCTTTAATTTCAAGTTTATCTTTTAAATAATCATATATTTTTTGCAAATAATATCCTTCTCTTGCAGCAAATAATATTATCTCATTTTCTGGATTATTTTTTAATGAATTAATAAGCCATAACATATAATTTAAAATTACAGGCCCTATAATTGCATATCCAAAATCAAATGGATTATTTATTAAAGCTCTATGCTCACTATCATGCAAAGCAAATGGAGAATTAAACATTATTTTATTAAATACACATCCAAATAAAACTGAATTTGGTAAATCAAATTTAGTATCTGGAATATCATAATTTGAAAGTTGTAATAATCTTTTAGCTGGAGCTAAATACATATTTGGTTTTCCCATATCAGCTAATCCATGTATATCTGATTGTTCATTATCTCCTAAATGAATTATTGAATAATCTCCATATTTAGAATATATATAATTCCACATCGTTCTATTATCTTTTCTATATCCAACTTCAGAAGAAATAAATATATCAAAATATCCATAATATCCACAATTATTTAATATTTTTTCTATTATTTCTCTAGTTAAATACATATCACTAACTAATATAATTCTTTTTCCTTTATTTATAAGATTATTAAATAATTTTAAAGAGTCTTTTCTTGGAACACATAATTTTAATTCAGTTTCTATTTCTAAATTTTTAATATCTAAAACTTGCTCTTCAGTTAAATCAGTTAAATTTTTAAATTCATCATATATTTCGTGAATATTACAATCTCCCTGATAATTTTTCTTTTTTCTTACATTTTCTTCTGCTTTTTTTCTTAGTTTCTTGTAATCTTTTAAATTAATATTTATTTCTTTTAAATGTTTCTCAATTAGCAAAAACACATCATCTGGATTAAATATTTTTCTAGTAATTAGTGTATCAAATATATCAAAAGATATTATATCAAAACTTGTTAAAAGATTTGTCACTGAATCTACATTAAAATTAAAATAGATATCAAAATTTTTAATTCCTTTATTTAGATAGAAGAAATTTTTATCTATATTATATATTGCAATATTATAGTTATTATATTTTGCAATATAACCTGGTATTCTTTCAAACACATATTCTAAGGTTCCACCAGTTTGATGCTTATCTTTTCCAAAATCTTCCCATGTTAAATTTAAGTCTAATAATTGTCTTATTGCATCTGTTTTTGCCCAAAACATACTTCCCGCAGAAAATTCTAATAATTCATCTTTATATTCGATATTTATTTCTTTCAAAAACTTTTTAGCAAGTTCTTTTTCGTCTAGCCAAGCATGTCCCCAAAATGGAGCTGCTATGTGTGTATCAGGATAAGCTAAACCTATATTAAGATTTTCCATCATATAAAAATATTTTGTTATTAATTCTGGACTTCCAAGAAGATTATCTAATAAATATCTTCTCCATCCAGATTGTTCACTACCTGTTCTTAAACTTTTTTTAGAATGAATATGCATTATATAATCGTATTTTCTTAACTTTCCTGCAAATAATACAAACATTGGTCCAAAATCTCTACCACTATTTTCAGAGACTACTACTTCTAAATGATTTAAATTAGTTATATTTTTAAATACTTTTCTTATCTTACTTGGCTTTACACCTTGTCTAATAGAAATATAAAGATCAAATACATATGGAATATTACTTAAATATTCATAAAATTCTTGAGCTAAATCTTCATAATATAAATGTAAATGTATTCCTATTGTCTTATTTAAATTAAATTGTGAATAAACATTTGTATATGTATCTTCTTTTTTGTCATATAGTTTCATAGTATGATTATATTGTGAAAGCATTGGAATACCAGAAAGCCTTGATAATTTTCTAGAATATTCTATTTTTAATTTTAATTTTCTTCTTGTTTTTTTAGGTAAAGTTTTTTTACAAACAAATTTTACAGGTTTTCTAAAAACTTTAACTACTAACATTGCAGATTTTTTTGCAACCTTTTTTAAAGCACGTGTACATTTTAATGCTTTAGAATTAGCAATAGCAATTTGTAATTCATTTATTCTAGCATCCCTCTGTGCTAATTCATTAGTTAAATTTTCTTTTTGGCTTACAACTATTCTATGTCTTAATTCTATATCAGAATTAACTAATTCTTTGCATTTTATCAATTCGTTTTGAAATTCATTTTCTTTTAATAATCTTTTTTCTTCTTGTTCTATATTTGAATTTATTCCAAACAAAGAATTTCTATATAATTCTAATGATTTTTGATTTGTTATTTTTTGACTAATTTTTTCTTCTAAAATGCAAAAATATTTAGCAAATTCATCTATTTTAAGTTGCTTACAAATATCTTGTTTTTCCTCTTGAGTTAAACCTTCAAGATACCATATACTTCTAAACAAAATAAATTCTATTGGAATATTCTTTTCAAACCACTCTTGATCATACACAAAAAATTCATTATCAATTAAAAATACATTTCTGATTGTTAAATCCCATAAACCATTCTTTATAAATGTCATTTTTCCTAGTAAATTTTCAGGAACATTTATCTCATATTTTTCAAAAACATTGTTTTTACTATCTGTTTTTTCTAATTTGAATAATATTTCATTTTTTAATTTATTAATTATGTTTTTATATTTTAAATCCCCTTTTTTATAAAATTCTAAAAACTTATCATCTACTTTTTCACAATCAACAGCTAGTTTACTTATTATATGATTATCATCATAACTATCTAGTGTATTTATTTTACAATTTTTTAGAATATCAATATTTTTCTTAATATTATTTATATGCTCTATGCTTTTTTCTGAAGTTGCTTCTTTTATAGCAACATTTTTTAATAATTTTGTTCTTATTTTATACTCATCATTTCTTAAATTACTATAAAAAACTGCTTTAGTTTCATTTTCAATTTCTTCAGTGCTTAATTCAACTAAAAATATATTTGAACAATTTTTAAAATCATTTTTATAATCTCTTATTACTTTGTTAAAAAATTCATTTTCTAAAGCTCCTATATTTGTTGATTTAAGTGAAAAGTTAAGATTTCTACCCATATCATTTTCTGTTGGTAAATAATCATCAGAAAAAATTATGTTAACATAATTTTCGTCTGGTAATGCATAATAAAATTTACTAAATTCAAAAAAAGTACCTTCTATTATATTTTGAATTCTTTCTTTTGAAAATCCTTTAAATTCTTTACTTATTATCTCTTTTGCGCCTAATTTGTTTTTAAATACAGTCAAAATTTTTCCATTATCTTTTAAAATTTTACATTTTTCATTAATAGAATTTCTTATTTCTCTATCACTTTGTTTTCCATCAAAATAATTCATTATAAATATATAATCAAATTTCTCATCTAATTTATCTTCATCAAAAAATAATTCATCAATAATATTTAAATTTTTATATTCTTCAGAAATTTTATATAATTGATTTATCTTCTTTACATCACTTTCAATAGATACAACTTTACTGAATTTTTTGCACAAAAATTCAACTACAATTTTATCTATATCTCCAATCAATAAAATTGAATTAGTATTTTTAAAATCATACCAACTAATTATATTAACTTTTAAGTCTTCTAATAGATCTTCTTTTTTGCTTATCATTTTTAACTCCTCTAATTCTCACAGTTTTATTCTCAATTTTCTTTATTTTTTTTATAATTTAACATATATATTTATATCAAATTAATAGTAAAATTTCAACCTAATTTCAGTATTTTTTTATTATTAGACAAAATAAAAGAAGCAATTTTACAAAACTGCTCCTTTTGTTCTATTAATTTTTAAATAACTCTCCATCAAATATCTTTTTATAAGCATTTGGTTTTTCTTCAACAACACGTTTTAAATATTTTCCATAATCTGTTTTCTTATATTTTTCAACATGTTTTAAAACAGTTTCTTTTGTAATCCAACCATTTCTATATGCATATTCCTCTAAACAAGCGATTTGTGTTCCTTGTCTTAATTCAATAGCTTTAACAAAATCAGCCGCATCTGATAATCTATCAGGTGTTCCTGTATCAAACCAAGCATATCCTGTTCCTAATGGTATAACTTTTAATTTTCCTTTTTTCATATAAGCTTCATTTACATCTGTTATTTCAAGTTCTCCTCTAGGTGATGGTTTTAAATTTTTAGCAATTTCAACAACCTCATTATCATAAAAATAAATTCCTGGAACAGCTAAATCAGATTTTGGTTTAGATGGTTTTTCTTCTATTGATATTGCATTTCCTTGATCATCTATTTCTACAACACCATAACTTGTTGGATCTGCTACTTTATAACCAAAAATAACTCCACCTTCTTTTAAATTACTTGCTGCTTTTAAAACTCTTTCTAATCTTGAACCATAAATCATATTATCTCCTAAAATAAGGGCAACATTATCATCACCAATAAATCCTGCTCCAACTTTAAAAGCATCAGCTAAACCTACTGGTTTTTCTTGAACTTTATAGTTAAAATCCATTCCTAAATCAGAACCATCACCCAACAAGCTTTGGAAAGCTGGCAAATGAGTTGGTGTTGATATTATTAACACTTCTCTAATTCCAGCCATCATTAATATTGATAATGGATAATAAATCATTGGTTTGTCATAAACTGGTAACATTTGTTTAGAAACTGCTAAAGTTATTGGATATAATCTTGTTGCACTTCCTCCTGCTAAAATAATTCCTTTCATTACTTCAATTCCTCCTTTAAATATTCTTTCAATGCTTCTTTATATTCTTTTGGATAAATTCCAATATTATGTAACTTTTCCTTTGATAATTGACTATTAAATGGTCTATCACTAGATTGTGGATACATTTCTTTATATTCCTTTGAAGTAATAGGTCTTACTTTAGTTTTAATGCCTGCATATTCATAAATTCTACATGTAAATTCATACCATGTTGTAAATCCTTCACATGTTGAGTGATAAATTCCATAAGCAGGTTCTTTTTCCATAATTTGTTCTATAATTTCACATAATGTAGTAGTTGATGTAGGGCTTCCATGTTGATCTGAAACAACAGTTACTTCATCTCTTTCTTTACTTAATCTAAGCATTGTTTTTACAAAGTTTTTTCCACGAATTCCATAAAGCCATGCTGTTCTCAAAATATAATATTTTCCAGCTTTTTCTACATTTTTTTCTCCAAGTAATTTTGTTTTTCCATAAGCACTTACTGGATTTGGTTCCATATCTTCAGTATACGCTTTACTTACATCTAATTTTCCATCAAATACATAATCTGTACTAATATGAATTAATGTAGCGTCTACTTCTTTAGCTGCATCAGCAATATTGCTTAAAGCTTTACCATTAACATTTTCAGCTAATTCATATTTTACTTCACATGCATCAACATTTGTAAATGCAGCACAATTTATAATAAAATATGGATTTACTTCTTTTGCCTTTTTTATTACTGCATCTCTATCACATATATCTAAAGTTTCTAAAGTAGTTCCTTCTACTTCATATATTTTTTCTAATCTTTCTTTTAATTCTCCTCCAAGCATTCCATCTGCTCCAATTAAAAGTACTTTTTTCATTATATTCTCCTTCCTATTTTTTACTCTAGTTCAAATTCGTGTTTATTATATCAGCATGATACTATAAAGTCAAAGGTTTTTACATAAAATTCACAAATTTTAAAAAACGTTTTGTGAGTTATTATAATAAAAAAAGAGGCAATTAAATGAAATGCACCCACAAATGTTAACTTTTTTGTCTAACATTTTGGGGCACTTCAAAATATTACCTCTCTTTTTATCTATTTTGTTAACCACTTAATTAAATTCATATTTTCAGGATCTAATAGCATCTCATGTTTTGGCATAACTCTAAATGTATATCCGAAGTTTCCACCTGTTTCAAGTTCAATTGTTCCTTCATACTCAAATTTTCCGTCTTTTTCACCAATTTTTTTCATTTCAGTCGTAGAAACATTTTTAACATTTCCATTCTCTAAAAATTGTCCAAAATAAACTTGAACACATGCATTTGATTCATCAATATTTCCAAGTGAAACATAGCATCTTACTTTTATTTTACTTCCTGCAACAAGTTTTGCATTATTAACATTTTCAAGATCACCTTGTTCAATAACAATAGATTCCCATTCTGCTTTAATAGTCTTTTTCCATTCTGAAAAATTAATAACATTTTCTAAGTTAGTAAAATATTTTTTCCTTAAATTACATAGTGGCATATATAATTTATTTACATAATCTACTACTTGTCTAGACATACTATATTTTCCAGCTGTTGATTTAATAGAGTTTTTCATAAGTCTAAGCCAATCTTTAGATATTCCATTTCTATCTTGATTATAAAATGCAGGTATTATTTGATTTTCTAAAGTATGGTAGATACTATTGCTATCAGCTTTATCTTGCTCTTCATCATTTGTATATTCATTCTCATTACCAATAGCCCATCCATTTTCTCCATTATAGCCTTCAGCCCACCAGCCATCTAAAACACTAAAATTTACAACTCCATTTACAGATGCTTTTTCTCCTGAAGTTCCAGAAGCTTCCATAGGTCTACGTGGATTATTAAGCCATACATCAACACCACTTACTAAATATCTTGCAATACTTATATTATAATTTTCTAATAAGAATATTTTTCCTTTAAATTGTGGCATTAATGAAATTTCATGTATTGTTTTTATTAAATCAGAACCTTCTTTATCTGCTGGATGTGCTTTTCCTGCAAACACTAAAATAACAGGTCTGTTTTCATCACATAAAATTTGTGTAAGCCTTGTCAAATCTTTAAAAATTAATGTTGCTCTTTTATATGTTGCAAATCTTCTTGCAAAACCTATAATTAAAGCTTTAGAATTTATATTTCCAACAATTTCTGAAATCTGATCATATCCAACCCCATTGTTTAGAAATCTCTTAGTTACATTTTCTTTAATTAATTTAACTAAACGTTTCTTTCTAGAAACATGTGCTTCCCAAAGTCTATCATCAGGAATATCTTCTACTTTATCCCATGTTGTTTGTAAATGAATTTTATCTTGCCAATATGGTGGCAAATAATCATTATATAATTCTTTAATTCTAGGAGCAAGCCATGAACATGTATGAATACCATTAGTTACATAAGTTATTGGTGATTCATCATCAGCAATATTTGGCCAAACGTCTGAAAATAATTCTCTTGAAACTTCACCATGAAGTTTACTTACTCCATTTTTCTTTCCACTAATTTTAAGAGCAAGTATTGCCATATTAAAGCCTTGTTCAAATCCTTCTGTTTCTTTCATTCCAAGTCCTAAAAACTCTTCTCTTGAAAGGCCTAATTTTGGCCAGAACTTACTAAAATATTTTTCAACTAAGCTTATATCAAATATATCATTACCAGCAGGAACTGGTGTATGTGTTGTAAATACAGTTTCTGATGTAGCAATTTCTTTTGCTATATCAAATGAAACTTGTTTTTCATTCATTATATTTTGAATTAATTCTAAAATTAAAAATGATGAATGTCCTTCATTCATATGATATAAAGTTGGAGTATATCCTAATAATTTTAAAGCTTTAACTCCACCCATGCCAAGAATTATCTCTTGGCGAATTCTCATTTCTTTATCTCCACCATAAAGTCTTAAAGTAATTTCTCTAACATCTGGTTCATTTTTATCAATATCAGTATCCATTAAATAAAGTTTTATTCTTCCAACTGTAATTTGCCATAATTTTATATAAATAGGTTTTCCTAACAATTCCATTTCAACTACAACATCTTCATCATTTTCATCTTTTACTGGAAGTATTGGCAAATTATATAAATCAATATTTTTATATTCGCAACATTGATTTCCATTTACATCTATTTTTTGATGAAAATATCCATTTTTATATAGTAAACCAATTGCAACAAAAGGAAGACCTAGATCACTTGCTGATTTTAAATGATCTCCTGACAAAATTCCAAGTCCTCCTGAATAAATAGGTAAAATTTCATCTATACCATATTCAGCTGAAAAATATGCAATTAAATCATCTTTATTTTTTGGATAATTATTAGAAAACCATGTATTTTTGCTTTTAATATAATCTTCATAATTCTCAACAATTTGATCATATTTTCTTAAAAAGCTTGGATCTTCAGCAATTCTTTCTATTTTATCTTGACTTACCAATTTTAAGAATTTAACTGGATTTCTTTCAACTTTTTCCCATAATTCTGGATCAATTTCTTGAAACAATCTTAAATACTCTGTATTCCAAGACCACCATAAATTATTTGCAATCTCTGGTAATCTGCCAATTCTTGCTGGCAGTTTTGGAACAACTGTAACTCTATTGAATATATACATATATATTCCTCCTTCGTATTTTTTCAAATTTTCTATTATTTTTAGAAAATTGTTTTTTCTAATATTGTATATTTAAGTTTTAAAATTTTTTCAAACTTTTATAGATTATATTATCTTCTATAAACCATTTTTTTTCAAGTGGTTTTTATAAATTTTTATATTTTATTTTAATAAAACATCAAATGAACTTTTGGGACAGTCTTAAATTTCAATTTTTTTTGATTTTCTAATGTTTACATAAGTTTCATTTGACAAAAATATTAATAAATTTTATAATTAAATTATATGGTACTTTTTTGTGCCAGGGGAACCAAATAATTAATTTAAGGGAAAAGGAGGAAATTGTTCATGATGAAGAATTTCAAGAAGTCTGTTGTTAAGTCCTGGAAAGTGCTCGTTCGGTTCTTTCTGCTTGTAGCTACAGTTGCGGCTATGTTGTTTGTAACAGTGAATGTGGGTAAAGTCTTTGTGACACAGGTAAGACTTGTGTCTATGTACAAAAGCATTGAATCCGCTGAATCAAAGCGGGATGCATATGCTAGAGATGCTCAGATGTATGAGAACGTATATGCTAGAAAAGCTTATCAAAGCCAGGCCGATTCTTATGACGCCGAAGCTAAATTGCAAACAGAAAAGCGTAATAATCTCATGCACAATAGCAGCGATCCAATCGTCGCATGGGCTGCCAAAAATGGGTTCGAACACTCAATATTTTGGCCATCACTTATAGCAATGCTTGCTCTATTAGTTGCTTGGTACAAAGGGTTCCAAAATCTTACACAAGTTATTGGAGTTGAAGAAACAGTCTTTAATTTCATCGTATATGTAGTATTTATTGGAGCTTCTATGGTAATGGTATTCTTGGGAAGATGCTGCTATTGCGTAGCAAAAATTCACAAAAAGAAACCAAAAAAGCATCACAAAAAAGCAAGCACCCACAGTAACGTTGTTGCATTCGACAAAAAAAGGAGACTTGGCTGAAAGGCCAAGCCTCTTTTTTATATTACTAATAATAAAAGTCCAACAGTTGCTAAAGGTACTGTTAAATTATCTGTTCCTTTTATTGAAATAGCCTCAATAATTGTTACAATTACAGAAATTATTGCTGCTTTAAAATACCAATATGGGACTTTTACATAAACTAAAAATCCAGAAAGTATAATAAATGTAATCGCTAGCATTGTTATGGAACCTGCTAATGTTTTTTTAGTTGTTCCAATCTTATATGATGGACTTTTTATTGATTTTCCAACTATAGCTGCAAAACCATCACTATACCCCATTACTGCTACTCCAGCTAAACCTATTAAAGGTCCATAAATTCCTTTATATTCTGGAAAAACTCCAAATGTTAAAATAGCTACTAAAAATAATGTCACAGCATAATATATCGTACCAAATCCATCTTTTTCTGATTCATCTCTTTCCATAGTTTTTATTAAATTATATTTATATGAAATTGAATTTATTATTATAAATAATAATGGTCCAATTATTGCAAAATAAACATTATCAAAAAATAATATTGCAATTATCCACCAATTTGAAAGCATTATGTGTATATATTTTCTACTTGCTTCTTTATTAGATTCTCCAATTAATTTAGATGATATCAAAACTACTGCTATAAAAATTCCTGAAATTAATAATCCAAATATATCTCTTTTCATTTTTCCTCCAAGTTTATCTTATTATTAACTTTTAAATAAACTCAAAACGTATAGTATCACAATATATCTTATTTTGTCAACACTAAAATCAAGCTTTCAAGCCATTCAATTTATTTATACTTATACTTTAAAAAATTCTCCAATATATTCTTCCCCTTCTTTTTTAGTTAAAACTCTCATGTTTATCTCATTTTCTTCAAGCGTATTTATAACATTATGTATATCATCATTTTCTTCCATATCAATTAAAGTAATATTTTTATATCCATTTCTACGTTTAATATCTCCTAATTCCCTACTAAAATTTTCTAAATCATCTTCTAAATTTTTAGCAAGAACCACTATTTTCATATTATGATTTATTTTTTTTGAACTAAATTCAAATATGATATCTTGAACTAAACTTAAAAGTCCATATATAATTAAAATCCACCCTATAACTTGAAATAAAAAACTCAACCTTACTTCACACTCCATTATATAATTTTTATTATTTATATAATATTATGTAAAATAATTATTTTGGTGAATAAATTAAATTAAAAAATGGAAAAAGGAACAGGGGACACGGGGACGGTTCTCTTGTCCCTTAAGAAAAACTTTTTCAAAAAGAGAAATTTTGTGGGACAAGAGAACCGTCCCCGTGTCCCCATTATGTAAAATAATTATTTTTGTGCATAAAAAAAAACACGACAAAATCGTGTTCTTTTTTATTCTTATAACTTATACTAATTTTAATACAGCAACATCTGCATTGTCGCCTTTTCTATTCTCCATTTTTAATATTCTAGTGTATCCGCCTACTCTATCTGAATATTTTGGAGCTATTTCATTAAATAATTTATTCATTAAGTCAACATTTGGAACTTTATTAACTTTTTTCATTATTTTTCTTCTAGCATTTAGTCTTGATGGCATATCTTTTTGTCTCTTTTCAGTAGTTTCTTCTTTAACTACTCTTAGATATTCTTTACCATTTTTGCTTGTTACTTTTTCTGTAACTTTTTTACCTTTGCTATCTAATTTAGCTTTAACTACTTTGCAATCTACTTCTTCATAGTTATCTTTTTCTTTAACAGCTAATGCTATTATGCTATCTACTATAGCTTTAACTTCTTTAGCTCTAGCTTCAGTTGTAACTAATTGTTCATTTAATAGAAAATCTGTAGTTAATGATTTTAACATTGCTAATCTTTGATCAGTTGGTTTTCCAAGTTTTCTTGTTCCTGCCACTTTATTCTCACCTCTTCTTTTCTAAAAATTCTAATCTTCATCAGTTGCAAAATTTAGTCCTAAAGCCAAAAGCTTATTAGTTACTTCATCTAATGATTTTTTTCCAAGATTTCTAACTTTCATCATATCTTCTTGTGACTTATTTGCTAAATCTTCAACAGTTGCAATTCCTGCTCTTTTTAAACAATTATATGATCTAACTGAAAGTTCAAGTTCTTCAATAGGCATTTCCAAAACTTTTTCTTTCTTAGATTCTTCTTTTTCTACCATAACTTGAGTATTTTTTGCTGTTTCTGATAAGTCTATAAATAATTCTAAATGACCTACCATAACTTTAGCTGCTAAGCTTAATGCTTCAAATGGTTTTAAACTTCCATCTGTCCAAACTTCAATAGTTAGTTTATCATAATCTACCATTTGTCCAACTCTAGTATTTTCAACTGAATAGTTAACCTTCTTAACAGGTGTAAAAATTGAATCGATAGGTAATACATCTATTGGGCTATTTTCTTTTTTATTTTTTTCTGCTACATTGTATCCTCTACCTCTATTAACTGTCATTTCCATATTTAAATCAGCTTCTTCAGAGGCTGTTGCAATATGTAATTCTTTATTTAATACTTCAACTGTTCCATCTGTTTGAATATCTCCAGCTGTAATTTCTCCAGCTCCTTTGTGAACTATTCTTATTTTCTTTTCTTCATTATCTGTCATTTTTAATCTAACATTTTTTAAATTAACTATTAACTCAGGAACATCTTCTACAATTCCTTTAATTGTAGAAAATTCATGTAGTACGCCTTCTATTTTAATACTTGTTATAGCCGCTCCTGGCAATGATGATAATAAAATTCTTCTCAAAGAATTTCCTATTGTCATTCCATATCCACGTTCTAATGGTTCACATATGAATTTTGCATAATTCCTCTTATCGTCTGCTTCCACACATTCGATGTTTGGTTTTTCAAATTCAATCATTTTTACCTCCTAATAGGTTTTATACCTCTATAAATATTTTATATCTTACGTACAACTTTTTCCTAAGCATTATTTAGAATATAACTCAACAATTAAGTGTTCTGCAACTTGTAGATCAATCTCGTCTCTTTCTACAGTTCTTAAAACTTTACCACTCATTTTTTCGCTATCTAATTCTAACCAAGCTGGAACAGGTCTCTTAGAACCTCCGTCTAAATTTTCTTTAACCATTGGATTATCTTTTCTAATTTCTCTAATTCCAACAACATCTCCTGGTTTTACTAAATATGAAGCAATGTTAACTTTCTTTCCATTAACTTCAATATTTCCATGAGTTACAAGCATTCTAGATTGTGCTCTTGAAGCACCAAATCCTAATCTATAAACAACATTATCAAGTCTACTCTCTAATATTTTTAATAAATTTTCACCTGTCATACCTTTTTTGCTAGAAGCCATTTGAAAATAGCCTCTAAATTGTTTTTCACCTAAACCATAGTAAGATTTTGTTTTTTGCTTTTCTCTTAATTGTGTTCCATATTCAGAAAGCTTAGTTCTTTTTTGACCATGTTGACCTGGAGCATAGTTTCTTCTTGTTACACTGCATTTATCTGAATAACATCTATCACCTTTTAAGAAAAGTTTTTGACCTTCCCTACGGCATATACGGCATTGTTCACTATTATATCTTGCCATTTTTAACTTACACCTCTCTTATAAATTTCAATAAAATTAAACTCTTTTCCTCTATTATCCACACATTTTTTGAAAAAACTATACTCTTCTTCTTTTTGGTGGTCTACATCCATTATGAGGAATTGGAGTAACATCTTTAATCATTGTAATATCTAATCCTGCTGTTTGAAGAGATCTTATAGCAGCTTCTCTTCCTGAACCAGGACCTTTAACATATACATCTACTGTTTTCATGCCATGTTCCATAGCTGTTTTAGCAGCTGTTTCGGCAGCTTGACCAGCAGCAAATGGTGTACTTTTTCTTGAACCTTTGAATCCAAGTTCACCAGCACTTGCCCAAGAAATTACATTTCCTTGTGTATCTGTAATTGATACTATTGTATTGTTAAAGCTTGAATGAATATGAGCTGAACCTTTATCTATGTTCTTTCTCTCTCTTCTTCTAACACCAGCTTTTTGAGTAGCTTTTGCCTTTGCCATTATTTAACCTCCTTATTTTATTTCAATCAAATAAAATTTATTTTTGTTCTTAATTAATCTTATTTTTTGCTTTTACTTACTAATTTTCTTGGACCTTTTCTAGTTCTAGCATTAGTTTTTGTTCTTTGTCCTCTAACTGGTAAGTTTCTTCTATGTCTTATTCCTCTATAGCATCCAATTTCAGTAAGTCTCTTAATATTTAAAGCAACTTCTCTTCTAAGATCACCTTCAACTTTGTAACCTTCCATAGCTTTTCTTATTTTAGCTACATCATCATCAGTTAAATCCTTTACTCTTGTATCAGGATTAACACCTGCTGCTTTTAATATTTTTTGAGAACTTGTTAAACCAATACCATATATATATGTTAGTCCAACTTCAACTCTTTTTTCTCTAGGTAAATCAACACCTGCTATACGAGCCATACTTTTTTTACACCCCTCTTACTAAAAATTTTAAATTAAACTTTAAGCTAAAAAGCTTAAAAACAAAATTAATATTCCTATATAAGCTTTTGTTACATAGAAATCTTAATATTGCATTATATATAAATACAAATATGATGATTTAAATAAAAATTTAAATCCAGCCGCACACATTTGTATTAATACCAAAATCTAATTATCCTTGTCTTTGTTTATGTTTAGGATTTTCACAAATAACTCTAATAACACCTTTTCTTTTGATTACTTTACATTTGTCACACATTTTTTTTACTGATGGTCTTACTTTCATTTCTTTATCTTCCTTTCTTAAAATTGATATATTTAATTAATTATTTTGCTCTCCAAGTTATTCTTCCTTTAGACAAATCATATGGAGATAACTCCAATTTTACTCTATCACCTGGTAAAATCTTTATATAATTCATTCTAAGTTTACCCGAAATATGAGCTAAAACTTGGTGTCCATTTTCAAGTTCTACTCTAAAAGTTGTATTGGGTAGTGTTTCAACTACTTTTCCTTCTACTTCAATAACATCCTCTTTAGACATTAAAGTCCCTCTCTTTCATAAATTTAATCACTCAAAAATCAAATTCTAAACTAACATTTATTATAATTTTTCCTTTTACTTACGTACTAATATTGCCAAAATGTAAACTTTCAGCAATAAGCTAGTATAGTATATAATAAAATTATAAAATTGTCAAGATTTTTGGCTCTTTTTCTGTAATTAAAATAGTATTTTCATAATGTGCAGCTAAACTTCCATCTTGAGTTGTTATTGTCCAACCATCTTCTAATTCCCATATATCAGGTTTTCCTTCTATTACCATTGGTTCTACAGCTAGAGTCATACCTGGTTCTAGTCTTGGTCCACGACCTGCTTTTCCATAATTTGGTATTCCAGGATCTTCATGCATTTCTTTCCCAATTCCATGTCCTTGAAATTCTCTAACTACCGAATAACCTTGAGATTTTACATATTCTCCAATAGCATGAGAAATATCTCCAATTCTATTTCCTTTTATTGCATATTTCATACCTTCAAAAAATGCTTGTTTAGTAACTTCTACTAATCTTTTAGCTTCTGGACTTACATTTCCAACTAAATATGTTCTAGCCATATCTCCATTATATCCATTTTTTAAAGCAACTAGATCAACTGAAACAATATCTCCATCTTTTATAACCCTTGTTTTTGATGGAATTCCATGAATGACTTCATCATTTATGGATACACATGTTGAAGCAGGATAGTTTGGAACTCCTTGCATTCCTGATGGATAACCTTTTTCTGCAGGAATCCCACCATTTTTTCTAATTGTTTCTTCAGCAATTTTATCTATTTCATAAGTTGTCATTCCTGGTTGTATTGACTCTTCTATTGCTTTATGAGCAAGAAATGCGACTTTGCATGCTTCTTTCATAAGCTGGATTTCTCTTGCTGATTTAATTGTAATCATTTTTTATCACTTCCTAAATTGTTATTAAAAATATTTACTCTTTATTTTTTTATATCATTTACTATATCTCTTGCAACGTCTGTTCCCATTCTATTTATTGATATACTTATTTTTTCTGTTCTTAATACTCCTTTATTCTTGTAAAAATCAATAAGTGGACTTGTTTTTTCTTCATATATTTCTAATCTTTTCTTTATAGCTTCTGGATCTGAATCATCCTCTCTTTGTTTTAGAGGAGAGCCACATTTATCACAAATTCCTTCTTTAATTGGTGGATGCAATTTTGTATTATATGTTGCTTTACAATCTGGATTTGTACAAACTCTTCTTGTTAACATTCTATCTATTATTTCATCTCTAGGAGTTACTAAATTTATTACTAAATCAACTTTTTTCCCCTTTTTTTCTAAAATTTCATCTAATTTTTCTGCTTGTTCAATTGTCCTTGGAAATCCATCTAATATTGCGCCTTCTTTTGCATCATCCCAAGATAGTCTATCATCTACCATTGGAACTGTTATATCATCTGGAACTAACTCTCCTTTTGAAATATATTTATCTGCTTCAATTCCAAGTTTTGTTTTTTCACTGATATTTTTTCTAAAAATATCACCTGTTGATATTTGAGGAATTCCTGTTGCTTCACTAATCAACCCAGCAACTGTTCCTTTTCCTGTTCCTTGAGCACCTAACATAATAATAATCATAATTTGCCTCCTAACGATTTGGATTTCTCCCCTTAAGCTTAGAGGAGAAATCCATTTTTGTTTATTTCTCTAAAAATCCTTTATAATGTCTCATTACTAATTGAGATTCTAGTTGTTGAACTGTTTCTAATGCTACACCAACGACAATTAAGATTGATGTACCACCAAAAGAGATGTCCAATCCAGAAAATCTAAGTAACATAGGCAATATAGCAATAATTCCTAAAAAGATTGAACCAAACCAAGTTAGCTTCATAAGAACTGATTTTAAATAATCAGTTGTTGGTTTTCCAGCTCTAATACCTGGAATAAATCCACCATTTTGTTTTATATTTTGAGAAACTTCTGCTGGATTGAAAGTAGCTAATGTATAGAAGAAAGTAAATGCTACTATTAATATTAAATATACTATAGCATTTGCTAATGAATATCCCCATCCAATTCCAGTAGAAGATGATGTTGCAATTGAGAATTTATATAATCCTGCCAAAAATCCTGTTCCACCAATACTATTTGGAGCAAATATACTTATAATCATTGCTGGAAATGTTAAAAATGATGAAGCAAAGATTATAGGCATAACACCTGCCATTGCTAATTTAAGTGGAATATGAGTATTTTGTCCACCATACATTTTTCTTCCAACAACTTTTTTAGCATATTGTACTGGTATTCTTCTTTCAGCACTTTGAACCCATACAACACCTGTTACTAATAATAAAGCTCCTATTATAATTGCTATTGCTGTAGCAAGTCCTGCTGTACTAAATCCATCTGATGTAAATATTATATTTTTTAATGATGTAATTCCTGATGGTAATCCAGAAATGATACCAACAAATACAATCATTGAAATACCATTTCCAATTCCTTTACTTGTAATTTGCTCTCCAAGCCACATTAATATTGCAGTTCCTGCAATTAATGAAATTACAACTAAAGCTCCTGTAAAAAATCCTGGATTAATAAATACATTTGCATAGTTTCTACTATATGAAATATAGATACCTGCAGCTTCTATAGCTGCTAATACTATAGTTAATATTTTAGTGTATTTATTAACCTTTTGTTTTCCAAGCTCTCCACCTTCTTTAATAAGAGCTTGTAATGATGGTATTATCATACCTAATAGTTGTATAACAATTGATGCTGTAATATATGGAGTTATTGACATAGCAAATATTGATAAATTTGAGAAGGCACCTCCTGAAATTGTATCAATTAAAGCTGTAAAGCCTCCTGAAGTAGCATTTCTCATTTGTTCAGCTAATTCTGAAGCATTAACTCCTGGTGCTGTTATATAGCAACCAAATCTAAAAACAATTATTAATAATAAAGTATATAATAATTTTTTTCTAACTTCTGGTGTTTTTAAAGCATTTTTTATTGTTTTAAACAACTAAATCACCTCTATCTTTCCGCCTAAGGCTTCTATTTTTTCTGAAGCTGTTTTTGTGAATCTAGCTGCTTTTACATTTAATTTTTTCTCTAGTGTACCTGTTCCTAAAACAACTATTCCATCATTTATTTTTCCAATAATTCCTTCTGCTAATAATGTATCGGCTGTAACATCTGTTGCTTCTGATTTGTTTAGCATTGTTAAAGTTACTTCAGTGTAATTTTTGTGGTTGAAATTTTTAAATCCTCTTTTTGGCAATCTTCTATATAATGGTGTTTGACCACCTTCAAAACCTCTTCTAACTCCTCCACCTGTTCTAGATTTTTGACCTTTTTGTCCTCTAGTAGATGTTTTTCCAGATCCTGATCCTATACCACGACCAACTCTTTTTCTAGCTCTTCTTTCAACGCTTGCTGGTAAATTACCTAAGTCCATCTTTTTAGCACCTCCTTTTTTTGACGTAAATTATTTTCTTTATCTAATCTCACATATTTATTTAATATTATAATTATTTATTTGTCAAGCATAAAAATTATAAAATTTCGCTAACTTTTTTTCCTCTTTTAGCTGCAACTTGTTCAGCTGTTTGCATGTTTTCAAGAGCGTTTATAGTAGCATATACAACATTTCTAGGATTATTTGTTCCTATTATTTTTGTTTTAATATCTTTATATCCAGCAAGTTCTAATACTGGTCTTACACTACCTCCTGCTATAACACCAGAACCTTCAGCTCCTGGTTTTAACATTACAGTTGCACTTCCAAATTTACCAACATATTCATGAGGAATAGTTGTTCCTTTGATAGGCACTTCAATTAAATTCTTTTTAGCTTCATCAATAGCTTTTCTTATTGCATCTGGAACTTCAGCAGCTTTTCCATTTCCAACACCAATATGTCCTGCTTCATCTCCAACAACAACAACTGCACTAAATCTAAAAGTTCTACCACCTTTAACAACTTTAGCAACTCTATTGATAGCAACAACTTTTTCTTTTAATTCAACTGTATTATTTTCTTCCATCTTAAGGTTATTCCCTCCTTTTTTAATCTTATTAAAATTCTAGTCCACCTTCACGAGCACTATCAGCTAATTCTTTAACAATACCATGATAAATATATCCGCCCCTATCAAAAACTACTGTTTTTATATTTTTTTCTTGAGCTTTTTTAGCAACCAAAGCTCCAACTTCTTTAGCAGCTTCTATATTACAACGTTTTGTTTTAATATCTTTATTTAATGTTGAAACATAAACTAAAGTCTCACCTTTAGTATCATCAATAATTTGTGCAATGATATTCTTATTAGATTTACAAACAGCAAGTCTTGGACAATCACTGCTTCCACTGATTTTTCTACGAACTCTAGCATGTCTTCTTTGTTTCTCTGCTTTTTTATCTATTTTAGAAATCATTATTTATTCTCCTTTCTAAGTAACTTTTTAGGGATATATTTAATCCCTAAAGGTATATTCTAAAGATTAAATATACCCCTATTTACTTAAGTTTACTTTTATTTAATTATTTTTTATTGGTTTATTTTTTACCAGCTTTACCTTCCTTACGTCTAATAGTTTCTTCAGCATATTTAATACCTTTACCTTTATAAACTTCAGGTGGTCTTTTTGTTCTTAAAATAGCTGCTGTTTGACCAACTAATTCTTTGTCTATTCCTTTTACTATTATCTCATTTGGACTTGGAACTTCAAAAGTAATTCCTTCTGGAGCTTCAACTTCAACTGGATGTGAATATCCTAAAGTTAAAACTAAATCTTTACCTTTTTTCTGAGCTCTATAACCAATTCCATTTACTTCTAATTTTCTTTCATATTCTTTAACTGTTCCTTGAATCATGTTATTAATCAAAGTTCTAGTTAAACCATGTAAACTTCTGCTTTCAGGTTGATCATTATTTCTTGTTACATTAATAACATTTCCATCTAAAGTTACATTAATTTTATTACTTACTTCTCTTTCTAATGTTCCTTTAGGTCCTTTTACAGTTATTTTATGACCATCAATTGTAACATTAACGCCATCTGGAACTGTAATAGGTTTATTTCCTATTCTAGACATTGTCTTATTTCCTCCTTTTATCAAATTTTGTCTACGATACCAATATAATTTATTATTATTTTACAAATTAATTTAATAATTTTTATAAATTACCAAACATAGGCTAATACTTCTCCACCTAAGCCTAATTCTCTTGCTTTCTTATCAGTTACGATTCCTTTTGATGTAGATATTAAAGCAATACCTAAACCATTAAGAACTTTTGGTAATTCATCTTTTGAAGAATAAATTCTAAGTCCTGGTTTACTTATTCTTTTTAATCCAGAAATTACTCTTTTTCCTTTTTCATCATATTTTAAAGAAATTCTTAAAACGCCTTGAATTCCGTCATCAATTTCTTCAAAAGATTTTATATATCCTTCTTCTACTAATGTTTCTGCTATAGCTTTTTTCATTTTTGAAGCTGGAACATCAACTGTTTTAAACTTAGCATTATTAGCATTTCTAATTCTTGTTAACATATCTGCTATTGGATCTGTCGTATTCACTACAATTTCCCTCCTTTTTCATTATTTAATTACAATTTACCAGCTTGCTTTTTTAACACCTGGTATTTCACCTTTATGAGCTAATTCTCTAAAACATAAACGGCATATTCCATATTTTCTAATATAGCTATGAGGTCTACCGCAAATTTTACATCTATTATATTCTCTAGTTGTATATTTTTGTTTTTTTGCACATTTTACTTTTAATGATTTTTTAGCCATAATTTCTCCTTTCTAATTTTTAAAAGGCATTCCTAATAAAGTAAGTAATTCTTTAGCTTCTTCATCAGTCTTAGCTGTTGTTATAAATGAAATATCCATACCTCTTAATTTATCTACTTTATCATATTCGATTTCTGGGAATATTAATTGTTCTTTTAATCCCATTGAATAATTTCCTCTTCCATCAAATGAGTTCTTTGAAACTCCTCTAAAATCTCTTACTCTTGGAAGAGCTACATTAAATAATTTGTAAGCAAAGTCATACATTTTTCCAGATCTTAATGTAACTTTACATCCAACTTTAACTCCTTCTCTTAATTTAAAAGCTGCAATTGATTTTTTAGCTGTTGTTATAACTGGTTTTTGTCCAGTAATTAAACTTAAATCATTTATTGCATTATCTAATGCTTTTGGATTATCTTTTATATCTCCTAAACCAATATTTATAACGATTTTTTCTAGCTTTGGAACTTCCATAATAGAAGAATAATTAAATTTTTTCATCAAAGCTGGAATAACTTCTGATTTATATTGTTCTCTTAGTTTTTCCATAATGTTTTAAGTGCCTCCTTTCTTAACATAATTATTTTATTTTTGCACCACATTTTTTACAAACACGAACTTTTTCATTTTTATCTGTTGTAAATCCAACTTTTGTTGGTTTCTTACATTTTGGACATACAACATTTACTTTACTACTATATATTGCACATTCAACAGAAATAATTCCGCCTTCTTCACCTTGTTTTCTAGGTTTAACATGTTTTTTTCTTACATTAACACCTTTAACGATGATTTTATCTTTTTTAGGAATTACTTCTAGAACTTCACCTTGTTTTCCCTTATCATTTCCAGATAAAACTTCTACAGTATCACCTTTTTTTACTTTTAACATTTTACTTTTTCACCTCTTTTTCAAAGAATCTTATATTTTCAATCTGTAATTTAAATTATAATACTTCTGGAGCTAGAGATAATATTTTCATATAATTTTTCTCTCTTAATTCTCTTGCTACTGGACCAAATATACGAGTTCCTCTAGGTGTTCCGTCTTCACGAATTATAACTGCTGCATTTTCATCAAATTTTACATAAGAACCATCACTACGTCTTGCGCCTTTTTTAGTTCTTACTACAACAGCTCTAACAACTTCACCTTTTTTAACAACCCCACCTGGTGTAGCATCTTTAACAGAAGCAATTATTATATCTCCTATTTCAGCATACTTTCTATATGAACCACCTAAGCATCTAATACACATTATTTCTTTAGCACCTGTATTATCAGCTACTTTTAATCTAGTTTGTTGTTGTACCATTGCTTTATAATCCTCCTTTTAATTTTTTAATCTCACTTATTTAATAACTGCTTTTTCAACAACTTCAACAACTCTCCATCTTTTATCTTTAGATAAAGGTCTTGTTTCCATTACTTTTACTCTGTCTCCAACTTTGCAGTTATTTTCTTCATCATGAGCTTTTAGTTTATATGTTCTTTTAACAGTTTTCTTATAAATAGGATGTTTTACTCTTGTTTCAACTGCAACAACTACTGTTTTATCCATTTTATCAGATACAACTGTTCCAATCATTGTTTTACGAAGATTTCTTTCTTCCATAATGAATTATTCTCCTTCCTACAAACTTTTTGCTTTTTATTATTTAATTCTGAGAAAATTAACCTTCAATTTCTCTTTTTCTTAATATAGTTTTTGCTCTAGCTATGTTCTTTTTTACTTCTCTTACTTTAATTTTATTTTCATTGCCACCAGTTGCTCCGTTAAATCTTAATTTAAAAAGCTCTGATTTTAACTCAACTAATTCTTTCTCTAAATCTGGTGAAGACATCTCATTTAATTTCTTAACATTTTTCAACTTGATCACCATCCATTTCATTTTCTCTTTTTACGAATTTTGTTTGAACTGGTAATTTATGTCCTGCTAGTCTTAAAGCTTCTCTAGCAACTTCTTCAGAAACTCCTGCTATTTCAAACAAAACTCTTCCTGGTTTTACAACTGCAACCCAATATTCTGGAGCACCTTTACCTTTACCCATACGAGTTTCTGCTGGTTTCTTTGTTATTGGTTTGTCTGGGAATATTTTAATCCAAACTTTTCCACCTCTTTTTATATAACGAGTCATTGCAACTCTGGCAGCTTCAATTTGGTTTGATTTAATCCATCCAGCAGTTGTAGCTTGAAGTCCAAACTCGCCTTCATTTACTTTATTTCCACGAGTAGCGTAACCTCTGTTTCTACCTTTTTGCATTTTTCTATATTTTGTTCTTTTTGGCATTACTGGCATTATTCATTACCTCCTTTTGCTTCTTTTTTAGCTGGAAGTACTTCGCCTTTATAAATCCAAACTTTTACACCTATCTTTCCATAAGTAGTATCAGCTTCATAGAAACCATAATCAATATCAGCTCTTAATGTTTGAAGTGGTATAGTTCCATCTTTATAAAATTCTGTTCTAGCCATATCTGCTCCACCAAGTCTTCCTGATACCGCAGTTTTGATTCCTAAAGCTCCAGCTTTCATAGCTTTTTGCATTGCTTGTTTCATTGCTCTTCTGAATGAAATTCTTTTTACTAATTGAGCAGCAATATTTTCAGCAACTAATTGTGCGTCCATATCAGCATTTTTAACCTCAACTATATTTAAATTTACTTTTTTATTTATCATTTTTTCTAACTCAGTTCTTAATTCTTCAGCAAGATTTCCACCTTTACCAATAACTAATCCTGGTTTAGCTGTATAAACATTAATTTTAACAAATTTAGCTGTTCTTTCGATTTCAATTTTTGAAATTCCACTAGCTAACAATTTTTGTTTTACATATTTACGGATTTTGTAATCTTCAACTAGATAATCACTGTAATTTTTCTTATCTGCATACCATTTTGATTCCCAATCTCTAATTACGCCTACTCTCATTCCGTTTGGATGTACTTTTTGTCCCATGATATCCTCCTTTTTAATTATTTACTTTCTCTTAAAACTATTGTTATATGACTTGTTCTTTTTCTTATTCTCACAGCTGAACCTTTTGCAGCTGGTCTTATTCTTTTTAATGTTGGACCTTGGTTAGCATAAATTTCTGCTACTCTTAAGTCTTTTCTATTCATAAAGTGATTGTTTTCAGCATTTGCTATAGCTGATTTTAGTAATTTTTCTAAAATCTCGCTTGAAGCTTTTGGAGCAAATTTTAAAATTGCTAATGCTTCATCTACATTTTTTCCTCTAATTAAATCTGCTACAATTTTAACTTTTCTACTTGAAATTCTAGCATATTTAAGAGTTGCTCTAGCTTCTGCTACAGTTGTCTCTTCTTCTTTCACTTTTTTTACCTCCTGTTCTAGAATTTAGATGTAAATTTTACATCTATAATTTATTTCTTTTTATTTCTTTGTTGTTTTATCTCCACTATGTCCTTTAAATGTTCTTGTTGGAGCAAATTCACCTAATTTATGTCCAATCATTTCTTCTGTTATATATACAGGAACATGTTTTCTTCCATCATGAACAGCTATAGTATGACCAACCATTTGTGGATAAATTGTAGAAGCTCTTGACCATGTTTTTAAAACTTCTTTTTTACCAGTCTCATTCATAGCTTCAATTCTAGATAATAATTTAGGTTGTACGAATGGTTTCTTTTTACTTGATCTTGACATATTTTATCTCCTTTCTCAATTCATCCGAAAGTAGAACGCTTTTTACCTTGTAAAAATCGAATTCTTTCGCTCTTAAGAATATCTCGTGTAAAATTTTGCCAAAGCAAAATTTTACTATGAGTATTCTATTTTCTTCTTTTAACTATAAATTTATTAGATTGTTTTTTCTTATCTCTTGTCTTATATCCAAGTGCTGGTTTACCCCAAGGAGTAAGTGGTCCACTATGTCCAACTGGAGCTTTACCTTCACCACCACCATGTGGGTGATCATTAGGATTCATTACAGAACCTCTAACTGTTGGTCTAATACCCATATGTCTTTTTCTTCCTGCTTTTCCTAATTTAATATTTTCATGATCACTATTTCCTATTGTTCCAATTGTTGCTCTACATTTTACAGAAATTAATCTCATTTCTCCAGATGGAAGTCTAACATGAGCATAAGCTCCTTCTTTAGCCATTAATTGTGCTTCTTGTCCAGCACTTCTTACTAATTTTCCACCTTGACCTGGATTTAATTCTATATTATGAATCATAGTACCAACTGGAATGCTCTCTATTGGCATACTGTTTCCTGGTTTAATATCTACTTTTGCTCCTGATATAACTTTATCTCCATCAGTTAATCCTTGTGGAGCTAAAATGTAGCTTTTTGTTCCATCTTCATATTCTATTAAAGCGATATTTGCACTTCTATTTGGATCATACTCAATTCCAATAACTGTTGCTTCCATATCATCTTTTTGTCTCTTAAAATCTACTATTCTATATTTTTGTCTATTTCCACCACCTTGGTGTCTTACTGTTATTCTTCCATAAGAATTTCTACCTGAATTTTTCTTTTTCTTAGCTAATAAAGATTTTTCAGGAGTTTTTTTAGTAACTTCTTCAAAAGTTGAAGATGTCATATTTCTTCTTGATGGAGTATATGGTCTATATGTTTTAATTCCCATTTTCTTTTTCCTTTCTTAGATTTTTGAAAAGACAATCTTTTCAAATCTTATTTTAATATTAACGGAATTTTTCCTGCTCCGCCTTCAGTTAAATTTTATTATCCTAGTTAATTCTAGATAATTTAATTAAATTAAATATTAAACTGAAAATCCTTCAATTGAATCTTTATATTTTTTATCTAATTTAACTTCTTTTCCACCTTTTGATACATAAGTTTTACCTGAAGCTTCTGTATCAATTGTTACTATTGCTTTTTTCCAATCTGAAGTTCTTCCTAAATGAACACCAACTCTTTTTTCTTTTCCTTTTACAGAGATTGTTCTTACATTTAATACTTTAACTCCAAATAATTTTTCTACAGCATTTTTAATATCAATTTTTGTTGCTTTTTTTGCAACTTTGAAAGTGTATTTTCCTTCAGCTATTCTCATGCTTGCTTCCTCAGTTATAACTGGGGCAATTATAATATCTTCTGCTACCATTATTTTACATACACCTCCTCTAATTTTTTAACAGTGTCAACTGTTAAAACTAATTTTTTGTATTTTAATAAATCAAATACATTTATTGTAGAAACTGAAGTTGTTCTAACATTTTCAATATTTCTTGAAGATTTTTGAATAACTTCATTTTTCTCTGGTATCATTATTAAAGCTTTTCCTTCAACTTTTAAATTTTTAAGAGCATCTACCATTTGTTTTGTTTTTATCTCTTTAAAATCAAATTTATCAACAACTACTAAATCTTTGTCTAAAACCTTTGAACTTAATAATGATTTTATAGCTAATTGTTTTTCTTTTTTATTTACTCTATATTTATAAGAACGTGGTTTTGGTCCTAAAGCTATACCACCTTTAATCCATTGTGGAGCTCTTATTGAACCTTGTCTTGCTCTACCAGTTCCTTTTTGTCTCCAAGGTTTCTTGCCACCGCCTCTAACTTCAGCTCTTGTTTTAGTGCTTTGTGTACCTTGTCTTTGATTAGCTAAATAATTAATTAAAACGCTATGAACTATTGCTTCATTTGGTTCAATACCAAATACTTCATCTTTAAGTGTCATAGATTTTACTTTTTCTCCTTTAATATCATATACATCTACCTTAGGCATCTTTTCTCCTCCTTTCCTAGTTTGTAGCCTTAACGCTATCTTTTATTTTTAATATACTTCCTTTATTTCCAGGAACACTTCCTTTTACTAGGATAACGTTTTTATCTAAATCAACTTTAACGATTTTTAAATTTTGAATTGTTACTGTATCAACACCCATGTGTCCTGGTAATTTCTTTCCTTTGAAAACTCTACCTGGAGTTGATGTTGATCCCATTGAACCTGGTCTTCTATGATACATAGAACCATGTCCCATTGGTCCTCTATGTTGTCCATGACGTTTTATAACACCTTGGAAACCTTTACCTTTTGATGTACCTTGAATATCAACTACATCACCTTCTGAAAATGTATCTACTTTTATAACATCTCCTACTTTATGAGAAGTTACATCAGATACTCTAAATTCTCTTAAATGTTTTTGAACTGGTACACTAGCTTTTGCGAAATGTCCTCTTTCTGGTTTATTTAATTTATATTCTTTAACATCTCCAAATCCTAATTGAATTGCATCATATCCATCTGTTTCAACAGTTTTTACTTGAACTACATTACATGGACCAGCTTCAATAACTGTTACTGGAATAACATTTCCTTTTTCATCAAATATTTGAGTCATTCCAACTTTCTTTCCTATAATTGCTTTTTTCATTTTTTCTCCTCCCATTGGCTTACACTTTTTCAAGTGTTAGCTTAGTTTTAATAATCTCTTTAATATCTTATAATTTGATTTCAATATCAACACCAGCTGGTAATTCTAATTTCATTAAACTATCAACTGTTTTTTGTGTTGGATAAAGAATGTCTATAACTCTTTTATGTGTTCTCATTTCAAATTGCTCTCTAGAATCTTTATGTTTGTGTGGAGAACGTAAAATAGTTATTACTTCTTTTTCTGTAGGTAATGGTACTGGACCAGATACTTTAGCTCCTGTTTTTTTAGCAGTATCTACTATTTTTTCAGCAGACTGATCTAAAACAACATAATCATAAGCTTTAAGTCTAATTCTAATTTTGCCATTTCCTACTACAGTGTTTGATGTTGCCATTTAAAAAATTCCTCCTTTTAAATTATTTAGGTATAAGCTGGCAACGTATCCTTGTGTTTCTTTTACACACATTATAAAATCCAAGACTATCTTTAGTATAAAAGCATTTATGCTTTGTACTATAAAATTTTCCTGGATAAGATTGCATACGTTTATCAAACTTATCGCCTAGGTCTAAGCCAAGACATACTCCATAGAAGTTCCCTCCATTCCTGTATTTCAAGGATGTAGCCACATTCTACTTCATCGCTTCTCTCGCTCACGCAGTTAGTATTATACTACGCCATCCCGCATAAGTCAACACTTTTTTGGAAATATTTTGAAAAAAATCCATCCAAAACAACAAGCAAATAGGGACAATTTAAAAAAGCATGATAAGATGATGTCAACCCGCTTTTTTAAGTGTCCCTAAAAGATTGATTAAAAGTGGGACAAGAGAATTTTTCTCTTGCCCCTATTTTTATGATTTTGATTTAAAATCATTTTATATTTTAGTACATTCCTCCCATTGTTCCTGCGTTTTGAGCTCCTCCATGGTTTCCGCAATTGCAATCTTTTTCTTTTTTATCTGTTATAATTCTTTCAGTTGTTAATATCATTGATGCAACGCTTTCTGCATTTTGAATAGCTGAACGAGCAACTTTAGTTGGATCAACAATTCCTGCTTTCTTCATATCTACATATTCTTCTTTAGCAGCATCAAATCCAACACCAGGTTTTTGAGCTTTAACTTTATCTAAGATAACTGCTCCTTCTAATCCAGCATTTTCTGCTATTTGTTTAACAGGTGCTTCCAATGCTTTTATAACAATTTTAACACCTATTTTTTCATTTTCAGGAACTGTATCTAATAATTTTTCAACTTCTGGTAAAACATTTACATATGCTGTTCCACCACCTGGTAATATTCCTTCATCTACAGCAGCTTTTGTTGCAGATAAAGCATCTTCAATTCTTAATTTTTTATCTTTCATTTCAACTTCTGTTGCAGCTCCGACTTCAATTACAGCAACTCCACCAGCAAGTTTTGCTAAACGTTCTTGCAATTTTTCTTTATCATATGAACTTTTTGTTTCATTAATTGCAGCTCTTATTTGATTTTCTCTCTTAGTTAATTCTTCTTTATCTCCTGAACCATCAACAATGATTGTTTCTTCTTTTCCAACTTTAACTTGTTTTGCTCTACCTAAATCAGCTAGAGTAACATTTTTAAGTTCTAATCCTAAATCAGATGTAATAACTTTTCCACCTGTTAAAATAGCTATATCTTCTAGCATTTCTTTTCTCTTATCACCAAATCCAGGAGCTTTAACAGCAACTACATTTAATACTCCTCTTAATTTATTTAAAACAAGTGTTGATAAAGGTTCTGATTCAATATCGTCAGCTATAATTACTAATTTACCGCTTTGACTAGAAAGTTCTTCTAATAATGGTAAAATATCTTGAATATTACTTATTTTTTTATCTGTTATTAAAATATAAGGATTATCCATTACAGCTTCCATTTTTTCTGTATCTGTTACCATATATGGAGAAACATATCCTTTATCAAATTGCATACCTTGCGCAACTTTTACTTCTGTTGAAGAAGTTTTTGATTCTTCAATAGTAATTACACCATCTTTAGAAACTTTTTCCATTGCATCTGCAATTAAATTTCCGATACTTTCATCTTTTGAAGATATTGTTGCAACTCTTGCAATATCTTCTCTTCCTTTAATTGGAGAACTAATTTTTCTTAATTCTTCAACTGTTGTTTCTGTTGCTTTATCCATACCTCTTTTTATTGCTAAAACATCTCCGCCTGCTGCAACATCTTTAATTCCTTCTTTTAACATAACTTGTGCTAAAAGTGTTGCTGTTGTTGTTCCATCACCTGCAACATCATTTGTTTTTGTTGAAACTTCTTTTACTAAAGAAGCACCCATATTTTCAAATGGATCATCTAATTCTATTTCTTTTGCAATTGTAACACCATCATTTGTAATTAGTGGTGCACCATAACTTTTATCCAAAACTACATTTCTTCCTTTTGGACCAAGTGTTACTTTAACTGTATCTGCTAATTTATTAACACCTTCTAATAATGATTTTCTAGCATCTTCGCCATATTTAATTTCTTTTGACATAATTATATTTACCAAGAGTTTTTAAAATTTGAAAACTCTTGCAAACCTTCCTATAGGAAGTTTTGCTCCTTTCTTTCTAAAATTCGTTAAATACTTTTTACTCAACAATAGCTAAAATATCGCTTTGTCTAACTATTATGTATTCTTCTCCTTCGTATTTTACTTCAGTTCCTGAATATTTACTTGTTATTACTTTATCTCCTTTTTTAACTTGCATTTCAACTTTTTCTCCGTCAACAGTTCCTCCTGGGCCAACTGCAATTACCTCTGCTATTTGTGGCTTTTCTTGTGAACCACTTGACAATATTATTCCACTCTTTGTTGTTTCTTCTGCTTCCACCATTTTAATTAAGACTCTGTCTGCTAATGGTTTTATCATATAAATCATCCTCCTTTATGAGCTGCCTTTATTTTATAATTACAAATTTGAATATTAATCAAATTAATAATCATAAAATAAAAATTAGCAGTCTATCTTTTTGACTGCTAAAATTTTATACCCTATTTTTTAATTTGTCAATACTAAAATTCAAATTTTTTAAAATAATTTTTTTAACTGTCTTTTGCCCAAATAATTAATCTTTGACTTGAGTCATCATTACAAGTTTGAAGAGTTATTTCTCTAACATTTGGATCTAGCTCTCTTTCCATAAATGAAATATCATCTGGTGTAGAATAATACATTTTATAAATTTTATATGTAACTGTATCACCTGCAGAATCTGTTATTTCAATACTATCTCCTAAATCTAATTTATCATTATCTGAAAAGAATTGTCCATTTCTATAATTATGTCCTAATATTAATACATTTGTTCCAGGAATATTTAATTCAGATACTGGTGTTGTAATTTCGTCACATGTTGCAATTTGTAAAATTCCAACAGCTTTTGAAAGTGAACCAACAGTAACTTTTTCAAGTATCGGATATTCAATTCCTGTTTTTCTTATCTTTATTGTACCTTTTATTTCATATTCATCTAGATAAGTTTTTTTCCTTCCTGATGTTGATGAAGTATTTGATGTAGAAGTGTTTGTAGTTCCAAAATCTTCTAAACTAGCATAATTCATATCACTTTCATTTTCATCATCAGTGGTTGTATTAGTATTATTTAAATTATCATAAAATTCTTGTACAGCATCAGCAGCTTCATTTTCAACTACATGTTCTTTTATTGCTGTATAACCAAAATATCCTAATAAAGCTACAATTCCAATTATTACTATTACTAATAAAACGGTTAAGATATCAGCATATCTTTTTTCACCACCAAATTTACTCATATCTTGCATCTCCTTTTATTTAATATATTCACACTTATAATAATTATAACATACAAACTATGAATTTTCAAGATTTACAACGGTTTTACATAATATAAATTATCTATATTTTATATCAAATTTTTAATTTTTTAGGCTTTATTCCAAGACAGCTTTTATTCTTCTGACGCCTGAAGAAGATGCTTCTTCTTTTTTAATTTTAAAATGACCTAACTCAGATGTATTTTTAACATGAGGTCCACCGCATAATTCTTTTGAAACATCTCCTATTGTATAAACAGTAACAATATCTGGATATTTTTCAATAAACATACATTCAGCTCCTGATTTAACAGCTTCTTCTTTTGGCATTTCCTCACATGTAACATCTAATCCTTCTTTTATCCATTCATTAACTAGATCTTCAACTTTTTGTTTTTCCTCTTCTGTCATTTTTGATGGATGTGAAAAATCAAATCTCATTCTTTCTTCAGTTATATTACTTCCTCTTTGATGCACATGGTCTCCTAACACTTTTTTTAAAGCAGCATTTAAAAGATGTGTTGCTGTATGATATTTTGTTTCAATTTCTCCATTTGAAGCAAGTCCACCTTTAAATTTCTGATCACTGCCAAGTCTTGATTTATCTTGATGTTCTTTAAATAATCTTTGATAATCAGACATATCAACTTTTAATCCTTCTTCTTTTGCAAGTTCTTCTGTCATCTCTGGTGGGAATCCATAAGTCTCATATAAATTAAATACAGAATTTGTATCTATAACTGTTTTTCCACTAGCTCTTGTCTTGTTTGCAACTTTTTCAAACTCTTTTTCACCATGTTTAAGAGTTTTAATAAATTTATTTTTTTCTTCAACAATTACTGATTTAATTTGCTCTCTATTTTCATTTAGTTCAGGATATAGTTCATGTAAACTATCTATTGAAACATCTATAATTTCTGGAAGAACATCTAAATCTATTTCTAGTTTATTTAAATGTCTTGTCATTCTACGAAGTAATCTTCTTAAAATATATCCTCTATCAACATTACTTGGTCTACCACCATCATTAATTATCATAATACTTGAACGTAAATGTTCAGTTACAATTCTTCTACTTTCAATAAAATCATTTTTTTGAAGTTCTTCTAATTTTTTCATAACAGGTTCAAAAACTTCTATTTCATAAGGTGTTTCTTTACCTTGTAATAACATAGTCATTCTTTCTAAGCCTAAACCTGTATCAACATTTTTTTGTTTTAATTTAGAATATCCATTTTTATCTTTATAGTATTCCATGAAAACATTATTCCAAATTTCAACATATTTACCACAATCGCATGAAGGATTACATTCTGGAGAACATTTTGGTTTTCCTGTATCATAAAACATTTCTGTATCAGGTCCACAAGGTCCTTCTTCTCCTGCTATCCACCAGTTATCATCTTTTCCAAAGAAATAAATTCTTTCATCTGGTATTCCAGCTCTTTTCCATGCCTCATATGAAACAACATCTCTTTCACAGTCTTCATCTCCTGCAAAACATGTTACAGATATTTTTTCTGGTGGAATTTCTAATTCTTTTGTTAAAAACTCATAACTCATTGCAATTGATTCATCTTTAAAATAATCTCCTAATGACCAATTTCCAAGCATCTCAAAATATGTTAAATGACGATTATCTCCTACTTCATCAATGTCATTTGTTCTAACACATTTTTGATAATCTGTAAGTCTTTTTCCTAAAGGATGTTTTTGTCCCAAAAGATATGGAACTAATGGTTGCATACCTGCTGTATTAAATAAAACAGAAGGGTCATTTTCTGGAATTAATGGTGCTGATGGAATAACTTTATGACCTTTCTTTTTAAAATAGTTCAAATATTTATTTCTTATTTCTATTGCTTTCATGAAAATCCTCTTTTCTTTTTATAATTTGCGAAGATATTATATTACAAACATATCCGTTTTTCAAGTTTTTTTAGTGAATTGATATAAAACTTATATAATATTTATCTTAATTTACAAAAAATTTTAAACAAGCATCCTTAAAAAAATAAAGTCAAACATTAATTTTTTAGTGTTTGACTTTATTTTTAATTTTATATTTCTAAATGATTTCCAAGAAAACCTGCAGCTGATTGTGCAACTTTATATTCTGCTTCACCCATTGATTTTGTTGCATCTTTTGCTATTAAAATAACACTTCCTATCACATCTCCATCAGAAATTATAGGATAAATAACTTGAGAATTATAAATTCTTTCTTTACCTTCTCCTTCTGTTATTGGTATTGCAATCTCATTATTATCTTTACTTTTAAAAACTTCCTTATTTTCAAGAACCTCTTCTAATTCTTTACTTAAGGATTTCTCTAAAAAATCTTTTTTTGAGCCTCCTGAAACAGCAATTACTGTATCTTTATCTGTTATACATGCAATATGTCCTGTAGTTTTTGAAAGTGTATCTGCATAAGTAGTTGCAAATTCTGAAAGTTCTCCTATAGGAGAATATTTTTTTAATATAACTTCTCCCTCTTTATCAGTAAAGATTTCTAGAGGATCGCCGCTCTTTTATGCGAAGTGTTTTTCTAATTTCTTTTGGAATTACAACTCTACCTAAATCATCAATTCTTCTCACAACTCCTGTTGCTTTCAAACTAAATTCCTCCTTTTTTATCATGTTTACTCTTATTATGACAATTTAGGAAAAATTTATACATTTTTTTCTTTTAATTTCACATAAAAATCCAATATTTACTATATAATTTATTTTGATTACGAAATAATAAATATTATAATTAAATAATAAATATCATTTTTTATTCAAAAATAATTGCAAAAACTATATTGATTTTCTTGCTTTTTTATTGTATTATGTTTATGTAGAGTTTATCGATACAAATAAAATAAAGGGGGGCTAATTATGGATAAATTAAAAATTCCGGAAAGTCATGTAGGAATTAGTAAAACTTTAAGACTTCCTGAAAATGTTGTTACAGATCTTCAAGCTTTAGCAACTATAAAAAATACATCATTAAATCAAATTACTATTCTCCTTCTAAATTTTGCTTTAGATAATCTAGATGAAAGCGAAAAGATAGCATTAGAAAAGTTTAAGAAAAACAATAAATAATTTTTAAAGACCTTTTAAAAGCTTAAAATTATAAAAATAATTTTAAGCTTTTTTTACAAAATTACATAATAAGAAAGCATAGAGAAGAACTCTCTTATTATATAATTTTCCTTTATGAAGCTGGTCTCATTTCTAATCTTAATTTATCTGCTATCATAGCAATAAATTCTGAATTTGTCGGCTTTCCTTTATTTGCATTTACTGTATAACCAAAAACGCTTTCCATTATATCTACTCTTCCTCTATTCCAAGCAACTTCTATTGCATGGCGAATTGCGCGTTCTACTCTACTTGGTGTTGTTTTATATTTTTTAGCTAAGTCTGGATATAATTGTTTGGTTATTTGATTTAATACATCAATATTTTGAACAACCATAATTATTCCATCTCTCAAATATTGATACCCCTTTATATGAGCAGGTACTCCTACCTCGTGAATTATATTTGTCACAAGTGCTTCTAGATTATCTTCTTTCTTGGTATTTTCTAAATTAATATAAGAAGGTTTAATTTCACGTCTTATAAAATTATATTCTTTTCCTGTATCTCTATTTTTAAGCTCTCTAATTCTTTTTACTAATAAATCTACTTCAAAAGGTTTTACTATATAATAACTAGCTCCTAATGCCAACGCTTTTTTAGTTATCATATCTTGGCCTACAGCAGATAACATTATACATGTTGGCATAAATTCTGCTTCATTTAATTTTTCTAAAACACCTATACCATCTAAATTAGGCATAATCACATCAAGTAATACAACATCTGGTTTCAGTTCAATTATCTTGTCATATGCTTCTACTCCATCTCTTGCAACTGAAACTACTTCCATGTCTTCCTCCTCATTTAAATATTTTTCAAATGTTGTAGCAAACTCTAAATTATCGTCTGCAATAATAATCTTAATTTTTTCTTTTTCCATATTTCCATCCTTTCATTACCAATTTTTTTCCTCTTTCGTGAATAATTTTCCATCGCTGGTCTAAATTATATATTTTCTTGTATTATTTTGCAAGCATTTTTAAGTGCATTTTTTCGACATAATTTTATATCGAAAGTATCGTATAATATCGAAATTTGTAAAAAAATCTATATCCTATAAAAAATCCTGTAATAAACATTACAGGATTTTTATAAATTTATTTCTATATATTTTTCTCTCAAAATTTTGCTTTCTATTATTTTAAAATTTAAATTTTGCTTATTTTTCAAAATATCATTCAATCTTTCTTCTAAAATTTCAAAAACAATTTCAACATTTTCTCCAAAATTAGTATTTAAAATTTTGATATTATTTTTTTCAAAGTAATATTTTATTTTTTCCAAATCAGAATAAGAAACACAAAACTTAACTTCTAATCCTAAATCTTTATAAATAAAATTATCCTCTAATAAAACTTTTTCTGTAGCTTTCGAATAGCTTCTTACTAATCCGCCAGTTCCAAGTAATATTCCTCCAAAATATCTAGTAACAACAACTAAAACATTCGACAATTTCCTAGATGTTATAATATTAAGCATAGGACCGCCTGCTGTTCCGAGCAGGTTCCCCATTATCACTAAATCTATTTATAACTCCATTTTTTGTATAAACACTAAAAGCATAGCAATTATGTCTACTATCAAAAAATTTCTTATTAATCATTTTTATATATTTTTCAGCTTCTTGGACTGATTCAACATAAAAACTATTAGCTATAAATTTTGATTTTTTCTCTATTATTTCAGATGTACAATTTTCTTTTATCGTTTTAAACATAATTACCTCCCTGCAGTAAATCCTGTAGAATACGCGATTTGTAAATTAAATCCTCCTGTATATGCATCAACATCAATAATTTCACCTGCGAAAAATAATCCTTTAACTAATTTAGATTCCATTGTTTTAGGATTGATTTCTTTTATAGAAACTCCACCTGAAGTCACTATAGCCTCTTCTATTGGTCTAAAACCTTTTATATTCACCTTAAAATTCTTTAATAAATTTACTAATTTTTTTCTTTCTTCTTTAGTTATTTCATTTACCTTTTTATTAGGATTTATTTTAGATAATTCAATAATAGTGTCTATCATTTTCTTAGGTAGCAATTTATCTAAGCTATTTTTAAAATCTTTATTTTTAAATTCTTCAAAATCTCTTAATATTCTATTATCCAATTGATCAATACTAATAGCAGGTTTCAAATCAATATAAAGTGCAATTTTATTTTCTTTAAGTAAATTTTCAATATTCTTATATCTAATTAATACAGCAGAGCTACTTAAGATTATTGGACCACTTACACCAAAATGTGTAAATAACATTTCTCCAAAATCTTCATATATTATTTTGGCTTTATTTAAATCTTTTACTTTAATTTTAACATTTTTTAAAGACAATCCCTGCATTTTTTGGCAAAGCTCTTCATCTGCTATAAGTGGAACTAAAGAAGGTTTTATTTGAGTTATAGTGTGTCCTAACTTTTTTGCTAGTTTATAACCGCTTCCATCTGAACCTGTTACTGGATAACTTTTACCACCTGTAGCTAAAATTACTTTACTTGATTTTATAAGTTCTCCTGAATCTAAATAAACACCATTTACTTCATTTGAATCAGTTTCTATCTCAACAACTTCAGATTTTAATTTTATCTCTACATTTCTTTTTTTAAGTTCCTTAATAAAGCAATCTAAAACATCTTGTGACTTATCAGTTACAGGGAAAACTCTTTTTCCTCTTTCATATTTTACTTCTAGTCCATTATCTTTTAACATTTTTATAATATCTAAATTTGTAAAATTTTTAAAGGCACTAAATAAGAACTTTCCATTTCCTGGTATATTTTCTATAAATTCACTCATATCAGCAGAATTAGTTATATTACATCTTCCTTTTCCTGTAATTAATAGTTTTTTACCTAAAGAATTATTCTTTTCAATTAAAATTACTTTATCTCCCTTTTTTGACGCAGAAATAGCTGCCATCATTCCGGCAGGTCCTCCACCTATAACTATAGTTTTCATAAAAGCTTAAACTCCTTTTTTTAATTCTATTCAATATTATCACTTTATTTACTAAAAGTAAATCTAAATTTTTAGAAATCTTTTTCGCTTTAAACTAATTTTATATTTAATTTTCAATGTACTTTCTGTAAATTCCATTATACTTCTTTTAATCTTTTTTGTATTAAAAGTGTCAATATGTGTCAAAAAAATGTCAAAAAGTGTTATTATTTATCATTTTTTTTATTTTTTCTATTGAAATCTCATTTTTTGAGTGCTATAATGTTAACATAATTTTGTAAAAATAATTAATAAAAAATTTAATATATATATTTAAAAATCGGGGTGAATTTTTCATGTTTAGCGTTTTAGTAGCTAATGCTAATAAGACTCAAAGAGAAAGCTACTACCAATTTTTAATTCATAATTGCAATAATTTAAATGTAATTAGCTCTGATACAGGAACAAAAACTATTAATCTTTACAATGAAATAAATCCTAATGTTCTTGTTCTAGATACAGAATTTAATGATTTGAGTAGTCAAGAAATAATAAATAAACTTTCTTCAACTAAGAAAGAAAGCAAAAATTGTAATATTATTTTAACAGCAAACTTAAATGAGCCAATATCTACGGTTTCAAATACAGAAAAAATTTATAAAATTTTATTTAAACCTTTTAAATTAGATGAGTTAATAAAAGCTATACATAATATTTGTTTAGATAAAAAAATTCCAGAACTTGATGATATACAACTTCAATTATTTTTACTGGATTTAAAATTTAATATCAACTCACCTTCCACTAAATACTTAATAGAAGCAATTCATCAATGTTATTATTATCCTCATCTTCTTGGAAATCTAGATGATATAATAAAAATAATTGCTTATAAATTTAATGTAAGTGAAAAAACTATAAGATATGCTTTTAGAAACTCATTAAAGCCTATTAATAATTATAGAAACACTATACAATCATCATTTATTAATTTATTTGATTCCATGAGAAATATTACTCCTAAATATTTCTTAGATGTAATTACTACATATCTTCATAAACAAGCTAAAACAAATTATACAGACATAAAAAATAACTCCAAATTTAAAACCTAGTTTAATATTTGGAGTTATTTTTTATATTCTTTATAATCTTTATAAATAGATTTTATTCTATCTTCAATTGATTCATCTTCCAAAATAAATGAATTTATATTTGCCCCTACTATTTTTATCATCTCTTTTAATTCATTATCAATAACTTTATCTGAAATTATATTAAAAATAGGAATAGTTTTTAGATTTTCCTTAACTGCTTTTATTATTTCTAATCCATTCATTTCTCTTAAATCAAATTTTAAAAAAATCATTTCTGGCTTTAATTGTATTATTTTTTCATAAGCTTCTTTTCCGTTTTCTGCTATTCCAACTATTTGAACACCATCTATAGTTTTTATTAAATTTACTAATTTATCTTTAAATTCTTTATCGTCATAAGCAATTAGTGTTCTAATTATATGCAAAATTTTCTCCTCCTTACATAATAAAAAATATATTGACTATTATTTTTTGATTTAAATTTATGAGTTAACATAACTTTATTATACGTATTTTTTGGTAATTGTCTATTAATATTTTTCTAATGCAAGTTTAATGTTGTCAAAAATAATTTAAAACATTTTACATTTTTTATAATTTAAAAACTTTTGACGCAAAAAAAGAATATCTTTTTTTGATATTCTTTTATTTTTTTAGATATTTCTTAATAAATTTTTTATCTGCAATTGTTAATTGTTCATCAATATAAATTAATTGTATAACTGAATCTGAATATTTAATTCCTGGAATTTTAACATCATATAACTCACCTGATTCCAATTCCTTTTCAATAGATTCTTTCATAACAAATCCAATTCCTAAGTCTCTTTTTACTGCATCAATTATCATTTCTGGTTTATCAAATTGAATTTTAGGAGAAATTTCTATATTATTTTCTTTAAAAACTTCTACTAAATTTTTATTATTTAACTCAAAATCATAATCTAAAATCAAATTTAATTTTTCAAAATCTTCTTTACTCTTTACTTTCAAATCATGTTTTGATATAAAAATATTATGAATTGGTTTTAATTCTTCTACTACAATATTTTTAGCTTTATGATTTTCATTCACACTATCAATAATAAAGTCAATCTTATGATCTTCTAGCATGTTTATCATTTCTTTTGCACCAGAATTACTTATTAAATTAATTTTTAAATCAGGATAATCTTTTTTAGCCTCTTCTATTATATCCATTAAATAATAGCTAACTAAATATGATTGACATCCTATAGTAATTTCACTTTTATCTAAATCATTTCTTTGCAATATTTTTTTCTCTCCCAAATCTAATAAATTAAGTCCTTTTTCTACATAACCAAATAGTTCTTTTCCCTCTTCTGTTAACTTTACTCCATCTTTTTCACGATAAAAAAGAGGTGTATTTAATAAACTTTCTAATTTATTAATACTAACACTTATAGAAGGTACAGATAAATGAAGCTTATCTGCAGCATCACTATAACTTCTTGATTGTGCAACAACATAAAAAACTCTATACAAATTTAAATTAATATTTGACATTATTTACTACCTCCAACAATGCTGATTATATCACGTTATATAAGAATTGTAAAGCCCGCTTTAGGAAAAATTAATACTTATACTATAATTTTTATTTAAAAATAAATTTGAACTGATTTCTTTTTTTATATAAGAAATCAGTCCATATATTTATCTATTAAAAGCTTTTTACAGATATATCATCTGTATAATTGAATTAATTATTATAAATACTAATTTAGCTCTAAACAATGATATGAATTTGTAAGTTCAAGCATATATTTACCTACAAAGCTTGGTAAATAATATGTTTCTATTTCATATGTACATTCTGCTACAATTTCTCCTTCAGAATTTATAACTCCCCACTTGCCATCTTTTAATATTCCAGCAAATCCATATTCATTTAACTCAGTAACAAAATCATATTCTGCATTTACAATAATATCTCCATTTTTAGTTTTATAACCCCATTTACCATTATCATCTTTATATGCATATAAATTAAGATCTGTATATACTTCTGTATTTTGAACTATGTTTCCATTTTTATTAATATATTCAATATCTGAATTATTATAAATTCTTGTATACTCATCATCTATTTTTTCAACAACTGCATTATTCATTGAAATAACCTTTTTTATTGTATTTGAATAAATATCAATTGTTCCGTCTCCTAATTCTCCTTCAATTGCGTTTTTTCCATCAACAACTAACATAAGTGTATATTGTGGCTCAATTACAACTCCACTATATAGATTTAAAATTCCATATAGTCCTTCTTCATTTCTAAATATAAAATAATTATCAAAAGCATATGAAATATAAGTATAATTATTTGAAAGAGTTTCACCTTGCATAATTATATAGTAATATCCATTTGAATCTATTGCTATATATGAATCTGTATTTCCAGCTGATTGAATACTTGTATAGTCCAAATTGCTAATTTTATTACCATTTACATCATAAAGTTCTTTGCTTCCATCATCTAATTCTACTGAAATATAATCACCAGCTAAAGAATATCCTGCATATTTTACATCTAATATTTCTTTACCAGAAGTATTAAAAATTCCATAATTTGAATTTCTTCTAACTACAAAAATATCTGAATTTTCAGCATAAATAATATTCTGATAATTTTGACTTATAATTTCTGAACTATTTTTATAAACACCTTTTTTTCCATTGTTCATTACAATCAAGTAACTTGCTGAATCATTATATTTTAAAACTCTTGTAATACTTTCAAATTTTACATCTAATTCTTTTTTTCCTTCATTATTTAAATATCCATATAAATAACCTGTGTCTGTTTTTGTTCCAACTATATACCCTGTTAACTTATATTTACTGTCTTCTGTATAAAACTCATCTCCAATTATTGAATCATATTCTATTTTAATTTTTTCTTTTCCATTAGAAGTTACTACTCCATATTTATCATCTTTTTTTACTAATAATTCTCCTGGTTTATACTTTAAACTTTCAATACTATTATAATCTGGCTCTAATACTATTTCTCCATCATAATTTATTAATCCATACTTTCCATCTTTTTGAAATTTTAAAACATATTTTTCAAAATCTAAACTATCTTCTGATGTTTGTATTGCTGAAACTCCTTCATAATCTGTAAATAATTCTTCTCCTTTTGAATTTAATATCTTATATTCTGTTTCAGAAGAAAAACAAATAAATACATCTTTTTCAGGATTAGGAATATATATATCCATATATATTGGTTCAATTACAATTTGACCTGATGTATCTATAACTCCTACTTTATCTTGTGCAGAATACATAACAAAATAATTATATTTTAAATCTCTATATACATCTAAATCATTAGAATTTCTTTTAATTACTACAAACAAAAGAACAATTACAATAATTATAAATACAGCTAAAATTACAAATTTTAAATTTCTTTTTAAAAAATTTCCTATATTAGTCACGATATACTCCTTTTACTATATCTATTATTTTCAAAAAGAGGCATATAAAAATAAAATATTTTTATCAATGCCCCTTTCTTTTTAATTTTTATTTAATTATATGTTACATATATTGGACTTGTTGACACTCCATAAGTATCCTCTGCATAAAAATAGTATGTTCCAGTATCATAAATTACAAAACTTACTGATTCTCCATCTTCTGAATATATACAATTACCTAAATAATCCACTTCTAAATAAGTACTTCCTCCATCTGTACTATAATAAGCTTTTCTCATTGGATATCTTATTCCATTTGGACTTCTTTCAAATGTTAATGTTACTTTCAAAAGTTTTGTATCTCCGGGATGAATATAATGTATTTGAATTATCATCTGAAGCAACTAAACCTTTTGTTGCTGACACAGAAGATGTTTCATTTTCATAAATATTTGTTTCTCCATTCATTTCTGAAAGAGTATAATATATTTTATCATCATTAGGATCACTACATCCTGTAACAGAATATACATATCTTGTTGAGAAATCAACTATTATAGCATTTAAAGTTACCTCTAATCCAAAATATTTTTTTATTTCATCTTTATTAAAATAATATGTATATTGACTATTTACAGCTAAAGCTGCATATAAAGAAATAACTTCTTGTACTCCCTCTTCCGATATAGCTTCACTCACAAGTCTTGGAGAACTATCAAATTTATTAGTAAAATAATCAGAATAACTTAAATCACTATTTAGTGTTCTTTCTAATGAATAACTTTCACATGTTTCATTAACAGCGTCTTGAATCTCTTCTAGTTCTGATTTGAAAGTTTGAAATATCATAGTTCTATATGCACCTATACTACTTGTTATCGTGATTGATGCTATTATTAACATTACTATTATTGTAACAACTAGAGAAACAATTGTAACGCCTCTCTGATTTCTCATTATTTTACCCATCCTTTCTTTAAAGGAATTATTAATTGCTAGATGATGAATAATATTGACGTAGTACATTTGATACATATGAATCATAATCAAATGCAGCTTGATACTCTGGTGTTTTATAATCTATTCCATATGTTTCAACTGTAGCAGAAGTTATTACTGGATAATTTCCATCAAAATATTTAATATTATTTGTTGAAGTTGTTGTATCTTCATTTTCCTGTGTAGGTAAAGAATTAATTTGTTCTATTATATCCATACCACTTATTACTTTTCCAAATGGTGTATACATTCCATTTAAAGTACTATCTTCTTTTGTTAAAATAAAGAATAATGAAGTTCCTGAATTATAACTTTGTGTACTTAAATCAGATCCATATCCTTGATAATCATTTCTATATAAACCAACTGTACCATATTCAAATCTCATAGTATTTTGATCAAATCCATTTGCAACAAATTCACCTTTTACTGATATATTATAATCAGCATCAGAACCAGATTCTATTGAAGAATCATATAAACTTGCTTTTATAGGATCTTCTTCTGGAGTATTATCTCCTTCTACTACCGCATCTGTAGATTCTGTAGCTTCATCTGTTGTGTTATCAGTAGATTCATCTGTAGAATCTTCTAAAATCATACCAGCATTTACAGCTGTTCCATCTGTTCCATAAAATATTTTTCCATTATAAAATCCTTTTTGAACAAGATTTACTATATGTGAAACTGTATTTGGTGCATAATCTGGATAAAGTTCTATTTGAACATCACCATATCCTTCAATTGATAATGTAACTACTGGATTTTTAGCATTTTTATTATAAGAAACACTTCTTACAGCATTTGTAATTAAAAATCCAATTCCAACAATTACTAAAATAATCAAAATAATCAATACTAAATTTTTTAATTTCTTTCCCATTATTTTTTCCTTCCTATAAGTAAAATTTATAATTTTAAAAAATCTATTGCGTCTGAAATATTTTTCACGCCTATTATATCTAATCTAAAATCATTTTTCAATAGTTTTTTATTACTTTCTGGAATTAAAACTCTTCTGTATCCCAATTTCTCAGCTTCTTTAATTCTCTTATCAATCATGTTAACATTTCGTATTTCACCTGTTAAACCAACTTCTCCTATTGCCACTGTTTTTTTATCTATTGGTATATTTTTAAAACTAGAAACTATACTTAAACAAATTCCTAAATCTAAAGCCGGTTCATTTATTTTTATACCGCCTACTACGTTTAAATAAATATCTTGATTACCTAAATTAATTCGTGCTCTTTTATCTAAAACAGCAGCAAGTAAAGTCAGTCTATTATAATCAATTCCTATAGCATTTCTTCTTGGCATTCCAAAAAAGCTTTGAGTTACTAATGCTTGAAGCTCAACTAAAAGAGGTCGTGTTCCTTCAATACTAACAGCAACAACTGTTCCAGATGCATCAGAATTTTCTTTATCTGATATCAAAATCGAAGACGGATCTTTTATCTCAACTAATCCTTCATCAGCCATTTCAAACATTCCAATTTCATTCGTAGAACCAAATCTATTTTTTACTCCTCTTAAAATTCTATATGAAAAGTATCTTTCACCTTCTAGATATAAAACAGTATCTACCATATGTTCAAGAACTCTTGGTCCTGCAATATTTCCATCTTTAGTAACATGTCCTATAATTATAGTTGTAATAGATTTTTGTTTACACATTTTCATTATTCTATTAGTTATTTCTCTGACTTGTGAAACACTTCCTGAACTAGATGTTATCTCATCTGAATACATAGTTTGAATTGAATCTATTATTATAAATTCTGGCTCCATTTTTTCAATCTGATTTTCAACATTATCTATATCTGTTTCAGATAAAAACATAATGTTGTCTTTATTTACTCCTAATCTATCAGCTCTAATTTTTATCTGTTCAGCTGATTCTTCACCAGAAACATACAAAATTTTACCATCAATTTTTAAATTATCACAAATCTGTAAAATAAGTGTAGATTTACCAATTCCTGGTTCACCTCCTAAAAGAGTAAGAGAACCAATTACAAATCCACCACCTAAAACTCTATCTAATTCATCAATACCAGTTTTAATTCTTGAATTTTCTTTTTTTTCAACTTTGTTTAATTGAATAACTTGAGAAGCCTCTTTTTTCTTGTCTTTAGTTCCAGTTTTGGAAACATCTTTTTCTTCATAAAAAGTATTCCATTCATTGCATGCCGGACATTTTCCCATCCATTTTGGAGATTCATATCCGCAACTACTACAAACAAAGATTGTTTTGGTTTTCAAAAAATTTCTCCTTTCAATTTTTCTAATACAATTAAAAACATTGCATGACTCCAAGCTAAACCTATAATCCAATTAGCTTCCATTTTTACATTATCAACCTGTTCTCCCAAAAATCCATGTGATGTTGCAGTTTTAACAACAAAATTAAAGTTTTCAACAGCTTGAGCTTTATCTCCAGCTTCTATATAATATAAAGCCATCCAAAGATTTGCTATTGGCCATGGATTATATCCTCCCATATATGTATCTTCTTCAAATCTTACATATCCGTCCTGTATATGTCCTTAAAGTCATATTTATTTTTTCAATTGTATTTAAAATAATTCTTTCTTTAGGTTTTAGCATTTCATAAGGAGTTACAGCTCCTAAAATGCTTATGTCAATTTTTCTATCATCTGTATTTCTAACAAATGTTTTCTTATCTTCATCATAAAAAGTTCTTAAAGAATAATCCTTTACTTTAACAATTAATTCTTCTAAAATTTTGTCTCTTTTGTTTATTGCTTCTATCTTTAATCTATTATTTTCTTCATATAAAGGTTTTACAATCTTATCAATCTTTAACATTCTATCAAAAGCAGAAAATATAGCTGCCATTGAATAAAAAGATGTACCTTCATACATTTCCCATAAATCATAACTCTTTTGCATTTGATTTTTATTTTCTATAATATCATTTACATATTTTTCTAAAAAATCAATTGCTTTTTCACACATTTTTAAATTATTTTTCAAAAAAGCCTTATCTTTTATCCTTAAATAATGATCATAGACTCCAATAATAACACTTGCTGTTTCATCAATTTGGTATCCCCATGCAGGGGCCAATCTTCCGTCTGTATAAAATCTTTGCTCCCACATACCATTTCTACTTTGAGTTTTTTTGCAAAATACCTCATAAAATCTAGTCGTTTCATCATACATACCAACTATATCCAAACCTTTAGTTATAAAAACAGCATCTCTAGTCCAACAATATGCATATCTTCCACTTTTTTGCTTGTATTCATCTATTTCCATACCTGCTGAAATTCCGCCTGTTTCCTTATTTTGAAGAAGTGGAAAAAGTAGTATACTTCTTTTATAAATATTTTTTATTTTATCACTTATTTTTGATTTTTCAATTCCTAATTTGTCATGATCTTTTACAAATTTTTTCCAATATTTTTCTGTATAATCAAATAAATCTTTTTCATCTATTTTTCTTATTCTTTCTATTTCTTTATCTAAATCATTTAAAACATTTTTCTCTTTATTATCATTTATTAAAATATATAAACATTTTGATACAGTCTCACCTGGTTTAATCTCTCCAACTTTATAACTCACACTAGAATCTGAAGAAAGTCCAATATAATCTTTTCCACCTATAACACCTGACATAAAATTATTAGAAGACCCATTTATTTGATATGCAGAAAATTTATCTTTTGAAAACAAACAAACAGAATAATCATGATTATATTGTATTAATGTATCATTTTTTACATATCCACATGTATCATTATTAATATTAGTTAAAATCTTTGAATACACTAATAAATCTACATTTAATGTCTTATCACTTTCATTTTTAAAGAAATATTTTCTAACCAAAATATTTTCTTTAATTGGAACATAATCTGTTTGTAAAACTCTTAAATCAAAATATGTATTTAATATTTCAGTTTGCAGAATATTAGTATTTTCTATATAGCTTTGCATATAAATATTATTAACATCAGCATGTAAATATATTAATCCAGAATCATTTACTTTTACACCAACATGCATTTTCTCTACAAATTGCTTATAATCAACTTGTGGGTAAAAAAGTCTTAAAAGTTCTCCTTTCTTAGAAAAGCTAGCAGTAACAGTTTGATTTCCAACTATAGCATCATTTATGAATTTGTCCATATTTTTATAATCCTTTCAATTATAATTTATTTCATTAATTTATCAATATGATTCTGCAAATCTTTTACACGCTTACTAAGGGCTTCAATCTCTTCATCATTAGTAACTAATTTATTCTCTTTAACAGCACTTTCCATATCAAGCATTTTTTCCATTAAATTATCTATATTATCCAAAACTTCATAACGTTTTACCATTTTTTCATATTGAGCTTGCTCTTCTTCGCTTAATTCAAGTTTTGGTGTATCTGTTCCATCTAAGTTATATGTTTCTCCTAAAGATGGTGTTGTTACTTTAATCTCAGCATTTTCTTCAATTTTTTCTTTTAATGCTTCTTCAGAATCTGGTTCACCATGAACTAAAAATATATGTTTTGGAGGATTTCTAAATGAATATACAAAATTTAAAAGCCATTCTTGATCAGCATGTCCTGAATAACCTTCAATATATTCAACTCTAGCATTAACAGCGATTTCTTCTCCAAATATCTTTACTTTTTTAGCTCCATCTACTATGCTTCTTCCAAGAGTTCCAGGTGCTTGATATCCAACAAAAAGAATGGTACTTGTAGGCTTCCATAAATTATGTTTTAAATGATGCTTAATTCTACCAACATCACACATACCACTTGCTGATATAATAATACAAGGTTTGTCCATATTATTTAATTCTTTTGACTCTTCTGCTGTTACTGTAAAGTGAAGTCCAGGAAATTCAAGTGGATTATCTCCTCTTTTTATTTTTTCCTGAATATCTTCTTCAAATAATTCCGTATTTTTCTTAAAAATTTCTGTTGCAGAAATTGCTAAAGGACTATCAACGTAGACATCTGCTTTCATTAATATCTTATATTTTCTAGCAAACTCTTTATCCTCTAAACTTCTTTCATCTTTTAATTTATCAATTTCATATAAAATTTCTTGTGTTCTACCAACTGCAAATGAAGGAATTACAACTGTACCTCCATTGTCCAAAGTTTCAGAAACTATATTTAAGAATGTTTCTGCTTTTTGGTCATTTCTTACATGAAGTCTATTTCCATAAGTAGATTCCATAACAACATAATCTGCGCTTCCAATCATTGTTGGAGAATCTAATAAAGGCAAATCATTATTTCCAATATCTCCTGAAAAAACAATTTTTGTTGTTTTTCCATCTTCAGTAGCCCAAATTTCAATAATAGCAGAACCAAGCATATGTCCCGCATCATTAAATCTAACACTGATATTATCATCTATTTCAATTATTTCATCATAACCAACTGGATGAAAAATTTCTAAACATTTTTCTGCATCCTCTGCTGTATACATAGGTAAGATTGGCTCTTTTCCTTCTCTTAATCTTTTTCTGTTTCTCCACTCCACTTCAGTTTCTTGTATATGTCCGACTATCTGGTAACATTATTGAACATAAATCACATGTTGCTTTTGTTGCATATACTGGATTTCTATATCCTTCATTATATAATTTAGGAATTCTTCCAGAATGATCAATATGTGCATGTGTAAGTAAAACAAAATCTATCTCATCTGGATTAAATAAAAATGGCGCTTCATTACTCATTTCTTCTGTTATTTTTCCTTGATACATTCCAAGGTCCACTAAAAATTTTTTTCCTGCTGCTTCCACTAGATGATTTGATCCTGTTACAGTCTTTGCTGCTCCTAGAAAAGTAACTTTCATATAAACATATTCCTTTCTTAATTTAATCTTTTGCATATAAAAAATGTAATAAACATTTTAAATGAATAATTTTAAAATCTTATTTTGTTTTATTAAAATATCTTTTTTAGGATTCTCATAATCTATCTCAAAATCTTTATCATAAACCTCTTCTTCATAAACTCTTACCGCTAACTTTCTTTCTTTTAGTAATAATTCAAATTTTATTGATTGTAAATCCATAATTTTCGTATCTAAAATATTTTTTATAATTTCATAATTAATATCCTGATCTGAAACAATTTTTCTTAAAACTGGTTTTTCTTTATTACATCCTTTAAATATTAATTTTTTTAATACTTGATCTAAATTCAAATCCTTTATATTACAAATTTGAGTATTTTCATCTATATATAAATTTTTATAATATCTTATTCTATAAATATAATCTATAATTTCTTCAGAATCTTCAATAAAATCTACTACACTTCCTAATACTTTTACAAATTCAATTTGAAGATTTTTATTTATTTCATGTGGCTCCTGATATTCTGAAAATTTAATAGAGTCTTCTAATTCCTTTTTATAATTTAAAAAATTCACAGGTTTCATTAAATTTCCTAAATTATTTATTTGATTTAAATACTTTTCTCTTTTTAGTTCAAGTATTTTCTTATATGAATTTACAGTAGTGAATTTCTTTCCTTCATCTAATTTTAAGTTCACTGAAATATATTTTTTCATTAATTTTTCTTTATCATTTAATAATATATCTATTTTCTCTAATTGTTTTAAATAAGTCAATTTTTTATTTTTAATTTCTTCAAAAAATTTTGACTTATTAGAAATTCTATCATACTCTATTTTTTTTCTTTCAATAATTTTATCAATTTTCTTTTTTTCTTTTTCACTTGAATTAATATATAAATATTTACAAAGTATGTCAAAATATTTTGTTCCCATAAATTCTTTTTTTACTTCTTGCAATGGATTTTTTTGTGTACTAGAACATTCCGTCCAATCATCCATAAAATTAATTCCAAATAATATTAGTAAATTTTGATAAATCAAATTATCCATTATATTATTTTTTAATTTTAAATTTATATCCCAAGACCATCCATTAAAATCAGCTAAAATTTCTAGATTATTTTGGTTATATCCATTCACTAAAGTATTTTGAAATGAATTTTTTAAAATAAAATCATCTGGAATATAAAAATATTTTGGCAACACATCAGAAATAGCATATAATAATGCTATTTCTGTTGGATATGATAATATACTTCTTTCTCTTTCATTTGTTAATGCTAAAACATTATTCTTTTTTAATATTTCAGCATCTTTTGAATCTGGTTCAACTAGTTTTATATTATCACAATATTTTTTTATAGTATCAATAATTTTTTCCAAAAATTCGTCTTTTGTTTTACTTATATTTTTTACTTTTTGATAGTCTTCATAACAATTTTCAATTTTATATATCATACTTAAAAGTAAACTTTTAGAATTAGAAGAAAAATACTTTGAATCTAAAATCTTTTCTAATATTAAATTATAATCATTATCTTTTGAAAATAATTTCATATATAAAAAATTTCTCCTTTTTCTTTAATCCTCATTATCTGACTTAAACTCTTCTGACTCACCAACTGCTGGACTCATATTTAGTTCTTGCCATCTTTCTTTACTCATAAGAACCTTTCTAGGCTTACTTCCTTCATAACCAGAAATAATTCCTCTTGCTTCCATCTGATCAATAATTCTTCCAGCTCTTGCATAACCAACTTTAAATTTTCTCTGAATAAATGATGTTGAAGCTTGTCCAAGTTCTATAACACATTCTATTGCATCATTTAAATATTCATCTGCATCATCATCTGGATCTTTGTCTTCATCTTTTTCTTTATCAGATTTATTTGCATTTTCAATTTGCTCTATAATATCTTCATTATATTTAACATTTGCTTTTGATTTTATAAATCCAACTACATTTTCAACTTCTTGATCAGAGATAAATGATCCCTGTACCCTAACTGGTTTTGAAGCTCCAATTGGATAAAATAACATATCACCTTTTCCAAGTAATTTCTCTGCTCCTGCCATATCTAGAATTGTTCTTGAATCTATTTGTGAAGAAACCGCAAATGCAATTCTAGATGGAATATTTGCTTTAATTATACCTGTAATTACATCAACAGAAGGTCTTTGAGTAGCAATAACTAAGTGCATTCCAGCTGCTCTGGCTTTTTGAGCTAATCTACAAATTGCATCTTCAACATCTTTTGGAGCAACCATCATTAAATCAGCTAATTCATCTATTATAATTACAATTTGAGGTAATCTTCCAAGAGTCTCACCTCTCATTGCTTTATTATATCCTTTTAAATCTCTTACACCTTTTTCAGCAAATAAGTGATATCTTTTTTCCATTTCTTGAACAGCCCAAGCTAAAGCTCCTGCTGCCTTTTTAGGATCTGTAACAACAGGAATAAGCAAATGTGGTATTCCGTTATATACTGATAATTCAACTACTTTTGGATCAACCATTAAAAGCTTTACTTCACTAGGTTTTGATTTGTATAAAATACTTGCAATTAAAGTATTTATACATACAGATTTTCCTGAACCAGTAGAACCTGCAATCAAAACATGAGGCATCTTTGCTATATCTGCTATAACAACTTCCCCAGCAATATTTTTTCCGAGTCCCATTGAAAGACTTGATTCAGCATTAATAAATTCATCTGATTCAATAACATCTCTTAATGGAACAGTTTCTTTTTCTACATTTGGAATTTCAATTCCAACTGCTTGTTTACCAGGAATTGGAGCTTCAATTCTTATACTTTCAGCTGCTAAATTTAATGCAATATCATCAGCAAGTTTAGCTATTTTACTAACTCTAACACCTTCTGCTGGTTTTAATTCATATCTTGTAATAGCAGGACCTACAGATACATTTTCTACTTTTGCTGAAACTCCAAAACTATATAAGGTTTTTTGTAATTTAACAGCAGTATCTGTTACCGCTTTTTTTCCTCCTTTATTTGATTTTCCAGTTCCTTGTCTTAAAAGTTCAATTGGTGGAATTTCATAATTCTCATCTTCTAAAGAAACTGTATTATGTTCTAATTGTAGAACCTCTTGAGTTTTATTTTCTTTTGTTACTTCCTGCTCTTTAAATAAATTATTTTCTATTTCATTTGGATTCGAAATTTCTACTATTTCTGCAGTATTATCAGCTTTTCTAAGTAATCCCTTAATTCCGCCTTTTTTCTTTGGTTTTTCTTCAGGTTCTGTATCTAAATTAATTTTTATTTGATCTTCAGGAATAATTTCTTCTTCAATTTGTTGATTTCTATATTTTGCTTCTTCTCTAGATTCTTCTTCTGCAATTCTTGCTTTTCTCTTTTTAGCCCTTTCTTCTCTTTTTGCTTCTCTTTCGTGATTTACTTCTTCTCTAATCTCACGAGATTCATCTATCCTATCTCTTAAATTCTCTATAATTTCTGTAATATTAATTCCAAATGTAAATACTAATAAAATTGCAGCACAGCCAAATGAAACAATTGCTGCTCCAAACTCTCCGAACAAAGTAACTAAAGGATATGCAATTACTGCTCCTATTGTTCCTCCACCTTTATTGCTTAATCCAAGAGCATATGAAGCATCTACAACTGTATCAAAACCTTTAGTTATATTAATATTATTAATAGAAATCTGATATATAGTAAAAACAGATGCTAGACAACCTAAAAAAATCAATCCTTGTAATAACTTTGTTTTAACATATTTTCCATCTTCTCTATATACTGCAAATGCCACACCTAAAATTCCAAATGGAATTATATATTTTATTCCTCCTAAAATTCCACCTAAGGCTGGGCTTAAGATTTGTCCTGCTGTTCCTGCTTGTGAATATATAATTAGAAATGATAATATTCCTAAAACAACCAAAACAACTACTGCAATAAAGTCAAAATCAAAGGTACTAACATTTTTATTTTTTCTTTTTGTTTGTTTTCCTACATTTCTTTTTTTCTTTCTTCCCAATTTATACACCTCTTAAACATACTGGTTATTAAATATTTAAAGATTAGAAATTAGAAAATTAAAACTATTTTTCTAACCTCTAATCTCTTCATCTACAAATATTTGCTTATTTTAATTGCTTTCTTTGTTCTTGAACTGTTTCAATTTTTCCTTGTAAGCTTTCCTCTATATTATTAATAGTCTCGCAAAGTTTAATCATTGTATCTTCAACATCTTTCAAAACTCCATCTGCATAATTGTTTGCATTGTTTGAAAATTCTCTATAAATATCATTAGCTGTTGCAATGATTTCTGTTTTCTTTTCATAAGCCTTTTTAGTAATTTCATGTTCATCAATCATTGAAATTATTCTGTTTTCAGCTTCTTTTACAATATCATCAGCATCTTTTTGTGCCTCAGCTATTATTCTTTCTCTTTCTTCTTTTATCCATTTAGCTTGTTTTAGCTCATCTGGTAATTTTAATCTTACCTCTTTTATAATATCTAAAAGTTCACTTTTATTGACAATACTTTTGTTTGTAAAAGGTACTGTTTTACTTTTTTCTAATATATCTTCTAAAGTTTCCAATAATGCAAAGATTTCCATAGTTACCCCTTTCGCTTTGCAAATATAAGAGTTACCCTCCCATATTTTTTTATATCTACAATATCCAAAGGAAAATCTTTCAAATTTTCCAGAATTTCTTTTTCTATATCTGTTTCAATTATAATTTTTCCATCTTCATTTAATAAATTATATTTTAATATTAATTCTATAGTTTTTATATTATAATCCGTTTTGTACGGCGGGTCAAGAAAAATTATATCAAATTTTATCTGATTTTTATAAAAAAATTTTAAAGCATCAAAACAATCTTTTTTTATTAATACAGCTTTTTCCTGCATTTTTGTTTTCTCAATATTTTTCTTTATAATTTCTTGAGCTTTAAAAGAATTATCACATAAATATGCTTTTTTGGCACCTCTACTTAGAGCTTCTAGCCCTAAAGCACCGCTGCCTGAAAATAAATCTAATATAATCGAATCTAATAATTCAAAATTAATTTTACTAAATAGAGCTTCTTTTACTCTATCTAATGTTGGTCTAGTTGTTTCATATCCATTCAGAGTATATAATTTGGTACCTCTATTATGTCCACCTATAATTCTCATTTTTCCACCTCTATACCATATATTTATTTTATTCTAAATATACAATAAGTCAATAAGATTTACGAAAATGTAATACCGATTTAATTCTATTGTAACAAAATACATGAAAAAGCAATATTTGCAAAAAAAGAATTGCCATCAAAGCAATTCTTTTGTAAAGTTAAATTTTATTCATCTTCATCTTTTAACATATCTAATTGTGAAAGTAATAATCTTTCCATTTTTGATTTAAACAATTCATATTCTTTTTTCTTTTCTTCAAGTTTTGCTCTTAATTCAAATTCTTGTCTATCTAATTCTTCAACCGATTTTTTTGCTTTAGCATTTGCTTCTGCAATAATTTGATCGGCTTGTTGTTGAGCCATTTTTTTTATGTCTTCAGCTGTCGTTTGAGCCATTACCAATGTATTTTGTAATGTATGTTCGACACTTCTGTAGTGCTCTAAGTCCTTTTTTGATCCTTCAACTTGCTCTTTTAGTTCTGCATTTTCTTTATATAGTCTTTCATATTGAACTGTTAATTCATCTAAAAATTCATCAACTTCGTCAACATTATAACCTTTAATAGATCTGCCGAACCTTTTGTTCTCAATATCCAACGGTGTTAACATATTTTAAACCTCCTAATGTTTACCTATTTTGTCCAAGAAATCCAGTCCTTTCACTTTTTTCCTTGTTAATAGGCTCATTTATTATATCATAATTATAAGGAGCTACAACAAATATGGCATTAGACACCTTCTCTATACGACCATCAAGTGCAGTAACAGCACCACTAACAGTATCAATAATTCTTCTAGCTATATCTTTATTTACATATTCTAGATTCATAACGATTCCGTTTTTTACTTTTAATTCTCTAATTATTCCATCACAATCATCATAATTAGTTGGTTTTAGTATTTTCATCTTTATAGATTGAGATTGAGGCATACTTACAACTTTATCTCTATTCTTCTTTCTGAAAACGCTGAAAGTTTCACCATTTGTATCTTCCTCTTCTTCACCATAGTCATATGCAGCATCTGTAGTATCATACTCATCTTCTGCTCCTTCATCGTTTTCTCCTACTAAATAATCCCAAATTTTTTTAAATGCAGCAACTGCCATTTTTTGAACCTCCTAATAATTTTCTCTTCATTCGTAATAAAGTTATTTTATAATCATATACATAGTATCCTTCTTTTTTGTTTCATTGTCAATACTTTTTTTAAAATGTTATATTATTTTTTCTAAATTGTAATCTTGATGTAATATTTTAACATCTTTTTTACATCTTTTGACAATATTTTTTTACATTATTATTTATTTTTTACTATAATTTGATCATATAATTTTATTTGTGGCATATTTTGAATTTCATCTACCGAATATCCTAATTCCATAAGTTCATCATTAGTATAATTTTCGACAATTGAATATGTATCATTTTGTCTTAAAACTTTTACCAAGACTTTTTCCTGAACTCCTGCCTTAGAAACATATACATATGATAAATCATTTTCTTCTACTATAGCAGAATTACTAATTTTCCATCCTGAATAACTCCACCAAACAATTTCAAAAGAAATTTTTCTATATTCAATAAGTCTTTCAACACCTTCTGTTATTTTAAATACCAAAATTCTGTCTTTATCTTCTTGAACAATATATGAAATTTCAGCTGGAACTTCTGATCCATCAGATAATCTTAACATCACTTCATCTCCAACTGATGCGACTTCTGAATTTTCAGTATCAATTGGACATGCAATATAGCAATAATAATTATTTATAATTTTTCCAGACTCCTGGCTTTCTGGAATACTAACACCAACATTTAATCCAAAACTATCTAAAAGATCCGATGATAAATAACTAAAATCTCCATTGTTTATAGTTAAAACATCTTCTAATCCATCAACTCTATATGAAACCATTCCTGCTCTATCTGACACAATTGTTTCTGAATTAGAATTTAGCTGATCACTTAAACTTTTTCTTTTTTCTATTAATTCTTTTATATATGAACCTGCAGGGCTTAGTTCTCCTGCAATTTCAGCTTTTTTTGTAGCATAGCTACTAAGATTTTTCTTATATTCTTTTATATCTTGTATTGAATTTGATTTATATAATTCATTTAAAATATTTTTCATTTCAGTTTCCAAACTTATAATATCAACAGAATCTTTCTGTTCCTGATTATTTTGAAGAGCTTCATCAATTTGATTATCTAATTCATCTATTTGACTATTTATCTCTTCTTCATTACCTAAATAATATCTAAAAACTGATTCACCTTTAGAAACTCTAGATCCTTCTGATACAATTTGACTAACACCATTAGATGAATTTGTTCCCTTTAAAACATTTTCATCACGAATTATATACCCTTCAGCTTCTTCTTCATATGAAAGAGTACCTTCTTCTACTAAAAATGTATCTGTATTCTTTCCAATTAAATTTGTACTATTTAATAAAAAATATATTAAAAAAATAATTAAAAAAATAACACCTATTAATTTAAACAATCTTTTCTTCTGAATCTTTTTAAGCACTATATAACTCCTTTATAATAAGCTCTATATTTTTTTGTACACCATTTTCTGCATTAAGCCATATATAATCATTATTTTTTCGAAACCAAGTAAGTTGTCTTTTTGCATATCTTCTAGTTTCTTGCTTTATTTTATCTACCATTTCTTCATAAGTTATTTTATTATCTAAATATTCTTTAACTTCTTTATAACCTAAAGCTTGTAACGCCGTTGGAAATTCATTATATTTTTTTAGAATATTTTTAACCTCATCAACTAATCCAGACTCTAACATTATATCAACACGTTTATTTATTCTCTCATACAAAACATCTCTCTTCATGTCAATAGCAAACTTCAAGAAATCATATTCTGGTTTATTTTGTCTAGATATAATCTCAAGTTCTGTTTTTGTTTTTCCGAGTTGCTTTATAAATTTCTATAATTCTGCAAATTCTTTTCTTATCATTTAGACTAATTTTTTCCATTGCTTTACTATCAATTCTGCAAGCTTTATCATATAATTCTTTTAGTCCATCTTCTGTCTCTGCATGTTTCATAAGTTTATTTCTAAATTCTAAATCAAATTCCATATCTTGATAATCAATTCCATAAACTAATGAATTTATATATAATCCAGTTCCACCAACAACAATAGGAGTTTTACCTTTTGATAAAATTTCTTTTATAGCATTCATACTATCTCTTTTAAAATCAGATACTGTATACCTTTTTGTTGGTTCTACGAAATCTACTAAATAATGTTTTATTCCTTGCATTTCTTCTTTAGTAACTTTTGCTGTTCCTATATCCATATCTTTATATATTTGCATTGAATCAGCTGAAATAATCTCTCCATCAATTTTTTTAGCAAGTTCAATTGAAAGAGATGTTTTTCCTGAAGCAGTTGGTCCAGCAATTACTATTACTTTTTCCATATATTTTAGTCTATCTCCTACTAAATTTTTTCTCTAAATCACTAAGTGTGATTTTTATCGCAGTTGGTCTGCCATGTGGACATGAAAATGGATTAGGAAGTGATAATAATTTTTTCATCAAACTATCTACTTCTTTTTCATCTAATTTCATGTTTCCTTTAACAGCTGATTTACAAGCAACTGTAGCTATAAATTTATCTTCTTTTTCTTGTTTAGCAGTTACAGCAACTGTATCCATTTCATCTAGTATCTCTAAAAATAATTTTTTTGTATTTAATTGTTCACACATACTAGGAACAGCTGTTAATTTTACAGTATTTTCACCAAATTCTTCAAATTCAAATCCAGCTTTTTTAAACATTTCTTGATTTTCTCTAGCTATATCCATCTCTTTATGTGTCAAAGTTATTATATCTGCTAATAAAAGTAATTGAGAATCTTTTTCTGTTGTACTATAATAATTGGCTTTTACTTTTTCATACATAATTCTTTCATGAGCAGCATGTTGATCAATCAAAAACATCTCATCTTTAATCTGAATAATAATATATGTAGAAAAAACTATTCCAATAAATTTATATTTTATCTCTGGCACATATGTATTTTCATTTTCAAATACACTCATATTTTCAGAATTTGCATATTTTAAATATCCAGAGCCATTAATTTTTGCTTCTTCCTCTTCTTTAGTTCTTCTAACTTCTTGTACATCTGTACCAAAAACTTTTTTATACATATTAGCAAATTCTGGAGTAACAGGTCCTTTTATTTCTTTTAATCCTTCTCTTACTTTAGCTGTATCTATAAATTGAGTATCATCCATTCCAGAATCCATTTTCATTTTTAAAAGTTTTTCTGTTACTTCATCAATATTTTCAACATCTTTTGGATCTTTTGTTTCATCATTTTCTATAGATTTTTCTGCTTTTTCATCTTTTATTTCTTTTAAATTACCTATAACTTCCGTTTTTTGATCTAAAGAATTTGTAATAGCCTTTGTTGAATCTAATCTAACTGTTTCCCCTTTTAATGCGGCAGCTGTTATGTCAAAATCTAATTCTTTTGTATCACTAGAAATTATAGTGTCACCTATTTTTGCTTTTTTTGATTCATTGTCTGATTCAATATTTTCATCAATTTCCAAATCTTCCATAGGTTTAATCTCTGATACAAAATTTTCTGCTTTAATTGTAGGTTCTTCAGTTGCAATAGAACTTTCTGGAGTCTTTAGTTCATCAAACTCATTTATTTCGATATTTGTGCTTTTATCACCATTTAATTTATCATTAGATAATTCTTCTTTATCAAAAACTCTCTCTTTTGCATTTTGTCTATATTCAAAAATCTCTCTTAAATTATTATTTTCAATTTCTTCTTTTGTTTCTTCTGGCTCTTTTAAAATCTTTTTAAAAAATCCTGTAAATGCATTTTCATGTGGTTTATATTCTTTCTTTTTTACATCTTTTTCCTCATTTTTCTCATCAACTGTTGATTGTTCTACCTGTTTTTTATCTATATTTATAGGTTTTTCAATATTTTCAATATTTTCGCCTTTTGCTAAACCTGATTTTATTGCATGATATACAGCTTTAAATACTTTTCCTTCTTCTTCAAATCTAACTTCAAGTTTAGCTGGATGAACATTAACATCTACTTTTTTTGGACTTATCTCAACATTTAAAATTAAAAATCCATGTTTCCCATTTGGCACAATGCCTTTATATGCCTGATCAGCAGCTGCTGTTAAATTTTTATCTTTTATATATCTATTATTTACAAAAAATAACTGATGTGCTCTTGTATTTCTTGCAATTTCAGGTTTACCAACAACACCAACAACTCTTATATCTTCATATGTATAATCAACATCCATAATTCCGCTTGCAATATCTTTTCCATATATACTATAAATTACAGATTGAAAATCACCACTTCCATTTGTTTGAATAACTGTTTTTCCTGTATTAATAAGTTTTATAGCAACATCTTTATTAACAAGTGCAATTCTAGTTATCACATCTTCAATATATCCAGCTTCAGTAAAATCTTTTTTTAAGAATTTATATCTTACAGGTGTATTAAAAAATAAATTTTTTACAGTTATTGATGTTCCTACAGGAGCTCCAACCTCTGATTTATCCAAAACTTTTCCAGCTTCAACAACTATTCTATGTCCTGTTTCATCTTCAGCTCTTTTAGTTATCATCTCAACATTTGCAATTGAAGCAATACTAGCTAAAGCCTCACCTCTAAACCCCATAGTTGTTATAGTTTCCAAATCTTTAGCTTGTCTTATCTTACTTGTAGCATGACGTTCAAATGCGATCTCCATATCATCTTCAGCCATACCAGAGCCATCATCTGTTACTTTAATTAATGAAATTCCTCCATTTTTTATTTCAACTGTTATGTTCTTAGCTCCTGCATCTATTGAATTTTCTACCATTTCTTTAACAACAGATGCAGGTCTTTCTATAACTTCACCAGCTGCTATTTTATTTATAGTCAAATCATCTAAAAGAACAATTTTTCCCATAACCCACGTTCCTTTCAAATCTAGAAAGTCTTTAAAACTAAAGTTTTTCAAGCAAAACTTTAAATTTTAAAAATGCTAATTTTTTATAAGACACTTCTAGACGATATAATATTTTTGATTATTATATCATTAAAAAAATTTTTTGTGTAGTGTATAGAAAAAACTTTTTTCAATTTTTTATTTTTATTCATCTTCTAAATAATCAGCTGTATTTTCTGTAGCTTGTGATTTTGAATCTCTTTGTTCTTTTCTTACTTCTTTTTGCGTTACCTCTTCTCTTACTTCTGCTTTAATTTCTGCATCTTTATTTTCTTTTGTTTCATCTTTTTTGCAAACTTTATTTATAACATCTGGAATATAATCAATTAATTTATCAATAGTAGATGTATAATTAATTGGCATTAATTTTATATTCTCATTATTTATAACTAAAAATGCAACTGGATTTATTGAAACAGCTGCTCCACTTCCTCCACCAAACGGAAGTTTATATTGCATTTCTTCTTCCTTTTCTTTTTTCTTATATTCATTTAAAGTTTCTGCATTAAATTCACTTCCACCTGCTGCAAATCCAAAACAGACTTTGGAAATTGGAATAATCATAACATCTGCTGATGTTTCTATAGGTTCACCAATGATAGTATTTACATCAACCATATCTTGTATACTATTCATGGCTGTTCTCATTAATCCTTCAATAGGGTGTTCACTCATAAAAATCTTTCCTTTCTATATTAGATTTTTTAATACTTCTATTATTGACCAAAAAATAAAATTTATACATATAGGTATTTTATTAGATAAATTAATTAAGTATCTTTTATTTTAATTTGCTTTTTAAAAACAAGGCTTTTTAAGTCTAATGTTTTTATAGAAATATCTATTTTTCCTTCATAAAAAAATTCAGTTTTATTAAATTCAGGAAGAACTTTATAAGCTATTTTTCTATTATTTATTTTTTTCATTTTGTTTTTTAAAAATTCAGTAAAGAGTCCAGATAATAATGTTACCAAAAACACTGTTATAAACATATCTTCTGTTCCTAGTTTTAAAGTGAATTTTGCCAAATCAATTTTAAAATCTAATTTATTTTTTTTATTTTTATCTCTATTTTTTAAAATTTTTAGTATTAATTCTTTAAGATCTATATTAAAAATTCTTTTATATGAAAAGGTTTTACCAAGAATTTTAACTCCATTTTTATCACATTTTAATTCAAGTATCTTTAAAAAACTAAACAAAAAAATTCCAATTCTAAATTTAAAATTTACATTATTAATATTTAATTCTATCTTTTCAATTCTAATTTTCATCTTAGAAGAAAAGACTCCTCCAAAAATAAAAGCAATACAAAAAAAGACTATATTTAGCATATAAAAACCTCTTTATTGCTATAGTCTTTCCTGATTTAAAAAATATAATACCAAAATTTAACTTTTATATTTAAAATACATTAAATTTGATTATAATTTTTCAATATTTTCATTATTTCTTTTTCTTTTGGAAATTACAATATCTCCAAACAATTCTTCTTGTTTAGTTAAAATCTTACTTCTTCTGCTTAATTCTAAAACTCCAGTAAAAGCAGTTACTACTTCTGCTTTTGGTTTCTCTTTTATTGAAAACTTTTTTCCAAATATAAAACTTGGCTTTTTTATAAGCTCTCTATATATTTCTTTAACTTTATCTCCAACATTATATGTATCATTTAAAGCAATCTTTTGAATATTATCAGCATATTCATTTTTCTTATCATTGTTTCTTTGAACTATTTTTTTATAAACTTCTACAATATCTTTTTCTTCATATTTAATTTCTAATGATTGTTTAGGAAGTTCAATCATTTCAGGCAATTTAAATATTCTTTTAGAATATTCATTATATCTTTTTCTAAATTGTTTACAAATCTCTTTATATTTTTTATATTCTATAATTCTTCTAATTAACTCATCTTCAGTAAGTTCGGCCTCATCTTCAACTTCCTTTGGTAATAATCCTTTTGACTTAATTAAAAGAAGAGTTGATGCCATAACTAAAAATTCGCTAGCAATTTCTAAATTCAAACTTTCCTGCTTTTTTAAATATTCAATATATTGGTTTGCTATGTCATTAATAGAAACTTCATATATATTCATTTTTTCTTTATCAATTAGATAGCATAATAAGTCTAATGGACCTTCAAAATTATCTAAACGTAACTCATATTTATTTGATTCTAAAGTTAATACTCTATCCATGATGCTCCTTTACATAAAAAATCTCTTATTATTATATTTCATTTTTCGATTATAACAAAGAAATTATAAAATTGCAATTATATTTTTGGTATTATACACATCTCGCTTTAACTATTAATCTAATATTTTTATCAGTAGTACATGTACATAAAGTAAGTATTTTAGATTGTTTTTCATTTTTTATAACTTCATAAATCTCATTCTCATTTATTTCGTAAATATCATATATATAATAATTATATATATTTCCTTTTAAATCTTCTAAAACTATTTTATCCTCAATTTCTAATTTATTTAAATTCCCAAAAAATCTATCATCAAAATAATTATGACCTATTATACATATATTACTATTTTCATTTAAATTTCCTCCTGAAAACTTACATGGCAATATTTTTAAAAGATCTTCTGAATAATTTTTATACACAAAATATTCTAAATTAATTTTTTCAATTTTCAATGTACAAAAATATATATCATTTTTATAATATTCCTCACTTCCATAACTTTCAAAAATTGAAACTATTTTAGCATTTTGACTTGCAATTTTAGTAATTTCATATTCATTATCTTTGATACTATTCTCATTTAAAATATATATAAATAAAGCAACTATAGACAAAAAAGATATAAAAAATTGAATTTTAAAAATTTTTTTATATTTTCTTATATTATTTTTAGTTTCTAATATCTGATTCATATATATATTATAAACATCTAATTAGATTAATAATCTATCTTTTTAAGTTTTAATAAAATATATTAGAATTTCCATACTTTAATTTTTTGTTCAACATTTTTATAATTTTTCATATATTTACTTAATATTTTATAAAAACTTTTGCAATGTGTTTTATATTTCAAATGACAAAACTCATGTAAAACTACATATTCTAAAACATCTCTATCAAATTTAACTATTTCTGGATTAATAAAAATTACTTGATTTTTTTCATCATATGTTCCAAGAGTTTTATCTAACTTTTTTATAATGTAATCATCAGGAGCAATTCCTAGTTCTTTTCTAGTTTTCTCCATTGTTTCTTCAATTTCTTTTTCTGCTAATTTTTTATAAAATTTTTCTATAATTAAATCAATTATTTTAGTATTATCTGAATTTTTATATTTAGATGGTAACTCAATTTTTATAGTTTTATTTTCTAAATATAATTCAGGTACTTTAATTAATTTATAAAAAATTTTTAAATTATAATCTTCACCAAAAACTTTAACTATTCTATTTTCTGTATTCAAATCTTTTATCTTATTTAATTGATCATATTCTTTTAATTTTTGAATTATCCAGGATTTTTTATCTGAAATAATTTCTTCTATTTTTCTTTTACTAACATACCATGGAGCACTAACTGCAACTTGACCGTTTTGTACTGATATAGCAAGGTTTTTAGTAAAACTTTTATCTATTGTATAAGTAATAAAATTATTATTTTTCTTAAAAAATCCCATCTTAAAATTCCTCCTGTTTGTAAAAATCTGTTTTCCAAATTTCTGTTTGCAAAATCATTTTACATCATGAACAATCGTTTGTCAATACTTTTTTAAAAAAATAAAATCCCGATATAAAAAAATCGAGATTTTACAATGCTTTTATCAAATTAAAATTTAAATAATCTGAACTTACCAACTTAAATTCTATTCCATCAATTATACCTTCTATTGCATCACTATGAGCCTCACTATGTAGATGACCATAATAACATTTTTTTACATTATATTTTTTCATAAGTTTAATATAATCAATTTCTTCAGGAACATCTTCTTTATAAAAAGGAGGATAATGCATAAAAACAATTATTTCTTTATCTTTATCAAATTTTGAAATTCCATCTTCTAAAGAAAGCTTTAATCTTTCACACTCTCTTTTTTGAATTTTATAATTTTCTTCTGAAATAATATTTGTCCATCCTCTAGTTCCGTGAAATAATTTTGTTCTCTACAAGATAACTATTGTTTTGTAAAAAATAAATATTTTCAAAGCCATTTTCATTTAAAAATTTATTCATTTTAGTAACAGTATCCCACCAATAATCATGATTTCCTTTTAATAAGATTTTCTTTCCTGGCAATTTATTTAAATAAGAAAAATCTTCTAATGTTTCTTCTAAATACATAGCCCATGAAAAATCACCTGGTAAAATTACTGTATCTTCACTATTAACTTCTTTAATCCAATTTTGCTTTATCTTTCCTGCATGATTATCCCAATTACCTCCAAAAATATCCATTGGTTTATTTGTAGAAAAAGATAAATGCAAATCTCCTATTACATATATCATTTATAATTTCAACCCCGGTTCTGCATTTAATTTTAAATCTGCAAAATTACCCTTCAAAAATTCCCAATATGCACTTGAAGCAATCATTGCAGCATTATCTGTACATAAAATTCCATCTGGATAATAAACTTGAATATTCAATCTCTTAGATAATTCATCAAATTCTTTTCTTATATAAGAATTTCTTGAAACCCCACCTGCTAAAACTATTTTTTTAGCTTTAAATTCTTTAATTGCCTTTTCTACATTAAAAATAAGCATTTGAGTTACAGCATCTTCAAAACTTGCACATAGATCTGCTTTATTTATATTTGGATCTTTGTGATTTAAATTTATTACTGCTGTTTTAATTCCACTAAATGTAAAATTATAATTTTCTAAATGACTAACTGGAAGATGAATATTTGGTACTCCCTGTTTTGCTAAATTATCTATTTTAGGTCCACCTGGATATCCTAAATTACATACTCTTGCTACTTTATCAAAAGCTTCTCCAATAGCATCATCTTTAGTTTTTCCTAAAATTTCTGATTCATTATAATCTTTTACATTTACTAAATATGTATGCCCACCTGAAATTATTAAACATAGAAATGTAGGCTGTAAATCTTTGTGTGTTATATAATTTGCTGCAATATGACCATTTATATGATTTACAGCAATTAAAGGCTTTTTAGTTGCAAAACTTAAAGCTTTTGCATAAGAAACTCCAACTAAAAGTGCCCCAACTAAACCTGGTCCATAAGTTACAGCAATTCCATCTATTTTATCTAATGTCATATTAGCTTCTTTTAATGCTTGTTTCATTATTAAATTAATAACTTCTGTATGCATTCTTGAAGCAATTTCAGGAACAACTCCTCCATATAATTCATGTGTTGATATTTGAGAATTTATAACATTTGATAAAATTTCTCTACCATTTTTTACGATAGAGACAGAAGTCTCATCACAACTACTTTCAATTCCCATAATAAATATATCTTTATCCAATTTATTTTCACTCCTAAAATCTTATATAAATATTGCGAAAATTCTTGCAACTAACCAGTTCATTCCATTAAATACCACTGAAATTACTGGTGAAACTATCCAAGATAATACATTTGTAATCCATAAAATTAAAAAAACTATATAAATATATTGCATATTTCTGTCAATCCATGCTTTTGCATTATATGGCAAAAATCTAGCAAATATTTTTGATCCATCTAATGGTGGAATTGGAAGAAGATTAAAAATTCCAAGTCCAATATTTACAGTAATTATATAAAAAATTATAAGCAAAATAATTGTAGGACAAGTTACAAAATAATATAAAGCATAATAAATTATCATAAATATAAATGCTAAAATTATATTCATAACAGGACCTGCCAAAGATACTAATGCTTCACATGTTTCTATTGATTTATTACTATTAAAATTATTAGGATTAATTTGAACTGGTTTACCCCAACCAATATTTGCAAATAAAAGTAATATAATTCCAAATGGATCTATATGACTCAATGGGTTTAATGTAAGTCTTCCTTGTGCTCTTGGTGTAGTATCTCCTAATTTATCAGCTACCCATGCATGTGCAAATTCATGAAAAGTTATTGCAATTATTACACCTGGAAGTGTAAGTAAGATTGATTTAAATCCTCCTGTCATCAAAAGTCCAAATACTAAACAAATCCCCAAAATAATAAGTAATTTTCTTCTATCTAGTCCATCATAAAACATAGACTTTCTCCTTCCTCTTTGTTTAATATGTCTTAAATTAAATACAATATGAGGACATCTTGCCGTCCCCATACAAAATTATTTTATTAACCATATTTTAAAAATAAACACATTATTATATTAATACCACATTTTTCCAAATTTATCAATCATTTTGCAATATTTATTTTCTTAATTTTTAATTATTATTCTCTAAAACAATATTAATTGCTTTTTCCAATGCATCCTCTGGAGATGTTGCTTCAATGCATTTTAATCTATTTCTTTCATCAATAAAGTTATTTGAAAGTTTCTTTGCCCAACCTCCAAAATTTGAAACTGTTACTATCGGAATTCCAGCCTGATATGCAATTGCCATTTCTGTTAAAGTACCTGAACCTCCACTAATTGCTATAATAACATCACATGATAAAACTAAAACAAATTCTCTTCCTCCTCCAATTTCTAATCCACATGGTATTAATACATCTGGTCTAAATTCTCCAAAAACCTGCTTTTCTTTTCCACCTGTTATTCCAACTGTTAAGCCATTATTTCTTTTTGCTTCAATTGCTGCATTTGTTGAAAGAGAACTATATTCTTTTTCTGCTCCATATATTAATATATTTCCACTTTTTGCAATTAATTCTCCTAATTTTTTTGCAAATTCTTCAGCCTCTTTTCCATAATTTAAATCAGCTGCGCTCCCCATTATTCCTATTTGTATCTTTCTCATAAACTTTAAATCCTTTCTCTAAAACTTTTAAAACTCTATCATTTTCATTAGTATTTACAATTTTTTCTGGTAAATCTCTAATAAAAACTTTTTTCTTAGAATTATCTTCTATAAATTTCCATAAAAACATTGATCTAGCTAAACATCCATTAGAAAATAAAATTTCATACTCTTTTGGAATACTAGCTCTTTTTACTGGATCTCCAAAAGGCTTAAAATATGGTGACTTTAATATTTTTCCATCTTTTACAACAGAAATTCCAGATTGTGCAATTCCAAAATAGAAATCTCTTTCACAAATCTGATCAATCACATTTTCACCTAGTAAGCATCCACATTTTAATCCAAATTTTAATTTCTCATCAAAGAAATTATAAGATTCCTTGGTTGCAAGAGCAGACCTTACTCCAACAACTCTAATTTTATTTTCATAAAAGCATTTTATAACTTCTTTTAAAACATTTCCAGAGAAAACCACATCATCTGCTAAAATAATTTCAAATTTTCCTTGACTTCTTACTCTTTGTGAAATATCAAAAATTTGTCTTTTTACACTTGATATATCATTAGGATTTTTCCTTGAAACTAATTTTTTAGAATTATTCAGTCTTGTGCAATCTAAAAAATAGCAATCTTTATCTTCTCTTATATAAATTTTATCTAGAGAAACAATGGGGATAAATCGTACAATCCTCTAATGAATCATTTAAAAATCCTTCCATTTTCTCTTCACTAAAAATAGTAACATCTCTTTCAAAAATTCTATTTACATCTTTTCTAAAATCTTCCCTTAAAACTTCTATCTGTTTTTTACTTGGTAAACTTAAACCATTTTTTTCATAATTAAAATCTAAAGCATTTTTACCTTGTAAAATTCTTAAAATATCATTACTAAATACAACCCCACTATTTACTTTTTCCATATTAATACTTCCTTTCTTAATTTTATAAAAAAAGAGAATTTACAAAAACAAAAAGACTATTTGTAAAAATTTTTAAATTCCTACAAATAGTCTTTTATTTTTAGAATATTTTAAACTATCGTAGGCACAAGACTTTTAAGCTTGCACCTATGTCTAATTTAAAACATAGTTACAAGCCCCTACGATGATGATGTAATTCGTTTAAAAATATTCTTGTATTCATATAAATCCTCTTTTTATTATTAATATAAATAGTAATTTATCATATTTTTCTTTATTTTGCAAGTTTTTTAATTTTTGCTATAAAAAACCCTTCAAAATATTCTGTTGGACAAACGCAAATTGTACCCTTAATTTTAGTTGGTAAAATTTCTATTTCTTTTGGAAATTCAATTGAAACAATTTCATATTTTGAATCTTTTATAACTTTATTTAAAATATTTTCATTTTCTTGTTTTAGTATAGAACATGTTGAATATATTATTTCTCCATTGCTTTTAAGTATTTTTAATGCTTTTCTTAATAGCTGTTCTTGTGTTTTACTTGACCTTACTATCAATTCTTCTGTAAACTTTCCATCAAATACATTTTGTGTTCCGCTTCCACTACATGGAGCATCTAATAAAATTTTATCAAATTTTAAAAAATCACTTAATTTTCTAGAATCTTCTTGCATTACATTTACAAATTTTGCGCCTTGTTTTTGTAAATTATATTTAAGTCTTTCTAAACGTATCTTATTTTTTTCACATGCAGTAATATATGCCTCATTTTTAGTTATTGCTGCAATTTGAGTTGTCTTCCCTCCTGGAGCAGCCGCCATATCTAATATGTTTTCTTCTGGTTTTGGGTCTAATATCAGTGGAGGAAGCATTGAAGATAAGCTTTGCAGATATATTTCACCATTTTTGTAAATATCTAAATCTCGAATATTCTCTTCATTAGAATCTATTATTAAAGCATCGTTATTCCAGTTAACTTCTTCATAATTTATATCTGCTTTTTTTAACTCTTCTTCTATATCTTGCTTATTAGATTTTAGTGTATTTACTCTTAAAGTTGTTTTCTTTTTTATAAATCCTTTAAATATTTTTTCACATAAATCTTCTCCATATTGATTTATAAGCTTTTCTTTTAAAAAATTCGGTATTTGATCCATATATTTCCTTTCTTTATTTGTTTAAATATTTTTTATATTAACATAATTTTTTAAATTTATCAATTATTTAAATTTTTCAAAGCACTTAAAAATATAGCGGGCTACAGTTAGCCCGCTTTCTGAGTTTTTCAAGAAGCATACACAAAAATTGGCATGCTCTCATCAATATAGTTGTACAAAATTTCAGCTGCATCTTTTGGCATATTAACACAACCGTGGCTGCCATTTGTAAGGTAAATATTTCCACCAAAGCTGTTTCTCCATGACGCATCATGGAAACCAATTCCTCCATTAAAAGGCATCCAATATTCAACATAAGATGCATACCTGGTTCCATTAGAATTATAGCCTCGTAAAGTGGCTCCTCTAGTCTTATAGGTAAGGTAATATATACCAGTTGGTGTTGAATGACCATTTGAGACATTTCCAGTCACACAATCTGTTTCAAGAATACATTGACTATCAATATATAACCAGACTTTTTGCCTTGTTATATCAAGTTCAACATAACTCTTTGAATTGTTTACAAAATCTTTATCATAAATTGGCTCTAAAGTGCAGACCTCTCCGGAATTTAAAGCTTCTTTTATCCGTGAAATTTCAGCTTCTTTATCAAGTTTTGGTCTAAAATCTTCATCAAGATAAAGACTTATTTCTCCAATATCAGTTGCATTAAACAAGATATAAGAGTTTTTTTCATTAACAATTTCAGAAAGAGTATCAATATAACTTTCAATATTTTTCTCATCAAGATAAAACAGGCCATCAGAACCTTGATAAAGCCATCCAGAAATTATACTACTATCTAAAACATTTTCTGTTTTATCATTTAAAACAAATGTAATATTAGTTTTAAGTATAGTATTAATCCTTTTTTGATTTTCTACCAAAGATTCATCTGTTGATAGTATTTCTGGTTCTATTTTAAATAATCCAGTCAAATCTACTTCTTTGTCACCATCTGTGATTTTAGAAAAAGCTAAATCATATGCCTCATCAAAATCAATTTCAAAACCATAAGTTTCTTTTATAATTTCTATACTATTTCCATTCATCTGAAGATACGCATTTTGAGGTTCAACCATATTTTTTTCTTGAAGTTCATCAAAACTCAAAAGAGATTCTTTCAAAAGCTCTTCATTTACAATGTAATTAACCTCAAAATTTTTTTCATGCGTTTCTTTCTGGGTATCAAATAATTCTTCTAAATTTGTATTTAACTTTAATTCTAAAGAATCACTGAATACTCCATACTCCTTTTTTATATAATCTCCAGACTCATTTTTAGATAAAACATCAAAAGTAATTACCCGTGTTGAAAGCATATCATTTATTTTTTCTGTTGCCTCATCTACAGTTAAAAATGAACAATCTACATCATTAATAGCTGTATTAAATTGAAATCTAGTATTTAGTTGCCTTAAAGTAATTAGACCTGTTACTAAAAATAGGATTACTAAAAAAATAATTATAATCCAAATTTTAAGTTTTGCCCGCTTTCCTTGTTTTCTAATGTAATAACCTTTTTTCATACTCCATTCCTCCTGTTATAATTATACAAATAGTGTACAGCAGATTTTATTTTAGCACCGTTTACATAACAAGTCAATATTATAAAAACAAAACCCCTAGAATTTATTTTCTAGGAGTTATTAATCGTATGAATACATATGATTTTACATATTCTTTATTTTTAATTTAAAGGTTTCATAGTAGGAAATAATAAAACATCTCTTATAGAAGCTTCATTTGTCAATAACATTACTAATCTATCTATGCCTATTCCCAAACCTCCTGTTGGTGGTAATCCAATTTCTAGTGCTTGAATATAATCTTCATCCATCATTCCAGCTTCTTCATCTCCAGCTTCTCTTGCTTCTACTTGTTTTTTAAATCTTTCATATTGATCAATTGGATCATTTAATTCTGAGAACGCATTTCCATATTCTCTTCCACCAATAAATGCTTCAAATCTTTCTGTTAATCTTTTATCTTTTGGAGATTTCTTAGCAAGTGGTGAAATTTCTACTGGATAGTCATATATAAAAGTAGGTTGTATTAATGTATTTTCTACATATTCGTCAAAGAATAAACTAATTACATCTCCTCTTGTTTCTTTTGTTTTATCTGGAATTTCTATATTTTTTTCTTTAGCTAATTTAACAGCTTCCTCATCTGTATTTATCTCATTAAAATCTATTCCTGTAACTTCTTTAATAGAATCTATCATTGAAATTCTTTTCCATCCAGGTTTTAAATCTATTTCTTGACCTTGATATGTGATTTTTGTTGTTCCTAAAACTTCTTTAGCTGTTCTTGAGAAAATTTCTTCTGTTATATCCATCATATCATGATAATCTTGAAATGCAGCATATAGCTCTAACATTGTAAATTCTGGATTATGTCTTATATCCATACCCTCATTTCTAAAAACTCTACCAATTTCATAAACTCTATCAAATCCACCTACTATTAATCTTTTTAAATTTAACTCTAGTGCAATTCTTAAATACATTTCTATATTTAAACTATTATGATGAGTTATAAATGGTCTAGCTGTTGCACCTCCAGAAATAGTATTTAATGTTGGTGTTTCAACTTCTAAATATCCTTTTTCATCTAATATTTTTCTTATAGTACTAATAATTTTGCTTCTTTTTAAAAAAGTTTGTTTAACTTCAGGATTTACAATTAGATCTGTATATCTTTGTCTATATCTCAAATCAGGATCTTTTAAACCATGGAATTTTTCTGGTAAAGGTCTTAATGATTTTGAAAGTAAAACAACTTCTTTTGCATGTATTGAAATTTCTTCTGTTCTTGTTTTAAATACAAATCCTTTAATTCCTATAATATCTCCTATATCCCATGTTTTAAATGCTTTATAAGCCTCTTCTCCTAAATCATTAATACTAACATAACTTTGAATTCTACCTTTGCCATCTTGAATAGTACAAAAAGAAGCTTTTCCCATTATTCTTTTCGCCATAATTCTTCCTGCAACTGATACATCTTTTCCTTCATATTTTTCATAATTATCTTTTATATCTTGGCTAAATTCTGTTCTATCATATTTTGTAATCTCAAATGGATCTTTTCCTTCATCTTGTAATTCCTTTAACTTATCAAGTCTTACTTGCATTAATCTATTCATTTCTTGTTCATCAATAATAACTTCATCATTTTCCTTATTTTCGCTCATCTTTTTATCTTTCCTTTCTATTTTTTTCTTCTTAAGATCCAATCTTTTTCCACTTTTATATTTGGTTTATTTAAAATAACTTTCTGATTTGCTCTACCAGGATTTACTGTTTGAATTTCTTCTAAAGTTTCATCATTCCAAAGTTTTTCAATATCAAATTTAACAGGCTCTATCTGGCCTGGAACTATTAACTCTAAACCATCTCCAATGCTTAATTTATTTCTAATTTCAATAAGCATCCTGTCTCCTTGGTCTTCAATAACTTTTCCACCAAATTCAAAATTACTATTATATTGATGACCTTCATAATCTTGAAAATCTTTATTATTTTTATCATTAAAATAAAATGTTGTAAGACCCCTAGTTTTTGTTTTATCAAGTTCTTTAAAATATTTTAAATAATCATAATTTTTCGGATCTTTATAATAATCATCTATAGCATTTCTATATGCGTTTACAACAGTTGCTAAATAATATTCTGTTTTTAATCTTCCTTCAATTTTTACACTATCAATTCCCATTTCAATAATTTCAGGAATTTCTTTTATTAAACATAAATCTTTTGAAGAAAATATGTATGTTCCTTTTTCATCATATTCAACAGGCATAAGATTTCCAGGTTTATTTGTTTCTTCAACATAAACATTATAGCTCCATCTACAACTTTGTGCACAATCACCTAAATTTCCATTTCTACCAGCTAAAAACTCACTTAAAAAACATCTTCCAGAATATCCAAAACATAAAGCACCATGTACAAAAATTTCAATTTCTAAATCTTTTGGTTTATTTGTCATAAGAGTTTTTATCTGCTCTTTATTCATTTCTCTTCCTAGTATTACACGTTTTGCCCCATTTTTATACCAAAAATTACAAGCATGATAACTTATAGTATTTGCTTGTGTACTAATATGAATAGGAATATTTGGAGCGACTTCTTTTACAGCATCTATAACTCCACCATCTGACATAATAATACCATCAACTTTTAGTTTTTCTAACATTTTGGCTTGTTCTACTATCTCATCATAAGTGTCATCTTCAGCATAAATATTAATAGCTGCATATACACGTTTGCCGTTTACTATGAGCATAGTCAACTGTTTTAAATAAATCATCATCATTCGCTTCTGAACGAGAGCGAAGTGAAAGTCTCGGGGTTCCCATATATACAGCATCTGCTCCATACATAAAAGCAATTTTTGCCTTTTCAAATGAACCAGCAGGTGCTAATAATTCAATTCTATGCATTTACACGCATCCCTTCTCTTTTTAAATTAACATAATGGATTATACCATAACAATCGTCTGATTTCAACCACATATTTCAAATGAACTTTAAGGACACTCTTAAAAGTTCAAAAAAATTGCCAAAGGGGACGTTGTTCCACGGCAATTTTCAATTGTTCCACAGAGCAAATCCACTCTTACAATAAAAATCGAGATAAACTTTAAAATTTATCTCGATAAAAAATTAATATCTTAAAAGTTCTCTTTCATCTTCATGTTCATCTAAATAATTTTCTAATCCTTCAGAGCCTTCATTTTCCATTATATCAAAAAGATTAACATATTTTTTTAATCCTTCAAGTCCATATTTATCATAAATATCTATATATGAACTATAATTAGAATCTACTTTTCTTACACCTTCTATATTCCATAACTCATTCTCAATATTTTTTATATTTTCAATATCATTTAAACTATTTATTTCTAATTTTATGATAAATGAATTTGGAAATATATTATTTTCTCCTTCATAACCATCTAAAATATATGATTTTGAGCCTAATTTTTCTTTCATTTCTTCTAATGCTTGTTCTTTAGAAGTAAGTTTAGCATTTTTAACCCCATCTATTTCTAAAATTTGTTTTTCTATTCTATCTACATCATCATATGAATTATCTATAAAAACCTGAAAAGCAACATTGTCTTCGAATATTTTTATTACTTCTAATTCTTCCTGTTCTTGCTCCTGTTTTGCCTCTTTTTCTTTTTTTATATCTTGAACTCTTACAAAAATAAAAATCACAAATAGAATTATAAAAATTAATAATAAAATTATAAAAATTTTCTTTTTCATAAAATCCCCTCATATTTTTATATAAGTTTTAATTTACTTTTTCTTTTTTAATTGAAATATTTTCAATTTGATAAATTACAAAAGCAATTACTGTTCCAATACATGCAGTAATTAACTGAGTTATACTCATTGCTGTTTGTAAATTTGTAACTAATTTTTCTGGAAAAATTCCAAATAATTTTAAAATTTGAAAACATCCTGCTATAACTAATACTTTTAAAACAATTCCAATTATAGCAGCTAAAAAATAATTTTTTTCTTTATTTAGCATAAAATATTTAAAAGAAAATACTAAAATAAAATTTCCAATCCAAATTGCTGGTATCATCCAAGTTAAATATGTTGAACTTGTTCCAAAAACATATCCTCCAAATATTGTTGAAATACTAGGCATTGTTACAACTCCCAATATTCTCCATCCTTTTAAATTTATAGCTGTTACAATTAAAGCTGCATTTACGATTGAACCAACTATTAACTGTGAATTGCTTGTAATAACACTTGATGCTCCAAAAACTTTTTGAATAATTTGACCTAAAAATGTTGGAACTAATAATGCAATTAAAAAAACTAAAATTGTTTGAATAATATCTACTTGCTTTGAAAAATCATGTATTCTTTTACTTATAATATTTTCCATATCTTACATCTCCTTTTTTATTTTTCATACTGATTATATCACAAATTTAAAAATATACATCATTTTTTAATAAAAAAAGAACCTTAAGGAGTATTCCCTAAAGTTCATAGAAATTATTTTACATATTCATTTAAAGGTTTAACTTTATAATTTAATTCTCCAAATTTTTCTGTTGTAACATATCCTGGTTCTGAATTAATTACATCTGGAATTCTATTTACTATTGTTGCACAAGTAAGTTCAACTGTTGCAGGTTTTTCAACTGTTATTGTTGTGTTTGGCTCACCTTCTACTGTCCAAATATTTTTATCATACTCATCTGGTGCATAAACTTTTCCAATACATTCTGACTCTATTGTTATTCCTTCTTCTGTTTCAGTTGTAACAACTGCGCTCATTCCTGTCGCATCTCCAGCTTTTACAGTCATATTTAAAGTAGTTGAGAAAATATCTGTATCATGTGTTTGTGGTACACATTTTTGAGTTTGGCTTTTAACATGAAGTCCTAATTTTGAACAAAGCCATCCATTTACATTCCACATATAAGATGGTGCATATTCTCCTCTTTCAATAACTGCTTGTCTTTCTTCTGGTGAAATTCTATCTGCTGATGCAACTTTTTTATCAAATTCTTCTAAAGTAAGCCCTGCTCCATGAGCTTCTGCTAAAGCAATTCCATATTCCTCAACATTATAACTTGAACTTCCTTTTATTTTTGTTATTTTTTGTGTAGAACCAGCAATTGAAGTAATTAATTGTCCCCAGAAAATATCTTGATATCCTGTTCCTGTAATTGTACAATTATTTTTCTTAGCTAATTCGTCGATTTTCTTAAATAAATTAGGATTTGAATTTTGTGGATAAAAAGCTTCTTCACATGTTGAAATTGCATTAATTCCAAGATCTGCACATAACATAAATGGCTCTTCTAATTCTGCAAATAAACTTCTTGTTGTAACGACACATATATCTGGTTTCAAATTTTCTAAAACACTTCTTGCATCTTTAGCATCTGAAACAGTTATACCTAATTTTTCTTGTCCCATAATCTCGCCAATATCTTTGCCTACAACAGCTGGATTAACATCGATAGCACCAACAATTTCTATGCCTTTTTCTAGCATATATCTCATAGTATAAACACTCATTTTTCCAGTTCCATATTGAACCGCTTTTATTTTTCTTTCCATAAAAAAATCCTCCTTTGTAATTTGATATAAATATTATATCACAAAAGAGTTTTTTTTAATATCAAAATTTTTGAAATTCATTTGTTATTTTTTATAAACATTAATTTAAATCTAAAAAATTAATAATTCCATTTTTATCCAAATTTGCTTTACAATTTAAATTTATTAATTCATCTTCCCTTATATATTTTCTTCCAAATTGTTCTTTCATATTATCCCAAATATCTATATCAATTTTATATATATTTCCTGAAATAAATCCAACTAAAACAAATGCTTCAGCACCCAATTTTTTATATCGAAGTAGAGTATCTCTTTGATAATCACTTAATACTGCATAATTTATCTTATCTAATTCTGTAAATTTTGCATCAAAAACAATCGTTTTACCACCTTTTTTTGTTCCTTTAAAATCTGGTTGGGCAGATTTAGTAAAAATTGTCTCAAAATGACCATTTTCAATATGTTTTAGAATTTTCATTGGCTCTGGTGTTTTCTCAATTTTAGCCATATTATTCATTTCATAAACTTCACAAATTGCTTCTATTCTCTCTTCAAAGTTTTTACCTAAATCATGATTTACTTTTCCTCTTAATTGATATTTAGGTTTTTTATTGTCTTCTTTTAATACAATTTTTCTATATTCCTCAAGTGACATTCCCATTTATTTCTGCTCCATTTTTAATTTAAATGTTCATTTTATTTGTGCGAAGCCGGTATTAAACCAGCTCCGAATTTACAGTTCCAATAAGTTTAAGAGTTACTCTTTCAGCGACTTTATCGTGCAATGCCCAAGTAAAATTGAAATCATTAGCATTCTCTATCTCCTTAATAAATTCTACTGTTTCTTTGCCTTCACAAGTCACAGTAAACTTACTAAAAGAATTCACCCAACTAAGCTTCTGTGGATGTCCCTCCGGTGCCAGCGGGTTCACACGATATAACTTATAAAAATCATGTGTTTCCTGCTCAATTCTGTACTCAATTTCACCCTGAACATCTTTTACTGTAAATTTCCGAAATTTTGCCATTGCAATTTCCTCCTTATTTTTGATTCCTCTGGATTTTGTGTCCTATAAAAATAGTATACCTTATAATATTTTTAATATCAAGCATAAAAAGGGAAAAATGCAAAAACCTTCATATTCGCCTTTGCATTTTTTAATTTTTTTGGAGATTTTATTAATTATTAATATATTCCATAAATTTTAAATTATCATTAACTAAAAAATTCTTTTTCTTTATCATTTTCTTCTAATTTTAATTTTTCCTGAGCAAATTTTGGAACACCAAATCCTGAATCTGGTTTCTTCCCTGTAATCTGCTCTTCAATCATTGCAGATAAATTAATTGGTTTTCCTTCCTTTTGTGAAGAAAGAATTTCTTCTGGCGTAGGTAATTTTCCAGAATCTCTTAATTCTATTAATGCCTCATTATATCCTTTTATTAACTCTTTATAATTATCAATTCCATACTCTTTTATTTTTTCACAAAATTCATTTAAATATGGTTTGGCATCTTTAAAATTTACTAATCTATATTGTAAACTTTCATCTATTCCCATCTTTTCAAATACATAATAATAAAATTGCTCCATATAAAAATCAGTAACTTTTATTATGTTTTGAGCCTCGTCTTTAACACTTTGAAGGCTTCCTGTCATATCAGTCCTATTAAAAACAACATCAAAATGATAAGCTTGCGATATACCTCTCTCTTTTGCTATTTTGTTTAAAGTTTCCATAAGATCATCTCTTGTTTCTGAAGGTTTAATTTGACTACGTGCTAAAGTTAATTCTTCTGATGTATATCTTCCAGATTCTTTTAATGAATCCTGAACAGCTTCTTTTAAAGTACCTTCAAAAACCTGTACTTTACAAGGTAATTTATCCAATTCTTCTTTTTCTTTATCTGTTAAACTGTCATATTTTTTTTGAGAAATTAATATAATTGCATTTTGTGAAAGAGTAACATTTCCTTTAATTGCAGTATCAGTTGGATTTATAGAAATTACATCATCTATATGTTCTTCTAATCCATCTATAATAGCACAATCTTTATCTGAAAAAACATTTCCACCCATTCCTCCATTTTCATTATCATCTGGCACTAGTCCATTAATTGAAAAAAGTACCATTGAATTATAATCGCCCAAATATGGTAGATAATCTTCACTTATTTTTCTTTTTATTTCAATACTTTTATCAGAACATTTTTCAAAAACTTCTCCAAAATCATCATCTTTAGTAATTTCACCTTTTTCAATCATTTTTTGTTTTATTTGGTCAAATGTAGGAATTTTGCCTTCTCTTTCTAAGAACTCACTAATTGAATATGCATATTGATATGATGATTGTTTACTAAGCGAAGTAGAATTACTTGTTGATTTTATCTTTCCATCAAAAGGAATATAATTTGTTGCTCTAACTATAGCTATATTATGAATATCCATAAATTTTCTCCTTTTCTTAAACTATTTACAATATATCATTTAGCATAAAAAAAGTAAAGTAAATTCAATAAAGTCTTAAATTAGAGCAATAACAAAATATTTAAAAAGCAAAATCGCAAAGGACTTTTTCAAAATTATCCTTTGCGATTCTTTTTTTATTTTTGGGGATTTTATTGATTATTAATATAATGCTTAAACCTTAAATTATCCTTAAATAAAAAAATTTTTTTAATTTTTTATAATTCATCTATTGAAAACATTATATCTTCTTCATAAGAAACATCTTTAAGATCATCCTCTGAGTACATATCTATAATCTCATTTAAATCATTTGCAAATTCTTTTAACATAACAATTTTTATACTTGTTTCTTTTCCTTTACAATAATCTTCTAGAACTTTTTGTAATTTCCTTATAAATGGAACTTCTACAACAAGTTCATCTTTATATTTCTTAAATCTATCAACTAACATTTCTTTAATTAGAACTATATCTTCATTACTTGCACAAGTAACTCTTTGAAACATTTGATAAGCATCATAGTGATTTAAAATCGGTTTATCCATACATTCTGCAAATTTATCATAAAAAATTTCCATTTTCATTGGAATACATTTGAATATATCTTCTGCTTGTTTTCTATACATATCATCTTTTAATTTGTTGTTTAACTCATTAAAATGAGCTACAATTTCATCCATTTCTTCTCCTACATCTAAACCAATTCTAGAAAGTTCTTCTTCAACATTATCACAATATTCAGAATGCTTAGCAGCTTTATCCATTGATTCTAAAAACATTTCTTTTAAATCAGAAATCTTATAATCTATTAAATTTCTTTTACTAAAATAGCTAAAATATGCAAAAAGTTTAACTATTTCAATTAATTTTAAACTTCCATCTTTAATATTTCCAATAACTTCTTCAATAATTTCTGGGAATTTCTCATCAGAAATTTTCCAATATTCTTCTGTTAAAAGCCTTTTATAACCAGGTAATTTTTCTGTATCTATTGTATTTATTATACATTCCATATCTTTTTTAAATGCCTTCATATCAAAGATTCTAGTTCTTACATAAATTTCAATAAATTTAAAAAATCTATAATCTGATTTAAAATTAAAATAATAATTATTATCAAATTCTTTAATATAAAATTGACGATTATCCATCAAAACTCTTGAAGAAACCAGAATTGCTTTATATTCTTCATTGCTCTCAATAGTTACAAATTTGTCTTTTGTAATTTTACCGGCTTTAATTTCAAAAGAAACTGCAATTGTAAATATAAGCATTGTTTGTAATACTCTTAATTTTGTATTTGGATAATATTTATTTACAACTTCATAAACTTTGCTAAAATCATTTAAAGCATGTTTTAAAATTCTTAAATTTCTAGTTCCACTTTTGACAAATGTAGAAGTAATAAGAGATGTATTTTCTCTTAAGAATCTCATCAAATCTTCATTTTTGTAATATCTCATAAGCAAACCATCTATTATATAATTGAATTTTGGAGCATATTCAAAAGTCTCACCTATTAATTTTTCTTTAATTCTTTCATAATCATTTGCTTTATCAAAAACATATTCTATCTTATCGCTAATCTTCTCAACCATTGGTTTATCAGAGTTTAAAAGACTACCTTCTTTATCTAAAATATATGTTGCAATAAAAGTTTTCATCTCTAAATTAGAGCTCTTTAATTTTGCAGAAAGTTCTTTCTCATTACATATTATAATAGTTTTAATATGATCATGTTCAACAAAATTATTGATATATCCTAAAATATCAATAACATCTACATTTGCTCTTTCTAAGTCATCAAAACATAAAATCTTATCATCTGTTGCAAAAAAACTAGCATAATCCATCTTGTCACTATTTTGAGATAATCCAAAAAAGTTAGCCATATTTAATCCAGTTTTAGCATATTCTGGAATTCTACTTTCTTGATGTGAATCCATATATTTTTTCAAATTTTTATCCATAAGTTGAGTAGTTTCAATAAAAATCTTTTTACTAATATCTTCTAAATTTGAAATACCATATAAAGACATATAAATTGTTGTATATTTTTTTCCATTCAAAGAAAGAGATTCAATTTTATTTCTTACTTTATTATTCCAAAAATAAGTTTTTCCACTTCCCCATTCACCATTAATCATAATGGCATAATCAGTATAATCAGCTCTTATATAATCCAAAATACTTTCAACTAAATCTTCCATTATTACCTCATCTTTCTCATTATTTTTTTCTAATTATATATCAAAAAAAATTTTTTGTACACCAGAAATTTTATTTTTCTAATGTGATTTCGATATTACTAAAATCGTTATCTCAGAAGCTCCAAATTTCTTTAATAATTTTGCACAAATATCTACTGTAGCTCCTGTAGTATAAATATCGTCTATTAATATTATTTTCTTATCTCTTATTTTTAAAGAATTTTCGATTTTAAAAACATCTTTTACATTTTTCTTTCTCTCATTTGGTTCTAAAAGACTTTGAGTCTTATTTTCTTTAAATTTTATTAATACATCATCTGCATATTCTATATTTAATTTCTTCTCAATATTTCTAGCTAAAAGCTCTGTTTGATTATAACCTCTTCTTAATCTTTTATCTTTAAACATAGGAACTGAAATAATCAAATCAAAACTTTGCAAAAAATCACACATTTTTTTATCTTTCATCAAAAATTCTAAAAAATATTCATTAATATAAGCTTTATTATAAAATTTAAATTCTAATAATTTATTCCTAACCTCATCTTTATATTTTCCCAAATAAATTAAAAATTTATAAGACTTATTTGTAACTGGAAAAATCTTAAATTTTAAATCAAGCTTATAAAAGCAAGAAGAGCATAAATAATTCTCCCCTTGTTTTCCACAGTTTAGGCAAACTTTAGGAAATAAAATATTTAACAATCTTTCAATCATACTTTTGCTTAAATTTAGTTTTATATTTATTTTAAATATAACCAACAATTTTTCTAAACTCATAGTACTAAAGTAGGTTTTTGAGATATTATATATTTTTCTGTAGTGTAACGACGAATGTGACCAGAATGAATGCTACAACTTCTTATTGGATCAGAGTGAAAAGCCGGCGCCCCGTCGACGGAAAGTTTTGCTCTTATCCAATTAGAAGTTGTGCAGGCATGCCGGAAGCCGAGGAGTGAAACGAAAGAAACATATATAATATCTCAAAAACCGGACTCACACCGCATAATTAAAATAAAAAGAGGAAAACCAAAAAATAAGTTTCCCCCACATTTTTTAATTATATTATTTATTTTTGAAAATTAGCTAGTCTTTGCTCAACACTTTCTAACATATTTTTATAATTTGCTAATTTTTCTCTTTCTTCATTTACCTTTTTTTCAGGAGCTTTATTAACAAATCCAGGATTTGAAAGCATTTTCTCTCCTCTTAAAACTTCTCCTTCAAGTCTTTTCTTTTCATTATTTAATCTTTCAATTTCTTCCTTAATATCTACTAATTCATCAAATGGTATAAATAATTTTATATTATCCATAACTATTGAAACTGCATTTTCAGGAATTTCTTTTTCATTTTTTGCAAATTCTATTTTATTTGCAAAACCAAGTTTTAATAGAAAATCTTCTGACTCTTTTATAATATCTTCATTTTCTGTTATAAAAATCAATTTAGATTTTTTACTTGGATGTACATTCATTTGACTTCTAATATTTCTAATTTCAACAATTAATTTTTTTAATTCTTCAATTTCAGCTTCTTCTTTATCAAATGCAAATTTTCCTTTATTTTTAGGCCATTTTGAAACCATTAATTCTTTATCATTATATTTTACTAATTTTGAATAAATTTCTGATGTTACAAATGGCATAAATGGATGTAACAATTTCATAGATATTCCAAAAACATAATCTAAAACATAGCTTACTTGAATTTTCATTTCTTTATTATCACTATATAATCTAGGTTTACACATTTCTATATACCAATCGCAAAACTCATTCCAAATAAAATTATATATATTATCAAGCGCAATTCCTAAATCATAATTTTCAAGATTTTTTGTAACATCTTCTATAAGTTTGTCCAATTTATTAAGAATCCATTTATCTTCAATTCTTAATAATTCAGAATTATATTCTTTTTTATCTTTATCCCAAACTTTATCACTAAATTCTATAACTTCTTCATCAGAAGAAATTGAATTTGTTATAAACTTAGCTGCATTCCAAATTTTATTAGCAAAATTAGAAGCTTGCTCTAGTTTTTCAGGCATAAATCTAATATCATTTCCCATTGTAGTTCCAGATAAAACAGAAAATCTTAAACTATCTGCTCCATATTTATCAATTATGTCTAATGGATCAATTCCATTTCCGAGTGTTTTAGACATTTTTCTTCCTTGACTATCTCTTACAATACCATGGATTAAAACATCTTTAAATGGTGCTTTATCAGTTAATTCTAATCCCTGTGTCATCATTCTAGAAACCCAAAAAGTTATAATATCAAAACCTGTAACTAAAACTTGAGTTGGATAAAAATCTTTATAATCTTGAGTATCAGTATTTGGCCAACCAAGTGTTGAAAATGGCCATAAAGCTGAACTAAACCATGTATCTAATGTATCTTCATCTTGAGTTAAATGTGTACATCCACATTTTTCACATTTTTCTGGTTTTGTTTTAGCAACATTAATAGCCCCGCACTCATCACAATAATATGCTGGAATTCTATGTCCCCACCAAAGCTGACGAGATATACACCAATCTTGAATATTATCTAACCAATTAAAATATTGTTTTTCATATCTTTTCGGAATAAATCTAGTATCACCTTGACGTACATTATCAGCAGCTCTTTTAGCTAAATCTTTCATAGAAACAAACCATTGAGTTGAAATCTTAGGTTCAATAGTACTTTTACATCTTTCGCATTTAGCTACATTATGAACATAATCTTCTGTTTTTACTAAAGCTCCAATTTCTTTTAATTTTTCAACTATTTTTTCTCTAGCCTCTAGTAAATCCATTCCTTTATATTCTGGAACTAAATCACCCATTTTGAAATTTTCATCAAAAACTTCTATAATATCCAAATTGTGTCTTAAACCTGCTTGATAATCATTCATATCATGAGCTGGAGTAATTTTAACACAACCTGTTCCAAAATCTTTATCAACAAATTCATCTGCGATAATTGGAATTTCTTTATTCATTATAGGTAAAATACAAGTTTTACCAACTAAATCTTTATATCTTTCATCAGTTGGATGTACAGCAACAGCTGTATCTCCTAACATTGTTTCAGGTCTTGTTGTTGCAACTTCAATATATTGGTCTTTTGTTCCTGTAATTTTATAACGAATATGCCATAAATGTGATTTTTCTTCTTTATATTCAACTTCTGCATCTGAAATTGATGTTTTACAACTTGTACACCAATTTACCATTCTTTTTCCTTTATAAATCAATCCTTTTTTATAAAGTCTAACAAACTGTTCTAAAACCGCATCTGACATTCCTTCATCTAGAGTAAATCTATTTCTATCCCAATCACATGAACAACCTAATTTTCTCTGTTGACTCTGAATAATTCCTCCATATTTTTTTGTCCAATCCCAAGCTTCCTCTAGAAATTTTTCTCTTCCTAAATCCTTTTTAGTTTTTCCTTCATCTTTTAATTTTTGAACTACTTTCATTTCAGTAGAAATAGAAGCATGGTCAGTTCCTGGAAGCCATAATGTTCTATATCCACGCATTCTTTTATATCTGATTAAAACATCTTGTATTGTATCATCTAGTGCATGTCCCATATGAAGTTTTCCTGTGACATTTGGTGGTGGCATCATAATACAAAAAGCTTCTTTTGATCTATCATCAGATAGCTTAAAATATCCTTTTGACTCCCAATCTTTATATAGTTTTTCTTCAAAATCTTTTGGATTATATTTATCCTTTATTTTTTCCATACCTCAAAATCTCCTTTTTACTTATTGCTACTCTGACAAGAATTTACATAACATAATATCAGAATCCTTAAAAATAGTAAATACTAAATTCAAATTTTTTCAGAAAATTATGGAAAAACATAGTATTATTTAGATATTTTATATTTAAAATACATTTTTTATAAGTTTTTAACTAGTTCATTTGAACAGTTCCAATAATTGAATTAATATCTTCAATATCATGTTTTTTCATATATGCTTCAATTCCTTCAATAGTTTTTATACTTGTCTCAGGATCTACAAAGTTTCCTGCTCCTATAGAAACAGCAGTTGCTCCAGCTAACATATATTCTATTGCATCATCACCATTCATAATTCCACCCATTCCTAAAACTGGGATATTAACGGCCCCAGCCATTTGATATACACATCTTACTCCAACAGATTTTATTCCTGGTCCTGAATATCCTCCTGTGTTATTTGCTAAAACAGGTCTTCTTTTATCTATGTCAATCTTCATTCCAAGTAATGTATTAATTCCAGAAACTCCATCTGCACCTGCATCTTCTGCACCTTTTGCTGGAAGTGTTATATCAGTTACATTTGGCGTTAATTTAACAATTAATGGTTTATCAGTTAAAACTTTTCTTACTTGTAATGTAACTTCTTTTACTCCTTCATATGTTGTTCCAAAAGCTAAACATCCTGCTTTAACATTTGGACAAGAAAGATTAAGTTCTACTCCATCTATATCCAATGTATTTAAAATTTTACAAAGCTCAACATATTCTTCTATTGTGCTTCCACAAGCATTAACAATTACTTTTGTATCAAATTGTCTAAGCCAAGGTAAATCAAACTGAGCAAAATATTCAACTCCTGGATTTTGAAGCCCTATACTATTTAACATTCCTCCAGGAACTTCTGCAATTCTTGGTGGTTTATTTCCAGGACGTGGCTTTAAAGATGTTCCTTTTGTAATAATTCCACCTAATTTATTTAAATCAATATATTCTGAATATTCTCTTCCATATCCAAAAGTACCTGATGCAACAGTTACAGGATTTTTCATTTTAATCCCACATAAATCTACATCTAATTTCATAATTTCCTCCTCTACTATTGGTTCTCCAGTTTCTTTTACTTTTTTTATCTGATCTGAAATCTTTTTAGATGCTACAAAATCAATAAATTTTGTTAACCTATCAAATTTCAAATATACAGGTTCTTCATCAAGATATCCAGTCCATTTTTTAGCTTTGTCTGGTATATTAGTTATATTATATTTTTCAATTAAAAATTTATTTGTACAATCATAATCATGATAAAAAGTTTTTAGATCATGACTTCTCACATAAACCACTTCTTTTTTAAAACTATAATTATAAAATATGTAATCAGTTAAAACATGTAGAAAATAACCTTTTCCATAATCTGAATTAATATCAAAATCACAATTATCTAATAAATAATTTAATCCACTACATACTTCACCATAATTATGATAATGACTTTCATATTTATCTTCAAAAAAATCTGGAGCAATAACGCCTTCTATAAATTCATTTTTATTTTTTATATCACCTTTATAATTTCTCATATACTCATTTGCTATAGCTATATGTATAGTAAGTCCAGGCATAATCTCCTCCTTAAATATGTATAAAATTATATTTCAACATCTGTCGCATTAAATACAGGTCCTTCTTTACAAACATGGCCATATCTTTCTTCTTTTCCAGAGATAATTTTTACTGCGCAACCTAAACAAGCTCCAATTCCACAACCCATTCTTTCTTCTAATGAAATTTGACATGGTATATTTTCTTTTATAGCATATTCTCTAACACTTTTTAACATTGGAAGTGGTCCACAAGCAAAAATCATATCTGGCTTTTTAATTTTTGCATCTTCTTTTAAATAATTTATTGCAAATCCTTTTTCTTTATAACTTCCATCATCAGTTGCAATAGTTAATTTATTTGAAACTTTTTCAAAATCTTTTTCACAAGTAACTAAACTTCTATTTCTAAATCCTAAATAAACATTTATATTTTTTGCCTTTCCTTGTAGTTCTTTTGCAAGTTCATAAAGAGGATAAATTCCAATTCCTCCACCAATAATATAGACATTTTCATATTCTTGAATTTTAAAAGTTCCAAATCCAAGGGGTCCCATAATATCAATATTATCTCCTACTTCTCTTTTAGCTAAAAGCTCTGTTCCTTTTCCCTTAACTTGAAAAATAAATTCTACTATTTCATTATCCAAATTAAAAATACTAATAGGTCTTCTTAAAAAAGGATCTACTCCTTCTTTAGTAACTCTAATTTCTAAAAATTGACCTGGTTTAGCTGATTTAGCAATTTCTGGAGCTTCTACTGAATATTTATATATTCCAGAAACTAATTCTTCTTTTTTTATTAATTTACAATTTTCCTTAACTCCCAATTTTATTCCTCCTCTTTGAATCATTATATGTTAATTTATTGGGACAAGGGGACGGTTCTCCTGTCCCATTTTTCTCCTTTTTGGGACAGGAGAACCGTCCCCTTGTCCCTTTTTTAATTTATTGCTTGATTTAAATCTTCTTTCATACGAATTGCTTCTGCTCTTGTAGCCTTATCAAATTTTTCATCTCCAAATTTATCTTTCCATAAATCAGATTTATATGCACACATTAAGCTTCTTGAAGCATTTACTATTCCACCTATTCCATCTTTAAAAGCTAATGCTATATCTTCCGCTTTTCCTCCGCTGTGCACCATATCCTGGAATTAAGAAAAATGTATGTGGCATTTTTTCTCTTAATTCTTTTAATTGTTTAGGATGTGTTGCACCAACTACTGCTGCTACTGAACTATATCCATATTCTCCAATTAAATCTTTTCCCCAATCAGATACTAAACTTCCTACTTTCTCATAAACAGTATCTCCATTTTCTAATTTTAAATCTTGTAATTCACTTGATGATGGATTTGAAGTTTTTACTAAAATGAAGATTCCTTTATCATATTTTTCACAATCTTCTACAAAAGGCTTTATTCCATCTACTCCTAAATATGGATTTACAGTTAAAAAATCCACATTATAAGAACTATACTCACTATCTTGAATTTTAGTTTTTCCTAAATATGCACTAGAATATCCAGCAGAAGTTGATCCAATATCTCCTCTTTTTGCATCTAAAATTACAAACATTTCTTTATCACTGGCATATTCGCAAGTTTTTCTTAAAAGTTCCATTCCATCTGGTCCTAACATTTCATAAAATGCTGCTTGTGGTTTAACTGCTGGAATTATATCATACACACTATCAATTAGCTTTTTATTATATTCCCAAGCTGCATCACATACGCTTTTTAAATCCGTTCCATATTTTGATTTTATACATTCAGGAAGCATATTATATCTTAGATCTAATCCTATAACAGTAGGATTATCCATCTCTTTGATTTTTTTGATTAATTTATCAATCGCTATCATTTAAAAATCCTCTACTTTCTCTAAAAAAATTTTCTTTTTAAAAGCTCCTCTTTTATCTTCTTTTTCTTTTCTTATTTTTTCAAATTCTTCAATCGATGTATCTTTATAACTTAATATTGCTAATAAAACTTCTTCTATATCAGCTAGCTCTTCAATATTATCATCTTTCAAATATTCATTTACTTCTTCTAAAAGTTTCCTATCTAATTCTTTTTTGTATTCAATATTATCTAAAATTCTTGTTTTTGGATTTTCTCCGTTATTAGAGATGATTTCTGGTATTTTATCTCTAACTAATTTATTATACTCTCTCATAAACTACCCTTCCTGAAACAACAGTATATGCTACTTCTCCTATTAATTTTTTTCCTATCCATGGTGTATTTTTAGATTTTGATACTATCATATCTTTTGTATATGTATATTCCTTATTTGGATCAAAAATTGTAAGATCAGCTACTTTTCCCTCTGCAATCTGTCCTCTATCAATTCCAAGTATCATTGCAGGTGAATATGACATTAATCTTACCATATCAAAATAATCTATAAATCCAGGTTTTATTAAATTTGTAATAGTTGCGGGTAAAGCTGTTTCAAAACCTATAATTCCATTAGGAGCTGTAGCTAATCCTTTTGCTTTTTCATCTTCTGCATGTGGAGCATGATCAGTAATTATCGCATCAATTGTCCCATCTTTAAGACCTTTTATTATAGCTCTTTTATCTTTTTCTTCTCTTAAAGGTGGATTCATTTTAGCATTAACACCTGATTCTAAAACTTCTTCAACTGTAAAACTATAATAATGTGGACATGTTTCGCAAGTAACATTTACTCCTCTTTCTTTTGCACTTCTAATCATATTTACAGATGTTTCTGTACTTATATGACAAATATGAGTATGTAGATGATTTGTCTCAGCAATTGTAATATCACGAGCTGCCATAATCTCTTCTGCTTCTGGTAAAACTCCACCAACTCCTAGTTTTTCAGCAATAGGTCCTGCATTTATTGCACCACTAGAAACTGATTTTTCTTCACAATGTTCTGAAATAAAACTATGTAATTTATTTGCTTCAATCATCGCTTGTCTTATCATTGCTGCATTTTCAACAGGCATTCCATCATCTGAAAAAGCAATAGCTCCTGCTTCTAACTGTGATTTAAAATCAACAAGTTCTTCACCTTTTTCACCTTTTGTAACACTAGAAAATGGTAAAATATTACAAAGATTAACTTCTTTTGCTCTATCTAAAATTTGTTTCAAAACAATAGCGCTATCTGGGGTAGGTTTAGTATTTGGCATAGGACAAATAGTAGTAAAACCACCCTTAACAGCGCTTTTTGATCCAGTTTCTATAGTTTCTTTATGTTCTCCACCCGGTTCTCTTAAATGGCAGTGCATATCAATCATACCAGGCATAATAACAAGGCCAGTACAATCAATAATTCTATCAGCTTTCTCATCTAAGTTTTCACCAATTTTTTCGATTTTATCTTTATTTACAAGTAAATCTAATTTTTTATTAGTTTGGCTTCTGTAATCAATAATTGTTCCATTTTTGAATAAAATTTTCATATTTCTTAATTCCTTTCATTTTTAACTTAAAACTTAAGTTTTGTTTACAAATTAAAACAATCTGCCAGCCACATTTTATCATTATATGGCTCATTTTTCAAGACAAAATTTAAGTATATAGACAAAAAAATAGTTAGATCATATTACAAAATATAATCTAACTATTTTTATATTAATCATCTTTTCTAAAAACTAACATATTAAAACTAACTGTTTCTGCATAGTGACCTGTAATACCTGGTAAACATCCTGCTTTCTTTGTTACTGGTATAGTTTGAATACAATCTAATTTCCAACCGCCAACAGCTTCTTTATCAATTATAGCTGCATATTGTTTTACTGCATTCTCATAACTATCCTTTCTTTCAATTACTAGGCCTACTGGACCTGCAACTGTTTTGTATTGTGTTGCCATATAAAATCCCCCTTTCAATTAATAAAAAATTTATTTAAAAAACTTTCCTTTAATTTTTCCAAATAAGGAATGTTTTTCTTTACTAGTTGTTCCATTTAAAACTTCATCAATATAATTTAATTGTGATTCAATATTTTTTTTGTAAATCTCAGACTGTTCTGGTGGAGCTGATTCTATAGCTCTAATCGCATATTTATTTATAGTATTTTGCATAATTGTTGCTTTTGTTAAAGGTCCACTATTTCCGTATTTATCTTGATAATTATAATATTCATCAAATGCTTTATTACATAAATACAATCCCCACCATGCCTCATGACAATTTGGTTTTGTTTTCAAAACTTCTTTATATAATTTTATAGCATTTTCATAATTTTTATCTTGAATTTCAATATCAGCATTTGAAAGCAAACTCTTTACAGTTGGTAATCCATCAATTGTAATAATATCAATTATTTTATGACTTGTGCCACAATATTCACATTTGCAAAATCCATTTAAATCAATATCATCTACTTTTAATTTTCCTCCACATTGAGTGCAAATCGCTGGTTGTAAAGCCATAATAAAATCCCCCTTTTTGTTTATGGATAATCAATACCTCCATTTGGATAATGACATCTAAATATCCTTTTTATTCCTTTTATAAATCCTTTTATAAACCCATATTTCTCAATTGCTAAAATCATATATTCTGAACAACTTGGTTCGAATAAACATGAACTTCTAAGTTTTTCTGAAGCAAATTTTTGATATAGCAAAATTAAATTAATAACGGTTTCTTTAATAGTAACAGAAATAAATGTAATTAATATAATTATCCCTAATAATATTATTATAAATTTATCTAATTTATTATATAAGAATATCGTTAAAATAATAATGCAAATTTCTATAAATAATATTAATACTATTTTTAATATAATCTTTTTAGAATTAATATTAGGCCTTTTAATTTTTTTATTTTCTGAACCTTCTTGTTCTAACATCAAAATTGCTTTTCTTATACTCTCTTCTTTAGAATCACTTATTGTTTCATTAAAATCTTTATTTTCACTCATCATTTTCCCCAAAACATTTTTCGACACTAATTATATATAATTCATCTTGACTTTTCAAGATATTTACATAAAAAAAATCTCTTAAAAGTCGTATATACCTATTTTAAGAGATTTTTAACAATATGTAAATTTTATTTATTCAGAAATTGTAACATCTGCACCTATTGGACAAACATTAACCCATGTATTTCCATCATTAACTCTTATTTCATTTCCTTGCAAATCAACATACTCAGTTTGCTCTGTTCTATCATCTTTATTACATTTAATTGCTATTGCTTTTCCATTTGTAATATAATATCCGTCTAAAGAGCCTGTTGTTACAACATCTTGTCTGCCTTTATTTTCTCTATCATTTAAAGTATAATTTCTTGCAAATGTAATAATAATATTTTTAGTTGTAACATCTTCACCAGTTACTTCATCAGTCATTTTTTCATCTTTTGAATATCTTGTATATCTTTTTGTAGTTTCATCATATATGTATTCAACATCATGACCTTCTGAATATGGAATTGTAACAGTATTTGCAGTAATACTATCTTCTGAATTTAAAAATACCTCTTCTGAAACATAATTTAAAACACTTTCTTCATCTGAAGTTGTTCTCCAACCATTATCATTCGCAATTTGTAAAATTGACTCAGTATTTGTATATGCATTATGTGGCGCTCTTTTATGGCTTTCTCTCCAAAATAAAGAACTTTCTGTTCTTGCTCTCCCTGTATCATATATTTGTCCATTAATATGGTCTATATCAAATTCTTCAAAATCGTCTTTTGCTTGAGGACTCATTCCTAAATGTGCATATATAGCATCATTTTCCATTGCATAATCTAAAAAATAATGTCTTGCACTTCTTATTGGTCCTACTTCATCAGCATCAGTTCCTTTAAATAAAGCCATTAACCTTGTTTCTCCACCTTCAACAATTATTTCATAAACCATATAAGTAGAATTTATTGATGCTTGTGGTTGTGCATTTATATTATTATCTATCATAAAAGCTATTGGTCTATCATTTCCAGAAAAAATTTGAATTTCTGATAATTTTACTTGTTCTACTACTTCTTCTTGAATTAAATTTTCTTCTACTACTTCCATACTTTCTTCAGTAACTTCACTTTTAGAAAAATTTCTCATTACTAATATTGCTACTAAAATTAAAACTAATATTATTAAAACAGCTATTACAATTTTTATTTTCTTTTTCATAATTAATTCTATTCCTTTCTTTTTTCTTAAGTATAAAGACAAAATAGTTATAAAAACTTGTCTTTAAAACTAATTTTACTTCTTCTTTTTCAAATATAATAAATTTTATTATTTTATATCATAAAGCTATTTTTTTCTCAATATTTAATATAGCAAAAAAACATTATTTATCCTTATTTTTTTAAGTATTTTCAGTCATTTTCAAACTAATGTGATAAAATTGTGATATTTTTATACAAACAAAAAAGAAGCTTTTTGGCTTCTCTACTTTTTACTTGGTGACCCCTACGGGAATCGAACCCATGATTCCGCCTTGAGAGGGCGGCGTCTTAACCGCTTGACCAAGGGGCCATTTATATTTACGACTATTTATTTATACCATAAATCTATAGTTTCGTCAATACAAAGAATCTAAAAATTAAGTAAATTATCTATTTTTCATATAAATAAAAAGTGAGCAATGTGATGCGGCACATTACTCTTTTTTTAGCTGATTTTTTTTATGTCATCTTTTAACTTGTATTCTGCTTCATCGGAAAGAATATAGGAAGCAATTTGTGATAGAGACATTTTTGTCATTAAGCCTCCTCCATTCTCATCAGCTTCTACAAGCCAGTTGTCTCCGAACATCGGACCAGCTGCAACTATCTCATCGCCAAAGTGGATAATTCCACATGGCGAAGGTATAATTTTTACAACCTTTCCGGTGTCATCATGACCATCGCACACATATACATACATATACATGTTTGGATGAAACATGATGGCCACTGGAATATTACAGCTATGCTCCGGTCCAAATGGCACATCTTTCAATGTGCATACATTAAATCCATATTTGCGCATTTCATCGCACTTTTTAAGACTTTTATAATACCCTGTCAGCTGCTCAAATACAGTCTTGGCAGGCTCTCTTTTCTCATATACGCCTTTAAGCATTGGCATATTCTCCTTTCTTAGAGGAAAGGTTATCAGTTACAAAAGCGCCGCATCGCTTATTTGGTTTAGGAAATACCTAAATCATATTTATTGTACTATATTTTTTAATGATTTTCAAATTTGCAAAGATTCTATATTTTAGTATTTTTCTATTAATCATTACAACTTCTACTATTACTCTTATTTTGGATATTTTTTAAAGTAAAGTCTTGACAATACTTTTTTAAAGTGTTAATATATTTACTGTCAGCAAAATAAAACATATATGCGGGTGTGGCGAAACTGGCAGACGCGCTAGACTTAGGATCTAGTGGGAGACCGTGGGGGTTCAAGTCCTCTCACCCGCACCAAAAAATCGACTGTAATAGGTCGATTTTTTTATATGAATATTAAATTTTTATAAAATATAATAGTTAAAAAATGGAGCGAATGAATGCAAAATTCATTCGCCCATAGCATTTAAACGGTTACTCTGGAAATTGCAACGTTTCCTTTATTAAATTGTCATCTTTGTCATATCCTTTATATAAAATCATTTGGATAGACTGTCCCTCTTCGACTTTCTCATACAAATCACTGTTATCAAAAGTTTTAGATAGATCCTCATATGTAATAGTTACTAAATATTGTGCCGGATGTGACACCGGAGTCATAATCATAGTCTTGCCAGTATATATCATATTTTGGGTTACATACGCACTACGATACCGAACATTTGTTACTGTTGCAGTTACACTTTCTCGTTCTTCTCTTTCAACTTTCTGACAACCTGTAAAGGTAACGCAAATAATAATAACTACACATAACACAAACCGTTTCATAAATCTTCCTCCTTTTAATGCTTTGGAGGACTGTGCCTCCAAAAATTTTTATTTTCAAAGGCAACAAAAAAAATTGCTATACATATATAATATAATATTTTACGTCAAAAATCAATTTTGGATTATACATACCTTATAAAAAAACTATATAGGATTAACATGAATAATAGTTAAGTAAACTTCATCTATTTTTTCATCAATTTCCTCTTCTAGATTATTTGCTATCTCATGACTTTCAAAAGTTGAAAGATTTCCATCAACAAATATTGTAAATGAAATTTGATATTTATATCCAACTGGTGTTGAATTAAAATGTTGTATTTTCTTCACTTCAGGATGACTTTTTATAATCTCTAAAACTTTTTGTTTATCTTCCTCATTTATTGCTTTATCCATTAAAACATTATAACTTTCTATAAAAATCTTAACTCCTGTAATACAAATCCAAACTGAAATTCCGCTTCCTACTAAGCCATCAAACCAATATATATTTTTTAAACTAAGCAAAGCTGAGATTAAAGTAAAAGTTGTTACTAAACAATCATTTCTATGATCTTTGGCATTTGCTTCTATTAATAAATTATTATGTATTTTAGATAGTTTATGAGTATAAAGATATAAACTAAATTTAACTAATATTGTAATAAAACAAACTATAATTAAAACAACTGAAAAATTATATTCTCCACCTCCTATAAGAGAATTTATAGAACTAATAAGTAATTCTATTGAAATAATTATCATTGAAATTCCTATTAGGAGTGAAAAAATGTATTCCGCTTTTCCATGTCCTAAATTATGTGTATCATCTTTTGGACGGCTTGCTATCTTATTTCCAACATATGTCATTAAAGATGAAAATATATCACCTGCACTATTTACACTATCTGCTATCATAGCTTGACTATTAGTTAATAAACCTGCAATAGCTTTAATAATAAGCAAAAAAATATTTCCAACAATTCCTAAAATACTGGCTCTTCCGAGTAGAACTATATCTATCTTCCATAAATAATTCTCCTATCTTAATATTAATTTTATTACTATTCATCTTATTCCTAACTGGTAATAAATTATATGCTCTACCTATTTTTTTGTCAATCTTTTAACATTATTTTTTAAATCCTAATCCATAAACTTCTCTTGCATCTGTTATAATTATAAAAACATTATTATCAATTTTTTTAGCAATTTCTTTTATTTTTATTATATTTTTTCTTTTTGTGACACACATTATAATAACTTTATCTTTTCCAGTATATAAGCCTTTTCCAAAAAATCCTGTTGCACCACTTTTAAAATCTAAGTTTATAGCTTTTGTAATTTCCTCATATTTATCTGAAATGATATAAATCATTTTACTAAAATTAATTCCTTCAAAAAACAAATCTAACATTCTTCCATATAGATAAATTGCAATAAACGAATATAAACCTATTTCTAAATCTTTAAAAAAAATCAAATTTAATAAAACTACACTAAAATCTGTTATTTCTAGAACACGCCCTATTTTTACATTAGAATTAAAAGATTGGATAAGATTAGCAATTAAATCAGTTCCACCTGTTGAAGTTTCAACTTTAAAAATTAAAGCAAGTCCAATTCCCATAAGTATTCCACCATAGATACTTCCTAAGAATTTGTCATTTACTAAAGCTCCCATTTTTTCAAAAAAATCTATAAAAAATGAGAAACTAACAGTTGAAATTACAGTTTTAGTTACAAAGTATTTTCCTAATCTAAAATAAGCAAAAATAAAAAGTGGAATATTTAATATAATAATTGTAGTTCCCATATCAAATTCAAAAAAATAGTAAAAAATTGTTGCAATTCCAGTGAAACCTCCTGTTGAAAGTTTATTAGGAAGCAAAAACTGACTTGTTCCAAAAGCTGCTATAATACAACCTAAAATAGAAATACTAATATCTTTGGCAATTCTTTTCATTTTTATCTCCTTCGCCTCTAATATTAGTATTTTTGTTTTTTTAAATTCTATTCATCTTTAAAATCTTTATAATTATTTACAGCAATAACATCAATTTTACCAGGTTTACATTTAATATCTTGTTTTATAGAAACATCAACATCATACATTTCTTTTAATTTATGTATATTTTCTTTTTTGTAACCAACAACATTATTAACATCTTGTGGATTAACTCTAATTTCAACTTCTTTTACATTCATATTAAAATTCTTAATTTTATCAACAATTATGTCATAATAAATTGATGCTTCAACTAATTGTCTAAAAGTTTCATGATATGGTCCTGCTACAACTTCACTTGTTTCTTTGTTTGGTGAACAAATACTTTCTGTAGTTTGTAATCCAATTCTAATTACTTTTATTTTCTTTTTATTAAATAAATATACAATTTCTTTACATCTTTCAATAGCTTGTTCTACTGATAATGGATCATATCTTCCATCATTCATTTCTCGTTCAAGTTCTGTTCCTTTTATTACTAAAACAGGATAAATTCTAACAATTTTAGGTTTTAATTTAATTAAATCTTTTGCAGTATTTAAATCGTCTATAAATGTACTTTCAGGTAAACCAACCATCATTTGATGACCTAATTTAAATCTGTATTTTCTAATCAATTTTGAAGCTTTTTTTACATCATTAAAATTATGACCTCTTTTACATCTTTTTAGAACAAAATCATTTGTAGACTGAACTCCAAGTTCAATAGTTTTTACTTTATATTTTTTTAATCTCTTTAAAGTTTCTTTATCTATATAATCAGGTCTTGTAGAAATTCTAATTCCATCTACTTTTTTAGATTTTACATATTCATATGCTACATCCAATAATTTATTTTGTTCTTCAACATCTATTCCTGTAAAACTTCCACCAAAAAAAGCAATTTCTTTATATGCTTTATTATCTTTAAAATTACTTAAATAATAATCTACTGTATCTCTAACATCATTTGGTGTAACAGGCTCTAATTGTCCACTGATTTTTCGTTGATTGCAAAAAGTACAATCATTAGGGCAACCTAAATGAGGTACAAATATTGGAATTATATATTGTCTTTTTTTATCCTTCAAATAATTCACTCCCTTTCTTTTATAATTTCTCTAATGCTTTTTTCGCAGCCTCCATTTCTGCAGCTTTTTTACTTCTTCCTTTTCCTTCTGCTAATTTTTTTCCTTCACAATCAACTTCTGCAACAAAAGTCTTATCATGATCTGGTCCACTTTCACCAATAATTTTATATTCAATTTTTATATCACCATTTACTTGCAACTTTTCTTGTAAAACGGTTTTATAATCTTTAAGACCAACATTATGACTTGCATATTCTATTAAATCTTTAATATTTTCAATAATAAATTTTCTTGCTTCTTCTATTCCTGAATCTAAATAGATAGCTGCAATAACTGCTTCTACACTATCAGCTAAAATTGCTTTTTTCTTATTTTTTTCTGATCTTTCACTTTTTCCTAAATACAAGAAATCACTAAAATTATGTTTTAAAGCAACTTCATATAAACCATTTTCACAAACAGCATATGATCTAACTTTAGTCATTTCTCCTTCACTTAAATTTTCATAATTTTTAAATAAATATTCACTACTAATAAATTCTAATATACTATCTCCAAGATACTCTAATCGCTCATTACTTTTGCATTTATGTTCATATGCATAAGAAGTATGAGTTAAAGCTGTTTTTAATAATTCTTTATTCTTAAAAGTGTAACCGTATATTTTTTTCAAATTCTTCTAATTTTCCGTACATCTTAACTTTCACCTTTCTTACAAAATACTATTTTATTATATACTATTTTAAAATTTTTGCAAGCTTTTATATAATAAGATAATATAAATTAAATTATTATAAAATAAATTGATACTACCATAAGAATTTGAAGATTTGCAAAACTCAGAAAAATATCGTATAATAAAAAAGTACCTAGTGTTTGACAACAATATAGTATAGGAGGTAAAATCATGGCAAACACGATTTATATTCACAAAACCATCAAACGGAAGGATGCTGTTCGCGTAAACAGCATTCAGGATATTCCGGAGTTTCTTCAGGGCACCATTACAGTTGAGGGCGAAAGCCTGAAGCTGGTATGCGTTGAGGGCACTGAGACGGCTCCCCTCGGATCCGTCATTGGATACGAAAAGTCTGCTCAGACCGAGACCGGCTGGAACACCTGGGTTATCGGGCAGCCTGAAAAGCTCTTGGACGAGATCGACGGTGTGTTTTACACCAAGGTCGTTGTTCTCCAGGCCCGAGCTGTGGATGATGAGTTTCCCGAGTTTCTGAAAGGCGCTCAAATCAGCCACAATGATGACGGTTCCTGGACAATCAAGACCGACTGGGGCGAAAGCACCGGCTTTCCAGGCAAAGCATACTGGGTTCGTTATGGTACCAAGGAGGACGGTTCTCCCGATGCCAACATCCTCACCAAGAGCGAAAAGTCCTACCTGGACTATATCGTCTGCGATGAGGACGGCAACGACATTGGTACCCTGGCAGAGATTGATCCTGCGTAACTCGTAAACCTCCCCAACAGGCCCATTTGTCTGTTGGTACAAGCAAAACCTCTCCTGCTCATCTGCGGGAGAGGTTTCATTTTTATAATCCGAAACTTATACCAATTGCGTCATTTACTTTTTCCATAAGTTCATTGTTATCTATATGCCCTATTTTTTCTTTTAATCTACTTTTATCTATTGTTCTAATTTGCTCAGCAAGCACAACTGATTCTGATTTTAAACCTATTTCTGTTCCACCTATTCCTATATGCGTTGGAAGTTTATTTTTTCCAGTTTGAGATGTAATCGCAGCCGCAATTACTGTTGGACTATATTTATTTCCTGTATCATTTTGTATTATTAAAACTGGTCTAATTCCACCTTGTTCAGAACCTACAACAGGACTTAAATCTGCATAAAACATATCTCCTCTTTTTACTACCATAATATTCACTCCTAAAATTCACATATAATTATTGTAATATTTCTATATTGGTATATATTATGCAAACTTTAATCTGCTTGTCACTATTTTTTATTACAAGCTTTTTAGGGAGCCCTGTTTTCCTATCTATATATAATTCCTCATATTTTATGTATTTATTTGAATTAAGTAACGTTATTTTTACTACAAGTGTTTTTTCATCATCTTCTACAATTTCTGTATTTTCACTTTCAAAATATTCTTTAATAAAAGTTTTTAAAAATAAATGATTACCTGATAATTCATTATAATTCTCAAATATTTTTTCTAAATTAAGTTCTGTATTTTTTAAAATCAACTTATTTTCTTCATATTCCAAATTAAGCCCTTTAATTTTTCCATCACTTATAACTTCCAAAAAGCTATGTTCTTTTGTTTCCTCTATTCTTATATCATAAGTGTTTTCATTTTTGTTACTATAAACTGTAACATTTGCCTCTGCTGTATAATTAAAATCTGCATTTAAAATATTATCAATAATTTCTTCATCACTTTTCTTAAAAATATTATTGCCATTTCTAAAAAAAATATAATAAAAAAACGAAAAAATTATTAAAAAAATGCAAATTAGAATTATTATGTATCTTTTTTTCAAAAATAATACCTCCTATCTTTTTATATAAGATATGAGGTGATTTTTTAAATTATTTATAAGCTTTTGCAGTCAAGCTTTTTTCCATATCATCTGTTTTCTTTAAAATTGAAATCATTAATGGTTTTGCTGCATTTTTAATAAATGAAATTCCTCTCCTTTGTCCTTTAGAAATTAAACTATTGTTTATTGTATAAATCTCACTTCTTAAAACTGGTATCATACATACTGCAATCGAGATAATAATTCCTATCTCGGAACTATTTATTTTAAAAATCTTAAGTGGATAAAATAAAGTCTCTATTACTTCTGCTAGTTCAAATATCTTCATATTTTTCGAAAAAATATATGTTGTAAAATAACATATCACTAATCTTATTCCAAATAAAATTCCTGTATATAGACTATCAAAAATTATATTTATAACCACTGTAAATATAATTATGAAACTTGCCCATTTTAAATTATATAATAAATTTTTATAATCTAATTTACAAATAAAAAATAGAATTATATCAATCATAAATAATACAAAAATCAATACAGGATTTTTTATGAAAAATATCGCTATAGTATAAATTATAAAAATTAAAAACTTAATTATATTTTTTACTTTTTGCATATTTTAATTATCTCACTTATCATTTCATCAATAGTCCAATTTTTTGGCTTAATGTTTATATTATTTTCCTTTAATTTTAATATAATTTGAATAACATCTGGGATTCTAACTTCTGAATTCTTTAAAATTTCAGAGTTTTCTATAATTTCATCTTTATTAAATGAAAATTTTATATTTTTATCTTGAAGCACAAATATTTTATCTGATAATAATATTTCATTTATATTATTAGTTACAAAAATAATTGTATATTTTTCTTGTTTTAATTCTTTTATAATTTTATAAACATTTTCTTTTTCATTAGAGTCAATCATAGTTGTAGGTTCATCTAAAACTATATATTTAGGTTTTACAGCTAAAATACTTGCTAAATTAATTCTTTGTTTTTGTCCTAAAGAAAGTTCATATGTATCACTTTCTTTAAATTCAGACATATTTACTTTTTTAAGAGCATTTTCTATTCTTTCTTTTTTATTATCTAGGTTTAAATTTTTTAGTGCAAATTCAACATCATCATAAACTCTTGGAAATAAAATTTGATTATCTGGATTTTGAAATACAATTCCAATCTTTTTTCTAAGTTCTAAAAAATCTTTTTTAGATTTTGTATTAATTCCATCAATTAAAATTTCACCTTTTGTAGGTTTAAAAATTCCTGAAATTAAATTTAAAAAAGTTGATTTCCCGAGAGCCATTTTTACCTATAATACTTATAATTTGGCCTTCTTCAATTTGAAGATTTAAGTTTTCTAATACAAATTTCCCGAGTTTTATATTTATAACATAAATTATTTATTTCAATCATTTTCTGTTACCTCTTCTGTAGACATATATTTTTCAAAAAATGGTCTTGTAAATTTTTCAATTGCATATATAACAATTACATGAATTGGTAACATTACAATTTGTGTTACAACTCTACTTGCTAAAACAGCCAGATATGCCTTTCCATATAAAATATGAATCCATAATGAGGTAATAAAAATATTAACTACACATAAAACTATAAGACTACTAAAAATAAGTCTTAATATAAATTTTCTATTACTTTCAAATTTCTGTCCTTTATTATATAAAAATATACCATAGATAAATCCAGAAATTGCAGAACTTACAGTAAATCCTGGAAAATATGGTCCAAATGGAAATAGAATTGCTCCAATTAAGTCCCCTAATGCAGCGATTACTGTAGAATATTTTGGGCCAAGCCAAATACTACTTATCATAACTGGTATAAAACTTAAAGAAATTACTAGAACTTCTGTTTTAATTGATACAAATCTAGAAAAAATTATTAAAATTGCTAATAATAACGCTGATAAAATTACCTTTTTTAATTTTGACATTTTATTTCCTCATTTTCTTATATTATCTTTATACTATAATTTTGTAAAAATCCTCTTTAGTATTTATCATATTTACTTTTTCTTTATAATTTCTTGCATTTGGCATACCTTTAACATACCAGCTAATAAATTTTCTGATTTCTCGTGTTGCTGTATATTCACCTTTATATTTTAATAAAAGTTCAAAATGTTCTTTTAATACATCTAATTTTTCTTGATTTGAAATTTCTTTTGGATTTTCTCCATTTTCTAAAAAATATTTTATATTCTTAAAAATCCAAGGATTACCGAAGAGCTGCTCTTCCAATCATAATTCCATCACAACCAGTTTCTTCAAAACATTTTTTTGCAGTTTCTCCGTGATACAATATCACCATTTCCAATAACTGGAATCTTCACACATTTTTTTACTTTTTTTATAGCACTCCAATCAGAAATTCCGTGAATAAAATTCATTTCTAGTTCTTCCATGGACTATAATGGCAGCTATACCAGAATTTTCTGCTATTTTAGCAATATCTTCTACTACAATATGTTCTTCATCCCAACCTTTTCTGACTTTCAAAGTAACAGGTTTACTAGAATTTTCAACTACTGATTTAATAATTTTTTCAGCTAATTTTAAATCTAATAAAAGTTTACTTCCATCTCCGTTTTTAACAACTTTAGGAGCTGGGCATCCCATATTTATATCTAAAATATCACATTTTTGACTAACAAATTTAGCAGCTTTTCCCATTGATTCTGGGTCACTTCCAAAAATCTGCATAGAAATTGGTCTTTCACTTTCTTCCATTTCTAGCATTTTCAAAGTTTTTTCATCATCATAACAAATAGCTTTTGAGCTTACCATTTCATTACAAACAAGTCCTGGATCACCATATTTTTTCGTAATTAAACGAAATGGCAAGTCTGTAACACCTGCCATTGGAGCTAATATTAAATTATTTTTTAATTCTACATTACCAATTTTTAAACTCATATTTTTCCTTTTTACAATTTTATAATACTTTTAATATTGTACTCTCATCCTGCTGTGATGAGAAGTGGTAAGATGTGCATTTTTACGACTGAGAATGTCCATGAGGCGTACTATAAAGTACGTTGATTGGACTTCGACTGAGTAAAAATGTGCAGATTGCCGCTTCTCATCACAGCCTAGTTTCCATACATGTTATATTTATTATTAAATGTAATTCCTTTCTTCCTTCTTGAACTAATATTAAGAAGTAATCCTATACATATAAAATTAGTTATTAATGAACTTCCACCATAACTTACAAAAGGTAATGGAACACCAGTAATTGGCAGTAATCCAATTGTCATACCTATATTTTCAATCATATGGAAGAAAAAAACTCCTGAAACACCTATTGCAATATAAGATCCTATGCTATCCTCAGCATTTTTTGCAATTCCTATAGATTTTGTTATTAAAACTATATATAAAACAACTATTGTACTAGCTGCTATAAATCCCATTTCTTCACCAATAACAGAGAAAATAAAATCTGTTGTTTTAGGTGCTAAATATCCCAGTTGAGTCTGATTTCCTTTTAAAAGACCCATTCCAAAAAATTGCCCTGCCCCTATTGCAAGCTTTGATTGAATTAAATTATATCCTGAACCTCTTGGATCACTTTCTGGATCCAAAAATATTTCTAATCTTGCTTTAGCATGTGCAGGCAAATTACTATATACAACTGGAGCTAAAACGACTATTAAAATAATAGCAAAAATTATATATTTTTTATCTAATCCAGATACAAATAGCATAAAAAGCATAGCAAAAATATAAGCTAAAGCTGTTCCATAATCTGGTTGTAATATAATAAGCCCAATTGGAATAGCCCATGCAATAAAATATATTAATAATTTCCAAGGTTTATTTATTTCTCTTTTTCCTTTAAGCTGTAATTTATACAAAACTAAAGCAGCAAACATAATAACAAATATTTTTCCTAATTCTGATGGTTGAAATGATAAAAAATCTCCAATCTGATACCAGCTTCTTGCTCCACTTATAGGTTCTGTAAACAAAACTCCAACCAAAAGTATCATAAACACTACATATATAGCTGGTGAAAGCTTAACAATCAGCCTATAATCTATAATATATACTGCAATTGTAAAAGGAATACTGATTATAAACCATTGAATTTGCTTTTTAAATTCGCTAAGTTCCGTACTTTGTGTGGAAGAATAAAGAGCAACTAATCCAATAGCTAATAATAATAAACTAATTATTCCAACAATCCACTCTGTATTTTTTAATCTTTTTTCCCTCACTATAAACTACCTCATTATTTTCTCTTTTTTGATGATGATTTTGTTCCTTTCTTTTTTCCCTTTCCTTTACCTTTTCCACTAGATTTTTTACTTTTTGTTGAAGTAGTCTGTTTTATAGTTTCACTTTTAGCTTTTTCTTCTGCTTCTCTTTTTTCTTCTTCTTCAGCTGCTTTTAGTAAATCATCAAAAGTAACATCGTCATCATCATCTTCATCATATTCATCTTCTACATTATCAACTTCTTCTAATTTTTTTGAGATATCTTCTGCTATATCATCAATTTTAGCCTCTTCTTTTTCTATTTCTTCTACATTATTCTCTAGTTCCTGGAAATTTTCTTGATTATCTATATTTTTTTCTTCATTTTTAATATCATTTTTTTCTACATCATCTGTTACATTATTTAAATCATCAGAATCCTTTTCTTTAGGAGGTTCTTCATTTTTTAAGTTTTCCTCTTGATCAATTGTAGGTATAATAACTGTTCTATCACTAAAATCTACATTATTCAAATTATTTTCTTTAGATGATAAATTAGAATTTTGATTTAAAACTTCTCCTTTAATATCATTTCTAATATTTAAAATTGGAATATTAGCATATAATGAAGGTGCACCTGTAGTTCCATCTTCATTTTCTTGATTTGTAAGTCTAACATCAATTTGTTCTTCATCTATAACTATATATTTTTTGATTACATCTATAATTTCTTGTTTCATAAGTTCCAAAAAATCAGCAGAAACATTTGCTCTATCTTGCATAAGTACAATATGTAATCTCTCTTTTGCAGCGTCCTTAGACGTAGTATCAACAAGCAATTCTTTTTGCTCTGTTTTCATCATTTTCTTAAAAAAATTACCTATATTCTCAAACATTTTCTTCCTCCAAACTTTATACGCATTCTAAGCATATTATTTAAGTAGGCGAAATTCTTTCTTTTGCGCCATTATTACTTTCTTTTAAAAGCTCTTTTTATTCTAGCCCAAAGGCCCTTTTCCTTTCCTGGAACAGTAACTTCTATATTTTCTCCTAAAATTCTTCTTGAAATCTCTAAATAAGCTTTACCTGAAGGAGCTCTTTTATTAGAAATTACAGGTTCTCCTTTATTTGTTTGAGTTATAATATATTCATCATCTGGAACAACACCTATTAAATCTATTGATAATAAATCAACAATATCATCAACATCCATCATTTCTCCACGTCTTACCATAGATGGTTTTAATTTATTAACTATTAATTCTGGATTTTTTATCTCAGATGATTCTAACAAACCTATAATTCTATCAGCATCTCTTATTGCAGATATTTCTGCAGTTGTAACAACTAGTGCTCTATTTGCACCAGCAATAGCATTTTTGAATCCTTGTTCAATACCAGCAGGACAATCAATTAGAATATAGTCAAATTCGTCCTTTAGTTTACCTACTAAATCTTTCATTTGTTCTTCATTAACAGCTGTTTTATCTTTAGTTTGGGCAGCTGGAAGTAAGAAAAGTTCTTTAAAACGCTTATCTTTAATTAAAGCCTGTCTTAGTTTACATTTTCCTTCAATTACATCAACTAAGTCATAAACAATTCTATTTTCTAGCCCCATTACAACATCCAAATTTCTAAGTCCAATATCAGTATCTACTAATACAACTTTTTTTCCCGCTAATGCTAAAGCTGAACCCAAATTTGCAGTTGTAGTTGTTTTTCCAACACCGCCTTTTCCTGATGTTATAACTATAACTTCTCCCATTGTTTAATTCATCCTTTCTTCAAATGCTAAAACTTTTATATTAAATAACAATATTTAAACTGAAGAAAATTCTCCTTCTATTACAGCTTAATTTTAATTACTGTAATATCATATATTTTTTTTAGCCAAAAGTCAACCAAAATTGTAATATTTTTGTAATATTTTTTAAAAATTTAGTTAAAAAAATATTAGTTAAAAAAATAAATATTTATATACATTTTTTATAAATAAAAAAACCTTTTAGTAAGTAATTAAAAGCAAAAAATCTTCTATAAGTTGCTCGAGTTCGAGCTACCTATAGAAGAATTTTTGCTTGTAGGATTATCTAATGCACGACTTTAGATATTCCAAGAACTCATTAAGTGAACCTGTAATCTCCCCTTCAGAGTTAAAGAGTTCATAACATTCATCATAGTTTGTCTGCTGAACATCAGTAGGCTGGCCTCTTGATATAATTACTACTTCTTCAAAATTTCCAAATATTGATTGAATAAACATATTTGCCAGATTTTGAGAATATCCTCCTTGAACTAAAGTTAATGTTACAACTTGAATAATATCTGCTCTATAAAGGAAACTCTCAAAAGCATTGTCTTCAAGTCCAGATGGAATCTTCATGTACTTATCGGATAATTCATTAAATTCCTTTTCAAGAGAATTAATATCATTAGTCAAATAATAATACATCTCATTTGGAATAGCTTTTTCAAGCATATCCAAAGCGCATGTTGTGTAACAATAGCCAGAGTTGCTATACAAAAACTCTTTAACCTCCGGCATTCCTTTACTTTCAAAAAATTTAATTGTAAGAAGATCTGTAAAAGCTTCAGATGTATAATATCCCAGCTCCTTACCTTCAGAATCTGTAAGTACAAATTTATATGTATCAAGATTCTTAAAAGTTAAACAGTGAATAAGTTCATGAACCGAAAAAACTTTGACATTATCCTGCTCAATATCACCCACAGCTGTATTTAAAAAAAGATCATTGTTTTCAGGATCTGCCATAGCATTATACACACCATATCCTTCTACATCTGAAAAATTTAGTTCATAAACTTCAACTCCAGATGCGGTCCAATTAAGGTCATACTCATCATTAATAAAATCAACAAGTTCAATTTCAAGATTTAAAATAAATTCACTTGTTTCATTATCTGACTTTTCGACAGTTACATTAGCTTCTTTCAGAATATCTGTAAAAGATACCGATGTTTTTTCTGTATAAACAGCTTCTTCAACTAAACCATACCGTGGCTCAATCTTTTTTACATTGGAACATCCAGTAATACCAAATGTCATAATACTAATAATCATGATAATCACTACAGTTTTAAATTTTTTCATCTTTTTCTCTCCTTGTATTTCATTTCTCATATTGTGTTACCTGGAAAGAAAATTTTTTCTTTCGTGCAATAGAAAAAACTTTTTTCCTATGATAGCCAAGTTGCTAACATGTTAATTATACCATTTTTTGGCACTTATGTAAACTTTCAAAAAAATCTTGACTAAATAAAGCCAAGATTTTTTATTATTCATATATTCCAATACCTCTCATATAATTTATATATCCATTGTCTATATCGTTCCATAATTTTATTTCTGTATCTAAGATATTTAAATCTAACTTTTCACATGAAATATCTTCATATGCTTTAATAATGCCTTCTTTAAATCCTTCTGGATACTTTCTGCTTAAGATTCTTGCTATATCAAAATATTTATTTCCAAAACCAGCAAACCCAAAATCAATTATTCCTGATACATGGTTATTTTCATCTAATAAAATATTACTTGAATTTAAGTCTCCATGAACTAAACATGTATTATCTTTTTTACTAAAATCTTTATATTTCCAAAATTTTTTATTATCATCTGAAATATGCATATTAATAAGCTCATCTAAAAAGTCAACCAAATTTAAACCAATTTTATCTGTCTTAAAAATTTCATTTCTATTAAATTTGGTTGTATGTAATTGATACATAAATTCAGAAATTTCTTTAGATACATTTTTTATTTCTTCTGTTGATAAGCTATCCATTTTATCAGCTAATGTTTTACCTTGAATTTTTTTATGTATACTAAAAGGTCTTTGATTATCTGTTTTCAAATCCAATTTTACAGTATTAAAATAAGTTTTTCCATTTATAAAATTAGAGAACTCATAATCTTTTTCAATAGTTCTTGTCCAAAAATCATCTCTTGGAAATCTAAAAAAATAATCTCCATCATTTGTTTCAGCTTCAAAAACTATATTAGTCCATCCTGTAGAAATTGGTACAATTTCTGTTATATTTTTATCATTTAAAGAATTTTTTATAATATTATTAAAATTTTCATCTAAAGAAAAATAATTTTTTTCCATATTTTATTTCATCCTTCCAAAAGGTTTTATTAATATAAAAAATATTTCACCTTTAAGTATTTATTTAGTTAGTTCATTTTTTACTAAATCAAGTATTTCTTTTTTTGAATCATTATTATATCTATTAATAACAACAAAATCAAATTGTTTCCTTAAATTTTCATCTGTCATATATCTGTTATAATGTTCATCAATCTCATCTATTCTTTGCTTTTCAACCTCCGGCTTTAAATTTCTGTCCCTTAATTTTTGTTTTGGAATTTCTAAATTTTCTGGTAATAAATAAATTGTTCTTATATCTGGACAAATCCTTTTAAAATCAAAAATACATGGATAATGCATTTCAAAAACAGTATTTTTATCACTAAATAAAGCATCATAAGTATAAGCATATGTATTACCTAACATATCAAATTTATATGCAATCTTTTCATTTTTTATCATATTATCTAATTCTTCAGGAGTGACAAAGATTTTATCATCATTATTTTTTTCTCCTTCGCGAATTTCTCTAGTTGTTATTATTTTTATTTTTTCAAATCCTAATTCATTTGTTATTAAATCTTTATAAAAAGATTTTCCTACTCCTGTAACACCGTGCAATAGCTAGTAAAATCTTAATCACCTCTTAAATTTTAAACTCTGTTTTTTACTATAACATATTTTTCTTATCTTGACAACATTTAATACAAATTTAAGTATTTTCAATATTTTAAGCCAAAATAAAAGAACAGAAAATTCTGTTCCTTTATTTTATTATTAAATTTATTTATTTTGCTAAAGTATCACATAAATCATTATAATTATCAACAGCTTCTTCAAATTTATCTTCTATTTGAGATTTATCTAAAGAACTTGCATCAAAATCTGTTGTTACAAGTATTCCTGTTCCTTTATCTTCTTCTACATATGCTGAACTTGCTGAATATGAATTTTCACCAACATATTGTGCACAATAGTCATTATACTGTGTTTCATTTATTGTTTGATAATTATTTGAATATGTTTTATTATCAACTTCATTATAATAATTTTGAAGATTTCCTACATCTGTAAAATCAAATCTATAATAAGCATCTTCAGTTCCTGTTGAATCTAAATTTAATTCAACAATAAATTCAGTATTATCTGTTAAGTCAATTATATGGTATCCTTTTGAATCCCATTGTGGTGAAGTTGAAATTTGTGCAAAATATCCATCACCTTGTAAATTTTTAAAAATTCCTAAAATATAAACTTCTTCATTTAATGACATATCAAGTTTTCCATTTTTATATCTCATTTCAATAGTTCCATCTCCATAAGGCATATTTTTAAAACCTCCAACATAGAACAATTCTGGAATTTCATCTCCATCTAAATCTGTTAAAAATATATATTCACCTACAAAAGTATCATATCCTTCTGAAGCATCTGTATAATTTAAATACATATCAAACTCTTTTCCAAAATCTGTTGTCTCTAGTGCTTCTTTATATGCATCTAAAGCTTCTGTGGCTTTAGTATTTTTTTTGCTTGAAGTTGGTTTTTTATCTGTTTTAGATGAATCAGAATATTCAGCTTTTAAATCTTCACTTGATGTATATACTTTTTCAGCATCATCAAAGATTTCTGTTGGATCATCAGTTCCTACTTCATATGGTGTTTTTTCTGAAGTTTCTACAACTTCATAATCATCATAAACTTCATCTGATTTTTCTACATTATAATCATCTTCATCTAAATTAATCTCATATAAATCATCATTTTCTGTAACAATATACCATTTATATTCATCATCAGATGAATCATATAAAAACTCTGTATTAAATTCGTCTTTAAGCTCAAATTTTACAGTATCTACTTCACCATTTTTATTTATATTATAAATGTTTGCAGAATTTTTTCCATCTGATTTTGTTCCATAAACTATAAGTTCTGGAGTACCATCTTGGCCAATATCACAAAGAGCAATTTCAACATCTTTTAAATTTTTGAAATTATCTTCATCTTCCAAAATTTTAATATAAGTATCTCCCCATGTAACTTCTGCTTTGCTTTCATTAGTTGAATCTTCACTTACTTTATTTGATTTTTCCCATAAAAAGTATATTGCTGAAATTACTGCAACTATTACTAAATAAATTATAAATCCAAATATAAAATGCAAAATTCTTTTTCCTAATGGCTTTTTAGGCTTTGAAGATTTTTTTACATCAGATTTTTTTGGTCCATCAACTGTTTTATATTCACTGCTTTTATTATCAGAAGACTCCTCTTTTTTAGGTGCTTCTTCTTTTGCTTCAGTTTTTGGCTCTTCTAATTTTACTTCTTCTTTAGGTTCTTCTTTTTTTGTTTCAGTAGATTCTGTGCTTTTTTCTTCAGGCTTTTCATTTGAAGTAATTTCTTCTTTTTTTGGCTCTACATCTTTTTTTGTTTCTTCTGTGTTGTCAGGATTTTTTTCGTCACTCATAACAAATCCTCCTTTTAATATTTTATTTATTAGTCATAGCTTCTAAGTCTAAAAGTTCTTGCCATCTTTTATCAACTTCATTTTGGAAGTCTTGTATCATCCATTCATTACCAGGTTTAAACATATGTTTAAAACGTTTTTGTGGTCTTAAGAATTCCTCTACTGGAAGTTTTTTAGCTGGTTTATATGTGATCTTATAAACTCCATTTTCAACCTCATATAAAGGCCAATAACATGTATCAACAGCTAATTTATTTATTTCCATTAAATCTGGTGTATTATATCCCCATCCTCTTGGACATGGAGCTAATACATTCAAGAAACATGGTCCTTCTGTATAAATAGCTTTTTCTGATTTTTCATATAAATCTTTAAAATTACCAATTGCAGCTGATTGAGCAATATATGGTAAATTATGAGCTGCCATAATTTTTGCTAAATCTTTTCTTGGTTGCATTTTTCCAGGAATCTTACTTCCAGCTGGAGTTGTTGTTGTATCAGCATATTTTGGAGTTGCTGAAGAACGTTGAATTCCTGTATTCATGTATGCTCCATTATCATAGCAAACATAAACCATATCATGTCCTCTTTCCATTGCTCCTGATAAACTTTGAAGACCTATATCATAAGTTCCTCCATCTCCACCAAATGCAATAAATTTTGTAGTAACATCTTTTGGTAATTTATTTGTTGCTTTCATTGATTTATAAGCAGCTTCTACACCTGAAAGAGTCGCTGCTGTGCACTCAAATGCAGTATGAATATATGAATCTGTCCAAGCTGTATATGGATATATGAATGTTGAAACTTCCATACAACCAGTTGCGTTTGCAATTACAGCATGATCTTCTGGTTTTAATGCTCTTAAAACCATTCTTGCAACAGCTGGTGCTCCACAACCTGCACACATTCTATGTCCAGAAGTTAATCTAGATGGCTTATTAGCCGCTACTTCTTTATGATTATATGCCATTATTTATCCCCCCTTACACCTAAATATCTATAAGGATTTTGGATATCCCCAGTTTCTACTATTTTTAATAAATCTCTATAAACACTTTCTATTTCTTTCATTGTTGTATCTCTACCGCCAATACCATAAACATAGTCTACAGTAGGAACATGAATATTTGATACATACATTGAAGATACTACATCTTCAAAAAGAGCTCCACCAGCACCATTTAATGAATCTGCTTTATCTAAAACAGCTATTGCTTTTGCATTTTTTAATGCATTTGCTACTTCTTCTGTTGGGAAAGGTCTAAATACTCTAATTTTAAGAAGTCCAGCTTTAACCCCTTCTTTTCTTAATTTATCAACTGTAGCTTTTGTAGTTCCAGCTGTTGAGTTCATACAAACAATAACAACTTCAGCATCTTCCATTTTGTATTCTTCAAAAAATCCGTATTTTCTTCCAGTCATTTTTTCAAAATCTTTTGCAACATCTAATATAACTTTTTTAGCATTTCTCATAGCATCTGCTTGTTGTTTTTTATGCTCAAAAAGATAAGCTTGCAAATCTAAAGGACCAATAGCCATTGGCTCTTTTTCATTTAATAGAAAATGATCTGGTTTATATGTTCCTATAAACTCTTTTACTTTATCATCTTCAATAAGTTCAATATTTTCAATTGAATGTGATGTTATAAATCCATCTTGGCAAACCATTAATGGAAGTAAAACATCTTTATTTTCAGCAATTCTATGTGCCATTATTAAATTATCATATACTTCTTGATTATTTTCTGAAAAAAGCATAATCCAACCACTATCTCTAACTCCCATAGCATCTGAATGATCATTGTGTATATTTAAAGGGCCTGAAACAGCTCTATTTACTAATGACATAACTATAGGTAATCTTAAACTTGAAGCAATATAAATCATTTCCCACATAAGTGATAATCCATTTGCAGAAGTTGCTGTCATAGCTCTTCCACCTGCTGCTTCAGCGCCAATACAAGCACTCATAGCACTATGCTCACTTTCAACAGCAACAAATTCTGTATCAACTTGACCATTGTCAACAAAACTTGAGAAATATTGTGGTATTTCTGTTGAAGGTGTTATAGGGAAAGCTGCAACTACATCTGGATTAATTTGTTTCATTGCAAATGCGGCTGCTTCATTACCGCTTAAACGTTCTCTAATACTCATTTTATTTTTTCTCCTCTCCTTAAATTATTACACTTTTTCCGGTTTGGGCTAATATAATTTTTATTACACTACATTTCTTGGTTACGTTCCGTTCCAACAGCTTCTATTTTAACAATTTTGAGCCTCTCTCTTCACTTACTTCAGGCTTCCTCAAAATCGTTAAATAAAAAGAAGCTGTATGTCACGCCACTAGACATTCGTCTTTTCGCTACATAAAAATTATATTAACCCAAACCTAGTAACTACTAATAAATATAAAAAATATTGTACTCTCTATCTGCTCGAATGAGAAGTAGTAAGATGTGCATTTTCATGACAGAGCAATCGATGAGGCGTACTTTTTAACACACTCATTCGATTCCGACAGAATAAAAATATGCAGATTGCTGCTTCTCGTTCGGGCCTCGCTATTCTTCCATTACAATAGCCTTAAATGGACATACTTTTGCACATACTCCGCATCCTTTACAAGCATCATAATTAAAATCTTCTCTTTTTAATTCTTTATTAACTGGAATTGCATCATCAGGACAAACATTAAAACATAATCCACATTGTTTACACAATTCTGGTTTATAAATTGGTTTTTCAGAACGCCAATCACCAGTTTTAAACTCTTTTGCATTTCCAGCTTCATATATATCTCCACCAATTGTCATCTTGTCAATAGGTGTATTTGCATCTATGTTAGTCATAATTTTCTCCTTTCAAATAATTTTTTTCTCTTATCTTCCTTCTCATATTAAAACTCTATTTTACCTTTTCAATTTGATCTAAAGCCATCCTTAATGCATTCATATTTCCATCAATTACTTCAGGTTTTTTAGCAAATTTATGTTTAAATGAACCAACCATATCATTTAAGAAATCTTCATCAGACATAATTCCAGTTACTTTTACAATTGCTGCAAGCATTGGAGTATTTGGAAAATATCTTCCTAAAGCTTCTTCTGAAATTTTTCTTGCATCAATTTTGTATACAGAACCTTCATATCCTTTTAAAGATTTTAACAAAGTTTCATTATCCTTTTTAGAATTAATTACAATTGCACCATCTTTTTTTAGGCCACTTGTTACATCAACACAATCAAGTAATGTATCATCAACAACTACAACATAATCAGGTTCATATATATTACTATGAATTGTTATAGGAGTATCACTAATACGGTTATATGCAACAATTGGTGCACCCATTCTTTCAGGACCATATTCTGGAAATCCTTGTATATATTTTCCAGTGTTAAATGCCGCATCAGCTAGAAGTAAAGACGCTGTTTTAGCACCTTGGCCACCTCTACCATGCCATCTAATTTCAATTAAATTATCCATGTATATATACCATTCCTTTCCGAGATAAACTTATCCCATTTACATACATTAACATTATAATGTAGGAGTTCATTAAAGTCAACAAAAAAATCAAACTCATTCTTATTTCAATTTCATTATATAATCATCAATTTATTATCAATTTTGAATTTTAAGAGCATTCACTAAAATTCAAAAAGTTTAATTTAAATTTAGACATTTTTTTACAATAAAAAGAATAAATTTCAAAAAAATAAACATAATAGAAATTATAGATATTTCTAGGAAAGGACTGAATTATATGAAAGTTATCGATAAAATTGCACTTTTTTTAATTGTTATTGGCGCTATAAACTGGGGTTTAGTTGGATTTTTTAGATTTAATCTAGTAGATACCCTTTTTGGAGAAATGTCTGCTCTTAGTAGAATAATTTATGCATTAGTTGGAATCTCTGGTTTATGGGGAATAAAATTACTTTTAACAAATAACAATGAAAATGCAAGAGAATACTAAAAGCAAAAAATTCCTGTTACTTTTATTTAGTAACAGGAATTTCATTTTAATATTATACTTCCATAACGATTGGAATAATCATCGGATTACGTTTTGTTTTTTGGAAAATATAAGTTCTTAAATTCTCTTTTATTAAATTTTTAATACTTGCCCAATCTCTTATCTCTGAACCTTCGCATTCTGCAACTACTTGTTTTAGAACTCCTTTTAATTCATCCATAAGATTTTCAGATTCTCTTACATATACAAATCCTCTTGATATAACATCTGGTCCTGCAATAACCTCTCCGCTAGATGAATCCATAGTTAAAACTACAATTATTAAACCATCTGAAGATAAATGTTGTCTATCTCTTAAAACTATATTTCCAACATCTCCTACACCTAATCCATCAACCATTACTTTTCCAACTTGAACATTACCATTGAATTTAGCTGTATCTTCGTTTAATTCTAATACTTTACCATTTTGCATAATAAATGTATTTTTACTTGTATATCCTAATTGTTTTGCAGTATCAATATGTGCCATAAGTTGTCTATATTCACCATGTACTGGTATAAAATATTTAGGTTTAGCTAAAGCTATCATTAATTTTTGCTCTTCTTGGCAAGCGTGACCTGAAACATGAACATCCATAAGAGAACTATAAACAACCTCTACTCCCATTTTCATTAAATCATCAATTACTTTACCTACAAATTTTTCATTACCAGGAATTGGATTAGCAGAAATAATTACTAAATCATTTGGTGTTAAAGTAACTTTTTTATGCTCTCCATTTGCCATTCTTGTAAGAGCTGACATTGGCTCTCCTTGGCTTCCTGTTGTTATTATTACTAATTGATCATCTGTATAATTTGTAATCATATCAATATCTATAAAAGTATTTGCAGGAACATTTATATATCCTAATTCCACAGCTGTTTCAATTACATTTATCATACTTCTTCCACAAACTGCGATTTTTCTTTTATTTCTTACTGCTGCATCAACAATTTGTTGAACTCTATGAACATTTGATGCAAAAGTTGCAACAACAATTCTTTTTTTGCAATTAATAAATAATTTATCTATAGTTTCCCCAACAGTTCTTTCAGACATTGTAAATCCTTTTCTTTCAGCATTTGTACTATCTGATAAAAGAGCTAAAACGCCTCTATTCCCAAGCTCTGCTATTCTTCCTAAATCTATAATCTTATTATCAATTGGAGTAAAATCAATTTTAAAATCACCTGTATGAATTATAACTCCAACTGGTGTATAAATAGCTAAAGCTACTGCATCTGGAATACTATGATTACTTCTAATAAATTCTACTTGTATACTTCCAAAATCTACAGTTTCACCTTGATTTACAATTGTCATTTTGGTAGATTCTAGCAATCTATGCTCTTCTAATTTATTTTTTATTAGACCTGCTGTAAGTTTTGTTGCATAAATTGGAACATTAACTTCTTTTAAGAAATATGGGATTGAACCAATATGATCTTCATGACCATGTGTTATAACTAATCCTCTAATTTTATCTTTATTTTTAACTAAATAAGTGAAATCTGGTATAACTAAATCTATACCTAGCATATCATCTTCTGGAAATGCAACTCCACAGTCAACTATTACTATATCATTTCCATATTCAAAGACTGTCATATTCTTTCCAATTTCTTCAATACCACCTATTGGTATAATTTTTAAATTTTCTTTACTACTTCTTTTAAATATCTGTTCTGAATATTTTGTTTTAGAATTTTTTTTGCTATTTTGAACTTTCTTCTCTTGAACATTATTTTTAGTTTTATTTACTTTATTTACTTTTGTAACTTTTTCTGTTTTGGCAGAGTTAGACTTTAAAGTAACTTTTGTCTTACTTTTTCCAGCACGTGAAAAACTGCCTGTATTACGTACTGGCTTTTTCTCATTGTTTTCCATATTTACCTTTCCTTTCTTATTTTCTCCTTTCGTTCTTCTCAATTTCAAAATATTTTTTAACTTTTGTTTATATATTTAAGAACATTACTTTAATACTAATATTTATAAAAAATTTAAAATTAACTCATAAATATTAATTATTATATAATTCTTTATCTCTTATTACTTATAATACATTAAATAAAATTCAGCCGCTTTTTTCCTAATTATTTAAACAACAAAAAAATATGAAGTTCATCTCTTACTTCAAAATTCAATCTCTTAAATATAAACAAAAATACGATATCTTGGGTTTTAGATATCCTTAAAATACTATTTTTAATTTTTTCCGAACAATTTAAACTGGTAATATTATAATCTATAATAACAGTTTTGTCAAATATAACTAATTAAACATACTTAAATATAAAAATTAAAAACTAAGAGAACGCCCAAGAAGATATTAATATTCCTGAGCGCTCTCTTAATTTTTATTCTCTACAAATGTCGTAAAGAATTCCATTAGTTATAACTGAAAAACCTCTTGAGTTTATATCACAAATCATAGAAGACGAATTCATAATTTTACGACACTCCATCTTCTTACATTTGAACTGGTTTTTAACACTTACAATCCATAACACTTCCTCTCCTGGAATATACAGATTGCCATTTACGTATTTAACGCTATTAGCAGTTACAGTGATGTCACTATCTAACACAAATTCGTCATATTTTCCATTTGATTTTATAATAACTATTCTTCTCTCTTCATTGATTACAAGCCACGTTTTAGTACCATTGTCATAAATGACATTATACCTCGTATCTGTATAATCACATCCTATATTACAGAATTTATAGCTATTACAATAAATTTCATCAAAATAACTTTGAGCTTCTTGAACCACAACAAATTTTGAATTAAACGCAACACCAAAGCATTTTATTTTCTGCATACCATTGTTTACTCTAAATTGTTCTTTTTCTATTTCACCTCCGTCAGAGACAGTCCTTTTGGTAATTATAAATTCGTCTTTATGTAATCCAACATAATATACTGAATTTCCATTTACAACGATATTTTCATCTACCAAAGACTTTGTTTCAATGCAGACGTCTTTTTCCAAATCAACTACACATAACTTGCCATACAAAATTACAAAAGCAAATTTTTCATCTTCTGTAATCATAGCTTTCTTAATTGAATTTGGATCATTAAATAAACAAACTGCATTTTTTATAACATATCGGTTGTTTTGGGTTAAAACAATAGCATATCTTTGTTTATCACATTCATATACAGCAACATTATAATTTACGACATAGATAAGATTTTCGTTTTTAAAACGATCATCTATCATGCCTACAAACTTTGGATTAACTCTAATTAGTTCTGATATCCCATCATACATTTCATTATATTGATTAATCAGGTATTGGACTATGCTAACTCTCAATTCGCCTTCAAAAGTATCATAAAATGCTCCTTTAAGTTCTGCACTCATCCAATCCCATGATTCTGCAATTGCAGGTACTTTCATCCCATGACCACCAAGAAGAGATATTCTTCGTTCCATCTTGGCAGGAATATCCAAAGCTTTTCCATTTTCCATATAGATTCCATTAAATGGATGCGTATACGTTAAATAGTAAAAAGCTTGAACTGCAAAAGAATACCAGTCATCCTTCATAGTAATCATTTTTTTCTTTTTAGAAATAGGATCTATATACCCATCTGTGCAAAATTCTGGTAGGATATCATCAATTCCCATTCCATCAAAATCCAAAAAGTAAATTATTTTAGAACTATCAAAAAGGATATTTCTACCATTTAAATCGCCAATAAAAATACCATTGCTATGCAACTTTTCAATGCCTTTTCCTACATTTATAAGAATTTCAAAGACATCTTTTCTAGTTAATCCTTGCTCATTAATTACTTGCTTATCTTTCAAAACAGATAGTGGCAATCCATCAACCTTTTTCATTGCATAACCAATCATCTGATTTTCTTCATTATCTACCAGGATTCTTTCAGGAAAAACAAAAACATTCTTATTTGTACTTGTCAATGTTTCAGCTCGTTGCATAATACGAGCTATAACTGTGCTTTTTAAGCCATAATTAATATCACCGCTTTCATTAAATACCTTTGCCACATATCCTCGACCATATTCATATACAACAGCTTCTCCACCTTTACCAATTTCATTACGTGAAGTAATATCGTCTTTATTAACATGGTCTATTTTCAGACTTCCCACATCAGCTATACCTAAACATTTCGGACAAAAGATATAATCTTTGTCATAATACAGCCGATGAACAGTACAGTATTTAGTCATCCTTGCAGCAGTTTTTTCAAGTTTTCTCAAAAGTGAATCTATACTATTTGATTTAATATTAGATATCTCCTGAATTTTCTTGACAAATTGCACTACAAAGTCTTCATTTTCATCTACTATCTGTAAAGTTTCATCTGATTCTATAACATCGATTACGTATTCACATACCCAATTTACAAGATCAGATTTTGTTCCCTTTCCATCAGCAAATTCAATGTCTAATATCTGCACCTGTTTTTTATGAGACTTATTTAAGAAAACATGGCTAAATGGATTTTGGCTAAATGTTAAATTGTTTCTTAGAAGAATTTGCACCTGTGTCAGAAGCCTAATTAAAGCTTTAAGTCTAGGGAGATTCTTCAAAAGTTCCAAATCTTTCAAATCTATGCATAAATTTCCCGGTTCACCATCAAAGTTAACCGTTTGGTAAATATAACCTACAAACTCTTTATCACTGTTTAAAACCTTTTTTACAGGTATAAAACAATCTTGCATAAAATCATACGGACTATATTCCTGTTCAACGCTTGCTCTAACTATCCTATCCACTCTTTCTTCCATTTCAGTTATATTAACTGCTTCTGGTTTATAGTGCTTAAGGTTAAACTCTGAACTGATTTTATAATGTTTAGCTATATTTTCTTCAAAGACTAACATAGCATTTTTCATTACTTCATCAGGCAAATAATAATTAAGTTTTAAGCAAGCAGGACAAGCTATACCTGAATAATAAATTAAATGTTCATCACAGTAATTGTCATACGAATTTGCAAGCTTTATAAAAAACTTGGAATAGTTACGAGTTCTTGAAGAATCAAAATCGAGATCCAGAAAAGCATTTGGATTATAGCCAAGATTTATAAAAAACTTAACCATTTTTTTCAAATACTCTTTAGTGGTATCACATTTTGTTTCCTTCAATTTAAAATCTTCAGCTAACACATTGATATAGAACACAAAATTGCTATCCATTCGAACATATTTATGATAAAAAGTATATTTCGAAAAGTTTGCAAAATAATATCCAAATACAAGCATTAGCTCTTTGTTGTTAAGTTTCAAAAATGATTTTTTACTTATTACTTCTCCATTAACTGGAGTTGTAACATACCCTATAAACTGATACAGGCCATCTTCAATTACTCTGGAATAAATAACCTCAGAAATATTTACAAATTTTATATGATCACTTGCAACATCTCCGATTTCATCATGTATCTCATCAAGCATTTCTTCAGTATTTTTAATGAATTTTTTAAGTGACTTTGGAGAACTAAATAGCACCAAATTTCTTCCATCTGATAGCCGTTTTTGCATACTCACCTTAGGCTTTTTTCCATATTTTTGTTCTATCTCATAATCGAAGCAAAACGGAAGTTCAAAAGGATTATATACATATCTGCTATCATAGTATAAATTGTGCTTGTAATCAAGACTTTTCTTATGATAAAGAAATAGCTGTAAATCGTTAAATACTCCAGCCCAGTCTATCAAGTATACATTTTCTCCAAAAAAGAATTTTGTAAACTCCATTGCGAGAGTAGGACTTAAATATCTAACTTCAGGTTTTGTTAAAAGTTCATTTTGACTACTAGCTCCCCCACACATATTAATTATCATCTTTTTATATATCTTGAAAAAGATACATGACAATTGCTTTGCAATTTCTATTGCACCAGTTCCAAAGAATTGATAAATCTGACTAAATGTTTTAAATTTAAATTCATTGTTATCACAAACGATACATTTATCAAGATCCGCACTTTCATCATTTTCATAACTTCGTATTTTTCGTGTTTTTAATACAAAAGTCATTAGATTTCCAAAAAAATCAAAAAAATCTTTTTGATTATCAAAATGTGAATCATTTATTAGTGAAGTTTGCTCTATATCTGACGTTGTTTTGTATCCAACGATTTGACCATCCAAGTCAATAACTCTCTCTTCGCCGATTTCTAAGCACAAATCTTTTATGCTTTTAGAATCATAATCATATTGCAAGAATTTTTTAAAACTTGTTGTCATCTCGTTGAAAATTTTTATATCGCCATAAGTTACAAATTCATCATTTACTTCATCTGCAGTACAACTTTTCCAACCATCATTTTTAACTGCCAAGTAATTACGATATTGTTCCTCATCTCTATAGCTTATAGTATCATAAATATTATCCGGCAGTTCACCTGTCAAATAATACTCATAACACATCTTAACTATTGAAAAATCATATGGCATATCGCTGATCTCAAAGAAAACATCCTTATCTAATTTAGAATAAAATTCTTCAAAATCATTTTTTCCTGACAAGTAATAATGGATGTACTTAACTAAAAGTCCTATTGTTTTTTCAAATGTTCCCTTTTCAGAATCAACAGTCAAGAATGAAAGAACTTCTAACATACTGTCAAAATCTTTAAACTCAAACTTTGACTCATCCAAGAAAACAGAGTGATCACACAATCCACTTATCAAAAGGACAATTCTCTGGAGTTTGTCCAAAGATTCATACTCTTCAAAATCAAATTCTTCTGGAATTGATATAAAAAAGCATGAAATAGCTAAATTTGCACTAACATAATCTGAAATGCTAAAAAACATATTGTTGATGCATAATACTTTGTTCGATTCTTTGAGGAAAGAAATAATATCATAAATTTTCTCACCAAGTTCTCGATTTTTTACTACAACAACAATTTTTCTTTTAGTAACATATACTTCTTCTGAGTCTGTGCATAAAATTGGATCATACCAACTCTTTACCCAGCCACAATAAAGTAATGAGCCTATTTTCTCAAGCATAATCATCCATCCTTTATATCCGCGGGGGATTCATGTCCCCCACGGCTAACACCAACAGTTACATATTATATCTCGTCAATCCAGTCGTCATCTTCTAAAGCCTGTGCCGTTGTATTGGAATAACCAGCAGAACTTTCGGTTGCAGCATGACTAAAGAAATCTGCGCCAAGGGCTTTCATACTTTGAGACTGTTCCTTACAGGATCTTGAGAGCTCTTCTCCCATGAATTGTACTAAAGTAGTACGGTCTCTTACATCAATTGCAGCCTGGAAGCCGATTTTTTTACCAAACTCTGACTTAATAGCTTCTCCAAATGCAACAAATACAGTTGTAATTCCGGCATAATTCAGTTTTAATATTTCTTCTCTTGCTTCTTCAGGTGTTGCCTTATCACTGCAAGGCTCTCCATCAGAAAAGAAGATAAATGTGCCTCTTGGAATTGTACCGGTTTTTTTAGAAACCTCTTTAATATAGTCCGTAAGCTGCTTAGCGCCTGCAATAATTGAATAACACAAAGCAGTCGAACCACCTGTACTATAGTCTGTTGACAAGTTCTTCACTTTCTCAAACCGGCCGGCCACATAACCCGAACTAAATCTTGATACTGCAACCGCAATCGAATCCGCTTCATAGAAATTTTCGAATTCATTTTTATAGCTACGAATACCAAGTTCTACATCACTTGCATATCCCGCCATTGAAGAAGAACTGTCCAACACCATCAAAAATACATTAATATTATCTGATGAAAAATCCAGTACATTGTTAAGATGCGAAAAATCAAATTTTGCCATAATAGTTTACCTCCATTGTTTAATCATTGTTTGTTGCCTTTAAACTATTTATCACAGTAGTCAACCCACTGAAATAAATCGCATTCAAAAATATCTTATTTTCGATATTTTTGAAATCAAGCCTCAGTTGTTCTAATGTTTTCAAAAGATTTTGTTCATACTCATCAATGGTAAATACATAAATGTATTCACTATTAGAAGAATTTAAAACAAGTTTCTTTTTTTGATTTATTTCGCTTGCACTGTATGGATACTTTTTCAAATATCTTTCTAAGTCATCAGCAAGCTCATTTGGCGTACTTTCTACAATATCTAAAACATCAAATAATAACAACACAAAATAAATTTCTTTGTATGTTACCTCGTCAGAGACATTTTTTAAAAGCTTTAAAACCAACGTGATTCTTGAATCCTTAGTTTTTGAAAAAATACCTACTAATGCCAGATACGTATTTGTTTTGGGCGAAACCAAAACATCATTTTCTGTTAGCTGAATATTCATCCTGGAAATCAGCTTAATTTTTATCGAATCTTTTTCTATACCACTCTCCTTTAGTACACTTAGTACTGTTGATTCAAGATTGAAAACAGAATTCCAAAAGTCAAAGTTAATTAAATTATGCTCATTTCCTATTAGATGCGTATAAAGTTCTTTATAATCACTTTCAAGCATCTTTTTGCACTCATTATTCTGAATCTGTTCAATCAATTTAACAAGGTCACTTAATTCATCCTCCAAAAAAGCTTCAAAAACCGCATTACAGTTTATTCCTTCGAATTCAACTGATATTGCAAGTTCATTAATAACTTCATTAGGAGTAATATCAGAATTTCTAAGCAATAGCTTAAAAATTAGATAATCAAGATATGATACAAATCCGACAATTTTTTCTTTAAGCCGCATATCCCCTACTAAATATTCACAGTGTTTAAACTCTTTTATAATCCTATTTTCAGCATTAACTGCTCGTTTCGTCTGGATTACAGCTTTATTTTTTTCATCTAGCCGTGTATGCGTCATTGAAACATTGTACAAAATATTTAATTTTACAATTAATCTTTGAATCTTTTTGATGATAATATCGAACTTTACTTCCTTTTCAATGAAAGCTTCCACATCTTTTTCAAGTTTTAATATCTTAGCAAGTTTTTCCCCATCCTGTTCAGGGTCAATTTCAAAAGTTAGATTTTCCTTCATAGCATTTAAGCTATCATTATAGTTTTTCTCTAACTCATCAATTTTACTTTTGAACAAAAGATAGTTATCCGGAAAGCTTTCTTCGAAAATAGTAATCTTCTGGCTAAGCATATAAAGCCTTGTTAATGTCATTTGAACGACTTTAACTCTGTCATCTATAACAGTTGACTCAGCTTCATTTGCAGCTTCTTCTAACTGTTCAATGCTCGGCTCTTCTGCTCCATCTACTGAATCAGCAGACTCTTCATTTTCATCAGGAATTTCTTCCGTTTCTGAATTTGAAAAAAGCCAAAATTTTTTTAAGAAATTAATCAATTTCTCAATTAATTTCAAGTTTATCCCTCCAGTCTACACCTTTTTTAATGAATTCGATGGAAATGCTCCTATTGATCTAAAGCCTAATAGTGCAACATCCTTAAATGTATCCTCCGAGAAGCAAAAATACTTTGTTTCCACACCACTATTTAAAAGGATATCATCAAAATATTTCTGAGCCTCTTCTCTAGTGGTTTTGGAAGCAGCATCTAACCCAGAGCCTATACCAATTACATCAATAGATGTAATCTTATATTGGTCAATTCCGAAAGATTCATATCTTGCTTCTTTCATTGCAACCTTAATTACCTTATTTAAGGTATAGATTGCATCATACAAGCAAAAAGCATCATCTTTTAAATCTTCACTATTCAGTAATTTTTTATCGTCAAAATTTTTTACCTTACATATCCGTCCAACTTTAACTTTGCTACCATAATTGATAACACATACAAGTTCTGAATCCGGAATTCTATGAATAATTTTTAAAATAATGTTTTTTACCGCATCTGATTGTGGAGTATTCTCCATTAAAATGATTGTAAGCTTTTTATTTACAATCCTCGGAGCAAAAAAGTTACTATATTTCTTGGGTGTCTGCCAACCTGTTTTTTTCTTCTCCATTATATCATCCTTTTTTTCAGTTGCTTTGCTCTCTGAAACATGATCTGAACTAGATTTATCTTTTGGTTCATCCGATTTTGGAGAAACTGGTTTAGTTTTCTCTGCATAATCTAATTCTTCAGGAGAATCATCAGAATCAAATTTTCGTTTAATAATATCTAAAATATTTTTCATGCCTTTTCCCCCTTGCTGGATTTACTAGTTGATTTTACTGTGTTTCCGGAAGTTTTAGATAAGCTATTAGCAGTATTGCTTTTTGGCTTAATAGAAGAATTGCTTTGAGGATTGATTGACTTTTCGACCTGAGTTTTAACTGAATTTGATGCCTTAGTATCAGCCGATTTTGCAGCTGGCTTCTCAATATGAGTTGTAGCCGAATTTGCTGCCTTAGTTTCAACTGATTTTGCAACTGGCTTCTCAATATGAGTTGTAGCTGGATTTACCGTCTTAGTATCAACCGTCTTCGCGGCTGGCTTCTCAGTATTAGTTGTAGACGGATTTGCCACCTTAGTATCAACTGATTCTGCAGCTGGCTTAACATCCGATTTACCAGTTAACGGCTCAGAAATACTTACCTTCCTTACAATTTCATCACCAAAAAGTGCTTTTTCTAACGCTCGTTCCTCTTCTAAATCTCTTTCATATTCTGCCAAAGACTGATCTAATTCAGAAAACTTTTTACGTTTTTCATCAAAGATCATTGGCTTTTTAGGATTTTTGTCTTCAAAAATAGCAATAGTTACATCATCAGCAAAAGATTGATTCTGCATCCTTATTGCCACCTGAAGTCCAACACTATCTCTCTTAATAATGTATTGATCCATCAGATTTGTTCCTTTAACTATAGGCAATATACCATCAGATGCAATCCCTACACTCTTAAAAGATTTTTTGTCAAACTCATATGTTTTGAATTCATAATCCTTAAATGTGTTTGGAGTCAAATGCTCACAATACTTATACGCAAAATACGGCGGGCACTTGCCATATGAAAATTTCATATAGCTTAAATGATTCCGCTTGTTTTGCGTTATAATGTAACCATCGCCAAACATTTTTACAACAAACTTGTCTTCACATTCAAAGCAAGCAATTATTGTAAACAACAGGTTTTCCATGATAAACTCATTTTCTAAAGTTTGCGAATCAGGATAATATTTCCGCATCATTTCGATAAGTTCATCAAAAACTTCTTTAACGTTACTTTCAAATTTTTCTACGCTATCGTTTTCCTCCTTTCTAGAAAAAAGCTGTGTAAACAGTCTGGTTCCGACTTCTGAATACTTCGCACCACTGCAGCCATCAAGGACTAACAGCATCCGTGAAGTTTCATAGAAGTAATCCTGGTTGTTGATACGTTGCAAAAAGTGTTCAAAACCTTGAGAATTAATTAGCATAATTGCTCCTCTCTTTCTTATATATTTTAGTTTACACTAATTGCACAAAATTATATCACATATTTTATGTAAAGTCAACGCAAAAAGGCCGTAGAATACACTTTTTAAGTGTATTCTACAGCCTCCTGCTTTTAATTAAAATTTCAAACCGGAACCGCTAGTAGTTGGTGCCGGTGAATTCTGAGGTGATGTTACTGCCGCCTCATCAATATACGGTCTCAATTCCTCAACAAGGCCATTGAGTTCAGCAATATCAGCTTCCATCTTCGGAAGCATTTCTGTTGCAACCTTCTTGATTTCATCACAACTTGAGATAACAGTTTGCACTGCCTGTTTTGCCGCTTCGGTATCATATATACCGTAATAGAGCAGCTTTTCAGCCTGATCAGCTGTGACCCCAATTGATTTTGAAACGTCCATAATAAGTTCATCGCTTAATCTGGACAAGGCTTTCTGACCTTCAATTACTTCCTGATTCTTGGCATTAAGAACTGCATTTCTCAACTGCTGACCTATCAACGTTGTACAGTTGTCAGCCTGAGTGTGTACGGAAATCTGCACATTTTTGTTACTCCTCTTAATAAGAGAAAGCTGTGCAATACTTAAGTAATACATCACTCTGGACTTTTCCAGGTTATTTAATCTCAGCACAAAAGTATCATAACCTTCTTTTAGGTCATCATACTTCTGAGCCTGAGCTCTTAAACCCGTATTCTGAGCCTCTTCCTTTAAGGATTCCAGTTCATTTCCAAGCCGAGCTTTTGCCATTTCTCCTGCAATGATATATTTTTCCAGCAAAGTGACATTTTCAGAATCACTTAATGCCGAATAAGTAATATCTCCCATTGCAGAGCGGAGCATCTCAAGCCAAGCTTCACAAGATTCCTTTAACTCAGCCAATAACTTATAATTTGTTATTGCATGAGTCTTAAGGCTTTCTGCCTTGTTTTTTCTGGCTGAACTGCTGATCATCAGCCATATTCTCTGGAAGAAGTTCGGCTCCTGCAGCTCCAGTTCAAAGTCATCATAGCTTTCAGAGGCTTTTTTGGTGAGTTCGACGACTCTTTTAATTACCTCCTGATCTGCCTGACTTCCAGCTTCTGATTTCAAAAACTGACCACACTGATCAAATGTTCTTTTCAAAACTTCTGATCCATATGCCATTACATTTTCGAATCTAGTTACATCAATCGAATCAGCAAGATTAGCCACTTCCTGCTGTTCCTCAACTGTCAGTGCAAAAAATGCCTTTTGAGCATCTAAAGGTGCCACGTCTGTTGATGATGTTGTCTCTGTTGCTAAAGTTGACCGCGTTTCCATTTCTGATGATGTAGTATTCATACCCTTTACCTCCGTTATTCACTTAAATTTTGAAACTACATTAATTATTTTATCACGCTTTATAACTTATGTCAACCAAAGGAAAAACTCTCCTAAGTCTTAAAGACTTAGGAGAGCCCGACGCACAAGTATGCATCTTAAATGAAACTTACCACCAATGATGCCGATGATGCGGTGGTGGCGGAGGCGGTAAAAATGGATTAAAAGGATGTGGCGGCGGTGGTGGCGGTGGCGGAACCGGTCTTGGCCGTGGTCCTGGTCCACCTCCTGGTCTTGGCCCACCATTATGTGGTCCACCGTGCCCTCCATGTCCTCCATTTCTAGGTCCTCTTCTAGGCATAAATATGCCCCCTTTCATAAGAATAACAATGTTAATGTGCAACAAAAGTATTATATCATAATTATAAGTAACTTTCAAACATTTTTTATATTTGCTCTTTTCTACAGAAAAAGACTACTAAATTAGTAGCCTTTCTTATTCTATATTTTATTTTAATTCATCCATTTTTCTAATTTTAATATAAATTACTAATGCTATAAAAATTACTCCTAAAATAATTTTTATAAAAGCATCTCCAGATACACCTGTGTATGGAATATCTTTATCTTCAGGAGTATTGTTGTTATTGCTTCCTATATTATATACTGAATTTGCAGCATTATTTGATGAATTATTTGTATTTGCATTATTATTAGTGTTATCTGTATTTCCTGTATTAGTATTATTTGTACTTGGTTCTATTTGAATTACATTAGTAGTATTTGTTGTATTTCCTTCTGTTTCAGTTCCTTCACCAACAGTAATTGTAGTTGAAACATTAGAACCACTTACTTGATCTTCACTATTTGATACTAAAATTCCAGTTAAAGAAACTGTTCCTTCTGTTCCAGCTTCAAGACCTTCTTTTGTTTTTAAAGTTATCTGCATAATATCTTCATCAGAATTTACAAATGAGTTTTTAGTTAATAATATTTGTCCACTAGTTGCAGAATATGTTGTTGCCCAATTATTTAAGCCTTCAACGCTTGAATCTGTAAGTGCTTCAAATACATCACTATCATATGACAAATATGCTGAAAAAGCATTTATTCCACTATCACCTACATTTAAGTTAGATATTGAAACTGTTACAACAACTTCTGCTCCATCAGAAACTGATGTACTACTAGGTGTCATTGTTGTTGTAAAACTTAAATCAGCAGCATTTACAATTATAGTTGATATACTAAATATCAATAAAAAAACTAATAATACAAAATTAAATTTTCTCTTCATATTAATACTCTCCCTTACTATTTTATAGTATACCTGTTTATATCATAAAAATCAAGTATTTTTTTGTTACAATAAAATTACATTTAAATAACATTTATTTTTGTGCTCTATTTACATAAATTAGATTTAATTGTGATACATCTACTAAATTATATACACCATCTAAATTTATATCTGCTGCTTTAGCTGGAGCTCCTGTCAGGATATAACCTTCATAATTTACATAGTGTAAAACATTTTTTGATATATCTACTAAATTAATTAAACCATCTCCATTTAAATCTCCTCTTACAACTAAAACATATTGTTTATCTCCAACTTTTAAAATCATATCAGTTGTTACTAAAGAAGTATAATCTGTAACTTGAGCTTTGTTTTTATCTAAAAGTTCATAATTTTCATTTTTAAAATCTATATTATTTAAAAAATCATTTATAGTTGTTTCATCATAAATTCTAGTTATATAGTTATCATTTGAAATTTTATATACATCTGAAGTAATATCTGTATTTTCAGAAATTTCATATTCTTTTGTAAATGCTTTTATACATACATCAGCTTTAGATAAATCGACTAAATATTGATCATAAACTACACTACCAAGATCTGCTAAATTATACCATCTATTTCCATCTATTGAAACTTTACTATTTCCAATTTCAGCTGATGCAGTATCATACATTGTATTATCAATTCTTGCCTCAATCATTATATAACAAGTTTGATTAATTGATTTTTGTTTTACAGCAACTGCAAATTCGTTTCCTGTAAGTTTTATTCCATTAAAACTTATTGTATTATATCCTGGACTTAATACATCAGTTGTTGCAACTAATTGCAATTTATCAGAACTTAAATCAGAACCATTTGGATTTACATATATCTCAAATTCTGCATATTGATTTGTTGTTATTGCAACATCTGTAAGTTCTTCTAAATCACTTTCATTTCTTGAATATATACTTGCATAATATTCTTCATTATAAACATCTCCATTTGAAGAATGCAATGTTATTGGAACATTTCCTCCAAATTCATCGTGTTGATATAGGTTTTCATAATCAATTGGACTTGTATCTGTTATACCATATAGTGTACTTTCTATCCAAACATCTTCATAAGAAATATACATACATCCATCATCAAATGAATCATCTGAATATGAGTTTAAAACTATGTATGCACCATCTTTTTTAGGTTTTGCTGAACCTGTAAAATTATCTTTACTATAATTGTCATCCCAGCCTATTATAGTTACTGCATGATCTACATTATATGACATGTCATCACAATAATAAGCTGTACTATCAAAAACATTGCTGTTATTATAGAATTGATAAGCAGAACCAACAGTATAAGCTGAAATTCCTCCATCTTCTACAATATGTTTTTTAATAGTTAATCTTAAGTCATCTACTTCATCATCTGTATATGAATTACCATATTCATCTAAGTATAAAGTTTCATTTCCTGATTTTACTTTATATATCAAAGGAAGTATTTCATATCCTGTAACATAATAACTTGGATCTATATCTATTTCGTTTAAAGAAATATCTGATGTATCATTTGAAAATTTCATTTCATCTTCTAAAACAGCTCCTTGTCCATTTGTCAGATATGCTAAACCTATTATAAATGAACTACCTTCTGATGCTTTTCTATTAAAAGCTAATTCATTTGTACCATCATAAAAACTATTTGATGTAGCATAATTCATATGTCTTTCTGATAAATTTACTGAATTTCCAGTTTTCATTAACATATTTATTTCAGTAGAAGAAAGTAATGAAAAAGCCCAACAACTTTCTGTCAACCCTTGATCCTTTACTGGTATATCATAGTAATCTCTTAAATCAAATGTATCTTTTGATGCAATCATATCTGCTCCAATTTTTCTATTAAATAAATATAATCGATTATCTAATTCACTTGATAAGAAACTATCAATATCAGGAATTTTATCATTTTCTGACGTTGAATATTGATTTACTAAATTTTCCTTTAATTCAGAGGAGGCAACAATATCTGTTGCATAACTATTTGTTATTAAAAATAAAAATATAATAATTTGTATAATCACTATTATAAATAATTTATTTCTTCTAATAATAATCACCTTCTTATATTCTTTGGGATTTTATTACAATTACTCTTTTATTATAACACCTTTTTTATGTAAAATCAATTCTCAAACGCTTAATTTACAAAGCTTACAGTGATTTCTTGTTTTATATTTTAAACATCCGCTATTTTTTAGAAAATTATGTTAATTTTTTGTAATAAAAATATAATCAAAATTTAACATAAAAAATATATATTTTTGTTTAATTTACTATTATAATATTGGTATACGAAAGTTTAAAAAGGTGAAATTCATGAAAGATACAAATGTACTAAAAAAGTATGGAATTGAGATTATATCTCAACTTTCAACTTTAGAAATTAACCAAATAGCAGCAAATATTTCTGAAAAAATCTGTAGCTCTTTTCCTGAACATAACATAAATAAATCAGATTTATTTGCCATGCTTTCAAGACTTAACATGTATTATGCTAAATTCAATGATAATTCTGCAGCAAAATATTGCTACAAAACAGGAACTATCTATTTTAAAGAAGATATAGATTTTGAAAATTTAGAAACACCTGCACTTCATGAATGCTTACACTTTATACAAACTGTAAAAAGTAAAAATGGTAGACTTGTAAGAATGGGACTTTATAAACCATCATTCTTTTATTCAACTGGTCTAGCTTTAAATGAAGCTGCAGTTCAACTTATGGCATCTGATGCAACAAATACACCAGTAGAAACTGTAAAATATTATGGATTAGATATTACTACTAACAGTCCTGATTATTATCCTATTGAATGTAGCTTAGTAAAACAAATGACATACTTTACTGGCACATATCCTTTATATCACAGTACAATTTACAGTGATGATATATTTGAAAATACTTTTATCATGAAATCTGATAAAGTAACTTATGAAAAAATAATTGATAATTTAGATTTAATTCAAGAATATCAAGAATCTTTACAAAAAGAGACTTTATATTTATCTTATATTGAATATGATAATCAAAATTCTAATAAAGTTTTAAATACACAACAAAAAATTGAAAATTTAAAACTTGCTATAAAAGATACTACACTAAAAACCCAAGAATTAATTTTAACTTCATGTACAAAATCTGACTTAGAATTAGTTAGAGATACTCAAAGTGTTAGAGAATTTAAAGATAAATTATATAATTTTAAAGAACTTTTAATAAATTCTGAAAATTATACATTTTATAATGAATTCTATTGCCAAATGATGGAAGAACTTGATGTTAAAAGAGAATTAATCAAAAAATATGGTGTACTTACTGTATTTAAAGATATAAGAGAAAATCTTGCTCTAATAGAAACAAGACAAGAAAAATTAAATTTATTCCAAGTTGCAATTAAAAAATTAAAAGAATTATTCAGAATAAATCAAGAAAATACATCAACTGAAAAAAATGATGAAAAATAATAAAGCACATTTCAAGAAAAGAAATGTGCTTGTTTTTTATAATTTTATTATCGCGATTGCTCTTTTAAAGTTTTTTCCCTGTGCACGTGCAGAATTAATTTTATCTTTATGACACATACTACAAATTTCTGAATCTATTATATTTTCTGGTTTTAATCCCAAATCTTCAAATAAAATTTTATTTATTAATACTGTATCAATATAATATTTTTGAAGTTCATCTTTTATTTCTCCTTTAGATATTGTCACATCTGCAATAGTTGGATTTTCAATTTTCACATTATCAGTATATTTTTTTAAATTTTTAGTTCTAAATCCAAAAATTTCTCTACATAAATCTTTCACATCTTCATCAACTTCAAAATGACATTTTCTTATACATGGTGAAATAAAGCAATAAATATCTTCTGGATTACATCCATAATTTGTTTGCATTTTTACTATTGTTTTAGGTGCAATTTTTTTAAATGTTCCCTTCCAACCAGAATGAACATTTGCTATAACTTTTTTTACAGGATCATAAAATAAAAACAATATACAATCTGCATTTCTAGAAGCTAAAACTATATCTTTTTTATCAGTAATAAGGCCATCAATATCTATAAGTTCATCTTCAGGAACAATTTTATTAACACATTTTACTGTATCAGTATGACTTTGCTTAGGAACTAAAAGTTCTTCTTCTTTTATATTTAAAGCATTACAAAGTTTTTCATAACTACTAGCTGTATTTTTTCTCTTTGCAGAAAAATCTAGGTCTTTGCAATTTAAAGTATATGCATTTAAAACTCCCATTTCCAATAATTTTCTAAATTGAATAAATTCTAAGCCATCTACATTTTTATAAATTATATTTTCATTCTCAAATTCCATATTTAAATTTACCTTTCAAATAAATTTGTTTTATATAAAAACTCTTTCTACTCTATCTGAAATTGTTGAAATTATTTCATAATTTATAGTGTTACACTCTTTAGCGATATCTTCTAATTTTATAATTTCATTATCCCAAATATATACATCATCTCCGAACTTTTACTTCTGGAATATTACTTACATCTACCATAAAACTATCCATACAGATTACACCAATAATAGGAGCTTTTTTGCCATTTATAACAACTTCTCCTATGCCAAATAAAGCTCTTCTTATTCCATCTGCATATCCTAAAGGAACTGTTGCAACTTTTGTTTCTTTATCTGCTATAAATTTTCTCATATAACTTACACTTTCGCCTTTTTGGATTGTTTTAATAAAATTTATTTTTGATTTTAATTTAGCTACTGGTTTTATATTAATCTTCTCTAATGCTCCTTCATAAGACTGATATCCATACATAATTATTCCTGGTCTTATAGTATTACAAATTGATGCAACTGTATTTAAAATTCCATTTGATGCTTGACAATGAATATATTTTAAATCAAAATATTCTTCTGCAATTTTTACTGCTTTAGTAAATTTTTCAATTTGATTTTTAGTAAACTCTAAATCTTCATCAGCTATTGGAAAATGTGTATATATTCCATTTACTTCAATATTTTTTGATTTCTTTATTTTTTTAATAAAATCTCTTAAATCCTCTGGATATATACCAGTTCTTCCCATTCCTGTTTCTATTTCTAGATGAACTCTTAATTTTACATTGCGTTTTATAGCTTCTTCTAAAAATTCTCTAGAACTTAGACCTATTATTACATTTGCTTCAATTATATCTTCAATAGCCAAAATATCTGGTTGATTAAGTACAAAAATTTCTTTTTTATACCCCAATTTTCTTATTTCTATTGCTTCATAAACATTTGCTACTGCAACAACATCAAATTCATTTATTACATCTAATTTTTTATTTAGATAAGTACCATAAGCATTTGCTTTAATTACAGGCATAATTATAGTTTTTGAGTCTACTTGTTTTTTTATCTCCTCAATATTATGTTTAAAAGCAGAAACATCAATTTCCATTATATTAGTTTTCATTTAAGTACTCTCTCTTTCTTAAATTAATATAATTTAAAAATCTTATCTAACTTTTCTAATATAATTATATGTATTATTTTTCAAGTTTGGATTAAAATTGCAAATTGATTTATATTCACAATAATCACAACCTGTATGTTTTTTATAATTATATGGCTTTATATCGATTTTTCCAGATAAGATTTCATTTCCAATTTGTTTAATAGTTTTTCTTACCTTTTCTTGAAGTTTTTCAAATTCCTCTTCTTTTATACTACTTGACTTAGATTCATTAATTTCACCATCTTTTTTTAATGTTACAGGAATTATATTAGATGCACCTTCTTTTAAAGATGTATCCATCATTTTTATAACTTCGACATTTGCAAGAACTAAGCCATTCATTCTAAAATTTTTCTGAATCTCTTCTTTTATCTTTTCATCATCAATATTTTTGCCTTTATTTATTATATTCTCAATTAACCCAAAATATAAAACTCCACTTGGATCAAAATTTTCTTGTTTACTAACAGCATCTAAGTATGTAATTAATTGAATCTGAAGTCCAGCTTCTACTTGATTTAAATCTAAATTTTTTATAGAAGATTTATAATCTATAATTCTAACATAGGTTTTTTCATCAAGTTTTCCTATATCAATTCTGTCTATTTTTCCTGTAATTTCAAGTTTTTTTCCATTATCTAATTCTATATTAATTGGTTTATATTTTCCTTTTTCACTAAATTCTATTTCATGACCTAAACACTCAAATTTACTATTTTGCAAACTATACACAATATAATAAATAGATTCTGATACTACTTTACTAAGCCTTCTAGTTAAATTTCTAAATTTTGCTGTACTTGTAAATACATAATATTTAGACATTTCTAAAGTATCATTTATTATTTTTTGTACTATTTCTTCAATTTCTTCTCTTGTTATAATTTTTATATTAAGTTTTTTCTCTTCTATCATTTCAAAAAATTCATCAATTATCTCATGCATGAAACTACCTGTATCAATAGTTTGAATTTGAAATTCTTGATTTTCTTTTAGCTTAAGTCCATATTTTAAATGAAATGAAAATGGACATCTTCTATATTGCTCTAATCTTGAAACACTAGTATTTAATTTATTTCCATATAATTTTTTTATATTTTCTTCTGATATAGTATCTGCTAAATTTGTATAATTAATACCATTTACAACTTTTTCGAATTTTTCTGCATCATTAATTTTATAGTAGTTTATAGCAGTTTTCCATTCATTTGATGGTTCTAATCCTTCTAAACATTCTCTATAAACAGCAATTGCATCATCAAAAGTAGCTGTTTTATTTGTTATATAATATTTTTTAGAAATAATATCACTTTCTTCATTTAAATTTGGAAAAAATCTTTTTATTTTTTTTATTAATATTGAAGGTCTTATAGATTTTCCTTCTTTATCTGAAGAAGCATATGATATGTAAACTTTATCTGAAGCCATACTTAAAATATTATAAATCTCAAAATTTTCTTCATAAAGAAGTTCAACAGAAGTTTTGGCTATTTCCATTCCTGCTGATTTCAATTTTTCCCTATCTGAATCATTTAAAAAGCCTTCAAAATTATTTACTGTTGGGAAAAATCCATCATTTACCCCACAAATAAAACATATTTTTATATTACTATTTCTAGAACGCTTACTATCTCCTAAAATAACTTGATCTTGAGACATAGGAATTTTTCCAAGCTCACTTTGGCTAAATCCAATTTGAATTAGATCTTTATATTTATCAAAATCCATTTTCTCATCACCAAAACAAGAAACAATCTCATCTAAAATCTGGGCTAATATCTTATAACTTGTATTATATTCACTATTTATCTCATGACTTCCTATTTCTTTTATTTTATTATCAAGTATTTCATTTATATGATTTTTAATCAAAAAATTATATAAACATTTTGTTATTTCTCTCGCCGTTTTATTTTTTGAAATTTCTTCTTTTAAATTTACAAGTGGCTGAGTTATTTGTTTCCTTAAGTTTTCTAATTTTGTTTGTTCTTCATTCATTTCTTCATAATTAAACTCTTTAATCCACTTATTATATTTTATCCCCCATTTTTTGCAATAGTTTTCTAAAGCAAAAATATCATATTCTGATATTTCTAACATTCCAATTTTTAAGAAATTAAATACAGATTCAAAAGACCAATTTTTTGAAAAAATATCTAATATAGCTAAAATATATCTTATTAATATATTTTGATTTAAATCTTTTTTTTCATCAATAAAAATTGGTATATTATATTTATCAAAAACTATTTTACTATCTAAAGAATATTCATCTAAATTATTAGAAATAATAGCAATTTCACTATATTTATATCCTTCTTCTTTTACTAATCTTATAATTTCGGTAGCAATATATTCCATTTCAGAATATGAATTATTTGCTAAAAACAATTTAATATTTTTTGGATTTTCTTTATATGATTTAAATTTATTATTTGTTAAAGCTTCTTCTAAAAATTTTAGTTCTTCATTTTTTAGTCTTAAGTTTTTTTCACATATATTTAATTCTACTTTTTGCGAATTTTTCTTAGCAATATCAATCAATTTATTTACAAAAATTTTATTAAAATAAAATATATCAAGTTCTTTATCTCCAGGCTCCAAATTATCTGTTGATATAGAAACTGTAACTTTTTTTACTTTTTTCAATAATTCTTCAAATACTTCATATTCTTGAGATGTAAAACCGAATAAAATCATCAATATATATTAAACTATCTTCAAACATTTTAGAATCTTTTATTTTTTTTGATACTAATCCTAAAATATCATTTTCATCAATAAAATTTTCTTGTATATTTTCATTATATTTTTTATAAATTAATTTAATATCTTCAAGCTTTAATTTTGTAAATTCATCTGTAATATCAACTTCTTCTAGAGCTTTTTCAGTTATATTATGTTTTTTAAGCTCTGTAATCATATTAATTAAAATATCAATATTTTTATCTGATTTTCCTAAAAATCTTAAATTTTTCTCTTCTTTTTTTAAGATATCGTAAATTATCATTGCTTTTCCAGACTTAGTCAAAGTTTGTCTTTTTTCTCTTTCTTGTTCTTCTAAGATTCTAAATGCCATTCTACTTAATGTTAATACCTGACAATTCATTAAAGAATCAACTTTTAATTCTTTAATTAAATTTTGTTCAGCATTTAAATTGCTTTGCTCTGGCACAATTAGGAAAATCTTTTCATTTGAAAGATTTTCCTTAATATCATTATATAATTTTTGGCTTTTTCCAGTTCCACTTTTCCCATATATAATTTCTAACATACTAATTTCCTTTAACTTATTCTTACAAAACTTATGTTTGCTATTATATATCAAATTTTAAACTATTTTGTCAATAGATTTATAGTTTTTTATTAATAATCTGAATCACTCAAAGTTGGATAATTAAATTCTCCATTACTAACAACATATCCATCTTCTTGATGTGATAAATAAAATGTGTTTGAGCCTTTTAAGAAATTTGCATATCTTAAATCATCTGTTAATATTCCTCTTCCTCCTAATATTATTGGATCATCCCAAGTAACATCAACAGCATACCAAGATCCATTAATCAAAACATCATTCCAAGCATGATTTTCGGTTTCACCATTTGAATTTTCAGCAACTCCGCAAACTTCAACACATGAAATACCTATATTATCTAATATATATTTAAAAGATTTAGCATATCCATCACAAACAGCTAAATTATTAACTAAAGCCCCATAAATACTGTGAGACATATCTAAATTGCTATCTGAATCATATACTATATTATCAATCAAATAATCATGAATTTGCTTAACTTTGTCATAAGTACTTCCAGATAAGCTATCTATTATGCTATTTAACTCTGCTTGAATTTGAGACTCTGCAACAAGCACATCTGATTCAGAATAAAAACCTTCTGATAAATAACTACCATTTTCATCAGGTCCAATTGAAACTCTATATGTTGTTCCAGATATTGTTTTTGTTGATTCTGTATACATATATAATTTAGTTACATCTAAATAAAAAATTTCTGGATGATCTAAAAGTAATGCATTAATTGATAATTGGAACGCATCTGTAATTATTCTTTCTCCATCTGCCATTTGAAGTAAATCATTAAAAGTTGTTCCAAAATCTATTGTTGCAGTTCCTGTTTTTAATTCATCTAAACTAGAATACATTTTGCTATAAATTGTTTTTCCATATGTATCTAATTGATTATAAAAATAGCTATTATCTGTAACATTATATGAATCATCATTAGAATTATTATTTGAATCTGAACCAGTAGTAGTATTAGTATTTACAAAATCTGATAACGTTGCTCCACCTTCACCTTGAACTGGCTCTTCAACTTTTACTGTTGTTCCAGTTGCTTTATAATCTGGGTAATATACATCCTCATCTGCCGTTCCCATTGCTTGAACAACACTTGGAAAATATGTTTTTAAACTAATTTTTTCTGGTAAACTAATTAGTCCACATAAATCTAATGATAATAATACTGTAACTACAATTATCGCTAAAATTAAAAATGTTATTATAATTGATCCTAAATTTTGCCTTACTTTCAAATCACTTTCCTCCTTAAGATGCACTTCTTTTCCAATAAAATAAATATTGTTGAGCTAAGCCCGATATTCCTAAAAATTTATCTCTAGCTAATTTTGCAATTTCTTTTTTATTTACTTTTTCTTCATTATCATTATGTATATAAAGTTCATTCATAACACGTCTTACCCAAACATCAATTGGAAATACATCCAATCTTTTTAAAGAAGAAAAAAGTAAAATACAATCAGCTACTTTTGGACCTACTCCATCTAATTTTAATAATTCTTCTCTCATTTCTTCAGTAGAATTCATATTTTTTATTTTATTTAAATCTACTTCTTTTGTTAAAATCATATTTGTTGTATTAAATATTCTTATATCTCTAAAACCTGTACCCAAATCTCTTAAATCTTGTACTGTAGCTTTAGATAAACTTGCTGGTATTGGAAAACTATAATAAACTTTTCCATTAAACTTTATTTCATTTCCATATTTTTCAGAAATTCTTTCTATAATTTTTTTAATTCTAGGAATATTATTATTTGCAGAAATTATAAAAGAAATAATACATTCCCATAAATCTTGATTTAAAATTCTGATACCACTTCCAAATTTTGTAGCTGTTTTTAAATATTCATCAATATTTGAAAGTTTTTCTTTTATTTCATTATAATTAGTGTCTAAATCAAAATAATATCTTATAAACTTTTTAAAATCTTCATAACTTCCATCAAAAGTTCCTCTAAAAATAATTTCATTTTTATTTTTAGCAACATTTATGACAGAATTGCTTACAACACCTGTATAACTTTCATCATCTTCTACATTCCATCTAAAACATTGTCCACATTCAAAAATATCAGCAAGTTCAAATGATTCCTGATTTAAAATTTTATATTCATATTCCATTTTTTACTCCATTCATTTATACATCAAGATTTTTTTGAATCTAAAATCTTATATTATTTTATTATATTTAAGTAAATTTATCAATGGAAAAATATAAAATATCTAGACTTTTTTTATTTATTGTGATAATATATTTAAAGTTTAATCAACGTATTTAATTTAAATATATTCGGGCGTCGCCAAGTGGTAAGGCATCGGACTCTGACTCCGACATTTCGTTAGTTCGAATCTAACCGCCCGAGCCACTAAATAACCTTCTTTAATGCTTTTTATAGAGGGTTATTTTTAAAATCAAATATTTGTTGACTTTCATATATTAAAGTGATTTAATACTTATATTAAAAAATCTTTATATTTTAGTAAAAAGGAGATTTTATATGGAAAATTTAGTTGTTAAAGAATTATTTAGAAATCCTGAAAATTATTATGATAAAGAAATAACTCTTTCAGGTTGGGTAAAAACTCTTAGAGATTCTAAAAATTTCGGATTTATAGAATTAAATGATGGAAGCTTTTTTAAAAATATTCAAATTGTTTTTGATAATAAATTAACTAATTTTGAAGAAATTAGAAAACTTACTATTAGTTCTTCTATAATAGTTACAGGAAAATTTGTAAAAACAGAAAATGCTAAACAAGCTTTTGAGATTCACGCAACTTCTATAAAAATAATTGATGTTGCAGATAGTGATTATCCTCTTCAAAAGAAACATCATTCTTTTGAATATTTAAGAACAATTGCTCATTTACGTCCTAGAGCAAATACATTTAATGCAGTTTTTAGAGTTCGTTCAGTTTTAGCTTATGCTATTCACAAATTTTTTCAAGAACGTGGATTTGTATATGTTAATACACCTTTAATTACAGGAAGTGATTGTGAAGGTGCTGGAGAAATGTTTAATGTTAATTCTTTTGATTTAAATAATGTTCCTAAAACAGAAAATGGACAAGTCGATTATTCAAAAGATTTTTTTGGAAAGCCAGCTCACTTAACAGTTAGTGGTCAATTAGATGTTGAAACATATGCTTTTGCATTTAGAAATGTTTATACTTTTGGACCTACTTTTAGAGCAGAAAACTCAAACACAGTTAAACATGCAGCTGAATTTTGGATGATTGAGCCTGAAATATGTTTTGCAAACTTAAAAGATGACATGGACTTAGCTGAAGATATGTTAAAATATATTATAAAATATGTTTTAGAAAATTGTCCTGAAGAAATGGAATTTTTTAATAGCTTTATAGATAAAACTCTACTTGAAAAACTTCATAATATTATAAACTCTGATTTTGGAAGAATTTCATATACAGATGCTGTAAAGGAATTAGAAAAACATAATGATAAATTTGAATTTAAGGTTTCTTGGGGTATTGATTTACAAACAGAACATGAAAGATTTTTAAGTGAGCAAATATTTAAAAAGCCTGTTTTTGTTACTGACTATCCAAAAGAAATAAAAGCTTTTTATATGAAACAAAATCCAGATGGAAAAACAGTTGCAGCTTCTGACCTTTTAGCACCAGGAATTGGTGAAATAATTGGTGGAAGTCAAAGAGAAGATGATTTAAAAGTATTGCAAGATAAAATAAAAGAATTTGGATTAGATGAAAAAGATTATTGGTGGTATGAAGATTTAAGAAAATATGGAAGTACTCCTCATAGCGGATTTGGATTAGGTTTTGAAAGATTAATTATGTATGTAACTGGAATGCAAAATATAAGAGATGTTATTCCATTCCCAAGAACACCAAAAAATTGTGAATTTTAAAATTTTAGAAAAAAGCTCCACAATGAAGTGGAGCTTTTTTTATATTCTAATTCTTTGTCCAGGAAAAATTAAATTAGGATTTGTTATACTATTATTTTGTAAGATTCGAGATAATGGTACTCCATACATTCTTGCAATTGAATAAAGTGTATCTCCTCTTTTTACTATATAATATTCATTATTAGTGCTATTAACTGGATTCAAAAACATACTATCACTTTCTTTAATTCTTATTTTCTCTCCTGGATAAATTAAATTTGGATTTGTAATATTATTTAATTCTACCAAACTTTCCACTGTTACATTATAAGCTCTTGCTATTTGTGATAAAGTATTTCCTGCATCTACTGTATAAACTATTTCATTCATTTGTCTATCTTCACTGCCATTTACTGTTGAATTGGTATGAATTCTAAGTCTTTCTCCTGGATAAATCAAATTAATATTTGTAATTCCATTTATATTTGCGATTTCTTGTGCTGTAGTTCCATATTCTTCAGCAATACTACCTAATGTATTGCCTTTTTGAACTGTATAGTATATTGTATTTGTATTATAATCAGTAGTCATTTGACCTGTTGAATTTATTTCTGTGACATTTTCATCATCTAATAGAACTTGAGCTGTAAACAAATCTCTATCAACATTTCCCATTATTCCATTTATTTTTCCCATATCTGAAAATTGTACACCTATATACTCTGACCAACTTGTTTGATATTCTGATAAATTATTATAATTTCCGTAATAAGCAATCCAAAGTTCATATTTTTCTGCTAGTTCTTCATTAAAAACATCTCTTGCATTTGATAAATCACTATATAAAATAATTTCTTTTCCAGTTATTTCTTGAACTGTCGACATAAAAGTTTCTGCAATTTGATTAATTGTAGCCACATCTGCTCCTCCAAAAGTCTCATAATCTAAAACTAATTTACAATCAGGAATTTTTCCATTTATTACTGAAGCAAAAAAGTTGGCTTCTTGAACAGCTTCTTCTGTAGTTGTAGCAGTTAAAAAATGATAAAATCCAACTTTTAATCCAGCAGCTTTAGCATTTTCATAATTTATCTCAAAATAAGCATCTTTTATATTGCTTCCTTGACTAGCTTTTATGTATACAATATCAATTCCGGCATTTTTAACATCTGTATAATTTATAAAACCTTGCCAATTACTAACATCTATTCCTTCATAATCTAAACTACCTGCTGGAACAATTGCATATGAATTATTTACAATACAAAAACTTAAAATAAAAACTGAAATCATCAAAATAATTTTATCTTTAATTTTATACACATTCTCAGCTCCTTATATAAATATTTTTATTTTATAATATGTATAAAAAATTTTTTGGTGAAAAAGAAATAGAGATAAAGCCAGAAGCTTTACCTCTACTCCTATTATACCTTTCTAAGTAAAAGGTTACCTATTTACCTAAATTTTAATGACAAAGTTTTTTCCAATCCATACGGATTAACTCTAAAGAAATAATCTTTTCCGAGTATCCCGACATATTTCGTCTCAACTTCATCTAATATCCTGCGGGAGAAAATATCTTTTTTCTCGGGCTCACCGTGATTTACAAGAACAAGTTTTAAATTGTTGAATTTCTTAAGAAATGCTATCATCTCATCAGCTTTGGCATGTGCAGAAAATTCATTTGTAAATTCAACCGTTGCACCTTTTTTAGCATACAAACCAGCAACTTCTACATCATCTCCTATTTTAGCAGCTTTTAATCTGCCTCCTAAAGAGTCAGGAGAAGCATAACCAGTAAAGTGAATTAATGCATTTTTACGGGTTATATACTCTGGAATATATATCTGTGCTGGGCCATAAGACCCCATTCCTGATGTTGTCAATACAACTTTTGGATAGAAACTATTAACAATACTTCCTCTTTCGGTCTTAAAAATTGGTTTATAATTTTCAGGAAGAAAATCTCTCATATCTTCTCTAATATCCAAACCATCATTAATATAAAGACCTGTGTATTTTATTGCAAGTTTTCCATCCAGATAAATTGGAATATCAGTGCTAATTAATCGGTCTTTTTGCATATTTTTCAAAACATACAAAATCTCCTGTGCTCTGCCAAGAGAAAAAACTGGTGCAATAACAGTACCATTTTTTCTTATGCATTCAGCAACATTTGATGCAAAACATGGTTTTATATCTGTTGAGTCCATATCTCCATAGGTAGATTCCTGAATCACAATAAGCGGTAAATCAAGAATCCATTCTGGAATATCTGGTACATCAAAAAACATGTTTTTATTATTGTAGTCACCTGTAAAAAGCAAATTAATATCTTCACTTCCAGGATAACTGATTTGCACCAATATCATAGCCGCTCCCATCAAATGACCATTTTTTAAAAATGTCACAGAAACATTCTCTGTAATTTTAATTGTTTCATTATATGGTAACGGCTGAAGTAATGGCTCAGTCATCTCAACATCTGTTTCATTGTATAAAGGTTTACAATGACGTCTTTTTGATGTATCTCTTATAACTCGACAACTATCATCAAGTGCGAATCTTATAAGCTTTCTTGTTGATTCAGTCAAATAGATCTTATTCCGGAAACCTTTTTTAACTAAAAGCGGCAATCTTCCGGTATGGTCTATATGATTATGTGTAACCAGAGCAAAATCAACGGTTTCTGAATTAAATGGTAATTTTTTATTTGGATCTTCAGCATCTTCATCTACATCTCTTCCCTGAAACATACCACAATCCACAACAAATTTTAATGATTTGTCATCTGGAAACTTCACCACAATCAAGTTCAAAGAACCAGTAACTCCCGGATGAACAGACATTATATCTGCATATGGATATCTCCGAATTTTCATAATAATTCCTCCTATTCTAAAATTCGAGTTTATAGGCCTCATTGAATTAGTTACTTCAATGTTCATGTTATAAATATGCACATGACATTTCAGTTATATTTATATCACCTACTTTTAGGACCTGTCAATCAATATCTACCAATTTTTAAAAAATAAATTTTTTTAGAATTAAACTATTGACAGATGAATTTTTGTGGTTTATAATAGTTTCTGTCGTAAGGAAAATAAATGCTCCCTTAGCTCAGTTGGTCAGAGCAACCGGCTCATAACCGGTGGGTCCAAGGTTCGAATCCTTGAGGGAGCACCATTTCATATGGGTAGGTGGTCGAGTGGTTAATGGCACCAGACTGTAAATCTGGCGACGAGAGTCTACGTTGGTTCGAATCCAACCCTGCCCACCATGAAAAATTGGTTGAAAAAAGCTTGTATCTAAGGATACAAGCTTTTTTCTTGCTTTACTCTAATTTTATGTTTTTTTGTCAATAGTTGTGGTGTTGTATTTATAAACCAACTTAACTCTATGATTTCTCTAACTTTAGTTACATATTAGTTCTATAACTCCTAAATCATTTTCATATTGAATTGTAACATTTGACTTTAATTCTACAACTGGTCTAATTCCATAATGGCTTGAATCATATTCACAATTTCCAATTATTCCGCTTGGACTTATTCCTTTTAAGTCAGAACTTAAATTATATTGATTTGCTGATGGAGATGCTAAAAAATATCCTGAACACCCTTCATAAGAATCTTTATATGGAAAATATAAAGTATCATCATAACCGCTATCTTCTATTTCTGTTATATCCAAACGAGTAGATTCTGGCATACTCGTTGTTCCTATGAAATATCCTTCTGAACTACAATTATTGCAATACAAAGGCGTATATCCTTTATCATTCCAACTTGCAACCCACATTTCTAATGTTGGACTACCTATAGCACTTTCTGCATATATGTCATCTACTAAACCACTCCAAGCACTTGTATTTAATAAAGACGCTGTCGCTTTTGCATTATTATTTGTACTTGTTGGATATTTTTCATAATATGTTTTTAACAAATATTTATCCACTATTGATTTGCTTACATCAGCTAATCCATTATTATTAAATGTATCTATCTTTTCATCTAAATTTTGCCAAGTTACATTATATATGTATGATTCATATAAAAAATTTGATTTAAAATCACAAACTCTGTTCATTCCCGCATCATCTAATCTTAAATATTCTGAATCACTTTTTACATAATCTGCAGAAATTAAAAATATATTATTTTCATCACTATAAAAAATTTTCCAATCATTTGTATTATCTCTATCTCCATTTAAATCAATTGAATAATTAACAAATTTTCCGTAATATTCTGATGATATTTTTTGGCTTTGTTCTTTTTGTGATTCTGAAGTTTTAGATTCAGCACTATCTGTTTCATTGATATTGGTTTTGTTATTATTTTTACCAACAACTACAGCTATAATTGATACTGTAATTATTAGTATAATTACTATAATAATCAAAATTTTTTTCATTTTTAATCCTCCTAATATAAACTTTCTTTTCATTATTTTTTATTATAACAAAAGAACTTAACTTTGTGAATATTTTATTTGTTTACCAAAAAAATTTAAATGGACACTTTAAAAAAGCATGATAATCAATTATTCAATCTGCTTTTTTAAAATGTCCCTAAAAGATTGATAAAATATGTTGTGTTTATAACTATTTATTTGAAATACTTATATTGCTTACACTTACTCCTAGTTGTCTTGTTACTATGTTTTGAATTTGAGCTACTTGGTCTGACGTTAAGTTTGCACTTCTTACTATTACTGTTACAGAGTTATCATTTACATAAATTACTACATTTTCAAATCCTTTTAATTTTATTAGTTCTTCTGCAACAGAAATTGCATTTTGTGTTTCTGTTATTTTCTCAATTTCTTGGATTGCTATTGCTTTTTGTTCACTTGAGATTGCTGTGCTATCAACTATTTTTTGGTATGCTTCTAGTTTTTGAGAATACATGTTATCTCTATCTAATTTTAATTCTGTAAAATATTCTGACACATTATTTGAGGAAGTATTATTAATAGTTTCATTTGCTGATGTTGTCTCTGCAGCATTTTCTACTATAGTATTTTCTGTTTCATTAGAACCTGCATTAGTCTCTTGAGAAGTACTATTTTCAGAAGTATTGTCATTTTCAACAAGACTTGCTTCTTCACTATTTACTAGTTGTACATCACCTAAATTATTACTATATTCTGAAGAAGTTTGAACTACTTGATTTTGAATATCACTACCATCTTTTCCTGAAAAATTTGCATATCCAATTCCTATTAACATCACTGCAACGGCAACTAAACCAGCATCTTTTAATCTTTCTAAACTAAATTTATATTTTTTTGTATCTTTATCTTGGTTTATTTCATTATTTTGTTCAATGTTTTGGGGCTCAGTAAAGTTTTTCTCTTCATTTTTTTCATTGCTAACTCTAACTACCTGAACTTTTTCTTTTTCCTTGTCAGCAATTTTCTTTCTAGCAGCTTTAATCTCTCTATCTAACCTCTGTTCATCTAACATTTTTTTAAGCTTTTCTTTAATATTCAAAATCTTTCCCTCCTTAAATTTAATAATTTAAAATAAAATTTACTATTCTTCCATCTTAAAGACTTGAATTTTATGACTAAGTAGACCTGTTGTTGCTTCAACTGCAGAAACTATATTTGCCTTTACTGTCAAATCTCCGTGCTCCTTGAGCTATAACTATTGCACCTTCTAATTTAGGCATAATATATTTTTCAATAACTGCTTCATTTGAACTATCTGTAAAAATCTCTTTATCTTCATTAGTTGTTTCTGTTGTGGTGCCATCTGCATTTGTTGAAACACTTGAACTTACAGATTCATTATATAATGGTAAAATACTTGAGCTTTCTGAATATGTAAGCAAAACCTCAACTTTTCCCACTCCAGAGATTTTAGATAAAATATCTTCTAATTCAGTTTTTAAATTTTCATCATCTACACTTATTTCTTCAACATTAGTATTACTTTGTGTTACAAGTTCTGCACTATTGTCATTTGAAATTTCATTTTTATTCTCGTCCTCTGATAAAATTTTATTTATAATTATCAAAGTTATTACTAAAATTATTAAAAAAGCAACCAAGTTTTCATTTCTTCTTTTAGCATCTTTTTCAGAAAACATCTTTTTAATTTTTTCAAACATTTTAATCCTCCTAACTTTAAGAAATTATTATCTTACTACTATCTATTTCAAAATTATTAAGAATAACCTCTCTTACTTTAGATTCATCATATCCGAGCACTTTTCATTTTCACCTCTATATATTCGATATCACTATAATTAGAATCTGTTTTAATATTAACATTTTCAACATTATACCCGAAGGCTTTCAATTTGAGCTTTAATTGAACTTTGCAAACTAAGAATATAAGTATTTGCTACATCAGATTCAGAAGAAGTTTCAATTGTCTCATTTCCTATTATTGTATTAGCAAATTTATTTATTTCAATTTTTGAATCCATTCCTAATATTGGATTTATAATAACATATAAAAGATATAAACCGACTTACTACTTTAACATATTTTTTACTATTACCTTCAGGCAAAATCATTTCAATTATTATAGAAATAATTACAACTATAATAATATTCTCACTCCAAGATTTAATTTCACTCATTTTTGTCCTCCTAAATATTAGTTATTCGTAAAACAAGAGTAATTCCTACAATAAACATAACTGAAACTGAAATTAAAATTCCAAATAAAGTTTTATAACTATCACCTATTGCATCAAAAAGCTTTACAATTTTTTCATCTGCTATAATTTCACATAACGCGGACAAAATTTTAATTAAAGCCCACATTATCGTTACTTTTATAATTGGAATTGCAATTATTCCAAAAATTACAATTAATCCTATTGCGCCTACTGCATTTTTCAAAATATTTGCACATCCAATAACAGTATCAACAGAATCTCCTATCACTTTTCCAACAACAGGAATAAAAGAAGAGACTGCTGCTTTTGCAGTTTTAGAAGTTAATCCATCTACTGATTGACTTAAAGTACCTTCAATTGATAATAGACAAACAAAAATTGTAAGTATAATTCCTAAAATCCATATAACTGCAGATTTTATAAATTTAGAAAGCCTGTCTACATGTACTTTATCTGAAAAATTTGATACTATTGATAAAGTGGTTGCAACTAATATTAAAGGCATTATAAGATTATTTATTAAATTTCCCATTATATTTATTGCAAATAATAAGGCCGTTTCAGCAATTCCACTTGAAACAATCGAGCCTGTAGTTAACATTAGACTTATAAGAATTGGAACTAATAAATTCATAAAATTAGTAATATTAGTAATTGCATCTTCTACTATTCTTAACATATCAGTAAAAGTATTTACTATTAATCCAACTATAATTAAATATTGTATAAAATATGCAATTTTAGAAGCACCATCACTTCCTAAATTTTCGATAATTGATTTTAAAACACTATGTATAACTATTACTATCAAAATAGATACTATTGATGTTATTCCAGCTTTTAACTCATCTCCTAATAAATCAATCACCCATCCCCATATCCCATCAATTTTAATAGTTCCAGACACAGATGTATTAAATATTTCATTTACATCCATATCTGGAAAAGTATTAGATACATACTTTTCTGATTCATTTAAAAAACTTGAAATTCCTGTAGACTCAATCTGTGAATCTATAACTTCATTATTAGCATAACTTACTGGTCCCATAATAAATAATAAAAAAATCATTAATTTAATAAGCTTACTAAAGAGGTTAATGTTGCTGAAATTACCGGAATCGAAAGTGATATAACAATTATCTTACCTCCTAAATCTACTTTATTGGCAATTGAACTTTCACCAGAGTCTCTACAAATACTAACAGCAAATTCTGTTAAAATAGATATTCCAGTTATTTTTATAAGTAAAATTATATATGTAGAATTTATGCCAGAATTAGCTAGTCCATTTAAAAAATCCACAATATTTCCAATATAATTTATTGCATAAAAAAGTATAATAGTTCCTCCAATTAAGCTAGCATATATCGCAAAATCTTTTCTATACTCTTTTAGCATAATTGTTACTATTAAAGTTGCAAACCCGAACTCCTATAATTTTTATAATATCCATTATAAATTAAACACCGTCCTTACAGTAGTAAACAAATCACTTATCTCACTAATTACTATAGTAAGTACAATAACCATACCAGCTAAAGTCATCATCATTGCTTGATCTTCTCTTCCAGCTTTTACAAGTATTTGATATAGAACAGCTACTATAATTCCAACTCCAGCTATTTTAAAAAGTAAATCTATATCCATTATTTAAAAACTCCTTTAGACTAAAATAATTGCTATTACTAAGCCACTTATAACTCCTAAAGTTTTATATAATTTTTCATTTTTACTCTTTTCTTCTTCTGAATCTAAAATTTGCTTATCTAAAAAATTATCTACCAAATCAATTTGACTAATTTGACCAGATTTATCAGTCTTTCCAAGCATTTTTCCTAATAATATTAAAACTTCTTTATCTTCTTTTTTAAAATCTAATTTAGAATTTTGAACAGCTTCATTCCAAGAAAGTGTTACATCTTCATTAGTTGATTTGCAAAAATCTTTAAAAATATTTTCATTATCTTGATAAACAACTTTTGATATTTCTTCAAAAATATCTTTAATAGGTTCATAAGTAAACTCTATCTTGCTTCTAAAGACATTTAGGCTACTTTTAAAATCTTTTAAATTTTTAACTCTATTAGAAAACTTTTTAGATTTATAAAATCCAATATATGTAGTAATAATTATTATTAATCCAAGATCCAAATATTTTAAAAACAGCATTTAAAAAATTCACTCCCTATCTGTTTTTGGCAAATATTCTTTATTCTTTTTATCTAAAAAATATATTTCTTTTATGTTTCCTTTTTTAGTTTCATCTAAAAATATAATTCTTTCAATTACATTCATAGATATTAAATCTTTTATAATTGGGTTTAAGGTTAAATCAAACATAGAACTTCCGATGTGCTGTAAAAATACCTTTTACCCCTGAACAAACAGCATAATTTATAGCATTTATATCATTCTTACTTCCAATTTCATCTGCAACGATAACTTTGGGTGTCATTGAACGAACAAGCATATTCATTGCAATATCTTTTGGAGCATTTTCTATAATATCAACTTTTACACCAATATCATTTTGAGGAGTTCCTTTATAAAGAGCTGTTATCTCATTCCTCTCATCAACTACTCCAACATTTATAGCCTTAAATTTTAAATCTTTTATACCTGTACTTATTTGTCTAATTAAATCTCTCAAAATTGTTGTTTTTCCAGCTCCTGGACATGATGCTATTAAAGTGTTATATATACTATTTTCTTCTAAATTTAGAATTTCTTTTATAATCTTTTTTGAACATCCAATTATTTCTTTTGCAATTCTAAAATTTAAACTATAAATATAATTAATATTTATGATTTTTCCATTTTCAATAACACAACTTCCGGAAACACCAACTCTGTGCCCACCACTTACTGTAACAAATCCACAAGATATTTGATTTTGATATGAATATATAGAATTTTCACAAATGTGTTGAAGACTATATAATACATCTTCTGTTGTAACATCATATTTTATTATTTGTTCACCATCTTGCATCTTAATAATAATAGGTCTACCATTTCTTAGTCTAATTTCTTCAATAAATTCCAATGAATCTTTAGTATTTTCTATAATTAATTTTTCAATCTTTTCAGGAAAGTATTTTAATATATTCATGTAAAAACTTATCCTCCTTGTCCTATATTATTTATATATGCAGATAAAAATTTTTTATTACTAAAATAAAAAAATTGCCAAAGGGACGTTGTTCCACGGCAATTTTCAAAAGTTGCCGTGGAACAACGTCCCCTTGGCAATAAAAAATCACTTGAAAAACAAGTGACTTTTTATCTATTTTATTTAGTATTTAATTCTGGCTTTTTTATAATTTTCTTCTTTGGCGCTTTTGGTGATTTTGGTTCTTTTGGAGTTTTAGTTTTTGTTGTTTTTACAAGCTGCATTTCTTCAGTTTCTCCTAAAATTTCCCTATTTAATTTTCTCATAGCATCTATTTTTCTAGTATCATCTTTTGCTAATAACTCATTATTTGTTTCTAATGTTTTTTGAATAGCTGTAAGTTTTCTCAAAACTGCAATCTTCCAATATCCATCTTGAACTTCTTTTCCAGTTCCAGAAGTAAGAACTAATGAAAGTGCAAAAAATATAATCGTTGAAATAATTATAATCAAAGTATTATAATCAGATACATTTATAGTTCCTTTTAAAATTGCACCTATACCTACTCCAATTCCAGCACCAATACAGCTTAATAAGATTATTAACACAACTCTTTTTACTTGTATCCAAAAAATATAATTTTTAAAAGTCTTTTCACTATACATATTTTAATCCCCTTTAAATAAATTTAAAAACTATTTTTATTATAGCTCAAAAACTTAATTTTGCATATAGATTTTATTAAATTTTTACAAAATTGACAAAAAAATTCTCCCATAATGAGAGAATTTTTTTATATATAATTTCTTTTTAACTAGATTTTTCTTCAATCATTTTTTCTACTATTTGAATTGCATTACTTGCTGCACCTTTTCTTATATTATCAGCTACAACCCACATATTTATTCCTGACTTTACACTAAAGTCTCTTCTTATTCGACCAACAAAAACTTCATCAAAGCCATCTGCATTTGTTGCTAATGGATACTCATTTTCAGCTAAATTATTTTGAACTATAACTCCAGGCGCTTTTCTTAAAGTATCTATTAATTCATCTAAATCAAATTCTTTTTCAAATTCAACATTTATAGATTCACTATGTGAATTAAAAACAGGAACTCTAACAGTAGTTGCTGTAACTGCCAAATCAGGCCTTCCTAATATCTTTCTTGTCTCATTTATCATTTTTTCCTCTTCTTTTGTATATCCATTTTCTAAAGCAACATCTATATGTGGCAAACAATTATTGAAAATTGGATGAGGAAATTTTTGTAATTCATAATTTATCTCTTTTTCATCTGTTTTATAGCTCTCAATTCCATCTTTTAAATTAGAGCCAACTGTTTTTTCTTCTTCTCCTTTTAATGAAGCTTTTGATTTATAATCTTCAATTCCATTTTCTAAGTCAATTACCCCATTTTTACCAGCACCAGAAACAGCTTGATAAGTAGAATAAATAACTCTTTTAATTTTATATTTATCATCTAATGGTTTAAGAGGTACAACTGCTTGAATTGTAGAGCAATTAGGATTTGCTATAATTCCATGATTATTCTTTATTTCTTCTGGATTTACTTCTGGAACAATTAATGGAACATCTGAATCCATTCTAAAAGCACTACTATTATCAACAACTATGCATCCTTTTGATGCAGCTATTGGAGAAAACTTTTTAGAAGTTCCACCACCTGCTGAAAATATAGCAAAATCAAATCCTTCATCAAAAGAATCCTCTTTTAATTCACGAACTGTATATTCTTTTCCCATAAATTCAATTTTTTTACCTGCTGATTTTTCTGATGCAAAAAATGCATATTCAGAAATCGGTAATTTTTTTTCTTCTAAAATTTTTCTTGCAGTAATCCCAACAACTCCAGTTGCTCCTACTAAAGCTAATTTATACTTTTTCATAAAGTCTCCTCTCGTTTAAATAAAGAATTTATGTATCTTTATTATCTTTATTTAAACTATTCTTTATTCTAAGTATTTCTAATAAATTATTATTAATATACTTCAAATTTATTATATTCAAATTTAAAATTAAAGTTAAATTTTTAAAATTAAATATTAAAGAAGTATGTAGACTCTAAATCAGATTCATTTAATAAAAGAGCTATAGGATATTTTTTATACGCTAATCCTAAAGGTGCATAATTTTCTTTTGGCTCTGAAAATCCCATATGCCAACGAATTGCATATTTTTCTTCATTAGTCAATTTAATATATTCAGTAAGCATCATTACAGATTTTTCACCATGACCATAAGGTATCTTATCATCAACTGTATAATATGGAACTTTTTCCCATTCTCCTAACTCATTTTTAGCATTTCTATAATCTACTTTGTAGTAGTTTGCCTTACAAATATCATGTAAAAGTGCCATTATTATAAGACTTTCCTCAGGTGTGTTAATTTTAATACATGTATTTTTAACTTTTTCTTTTAAAATCTCATAAACTTTCATACTATGCTCCATTAATCCACCTTCGTAATTGCCGTGAAATCTAGTACTAGCTGGAGCTGCAAAGAAATCTGATTTTTCTAAAAAATTTATTACATCTTCTATTCCTTCTCTATTTGTACTTCTAAGTAATTTTAAAAATTCTTCTTTCATTTTTCCTCCATTAAAATTATCTTTTGTTGTGTCTTTTAATTACATAACCTCTTTTATTCTTTTTATAGCTTCAATTGAATTTTCCTTTGTTCCAAAAGCTGTTAATCTAAAATATCCTTCTCCACATGGTCCAAATCCACTTCCAGGAGTTCCTACTACATTTGCTTTTTCTAATAACATATCAAAAAACTCCCATGATTTCATTCCATCTGGTACTTTAAGCCAAATATATGGTGAATTCACTCCCCCATAAACTGTAAAACCAGCTTCTGTCAAACCTTCTCTTATTATTTTGGCATTATCTAAATAGTACTTAATATTCTCTCTAATTTCTTTTTTGCCCTCTTCTGAATAAACAGCTTCTGCTCCTCTTTGAACAACATAAGATACTCCATTAAATTTAGTTGTTACTCTTCTATTCCATAATTTATTTAAAGAAACTTTTTCTCCTGATTTTGTATATCCAAAAAGTTCATTTGGAACAACAGTAAAAGCACATCTAACGCCTGTAAATCCTGCTGTCTTTGAAAAACTTCTAAATTCTATTGCAACTTCTTTTGCTCCTTCTATTTCATAAATACTATGAGGAATATCAGGCTCTGTTATAAAAGCTTCATATGCGGCATCAAATAAAATTAAAACTTTATTTTTTCTAGCATAATCAACAAATTTTTTCAATTCTTCTTTTGTTAAAACTGTTCCAGTTGGATTATTTGGAAAACATAAATAAATTACATCAACCTCTTCTTTAGGAAGTTCTGGAACGAAATTATTTTCACTGCATACTGGTAAATAAACTATATTTTCATATTTTCCAGTTTCTTTATTAAATTCTCCGCTTCTTCCTCCCATAACATTTGTATCTAAATATACAGGATATACTGGATCTGTTATGGCAATTTTACTATTTTCATCAAATATATCAACAATATTACCGCAGTCACATTTTGCTCCATCTGATACAAAAATCTCTGATTCGCTTATATTTAAACCTTTATAATCATTTTCAGCTATGGCTTTTCTTAAAAAATCATACCCTTGCTCTGGTCCATAACCTTTAAATCCATCTGCTGTTCCTATTTCATCAACAGCTTTATGCATAGCTTTTAAAACTGCTGGAACTATTGGTTTTGTTACATCTCCTATTCCTAATTTAATAACTTTTTTATCAGGATTTTTCTCCTGAAATTCGCTAACCTTTTTAGCAATTGTTGAAAACAAGTAACTATCTTGTAATCTTAAAAAATTTTCATTAATATAAAACATAAAATATCATCCCTTCTTTTAGGAAGATTTATTTTTGAGTTAAATTATTAACACAAATTATATGCTCATATTATATAAAATTACTCAAAAATATGCAATGAAAAAATAAAATATATTTTACAACTAAAAAAAAATTTCTAATTTTTCAAGCTTTTAGGGACACTTTCAAAATGCTTGAGAAAAATCAAAACTTCAGGCTTTTCCAAAGTGTCCCTAAAAGCTTGTATTTTTAAAAATATGTGATAAAATAGCATTATTAAAATTAAAACTTTAATTTTAATTTTTATATTAAATTTTAAAAGGAGCTAAAAGCCCATGAAATTATCAAAAGTATTTAAAAACGTAGAAATTTTAGAATCAAAAGGAGATTTAGAAGTTGATATTACAAATATTGCTTCAGATTCAAGAAAAATATTTGAAGGAGGATTATTTTTTGCAATAAAAGGTTTCACATTAGATGGAACTAAATTTATAGATAGTGCTATAGAAAATGGTGCAATAGCAATTGTTGTAGAAAAAGATTTTGATTTAGCAAAAGTTAAAGAAAACATTACTTATATAAAAGTAGATAAAATAAGAAAAACTCTTGCACTAACTGCTTGTAATTTATATGATAATCCATCCAAAAAATTAAAAGTAATTGGAGTTACTGGAACTAAAGGTAAAACAACTTCAACTTTTATGATTAAATCAATTTTAGAAAAACATGGATATAAAGTAGGTTTAATTGGAAGTATAGCAGTTTACATTGGAGACAAAGAATTAGAAATTACTGATAGGACAACTCCTGAAAGTTTTGTTATTCAAAAATATTTAAAACAAATGGTAGATGAAAATGTACAAATTGCTATCTTAGAGGTATCTTCACAAGCAATGATAACAGATAGAGTAACAGGTGTTGAATTTGATGCTTCTCTATTTACTAATCTTACAGAAGATCATATAAGTCCAAAAGAACATAAAGATATGGAAGATTACTTTAATGCAAAATTCTCACTTATGAAAATATCACCTTTTATAGTTACAACTTTGGACAATCCATATACAGCAAGAATTCCAAAATTATTGCCAAATACTCCAATAAAAACTTTTGGAATAAAAGAAAAATCAGATATCATGGCAAAAGATTTAAAACCTACAAATTCATCTACTACTTATACTCTTTGCATGGATGGAAAAGAAACAGAAATAAAAGTATCTATTCCTGGAGAATACATGGTTTATAATAGCTTAGGTGCAATAGGAATTGCAAGCCATTTTGGAGCAACAACAGAAGATTTTAAAAAAGGTCTTGATCATTTTAAAGTTTTCGGAAGAAGCGAACTTGTACCAAATAAATTAGGTCTTACTATTATGATTGATTATGCTCATACTCCATCTAGTCTTAAATCTATATTAGAAACAGTAAAACCTTATACAAAAGGAAGAGTTATTTGTACTTGGGGTGTTGGTGGTGATAGAGATGCTGCAAAAAGACCTATTATGGGTGAGATTTCTGGAAAGTTAGCAGATTATACTATTCTTACATCAGATCAAGTTAGAACTGAAGATCCTGAAAAAATCTTAAGAGAAATTGAAGTAGGTCTTAAAAAAGTAACAGACCAATATACAGTTATTTTAAATAGAACTGAAGCTATTCGTACAGCTATTAAAATGGCTACAAAAGATGATATTATTGTTATTCCAGGACTTGGAAATGACCTTTATATCGAATATAATGGAGTAAAATACCCATATGATGAAAGAGTTGTAATCTCTAATATAATTGAAGAGATTCTTGGAAATAAAAAACGTGATCCAAAAGGATACATTTTCTAATTAAAATATTACCTTTTAAAATATCGAAAGCAGAAATGACTTTCGATATTTTTTTATTTATATTATTATTTATATTATCTTTAATTTTAAGTACTACAATAGATTTAGTATTTTTTATTAATTCATAGCAATATATATACAAAAGCACTACACTAGCTTCTTGAGTGATTATATTTTTTTGAGGAAAGCAAAACTTGTGTAGGGACCGGCGAGCTAGAAAATGTAATTTTGCAGATTTTTAGACTTCAAAATCTGCAAGATTACATTTTCTTCGAAGTTGGGATTTTGATCCTCAAAAAAATATAATCATTCAAGAAGCGGAAAACCTGCTGTAAACTATATACTTAATAATAAACAAGTAACTAAACCAGACATACAAGCTTGCAATATTTTTCCATAAAAATATGGCTTTATAGAAATATCACTTTTAGATATAACAGAATAAACTTGAAGTAATACTGAAACACCTCCAAAGCCAAGCAAAAAACTAGCTAAAATAATATATATTTTAAAATTTCCTAAAAGACTGAGCTTGCTTACACCATTAGTTAATTCAATTATTCCTGAAACTACAGCTGTTCCGAATTCCTGGTTCAAAACCTAAAAATATAAAGATATTTTCAATGATATTAAAAAATCCACCATTTTGCAAAATAGAAAGTATAACCGAAAAAACAACAATAAATCCACCAATATTTAAAATTGTTACTATAGATTTTTTTATTGATGTTCCTAAAATTTCTCCAAAATCTCTTAGCCCCACATTATTTGGCTTTTCCACTTTTTCTACTACATTTGTGTAGAATTTATTCTTATCTTTTTTCCAATTTCTAAAGATTATTCCTACAATTAAGCTTGAAATTATGTGAGAAATTAGTAAAATATATCCAATCCTAACATCGCCAAAAAGACTAATTCCAACTGTTCCAATAATAAAAAGAGGACCTGAATTATTAGTAAAAGCTAAAAGCCTCTCCCCTTCTTCTTTTAAGCAAATATTACGTTCTCTAAAATTAACTACAATTTTTGCTCCAGTAGGATATCCACTTATTATCCCCATAATTATTGCAATAGCTCCTTCTCCTGGAACATTAAATATTTTTTGAATTGGTTTTCTTAAATACTTTCCAGCTATATAAACTAAATTTGTATTACATAAAATCTCTGTTGCAACAAAAAAAGGAAATAAACTTGGAACCACAGAATTAGCCCATAATTTAAGCCCATCTTTTGCTGCTTGAAAATTCGTATTTGAATACAAAACAAGAGCAATTATAAAACATATACTTATAATACTAACAATGTATTTTTTTAAATTAATTACAATAAAATTTGTTTTTATCTTTTCCATATTATTATATATTCTAAATAGCTTAAAATATGAATTTTATACATAATAAATCCTAGTCCAATATAGATGAACTAGGATTTTATTTTATCATTGTGTACTACTTGAATCTTCTGTTTCATCAGATGAACCTGTTTCAGTTGATGTTGTTTCTGTACTATCATCTGAACTTGAATCTGATGTTGTGTTATCAACATCTGTTGTATTAGATGGTTGAGATGTGGTTGTATTTTCATTACTAGAAGTACTTGAACTACTATTTGTTACACTATTTGTTGAAGTATTTGAATTTTGACCCGAACCACTTGTTCCTCCTGAAGTATTAGTTCCGTGATTAACTGATGTATTAGTTGATTCACTTGTAGTATTTTGAGATTGAGTAACTGTCTGATTATCATTATCTGTTTGTGGTGCAGGCTCATCTATTACAACATCTTGTTCTGTTTGAATTCTTTCTTGAACCACATTTGTATTAGCACCAGAAGTACCATCTCCCAAATCATGTGATGTACAAAGATCTGGAATAGTTCCTTTTAAGAAATATTCTTCATAAGTACTTGTGCAATTTCCACTTGCCATTTTTCCTGTAACACTACAAACTGTTGCTGTAAGAACCTTTGTTGGTTTTTCAAAATTAGCATCATCTAATCCACTATGTATGCTTTTCATAACATTTGCCCAAATTAGTCCTGCAGGATTTCTTCCATTATATGAAATAGTTTCATTTATATCGAAACCATACCAAGTAGCTGCAGTATAATATGGTGTAAATCCACAAAGCCATCTATCATAATTTTCATTTGTTGTTCCTGTTTTTGCTGCAACTTCAATTCCATTTATTTTACAATATGTAGCAGTTCCCCTTGAACCTTGAACTGGCTGTGTTAATAAATCTTTAACTATAAAAGCTGTTTCTTTTGAAAATACTTTTCTTGTTTCTTGAGATGTCTCAAAAACTATTTTTCCAGAATTATTCTCAATTTTTGAATAAAATGTAGGTTCTATATAAACTCCATCGTTCGCGATAGTAGCATAAGCTGCAGCAGATTCTAGTGGTGTCATTCCTTGGTCTAATCCACCTAAAGCTAATGCTAAACTCTCATCTTTATCAGTTAATGTTGTAACACCCATATTTTTTAAATATTTTATTGAAGTTTTAGGTGTTAAAAGCTCCATCATATATACAAATGGAATATTTTGAGATGATTCTACAGCTCTTCTTACTGTAATATATCCCAAATATCCATCATAATTTACAGGACTATATCCTTCTTCGCTTCCATCATCAAAAGTAGTTTGACTATCATTAAAAACTGATGAAGCTGTTATTACTTTTTCTTCAATTCCAGGTGCTAAAATAGCAATTGGTTTTATTGAAGAACCAGTTTGACGCTTAGCTTGAGTTGCTCTATTAAACCCTCTAGATGATGTTTTCTCTCCGAAGCCCTCCAACAGTTCCTACTACATATCCCGTAGTATGATCAATAATAACCATTGCAGCTTGAGATGTAGTTTGGGAATCATTACTTGATTTCAAAATATATTTGCTTTTATTAAATTCTTCTTCCATAGTAGATTGAATAGAAGTATCTTGTGTACTATAAATAGTTAAATCTCCCATGTATATATAATTTTCTGCAAAAGATTCTGAAATATTTTTTTCTTCAGCTAAATCAGAAATTAATTCAGAAATTAAGCTATCTACATGATATGAATATACTATATTTTTTGTAATTTCTATATCTCCTCTTTGAAAATTTAAACCAGATTCTACTTCAGCTTTTGCTTCTTCGTATTCAGAATCATTTATATAATTTAATTCTTTCATTTTTGATAAAACTGTTAAAGTTCTATTTTTTATTTTCTCAGTATTGTCCTCTCCTTCTCTAAATGGATTATAAGAATTAGGAGAATTATTTATTCCTGCTAAAAATGCACATTCTGCTAAACTTAAATCTTGCGCAGATTTATTAAAATAATATTTAGCCCCCATCTGAACTCCATATATATTTGGTCCAACATAAATTATATTTAAATATGCTTCTAATATTTCATCTTTTGACATAGCAATTTCTAAAGCAACTGCATATTTCCATTCTTCAAATTTTCTTGAGATTGTAGCATCTGTATTTCCAGTTAAATTTTTAACTAATTGCTGAGTTATTGTACTTCCTCCAAAAGAAGCGTTTCCAAATGATTTAATATAACTCAAAGTTGCAGCACCAGTTCTTTTTATATCAATTCCCATATGGCTATAAAATCTTTGATCTTCAATAGCAACATATGCATCTTTAAGATTTTCCGGCATTTCATCTAAAGAAATATTTTCTCTATTCCTTTCTTCTCCAACTTTGGTAATTTCATCTCCACTACTATCAACAATTGTAGAAGGAAGATTTTGTATCATCTCTTTTGCCATTTTTTCAAAGCTAACCATTGATATAATAGCTCTTATAATCATTACAATAATTATAATTAAGATTATTATCAAGATAGCTTTAATTATTTTCTTTTTAGATAAATTATCTTTTTTTCCATTTCTTTTTTTAGAATTTCTTCTACTATTTTTTCCATTTTGACGATTATTTGATTCAGTATTTTCAGCTTTTCGTTGTCTCATTCTTTCTACATATTCTTCTCTAGTAAGCCCTGTAGAAGATCTTCTTTTATTACCTGTCCTACTCATCTAATCACTCCTGCTACTTAAATAATTACCTTCCACTTAATACTGCACATTGTATCATAGCAAACTTTTTTAGTCAATCTAAGAAAATTTAAGTTTAAATTTAAAAAATGTATATTTAAACTCATTTTGAAATAAAATAGATTTATACATAATTTGGAGGTATTAGTAAATTTATGAAAGAAGAAAAGATTTTGGAACTAAAAAAAGCAGATTTAATTTCACATATAAATGAAATTCAATCTGCTCTTAAAAATTCTTATGCTAATATGCAACTTGCTAATAATAGTCATTTATTAGATTATTATGCATATAAAATAAAGTCAGAAGAAGCACTTCATGAGTTTTTTATAGAAGAATTTAAAAAATTAGAAGGCTAAATATTCAAAAATTTTTCTATTTCTTCCCAAACTTTATCTGTATAAATTTTCCTTTCAGCTGAAAATGGTAAAATTATACTATATGAGATTCCTAAAAACTCTTTTATTCTTTGGACTTCAGAATCTACTTTTGTAACAGCAATCTTGTCTGCTTTGTTTGTTAAAACTATAAAAGGCAAATTGCTTTTTAATATATAATTATACATAAGTAAATCATCTTCAGTTGGTTTATGTCTTATATCTAAAAGCAAAATAATTAAAGCAATATTTTTTCCTTCTTCTAAATATTCTTCTATATATTTTCCAGAAATAACTTTTTCTTGTTTTGACATTTTACTAAAACCATATCCAGGTAAATCAACAAAATAGAATTTATCATCAATATTATAAAAATTTATCTGTCTTGTTTTTCCAGGAGTATTACTAGTTCTAGCTAAATTTTTTCTCCCTACCATGGTATTTACAAATGAAGATTTTCCAACATTAGATTTTCCGAACTAAAACAACTTCTGGCAAATCTCCTTTTGGATACTGCTTTTTACTTACTGCTGATATTTCAAATCTTGGATTTTTTATCTGCATTTTTTTCTCCTTTTTATTTTTTAGGACAAAAGAATCTTCCATTTATCCCTATTTTTCTTAAATTTTATTTTTATATTTTAACATGAATTATGTAATATTTCAATAAAAGAACTTAGGGGCCGGCTTTAGTTTGCCGACCCCAGGTGTAAGTTTATGGCAACAACAATAATTATAAATTACATATCTTCACGAATGATTAAATCATCGTTAGCTGGACCCACACCGATATACTTAACCGGTGTTTCTGTGATATTTTCAACAAGTTCAATGAAAAATTTTGCCTTTTCAGGAAGTTCATCATATTTTTTCAAATCCCTGGGAACATCCCATCCGCCATCAATTTCAACATAGATAGGCTGCGGAACTTCTCCTGTAAGTTCAATATCATCAGGATAATAATCAATAAATCTCCTCTGATAACGATATTTTACACAAACTTTGACGGAGCCAAGTGTCTTTCCGATCTGACCAAGAGTGTCAACATGGTTAATGCAAAGATAATCTGTTCCAAGAGCTCGCTTTGAACTCTTAACCAGAACGGCATCAAACCATCCACATCTTCTGGGTCTTCCAGTAGAAACACCATATTCACCACCAGCTTCTCTAATAACATCTCCAACATAAGCTTCATCAGGCTCGTATTTAAGAACTTTATCATTCTTAATATGAGCCAACTGCTCAGTTGGAAATGGTCCTTCACCAACTCTGGAGAAATATGCCTTGAGAACTGTAATAGTTGTCTTAACATCTTTTTGATTAAGATGTGCTCCAATCAAAGCACCGGGCGTAACACAGTTGCTGGAAGTAACATCAGGGTAATCTCCCCAGTCTTTGTCGAGTCGATATGCCTGAGCTCCTTCAACAACTATTTTCTCACCAGCTTTTACAAACTCATCAACAAGGATATCTGCATTTACAACCATCTGCCAAATTCTCTTTCCATATTCATGATAGAGCTCAGCCAAATGATGCACATCAACTTCTGTAATCCCATTGAGCTTAAAAAGCTGATTAAGCATTCTAGTTGCAACATCGATTTTAGCTTCAAGTTTTTTGACAGGAAGCAGCAAATCATAAACCCGGAGTCCCACACGGGCATCTTTATCCTCATAAGTAGGCCCTATGCCTCTTTTGGTCGTACCAATTGGATTATCTTTATACTTTTCTTCCAGCTGGTCTTTAACCTTGTGATACGGAAATACCAGATGTGTCCGCCCGCTTATTTTAAGGCGTCCTTCCACATTTTCAACTCCAGCATCCTCAAGATCTTTAATTTCTTTCAAAAGACTTTCAGGATCAAGTACAACCCCCTGACCAATAAGAGCAGTAGCCTGAGGATTAACAATTCCACCAGGGACAAGATGCAGACCAAGTTTTTTTCCATTAAAAACAACAGTATGTCCTGCATTTGCTCCGCCTGTTGCTCTAATGACTAACTTTGCATCCTTTGCCTCCCGTGAGGCAATCTTTCCTTTACCTTCATCACCCCAAGCGCCACCATTTACAATGACAGCTGTAGGCTTTAAAGAATCTGTTTTTGCCATAAAAACCTTTCCTTTCTGTGACCATAGCCACGTCAAGTTACCATAAAAACTTACTGTGCTATTTTATCATATATTGCTTACATTTTCAAGGAAAAATAAAATAGAGAAGTTTAATGAAAAAACATCTCTATTTTATAACTCTATATAATTCCTTCTTTAGGTTTTTGATAATTTATTAAACTATTTCTTAATAAATCCCTCACTTTTATCCTTGGAACTTTATATTTCCTTAATAATCCTTCATATACTTTTTCTAATCCATTTATATTTTCAAAATCTTCGGGTTTTACTATATCTGGCAAATCTGTTTTTATTCCAGCATTTTCAATCACATATTTTACAAATTCGGCACAATAAAAAGAATGCTCATTTCCAATTTTTTTATGTACACCAGCTGCGACTAATCCAATTATATTAAATTTATATTTTTTTCTTTCTGATTTAATAATATTTATTATTTTTTTTATATTTTCATATTGTTCATCTGTTATAGTTAAAGAATATATTTTCGTTCTTGTCTGATAAAATCTTTTAAAAGTTCCTTTATTTATATACTCATGAACAAATCCTGCCCAAAAAGGATTATATGCATTTAATCTACCGAAGCTAAACATTTGATTTAATTCTACATCTAATGAAATAGAAACATGTGAAAATTCATATTTTGTAAATTCTTTAATAAGTCTTGATAATATAGTTTTTGTATGTGTTAAAACAATATATATTTTTTTCATTATTATTTATTCCTACTCTTTTTTGTTTTTCTATAAAATTTTACATCTATTATCACATAATGTAAAGTATTATATAAATATTACTAAAAAAGATAGGTAAATATCTTTCCTAGTAATATTTACCTATCTTTTTTACTTTTTTATTAAAAAATATATTAATTATTTTACTTCTTCAAATGAATCTAAAATAGTTTGAAAAATCTTTTCATTTTCTTCTGATTTACTTCTAGCAGAAAATGTATATATTTCTACAAAATAGTTATTTGTTTCGACACAATAAGCTGTTATATGAACTTTATAACCATCATAAACAGAATCAAATTCTAATTTATTTGCATCATATGAATTAACAGTAGTTTTTTCAATTTTTCCTTCTTCTTCAGGAGTATAAATTGAATACATATATTCATCTAATCCTTCTGTATAGTCTTCTAAAGTATAATCATAAAATTCATCTTTATTTGAACTTATAAACATTATCTCAGCTTCTCCATCAGGTGAAATAAAATCAGATGTATATACATAATCATTTTCAAGAGCTTCCCAATTTTCTGGTATTTTTACCTTAAAGCTTTCTTCATTTATAATAAGTTCAGTATAAGAATTAGGATCTTCTAAAGTGTATGTGTCATTTACATCAGTTGTTTCATCCATCCCAACAAAAGCTGCAATAACTGCTACTATAACTACAATTACAATAAATATTACCCAATAATTATTTGTTAAATGAATTTCTCTAGATTTATCATAAAAATAATTTTCATTATATTTTTTTATTACACCTCTACTAACATATTTTTTGAAAAGCTTTTCTCTATTATCTACATTTATTTCAGAAAATACTGTTTCTTTTGAAATTGCATTTTCTTTATCAAAAGCATTATGCTTTTCAAAAACTGCTCTAATTATTTCGTAACTTTCTTTATCTTTATTTTTTAACCTACTTTTTACTTGTGCTTTTTGAAATTCATCTTGCTTTTCTTCTAATTCATTATCAATTTTTATTACACCATTTCTTATTAAAGTATTATTAATACTAGATATTGCTGCACTAATTCCTAAAGCTGCAAATATTATAGAAATAGCCAAATCTTGCATTAACGCATCTTGAAAGTCTTTATTTTCATATAAAACAGAAACTTCTACATCACTTTCATATGCTATAAAATTTGGTATAACTACTAAATTAGCAATTATAACTATTAATAAAGTTACTATTATTACAATTGGTTTTAATAATTTTGTAATTTTACCTTTAAAAATTTCATATCCTTTTAAAGCCCCTAAAGCAATTAAAATTGCTAATACTGATAATATCATATTACATTTAACATATACAAATACCCAAGGAATTGCTGCAATTGCTCCACCTATTATAGCCCCAATAATTCCAGTTATATAATTACCTTTAGAAGCTTCTTTTATAACTTGATCTTCCATAAAATCCCCCATTTAAACTATATAATTAATTTTTTATTTTTTCTTGATTTCTTTATTTCCACCCATGTATGGCCATAAAACTTCTGGAATTTTTATACTACCATCTTCTTGATAATTATTTTCAATAACAGCAATCAATCCTCTAGGGCTTGCAACAACTGTATTATTTAATGTTGCAACTAAATAATTCCCTTTTTCACCTTTTGCTCTAATTCCAAGACGTCTTGCTTGTGCATCTCCTAATGTTGAACAACTTCCAACTTCAAAATATTTTTTCTGTCTAGGACTCCATGCCTCAACATCACATGATTTAACTTTAAGATCTGCTAAATCTCCACTGCAACATTCTAATGTTCTAACAGGCACATCTAAACTTCTGAAGAATTCAACTGTATATTGCCACATCTTGTTATACCATTCCATTTGATCTTCTAGTTTACACAAAACTATCATCTCTTGTTTTTCAAATTGGTGAACTCTATACAATCCTCTTTCTTCTAATCCATGTGAACCAACTTCTTTTCTAAAGCAAGGAGAATATCCTGTAATTCTAATTGGTAACTCATCTTCTTTAATAATTTGTCCTTTAAATTTTCCAATCATTGAATGCTCACTAGTTCCAATTAAATATAGATCTTCACCTTCTATTTTATACATCATAGCTTCTAATTCTTCAAAGCTCATAACTCCATTTACAACATCTGAACGAATCATGAATGGTGGTATACAATAAGTAAATCCTTTATTTATCATAAAATCTCTTGCATATGCTATCATAGCTTCATGAAGTCTAGCAATATCTCCCATTAGAAAATAAAATCCAGTTCCACTAGTTCTTCCAGCACTCTCTTTATCTAACCCATTTAAAGATTCTATAATATCAGCATGATATGGTATTTCATAGCTTGGAACAACTGGTTCTCCAAATCTTTCATTTTCAACATTTTCAGAATCATCTTTACCAATTGGAACAGATTTATCCATAATATTTGGGATTTTCATCATTCTTGATTTTATGTCCTCTTTAAGTCTTTCCTCTTCTCCTTCATGTGCAGCTAATTTTTCATTTATTTCACTTACTTCTTTCTTTTTACTTTCAGCTTCTTCTTTTTTACCTTGTCCCATAAGATTTCCTATTTCTTTACTTATAGAATTTCTTTTCATACGAAGCTCATCACACATTAAAGTAAGTTCTCTTGATTTTTTGTCTAACTCTATAACTTCATCTACTAAAACTAATTTTTGATCTTGAAATTTTTTTCTTATATTTTCCTTAACTAATTCTGGATTTTCTCTTATTAATTTTATATCTATCATAACTTTTTCCCCCTAAATTTATTTTTAAGATATAATAATTATTTATTCGAAAGTCCCTCTGCAATTTTTTTCATAACTATCTCCTATTTAAAAACTTTTTATGGCACATATTATATCATAAAATCCAAAAAAGTAAACTATTTCATAACAATTTGAGCAGGCGAATCCTTAAAAGTATATATAGTTGCTCCCATATTTTCTAATAAATTAGATAAATATTCTGCTTTATACCATGAAACATTATTTACATTTTCCATTATAGAAGTTGGTGTAGAGAAAAAAGCGACTTTTGGATCTACAGTTTCATAAAATTCATCTGAAAAACTATTATTTCCATGATGACCTACTTGCAAATAATCTGATTTTAATTTGTCTTTATAATTTTCTAATAAATATTCTGATATCAAATTAGATTGAGTATCTGCACAAAATAACATTGATTCTTCATTTCCATATAATTTAAAAACTAAAGAACCATTATTTAATAAATTTGACATTTTTTCATCAATCCAATCATCATATGCAGATAATACCTCCATCTTTAGTCCTATCATATTTTCTATAGTATCTCTTGCATGAATTAATTGTTTTTCTGTTATATTTAAATCTAAATAACTTTGGTATAGATTCCATTCATCATCTGTATACCAATCAGCATTTTCTTTACATGTTTCTACATCAGGTGTATCTTGAACATATAGCCTTCCTACTTGTAAATCTTGTATTCTATTTCTTAAAGTCATATACGCACCAGCATGATCTGAATCAAAATGAGTCAAAATCCATGCATTTACTCTATAATCATTTTTTCTTATCTTATCTTCTAAAATTTTTAAATTTTCTTCATCATTTGAATAACCACCATCTATAATAACTAATCCATCATTATTTCCCTCAATTGTAAAACACATTGATTGTAAATCTCCATCTGTTCCATATTGAGTAATAGTCCAACTCGTGTTTTCTTCTTCTAATTTATAAACAGTGTAATCAATATTTTCATATAATTTTAAAAATCCATAATTTGTTAAATCATCATTAGGCTTTTTCATACTATTATTTAATACAACATAATTACAGCCTATCTCTTTTGCCTTTTTATAAATATTTTCATAATCTGCATTAGTTATATATGTAACTATAGAATCTTCTCTATAAGTACCTGTAAAGCTACGATTTTCCGACAAAATTATATTTCCATCTACTTGCCTTGTATAAATTTCAAATTCTAAAGGGCCAGCTAATTGTTTATATTCTTCATCATCAGCTGAAACTCTAAAAATTATATCTAAAACTGTATCTGGAATTTTATAATAATTGTTAACAACTGCAAAATTTTCTTTTGTATAAACCCATTTTCCCCCAATTACTATAACTATTAATATTAAAACTGAAGCTAAAGCTTTTTTCCATTTTTCAGGCATTCTAAAAATAAGTTCTGTAAATACATAAGCTAATACAAATCCAATTGGAAGCAGCCAATAAACCCTCCAATAAACTGAACTTCCTAGAACTTTAATTGAAATATTAGCAAAAATCGGATTTACAGCTAATAGTAAAACAATAATTGAATAAAATCCAAATACTAATTTTATTCTACTCTTTTCCTCTTTTTTTAATTCAAGAATAATAAAAATTACTGCTAAAAAAAACATTCCTAAATACAAACCTGTTCCAAGAGCTCTAGTATATGCTTCACTTATAAATTTAAAAATATTTTCACTAAAAGAATATTTTAAAAATCCTAAAATTTTACTTATCATATTTTCTCTCCAAATTATTAAATTTATTTTATAACTAAATAAATAATTCCATATATTACAGAAGGTATACAACATAAAATAAATCTAATTAGATACTTTAATTTTTTGTCTTTTATAGCATATATTAAAGTTAAAATTCCAGCTGCAAGTATTGGTAAATATAAAGCCATTGATGAAAGTAACATTGATCCCCATAATGTCAAAAATAATATAAACCAATAAAATTTATCATCTTTTCTGCCTATATATTCTATAAATAAATACCAAATAAATGGTAGAATTAAAGCACATAACATTGACTTTCCTTGCCATAACCTATATAGCAATCTTACAAAAGGTGTATATCTTGAATAATCTCCAAACATATATAAAATAGCTAATATTAATATAAAAGTCATTGTCTTTTTAGAATCATCTTTAAATAAAGCTTTTCCAAATAGATAATAAATCATATATGCAATAATTATAAACACTGGTGGAAAAATAGTATGTGCAACTACTGTTGGATGCAAACCAATTAATTTTGAAATTGTTGCTGTATATATAGGATATGGTGAAAGTCCATTTCTTGCAGGTACTTGATCTAATTTTCTACCTATATCATCATATTCATAAAGCGTATTTGTATCAGTTGCAATTGTAGCTTTTGCAACAAAGTTTGAATCATCATAATCTTCATGCATATATCTAAATGCTATAAAAGCTTGGAACAAAACAATTATAATAACTATAGCTGTTAAAAACCTTGGTTGTTCCTTTAAAGTTTTTATATTTTCTAAAAAAATTTCTTTTATATTTTTTCTTGTAATAATTACTGATACAATAGCTAAAATAGCCATTATAATACTCCAAGAATATGCTAATGTTGTAAACTTTAAGTGCAAAAATATCATAGGTATTGCTAAAAATTGAAAAAGTGCAAATTCAAATATGTATCCTATAATCAAAGCAAATATCATACTTTTATTTTCTTTTTTAAAATTTAATAATCCTAAGCCAACACATTCTGGTATAATTGCAAACCATAATATGCATGCTAAAAATTTCAAAATCATCAAAATTTTCTCCTTTTAAATTATCTATATTATTAATTTGATAATATTTAAAAAATGCCTAAAATACAATTTTTGTAAAAGTTATATATTTTAAGCATTTTCAATTAATTTATATCTTATTTTGAATATGTTGTTATTTCAATAGAAGATATAACAACATCAGATGCTGGTTTATCATTAGCATCAGTTTCTGTTGCTGCAATAGCGTCTACCACATCTAGTCCATCAATTACTTGTCCAAATGTAGTATATTGATATGAAATAGCTAAATCAAGTAAATCCCCTCCATATTTTTCATATGAACTTAAAAGATTTGAATATCCATAATGTGAAAAATAAGCTTCCATTTCTTTATTATAATTTGCTTGAACTATAAAAAATTGACTTCCAATTGAATTTGTTCCTGTTCCTCTGCTTGCCATACAAAGAGCTCCTTTATATGGTAAAACTGTAGGTGATAATTCTTCTCCAAAGTCTTCGCCCCAAATACTTTCTCCACCAGTTCCATTACCTAGAGGATCTCCACCTTGAATCATAAATTCATTAATTACTCTATGAAAAGTTAATCCGTCATAATATCCTTCTTTAGCATGTGTGATAAAATTTTCACATGCTTTTGGAGCAACATCTTCAAAGAATTTTACTGTTACATCTCCATATCCTTCAATATGAAATATAGCAATTGCATCTCCTTCTTCTGGCTCAGCCATTTGTGCTTCAGCATTTGCTATAACTTCATCAGCTGTTAAATTTTTTAATTCCGAAGTAAATTTTTGTGCATCTGTCATTTCTGTTTTATCCTCCTCTGACGTTGTATTATTTAAACTACTTGTATTTTCTGATTTATCTCCACAAGCTGTTAAAGAAAATAATAAAACTACTAATAATAAAATCACCAAAAAAATTTTTATAAATCTTTTCAAAATTTTGACCTCCTTCATTATAAACACTTTCTGATTGAACTATCCAAAATAGCTTGAAATTCCTTCTAGTCTATCAAATCCTTTTTGTCTTTCAACTTCATATGCAATTATAGCAACTGAATTTGATAAATTAAGAGATCTTAAGGTTTCTCTCATTGGAATTCTAATAGTTTTATCTAAATATTTTTTTAGTAAATCTTCTGGTAAACCTTTTGTCTCTTTTCCAAAAAGTAGAAATACTTCATCCATTTTGCTATAATCCACATATGAATAAATCTGTTTTCCTTTTGTAGTAGCAAAAAACATATTGTTTTCCTCTGGTTTATATTTTTCCAAAAAACTATCTAAACTATCATGTTCTTCTATTTCCAATTTATCCCAGTAGTCTAATCCTGATCTTTTTACAGCCTTATCAGAAATTTGAAAACCTAATGGATGAACTAAATGTAATTTTGCTCCAAGTATCGCACATGTTCTTGCAATATTTCCAGTATTTTGAGGTATTTCAGGTTCTACCATAACTATATGTAATATCATTTTTGCCTCCCTAAAAATAGCAACTTCTATATAAATTCACTAAACTTTGTTGTTATTTTATATTTAAATTTATGCATTTTCAGTTAAAATTGGAATAACTTGTTTCTTTCTAGAAACAACTCCTTTTAATAAAGCTGTATTATCCTCTAGTTTAACTCCATAAGATTTTTCAACTATTCCAGCTGCTTTTCCTAAAGCAATAACTTGAGAATTACTATTAATAATATCTGTAATTAAAAGCATAAATAAATCTAAATCTTTTTCTTTAATTATTTTTTCCATTCCTTCTTCTAATTCTGATTTTTTCTTCATAACTTCTTCTATTGATGCAGTATTTACTTGATTAATAACAGTTTTAATATCTTTTAAAGTAACTTGTTTTGCATCTAAATTTAAAATTTCTTCAATTGAAAATGAACTCAAATCAGTTCCTGCTTTTAACATATCTAATCCATATGTTTCTGGATCTAATCCTGAAATTTTAGCAAGCTCTTCAACAGCTTTTTTATCTTCATCTGTAGTTGTTGGAGATTTTAAAAGAAGTGTATCTGATATTATTGCAGATAACATTAATCCTGCAATTTTTTTATCAATTTCAAAACCATATTCTTTATACATTTTATATAAAACAGTTTCTGTACATCCAACTGGTTCTGCTCTAAAATATAATGGATATGAAGTTGATAAAACTATTTTATGATGATCTATAACTTTTAAAATATTTACTTTATCTAAATTATCAATTGATTCTTCATAACTATTATGATCAACTAATATAACATTAGCTCCATCTTCTACTGAATCTATTAATCTTGGAGCTTCTACTCCTAAATACTTTAAAACATATTCTGTTTCTTTGTTAATATTGCCTAATCTACAAGCCTCTGCATCATGTCCTAATTTTTTTTCGAAATTTGCCATAACTATACTTGATGTAATTGAATCTGTATCTGGATTTTTATGTCCAAAAACTAATATTTTTTCCATATATTTTTCCTCCCTTATTTCTGCAAAAAATACCAAATAATAGAGCATATTTTCTATGCTCTTTTAATTTTTCTTATTCTATAATAAATTTGCTTATTTTTCAATAGATTTTAACATAAAATAACCTAAAATTCACAAAATAATACCTAATTTGCTAATCTGCTATCTCCTGTTGCATAATCAATGAAAATTCCAGGTTGGGCATTATATACATATACATTAAATTTAACTCCTTCTCCTCTATCCTCAACAGATTCCGCCTCCATTTGAACTCCACTTGCTAACAAATTTTCCTCTTCAAAAATTGGTGTTACTCTATATAAAACATGATTATCTGTTTCATCTACATAATCAGCAATCTCATTTTCAAATGGTAACATTCCTTCTATATTTAAATATCTAGTACCTGTAATTAAGTTTTTCTCATTTGCATTTTCTCCAGCCAATTGATATCCAATTAAATGACATCTATTATATAAATATTTTCCATCAACAATATCATATTTTATGCTATACCATCCACTTGGTTTAACTGAACCAATTTCTCCTCTTTCTTCTGTTGGCATTGTATCTTTAGAAATATTAGCAAAAGCAGTACCACATCTTCCAAAACTATCTAAATCACTATAACTTTCAAAACTGTTTGTAGTAAAGTAACTTTCAGCAAATTCTGGATTATTATCATTTATAATAACATATGGTGTAGAGCCATCAAATTCTGGAATACTTTCTAAATCAAATGATAATACTTGATTTGCATTAGTTGTAACATCTGGTGTTGGAGCTGTTATTCCTATCTCATTTACAATTGAATTTTCAACATTTCCTATAAAATTAGAAACATTATCATTAAAATAAAGCCCACATACAATAAATGCTGCAACAATTACAATACCCAAAAACTTTTCAAAAGTTCTATTCTGATTAATTTTATGTTTATTGTTTTTTCTTTTTCTACCCACTTTTTCCCCACTTTTTTATAAACTTTTTTAAAATTTTATAATATCATACAGAAAAAAGTCAATAAATTTTAATAAAAGCATAAAAAAAATTCCACTATAAAGTGGAACCTTTTTGTTAGTCTGTAGTATATGGAATAATAGCAATATGTCTTGCTCTTTTAACAGCTTGTGTTATACATCTTTGATGTTTTGCGCAAGCACCTGTTGCTCTTCTTGGTAATATTTTACCTTTTTCATTTATGAATTTCTTTAATTGATCTGCATTTTTATAATCTAAAACAAAGTTTTTATCACTACATAATACACAAACTTTTTTCTTCATTTTTTTGAATTTTGGATTATAATCATCATCTTGATTATTATTTCTTCTTTTTGTTTGTTTTTTATCAGCCATTTAAAATACCTCCCATCTTAAAATCTTTTAAAATGGTAAATCATCATCTGAAGAGTTTACTTGGAATTCTGTACTTTCAGAAATATTTGTTCCAAAAGTATTCTCAAAACTATTAGATGAATCTCCACCATTACTATCTCTCTTACTATCAGCAAAATAAGCTTCTTCAGCTATTACTTCAGTTATGTAATGTCTAGTTCCTTGATCATCATCCCAAGATCTATTTTGCAATCTACCAACTATAGAAACTTGTTGACCTTTTTTGAAATATTTACTACAAAATTCTCCAAGTTTACTCCAAGCAACAATATTAAAGAAATCAGCTTGTCTTTCTTGACCCTGAGCTACAAATCTTCTGTTTACTGCTAAAGTAAAACTTGCAACTAATGTATTGTTGTTTTGGGTATATCTAACTTCTGGATCTTTTGTTAGTCTTCCTAATAATATTACTTTATTCATATTTCACCTCTTTAATTAGAACTATTCTTCATCTTTTCTAACTACTATAAATTTAATAACTTCATCAGTTATTCTGTAAACTCTTTCAAGTTCTTTAATTAATGCTGGGTTTGCTTCAAAATCTATAGCAACATAATAAGCTTCTTTATTTTTCTTTATTTCATAAGCAAGCTTTCTTTTTCCCATTTCATTAACTTCTTCTACTTTTCCATCACTATTAATCAAATCAGAAAATTTTTGAATTAATTCTTTAATTCCTGCTTCCTCTACTTTTTGATCAATAATGAATACTGTTTCATATTTATTCATTATCTTTTCACCTCCTTTTGGATATAAAACCCATATTACCCCGATATGAGTAAGGATTTAAAGCTTTTTTACTAAAGCTTTAATATCACGCATATTATTTTAGCACACTTTTCCAGTAATGGCAAGCTTTTTTTTAATATTTTGTATTCTTATACTTATCTAATATTTTTAAATATAACGCAAAATTTTTTTCTTCTTTAAAAAACAAAATCCAAAGATAAATTATTCCACAAAAAATCCAAAAATTTTTTAGATAAAATATGGCAAAACAATATATTAAACTTATAATAATTAACACAATTTTACTCACAAATAAAGATATCTTCCCTGATATGTAAAACCCAACTCTTTTTTCTAAAATGCAATTTAAAATATTTCCACCATCTAATGGCAAAATTGGCAATAAATTAATAATACCTAATAATAAATTTGTATAAAACATATAAAAGTTAAATTCATAAAATATTTCTAAATTATAAAAAATAATTGCTAAAATAAAATTAAAAATTGGTCCTGATAAAAATACTAATAATTTATGTATTAATCTTGAATTATATGCTTCAAATTCATTTACTGAATATCCAAAAAGTCCAAGTCTTGGTTTTCCGAATTTTTATTTTAAATATATTAGATACAATTAAGTGACCTATTTCATGAGCAGTAATTGAAATAAAAAAAATTATATAAACCATATTATCCCCTAAATTTCAATAATTAGTTCAGGATCAACATATCTATTTTCATATATAATCTCAAAATGTAAATGTGGACCTGTTGAATTTCCGAGTACTTCCGAACTTCAGCTATTGCCTCTCCTTGAGTAACCTCTTGTCCTTCTGTCACATATATTTTGGAGCAATGAGCATAAAGTGTTGTTAAATTATTATCTGTAATTCTTAAATGTTCTCCATAATCTCCTTCACTTGATACTTGAGTTATAGTTCCAGAATGAGCAGCTACTATAACTGTTCCTGTTGTAGCTGCTATATCTAATCCTTTATGGTTTGGTGTAACTATTGGATTACTTGATTCTCTTTCTCCAAATCCAGACGTTTTTGTTCCACTAACAGGCAAAATTACAGAATAATTTTCTAAGATTGATTTTGCATCTAATTCCATCTGTGAAAGCTCAACATTAGACTCATTTTCTACTATTGCTCCTTGTGTTTCTGTCTTGGTTTCTTCTTGATTTTCAGTTTCTTCTTTCGAATCAACATTTTCTTCAGTTTCAGTAGTGTTTTCAATATTATTTGACTCATCAGGAGTACTTGTAAATTCTTCAATTTTTTCTTTTACATTTATATTATATGAATTCACCTGAGTAATAAATTCATCTGAAAAAATATATTCCCTATTTTGAAAAGCAACAATACCAATTGCAATATCAATTAATAGTAAGATTTGAAATAAATTTTTATATATAGATTTATTCTTTTTTTCATAATTTTTTGTATCTTCAGGATTTCTTCGTTTAGAATATATCTCCTCAGCTCTTTTTATTCGTTCCATTTCAGATATTGCTCTTTCCATTTGTTTTACCTCCTTTATATATTTAAATATATTCTATAAATATAAAAAAAGAACATGTTTTATACATGCTCTATCATAAATTAATTTTTATCAAAACACTTATTATTAATATTACAAAAAACATAATATTAGTAATTTTTAAAATCTTAATTTTATTTTCTAATTTTGAAATTTTACTTTTAATAGGCTTTTCATTAAGTTTATTCACATATTCATTTATAACATTTTCTGCTTCTTTGACAATCAATTCTTTAGTTGTACTTTCTGTTTTATCAATTGACTTTTTCACTCTTTGCATATTTTTAATCTTAATATTAGGTTTTAAAATCACAATTGCTTCATCAACCACATTTGAAGCCATTCCTCTTAACACTATACTGTTTTTTAACTTACTATTTTGCATAGTCCCTCCAAAAAAAATTTCTTATAGATAATTTTTCCAAAAAAGTAATAGTTATGCAAATTTTTAATATATTTTTATAAGAGGTGATTTGAGATTAATAATAAAGGATTAGATTTTAAACATAAAGAAGTAATAAATATAACTGATGCAAGAAGGCTTCGGATATGTTCAAGATGTAACAGCTGACTTAGCAACTGGAACTATTACATCTATAATAGTTCCTGGAAGTTCAAATAAGTTTTTTGGATTATTCTCTAGCTCAAATGATATAACAATTCCTTGGGAAAAAATCACTTGTATTGGTGAAGATATTATTTTAGTTAAAATATAAAAAACGCTCTCAAGATACACAGCTTTCGCATGCGATCAAGAGAGCTTTGAATTTTTACTCGCGAGACAGCTCTTGCGAGCCGGGCTGAAAAAAAGTGGTTTTTAGTTTTTAGCAAAATTTCCTGAGCTTGCATTACCATTGTTTCTCTTTGCGCCCTTTTTCTTGGATCGCTTTAAGCGATGGAAAATAGACACAAATATTCCAGCAGCAAATGCAAGCAGGAGATGACCAATCTTTTGCACAAGTTGCAGCATATTTGCATTTTCATTTTGCCATGCAGCAAAATTATCAGCTGCTACTGCACTCAGATCAGTAGTGACAAACAGTGCAATCCATGCAACTGTCAGCAAAATGCCAAAAATCATAGATTTTTTTCCAAACTTCGGAACTTTCTCTGTGATTTCATCTGGCACATTTTCATCTGTTTTATTTTCTGGCTTTTCCGATTTTTCCGGATTTACAGGTCTCTCTGACTTTTCTCGTTTCTCTGCAGTTTCCGTTCTTACTAGATTTTCTGGTTGTACTGCTTCTTCAGTTTCTTCCGTTTCATCCTCCTCATAAATGATTTCGGAATTTGCATACCGATACATTTTTAAAGAGAATACAATCCAATAGATCGCTATAACGGCAGTACCAATCAAACTAAACCAAGAAAGCCGATTAAAACTTCCTACAGAACTCAATAAAAGACTCAAAAAGTCAGGCCCCCAAGAAAAGATAAGCCCAAGAATAATTGCCACGAACATAAGAATAAAAAGCATGTTTTTCCCTCCTGTTGCAGTTGTTCAGCCCGTGTTAAGTAAAAATTCATTATAATTGTATCATACTTTGCAATTTTATGTCAACAAAAGTTCTTTTCAAACTATTAATCATAAAAAATAGCTATTACATTTTTTACAAAATCTAAAATTCAAGTATAAATCTTCTAAAAGTGGAAATAATTAAATTATCAATATTTTCTAGGAGGTAATACTTTTGATTAATAAAGTGGAAATTGCAAATATTAACACTTCAAAATTGCCAAAATTAAATGCCGCAGAAAATAAAGAATTATTCATACAAATGCAAAATGGAGATAAAACAGCTAGAGAAAAATTAATAAATGGAAACTTAAGACTAGTTTTAAGTGTTATACAAAGATTTGGTGGTAGAGGTGAAAATCCAGATGATTTATTTCAAATTGGATGTATAGGATTAATTAAAGCTATTGATAATTTTGATATAAATTTAGATGTTCAAATGAGCACATATTGTGTTCCAATGATTATTGGAGAGATTCGTAGATACTTAAGAGATAATAATATAGTTAGAGTTAGTCGTTCTATAAGAGATTTGGCTTATAAAGTTCTGCAAACTAAAGAGAAACTTTCTAAAGAAAATGAAAAAGAGCCAACTGTTGATGAGATTGCTAAAGAGTTAGGTGTTGAAAGAGAAGATGTTGTAGTAAGTTTAGATGCAATTCAAGATCCTATATCACTTCAAGAACCTGTTTATAATGATGGAGCTGATAGCATATATATCATGGATCAAGTAAAAGATAAGAAAAACACAGATGAAAACTGGGCTGAGAATCTTACAATTTCAGAAGCAATTTCACATCTTTCTGAAAAAGAAAAAACTATAATAAATAAAAGATTTTTCAAAGGAAGAACTCAAATGGAAGTTGCAGAAGAAATTGGAATTTCACAAGCACAAGTTTCTAGAATAGAAAAAAATGCTCTTTCACATATTCGCAGATTATATAAATAATAGCAAATAAGACGTTTCTATTAAGAAGCGTCTTATTTATATAATATACTTAAATCCCATATTGTTCCCTCTTTTGTATCTCTTAAATCAATTCCTTGTTTTTTGAGATTTTCTCTTATTTTATCTGCTAAACCAAAATCTCCATTTTGTTTTGCTTCTATCCTTTCTTCAATCTTTTCTTTAATATTTTCTAAAGTTAAATTCATCTTTTTAAGATGTTTTGACTTAACTTCATTCACATATTTTTCAGGTTCTTGTTCAAAGAGTCCCAAAACTTTATATGTATCAGTTAAATCTTTTAAAATGCTTTTAATTTCACCTGCAATTTTGCTCTTTTCTTTTTGAGAAGAGTCTAGCAAATTATTTAAATATTTAAAAATCATATACAAATTTGCAATTGCCAAATGACTTCCAAAATCATCATTCATAGCCTCTATAAATTTTTTCTCAATTTCTAGATTATTTTTTACTAAATTATTATTTCCATATAAAGCTATAAAATTCTTAGCTTTTATAATTGTATTATAAAAATAATATAAATGTTTTTCAGCTAAATCAAAATCTGTTTTTGAGATATCCAAATCTGTCCTATAATGATTTTGAAGCATCACATATTTTATAATTTCATAGTTATATACTAAAAGAGCATCTCTTATAGTTAAAGAATTCCCGAAGAGATTTACTCATCTTTTCTCCATTGATTTTTATCAATCCACAATGTGTCCAATATTTTACAAATGGTTTTCCAGTAAAAGCTTCACTTTGTGCAAGTTCATTTTCATGATGTGGAAAAACTAAATCTCTTCCCCCACCATGAATATCTATTGTTTCTCCAAGTGTATTTAAAGCCATTACTGAACATTCTATATGCCAACCGAGGTCTTCCTTTTCCCCATGGAGATTCCCATGAAATTTCTCCAGTTTTTGCATTTTTCCACAATGCAAAATCTAGAGAATCTTCTTTTTGTTCATCATTTTCAATTCGAACACCATCTAATAAATCATCAATATTTCTATGTGACAATTTTCCATAAGATTTAAATTTTCGTACTCTATAATAAACATCTCCATTAGAAGTATTATAAGCATAGCCCTTTTGAATAAGTTCATTAATAAAATCTATAATTTGAGGAATGTATTCAGAAGCTTTTGTTTTAACATCAGCATCTGTTACATGCAAAGCTAACATATCTTTTTCAGTTTCAATAATTTGTTCTTTTGAAAAATCCAAAGCATTTTTATTTAAACTTATTGCTCTTTTTATAATTTTATCATCTACATCAGTATAATTTCTAACATATTTCACATTATATCCTATAAATCTTAAATAATCTGCAAACATGCTATATACTATTGCTTGCCTTGCATGACCTATATGACTCAAATCATACACAGTAATTCCACAAGCATACATTTTAACATCTTTCTCTTTAATAGGTATAAACTCTTCTTTTTTACCACTCATAGTATTATAAATTCTCATTTAAAGCTCACCTCGTAACTTTTTCAAATTCTTCTAGTCTCTGTGGTTCAGAGACTTTTCCAAATCTCATTTCACCTAATTGTGGTCTATAATGAATCCTAAATTTTCCCGAAAAATCATCTGCTTCTTTTTGAGCCATTTTTTGTTTAAAAAATTCTGCCCTTTCTTCCACATCCATATCCACAATATATGTAAGCTTATCTTGTATACAATTTGCGACTTCTCCAAAAGGTGTTATTCTAAGTTTTTTGCATTCACTCATCCCGCATCTATAATTCCAAGATGGTTCTGCAATAATTCCAATAATAACATTAGTTTTTATTAACCTAAAATATTCACAATTTGGATTGTCTCCAAATTCAATATTCTCAAGTGATTCTATATCATCTATTTCTTTTAATTTTTCAAATATACTATCAAAAGAGACGTTATTATCTTTATAAACTTCTTTTCCCTCATCATCTAATTGAGCTGGATTATTTGGATTAAAACAAATTAATTTTATAATTAATTTGTTATTATCTAAATTTTTAGCAAAATTTATAAGTTTTGGGATTTCATCTAATGTTTTTTTCATTGTAACAACGTTAACTTTTACATATCCAGGAACCTTTTTAGTTGCTTCTTCAATTGATTTTATGACATCTTTAAAACAATCCATTCCAGTTAAATTTTTAAATCTATCTTCATTTAAAGTATCTAAACTAATATTTACTCTTGTTAATCCATTTTCTATTGCTTCATCTAAAATTTTATGTAAATTCCAACCATTAGTGGTCATGATCTGCTCAGTAAAACCTAACCCTTTGGCTTTTTTCATTAAATCTAATAAGTCTAATCTTATAGTAGGCTCTCCTCCTGTCCAGTGTACTTTTCTAATTCCTGCCATATAAGCAGATTCTAGTATTGAAATAGCTTCAGCTGTAGTTAGTTCCTTTTTATGCTCTCTTAATTTATTTGGATTACAATATATACAAGAAAAATTGCATTTTGGTGTCAAAAAAAATCTCAAGTGCCATTTTGTATCTTTCATACTAAACCTCCTTTTTTATCTTGCAACAACCGTACTTGATCTTCTTTCCATTAATTCTTTAAATGCTTCTACCTTTTCTTCATAAGTTCCAGTTACTATCTTTCTTCCTTCACAAGTTCTACCAGTAGTATATACTCTAATCTTTTTGCAACTTGGTCCTCCACATTTATAATTAGTTGGAGCAGCTACAATTCCACATTTAACATTTTTATCTTTTAATAAAAAATATTCTACATTTGGATTATTTCCTTTAATACTATCTAAAGGTTCTATATTTCCAAGTTCTAAAATTTTATTTTTTATCTTATCGCAATCTACATGCATAGCTAAATAAATATCTGCAGGATTAAATTTCCATAATTCAAAAAATTTAATTATTACATTTTCACCAAGAGTAGATACAAAATCAATTAAATCAGATATTTCATCAAAGTTTTTATTCATTAAACATACATTTATTTTTGTAAGTTTAACTATATTAGAACTTAATTCGATAGTATTAATAACTTCTTCTAATCCATCTACTCCTGTAATTTCTTTAAATTTTTCTCTATTTAAAGAATCTAAACTAATATTGGTTCTAACTAATCCATTTTCAACGAGTTTTTCTAATTTATCAGCCATTAAAAATCCGTTAGTTGTAATATTTTGCTCTGTATATCCGAATATTTTTTGCATAATTTGAATATTCAACCAAATTAGCTATTGTTGGTTCTCCTCCTGTCCAATGTATTTTATTAATTCCAGCTTCATGAGCAGCTTTTATAATGTCTTTTATCTCACTATCTGATAATTCTTTTTTTCCTTGTATAACACTTTTTTGAAAATCATTACAGTAAAAACAATTAAAATTGCATTTTGATGTTAAAGAAATTTTTAAACACCAATCATTAATTACTTTTTCCATAGCATTTCCTCCAAATTTTTAAATTTTAAAATTAATAGTTTTTATCCAGTTTTACTTAAAATATCTTTTCTCATTTTTTTCATGATTTTTTTCTCTAATCTTGAAATATAACTTTGAGAAATTCCGTAATTTATCAGCAACCTCTTTTTGAGTTTTTTCTTTTCCATTTAAATCTACTCCAAATCTTAATTCCATTATCTCTTTTTCTCTTTCACTTAATTTTTCAATTGCACTTCTGAGCAGCTTTCTATCTACTTCATCTTCAATTCTTTTTGATGTAACATCATTATCAGTTCCTAAAATATCTGACAATAATAGTTCATTTCCATCTCCATCTTTATTTAAAGGTTCATCAATTGAAACTTCACTTTTAATTTTAGTTGTTCTTCTTAATTGCATTAATATCTCATTTTCTATACATCTTGAAGCATAAGTTGCAAGCTTTATATTTTTATCAGTATTAAATGTATTAATTGCTTTCATAAGACCAATAGTACCTACAGAAATTAAATCTTCCAAATCCATTCCTGTATTTTCAAATTTTTTTGCAATATAAACTACTAACCTTAGATTTCTTTGTGCAAGAATCTGTTTTGCATCTTCATTATTTTCATCTGCTAACCTGCTTAAAACTTTTTCCTCTTCCAATGGTTCTAATGGTGGCGGTAATGTTTGACTTCCATTGATATAAAATATAGGAAATTTAGCTTCTTTGTCTCTTTTAAAAAATTTTTTCCATAATTTTAACATCTTTTCTTTAAGCGTTTGTAAAATATTCATCTTTAATACCCCCCTTTCTAAAACACCCAAGACCTACCAAACTTGTATACAAATTTGTCTTACTTAACTTTCCATCATAAATTCCAACTATAACATCTTTTTTTACTATCTCCTCCTCACTATAAATTTTTATGTAATCTGGCTTAAAGCCAATCAAAACTCCATTTTCATTTCCAAGTGCTGAAAATGGAATTACCTTGAATTTTAATTTATAAATTTCTTCACTCATATCTCCAATAAAGTGTCCATTTATCATTGCTATTGCCTCATTTAAAATCTTTTTATCTATTAATTCTTCTAAACTTGATTTTTGAACAACTATTACATCTTGATTTGTAATAGGCTCTTTAAGCAAATTTCCAGAATCTATTAAAGTCTTTAAATGAATTACTTTTTCATTAAAGCAAATTTCTAAATCACATAAAGTATTTAAAATCCTACCTTTTATAAATTTAGTTACTAAAGCAATTATCAAAAATCCTAAAATTCCTCCTAAAATTGTAATTTTAATAGGATATGTTCCAATAAAATGTCCATTTTCAAAAATTACATTTTCAGGTTTAACAAAAAATAAAAGCATAAAAGCAGCACCACCAAAAGTAAATGAAGTTAAATAAAACATTATAAGATTTTTAAAAAATACTTTTATCTTTTTATTATCAAATGAAATTAAAATCATAAAACTAGAGATAAAAAGCTTTAGTAGAAAATTTTCAAAATTACTTAAACTAATAACATAATTTAAAATTGCATATAAACTTCCAAAACTACTAGCTAATAAAAATTTAAAAATATGTATTTTACTTTTACCTATAATAGCTGTTGCACATAAGATTATGTAATTTAGTAATAGATTTTCTATAAAAACCACATCAACATATATAGTCAATTAAAGCCCTCCAATTTTTAAGCTATAAATTTCCTTTTGTTTGTAGCTTTCTTTTTTGTAAATTCTTTAAAATTATTATATGCTCAAAGTACTGTTAAAAGTTGTCAAAATCCATTGTCGAATAAAAAAATTTTCTACTATATATAACAAAAATATTGGTTTTTTTAATAAAAAACATCAATAGAAAAAAATTTGGACAAAAAAATATCCTTCAGCAATTCTGAAGGATATTTTTAAATACTTATTAACTTAACTAATTATTAAATTTTTAAAAAGAATACACACATTGCCAAATATGCATATCTAATAAACTTCTTATTTGAAATATGATTTATACTTTCATTAAAGGCACAAAATTTATCAACAAAAGTTAGAATTAGACCTTCCTTTGATTTTGGTAAAGAAATAGTAAGAGGCCACATATGTTTAATTATCATATCTTTTTCTTTTTCATTTAAATTAAATTCCTTACATGCATTTTTACAAGCAGTTTTTCCATGAGTAAAAGCATGTAATCCTTTTCTCTCTACTGACTTGTCTCTCCAATTGTATAAAAATAAATCATGTAACATACCAGCTCTTGCAGCTGAAACATAATCTAAATTTAACTTTTTACAAATTTTATAGCAATAGAATGCTACCCTATAGCAATGATCAAAACAGTTCGTATTACAGTGTTGTGGAATTTCTTTCATTTTTTGAACTGTTTCATTTGATATAATATCTTTAATTATTTCATTAAATTCAATTTCATTTTCAAATGTATTCTCATCTATTCTAATTTCCATTTTTACTCCTCGTATAATGAACATTTTGTTCATTATAATATATTAATAATATGGGACTTATATGTAATTTTGATACTAGTTTATTTTTAGTCCCACTTTATATTATACTCTATTTTCTTAGCATGGTCAATTTTCAAAAAGCACTTCTATTTTGTGAAACGCCTGTATTCTAGTCTTTTCCTAACAATTATAAATTATTTATTAATTTTTTTACTAAAAATCTTTATTCACCTTTTTATTTTATGCTAAAACTTAAAAAATATGACTTTTTTTCAAAAAAAATTAGCCCTACTTTTAAAAAGTAGGACTTATCTTTACTTATTTAAAATATTTTCCATTCCATTCATATAAAACTTCTTTTGAGCTAATTTTTCTTGTACGCAATTTAAAGCTTCTCCGAATCTCTGAAAATGCACTATTTCTCTTTGTCTTAAATATTTTAATACATCTACAACATCTTTATCATCTTTGCATAAATCAATTAATTTCTCATAAGTTGCTCTAGCTTTTTGCTCTGCTGCTAAATCTTCTGTTAAATCAGCTACTGGATCTCCTTTTACTGCTATTGAAACTGCACTAAATGGAAAACCAGCTGCAGATTGTGGGAAGACTCCCCAACCGATGATCAGTATAATAGTCACCCATACCAGCAGCCTCTAATTCAGCAGCAGTTGCTCCATCTGTCAATTGATGAACTAAAGTTCCTACCATCTCAAGATGAGCTAATTCTTCTGTACCTATATCGTTTAAAGTTGCCATTGATTTTTTCTCTGGCATTCCAAATTTTTGTGATAAATATCTTAATGATGCTCCAAGTTCACCATCTGGTCCACCATATTGACTAATTATTACTTTAGCAAGTTTTGGATTTCTACATTTAATATTTATTGGATATTGTAAATTTCTACTATAAGTCCACATAAAATCTTACACCTCCACTTCCCAAGGCCATCTATCTGAAACCCATTTCCATGAATCCATTTCGGTTTCAAAAGTTATTGGGCCATATTCTCTTTCATATTCTTCTTTTATTTTATTAAATTCACATACATACTCATTATGATATTTTAAAGCTCTTTCATCATCTGGATGAGTATCTAAAAATAAGCTCATATCATTAATTGCAAATTTATATGCCATTAATTGTTTCATAAGCTCTTCTCTATTTCTACAATTTTCTCTATCCATTATTACAACAGCCTCCTCTTCTTCCATATCTTAGATAGTTCATTTCTTCTAAAGATTGACCTGGATAATAAGGTCTAACTAACTCTGGAAACATAGTTCCATTTTGTAAGCCTTGCATTGGTGAAAAAGGTGTGCCTAAAACTTGATTTGGAACATATGCATTTGCATAACTATAGCTTTCAAATCCATTTGTATTATAAACAGTACTATTACAGCTACTGGTGTAGCCTGTATTTGACTGACAATTATTTGAACGACAACGACAATCATTATTATTTGAGCATGAAGATCTACACATATTAAATCCCTCCTTTAATTTATATTATGTAAACATTTAAAAATTGTTCCATTAATTACCTTTGAAATATCAATTTTCAAATGCTATTATTATTCTAGCTAAAGGAGGAGTACATATATGAAAGAATTAATTAAAAATTTTGATAAAAAAACTTTTGACATAATAATTTTTACACAAAAAATTTCTTTTTTTGTTTCTTTAATTGGAATAATTGGATTATTTATTTGCTTAAAATTTTATGCTGATATTTATTTATATCACACAAGCATCGCTCTATTTAAATCAGGCCTTTTAGGAGGAGTTTGTTCACTTTGCTTTGGAGTATTTTTTGATGGATTTAAAAAAGGAGTTATTCATAGATAGAAAAACCCCCGCCGCTTTGTTAAGCGACAGGGGTGAAAAACTTTTGGGAATACTTTTAGCGATCTTTTACAATCACAACTCCAATTCCCCTTCCCATCCATAAAAGCGGTGAAGATCTGGTAATTTCTTCATAATTAGTTTCGCATGTTACGCCGTTCATCCATTCTTCAGTATCATAAAACACTTTTGGACTTGGCGGCGCTTCTACTACCTTTGCATAGTACTGGATTCTCTCTTTTGTTTTTTTGAACTTAATTTCAACCCAGACAATCCGCTCATCATCGGTATAATCCTTTTGATCTGTGACTTTGATAAATGTGGGTTTAAAACGATTCTCACCCTCTTCTTCCAATACGGAAGAAATACACTTTTCAAGCCATTCAGTCAGTGTATTCGGCGAATCTAATTTAAACGCCTTACCAATCTTTACCCGTAAATTTTTGGACATTATTGTTTTTCCTCCTTCTAATGAATCTATCACGAGTTGCAATATTGATTTTAACACGTTTACATAAATTTGTAAAGCTATCTTTGCTTATTAATTGCCAAAGGGACGTTGTTCCACGGCAATTTTTTGTTCCACACATCTTTAAATTTTATTCACAAACATTATTTATCTTTCTTAATTTTTCCCTACTTATTCCTATAATTTTTTCCATACTTCTATAAGAGACGTTTTTACTTCTAAAATATTTTACCATCGTTTTAAGTAATTTTTTATCTCTCTTTATATTGTTTATATTTATATTTTCTCTTTGTAAATATTTATTAATAATTTCTTCATCGCTTTCTTTTTCCTTAACATCAATAAATTCTTCATTACTTTGAAAATTATTTAATATATATTCTTTATTCTCAAAATAATTTGAATACTTATAGGTTGAAGCATTTTTACAAATTCCAGCTTTTACTGGATTATTATATATATAATTTATACAATTATAAAATTGTTGTTCAGAAAATATTCCTTCACTTCGGTATCGATCTCTAAATACGTGGCCTACTCTATTATATTTCTTATTATAATATATAGCATATTTGGTATTTAATCTATGCATAAATTTAATTAATTCATAAATATCATCTACCTCAAAAAGCAAATGCACATGATTATCCATTATACAATAAGCTATAAATTTTACTTTACAAAGATTTTTTAATCTATTTATTATATGAATAAAATATTTTTTATCATCATCATTTTTTAATATATCCTCTTTATTAATTCCCTGAATCATCACATGAAAGAAATTAGATTTTACAGAATTTCTTGAATATCTCGGCATACTAATTACTCCTTACTTATAAGTTTTTCTTTTAATATAAAATTTTGAATAAATTGACTAGAATTTAGTCTTAGACATAATACTTATAGAAATAATTTTCATTTTATATTGAAAATAAATATTAATTATTATATCGTAAATTTATGAATTTTTAAAGCCATTTTTTTAATAATATGTTGTGGAACAAAAAATTGCCGTGGAACAACGTCCCTTTGGCAATTTCGCATAGAAAAATCCCTGCTACTTTTTCAAATAGCAGGGACGAAAAAACTTAGGCTTTTACGATTACAATTCCAATCGCTCTTCCCAACCATTTTATCGGTTGAGTTCTGGCAACCTCTTCGTATCCTGTATCACAGGTCACACCGTTCATCCAGCTGTCAATCTGATCAGCTAAATCCGGCGTCAAATCAATAACTTCGGCCTTGTATTCCGCAGTTTTTTTTGCTTTTTTGAACTTCATTTCAACTGATACATAATCAGTGCCACTGGGCAATCTCCTATTTGACAGATTTATGTCTTTCGGCTTATAGCCGTGTGAGCATTCTTCCTTAATAATTGTAGAGACACGTTCCTTAAGCCAATCAACCGGAGTATTCTGCCAATCTTCAAAAAATTCCTTTTCTACCTTTACCCGTAATTTCTTTGCCATGTTTTTTCCTCCTATCTTGAAATCACTCAATAAGCATCGAAGTTAATTTTAACATGTTCTCATAATTTTGTAAAGTTATCTAATTTTAAAAAATAATGTTGTGGAACAAAAAATTGCCGTGGAACAACGTCCCTTTGGCAATTCTTTTCTTTTATTTATTTAACTCTTCTAAGAATAATTTGTTAAGAAGTTGTGGATTAGCTTTTCCTTTAGTTAGTTTCATTGCTTGTCCAACTAAATATCCTAAAGCTCTATCTTTTCCTGCTTTATAATCTGCTATTGATTGTGGATTGTTTTCTAGAATTTCTAATACAATCTTTTTAATTTCTCCTTCATCAGAAATCTGAACCCATCCTTTTTCTTCAACTATCTTAGATGGTTTTTTAGGATTTTCAAACATCTCCTCTAAAACTTTTTTAGCTATAGCTGAACTAATTTTTCCATCATCTATTAATTTTATTAATTCTCCTAAGTCTTCACCTGTAAATGGAATTTGATCTGGTTCTTCTTCTTTCTCATTTAAGATTCTAGCTATATCAGACATTATCATATTACTTACAGATTTTGGATTATTACATACTTTGATTGCATCTTCAAATAAGTTTGAATAATATTTTGATGATGTAGTAAAGTTTGCAGCTTTTTCAGAAAGTTCATAATCTTTTAAATATCTCTTTCTTCTACTCTCTGGAAGCTCTGGAAGATTTTTTCTAATATTTTCTACATATTCATCTGATAATCTTATTGGAGCTAAATCAGGATCTGGAAAATATCTGTAATCTTGAGCATCTTCTTTATCTCTCATTGGAAAAGTTTTTCCTGATACATCATCCCATCTTAAAGTTTCCTGTGTTACAGTTCCACCTTCTTCAATTAAGTCTATTTGTCTATTAGCTTCATAATCTATAGCTCTTACAATACTTCTAAAAGAGTTCATATTTTTCATTTCAGTTCTAGTTCCTAATTTTTCAGTTCCTTTTTTTCTTACTGAAACGTTTACATCTGCTCTTAAAGAACCTTCTTGCATTTTACAATCTGAAACTTCTATATATTCAAAAATAGATTTTAATTTTCTCATATAGCTTTCAACTTCTTCTGCGCTTCTTAAATCAGGTCTAGATACAACTTCAATTAAAGGAACTCCAGCTCTATTTAAATCAACAAAGCTTCCTCTTCCATATTCATCATGATTTAATTTTCCTGCATCTTCTTCTATATGAATTCTCTCTAACCTTATTTTCTTTTCTCCTTCTGGAGTATCTATTGTTACATATCCATCATAACAAAGTGGTAAATCATATTGAGAAATCTGATATGCTTTTGGTAAATCTGGATAAAAATAATTTTTTCTATCATTTTTACTATTTTTAGCTATTGAACAATTTGTTGCTAATCCTGCTTTAACAGCATATTCAACTACTTTTTCATTTAAAACTGGAAGCGTTCCTGGAAGAGCCATACAAATTGGGCAACAATGTGTGTTAGGCTCTCCACCAAAATCTGTTGGACATGAACAAAATATTTTTGTCTTTGTAGAAAGCTCACAATGTACTTCTAGTCCTATAATCATTTCATAATCTTCTCTTGCCATTATTTATCGCCTCCTTTAAATTTTGGTTTGTTAGCTTTAAAGTTTGTATTTTGTTCGTAAGTATAAGCTGCTCTAAATATTTTCTCTTCTTCAAAACTATTTGAAATTAATTGGAATCCTATTGGAAGACCTTTACTATCTAATTTACATGGAATATTCATTCCTGGAAGTCCACCTATATTTACTGGAACTGTACAAATATCTGCTAAATACATCTCTAATGGATTACTTGATTTTTCTCCCATCTTAAATGCTGTTGTTGGAGATGTAGGAGTTAATAATAAATCATATTTTTTGAATAATTCATTATAAGCATCTTTTATAACAGTTCTAACTTTCTGAGCTTTTTTATAATATGCATCATAATATCCAGAAGAAAGTACATAAGTTCCTAATATAATTCTTCTTTTAACTTCTGGTCCAAATCCTTCACTTCTTGAATTTCTATAAATATCTTTTAAATTTTCAAATTTTTCCGTTCTATAACCATATCTAATTCCATCAAATCTTCCTAAGTTAGAACTTGCTTCTGCACAAGCTATAATATAATAAACTGCTGTTGCATATTTTCCAACATCTAAAGAACATTCTTCAACGGTAGCACCCATTTCTTCATATTTTTTAGCAACTTCTAAAATTGCCTGTTTTACTTCTTCATTTATTCCTTCTCCAATATATTCTTTTGGAAGTCCTATTCTCATTCCTTTTACATCATTTACTAAAGCTTTAGTATAATCTTTTTTCTCTAATTTTAAAGATGTTGAATCTTTTTCATCATGTCCTGATATTAAATTTAATAAAATTGCTGAATCTGTAACATCTTTTGTTATTGGTCCAATTTGGTCTAAAGATGAAGCAAAAGCGACTAATCCATATCTTGAAACTAGTCCATATGTTGGTTTTAATCCTACTACTCCACATAGTGAAGATGGCTGACGAATACTTCCACCTGTATCACTTCCTAATGTCCAAGGAGCTAAATCAGCTGCTACTGCTGCAGCACTTCCACCTGATGAACCTCCTGGAACTCTATCTAAATCCCATGGATTATGAGTTTTAAAAAATGCAGAAGTTTCTGTTGAACTTCCCATAGCAAACTCGTCCATATTTAATTTTCCTAGGAAAACTAAATCTTCATCATTTAATTTTTCTATAACTGTTGCATTATAAGGTGAAACAAAATTCTCTAACATTTTAGAACTACATGTAGTTTTTGTATTTGTTATACACATATTATCTTTTATACCAACTGGAATTCCAGCATATTTTCCAACTTTTTCATTTTTAGCACGTTTCTCATCAACTTGTTTTGCTCTTTTTAATGCTTTATCTTCCATTAAAGAAACATAAGCTTTTACTTCTCCATCTTTTTCACGAATTCTATCATAATATGCTTTTGTAAGTTCTTCAGATGAAATCTCTTTTTTATCTAACATTTCAGCTAACTCATGAGCTGTATATTCATATAACTTCAATTTTCTAATCTCCTTCCATAACATACTTGTTTATTGCTGTTGTTAGAAATGTGTATTGTGCGTTTTCACGACCAAGGATACATATAAGGTGTACATGTTGTACGTTGATTAGGTTCCGACAAAGTGAAAACGTGCAAGATGCCGTTTCTAACAATAGCCTTACTGAATTACTTTTGGAATTCTAAACATTCCATCATCTTGACTTGGCGCATTTTTAAGTAATTCTTCTTTTGATACTGTTTGTTTAACTTCATCTTTTCTAAACACATTATAATTATCATTTGCTCCTATTGTTTCTTTAATTTCTTCAGTATTAACATTATTAACAGTATTTGCAAATTCTAAAATTTCTTGCATATCTTTTGTATATCCTTCAATTTCTTTTTCAGATAGATTAAGACAAGCAAGTTTTGCAATGTGAATAATCTCTTCTTTACTAATAGACATAAAACATTCTCCCTTTCCGTTTAAATATTGACTATTATATATCAAAAAAGCGCAAAAAACAACTACTTTTTTAGAATTGAAGATTATTATTAAATATTTAAAGTAAAGTAACTTTTAAATATAAAAAAGAAAGCCTACATGATCACAAGTGATCCGCAGGCACATGTTCGAGCATATTATTTAGTTTTCACTATATTCCATCAGTTCTCCATCGAAGAAAATCATATTTGCTCTATGAATATAAAGCATCTTTCCATCAATGTTGAATAATGTCGTCTTCGGAAGGTCTTCACAAACCTCCTCATACACCTTGTCTCCGCCGTAAACAGCGATTGGAGTTCCAAGCTGAGAACAAACAACAACAATCTGTTCTTTGCCCATAAGATTTTTGAAATGATTCAATTTTCTATCAATGGAATTAATAGTTCCACCACCGTTTCCATTTAATTCTGTCGGCATTTCAAAATCTTCCAGCTTATCAAGTCCTTTTTCAGCAAATATTACAGTATTTCCGGTCTGGCCCATATTGTGACCATCTATAGTGATCGAAACTACGCTACTTTCATCATAAGCATATGCTTCTGTTCCATCACTATTAATGATTTTCTGTCTTGTATAATTAGCATTCATGCCAATTTTCTCACCGGTTACAGTCAGAATATTGTTACCAAAATTGTCATAATAATCGATAACATATTCATTACCAATAAGCTCTCCTTTAAGCTCTTTTACCTGACTTGTAAAAAAACTCGAATTAAAAGTAACTATTCCTACAAATACTGCTATTACTACAATAATACTCCCAATTATAATCCTTCTTTTTCTCCGTCTTTCCATGATTTTCCTCCAAATTGTAATTATTATATTAGGATTTGTATATATGCTCGAACTTTTTCAAACCCTAATTATGTAAATTTTATCATATATTCTTTAATCTGTAAAGAAATCTAATTAATAATACAATAGTAAAGTTGTATATCATACGTGCAAATTTAGAATATTGCATAAAAAACAAATTTTTGTTATAATTAAAGTGATGGCAAGCGGGAACGTGAGCAAGAAACAATAATATTGGTCTGACGCCGGAGTGCCGGCAGAAAGGAAGGATTTTATGAGACGGAACCCATTCTATGACATATGGAGAAAATTCAGTGGCCTGAAGACATCTATTAAGTTTGTCATTGCTGTAGCGATAATTTTTATAATCAGTATTATTCTGATTATCGCAGTATGTGTACAAAGTGCAAATTCAGGAAATACTGAACCAACTCCAGAAGTTATCGAAAGCAGCGAAGAAGCTAAAGATTCTGAAGAATCTGAAAATGCTGACTCTGCGGAGTCCAGTTCTAGCGATGCTGCTGACGAAGAAAGTTCTAACAGTTCAGACAGTAATTCATCTGTGGTTATGTCTGGTGTCAGTGTATTCTTCAATGGAGCCTTGGTCGAAACCTATCCAAAAGAAGATATAATGAACACTCAGCCTATTAACTTGAATGAATTTTCTGATGATGGAAATGTACTTATCCAGGCAGTAGTTGGAAACAACCAACCTGTGAAACGAGTACGTGTTTGGACAGAGAGTGAAAACGGAGTCAGCAATGGCGATGAATACATTCTCTGGAGCGACAATAATTGGACCGCAAATATGAAACTTAGTGATTATAGCGGTACCATAATAGTTGCAATTAGTGTAGCTGACAACAGCACACCTCCACACAACACATATGAGTACTTTAAAGTACATCTTCCAGAGTCAGAAGAATCAGATGGTAGCACAGAAAGCACTGGATCTGAGCAAACTTTGTCTACACAGCCAGTACAGCCAGCTGAAAACACTGCTGGAACAGCCAATCCTCAGATGTTCATTAATGATGTCGCTGTTACAGGATATCAGACATTTGATGAATCTGTTGCTAATCCAGTTTTGACTTCAGCAAAAAAGCTTACAATTTCTGCTGGTAACGTCAGTGATGACGTAAGTAGAATCTCTGTACAGCTTGGTAAAGCTGATGGCACGGTTGCAGAGTTTGAGTGTAACCCGTTAACCAAGTCGAATGACTGGAAACAAACTGTTGATGTTTCGAAGTACGATGGAGAAATCCTAGTGCTGAACGTAACAAGCGAAATTGGTTTTGCCTCTGGCAGTACAAATCAGTTTGTAGCAGTAAAGTTCCAGTAAAATCCACCCCCTCGCTTCTACAGGAGGGGGTAATTCTTTTTTTACTAATAAATATTTTTTAGGACATAGTGCAGTTCTATTGTCCCATTTTTTATCTAATTTTATTTAAACTTCTTTCAGCTAATTTTTTATAACGTTCTTTTTTATCTCTTATTTTTTCTGGTAGTTCTGGCAATATTCCAAAATTAGCATTCATTGGCTGAAAATTCTCTTTTTCAGTCGAAATATATGAAGTCAAAGAACCTATAACAGTTTCATTTGGATAAACTATTTTCTCTTTATTTAAAAATCTCTGCACTGCATTTATTCCAGCAACAAATCCAGAAGAAATTGATTCTACATAACCTTCAACACCTGTGATTTGCCCTGCAAAATATATATTATTATTTTTTCTTAAATTATATGTTTCATCTAACAACTTTGGAGAATTTATATATGTATTTCTATGCATAACTCCATATTTTACAAAATTTGCATTTTCTAAACCTGGAATCATTGAAAATACTCTTTTTTGTTCTCCATATTTTAAATTTGTTTGAAATCCTACCATATTAAATAAAGTTCCATCTGTGTTATCTTGTCTTAATTGAACTACTGCATAAGGTCTTCTACCAATTCTTTTATCTGTAAATCCAACTGGTTTTAAAGGTCCGAATCTTAAAGTATCTAAGCCTCTTTTTGCCATAATTTCAATCGGCATGCACCCTTCAAAGACTTCTCTTTTTTCAAAATCATGTAAAACTACAGTTTCTGCATTTACAAGCTCTATAACAAATTTTTCATATTCTTCTTTGTTCATAGGAAGATTTATATAGCTATCTTCTTGTGACTCAAGCCTTTTTGTCCAATCTTCTATAGATTCATCTCTTCCTCTCTCCTGCTCATACCTATTTCCAACAAATGCGATATTCATATTTATTGAATCTTTTTCAATTATAGGAGCTGCTGCATCATAAAAATATAATCCATTTGAATCAATTAATTTTGAGATTTGATTTGACAATTTTTCTGAAGTAAGAGGACCTGTTGCGATTATGACTATTCCTTTCTTTGGAATCTCTACTACTTCTTCACGAACTATTTCTATATATTCATTTTCTTCAACTAATTTTGTAATCTCCTGAGAAAACTTTTCTCTATCAACAGCTAATGCTTGACCTGCTGGAACTTTTACTTTGTCAGCAACAGGAATTAATTCAGAACCTAAAATTCTTAATTCCTCTTTTAAAAGTCCACATGCATTAGTTAATAAATTTGATTTAAAAGAATTGCTACAAACAATTTCTGCTAAATTTTTATTTGAATGTGCTGGAGAAAATTTTACTGGTTTCATCTCATAAAGTTTAACTTTTATTTTATTTTTAGCAATTTGAAGAGCAGCCTCCGAACCAGCTAAACCTCCTCCAATAACAGTTATATAATCTTTCATATTTACAAATTCCTTACTTTTTGTGACAAAATAACAATTCTTTTGTCACATTTTTTAAAATTTTACAAGCCAAGAAAATCTTCCTCTTAACTCGTATTTTAGTATTTTAATTCATTTCATTAAAAAAAGCAAGAGCTCCAACGTCCGAAGACGTGGAGCTCAAGTTTTCGAGGTTTAACACAGATTTATGCCATCTGGAGCTGCTCATTTGTCACCACAGAATAATAAAACTTGGCGAGTTTTACAAAACCCACTCTCATTCCGCGAGACGTGAAGAGTTCTCTTGCCCAATGTTTAAAATCTCTGTACATGTCATTGTATGTGCAATGACCGTACTGACTTTTCAAATAAGCCCGGATCTCACGCGAATTGACATCCTTGCTGGTGAACTTATTGCCATGCTCAGCAATGTTTCTATCAATCCAGCAAAATGTGTCGAACAGAAATCTTGAATCTCGAGAATCTATGCCAAATCCGTTGGCAAACGCTATTGCCTGGTGGAACATTTCCTCATCAGCAGTTTTCAGTTCCTCTCGATACTCAGAAAGCATAAATGCCATTGTTTCCGCCATCTCAGCATAAGTATCCCGGCTAATACCTACAACTTTTGTCTGGTCGTAAGCATCTTCAAGAGCCTTTACAACTCTTCTCGGAAGAAGATTAACATCAATCTCCTTTACCTCATCTCCTTTCATCATCAAAATCCGTGCATTTTTGCTAGCATCCTTTTCCATAATGCTACCTCGCTTTCTATATTTGTTACCCAGTTTCACCTGGATACTCTTTAATTATAGCTCTTTTGAAATCTTAAGTCAAAAAAGCTTATTTTTTTCTTTTAACTATTTACATTTTTATTTTATGTTATATAATTGCAATAACTTACTTTTAAAAAATCAAAATATATCTTTTTTATCTTGATTTAAAAGTAGTTACTAATTTATGAAGGTTTATAGATAAATCCTTTTAAAAATCTAAATAATTTTAATCTTGGAGGAACTAATATGAGAGAAGTAAAACCCTTCACTATGTACAGACACTTTAAAGGCTCAAGAGCCTTAGTTATAACAACTGCAAAACATAGTGAAACTGGAGAAGATTTGGTTGTATACGCTTGCATGGACAACAAAGGAAATACAAACCACAAAGACGGAATTTATGCAAGACCTCTTGAAATGTTTCTTTCAGAGGTTGACCACGAAAAATACCCTGATGTAAAACAAAAATATCGTTTTGAAGAGATTACAGACGAAGAGTAACTACAAAAAGCCCCTGGCTACAGGGGCTTTATTTCTTATTTTTTACTAGTTTTTTTGGTAGTAGATTTTTTAGCTGCCGCCTTAGTTGTTTTCTTACTAGATGTCTTTTTCGTAGATTTTCTTGTACTCTTTTTCTTTGCCACTTTTTCTTTTTCTACTTCAGGGTCGAACTTTTCTCCCGGTTTTGGTTTATTCCAAGAAATAAAATTACATCCTTGATCTACACCTTTATTATTTTCACAAATATAATAATTTCTTCCTTTTTTAGTTTTTCTAACTTGAACTTTTCCTCCACAAACTGGGCATGGAACATCAATTGTTTCTACTAAAGGTTTAGCATTCTTACATTCTGGATATCCTGGACATGCTAAAAACTTTCCATATCTTCCATATTTTACAACCATCATTCTTCCGCATTTTTCGCATCGTACATCAGAAACTTCTGGTTCTAATGTAACATGTTCTAATTCTTTTTCAACTTTATCTAATGTTACTGAAAATGGTCCATAAAATCTTCTAATAACATCTTTCCATTTTTCTTTACCTTCTGCAATTTTATCAAAATCTTCCTCAATTTTGGCTGTAAATTCAACATTTATGATATCAGGAAAATTTTCTATCAACAATTTATTAACAACTCTTCCCAAGTCTGTTGGAACTAATTGTTTTTGATTTTTCTCAATATAATGTCTTGCTATAATTGTCGTTATTATTGGTGCATAAGTACTAGGTCTACCTATTCCTTTTTCTTCTAGAGCTTTTACTAAACTTGCTTCAGTATACCTTGGTGGTGGTTCTGTAAAACTCTGTTTTGATTTAAGCTCTTCTTTTTTAACTTCTTCATTTTCATGAAGTTCAGGGATTTTTGTAAATTCTTCTGTTTGCTCTACATCTTCACCCTCAACATATAAAACCATAAATCCTTTAAATTTTATAGTTTGACCATTTGCTCTAAAATTATAATTATTTCCATCAATATTTACTGTTAATGTATCATAAATAGCTGATGCCATTTGACTTGCAATAAATCTATTATAAATTAATTTATAAAGTTTATATTGATCAGGTGTTAAGCTATCTTTAATTTCATCTGGAGTTAATTCTATATGTGCTGGTCTAATTGCCTCATGAGCATCTTGAGCATCTTTTTTTGTTTTATAATATCTATTCTCATAGAATTGCTCTCCAAATTTTGCAGTAATTATCTCTTTAGCAGCTGCTCTTGCTTCTTCAGAAATTCTTGTAGAGTCGGTTCTCATATAAGTAATTAAACCTGTTAGCCCATGCTCCGGAAGTCTAACTCCTTCATATAATCCTTGAGCTACTGACATTGTCTTTTTAATTGGAAAATTTATTTTTCTTGAAGCCTCTTGTTGCATTGTACTAGTTGTAAATGGTGGAGCTGGCGTTCTTTTCTTTTCTCCTTTTTTTATTTCTTTTACTATATATTTTGCTCCTTCCAAATTTTTCAAAACCTCATCTACCTCTTCTTTAGAATGAAGTTCTATCTTTTTTCCATCTTTTCCTATAAATTTACATTCAAATTTCGTTTTAGTTGGAATATCTGATGCAACTAAAGTTATATTCCAATATTCTTCTGGAATAAAATTCTCAATTTCTTCTTCTCTTTCAACTATAAGTCTAACTGCTACTGATTGAACACGTCCAGCAGATAAACCTTTTTGAACTTTTTTCCAAAGAACTGGACTAATTTTATAACCAACGATTCTATCCATGACACGTCTTGCTTGTTGTGCATCAGTTAAATTCAAATCAATACTTCTTGGATGTGCTATTCCTTCCTTTACTGCTTTTGAAGTTATCTCATTAAATGTAACTCTATTTGCTGTTTTAGGATCTAATCCTAAAATATAAGCTAAATGCCATGCAATTGCCTCTCCTTCACGGTCAGGGTCAGTTGCTAAATAAATTGTTTTTGCATTTTTAGCATCTTTTTTTAGAGAATTAATAAGATTTCCTTTTCCTCTAATATTTATATATTCAGGTTCAAAATCATGCTCAATATCTATACCTAATTTAGATTTTGGTAAATCTCTGATATGACCCATTGAAGCATCAACTTTGCTATTACCTCCTAAGAATTTCTTAATCGTATTTGCCTTAGCTGGAGACTCAACGATTACTAATTTATCTATCATATATTTTCTTTTTCCTTTCGTAAAATTATCATATTTGATATTGTAATCCATACCAATTAAAAAATCAAGCTTTAATTCTTTTATTAATAATATTAACTAAATTTTATTTAAAATACTTTAGAATGAAAATAACTATGTAACTATGTAACAATGAAACTGTTATTCTGTTCTAATTTTTTTCATAATTATCCTCCGGCATAGCCGGAGGATTTTCATTTGCCCTATAAGGGCCTATTACAAGCCACCGCTTAAGCGGTA
>CALXLF010000002.1 GCA_944389125.1 uncultured Clostridia bacterium | reverse complement strand
ATGCAATGGAAAAACAAATGAATGCAGAAAGAAATAAAAGAGCTTTAATCCTTCAAGCTGAAGGTGAAAGACAATCTCAAATCACTCTTGCTGAAGGTAGAAAAGAAGCTGCAATTCTTGATGCAGAAGCTGAAAAAGAAGCTAAAATAAGAAGAGCTGCCGGTGAAGCTGATGCAATCAAAAAAGTAGCTGAAGCTAGAGCAAAAGAAATTTCAATGGTTTATGAAGCTATAAAAGAAGCTGATCCTAGTGAAAAACTAGTTCAACTTAAATCTTTAGAAACTTTAGAAGAAGTTGCTAAAGGAGATGCAAATAAAATATTTATTCCATTTGAAGCAACTTCAGCTTTAAGCAGTTTAGGTTCTATAAAAGATGTTATGACTGATAATGAAAAGAAAAAATAAAATTATTAAGACACCAGTTTTATAAACTGGTGTCTTAATTTATCTCATTTTCATAATTATATCTTCTAAATTATCAACTAAATATCTTACATCATCAGTTGTATTTTCTTTTCCAAAACTTACTCTTAAACTTCCGCTTAGCAAGATTCTCATTTATTCCCATTGCTAAAAGAACATGTGATGGATTTATTAGTCCACTACTACATGCAGATCCACTTGATACACATATTCCTCTTCTATCTAATTCATTTACTAACCTATTTCCATCAATACCAGCAAAACAAATATTATTATTTCCAGGAACTTTATTGCTTAAGTCTCCATTTATTTTTATATTTGGAATCCTTCTATTTACTTCTCTTAAATAAAATTCACTTAGGTTATTTAAATGATTACAATATTCATTTAAGTTTTCAGTAGCCATTTCAATTGCTTTCCCTGTTCCAACTATGCCAGCTGTATTTTCAGTTCCAGATCTTTTATCTCTTTCTTGATGTCCACCATCATTTTGCCTATAAAAAGCAATTCCTTCTCTTACATATAATGCACCAACACCTTTTGGACCATAAAATTTATGACTTGATAAAGATAAACTATCTATTTTTAGACGTCTAACATCTATTCTGGTATTTCCAATAGCTTGAACTGCATCTGTATGAAAAATTATATTATATTTTCTTGCAATATTCCCTATTTGCTCTATTGGCTGAATTGTACCCACTTCATTATTCGCAAACATAATAGAAATTAAAATTGTATTTCTTGTAATCGCTTTTTCTAGATCTTGCAAATTAACTCTACCAAGACTATCAACTCTTAAATATGTCACTTTAAATCCCATATTTTCTAATGTCCTACAGGAATTTAAAATTGCAGGATGTTCAATAGAGCTAGTTATTATATGATTGCCACGTCTATAATTTGCAATTGCAATTCCTTTTAATGCTAAATTATCACTTTCAGTTCCTCCGACTTGTAAAATAAATCTCTTTTGAATTACAATTCAAACTTGAGGCAACTTTCATTCTTGCTACAGAATTTGCTTCTTTAGCCCTCTTACCTAAACTATATAAGGATGAAGCATTTCCATATTCTGCAGTTAAATATGGCATCATTTCATTTAAAACTATTTCATCTATAGCTGTTGTTGCAGCATGATCAAAATATCTTACTCTCTCCATATAAGTCAAAGCCCCTTTCTTAGATATAATATATTATGAGATTTCTTATTTTTTAGTGACAAAAAAAGAATAAATTTTGTATATTACAAAATTCATTCTTTTTTAAATTTTATAAACTATTTTACTAATTTTGCATGTAAAACAACTCTATATTTATTATCATTTGCACAAGTTGAAAGAGTTAATATACTATCTTCTGCAGACACATTTACATTATAATTTTTTATACTTCTATTTGTTATCGTTTTAATAAAAGATTCATAATCTTCATTATCACTAAAACTTGTTTTAATATAATAGTCTTCTCTTTCAATTTGGTATATTGAAAATACTTCATATTTTAAATTTCCTTGCTCTGTTATAAAAGTTACATATTTATTCGATTCATTGTTATACCAATCTGAATGTAATATATTTTTTAATGAACCAAACATGCTTCCATCTCTCCTGTTATGTCCAAATACAATAATATTTTTATCTGTTCCATCAAGTTTATTTCTGTAGTCCATAAAAATCCAACCAGCACTATTATACTCTTTTTTCAAATTATATGTTAAATAATAATTATTATTTGATGCTTGTACAACAGGATATGAAATATTTGTATTAGGCACTTCAACATAGCCAACTACATCAGAATTTATACTTTTAAGTTTTTCAAAATCAACTTTACTTATATTCTCTTCTGTTTCATCATAAACAACTATATTATTTTCTTTAATCTCTTTTATAATATCATTATTTTCTTTATTTCCCAAATACCATTTAATTAACTGAATTCCAGAAAATACAATTACAGCTATAAAAAATATTATTAATAATGTCAAAACTACATTTTTTATTCCATGTTTCTCTGATTTCTTTTTTTCTACTTCTTTTTTTCTTAAACTATTCATTCTATTTTTTTTTAATTCTGAAATCTCGTTTTCAATTCTTGAACTACTTTTCAAGTCTTTTTTTCTTTTATTATTTTTAGAGTGTTTTCCATTATTTCTCATTAACAAAAATCTCCTATTTTATCAAGCTCACATTAAAACTTATATAAAAATCACATATATTATATATCATTAATATATTATTTTACAATCAATTTATATAAAAAATGAACTTACAAAACTGTAAGTTCATTTTTACAAGAAAATTTATTTTAAAATTATTTCATTCTTTTCTTTACAATTAATGTTACAGTTAAGCCTACTACTGCTACTGCAAATATAACACCAAATACAACGATTGAATCACCTGTTGTTGGATTTTCTGTTACATTATCTTCTACTGTATTAGTTGGTTGTCCCTCAGTGTTTGTAGGAACATTTTCAGTAGGTGTTTCTGTTGTATTATTTCCATCTGTTGGTAATTCTTCTTTTCCATCATCTACAACAACTTTATCTAATTCATTTATTGCATTTTCTATAGCAGTTGCATAACCGTCAACTGTTGCTTGATCACTATATTTTAAATCTGTTGCTATTTTTGCAATCTCATCTTGTAACGCCTTCCAGCTTTCAGCAGTATAATCACTTTCATTTAAAGTATCAACTTTATCTAAAAGTTCAAATACTTTTGTATAGTCAGCATTTGCTTCTATAACATTTCCATCTGCATCAAATCTAACTGAAGAATCTAAATATTCTTCTACTGCAGAAGGACTGCTGAATGTTCCTCCTGTAATAACAACTTTATCTCCATCATTATAGATAGCACCATTAATATTTCCATCTTTTATTGTTAAATTAGCTGAACCATCTTTTGCTGAACTTTCATTTGTTATGATTGAATATGCTGATGTATTTCCTTCAGCTACAGCTATTGTTCCGCCTTCAATAGACATATTTCCAGCATTTAATAAAACTGAATAATTTGCTCCTTGTGTAAATATTCCTCCTGTAATTGTTGCTGTTCCAACATTTGTTATTCCCCAGCAATCACTTACAGTAGTTTTAACTTCTCCAGCAGTAACTGTTAATGTTCCAGAATTATAAATTCCAGTAGCTCCTTGATAACTTGCTTCTACAACTCCACCTTCAACATATAATGTTCCATTATTACTAATAACTGGAACTCCATTTGTTGAACTATTAGAAATTGTTCCAGAACCTGTAATTGTTAATGTTCCTCCAGCTTCAACTGTGATTGTTGAACATCCATTAGTATAATTTATCAAATTATATCCACCTAAGTCTAAAACTACAGTTTCTCCATCACCAACTACTATATCTTGTTTTGCATTACCTGTTAAAGTATAAGTATTTCCATCAGAAGTTACTACATTCCACTCAACAAGATTAGCCATTGTAGCAGCTTGTACATTAACTACATATGTAAACATTAACATTACAGCAATTGCAATAACTATAATACTTTTTTGTAATCTTGACATCTTTTGTTCCCCCTTTTTTTATTTGAAGTTATTGTATCCTTAACTACAAAAATAGTCAACAAATTTCACAAAAAAAGCACAAAATTTTAACAAGACTTTATATTTATTTAAAATTCAAACAAATTCAATCCAATATCTTCATCAAATTTTCTATCAACTTTTCCATCAATTATATTTATAAGCATCTCACAAGTTGCGCTTACTATTGCTCTATTTAAATGTCCTCCGAAAACTTCTCCTTTATCATTTCCAGCACTCATATGAATGTGTGTATAAAATTCTCCATTCATTGTGTTTATAGTTCCAGTTAATGAAACTATTTCAAAATCACCTTTAAAATTATTTGAATAATATTTTTTCTCCGCAGTTTTAAAAACCCCAACTGTAAAATCATTTGTAGCACCTAATGCATTAATATTTGCTAATTTTATATTTTCTTTTAAAGCTATTTCTTTAATCTTATCTAAAATTTCTTCTCCTCTATCAATTCTAGCAATAATAGTATTATTAAACTTTCTATATTTCATAATTTCCTCCTTAAATATTTATTATATTAAAATTTATATCATAAAGCATATATAAAAACAATAAAAAGAATCTAAAAATAATTTTAATCGAAATCATATAAAATTTATATTTATTGCAAAAAAGCCTAAAAAAGTGCTATAATTAATATGTTCTGATGTACTTACACAGCAAGTCCCAGAAAAAGTTTACATTTAAACTATCTGGAGGTGCTGTGTACCTCCAGACTATCTTTATGTGGAGGTAAAACATATGACAAACACAACAAAAGAAAAAGACTATTTGACACAGGAAGAACGTAAGGCAGCAGGAATGCATCTCTACTTTGGCGGAAGAGATTACGGCTGGGAAAAGTATGTAGAAAAAAAGCACTTCGTACTTACAAATCCGGAAGCCATCAAAGACTTCTCTGTAATGTCTCTGGCAGCAGATTTCAGAGGCACTGGTCATTCCGAGTGGGAGGTTCTCCTTGCGATATGGATGCTTGAAGCTGCAAGAAAGGCAGTTGAAGAAAACTGCGAATGCGATGTATCTCAGGTGTTTAACGCCCATTTATTGGCAAGTCCTAAACATGATGGAGAAGATTACCGGAGACTGACTCCTGAAGATATCTGGAATCATTTGAATCGTTTTTTCATTGTTGAAGAAGAAAGCGATACATTTTGTAAAATTACAGCAAAAATGTAAATGCAAGTGTAATCAAATAGTATAAGTTTTAAAAAAGAGCAGGGAATATTAACAAATATTATCCCTGCTCTTGACCATTTTTTAAATAATCTTTATCTTTACTTATTAACATTTTCTTATATTTTACTATATTATTAGACAATTCAGCTATCATATTTTCTTCATAAGTTGTTATTTCATTATCTTCTAAAACTTTTTTTCTTTCTTCTGCAGTCATATAATACCATTTTTTTGCAATTTCATTTATAGTATTTCTCCTTTTCATTTCAGGTTGATCTTTACCAAGTAGTATTTTATCATCATATTTACTATATAAATCTAAAAAGATTGTTTCTATCTCTTCTGGTTTTACTTCATATACTTGTAATACCTCTGACATTTCATCTGGTGTAAAAATATTTTCTTTAATTGACTCTGCAATTTCAAACAATAAAAGCTTTCTATCTAAATTTTGTACTTCATCATAACTTTGAATAATACATTCTTCTTCTTGATCATCAATATAAAATGTTTTTTTAAATCCATCATACTCATTGGCCATATTTTCATCTGTTAAAACCGCATATATTTCTTGCATCCAATCTGCATCTACATCATATTGTTTTGCATTTTTTCTAATTATATATTTCTCAATTGCTTCACTCATAGAAAGTTTTTCTTTTCTCATATAATCAACAACTCTTTGAACATTCACACCATTTTCTGTCATTAGATGTCTTAAAAGAACACCGTATTTTTCAAATATCCAATTACTAGGCATTTTAGAACCTTTTGTTTGATATTCATTAACTGCTTCATCTAATGTTCTTCCATAAGTATTTATAGCTCTATATATAAATGCATAATTAAGTCCATTGTCAATACAATATTCTAAAAGAGTTTGCCCATTAGATAATTTTGTAATTTCCTGCTTTATCTTATTTCTTTTTGGATGCTTTTGAACTAAAGCCATAATTTGGTTAATAGACATTCCTTTATTCATCATATTTATTAATCCTGAATATTTTATTCCTAACATTATCGATAGATCATATAAATTAAAACTTTTATTTTTTACCTTTACTCTTCCGAGTTTTTTGTTTTTGAATTTTTGCCATAAATACAGCTTTATCTATATTCTTATATTTTTTTATATATCTTGTGAGTGTTGTCTCAGCAACATTTTCATCTTTTGCAATACTTTTTAATGATTTTAATTCACCTTTATATTCTAATTTTGATTCTTCTGATTTTTGCTTTGCTTCTTGATAAGCTTCTATAGCTTTTTCAATATCTCCTGTTTGCTCATAATATTTTTTTAGTGTTTTTTTATCAATACCTATTTCTTTTGCTATTGATGTTATTGTTCTTCTTTCTCCATTATAATTCACCTTTGATTCTTCTGCTTTTCTTTTAAGTTCTAAACAATATTCTACTGCCTCATATATATTTCCAGATTCATTATAATGAGTTTCCAAAGTATCTCTTTTTACACCAGCTTTTTTAGCTATTGCATCCATTGTCAATTTTTCACCATAATATTCTATCTTAGACTCATCATATTTTCTTATTGCTTCATATATATCACCAGTTTGTTCATAATATTTTTTTAATGTTTTAGGATCTTTTACACCGACCCTTTTAGCTATTGTCTGTATAGCTAATCTTTCACCATTATATTCTATTAAAGAAGCTTCTCTTTCTTTTAAAATCTTTTTGCAAATCTTTTCTGCTTCATATATATCACCTGTTTGCTCATAATGTTTATTTAAAGTATCCCTTGATATTCCTATTTTCTTTGCTATAGCAAGAAGAGATAAATTTTCACCATAAAATTCTATTTTTCCATTTAACATATTTTTCTCCCGTTTAATTATTTAATAGTTATTCCTATATTTTTAGTTATACCATAAATTTTAGGTTTTAACAACTTTTTAATAAACTAATCTTAAGCATTAAATATATATTTTTTCAGCATATCTTTTATAAATATATACTAATAAAATAATTTATTAATTAAATATAAGACTGTACATTTAATAATTATTTTTTATGGCTTTATCTTAAATAAAAATGAATTAACCACCCTCTATAAATATTATCAAGGGTGGTAATTCTTTTACCTAATTGTTAAGGTTGGAGTAAATTTCTTCTGTCAGGTCGTTGTCTCTTAATTTATACCAAAGGAGATGTTGTTCAAAACAACATCTCCTTTGGTAGAGTAAAATCTATCTTCACTTCATCCTTTTCATTGCCCATTGCAGGCTTTTATCCGCTTCCTTTTTTTCTTCTTCACTCAGTTCGCGACCGAGTTTAGGACAGTAAAGCGGTTTGTGAATATTAGTCCATTCGCTAGGTCTTTCAAGAGAACCTTCAATTACTCCGTTAACCTCAAGGCATACTGCCTTCATATCACCGCTTCTGAACCAATCAAAAGGATCAGGATCAGGAAGTAACCTAAAAGCACTACACTGGTCGCAATATTCACTACCACCCATCTCTTGAGTAGAATACTCTAGTGTTCCTTCACTACTAACAGCAACAACATCCATACCTACTTCCTCAAACTTTTTGATTTCCTGAAAATCTTTTTTACTCAGCATTTACTTTTCCTCCTTAACAATTTTGTTTGCGAGAATTTACTACCTACTATTCTTATTATATTTCGCATAGCTACGAATGATATGAATAGTATATCACATTTTTTATATTTTGCCTACTAAAATTCTATACTAACACTATAAAAATAACTTTTTTCCAATTCTACTGGACTATTTTTGTCTAAGCTTCGTGTCGGCCTCAACCTACACAAAACTTGACCCCTCCTTTTCGAGTCCCACCAATTATGGATTTTAAAAAAACATAGCTTTCGCTATGAAATTTAGGGACATTCTTAAAATTTCATGGCATTAAAAAAGAAACCTAGCTTTTGCTCTGTTTCTTTTTTTAATAGTACCAGCAAAGTAATTATCTACAACTTTTGACTCTCACAACGATTGATACAAAAATCAATCAATTTATCGTTTTTACTTTAATATAAAATTTATATTTTTGCCAGTATTATAGTTCTTGCAAGTCATTTAAATTAACATCCAATCAAAAAATAATTTGATAAAAATCATAAAAATCAAATAAATTACCAATATAATATAAGAAATCTTCTTATTATTGGTATTTGATTTAAAAAATCTAAAACATAAAGAAAGTATTAAACAAGGCAAAGGTAATAAAGCTATTAGTGTCATTAAAATTTTTTCGAACGTTTTCATATACTCCCATGTAAGCCAGTCTAAAAATGAATAACTTTCTAGTGCCCAGTATGAAATTATAGCAAAGCATAATCCAATAATAAAAATAAAATAATAAAATATATTTTCTGAAACTTTTTTGCTTCTATTTAACAAATCTTCTATTTTTCCTAATTTTCCAATTAACATACATATTACTGATATCAAGAAAATAACCATTAAAACAATTTCTATCACAATCGGTATTCCGCTAATACTCCTAAATTTTTCTACAGGGCTAATATATACATCTGCAAAACATATATTAGCCGTTCCTAAAACAAATAGAGCTGTTAATAGAAACACTTTTCCTATAATAATTAATTTTTTCATTATTTTTCCTCCCCAATTATTTAATTATAAGATTTATTATCAATCCTATACCAAATGACAATACATTTAGGTATAATGAATATATATATGGTTTAATTTTTAAATTTTTCAAAATTTTAGAAAAAAGAAATCCTTCAAGAAATACTACAATTATTTCTAAAATTGCTAATGTAACATTTCTAGCTATTAAATTCTGTGATACTATATAAACTATATTTGTCATTCCTACTACAATTGGATTAGTTATACAATTTATCCAAATTATAGTTTCAATATTCTTTTCTCCTCTTAATCCAAGTAATAACGATAATACTACCTCTATCACAATTGTTAAAACTACTGATACAATTAAACTTTCAAGCATTTTCATTCTCCACTGTTTCATATTTATTTAGTCCATAATACAATATAATTGCTGAAATAATTGTAATTATAAACAATGAAACTTTATTAAATAGAAATTCTTTATAACCTAATAAAACAGGAATTGCCCCAATAAATAAAGCCATAGTTGTAATTCCAAAAGACATTCCTTTATTTTTATAAAACATATTTGATAATGCTGTTAATGTTATTGGCATTGTCATATTAAATAGCAAAATTGCTATCATCCCACAAATCATATTATCAAAGGAAAAAATAAATAGAATTGCAGAAAATATTAATGATATAGTTGAAGTCCTTTTCCAACCAAATTTATCACCAATTATTCCACCTAGTATTTTTCCTAATACCACAGCTGATACAGCTATCAATCCAATAATAAAATTAGATTTCCATTTAAAATTTAGTATTAGTCCTAAATAGCCTCGTATACATATTATTATTAACAAACAATACATAATAATTTTCTTTCTGTTTGAAATATCTTTAAATTCTGGAATTTCATTATTGATATTATATTTTTCTTTTACCTGTTTATATAACCAAAGCAACAAAATAACCGAAATAGCAAGAACTATTATAATTATATAAAATTTGTTTATTCCTAAATATGTACTATTTGAACCAACATATAACCCAATAGCTCCAGTTGCCACATAAATTCCAGGTAAAGTTGCCTTTTTATCTGATATATTTAATACATCAATTCCACCACCAACATGGAATAAAGCATTTCCAATTCCCGAAATTATACAAGCAAGTATACCAAATGAATTTATACAACAAGCAACAATTACAAATAGGCATCCAATTGCTGAAACAAGAGCATTCTTATTAATTTTATCTGCTAAAATTCCAAAAGGTAATTGAAATGCAAAGGCAAATAAATTATATAAAAATACAGCAATTACTAAACTATAAGTTCCTGTTAAAATTGGAGTTAATATTCCAGATATTAATATAGCACATGCCATATCTACAATACAATGTATTATGCTATATATACCAACAATACTTAATTTTTTCATCATCTTCTCCTTTGAAAAAAATTTTATCATATTAATTTTTTTTATTCAACAAAAACTGTAACAATATTAAATAGAAAAATCTATGTTTCTTTTTCAAATGATGCTGATGGTGGGACTCCCCTTCGGGCCGCGTCATAAAAATAGTCCACTGGACTATTTTTGTCAGATTTCGTGTCGGCCTTAACCGACACAAAACCTGACACTTCCTTTTCGAGTCACACCAGTTTTTGGTTATTTTAAAAAACATAGCTTCCGCTATGTTTTTTCTCCTAGTGGTGCTGATGGTGGGACTCGAACCCACATGGTTTCCCGCAGCATTTTGAGTGCTGTGCGTATACCAATTTCGCCACATCAGCATATTTAAATACTAAATTATTTTAGCATAAATTGTTTTTATTGTCCAGTATTTTTATTTAATAAATAAAAATACTTTATAAACCGCCCTTTTAATAGGGCGGTCTTTCAAATCAGAACTACTTTCTACACCACTTTTCTAAAACAGTGCTGTAATCCAATTAATAAGGTTCATGATTATAGCAAATATCCAATTGGATGCTCCCAAAATGGCACCTACTATATCATCAATCGCCGGATATTCAACAAAGGATCCATGTTCCTGTAGGACACTTAAAATCCCGAGACCTACAAGAATGGAAATTATCAAGCGGATAGCTCTAATAATTCGACCAAAAACAGTTGTTGTTCCATAGCCGAACTTCTTTCCAAACACCTTTATCTTCTCAATAATGGTTTTACCATTATTATTCCGGCTTTCATCGTTCTGATTATTTGGTAATAACATAATTACCTTCTCCTTTCTTGGCAAGCACTCTTGCCAGAATCAAACTTTAGTTTCCTTGGTATAGTTACAAAACTAAAACCATATATATTAATTATATCAAATTTATAATAAAAAGTAAAAAATTAAATATATTATTAAAAGTTTAAAACTATTTTATATTATTCTTCAGTCAATTTTTCAATCTTTTCGTAATACTCTGGAAAATGCTTTTTAAAATTAATTGGTCTTAAAGTTTTGCTATCAGTCCAAGCATGAATAGTTGATCCAGTAGCAATAGGTTTTTCTATACCTTCTTTATAAGTTTCATAATTAAAAACTATTCTAGCTGGAGTTAATTTTGAAATCCAAACTCTAATTTTTAATTTATCCTCATATGTAGATGGCATAATATATTTGCAATACAATTCTGAAAGCGGTAACATTATTCCTTCTTTTTCCATTTCAGAATATGTAATTCCTATATTTTTTATAATCTCTGTACGTGCGAGCTCATACCATATTGGATAAACTGAATGATGTGTTATTCCCATTTTGTCTGTTTCTGCATAACGTACAGTTACTTCTATTTCTGTATACATCTTATTTGTCCTTTCCTTCCTCTTTTTCATTACTATTTTGATTTTTCAATTCAACATCATATTCATAAACAAAAATATCTTTAGATTTTGGTAAAATTAAATTATCACTTTCTCTAAAATAATTATTTGTTCTAAATTTAGTCTGACTTATTAATTTAAAATCAAATCTAGATGTATCAATTAAAACCTGTGTTGATAAATCCATCCCTTCTGGTAAAGTCTGATTAGTATTATCATAAAAAATTATATTTGTATAATATAAAAGTGGCATTCCTTCTTTAAAATTAATTTTTATTAGATTTAATGCACCTTCCCCTTTATCCTCATAATTTTTAAATTCATTTTCTACATCAATATTCATTACTAAAAATGCATTCTCATCAACTTTTTCTGTAATTTGAACTAATTTATAAAGTGGCATATCAAATATTGATTGTATTTTTGGTATTGCACCATTAATATAATTTATCACTGATTGAAGTTTTTCTGTAAAATCAAATTCATCAATATTTCTATTTATATTTAAAATTTTATATTTATTTTTTTCATTTTCTCTATGACTTCTACTACCTATATATTTCGGCTTCCTATTATCATCTAAAATATTTCCAAAAATATCATAACTTTCTTCATCTAAATAAATTCTATTTTTATTAAATTCTTCTTTTAATTCTTTAAAACTAGATTTTATTTTAGACTCATCCATTTTGCCTTTTTTTAATAAATTAATAACAGTATCTAAATTACTATTTATAACAAAAATGCTATCAGTTTCCTCTTTTGAAAGTTTTTTTCTTTGAAGTTTATCCATTTTAACTCCAAGAGATTCAAAATCTATTTCAATATCAAAAACTTTTCTTATTTGTTCTTGAGTTGAAGTTTGAGTTTCATCTCCTTCTTCCAAAGATAATATTTCATCCTTTTTAGTAAATTTCCAAAAATCAAAGAAACTCTTTTTATGATCATCAATTTCTTTTATATAATCATTAGCATTTTTTACTTTTCTTTTAAAATTTTCAAGTTTTAATTCCATTGCTTTTAAATCTTGATTTAAATTCTGATATTTCTTTTTTCCCTTATCAAGCATAGAATATATAACAACCAAATCTTCAATTGTATAGAAATCTCTATCCTTCATATATGTTTCCATAGGCTCTAAATCAATTAAATTATCTGGATTTTCTTTATCTATTATTTTTTTACCTATTTCTTCTTTTTCCATTTCCTTTTTTATTTTTTTCTTTATCTTATCTGATTTAAAAAAATATCTCATTCTACCACTAAAAGTCTTTTTGCACTCCAAAAAAGCTCCTATCTCTTTTTGTGTTTCTAGATATAGTAATTCTTGCTCAGATGTTTTTTCTCTAGTTTCATTAAGCTTTTTTGTTAATTTCTCACAAGCCTTATTTTGCTCTTCTATTTCAACTTTAGCAATTGAATACTGAGATTTTATAAAATCAGCCAAACTATCATAATCCATTTTTATATTTCCATGATAAATCTCTAAACCATTTTTACTATTAATTTTTGTTGAAAATGAAAAATAATCTTTTATTTCAGTTTGCATAACAAATAAAGCTTTTAATGTTTTATAAAATTTTACAGCTTCTTCTTCATTAGATAATTTAATTTTATATGTACTTTTTACATTATCATATACAAAAGTTTCACCTATTATTTGTATAGACATTTCATTTTTTTTGTTATAAACTTCATAAATTATAGGCCAATTTTTAGTAAATAACCATAGATAATTTTCAATATCAACAAGTTCATCTCTATTTAAATATTTTTCTGAATAATTTACATAATTTATAGGAATAAAGATTTTTTCATCAGCCTTTTTAGGATTTTTTCCTATTTCAATTTTCTTTTTTAATAAATAGAAAAATTCTGCAAAAGTAGATTCTTTTGTACAAACCATCATAAAATATCTATCAATTGCTTCAGAATAATAAATATGCCATAAATGCTCTTTATTATAACGAACTCTGAATGGTTCCTTTTTTTCCATTTCTTTTTGCATATTACTAACACTTTCAACTTCTGAGATTGAAAATTCATTTAGCATTTTTAAAAATGTAGTATAACGCTCTAATCCTTCTTCTGTTTCTTCGTTTGCAAGATAACTTCCTAGTGGAAAAGCTTTACTATATTTTTCTCTAACAGAATCACTTCTTAAACATGGTGTAATTAGAATATCTATTTTATTTATAGGTACAAACCTAAAAACTTTGTGATCTTTATCATTATTTAGTCTAGATAAATTAAAATTTAAAGGTTTAAAATCAAATAAAAATTCTGGTATATTTTCCAAATCTAAATCAAGATAATCTAATTTTTGTTTTAAATCACTCTTAATCGCTTTATCCACTTTTTTTGGTATCCTCCTTATTCTGTGCAGAAGCTTCCTTCTTTTCTTTTTTTAATTTTTTTGTTTTTTTGTCTTTCTTTTTATTTTTTATTTCTTCTTTATTTTTCTCTTTGCTTATTTTTTTATTTTCTTTATCATTTTGCTTTTTTTCTATATTAGTATCTTTTTTGTTTTTTCCAATCTTCTTTTTTATAATAATTATTATAATCAAAATAATAATTATTACAAGACATATTATAACAATTTTTTCAATGTCTAAATATTTGAAAGAAAATTGAGTAGAATTTGCTTCTATTATATAAGTATTTCCTTCATAATCTTTGATTTCTGTTCCGCTTTTAAAAACATACTCTAAATTTATATTATTATAATGCTCAACTAAATCACATATTTTTGAAATCTCAATTTTATCTTCAACAGAACTCCATAAAAATGGAAAAATTTTACTTTTAACTTCTAAATCTGAATTTCCATTTACTAGTTTTGAAGTCATATTATTTATTTTATTAGTAGAAAATCCACTAAAAACTATATCATAATTTCTCTTAGAACCTTCATCATATATATTTAATGTCATTCCATCTTGTAAAACTTTTGTTAAACTATCTTTTATCTTTTCATGCATATTTTCTGCTATACTAATATTTGTAGACATTCTAATTGTTCTTGTAATTCTACCATAATTATTTGATAAATCTGTTATAATTGTTATTTTTTCAAATTCAAAAGGTATAGAATATTCAAAACTAACTGTATTTTCTCTACCAGAATAATATTCTGTTGAATCTTTTTCAGAATATCCTTCTGCTTCATCATCAGTTGCTCCTAACATTTTATAGTAATCTTTTCCAGTAAAAGAATATTTAAAAGTTCCATCTCCTGTAAGTAATGTATCAATATCAATAAATTCAGAAAATGTTACTTTAATTTTTCCACCTTTTCTGTAATCTTGTTTTGTAGTAATTCCAGATGCTATATTTAAAATATTCATTGTATAATAAGAAAGTTCATTTTCAGTTTTAGCTTCAAAATTTATAGTAAATTCTATAGAACCTTTATCATCTACTTTACATTCTACTCCTAAATCATCACATCTTTTTTTAATTAACTCTTGATAATTCTTTTTATCTTTTTCTCCAAAAGAGTCTAATTGCAATGAAATTTCTCTTTCATAGTTTTCATTATATGTAGTTGTTATTTCTAAAGATTTAAAAATATTTTCATATTGATTATCTGACTCATTTATTCTTTGATTTTTACTTTCATAAGTTGTACCTGTATCAAAAGTTATATTTGAGCTAACTTCTGAAAATAAATTCATTTCAGAAGTCTCTAGATTATATAAATTATTTTCTTGCATATCATCTAAAAAATAATTTATCATTTCCAATGTAGAAAAACTTTCAACATACATATTTTCATTATTAATTATTGTTGGTTCATATCCTAACATATACGTAACTTTTTCATAATAATCATCAAAACTATCAAAATCAAATGAAATTGAAATTACTAAATTCATATCTTCTACAGAAGTAGAATAATTTAACCAATCAACAGAAGATGTTCTAATCATTGCTTCTAAATAAGTTCTTCCTCCATTTACGTAATTATCTAAATCAGATAAATCAACCGCAACAGCTATACTTCTTGTACCTTTAAAATCTTTTTCACTTTCTGCATAAGTAGGAGCTACAAAAGTTATTAATGCTATTAGTGATAACAAGATAGTAAATATATATTTTTTTAATTTCATTTAGATAAAATCCCCCTTTTATTAATAAATTGTATATCTATATTTAACATTTAAAGTATTATCATTAGGCATCTCATAGAAAAATAATGTTGAACCTAACCTAGCAACTCCACATGCATCTAAATTAATATTAAAATCATCATATTGTTTTACTAATGTTTTAGTAGAAGATGATATATCTAATTTATATAATCCTACTCCATTCTCACTTTGATCTAAGAAATAATAATATCCGTCACTTCCTTTTACTACTGTCCAAAGTGCATTACCATTATTTACTTCTGATACACTCTTTTTGCTTCCATCAGAAGCTGAATATAAATACATAGTGTTTATTCCATCTGCCTCTTCTACTGTGAAAACTCCATCTTCAAGTTCATTCCAGCCAACAGTAGTTTCTATTTGTATAGTACCTGCCCCAGTATTCATATAATAAGCTGAAGATGTTCCTCTAAGTAATGTTTTTCCAACTATTGTTGAACTTATAGTATATGAATATTTACTTGGTCTTGTATATAAATTTTCTGCAGGCATTACATCTGTACTTGATTCATTAACATAATAATACTCTACTGCTGGTTCTCCAAATATCCAACTAATATTATCTTCTGTATCTTCACAAGCCACATAAAACATTGTGCCAGCATCTTCCATATAAAATGGTTTCATACCTTTTTCAAATTCCTGAAGAGTATCGGTTTTTAAAGTACTTCTATTCAAACTCTTGATCTTATTTATATCATCTTTATCTACATAATAAAAATTCTTTTCATCTTCATAAAGTACTGTATCTGCACCTGATATAACTACTTTATTTTTTTCCTTTATTCCATCTTTTGCTACTCTATATACATCATATCCTCCACTGGCTCCAGTCTTAAATACATATACATATCCTGCATCTATTCCACAAATTCCAATAAAATCTCCATCTGTATCTAGCTCTTCTGTTTGAAGTGCTCTATTTCTTTTTATTAATTTAGAAGATGAAGTTTTTTCACTATATTCTTTGTAATAGTCAAAATCACTATCACTTGCTGTTACTAAAGAATATTCCATATAACCTGGATCATATGATGTTGCAGTTTTAGTTCCTGTTTCAAAAAGTGTTAAATCAATTGCGGTAAAATCATAAGATAAATCTTTATTTAGATATAAGAAACTATCTTCATCAACACCTAAACTTGCAAGTTTTAGCCTTAAACGTAATTCTACCGATTTAAAATATCCTCTTAGATATCCACTAGCATCTACTGATGAATTTTCTTCATCTTTAACCCAGCTATATGTTCCATCTTCAGCTTTAGTTAAATTAGAAACTAAATTCACTGTAAATTCAGCTTCAGCTTCTACTCCTAAATCTATTAATCCTACTTCTAGTAAATTTATATTACATACAGATATTAATCCTGAAAATCCTAAAAATGTAAAATCAGTATAAAGCTTTGCTGCAAATTTAAATTCAGCTTTACCTGTTTCTTCAGTAGTAAAATCTATCATATCACTACATAATTTTCCATCTTCAAAAACAGTCAATTTATAATTAAATTCATTTGAATATTCAACTGATGTTGAAAAAGAAACTGTAATATTTCCTTCTATATCACTATAAATCATAACTCCACAAGCCACTGGCATAAAAGCAATTCCTTGATATACCTGGTCAAATTGTAGTTGAGTTCCTGTAAAATCTATATATGCTATTGGAAATGTTTTTTTACTTAGTCCTTCACATTTAATTGCATAAATATTTTTATCTCCAAATGTATTACTTGTTTCTTCTCCACCTATTGATCCTTCATATTTTCCGTCAATTCCAAGATTAGCTACTGCTTTTCCTCCAAACTCCCATGATAAATCTTGAACACCGCCTTTAAATATATCAAAATCAAAATCTAGAGTTGAAGACAAATTTTCAATTCCAATTTTTCCACTAAGTCCTAATTCTATTTTACTAGAAATACTTGCACTTCCAGTATCACTAGCTTGCTGAGCTTCAGTTTTATTTTCATAATTATAACTTTCACTATTATCACTAGAATATTCTTCATATCCATTTAATAATTCAGCATTTACTTCATTTGTAATGTCTGCTTTTGCTTTTGTTGTTAATTGTTTAGTTCTAAAATCATATTCTAGTCCTGTATCAATTTCAATTACAAAGCTTGCATTAGCATTTGCTAAATCTGTTGTTTGAACTAATTTTGCATCATCATAATTAATCCCATCTAAATATGTAACTTTATAATCAGTTCCTTGGTCACTGACATTTGTCATTTCAGCATCTAAATCATCAACAAATCTAACTGATATTCCATCTGCTGTAGCTATATTATCAATGTTTTCCTCAGTTAATAGAGTAGTTTCATCAATATGAACTTCATCAAAAACTTCATCTAAAGTAGGATTTTCTGTTTTTACAATTAAGTTTCCTGATGAGTCAGTTGTTTTAGATACTATTTTTCCTACATAAACTTCTCCAAAAGGCGTTTCTGAGTTTCCATCTAATATGAATATATCGCCTTTTTCATAGTTTTCAAATTCTGGAGCTCCAACTGAATTCAAAGTTATGCTAATAGTTGAATCTGAATTTGTTTCTAATGAAACAATTCCAGCATTTACATTATTTGCATTCTCTTCTCCTATAACTTTTACAAGAGAACTAAGCTTAGCAGAATTTTCTGTAATTTCTTCTTTGCTTTCATTAGAATTATCTGGTTCTTCAGTTTCTTGAGAAGAAGCATTTCCTTGTACTGTATAATCATTTACAACTGGTTTAAGCATATTTTTTATAATAAAAAAAGCTCCAACTCCAATTACAATTAAAACTAATAAAATTATAATGATTTTTTTCAATCTTTTCTTCATACTAAAATCCCCTCTAAATTTTTATATGGATTATTATATCAATTTACATTATAAAAATCTATATAAAATATCATTTTTTTATTAACTACAAATATTTTTTCACTAAAAAAATAAAAGACCCCCAGAATATATATTCTGAGGTTATATCCATATTTTTTATTTAAATAGCTCCTTCTCTTTTTACAACTGAAAATACAGTTTTAAATAAAATCTTTATGTCTAAAGCAAGATTAAAGTTTTTAGCATAAAAAGTTTCCATATTAACTCTTTCTTCATATGTTGTATTGCTTCTTCCATTAGCAGCCCAATATCCTGTAATTCCTGGTTTAACTGATAAAACTGTATCTCTATTTTCTCCAAACAAATCAATTTCTCCATCAACAACCGCTCTTGGACCAACTAAACTCATTTCTCCTTTTAAAACATTTATAAGTTGTGGTAGCTCATCTAAGCTTGTCTTTCTTAGAACCTTTCCTATTTTTGTTATTCTAGGATCATTCTTTAATTTTCTTGTTCTTTCAAATTCTTCTCTTAATTCTTCATTTTCTTGTAAAATAGTTTTTAACTTTTTATCTGCATCTACTACCATACTTCTATATTTATACATTTTAAATTTCTTTCCATTTTTTCCTATTCTCTCTTGTGAATAAAAAATTGGACCATTTTCTTTAAAAATAATATTTACAATTCCTATCAAAATTGTTACTGGAATTAATAAAACTATCCCTACTAATCCTCCAATTATATCTATTACTCTTTTAACAAATAATCTTATATTTCTTAAAATATAATTACTAACTGTTTCTCTCGGAATTTCTTCATAAACATATTTTTGATAGTATGTTGACTTTTTATTTTTTAATGTTACAAAAAGAGTAATTAAAATTATTTTAAAATCAAGTTTTAAAGAATGATTTAAAATATAATGAACATCTAAATCTAATCTTTCTTCAAAACCAACACTTCTTCCAGATATCTGATATATACCAGTTATACCTGGTTTTACACTAGAAATTATATTAAAATAATCTCCCATTTGCTCTTTCTGTTTTACTGTATAAGGACGAGGACCAACTAAAGTCATTGTTCCTGCCAAAACATTAATAAATTGTGGAAATTCACATAATATAGATCTTGTATTTAATCTATACATTTTAAATGCTTTTCCATTTTTTCCTATTCTTATGTGATAATAAAATACAGGACCTTGTTCATTTTTTATTATTTTTTCTATAATTACATATAAACTTATAGGTATTAATAAAAATACTCCTACTAACCCTGCTATTATATCTATAAATCTAGTTAAAGCTCGAATAAGAAAAGATATCATTTTTTCTTCATAGACTGGATTTAAAATTTCTGTTGATTCATTAACCAAGTCTACTTTTGAACTTAATCTCACTCAATTTTCCTCCTAAACCAATTTATACCAAAAATTATTATAACATTATAAAAATTTTATTGCAACAGATTTTTATCGAATTTTAACTATTTTTACGTTATTTTGCCTGATACCAGCTATTTCCTTCTTCAATTTCTACTTTTAAAGGAACTGAAAGTTTTGCTGCAGAATCCATTTCTTCATTTAAGATTTTCTTTATTTCTTCAGCCTCATCTAATGGAGCTTCAACTAAAAGTTCATCATGAATTTGAAGAATAATTTTTGATTTTAAATTTTCATTTTTAATTCTTCTATACACTTTAATCATTGCTATTTTCATAATATCAGCAGCTGTTCCTTGAATTGGGGTATTCATCGCAGCTCTTTCCCCAAATTTTCTTACCATATAATTATTAGACTTAATTTCTGGAATATACCTTCTTCTACCAAACATTGTCTCAGTATATCCTTTTATTTTTGCCTGTTCAACAACATCTTCCATATATTTTTTTATTCCAGAATATTTTTCTAAATATTGTTCTATATATTCTTTTGCCTCTTTTATATTAATTCCAGTTTGTTCTGATAGTCCAAAATCACTAATTCCATAAACAATACCAAAATTTACAGCTTTTGCTCTACTTCTTAGTTGTTTAGAAACCTTATCTACTGGCACATTAAAAATCTGAGATGCACAAATAGTATGAATGTCTTGATCTTGATTAAAAGCGTTTATCATTATCTCATCATTTGAAATATGTGCTAAAACTCTAAGTTCAATTTGTGAATAATCACTATCTATAAATATATTTCCCTTTTCTGCTTTAAATACTTTCCTTATTTTTTTACCTAAGTCAGTTCTAGTTGGAATATTTTGAAGATTTGGCTCAGTACTGCTTAATCTTCCTGTTGCTGTAACTGTCTGATGGAAACGTGTATGAATTTTTCCAGTTTTTTCATTTATATGAGACATCAAACCTTCTACATAAGTTGAATTCAACTTTACTAATTGTCTATAATCTAAAATTTTTTCAATAATAGGATGTTTATCTTTTAATTTTTCTAAAACATCTACATCTGTGGAATATCCACTTTTATTTTTCTTATATACAGGTAATTTTAAATCTTCAAATAATACTTCACCTAATTGTTTTGGTGAATTTATATTAAATTCTTTTCCAGCCAAATTATATATATCAATTCTTAATTCTTCAATTTTTGTGCTTAAATTTTTTCCAAATTTTAGAATTTCTTTTGGATCAGCATAAACACCTGTATACTGCATCTCTGCTAAAACCTCTACAAGCGGCATTTCAATCTCATTAAATAATTTTAAAGATCCAATATTTTCTAGCTCTTTTTCTAATTTTTTATGCAATTTTGAAATCAAATATACATAAACCTCATCTTGAATATTTTCCTCTTCTTTTGCTTCCTCATCAAATAAACTAGTTTGAGTATTTTTATTATCTTTTTTTAATATTGATGAGGCATTTAAATTTAAATAAGTATTACTAAGTTCCTCTAAATTATATTGATTTGAACTTGAATTTAGAAGATATGCAGCAATTTTTATATCAAACATAAGATTTTTAGCTTCTATTCCTGATTGTTTAAGTAAAATATAGTCTAATTTTTGCTCATATCCACATTTTAAAATTTCATAATTTTCAAAAATTTTCTTTATTGTTTCTTTATTCGCTTCAAAATCTATATTATATACTTTATCCTGAATTGCAATTTTTAAACTTTTAATTTTCAAATCAACTGGACTTTCATCTTCATCTTCAACACTTTCAAAATAATAATATAATATTTTTTCTTTAAGAATTTCATCATAAATTTCTTCTAAATTTACTTTTTGAACTTCAAATAATTCTTTTATATCTTTTTCTTCTTTTTGAGGTGTATCTTCAAGTAATTTAAATCTATCTATATATCTATTAAATCTCAATTCTTGGAAAATTTTTAAGACTTCTTCTCTATTCCAATCTTTATATTTAAAATCTTCTAAGTTTTTCTCTATTGGACTATCTACATTAATAGTTCCAAGTGTTCTGGAAAGATATGCCATATCTTTTCCATTTTCTAATTTTTCTTTCGTTTTTCCTTTTATAGTAGTATTTCCATCTTCAATGCTTTTATAAATATTATCAATAGTTCCATATTCTTTTATTAAACTTAATGCTGTTTTTTCACCAATTCCACTAACTCCTGGAATATTGTCAGAAGAATCTCCCATTAAACCTTTAACTTCTATTAAAGATTTTGGTTCAACTCCATAAACTTCCAAAATTTTCTTTCTATCAAAATCTTCAGTTTCTGTTTTCCCATGTTTTGTATGAGGAATACGAATTATAGTTTTATCTGTTGCTAATTGAAAAGAATCTCTATCTCCTGTAAGTAAAATTACTTCTAGTCCTTGACTTTCTCCGTATTTAGCTAGTGTTCCTAAAACATCATCTGCTTCATATCCTTCTTTTTCAATAATCTTTATGTTCATAGCTTTTAACACTTTTTTTATTATAGGCATTTGACTTGCAAGCTCATCTGGCATTCCCTTTCTTGTTCCTTTATATTCTTTATATAATTCATGCCTTTTAGTTGGTGCTTTAACATCAAAACTTACTACTAAATATTCTGGTTTAATATCTTCTAATTCTTTAAATAAAATTGCTAAAAACCCATAAACTGCATTTGTATAAGTTCCATCAGATGTTTGCATAAGCTTACTACTCATAGTTCCATAAAAAGCTCTATTTAAAATACTATTTCCATCAATAACAAATAATTTTTCCAATGTTCTTCCTCCAATATTCATTTGTTTCCCCTAAAATACTTTTATCATTTTATCATATAGGCAACAAATATGCCACTATTTTTTTACAAAAAATTAGTGGAAATTAGAACAATTCTAATTTCCACTTTTTTTCTTTATTTTAACTTCTAAGCTCTGCTTTTAAAACTTTCTCTAATCTTTCAATTATTTTTTGTAAAACTTCATTTACTTCTTCATCAGTCAAAGTTCTATCTTGAGCCCCAAAACTTAGAGAATATGCTAAACTCTTTTTGCCTTCTCCAATATTTTTACCTTCATAAACATCAAAAATTTCTGATTTTAAGAATAATCTTCCACCTGCTTTTTTAATCTCTGTTTCAACTTCTTTTGATGTTATTTTTTCATCTACTATAATTGCTATATCTTTGTTTATAGTAGGATATTTAGAAATTTCTTTATATGTCATTTTAGAAGCTCTTTTAGCTAATAATCTATCTAAATTAATTTCTAATACAAATACTGGCTCTTTTATTTCTTCTGGATGAATTCTACCTAGCACACCTACTATATCTCCATTTACTGATATTTCTGCAGTTTGACCTGGATGAAATTCTTTTATTGATTGTTTTGGATATACAAAACTATATCTTCCACCATAGCCAAGAAAATCTAAAATTTCTTCTGCCACACCTTTAATGACATAAAAATCAACTGGCTTTTTATTCAAACCTTCAAAATAATTTCCTGTCATTAAAGCGCAAAGTTTTTGATTCTCTCCATATTCTTCTTGTTTTTTCCAAAATCCTTTTCCAATCTCAAAAATAGAAACATCTTTATTATAATGAGCTTTATTATATTCATAAGTTTTTACTAAAGATGGAATTAAACTATATCTTAAAACATTTCTTTCTTCTGTCATTGGATCTAATAATCTTAATTCTTCAAATTCATCATTTGTATATTTATGAACCTCTTTATCATTTATTAAAACATATGTTAAAGTTTCATTTAATCCTAAATCAACCATTTTATTTCTAATAGCTCTTATTGTTCCATTTTTGCTTCCTTGTTTCATTGGAACTACTGGCAATTTTCCTTCAATATTATCTACTCCATATATACGACTTACTTCTTCAATTAAATCTTCTGGAATAGATATATCTAATCTTCTTCTAGGAACCCATACTCCTGCTTTTTCATTATCAGAATAATCAATTTCAAAATCTAATCTTCTAAAGACATCTAGAATCTCTTCTTTAGAAATATTTGCCCCTAATAAATCATTTACATCTTTATATTTAATTTCAATTAATCTACTTTTTCTAGCCGTATCTGTTTTATCATAAACACATTTTCCTCCTATAACAGTTCCATCCGCATATTCTTCTAATAATTTACAAGCTCTTTCAATTGCCATATAAGTTCTATTTGGTGCAATTCCTTTTTCAAATCTATTACTTGCTTCACTTCTTAAAATTTTCTTTGAAGTTTTTCTAACCATAACAGAATCAAAGATTGCAGCTTCAATTATTACATTTTTAGTAGTAGGTTCTACTTCAGTTGAAAGTCCACCCATAACTCCTGCTAAACCTATTGATTTTTCTCCATCAGAAATTACTAAATCAGATTCATCTAATGTTCTTTCTACTTCATCTAATGTTGTTAATTTTTCACCATTATAAGCTTGCCTTACTTCTAAACAATCTTTTAATCTATCTCTATCATAAAAATGTAAAGGTTGACCACATTCTAGCATTACATAATTACTAATATCAACAACATTATTTATTGGTCTTATACCACTTGCGATTAATCTATTTTTTATAAAATCTGGACTTTCCTTTATTGTCACATTTTTTACTTCTTTAGCTAAGAAAAGTGAACAATTTGGTGTATTTATCTTTAATTTAAAAGTATCATTTATATCATCTTTTGTTTCATTATGAGATAAATCTATATCTCTTACTTTTTTATCATAAATTGCACCTATTTCATAAGCCATACCTAATATGCTTAGTAAATCACCTCTATTTGCTGTTAAATCAAAGTCAATAACTTCATCATTTAACTTCATATATTTAACTGGATCTCCTCCAATAGGTGCATCATCTGGTAATACATGAATTCCATTTTTATCTTCTTCTGATAAATACTTTTTATCAATTCCTATTTCATAAAGAGCACAAATCATTCCATTTGACTCTTGGCCTCTTATATTAGATTTTTTTATTTTAACACCACCAGGAAGTTCAGCTCCGGCTAAAGCTACTATAACTTTTTGTCCAGCTTTAACATTTGGAGCACCACAAACTATATTTAAAACCTCTTTTCCAACATCTACAGTACAAACATGAAGATGATCTGAATCTGGGTGAGGTTCACATGTTTTAACTTCTCCTATTATTAATTTAGTTGCTGGAACTAATTTTTCAGCACTATCATATTCATTTCCAACTCTAGTCATATCCTCTGCTAAAACATCAACTGGAACAGCTATATCAACATAGTCTTTTACAAAATTTAAACTTAATTTCATTTTCTTTCCTCCTTGCAAATTTCAATTATATTTCTAAGTTCTGCTAGTGATATAATATATTTTTAATTTTCTATATCCATTCTATCAAATTGACTTAAAAACTTAATATCATTTGTATATAAATACCTCATATCTGTAATTCCATATTTAAACATTGCTAATCTATCAATTCCAGTTCCAAAAGCAAAACCAGAATAAATTTCAGGATCATATCCATTCATTTTTAAAACATTTGGATGAACCATACCTGAACCTAAAACTTCAATCCATCCAGTATGCTTACAAAGTGGACATCCTTTACCTCCACATTTAAAGCATGTTACATCAACTTCATAAGATGGTTCTGTAAATGGAAAATAGCTTGGTCTGAAACGAAGCTCTGTTTTTTCACCTAACATTTTTCTCATAAATACTTCTAATGTACCCTTTAAGTCAGCTAGAGAAATATTTACTGTATCTTTTCTATCTACAACTAAGCCTTCAATTTGATTAAATTGATGTGAATGTGTAGCATCATCTTCTCTTCTATATGTTTTTCCTAAAGTTATTATTCTAATTGGAGTTTTTTCTTTATTTGCAACCATTGCTCTTGCTTGAACTGCAGATGTTTGAGTCCTTAACAAATATTCATCTGTTATATAAAAACTATCTTGCATATCACGAGCTGGGTGTCCTTCTGGTAAATTTAATCTTTCAAAACAAAATTCATCAGTTTCTAGTTCTGGACCTTCAACAACATCATATCCCATAGATACAAATAGATCTTCTATCTCTTCAATTACTCTATTTAAAGGATGTTTACTTCCTCTTTTAATTTTTGTTCCAGGAAGAGTTATATCGATTTTCTCTTTTTCAAGTTTTTCTTTAATAACTTGTTCCCTAATTTTTTCTTCCGTAGCATTAATTTTTTCTTCAATCTCTTTTTTTACTTCATTAACTAATGCACCAATTTTTGGTCTTTCTTCTTTACTTAATTTTCCTAAACTTTTAAGCATTTCAGAAAGTTCGCTTTTCTTTCCTAAATACTTAATTTTAAGCTCTTTTAGCTCATTAGAACTTTTAACTTGCTCTAATTCTTTTTCAGCTGCTTTTTTAATCTCATTAATTTTATCTTCCATCTTTTCCTCCTTAAAAATTATTATATTTTACTTTTTGGATAAATAACAAAAAGTCCTAATAAAGTATTTCTACTTTATTAGGACGTCAAATTCTAACGTGTTACCACCTAACTTTATTAATTTAATTTTAAAATTAAATCAACCTCATTATAGTTATAACGGAACTACCGTTTATCCCTACTTATATTAGACATATTTTCAAGATAAAACCTCAAAAAGTGAAATTTCAATAATTTATATATAAACAAGCTTCCAGCCTAAGACTTGTTTTCTCTTAAATATATTTTTAAATTATCTACTTTGCTTTTTTCAAACGGCTCTATATATTCAATTTACTAAAATAATATAACACATTTTTTTAGGTATTTCAAGTGTTTTTAATATTTTTATTAACTAAACTAAAATCATTTTAATGTTCAAGTTCAGGCCCATTTGCTTTTCTAGTATTAGTAGATTGTTTATTTTCTGATGGATTCCTTAATTCATTTCCTAAAGATTCAAATTGAATCTTTTTATTTATTTTACTTAATTCTTTAGGAGGCATGAATTTTTTGAAACTCTCTATACAATTTTTTCCTAAGCTTTTAGCTATAGGTTCAACATATTCTTCTTCTCCAAGAACATCTCCCATTTTTTCTTTAGTTTTAATAGTAAATTCACTTAAATTTTTATTTTGTCTCATATTTTCAACACCTCTTGTTTTAAGCCGTTTTTACATTATAAATTGATATTTCTAATTTAAATTGACTAATTCATTTGTTTTAAACTCAGAAATTCTAAGTCTTAATGGGTCAATAATTGTTTTTGTAACCATTTTTGGAGTATTAAATTTACATGAGAAAAATCTAGTAATTCTTGAAAAAGAGAATGGTTTCTTTATAGTCTTTGAAATCCATTTATCTTTTGTTTCCATTGCCTCTTCTAAAAGAATTTTTTTATTTTCTTCTAATTCTTTAATTTGTTTATTTACATTTTTAAGATCTTTTTCAACTCCTGCAATCTCAGACATATTTGTTCTATTTTTTTCCTGAATTTTCTCTACTCTTTTATTTAATTTTTGTGTCTGTTCTTTTTCTAAATCTATACTATCTTCTAGTTTTCTCATATCTTGTATATTTAATTTATTTTCTTTTTTCTTATTAGAAAAAATTTCAAAAAACTTTTTATTAGTTTCAACCAATGTATTTTTAAGCTTATCTGTTTCTTTTTCCTTTTCTCTTTTATTTTCAACTGATTTTAAATTTTCTTCTTTAAAGATTTTTCCTATTAAATGACTCTCAAGTTCAACCCTTTTTAAAAGCAATTCTTCTATTTTATTATCAAAATATTCACTATATTCTGTAAGTGTTGCTTCATAATCTGTTAAAACATCTAATATTTCTTTTTTTATTACATCATAATGTTTGGATTTTTCGTTAAATTTAGGATTTATCTTATACATACTAATTTGAATAGAATTAAATTGATTATTAACTTTTGTATTAATAGTCTCTGTTGAAATCTTATCTGCTAAAGCTCTATTAAGAGTTGCACTCATCGTAATATTTTCAGTAGCTGTATCAAAAAATCTCTTTAACGCTGATTGAGCATATTCTTCATTTGTATTACTGTTCATACTTGCTACCTCCTATTTTCTAAGTCTTTTAGTAAGCTTTTTTCCCTGTTCAAACTCCGATTCTTTCTTTTCTTCAACTTTTTTCAATAATTCTTCTATTTCTGTAGCTTCCATATAATCCAAATTATAGATTTTTCCATCATATACAATTGTTCCTAGATTCATAAATTTAAAACCTCTCTAATAATCTATTGCAGTTGCCTCTTTTCCATTAATTTTGATTCTATATGTTTTTGTTGTATCATCATTACTATCTAAATCTAAATAATATAATTGATTTCCAATAACATTAATTTTTGTATTAGAAGTATTTATAGTTATTAATTCTTTAAAACTTGTTCCTTTTAAAGAAATTTTACATATTTTCATAGATTCTGTATCTAAGAAGAAAATTCCTTTATTTGTAACATTATATAAATTTGATGTAATTCTATCAGAAACTAATTCAGAAGTAAGTTTATCTAAATCTAATTTCATAAGTCCATTATCTTCTTTATAATAATATACATCTCCATTATACATTTGGAACTTAGTAGCTATTATCTCTTCAGTTAATTGTGAATAATTTTCTCCATTTAAATCTATCTTACATAAATATCCTTGTACATCTGTAAAATAAATAGTATCATCTACTATATCAAAATCTGATACTTCTCTTGAAATAAGAGATATTTCATTTTCTCCATTTAAATCAATTTTAGAAATTGAATTAGGGTCAATTGTTAAATAATATAAATAATCACCCACTAAATACATCTTTGTTGAAGAACTTGAAACACTTTTTAAAGTAGTTACCTCATCTCCATTATGTGATATTTTTTTAATATCAATTCCACCAATTGAATTTGGAGTTGTATAATAAACATATCCATCTTTATAAGCTAAACTATAAGCTGTATCATCAGATATTTGATATTCTTCTTTATCTTTTATTTTAAATATACCTTTACCATATTTATAGTAAAATATATAATCATCTCCGTTTGCAAACCATTCCTAAATTTGAAAGATTATTTTCTTTTGTCACTCCTTCAGAAGAAACATTTACAATTAAAACTATAATTGATATCAAAAGAAGAACAACTAAAACACAGATTATAATCATATTCATTTTAAATTTATTTTTTAATTTTTCTTCATTTGTTTCACCCATTTACATCACCTCTTTATTATTCTGATAAATTAAATTCAGAGTCTATATTAAATGTGTAACCATCAACTGTAACTACAGCTAAATCATCACTTACTTCAACTTCAACAGTATGACCATCAATTTGAAGTCCTTCTAAATCTTGAAGTGTATATTCTTCTCCATTATTTAGACTTTCTGTCATATCATTTTGAATTGCTGTAATTAAATCTTGTTTTGCTGTTTCTTTTGCATCTGTATCATCTTCTGTATTATCATCTTGATCTACAATTGTTGTATTTGTATTAGTATCTATAAAAGATAAATCTGACATTTTTTCACTAAAAACTACTTGTGCTCTTTCAGAAATTGAGTTTAATAATTCTGTTTGTTGTTCTTCTGTTAAATCATCTAAGAATACACAATTTTCAGAAGTTAAATCTTCAATATCAACATCTGTAAATTGAATTTCACTTGTAGATTCTATAGATAAACTTGTATCATTAGCTTTAGAATCAATATTCATATTAAATGTATAATCTGAACCTGATTTTATAACTTCTGTTTCTAAAGTAACAGTTTGACTAACTGAATTATCTTCTATTACTGAAATTTCAAAATCAAGATTTTGTGTTAAATCAGATTTTTTATTAGTAATTTTATAAGATACTCCTTCACCAGATTCATCTTCTACTGCTGTAATTTTTATGCTACTTTCACTATCTCCATATACATATTCTATTTCCATTGTAATTCCTGAAACTTGTATACTTAATTTTACAGTTTGACCATTATTATCATAAACTTTTATTACAATATTTGAATTTCCATCTGTTTCAGCATTTTCTAATTGAGATATCATATTATCTACTACATTAATTAAATCAGTTTCTGAATATCCTAATGCTGATAACATTGGAGTAATTATATCTAAAGTATCTGTATCTGTTTCAAATCCTTCTAAAAGTTGTTTACATATATCTATAAATTGTTCTTCTGACATTGTTAAAGTATATTCTGTACAATCTACAGTTCCTGATTCCATATTTAATGTTACTTCATTTGAAGTAAATTGTGAATCATCTAAATTTTTATCTAAAATATCTTTATAAATTTCAATTGACTCATCTGATATTGTAAAATTCTCTATATCAGAAGCTTCTGTTTCAATATCATTTGTATATGTATCTAATGTATCATCTGTATTAATATTAACAGAACTTTCATTTCCGTCTCCTGTTGAAACATTTGCATAAGCTGATACTAAACCAGATTGCATAAGATATTCATAACTTGCTCCAACAAAATTATTTACTATCTCATCTGATTTTAATGCAACAGCCTCATTTGATGCTAATAATTCTAAATTAAATAACTCATTATCTGAATAACTTAAAGTCATATCTGAATATGCTTTTAAATTTTCTGCATCATACATAGAATCAGCAGATAATTCTATATTGTTTATAGATGCATCTTCAGTAGAATAAGACAAATTAATATCTGTTTGTGTACTACTACTTTGAGATAGCATATCTGATATAAATTCGCCATATAAATCTAAATTACTTACTTGTTCTAAATTGTTTTTAGTTATAGAATTAAAAAATGCTTGTTTTGCATTTACTTCTGTTTTCTTATTAGATAAAACCATTATGCATATTATAGCTGCAATAATAATTATTAATAATAAAACTATTAAAATAATTATAGCTTTTTTAGAACCTTTTCCTTTACCTTTACCATTATTAGGTTGGTTTGATTTTTTTCCACCATCATTAATTGGTTGTTCATTCATAACATCTTCAATTAAACTATTTGCCACTTTTATATCCTCCTTAAGTGTTTTATTTTTTCATATTATATATTTAATTTTATTAAATAACAATACTTTCTCTTAAAAAATTAAGATTTATTATTCAATTATATCTTTTGTTATTACAGAACCTGATTTTATTTTAACACCATTTCCAATTTGTACATTATCTAAAATTTTAACACCTTCTCCTATATAAGCATTTGAGCCTATATAACAATTTGAACCAATCACACAATTTGACTTTATTGTAACATTTGGAGAAATTACAGTATCCATTCCAATAATGACATCATCATAAATATAAGCTGTTTCTGAATCTTCTATAGTAACTCCATTTTTCATATGGCTATTATTAATTCTTTTTCTTAAAACTCTTGTTAAAAGTTCAAGTTGAACTCTATCATTAACTCCTAAAATTTCAGTATCATCTTCAACAATAACAGCTCCTGTTTTTAAGCCTTTTTCATTCATTATTTTTATAACATCAGTTAAATAATACTCTCCTTGAGCATTATTTGGTTTTAACTTTTTAATAGCTAAAAGCAATTCTTCAATATCAAAACAATATATTCCAGAATTAATCTCTTTTATCTCTTTTTGTAATGGGTCTGCATCTTTTTCTTCAACTATTTCTTTTATACTTCCACCTTCATCACGTACAATTCTACCATATCCTGTTGGATTATCATAAATTGCAGTCAAAACAGTTGCATATTCTTTTTGAGAAATACTTTTTGCAATTAGATTTTTAAGTGTTGAAGGTCTAATAATAGGAACATCACCATATAAAATTACAACTTTTCCTTTTTTACCTTTTAAATATTCTTCTGCTTGCATCACAGCATGACCAGTTCCTAAAAGCTCATTTTGATATGCATATTTTACTCTATCTCCAAGAACTTCAATAATTTGTTCTTTTAGGAAACCAACTACTGCAATTATTTCACTTGAACCAATATTTTCCGCTAAATCAACAACTCTTTGTACTAATTCTTTATCATAAATTTTTTGAACTAATTTTGATTTATTTGATTTCATTCTGGTTCCTTTTCCTGCTGCCATTATCAAAGTTATAATATCTGAATTTTCCTCCATAATTTTTTATCCTTTCTTTAAATTACGCCATTATTTTATATTATTTATGCTAATTTATCAAGTATTTTTACTTAACTTTTCCTTGTTATTATAATATTCACATGATATAATAAGGTTACCGTTGGTTGACACTAAATTATTTTCCACATTAGTCCTTATAAGTAGTTTCATAAAGGATTATTTTGTGGTAATTGATGATAGCATGCATTTGGAGGTGGCTTTTATGAAAAAATATCTATCATTAATTTACAAAGCCATAGTTATTGTGGCAACGGTATATGGACTCTTTTTAAACTTTAATAAATCCGGATTTTCTCGGATGATTGTTTATTTTACCATCTTAAGCAATATTGCTATATTAGAATTTTTTACAATAGAATTTTTTGCTGAACTCACAGATTACAAAAAAACAAGAAAATACTATATAGTAAAATTGATTCTGCTTGTAAACATATCTATTACTATGTTCGCATTTGAATTTGTAGTAAGACCTTATGTTAATTTTCAAACAGGATATACTGGTATGAATATTCGGGATACATTTGTGCACATTATCACTCCAATTTTAGCAATACTTGATTATTTATTTTTTGACAAAAAAGGTAAATTCAGCTTTGAATATATAAAATTCACTGCTATATCGCCTTTTTTATATTTAGTATTTGTTATAATTTATGGAAATTTTGGTGGAAGATTTACCGCCTTCGGCCAGGTTTCAAAATACCCTTATATTTTCATGGATTTTGAATCACTTGGATTTTATGCACTAATTGCTTGCGGTCTTACTATGCTTGTTTTTTTAGGCATGGGATGGCTAATAGTATATGTTGATAGAAAGTTAAAAAAGAGAACCAAAAAAAGGGAGCTATAAAAAAGATTAATTAAAAAGTAGCTCTCAAAAAAATCGCGAATTAGAAAAACATTTTCCAATTCGCGATTTTTTTAAGACAAATTTTAAATTACTTTTCTCTTAGGATTCAGTTGTTTGCTTTACTTTTCAAGCTCAAGGAAACCAACTATATACTTACCGGAGAAATTTCCACCGTCAAAAGTAATACGATCAACCTCCGATATATTTTTAGCAAATTTATTAGGATTATAATTATCCCTATCATACTTCCAGCCAATAATAAATCCGTCTGTAGCTTTATTCGAATCCCTTACAAGCTTTCCAGTTGATCCCACAAATTTGTAGAGTCCTCCAAAATTTTTCAGCTTTTCATCATTCCAGTAAACTGGCGACTCATTACTGGTGTAAGCTAACTCTTCTTGAGTAGCAACACCGTCTTTTAACCACCTTAACAACAGCAGAAAAAAAGTATCTTTGGAACTAATTCTGCTTCCATTTTCCGGGGAATATACCTTCATTTTTTCTTCCCACTCAATATTGCTAATATACGTTAAGATCTTCTTATCTTTAACAAACTGCAATTCCCCTTCCTCATCTAATGATGGATCACAAACAGGTATCCACCGATACCCGCTTTTGGGTTTATTTTCTAATGCTTCCAAAAAATTATCCCGAAGATTTTCATAAAGATATGAAAAATAGCACCTTCGTTTTCCCGTAAAGTCATAGAAAACATCCTCTACTGTCAAATCCTGTGTATAAAGATGCATAAATTCATCTCTACCACCTTTAATTCGGCAATACCAGTATGGTGACCCATTTTTTTGATATACTTCACTTCCACCAAAAAGCGGTTCTGGTTTAGGAATTTCTACAGTTCTTTTACGTTTCTTAGCCTTTTTTGTTTTCTCAGCTTCATTAGCTACCTGACCTGTTTCATATACAATGCCAAGCACACCATCACCTATTTGTCTTAACTCCCGAAAATTAGCACCTTCGGGTAATTCAATATATAAAACTTTTTCTTTCATAAATGATACCTCCTTTAAATTGTTTTATGAAAAAGTTCTACTTCGAGTCTTTCCAAACTCTACATCATTATTATAACATAATAGTCAGCTTACTTCAAAAAGCCACTTATTACAATTAAATTAAAATATTTATTTTCAAGCTAATAATTTCTAATAACTAAACTTTAATTTTTCAACTGCTGTTAAAAAGCTCCTATTTTTTATTTTTAAAATCAAAATTTATACAAAACTAAAAAAACTCGCATACTTGCGAGCATTTAGTTTATACTAGTCTTCTTTTTTTACTGAAATTACTTCTTTACCATCATAATAACCACAATTTGAACATACTGTATGTGGTAATACTGGTTCATGACAATGTGGACATGTAGCTAAAGTTTTTTGTTCTAATTTCCATGTTGATCTTTTTGAACCTGTTCTAGCTTTTGACCATCTTCTTTTTGGTTGTGCCACTTTTAATCCCTCCTTCTTGTAACTTAAGCGATATGTATATGTTTAAACTTTTTTTCTAAAACACAATTGCTTTAATAGTATATAATCTTTTATCTAATTTGTCAAGCTTTTAGCTAATTTAAGTTAGAATTTTTTTACATTATTTTCAATTAAAAATTTATATAATTTTTATGTTAACAATTTTTATTCTTTTCGTACATATTTTTGGTGGATAACTGCCTGTGGATAAAGTGGATAACTCTGTGAATAACTATTATTATCTACTTTTTTCGACATGATTTATTCACAAATACCTTTTTGACTAAATTATTTTTTAAAAAATGTATTAAAATTATGTGTCCAGTAAATTTGTTCTATGTAAACTTAAGAATTCAGTGATTTTTATGTACTTTTAAGATTTATATTTGTTTAATAAAAATTATGAAAAAAACTCTGCTAAAAAACAGAGTTTAATTTTAATTATTTATTTAAACATTTATCAAGTTTTTCAAAGATATCTTTTTTATCCATATCCTTTCCAATAAATACAAGCTTCTCCATTCTATCTCCATATTTAGGATCCCAATCTTCAGCTATATCTGGATTTTCCTTTAATAACTGAGCTTGTTCATATTTAGGAGCTGAAGCAATCCATTCTCCAGATTCAAATGCTTGAACTTGTTTTCCTGCTTGTTCAAAAACATATCCAATACTTGGTTCATTTGAAAACCAAATTAATCCTTTACATCTTATTACTGATTTTGGAAAATTATTTGCAAAGTCTTCAAATCTACCTCTATCAAATGGTGCTCTTCTATAGTAAACAAAAGAGCTTATTCCATATTCCTCAGTTTCTCCATGTTCATGGTTATGATGGTGATGATGATGTTCTCCTTTCTCGTCATGCTCACCATGTTCGTCCTCATCTTCATGATCATGTTCTTCTTCAAATTTTTCATCAGCTTCCATTTCTTGAATCCAACCTGCAGAAGAAGCAACTTCATCCAAATTAAATGATCTTGTATCTAATATTTTAGAAACATCAACTTTTCCATAGTTAGTCTCTATAATTTCTGCTTTTGGCTGTAATTTTCTTATAACAGCTTTAACTTGCTCTAATTCTTCTTTTGATATTTCATCGACTTTATTTAAAACAATCACATTACAAAATTCAATTTGTTGAATAATTAAATTCTCTATATCCTCTTCATCTGTCTCTTTTTCTAAATATGAACCACATCCAAATTCAGTAGCTAATCTTAAGCTATCTACTACTGAAACAATATTATCTAATCTACAAATTTGAGGTAATCCATATGATTTAGCATCTTCAGCAATTGCAGAAATAGTTTGTGCAATTGGTATTGGTTCACAAATTCCACTTGCTTCAATTAATATATAATCGAATTTTCCTGTTTGAGCAAGTTCAACTATTTGTTGCATTAAATCTACTTTTAATGTACAACATATACATCCATTTTGAAGTGGAACCAAACTATCATCAGTTTGAGCTACTACTCCTCCCTTCCCAATTAAATCTGCATCTATATTTACTTCTCCTATATCATTTACAATAACTGCAACTTTATATCCTTTTTGATTATTTAAAACATGATTTAATAATGTAGTTTTTCCAGCTCCTAAATATCCTGTAAGTAGTGTTACTGGTATTATTTTATTTTGCATATTATTTTTAACCCCTTTCTTATATTTTTCTTTTTCATGTCATAATATTATAACACACTTGTCAAGATTATTAACTTTTAATAATGCAAGAAAAATCTCTACTAAAAAACTTAAGCAGAGATTTTTGTATTTTTATATTATTCTTCAACTTTCTTTTTCAATAAAACAAATGATACTGGTATCATAATTAAATATACAACTGCTGAAAATTCATAAATTCTTTCAGAAGTTTGTAAACTTTTTAATGCATCACTTGCTACATCAAGTTCATTGCTTGAATATCCTAAATCTGCAGCATAGTCATCAATATCATCAATCATTTCTGATAAACTATCTGCATCAATATCTTCTAATGCTATAGAATTTATCATATTTATTATTAACATATGTACTATAAAAATAATTATAGCTACAATAACTAAAACTATTACTACATTTTTCTTTAATGCTTTACAATTATCCTCTGTAATTTTATATTTTTTAGTAGAACCATTTGTAGCAATTAAAGTTGATAATAATGCAACAATTACATCAACAATTACTAATTTCCATGCCAAACTACTTAATCCATCTAACATTTCTTGAAGGTCATTAGTATTTTCATCAAAAGAAGATGACCACATTACAAGAGCAATAATTGTTCCTATTACCATAAAAATAATACAAAAAATTACAAATCTTATTGCAAAACTAATTGTTGCTTTTTTTAAGCTAAATTCTTGTTTTTCCATTTTTCTAATCCCCCTAAATTTTGTTTACACTATTATATATAATATATTATTATTTGTAAATCATTTTATCAATATTTTTAGCAAATTCTATTTTATTGTGTTTATGGCTTTTTCAGCAATTTTATTTTTATCAAATTTATTCATTATAAAGACAATAATTAAAGCAATAAGAATTATTCCAATATAAAGTAATATTCCAATTTTCCAATCTCCATTTATAATATTTGAACCTGCTAAAGTAGATGTCAAAACAGATGGAATTCTTGCAATTATTGAAATAAAAATAAATTTTCTTGTAGATATTGGTAAAAGACCTGAAATATAGACTAACAAATCTTTTGGTGTTCCTGGAATAAAAAATAATATAAATAACACTTTTTCTGCTGTTTTTGAATTTTGAAATAATTTGCTATCTATTATTTTTTTAACTTTTTTCTTATCATAAAAACTATATACAAATTTTCTTCCAAATTTTCTAACAAGTAAAAAAATAGCTATTGAAACTATAGAAGCAGAAATTAAAACAAAAACAGTTCCCCAAAATGCTCCATAACACATTCCAGCTAGAATTTCTATTGGTTCACCTGGAATTATAATTAAAAATATTTGAGCAACTTGCAGTCCAAATAAAGAAAGCATTCCTAAAATTCCAGTATCTTGAACTTTTTCCTTAAAAGCAACTTGTCCTTCTAAAGTAGAGATATTTTTTATTAAAGGAAATAAATAAGCAATTATTCCAATGATTATTACTATAACTAATATTGCTAATATGATTTTAAAAACTTTTAATTTTTCTTTTCTACTCAAATAATCTCACCTTTCTTAAATAATACTATTTTACATAAATTATACCTTTTTATTATAACATAAAAATCTATAATTAATAGATTTTTTAGTAAAATTAATAAATTATTAATGAAATACAAAATATTATTAAAATCTGTCATTAATTCATAATTTCATTTTACATCTAATTTGGAACAATTTTGTTTTGAAAATACAACAAAAATTACAAAAACTCTTGACAAAATCACTATATTGTTTTAAAATTAAATAGTCTGATTTGAGAGGGTAAATGGTGGATTTAGCGTAGCTGGTTAACGCGTCAGTTTGTGGCACTGAAGACCGTGGGTTCGAATCCCACATTCCACCCCATCTAAAATAAATATTGGGCTGTAGCCAAGCGGTAAGGCATCAGACTTTGACTCTGACATGCGCTAGTTCGAATCTAGCCAGCCCAGCCAAAAAAAGACTGAAAATCAAATTTTCAGTCTTTTTATTTTTATTCATTAATTAATTTATCTAAAATCTCAATCTCCTGTTCTAATGTATCATCACCAATTGCTTTTATTTCACTATTCATATAATCTCTAAAAGTTCTAAAAATTTCTTTATAATTATCACTTACTGTTAAATCTACTGATGTTCTTTCATTTTCACTACTATAACTATAATAATAGTAATCGTCATCTTCTTCATCATCTAAATTATATGCTGAACTAACATCTTCCCATTCTATAATACCAGTATTATTATTGATTAAAAATTCATCATTTTCTGTTCTTTCATAAGCTATCCAATCTTTTAATACATTTACATATCTAGCTAAAAGTATTCCTTTCTCAATTCCAGTATTATCATAATAATTTTCATCAGAATTTAATGTTAAAGATTGCTCATTTGAATGTTCTTTTCCTGATGTGTCTTCATATGTAACTTTTAAATTTATCTCTGGATTTTCTTCATCATTTAATTTTCTAAGTTTTAAAAGAACTAATCCACCTTTTACTTCTTCATCACTATTAGAACTTGATGGGAAAAGAGTATTTACATGCATTATATTGCCTTCTTCAGCATCTACATCATCTGTTCCATAAACTGCTGCTATTTCATATCCATCTGATTCTAAATCTAAATTCAAATCAAAAACTAATGGTGTTACCATATATTCAAATTCTTCACCCATTCTAGTTTTAAAATCTTCTGCTGATGAAACTGAATAATAATTTCCACCTCTTACACTACTAATTTGTTTTACAAGTTCTGTATTAAAATCTACACCAACTCCTATAAAAGTAGTATAAATTCCATTATCTGCATTATCCTCAACATATGAAAGTAATCCATCTTTTGTTGTAGTTCCATAATTTGGCATTGCATCAGTTATTACTATTATTCTATTTTCATATTCATCAGAATTAGTAAGTTCATAATCTTCAAATAAATCTGTTGCTTCTTCATATCCGTCTTCAAAATTCGTTCCACCTAAAGGTTCAATATCATCTAAAATATGATTTTTAATTGCATCCATATCAACATCACTTAATTTATTAAGTGGTTTTGCTAAATGTGCACTTGATTCAAATAGTACTATTCCTAGGCTATCATCTTCATTTAATTGGTCTATTAAAATATTTAAAGATTCTTTTGCAAGTTCCATTTTAGATTTTGAATTTTCTTTATCTGTATCTTCGCTATCCATATCATAATAATAAGAATCAAATGATGAACTCATAGAACCTGAAATATCTAATACAACAACCAGATTCAATTTTTTTCTTTTGAAATCACTTTCTTTTATATTAGAATTCAAACCTACTGATAAATAATATTCCTTTTCTCCTGAAATTGGGTCATTTGAAACAGCTGTAGAATATGAAGGATAAAACATTTCATCAGAAGCTTCTCCACTATTTCCTGTATCAAAATAATAATCATAAAAAATTCCTTCATATGTTAAATCTGACATTATTGGAAAATAATCATTTTCAATATTTTCCCTAAAATTACTAATATCTTTTGCTCCTCCTGTTGAATATCCTAAATATGAGTCACTGTTATAACTTGAAGATGATGACATACCTGCAAATGAAGAATCTGTAGTAGAACTAAAAGTACTTACAGTGCTTTGCCACCATCCACCTTCTTCTACTTCTCCTGGTTCATAAATCCAATCATCAATTTTCCCAGTTACTGTATTCCCTAATTTAACTCCATTTTTGCTAATTCTTATTATGTCCAACTTTTGCAAAATTAATATGGCCATAATAACTATTGCAATAATTATAACTATTGCAATTAAGATTTTCGTCTTTTTCATACATTCCTCCTTTTATTATTAAATTTATTGTAAATTTTCTTCTTGAACTAATTCATCATTACTATTATTACTTTCAATTTCAGGTCCTAATATTTCTTGAATCTGACCAAGTTCAGTTTTCAATGTACTATATAAACTACTTCCAATAGAAGTATCTCCTGATTCATATTTTGAAATTTCTGATTCAATATCTAAAATTTTAAAATTATGTGCACCTTTAGGTGAAGAATAGTTATACATATAAATTGGAACATAATCTACTTTATCTATTGTAATTTTTCCTGTTTCTCCATCTTTTGTTATTTGTAATTGTAAAATTACAGATTGTCTGGTATATGCTTTATTTTGTCCTGACATAAAATTACCTAATGAATAAATTATAAATCCATCTTTTGTTGTTCCATCTTCTAATGTTATAGTTCTTTTTTCCATTGGCTCTAAACAGTGAGAATGTCCGCCAAGTATTATATCTGCTCCATTTTCAAACATAAAATTAGCTAATTCTTCTTGTTCATCTGTTGGAGTTAATCTATACTCTGTTCCCCAATGTATCATTACACAAATTATATCTACATTTTCCATAGCTTTAAGATTGTCTAGATCACTTTTTATTTTATCTTTATCAATCAAATTAATACAATATTCTCTTCCTGATGGAATTGCAATTCCATTAGTTCCATATGTATAATCTAAAAATGCAATATTTATACCATTTACATCTTTTACTAAATATTGTTCTGATGATTCTTGTGAAGTATATGTTCCAGTATGAGCTATACCTACTTTATCTAGCTCAGCAATTGTATTTTCTATTCCAACATATCCTTTATCTAATGAATGATTATTTGCTGTTGCTAAAACATCAACTCCTAAATCTTTTAAATTAGTAGCTAAAATCTCTGGAGTATTAAATGTTGGATAACTACTATATCCTATCTCTTTTCCTGCTAAAGTTGTTTCTAAATTTCCAATAGTTATATCATCACCTTCAAAATATTTTGATATATCTTGAAAAACATAAGAAAAATCGTAACTATCAGTATCACTGTTATATGCATCTTCATAATTTGTATTATGACACATTATATCTCCAATAACGCTCATATTAATTGTTATATCTTCAGGTACAACTTCTTCTTCAGTTTCATTTTGAGTATTTTGTGTTGCAACTTGTCCATTTTTTTCTATAATATTCTTAAAAAGTTTTTGAAGCTCTGCAATTCCAAAAATTATAACAATAGCAATTAAAATAAGTAAGAGTGCCCTTCTTTTTATTATCTTTTTTCTTTTCTTTTTTCCCATATAAAATCCCCTTTTAATAACAAAATATTTTAACAAATATATATTATCATAAAAGGATTTTTTTAACAACAAAATATAATAAAAATTATAATTGCTTTTTCCAAGTGTCCAAAAAGCACAAGTGTCCCAAAAAGAATGAACTTTAGAGATAATTCCTAAAGTTCATTGATTTTTTATAAAATTATACAGATAAGACCTCCGCTTCCTTCATTGACTATTCTCTGAAGAGTTTCTCTTAATTTGTTTTGTGCATCTTCAGGCATTCTAGAAAGCTTATTTTGAAGACCTTCATTTACAAGTTCATGTATACTCTTTCCAAAAATATTAGATTCCCATATTTTTTTAGGGTCACTTTCGAATTCTTCAAGCAAATATTTTACAAGCTCTTCTGATTGCTTTTCACTTCCAACAATTGGTGAGATTTCTGTTTCTGTATCTATTTTTAACATATGAATTGATGGAGCTTTAGCTTTTAATTTTACTCCATACTTTTGACCTTGTTTTACAATTTCTGGTTCTTCTAAAATCAAATCATCCATTGTTGGAGTTACAATTCCATATCCTCTTTCATTAACTTCATGAATAGCATATTCCATCTTATCATATTCTTTTTTAACTTTTGCAAAATTAGTTATACAATTAAATAATTCTCCTTCATTTTCAATTTGAACTCCTGTAATCTCGCTTAGAATACTATAAAATAGACTATCTTCAAGTTCTACATTTATTGTAATAACACCGGTTCCTAAATTAATTTCTGCAATTTCCACTTTCTTAATATTTTCATTTTCCAAAAGCAAAGTATAATTTTCTTTAACATCTTTTATTCTTTTTACATCTTTAAAAGTATCTTTTATTTTCTCAAACAACTCTTGTTTTAAACTGTTATCAATACTTAATCCACTTACCCATCTTGGAAGCTTTATATTAATTCTCTCAATTAAAAATTCATATAATAATTTAGTAAAAATATTATTAACATCTGCTAAAGTCATATTTAAGCAACTCATTGGTATTACTTGAGTTTGATACCTATCTTCTAATGATTTTGCCAAAGAAGCTGTTTCATCACTATATGGAAAAGCTGTATTTAGAATCATAACAAAAGGTTTATTTAGCTCTTTTAATTCTGTGACTACTCTTTCTTCTGCTTGAATATAATCTTCTCTTGGTATATCTGTTATACTACCATCTGTTGTGACAACTATTCCAATTGTTGAATGTTCAGTTATAACCTTTTTAGTACCTAATTCTGCAGCTAGTTCAAAAGGCATCTCATCATCAGACCAAGGAGTTTTTACCATTCTTGGCATATCATTTTCCATATAGCCTATTGCGTTATTTACTAAATATCCAACACAATCAACAAGTCTTGCTTTCATTTTTACATTATCTTCTAAATTAATCGAAACAGCTTCATTTGGAATAAATTTTGGCTCTGTTGTCATTATAGTTTTTCCACCAGCACTTTGAGGAAGTTCATCAATTGCTCTTTCTCTTTTGTATACATCATCAATATTTGGCAAAACCAAAAGTTCCATAAAATTCTTAATAAATGTAGATTTTCCAGTTCTTACAGGTCCCACCACTCCAATATATATATCTCCACCAGTTCTTTCTGATATATCTTGATATACACTTAAATTCTCCATAAAAAATAACCCTCCTATACAAGTACATCTTTAATACAAGTATATTAGGGTCTTATTTTTTTATTACTATTTTTTAAGGTATATTATAAATTTTTCCATCAATTACAATATATTTACCAGTTTGATTTGAAACACTATTTTCATCATCTGTTTTTATATTATTAGATTCAAGATTTCCAGCCATCATTTGATTTAAAATAGCACTAGAATCAGAATCCGATTTATAACTCTCTACTAATACCCCAGTTGTTTCAACTTGAGTTTGAGTTTTTGAAGCTATATTAATATAAGCTGCCATAATAAATATTAAAAAAAATAACATGGCAAGTAATGTAAATATTGCAATTGCACCTTTATTATCTCTCATAATTTCTTCTTTCTGGTTAAAAACCTATTATATTTTAATTTATTCTATCTAAATTTTTTTAAATTATCAATACTTTTTTTATTACATTTTTATTACATGAATTTTTTTACAGTTTATGTGCATACTAAATTTTAGAAATTAGGAGGACATAAATGAATTTAAAAAGTATTTTTTCAAACATATTTTCATATAAGCCACAAAGAAAAGATGACTTTATTATTCCAAATTCTCCAAATAATGTCATCTCAAAAGAGCCTTCTGAAAAATATGTTTCTACTGAATATGATAAAAATATTAAAGTTATAAAAACAAAATATAATCTATTAATAAATAGTGATATAAATTTACATGAATTTGAAATAACTGTTTCTAATAAAAAATTTAAAGCTTGTTTATTATTTATAGATGGACTAGTAAACTCAGAATCAATTAATAATTCTATACTCTCTCCTCTTCTTTTAAGAAATTCTATAAAAATGTCACCTTCTCAATCTAAAGTAAAATTACTTGATGTAAAAAAATTTGATTTAAAAGATTTTCTATTAAAAAATATAATTACTCAAAATGTTATTTCAATAGAAAAAGAATTCGAAAATATTTTTAATAAAGTAAATTCAGGATTTTGCGCTTTATTTGTTGATACTTTAGATTGCTGTTTATGTATTGAAGTAAAAAAATTAGAAGGCAGAAGTATAACAGAACCTAAAGCTGAAAATGTTGTACGTGGTTCTCATGAGTCTTTTGTTGAAAATATTCGTACAAACACTTCTTTACTTAGAAAAATTATAAATAATGAGAATCTTGTTATAGAAAATTTAAATGTTGGAAAAATCACAAAAACAGCTGTTGCTCTTTGTTATATGAAAGATATTACTAATGAAGATTTAGTCTCTGAAGTTAAATTTAGAATAAATGGACTAAATATTGATAGTTTGATATCATCAGGACAACTAGAAAACTTAATAAAAGATGATTTAAACAATATTTACCCTGAAGTTATTGCAACAGAAAGACCTGATAGAACTGCTGAATTTTTACTTGGTGGAAGAGTTGCGATTTTAGTAAATGGTTCACCTTATAGTCTAATTGTTCCAGCTCTTTTATTAGATTTTCTATCATCAAGTGAAGATCTAAACTTAAATTATTTCTTTGCAAATTTTTTAAAAGTAATTAGAGTAATAGCACTTTTTATAACTTTGCTTTTACCAAGCCTATATATAGCCTTAACCATATTTCATGATGAATTTTTACCATCTGAGCTGCTATTTGCAATTGTTGCTGCAAGAGAAAAAATTCCATTTCCAATAATTTTTGAAATTTTATTAATGGAAGTTTCTTTTGAATTAATTAGAGAAGCAGGTATTCGTGTACCATCTGCATTTGGACAAGCGATAGGTATTGTAGGTGCTCTTATCTTAGGCGAAGCTGCAGTCACTGCAAATATAGTTAGCCCAATTTTAGTTATAGTAATTGCATTAACAGGAATTTCAGAATTTGCTATACCCGACTTTTCTTTTGCATTTTCAGTAAGAATTTTTAGATTTATATATATAATTTTAGGATATATTTGTCGGTCTATTTGGAATTACAGCTGGAATTTTCATACATCTTTGCTATCTTTTATCAACAAAATCTTTTGGTGTTCCAATACTTTTATATAACAGTGCTTCTTCATATCCTGTTAAACCAATTTGGAAAGAAAGCAAAAGAATTAGGCTATTAAATACAAAAAGACCTGAGAAATCATCTGAAATTAGTATGTCATGGAAAACTGAAAAATAAGGAGGAATTTATTCTTGAAAGATAAACTAAGTAAATTTGAAGCTATATCTCTTCTTATAATTATTACAGCAAGTGGAATAATTTTAGATATGCCAGAATATCTAATTAATTTAACTGGAACAGGAACTATTGTAAATATTATTTATATATCATTAATTGGTTTAATATTTTGCTTTATAATATATAAATTACTAAAAAACTTTCCTAGTATGGATATTTTAGATATTGCTGAAACTTTAGGTGGAAATATTTTAAAATTTATACTTTCAGTAATATTTATAATTTTCTTTTTATTATCAACAATTATAGCGATTTCAAATTTCACATATCTTGTTAAGAGTTTATATTTTAGTAATTATTCAACTCTATTTATTGTTTTATTTTTTATAGCAGTAATAATATTTTCAAATTTAAGACGGATTTGATGCAATTAAAAAGATAATTTGTATTTTTATTCCTTTAATCATACTTAGCATTATCTTTTTAGGAGTTGGATCAACTGATAATTTTGATGTATATAATTTTTCTCCAATTTTTGGATATAATTATTCAACAACTTTTATTACAGGTCTGCAAAATCTATGTATTCTAAACTTTTTATGGATATATTTTTTCTTATTACCAAACTTAAAAAAGAAGAATGACTTTAAATCAATTATAATAATATCATTTATAGTAAATATAGTTTTAATGATTATATCTGTAATTGCAATACTTTCACTTTTTCCTACTCTAGTTACAAAAGAAATTTCTACATCAAACAATATAAGTACAATTTATTTAATAACTAGAAGTATACAATTAAACTCTTTTATAAAACAAACTGATGTATTATTTTTATTTATTTGGGCTTTTAGTATTTTCGGATATATTGCCTTTCTAGTTTATTCAGCTTCACATGTTTTAAATAAATTATTTGTTTTTGAAGATAAAAGACAAACTGTTTTTCCAATAGTCTCAATAATTCTAGGTTTTTGTTTACTTACAAACAAATTTAATATAATAAGATTTCTAGAAAATAATGTTTTAAAATATTTTTATATGATGCTTATACGGAATCTGTTTTATTATTTTATTATTAGGAAATTTAAAAAGAAGGAGAAAATTAATAAAAAAATATGATTAAAAAATTTAGTCTTATAATAATTTTATTTGCCTCTTTATTTATATTTTCTGGATGTTCTGATATTTCTAGCCATAACATTGAAAACTATTATTATGTTGTAGCTATTGGAATTGATAAAATTGATGGAAGCGAAAATATATCTTTAAGTGTTCAAATTGCTACAACTTCAGGAGATTCTTCAAGTGACTCATCTCAAAGCACAGAATCTAAAATTTACACTACAGAAGCACTAAATCTTACTTCTGGAATTAGCGTTTTTGATAATTACCTAAGTAAAAAATTAAACTTTTCTCATTGCTCTGCAGTTATTTTTTCAGAAGATATTGCAAAAGAAGGTATAAATTCTTATATAACAACTCTTGCTAATAATTCTGAAATTCGTCCAACTTGTAAAATTATAATAAGCAATACAACAGCAGTAAAAGCTTTAGAATGTATATCAAATTCAGATGAAACCTTTTCATCAAAACTATATGAATTTTTAGTAGATTCTGCAGATTATACAGGATATTCTATAAATCCACAAATTATTGATTTTCTATATGAAATGAATCTAGAATTTCCGTCTCCTGTAGCAACATATGCTATGATTACAGATGATATTTTACAAAATGTCGGTATAGCAGTTTTCGATGGTGATAAATTTGTAGCAAATTTAGATGTTTTAGATTCTTTAGCTTATTCATTTATCACAAACAATATAAATATTTGTACTATATCAATTACTGACCCATTTTACCCTGATAAATATATAGATTTATCTCTTTCACCTAAAAAGAACACTAAAATAAAAATAGATTTAGTTAATGGTTATCCATATATTCAAATTGATATGAATTTTGAATGCTCAATAAACAGTATGAATGACTATTTTAATTATGAATCAACTGAAAATATTAAAATTTTAGAAGACGCAGCTAATAAATATATAGAAGAAATCTGTTTAAACTTTTTATATAAAATTTCACAAGAATATAATTTAGATATTTGTAATTTTAAAAACATTATATCTTCAAAATATCTAACATTAGATGAATACAATAAAATAAATTGGCCATCAATTTATAAATACTCTACATTTAAAGTAAATGTTGAAACTTCAATAGAATATAGTGGATTATTAAGTAGTGAATAAATTTATTTTTAGGATCTTAATTAAAGGAGTTTAACAATTATGAAATATATTACTATTGTTTTTTTAATATATGCATTCTTAAAAGGTTGGAACTATCGGGCTTTTCGAATTAAAAGAAAACAAAAACAAAACCGCAGCAATTGCCATTTTCTTCTTGGCAATTGTGCGGCCTAATTTTTCCATTTATAACTTTAATGATTATGTATTAGTATTAGTGTTATCATTATTATTTGAAATAGTACCTGCATTTATATTTGTATTAGTTCCATATAAGCTTTGGAAATCGTTTTTAACTTTTTGCTCAATAGCTTTTGCATAATTTAAGCTTGCAGCTTCAATATCTGAAACTGAATAAAATTCTTTAGTTCCAGCTTTTTGATTAGCAAAAAATGGAGTACCTAAAACTTTAGCTTTATATTCATTAGCTTTAGCTTCATTTTTTTCAACACCATCACCCCAATAATAAATTTTTCCTAAATAATATGTAGAAAAAATGTTATTATCTTTGTCAGATTTTTCAAAATATTCTTTTGCTTTAGCATGATTTGTTTGCATACCATTTCCATTATAATACATCATACCTAAATAATAGTTACTTGCTTTGCAACCACCTTGGCCTGCTTTTTCAAAGCATTGTTTAGCTTTTTGATAATTTACTCCAACACCAATTCCTTTATAGTATCTTACTCCTAATTCTTGAATTGCATCAACATTTCCGTTAGCTGCTAATGTTTCTAATTCTCCAATTGTTTTTCCACTCATAATAAAAATCCCTTCTTTAATTCTAATTTATTAATTTTTACATATTTTAACATTAATATACAAAAAAATCTATAAATTTTTTATTACATTATTATTACATTTTTATCCCAAAGCTACATCTAGAATCATCATAAGTACAAATCCAATTGCAACTCCTATTGTTCCAAGATTAGAATGTTCTCCCTCTTGTGATTCTGGTATTAGTTCTTCTACAACTGCATAAATCATTGCACCAGCTGCAAAAGATAATAAATAAGGAAGAATTGGTACAACTGCATTTGTTAATAATATTGTAATAATAGCTCCTATTGGCTCTACAATTCCAGATAGCATACCATATAAAAACGCTTTTGGTTTAGAAACTCCTTCACTTTTTAAAGGCATTGAAATAATAGTGCCTTCTGGAAAATTTTGAATTGCAATTCCTATTGCTAAAGATATAGCTCCAGCTACTGTTATACCTGTATTACCAATCATTGCCCCAGCAAATGTTACACCAGCAGCCATACCTTCAGGGATATTATGAAGTGTTACAGCTAAGACCATCATCGTAGATTTTTTTAATTTTGATTTTATTCCTTCCGGTTTTTCATGACTTATATGTAAATGAGGAATTATAGTATCTAAGGCTAATAAAAATAAAATACCTAATAAAAATCCTATAGCTGCAGGTCCCCATTCAACCTCACCTTGCTGTTTTGCCATATTCATTGAAGGAATTATCAAAGACCATATAGAAGCCGCAAGCATTACACCAGAAGCAAATCCTAGTAACAACTTTTGTATTTTATCATTTACTTTATTTTTCATAAAAAATACCATAGCAGCCCCTAGAGTTGTCCCTAAAAATGGTATTAATAAGCCTATTAATATAATCATGGAAATCCCTCATTTCATTAAAAATAACGTAAAGAACCATTTTACATCTTGATACTTAAAATTAATTATTTTTATAAAAATATTTCTAATCACAAAATCAATCAATTTATTTATTATCTATACAATTGCATCTGTACTTATATTAATTATTGAATTTTTAATACATTGACTCTTATTTCATTTTTCAATAAATATTAGCTATATTACTAAAATTCTCCTTTTTATATAGCTCTTTGTTTTTTTGTTGTTAATATTAAATTTTTCAAATCTAATGAATTAAAAATATATCTTATATTTAATATTCCATAAATAGCACAACCTAAAGCAATTTGACTCACAAGTCTTATAATAGATTTCATATCTATATAATTAAGAGCATATACTACTATAAACATAATAATTGCTTTTACAAAAAATGGAATTATATTTTTTACATATTTTTTTATACTTAAATATTTTCTTAAAGCTATTATTTGATATAACATAACAGTAAATTCAGCGGCAATAGTTCCTAAACAAGCTCCTATACTTGCAAAATATGGAATAAAAATGAAATTTGATATTAAATTAATTATAGCACCTAAAAAAACTGCTTTTAAATATATTTTATCCATTTCCTTTGGAATTAAATATTGAGTTCTTAAAACATTAGCAAATGCAGTCATTGGAATTGTTATTGCTAATATCATCATTAACACTCCAGATTTTTGAAAATCTGCTCCATAATATAGTGGTGCAAAATTATATCCCACTGCTATTATTCCAAAACTCATTGCAAATGACATAAACATTATTAATGATATTGATTTATTTATATAATTATCTATTTTCTTTTCAACTTCCTCTTTGTCCTTTTGAACTAAAATATTAGAAATTCTAGGCAACATTACAGTTCCCAATGCTGCAATTAAAGCAAGTGGAACATTAATAATCTTTTCTGCATTTTCGTAATATCCAACTTCTGTAACAGTAGACATATTACCAACCATTATTTTATCCATAACTCTATAAATACTAGTTGCAATAACTGGAATAAACAAAATAAAATTTGGTTTTATATGTTTCAATATATCTTCTTTTTTTAATTTTACAAAATTTATCCTTTTTTTTACAAATCCCCATAATAATAATTGACTTAGAACTGTCATTCCAGACATTATTAAGGTATATTTCCATAAATCAGAAGGATTTTTTACAAATATAAATATTAATATAACACTACCTATTTTAACAAAAGAATTTCTCGTTATAGTTAATTTAAATTCTTCTAGGCCAAAATAAAACCAGTTTATATCAAACACAGAAGAAACTATATATAAAACTTGTATAAGTCCAATTATTTTATATTCATTTTCAAATAAAAAAACATATATTAAATAGATAAGTATCATCAACAATCCCATAAATACTTGGAACGTATATATTCCCCAAAAAGTTCGAGACATTTCCTCTTTATTGGATTTTGTTTTAGCAATACATCTATTTCCATAGTTATTTACACCTAATAGACATATTAACATAAAATAATAGACTATTGAATATGTATATGAGAATATACCAACTCCTTCAGCTCCAACAACTCTTGACAAATACGGAGCCGTTATTAATGGCAAGATCAATATTAAAAGCTGATATACAACATTATACAAATAATTCTTTTTTACACTACTTAATTTTCCCATTGATCTTCTTCCTATTTTATAATATTTTACATTTCCCAATATAATAGCACATAAATATTATTACTTAAATTGACTTTTCCATTCGTTTATATTTTTCATATTAATATTTATTTCAGTCTTAAATTTACTATTTATTTTATCTTCCAATTCATTTATCAAATTTTCTCTAACAATACAATTTAAATTGTAATCTTTACTCATATCTATAGCTCTATTATCTATAGCTATAATTATACTCCTAATATAATTTTTCATAGCAAATATACCAGCGTGTAATCTAGTTCCAATATAATCCACTTTTTTATTTATTAAAATATTTTGAAAAGCATGTAAAGATGGAGGAACAATTTCTATATCTTTTGTATTTTCTAATGTATTAAAATATTTTAAATCAGAAGAACCTTGTATCCAAAAATAAACTTTATTATAATTTCTTTTTAGAATATCAATAAATTTTTTATCTATTTCTTCATTTTTTTTATAATCTGTTAAAGTAAATATAACTGAATCAGACTTATTAGTTTCAATTTTACTACAAGCTTCATCTGTAAGCCCCCATGTAGTAACACATCCAGTATTTATAGCATGTAATCCAAGTTTTTCTAATTCATTCTTAGTTTTTTCATCTCTAGTTGAATGTAAAAACTGTTTATTTAAAATTTTATCATATACTAATCTAGTATATAAATTCATCTTATCGCCTTTACCGCTTCCACATCCAACAAGAATACAATCTTTATATGGCGAACAATTAAAAATATTCATATTCCAATTAGGCCAAGGTTGCAATAAATTTTTACATAATATATTAGTACCAGCAACAAACTTATACTTTGATGAATTAATATATCTAAAAGTATGATTAAATCTATTTGCCTGATAAAAATGAAATATTGGTGTATGTGTAGGAAATCTACCAACAAAACCTGTATCTAATATAAATTTCATTTCTTTTTCAAATGAGTCCATAATAATTTGGTCTCCAACATTTAAACTACCACATGCTGTATCAAAAACCGTATAATTATTCATTATTATCTCCTTTTTATAATTATTTCCTTTGAGTATTTTTTTCATAGAATTCTTCTAAAAAATCAACTGTATCGTTAATAAAATATCTATTATCTTTAAAATTTTGATATGTATTAATTCTAGTTAAATCTTTACTTAAAATTTCTTTTGCCCATTCTTCAGGTTTTTTATCTAATTCAATAAAATATAGATTATCACATAGTTTTACTTCATCTGAAACAACTTTCTTAGAAGTAAAAATTGGCAATCCATTTGCTTGAGCCTCAACTAAAGTAACTGGTAATCCTTCATATTTAGATGGAAGCAAAAATACATCCATAGCTTGATAATAATTATAAACATCTTTTTTAAATCCTAGAAACATTACCAGATTTTCTAAATTCAATTTTTTAACCTTTATTTTTATTAATTCTTCATTCTCTCCCTTGCCTATTAATAGTAACCTTATATTTTGGTTAATTTTATACATTTCATAAAAAATATCTATTAAAAAATCATGATTTTTTTGATTTGTAAATCTTCCAACATGTCCTATAACTAATTCATCATCTTTTACATCAAGTTCTTTTCTAATTTTATTTCTTTTTTCTTCATTAAATTTAAATTTATCATAGTCTATTGCATTATGTATTACATAAAATTTTTCTGAATTTACAATTTTTTCTCCAAAAAGCCATTCTCCTGCAATTTTAGAACAAGCAAAATAATCAGTAGCATACTTCTTAAGAAAACTTTTAAAAATATTTCCCAAAAATTTCTTTATTGGATTTTTGGTTTGAAAATCTATGTTATGTGAATGAGCAATTCTAACAGGTATTCCATATTTTTTTGCTTTTTTTAATACCATATAATTTTTGCTAGAAGAATGCATATGTATAACATCATAGTCATTATGTTCTTTAAAAAAATTATCTAAAGCTTTTATATATTTAACAAAATCTAAAGGAGTATTAACCCAAATACCATTTAATTTGTAAACTTCGCACCCCAAATCTTTTAATGTATTTTCAAGATCATATTCATTTCCATCATCTAATAATAAAAAATCAATATGTACTTTTTCTTTATTTATATTTCTAACTATTTCAATTACTAAAGATTGAATTCCACCTTTTAACATTCTATCAACAAAAAATAAAACTTTTGTCATTTTACTATTTTTCTTCCTCACTTTTTACTTTTTCTTTTATAGTTTTTGCATTACATGCTATAAATATTATTGGACAAAATACAGCTTCATGCCTTATCCATGAACCAAAATCTGGTTCAAACATAGCAGACCCTAAAACAAATGCTATATATGCAAAAATAGATATATTTCTACTTTCATTATTTTGATATAAAGTTCTTATTGATTTAATTATTATATATGTAATTAGTAATTGATATACAATATATGGTATATATTTTATTCCTAATGGTAATAACTCTATAGGAAATATTAACCTTATAAATACAATTATATAATCTACAAATAATATCATCATGCTAGGATTAATTTGAGTTTCACTAATAACGTGAATATCAGAAGCAGCATCACTTATAGTTTTTCTAACTTTTACTAAATCTTTATACTGACTTGGCATAAATAAACTACTTAAAATTAAAAGTGACATAAGAGAAATTATTATACATAATGTAATAATCATAACTCTATATTTTTTTACATCAAATTTTTTTAATAAGTAATAACTACCATATATAACTAAAAAGAAAAATGCCATTAAAATATAATATTTTCGTAATATAATAGCTATCAATAAAAATATCAAAAGAGTAAAAATACTTTTAAATATAATAGATAATCTTTTGCTACAAATAATTAAATAAATAGCAATAAAATATAACATTTGAACTGGTTCTTTAGCCAAGCAAAAATCAAATATATTTAAAATAACTATTGATAAAACAACAAATAAAGCTTGTATGATATCTAATTTTTTATTTAATTTAAATATAATCAAAAATAAAATTAAATTCCATATAATCGAAATATAAATTTCAAATTGAATATATGTTGAAAGATTAAATATATTTAATAAATCAAAAAATTTTATTGTCAGTATTTCTCCAATAATTCTATTAGTATAAATTTTATTATTAATTAATTCAATAAAACTATGTCCTATTCCTTCGTCAACCAAAGTCTCTTTCATTAATGTATATCTAATAATCTTTGCAATTATAATTAAAATTGGAAATAAGAAATATATAATTTTTTTGTCTATTTCTATTTTTGTAATATCTCTTTTAGCTATTTTCATCTTTGCTATTCCTTCCTAAGCTTTAACTTTTGTTAAATACGTTTTCTTATCTTTTTTCCTAACTTAATTATAGGCTTATATAAACCTAATTTTATTAATGTTATTCTTCCATACTTTTCTAATCTACATTTTAATGTATTTGGAAAATATTTGCTTATTACTGAAGTAAATTCTTCATTATTTAAATCATCAAAAAATTCTTTTCTTTTTGAATTATATTTTATTGAATTAAACATTTGATGAAAATTAGATACTAGAAAATCTACATCTACTTCTTTTGTATTATGTTTTTCTTTTATTTCATCAAATACTTTAATTGCTTTATCACTATTTAATAATATTCTTGTTGTTCCTAAATCATCATCAAAAGACTCATCATATTTACTTACATCGAAACAATCCCAAATTGTAAAATCAGCTTTATGAAGTTGTTCTTTAAAATTACAACTATAACAAGATGGTCTGCATGCTATATTTGAGAAAAATGCTCTTAAATATGGATCTGTATCAACTCCATTATGATAAAAAACTGTTGACTCATCATGCATTGCTAAATTTGAATATTTATATCCATAAAATTTTTCCCTAAAATAAATCTTTTTAGCTTTTTTTTGTTTATCTTTATATTCTATATATTTTTCCCATAATAAAGGTGATGGTACAGCTCTACAAATAACATCAACTGTTATTAAATTATCATAGACTTTTCCTAAATATGCTATTAAACCTTCAATTTGACAAGCTGTTCCACTATAGCATACTAAAGTTCCTTTATCTAATAATTTTTTTGCTTCTTTAAAAGTATTTTTCAAATCACTTTGTACATATTTACTATTTCTAAACTTTTCTAATTCTTCTTTAGTTTCTGCTTTTTGATGTATTACCTTAAAATTTTCATCAAAACAAGCTCCAAAAACAACTCCACCTTTTTCTATTACATAATCAGCTATTGCTGTAAAAGCTCCTCCAGAAGTACTCTGTTTTCTAATATCATTATCTTTATATTGAAAAATATATCCTTTTTGTTTAAAATCTTCTCTTTTCTTTTTATTAAGCACTGGACAAACTTTTTTACACTTTCCGCATTCAATGCATTTTCTCGGATCTATTTTAGGATATAAGAATCCTTCTTCATCCTTAACCATTTCTATAGCATCTTTTGGACAAATATTTTTACATGCTGTACATCCAGTACATAAATCTTTATCTGTTATATTAATACATTTTTCTTTATCTGGCTTATAAGAAATAGCTTTTAATAACCATTTTTTAGAATCATCCCTGAATTTTTCTATATTATTATTAACTTTTTCAAAATCTATTTTATATTTTAAAACATCATCAATATTTTCTGTTCCTGAAAGTATTCTTTCATTACTTACTTCAGCTACTTTTAATAATGAATCTAATCTAGAGTTTGTTGAACCTGTTGCATTTGCACTATACCTTCTAAAACAAAAGAATTGTTTATTAAATATCAGTGAAAAAACAGTTCCATGAAATGAATCAGTTAAAACATATTCCGCATTTTTTAATAAACTTATCCACTCTCTTGGGCCTATATCATATGGCGCATAATCACAAAATTCATCTGAATATTTAACATATTCATCTGCGTGATTTAATGAAACAATTTTATATCCTGTTTTATCTCTAAGTTTTTCAGCAAATTTTCTATGTTCTATATTGCTTCCTAAAAAATAGCAAAGAATGTATTTTTCATTATATTTTCTTTCTTTTGATGCTTCATTTTCCCATTCTTCTTTTGTTAATAATAAAGTTGGATCACATACTAATTTTCCATTAATACCTGCTATTTCTTTAGCGAGTTTTATTCCACTATCTTCTCTTATAGATAAATGATCAAATCTTCTTAAAAAAAGTTTATATTTTTCATAATATTTGTCTGGAATACTTGATACCCCAAATGAAGTAGCATAAGAAATTTTATTAATATTGTCTGGTACCCAATTTAATGTATAATAATCAGCTACTACATTTACAGGTAACCATAACTGGTCAGAACCTAATAAAACATCTGAATATTTTACTTTTGCCATTTTATTAAGTTCTGAGTATGTATTTACACTTTTAGATAAATTAAATTCTCTTCTAAATTCTTTATATTTATTATTTCTTATATTTATATTTTTTCCTAAATCTTTTACAATTTTTTTATCTAATTTTAGTTTTATCATTCCAAATTTAGATTTTATAAAATTAAAATTAAATATTTGAGAAATATAATAATTTCTTTTTCCTTTTTTAAAATCTATATTATTATCAACATTTATTGTTTCATTAGGAATATTGTTATTATCTAATATTTTTTTAGTTGCATATGCTTGAAGCATACTTCCATAATTATTTTTAAAATAGCATGAAACAATTCCAACTTTTTTAGCCATAGTATTCTCTCCTATATTCTTCTGCCATTTTTTTAACATTAAATTTATCTAGTATATCTTGTTTTGCTTTTTTAGAAACCTTTTGGCAAACTGTATTATTTAAATTTTGAATTACATTTTTATAATTTTCTTCATTTATTATAAAACCATTTTCTCCATCTTTAATTACATCTCTATTTCCGATGCAATCAGTAACTATACAAATTTTACCTAAATACATTGCTTCTAATAAAGAAACTGGTAATCCTTCCCAAAGAGATGTTAAAACAAAAATATCGTTTTCATTTACAAGTTCTAAAACTTCACTTCTTGTTTTCCAACCTGTAATATTTATATTTTTACTAGTTAGTTCTTCTCTTAAATCTCCATCACCTATCCATGTAAATTTAAGTTCTGGAAAATTTTCTGCAATTTTATTGAAAAGCTTAGGATTTTTTTGATATCCAATTCTTCCGCTTGTACAAATTTTTAAATTATTGAAATCAATATCTTTTCTTTTAAAATCTTTTGTTTCATTTTGTAATTTTTCCACATTTAACCCATTATTAATACATATTGAATTTTTACTTAATTTTAAAGCTTCTTCATATTCGCCTTGAGAACATCCAACTATAGTACATTTTCTCATTGCTCCAATTTTTTCTATTATCCAATAAATTTTTCTTTTTAATTTAGAACTATCTTGCATTAAAAAAGAAAATCCATGTGGATTATATAGCATTCTTATTTTTTTGCCATTTGCAGCAAATCTACCCAAAAATCCAGCTTTAGATGAGTGAAGATGTATTACATCTGGTTTTTCTTCTTTTATAATTTTTCTTATCTCAAAAAAAGCTTTTATGTCCTTTTTAAAGCTAATACTTCTAGTAAAATTTTTGACTTCTATAAACTTAACATTTGGGGCAAAATAGCTTTTGAAATTTTCTGGTGTTTGTACTCTTTTAGAATATGCAATAACAATATCAAATTCATCACATGTAGAATTTACTAGATCTACAAGAATTGAAAAAATTCCTCCAGCAAAAGCCTCTACAATATGTAACACTTTTTTTCTCTTTTCTTCTATCATGCTCAAGAGTATATCATTATTACTCTTTTTTTTCAACCTATTTTTACATTTTTATACAAAGCAAAAAGCTATACTTATATGCAAAAATTACAATTTAAGAATAGCTTTTTTTAAAATTTATTATTCCATATTTCCATCCCAAAGGACAACTTTTTTCTCTTTTAAACTTTTTTGAACATCTATTATTCTTTGATTAGTAGAACCTTTAAATTGTAAATCTGGTTTCTTTTTTGATTTATCAAATTCGCCATCTACTAAGTAATCTATATTTTTTAGCATTTCTCTAGTTTCTTCATACTTTGTTGCCATATTTTCTACAATATCTTTATCAAATAAATATCCACTATAACACCATATTTTTTTATTTGGATATTTTTGTTTAGCTTTTTTAATAACAGGCAATAATCCTTTCTGATTTTGATACTCAAAAGGCTCTCCACCTAGTAAAGATAAACCTTTTATATAATCTGGTTCTAATGCTTCTAATACTTCTTCTTCTGTTTCCTTATCGAATTTTTTTCCATAATTAAAATCCCAGGCTTCTTCGTTAAAACATCCTTTGCAATGATGTGTACAACCACTTACAAATATTGATACACGCACACCTGGACCATTTGCAATATCATATTTTTTTATATCTGCATAATTCATATTTTTCCTTCTTCCATTATTGAAGTTTTAAGAGTGTCCTTAAAGTTCAGAGTTTTGAAAATCAAAAATGAACTTTAAGGAATGTCCCTAAAGTTCATCATTATACACAAATTAATCTATGCTTCTTCTTTCTTTTTCTTTTTTCCAAATAAATTAATTTCTTGAAATAAAAAGTCATGTAATTCAGGAAATTTAACTTCTTGAAATAAAAAGTCATGAACCTCTGTTAACACTTTTTCCTCTTTTGGTGTTAATTCAAGAACTATTGGTTTACCAAAATTTAATTCTTGTGTAAAAAATCCTTTTACTTTTGACCAAACACCAACTTTTGCTGGTAAAGCAGTTCCTGCTTTTGGAACACCATTTTCAACTTCTTCGTTTAAATTAAACTCTTTCATTTTGCTTCCTCCTTAGTACCGGAACTCAATTATTCTATAATATTTATACTATATAACTAATTTAAAATCAATAGTTTGATTTTATTTTTGTATTAAATTTATATTACCTTTATTTTACAAAAAAGTAACATCTTGGATTTTATTGACACTTTCCAATTAATTCTAAATTACTAAGTTCACAAAGTTTTACTAAAATTAATTTATTATGAAGATTCTCTTTTGATTTAACTTTTACCATTAAATAATTTTCAGTATGTCCCTTCCAATAATCTTCATCTTTTTCTTCAAATAATACTTCTACTGTTTTTCCAATATATGATTTCAAATATTCTATTTCGTTTTTATCTGATAATTCTATTAATTTTCTACTTCTTTCTTCTTTTACATTTGGAGATACTTGACTTGGCATTTGAGCAGCTTTTGTACCTTTTCTTACAGAATATTTAAAAACATGCATTTTATAAAATTTTATTTTTTCTAAGAAATTATATGTTTTTTCAAACTCCTCTTCTGTCTCACCTGGAAAACCTACAATTATGTCTGTTGTTAAAATACAATCTCTATATGTATTTCTTATTCTTTTAACAACTTCTTCAAAATCTTCTGTTGTATATCTTCTATTCATTCTTTTCAAAGTTTCATTATTTCCACTTTGAAGTGATAAATGAAAATGATGACATATTTTTTCTAATTTTGAAATCCTTTTCATAAATTCATCTGTAATTAAAAGTGGTTCTATTGAACCGAAGTCTAATTCTTTTTATTCCATCTATTTTATTAATATCTTCTAATAAATCTATAAGTTTATAGACATTATTAAAATCTTTTCCATAAGATGCAATATGAATTCCTGTTATTACAACTTCCTTTATACCAGTTTTAGCAATTTGTGAAATTTCTTTAATAACACTTTCTGGATTTCTACTTCTTACTCTTCCTCTAGCATAAGGAATTATACAGTATGAACAAAATCTATCACAACCATCTTGAACTTTAATTACAGCTCTTGTTTTATCAGTATATGTAACACTTCCAAATTCTGAATATTCAGGATCTTTAAAAACATCATCAATTTTTACATCTTTATTTTTAGTTTTTAAAAATTCTTCAACATAAAAAACTATTTTTGATTTTTCATTTGTTCCAAGACATAAATCAATCTCTGGAATTTTTTCTAAAACATCTCTTGCCACTTGAACATAACAACCAACAGCTACAATTATTGAATCAGAATTTATTTTTTTAGCATGTCTTAAAAACTGTCTTGATTTTTTATCAGCTATACTAGTTACAGTACAAGTATTTATTACATAAATATCTGCTTTATCTGAAAAATCAACTATTTCATATCCAGAATCTTTAAATTTTTGAATCATTCCATTAGTTTCATATGAATTTACTTTACATCCGTAAAGTATAAAAAGCTACTTTCATTTTTATTCCTTTCAAAAAATATTGTACAAAACTTCCTGTTTGAATGAGAAGTAGTGTATTGTGCTTTTTTGCAACAGAGGATACTCATGAGGCGTGCTTTTGCACGTTGATTGAGTTCCGACAAAGCGAAAAAGTGCAAGATGCTGCTTCTCATTCAAACTCACATATAATATTCAAAATGCCAATCTAAAATCCTTATTGTATCTCCCTCACAAACTCCTTTTTCTCTTAGAGCATCTTCTACTCCTAATTTTTTCAACATTTTTTGCATATATGCAAATGATTCATGATCTGCTATATTTACTCTTCTCATCAAATTTTCTATATCTGGACCAGAAACATAATACTCATGTTCTCCTGTTTTTTCTATTGTGAATCCAGTGTTATCATCATCTAATGTATAAACCATTTTTTCATCATTATCAAATATATCTTCTTTTGGAAGAGTTTTCAAAACTTTAGCAACATGTTCCATAAGCTCATCTACACCATATCTAGTTGCACCTGAAATTTCAAAGAATTCTAATTTCTTTTCTTCAGCTTTTTTCTTTAAGTTTTCTAATTGCTTTCTATCTTGCATTATATCAATTTTATTTGCAACAACAATTTGTTTTTTATTAATCAATTTATCACTATATTTTTCAAGTTCATTATTAATTTGTTCAAAATCTTGAACTGCATCTCTTCCATTTAATCCAGAAACATCTATCATATGAAATAAAAGTCTTGTTCTTTCAACATGTCTTAAAAATTTTAATCCAAGACCTACTCCTTCACTTGCACCTTCTATAATTCCTGGAATATCTGCAATAATAAAGCTTTCTCCAGATTTAGTTTTTACAACACCTAAATTAGGATCAAGTGTTGTAAAAGGATAATCTGCGATTTTTGGTGTAGCAGATGTAACTACAGATAATAAAGTAGATTTACCAGCATTTGGAAATCCAACTAATCCAACATCTGCAATTGATTTAAGTTCAAGAACTACTTCTATTTCTTTTCCTTTTTCTCCATCAATTGCAAAATCTGGAACTTGTCTTGTTGAAGTTGCAAAATGTACATTTCCTTTTCCACCTCTTCCACCTCTTAAAACAAGTTCTTTTTGTCCATCTTCAGACAAATCACAAATTATTCTGCCTGTTTCAAAATCTTTAATAACTGTTCCTTTTGGTACTTTTAAAACTAAATCTTTTCCGTTTTTTTCCGAAACAACGATTTCCAGAACCTGGTTTTCCATTTTCTGCTTTATATTTTCTATTATATCTAAAATTTATAAGAGTGTTGGAATCTTTATCTACTTCAAAATAGATACTTCCTCCATCTCCTCCATCTCCTCCATCTGGACCACCTGCTGCTACATACTTTTCTCTTCTAAATGATTTTGCGCCATTTCCTCCGTCTCCAGATTTAATAATTATTTTTACATAATCAACAAACATCTCTATCTTCTCTTTCTTTTTTTATTTTTAATATAGATCATTATCCTCACCAACTATTTCAGTTGTTTTATCAAATTTAGGATTCATAATTAATAAAAGTTTCATTTTTCCAGCAAATATAAACTTAGTATTTTTTGGAATTTCTATAATATCATTTTGTTTTACATCATAAATATTGCCATCAATTTTAAACTTTCCTTTTCCAGAAATTACATAATATATATGTGTAATTTTAGTATTTGTACAATACTTGTCATGTCCTTTATGAACATCCTCAAGAGTAATACTTATATTTTCATTATCTATTTTTGCAATATATCCATCAAAACCATTTTGTTTAAAATCTGGATTATCTGAAAATCTTTTTATATATTCTTTCATAAATTTACCTACTTTTCATATTTTTATTTTTCTTCAAAATAATCTAATTTCATAGCTTTTTTAACGTCTTTCATTGTTTCTTTAGCTTTCTTTCTTGCTTTTTCAGTTCCTTCTAAAAGTATTTTATCAACTTCTTCTGGTCTTGCTTCATAGTAAGCTCTTTTTTCTCTCATTGGTCTTAAAAATTCTATAATATTATGTGCAAGCTCTTTTTTACAAGCCACACAACCTCTTTCACCTTTTCTACATTCTTCACATATTTTTTCACATTCATCTTTATCAGTAAATAATTTATGATAATATGAAACCATACAAATATCAGGATTTCCTAAATCAGTTTTCTTTATTCTATTAGGATCTGTAACTGCACTCATAACTTTTCTTGTTATCTCTTCTTCTGAATCAGAGATATAAATAGCATTTCCTAGAGATTTTCCCATTTTTTCATTTCCATCTAATCCTTTTATTCTTTTAGAATTAGATAAAACTGCTTCTGGCTCAACTAAAACATCTCCATAAATACTATTGAATTTTCTTACTATTTCTCTACATTGTTCAATTAAAGGTAATTGATCTTCTCCAACAGGTACTAAAGAGGCATGGAATGCTGTAATATCTGCTGCTTGACTTACTGGATATCCTAAAAATCCATATGTTACACTTTCTCCAAAAATTTCTCTTTTTTGCGCAATCTCTGTTTTTACCGTAGGATTTCTTTCAAGTCTAGCAATAGTTACAAGATTTGAATAATATACTGTTAATTCCGCTATTTCCGGAATCATTGATTGTATAAAAATTGTAGATTTATTTGGATCAATTCCAACTGATAAATAATCTAAAACAACTTCTCTAACATTTTTTCTTACTTTATCTGGGTTATTAAAATTATCTGTCAAAGCCTGTACGTCAGCTATTTCAATATATGTTTCGTAAGTCTCTTGAAGTTTTACTCTATTAACTAATGAACCAAAATAATGTCCAATATGTAATCTTCCAGTAGGTCTATCTCCAGTTAAAATAATTTTATTTTCCATATTAAAATACCTCCATAAAAAATATATTTTAATTACCTTTTTGACAATTAGATAATATTTTTTAATTTATTGATTTTACAAATACTGCTTAAAGTCCTGATTTAAAGCTCAATTATTATATCACACAATTTAATATTTGTATAGCTTTATTTTATGTAAATCTATTTAATTTACAAATTTTAAACAAAAGAGACATGCTATAACATTATACATGCCTCTTTATATTGTTAACTAATTAAATATTAAACTATTTTAATATATTTTTATATAATTTTAATCTAAAATATCAGATGTATTTATATATTCCGAAATTCTTGCTATCTCCTTTGCTGTTGTATCAACATATACAGGTTCTTTTGGCTCAACTTTGTCTCCTATATCATATCCATATTTATTTAAAAATCTATATGTCTCAATTTCAATAAGTTCTCTTTTTGATAATTTAGTTCCTATTGGTAAATTTTTATCTTCTTTTTCTTCAATGATATCATTTACTTTACTTTCAATAATTACAAAATTTTTCTTAATTTCATTTTCTATATCTTTTAATACAAGTATATCTTCTGCAACAAGTTCATCATCTTCATTATCTTTTATAAACATTCTAATTTCAGCCAAAAGCTCATGTATACTATAATTATAATCTAATCTTAATCTTTTAGATAAAGTCTTTTTAATAGAATTTTGCCTTATTTCAATTTGTTCTAGCATAAACTCATCTAATTTATTTTTTCCTGTAAAAATTCCCAAGAACCTTGATAAAAAACCTTTATCTTCAATAATTCTTGTATCATCTCTTAATTTTTTTAGTTCAGCTTCTCCCATAACATCAAGTATTGCTTTAGCTATATTTCTTTTTAATTCATTTTCTTCAACAACAATCATTTCATCAAATCTATTAATTTTTTGTTTAACTGCTATAGTTTTAGGATTATTAAGATAATTTATTAAAATAGTAATTTGATTATTTACTTCAGAGATTTTTAGCAACTCTTTAGATGTTTTATCAGATTCTCCACTATTTTCAAATTCCTCAACTTTAAATTTAATTTTATCTATCAATTCCTCTAATTCTTCAGTATTTTTTTTCATTTCAAATGCATTATTTAAAGCTGAATAAGAAGCCCCCATCTTGCCTGCAATTTTAGCAAAATATTGTTGTCTATTAATTAATTTATTAATATCTCCAATTAATCTTTTTACTAAAACTTCATTATCCATACATTCTGATTTTACTTCTTTTACTATATTTTCAAATTTTTCTTTTTTAAGATCTTCGTTTTTCATTCTTTCTTTTATTTCATAATTTTTAACTCTCTCAATTTCTATATCATTTTCTTTTTTCATTTTATTTAAGATATCTTTTTTAATATCACTACATTCTGCCATTAAATATACTGTTATATTCTTTTTCCAGTCTGTTATATTTTTAGTATTTTTCTTTATTTCCTCAAATATTTCAGTTGAACGAGTCTTTAAATTTTCTAATCTTTTATTTAGTTTATCTAAATTTATATCATCAATCTCTTTTTGTGCATCTCCATAGTTGCCTTCTAGTTCTCTATTATTAACTTCAGTATCTAAATCTGATATTTGTTTTTCTAAATCTCTTATTTCTTCAAAAATAGTACTATTTTCTCGTTCCAAATCTGCAGAACTCATAAGAGCTGAATTTACAAAATCGCTTTTAGATATTATATAATTATATAAAGCAATTTTATCATCTTTACCCATTTCCTGTAATTCTTGCTTTTCAATTTTTAATTCATATGTACGTACATCTTTATTATTAATTTTTATATTATTTGATTCTTTAATTTGTTTTTGTTTTGTAAACAATGATACTAAAATTTCATCATTATCATCTTCAAGTACTTCACTTAAATTTATATATGGAATGTTTTTATCCCCTATAACTTTAACTATAACTTGATTATTTGTTAATATTAAATCTTTTTTATTAAGTAATTCTTCTGAATTTAATAGCAAAAATTTATCTATATATGGCTCGTTTTTTAACTTTTGAATATCAGAAATATTAGAAACCATATAATATTTCCAATCTTTTTTAACACCTTTTCTTAAATATGAATTTAACATTATTTCATATATTTTCTTTACTGTTTCTAAATATTTTACAACATTTTCTTTTTCATAGTTTATTTTAATATCAAAATCCTGCTCATCACTTGCAATAGCAACATCCATTCTGCTATCAGCAACAAGCATTTGATTTATATTTTCAAAAGCTTCATCTCTATAATATTTAATTATTTCTCTTTCTTCATTTGTTAACTTTAATTCCATATATTTTCACCTCTGCTATATTTAATAATAATATTAAATAAATCTCGCGGTCTTGCCTTTTGTAAAATAAAAAATAAGTCTATTTTTTCATAGCAATTGTATCATTTATATAAAAATTAAGCAACAATTTTATAACAAATTTATTAAATATTTTTTACGATTAGCTTTCAAATTCTTCTTCAGCAGCTTTTATACTTTCGCTTTTATAACCCTTTTTATATAAAAAATCTTTAATATCTTTTAACTCCATATTTTTACTTTTTTTCTCAAAAATATTCTTTGCAGAATTAATCTCAAAATTTAAAAGCTCATCATAATGACTAGATATATAATTTTCTAATAAATTTTTCTCAATTCCTTTTTTTAATAATTTATAACTTATCTCTTTTATAGAAATATTCTTTAATGCTTTAAATTCAGCTATACTTCTTTCGATATATTCTTCATCATTAATGTAATTATATTCTTTTAAAAATTCAATAACATCTTCTAAAGTATTTTCATCTGCATCTGCAAACTTTTCTCTTACTTCTGATTCTGTTCTTTTTTTATATAAAACATATTTTAAAACTTTAGTTTTAAATTTATCATATTCTTTTGCTTTTTCTAATTTTTCTTTACTAGCATAATCCATTTTTTCTTTTCCTTACATTTTATTTTTATTTAAATACTAATATAGCTATGCAAATATCATAATGCATAGCTATATTATATTATTTATTCTTCAACTTCTTCATTAAATTCTTCTGTTTCACTGCCTTCTTGATCTTCTTCTTTTCCATCTTCTGCCAAAGCATTTTCAAAAGCTTTATTAAAGTTATCTCTAATTTTCTTTTCAATTTCAGCCATAATATCTGGATTATCAGCTAAATATGCTTTTACATTTTCTCTACCCTGTCCAATTTTTTCACCATTATAGCTAAACCAAGAACCACTTTTATTTATAATATCTAAATTAACAGCTAAATCTAAAATATTTCCTTCTTTTGAAATTCCTTTACCATAAACTATATCAAATTCAGCTTCTCTAAATGGAGGTGCTACTTTATTTTTAACTACTTTTACTCTTGTTCTACTTCCAACTACTTCTCCATTTACTTTTATATTCTCAATTTTTCTAATATCCATTCTAACTGATGCATAGAATTTCAATGCTCTACCACCAGGTGTTGTTTCTGGATTTCCAAACATAATTCCAACTTTTTCTCTTAATTGATTTATGAAAACTACTATAGTTTTTGTTTTGTTTACTGCACCAGCTAATTTTCTTAATCCTTGAGACATAAGTCTTGCTTGTAAACCAATATGACTATCCCCCATATCTCCATCAATTTCAGCCTTTGGAACTAAAGCTGCAACAGAATCTACAACTATTATGTCTATTGCTCCACTTCTAATTAATGCTTCAGCAATTTCTAAAGCTTGTTCTCCTGTATCTGGTTGAGCTACTATTAAATTATCAATATCTACTCCCAAATTTTTAGCATAAATTGGGTCTAATGCATGTTCTGCATCAATAAATGCTGCTTCACCACCATTTTTCTGTGCTTCAGCAATTGCATGTAATGCCAAAGTTGTTTTTCCTGAAGATTCAGGTCCAAATATTTCTACTATTCTTCCTCTAGGAATTCCACCAATTCCTAATGCTATATCTAGACTTAAAGAGCCTGTTGAAATTGCTTCAACATCCATTTGTTTACACTCTCCAAGTTTCATTACTGATCCTTTACCAAATTGTTTTTCTATTTGACTCATAGCTGCTTCTAAAGCCTTTTTCTTTTCTGTATTATCTCCCATAATTTTTCTCCTTCTAAAAATTTGTTCTCTAAACTTACGTTCGTTAATATTATATCCTAAAAAATTTTTTTGTCAAGACTTTTTTATAAAAAATTTGTTTGTTTTCTTTTTCAAAATCTTTCAAACCTTTTTTCTTCAGTATTTTAAATTAAAAAATTTTATTGCCTATACCATTTATCAATATTATAAAAAATACTATATGCATTTGGACTTATCGTACCACAAAGAGTTTGATTATAAATAACTGAATCAGTTTCTCTATATAAGAAAATATAAGGAACATCATTTTTTATTTGATCATAAACTTCTAAATATTTATCTCTTAATGCATTATAATCATTTATATTATTAACATTTCCCAAAATCTCATTTACTGTGTCATTACTATAATTTGCTAAATTATCTCCAGAATACAAAGTTGAAATTTTAGGACTATATCCAATAGTTATTCCAGTTATTATTGCATCATAATTTTTATTATTTAAATAATTATTATAATATGAACTGCTAACTTCATTTACATTAACTTGAATTCCGCTATTAGCAAGTTGCTCAGCAATTAATCTTGCAGCAGTAACTCTTACAGAATTATTAGTGTCAACAATTATTGTAAATCTTAAAGTTCTTCCATCTTTTACCCAAGTGTTATTAGTATAAATCCAACCAGCCCCTGTAAGTAGATTAATTGCCTCTTCTGAATTATAAGAAATATCTAATCTAGAATCATACATCCAATTACTAGAACTAAATAAAAAATTTGTTGTTGTATATCCAGAGCCTAAATTCGCTACAATATTATTTTTATCTAAAAGTAAATTAATTGCTTTTCTAACTGCAGGCTCAGATACATTTTCACTTTGAGTGTTAAAAGCTAAAAAATCAACATTTCTATCATCATAATTAATTGTATTATAACCCAAAGATCCAACATAATCTGATACATTATTTATATCTATATCTATATCCATAATATCAATATATCCAGATTTAAATGCAGTATATTCTTCTCCAATATTATTATATAAAGTTATATTAATATCTGTAATTAAAGGATTTTTTTCGGTATTCCAATAATCTTCATTTTTTACTAATTTAATAGAATTATCAGTTTTTTCAGCTACTTTGTACATTCCTGTTCCAATAATACTATTATTTTTTTCAGTATTAACAAAATCTTCATTTGCAAAATAATTATTACTTAAAATTGGAAATGTTAAATTATATTCAAAAAATTCAACTTCTTGAGCTAAAGTTATTTTTATTGTGTAATTATCAACAATTTCTAATCCTGTAACATATTGCAAGTTTTGACCATAAACTGAACCACCAAAACTATTTTTTATCGTATCTATAGTAAATTTAACATCTTGTGCTGTAAAATCTGTTCCATCCTGCCATTTGACATTTTCTCTTAATTTTATGATATATGTTAAATTATCTGATTTTGCAATTTCAGTGGCTAAACCATATTCTAAACTATAATTAGAATTAATACTTATTAATGAATCAAAAATTAATCTAGAAATATCCTTAACATTTTTGTTATTACTTACAATTGGGTTTAAAGAATCAAATCCTGCAATTCCCAATCTTAAATCTGTAATTAATGTACTTACTGTCGAAGTTTGATCTTGAACTGTATCTGTCTCATTCTCATCATTATAAAAAACAACATATGTAATTATTAATAAAACAATAAAAGCTAGAATAAAAATATATTTAAAAACTCCCTGTTTCAAAGCACTTTTCTCCTAATTAAACATATAAAAATCAATCTACGAAAAAATTATCACATGTTTTAAGCCAAAAGTCAAGATAAAATTCAAACAAAAATAGAGCAATTTTAATGCTCTATTTTATTACTTTATTTTGTTAAAATATCGGCACAAAGCCAAAACATTTTCATTTGAACACTTTCATTTTTCAACCAATCTCTATATTTCCAAATACCTCCATCAACACTATCTCCACCATATAATAACTGACCAAAATTTACATTTCTAAATAATGCTACTGAAAGCATACTGGCAAACTCCATTTCAACACATATACATCCTTGTTTTTTTCTATTTTGAATTTTAGTTTTAGTCTCTCTATAAATTGCATCTGTAGTCCAAGTCTTTCCTTTTAAAAATTTTATTTCATTTTCATTTAAAACAGATTCGATCTTATTATAAACTTCATTTTTCAAAAATATATCTTGATTTGCTGGAAAATAATGATAAGACAAACCCTCATCTCTTACAGCTGATGTTGGTATGATTAATGTTCCCATCTCTATTTCATCTATTAAAACTCCAGCTCCTCCACAAGCCATAAAATTTTTAACTCCAAGTCCAATTAATTCATCAACAAAACCTCCTGCCATTGGTCCACCAAGACCTGGGTTGAATACATTTATTGATACATCATTATATGTCATCTCATAAATTTTATGACTTCCTAAAGGAGAATGCAATTCTGTTATATGTCTAATTTTTCCTTGCCTTTCAAGTTCATCTATAATTTCATTAAAAAAACATAATATACATTTTTCTTGAATCCTAGGGATATCCTTATTAAAATCATCTGGACTAATAATTGCATTTTTATCTTCATCAAATTCTAAAATTGGAATATTGTTCTTATTCATTAAAACCTTCCTTATAAAATTAATTTGTATATGTTATGGTATAACATTTTTTCCTAAAAATCTAGGCAATAATTGGCAATCTCTTATATCATTTTGTTTTGTCAACCATAAAATAAATCTTTCTATTCCCATTCCAAATCCTGAAGTCTTTAATGGAAATTTGTCTTTCATTTGAATATACCATTTATATTCATTTTCATCTACATTATGATCTTTTAAAGCTTTTTTTACTTCATTTCCTGTTTCATGACGTTCTCCACATCCAACAGTTTCTCCAATACCCATAAGTAAATCTGCATTTTTAGCATATTTTTTATCCTCAGTCTGTGCTTGATAAAATGGAACTGCCATTTTATCAAAATTAGTAAGCCATACAAATCCTCCAAATTTTTTCAATAATACTGTCTCACCAATTCTTGTAATATTTCTAAATCCATATTCACTATGTTCAATATATTTTGGGTCATCATTTAACATTTTAACAGCTTCTTCAAATGTAATTCTAGGGATTTCTTTTAAATTTATTAATTTCTCAATATGCTCAGTTGTTCCGGCTATTTCAATAATCTCATCTTTATATTCTTTTAAAATATTTTCACACAAAAATTTTAAATACTCTTCAATTAATTTTATAACATCATCAAGTGTTCCAGGAATCTCAGCTTCACTATGATAAAATTGACTTAAATGTCTTGCATCTTCTCCCTCTCCTCTAAAAGATGGCATTATATACCAAGTTCCATTTTCAAAAAATCTACATCCATATTCTAAAGCAAATTGCATAGAATCTGCTAAATATGTATCACACCCTGACAAATTTATTTTTACAGGTAATGAATCACTTCCAAGTCCCATAGGGCTAGATATTGAACCTGTTGTTATAGGTAGATGCATAGTTTTAATTCCTTTTTTCATATAAAAAAGAAATGTATACTCTGAAATCAAATTTTCTAAGTTTACCAAACACTTATACCATGGATCACTAATTGCTCTTAAAAAATGATCATCTAATTTTTTCCATGAACCTGTTGGTTTAATTCTTTCCATCATCAATCCCTCCTTATCAAAATGAATAAAAGCACTATAAAAACCTATATAGTGCAGTTTATCGAAGCTATGTAATTAATTTGTATCCTATTATATTATATATATAATAGTTCGCTATATTAGTTTTATTATACATATCACAAAATAGCGTAATTGTCAATGAAAAATCACAAAAATGCAGTTGTATCAAGTTGACGTAATAACTTTTCATATGCTATAATATGATTGTTAAATAAACAATGTTGAAAAGTCTCTTAGTGTAGAGACAAATACTTAAGGAAGGAGAGAAAACTAACTTGTTTATTTTAACATACTCTATCACATCACAGTTTACAGACTACAGAAAGGAGAGTCCATATGAACTTGGAAAAAGAAAGGCTTTGGCAAGCTAAATGGAAAGAGCTTGGCATTGCTACTTTCCATGAAAGCAACATCAAGCGGAAACTCTATGTCATGGAAATGTTTTCGTATCCGTCAGGAGCCAAGCTTCATTTGGGGCACTGGTTCAACTTTGGCCTAGTTGATAGCTGGGCTAGATTCAAACGTCTTCAAGGATATGCTGTATTTCAGCCTATGGGATTTGACGCGTTTGGACTGCCGGCAGAAAACTATGCTATCAAGACAGGAGTACATCCAAAAAACAGCACTTATCACAATATTGCTGTCATGAAACGCCAGCTTGATGACATGGGCGGAATGTTTGATTGGAGTAAAGAAATCATCACTTGTGATCCAGAATACTACAAATGGACACAATGGGTATTTCTGCAGCTCTACAAAATGGGGCTTGCATATAAAAAGTCTGCTCCAGCAAACTGGTGTCCATCATGCAAAACCGTTCTGGCTAGAGAACAGGTCAAAGATGGCTGCTGCGAACGGTGTGGAACTGAAGTACACACAAAAAAAATGTCTCAGTGGTTTCTGAAAATCACGGATTATGCAGAAGAACTCATCGAAGGCCTGAACCATCTTGATTGGCCAGAAAAGACAAAAGCTATGCAAAGGGCATGGATTGGTAAAACTGAGGGGTCAAAAATCATTTTCAAAACTGAAAATGGTAAAGAACTCGAAGTCTTCACTGACAAACCAGAAATGGTATTTGGCAGTACTGCTCTTCTTATTGCTCCTGAGCATGATGCTTTGGAAGACATTGTTACTGACGAGTTTAAGGAGGATGTTAATGTCTATGTAAAACAAGCTGAATATCTGACTGAAATTGAAAGGCAGTCAACAAAGCACGAAAAAACTGGTGTCTTCACTGGTGCATTTGCTATCAATCCTGTAACTGGGAAGAAAATTCCCATTTGGGTAGCTGATTACATCATTGAAAGTTATGGGACTGGAATTGCTATGGCTGTTCCAGCACATGACGAAAAAGACTACGAATTTGCTAAAAAACATGACCTCGAAATCATCACTGTTATTTCAAATGGAAATGATTCTGAAAAGGTCTATATTGGCAAAGATGGAATGATGATTAATTCTGATTTCCTCAATGGCATGACAGCAACCCAAGCCAAGGAAACCATCAACACTTTCTTGGAGCAGAAAAACTGCGGTGGAAAAGCAATATCTTACAGGCTGAGAGATTGGCTTATCTCACGTCAGAGATACTGGGGTGCTCCAATTCCAATTATCTATTGTGATAATTGTGGAATCGTACCAGTCCCCGAAAAGGATTTGCCGGTTGAACTCCCCTATGATGTTGAGTTTTCACCAACTGGAGAGTCTCCTCTTGCGAAATGTCGCGAATTTGTAGAAACAACATGTCCATGCTGTGGTAAAAAAGCACGTCGAGAAGTAGATACTATGGATACATTTATGTGTTCCTCTTGGTATCAGCTTCGTTATCCCGATGCGCGGAATTCCAAAAAAGCATTTGACAAGGATATTGTCAATAAAATGCTCCCTGTGGATATGTACGTTGGTGGTGCTGAACACAGCTGTATGCACCTGATCTATTCCAGATTTGTAACCAAAGCTCTTCGCGACGCAGGATATTTGGACATTAATGAGCCATTTCAAAGGCTTATACATCAGGGTATGATTCTCGGAGCTGACGGCCAGAAGATGAGTAAATCTAAAGGTAATACAGTTTCTCCAGATGAATATGTAGAAAAGTATGGTAGCGATGTATTTCGCACATACCTGATGTTCGGATTCAAATACACGGAAGGTGGCCCATGGTCAGATAGTGGGCTCGAAGCAATCAACAAGTACTTTAAACGAATTGATCGGTACTATAACAGGTACTTTGCCATCAAAGAGTTTTCAGACTTGTATGGTAAAGAAGAAGCAGATCTCGAAAAATTTATGAACATTGCGATTGATAAAATCACTCGTGATTTTGAGGTCTTCCAATTCAATACTGCGATTGCTAAGATGATGGAACTCTCCAACCAAATTGGCAGATATTTGGACACAGGAAGAAATTCTAAAGTTCTCACATCTGTCATGGAAATACTGGCTTGTCTTATGGCACCAAGTGCTCCACATACAGCGGAAGAATACTGGCAAAAGCTTGGACATAGTCAGAGTATCTTTATAACCGGTCATTGGCCTAAAGCTGATAAAGACAAAATGGCATCTGACAAAATCGAGATTCCTGTTCAAATGAACGGAAAAACTATTGCCAAAATAGAAATTGATCCCAATGCCACCCAGTCTGAAGCTGAAGCCATTGCGCAAGAGTATGTTACACACAAGTTGAACGGTAAAACCATTCAAAGAGTGGTTTACGTTCCTCGACGTATCATCAACTTTGTTGTAAGATGATGCACACTAAATGGCACCTGCTATAAGCAGGTGCCATCCTTTTTTTATTTAATTAAAATATTTATTTCTTTTTTCCAACAATATTAAATATTTTTTGAGGTACAAATATTTCATCTTTTATTTCAAAATTCTTTAAAGCTTGTACTATTGTTGGAACATCTTTTATTGCTTCTTTAACATCCTCTTTTGTTGCTTCTCTATTAGTTTTTATTACAGTTTTAAGTTTTCCATTAATTTGAATTGGCAAATTAATTTGATATTTAGCGATTTCTTTTTCATCATATTTTGGCCATAATTCTTTGTGAACAGATTCAGTATGTCCAAATTGTTCCCAAATTTCTTCAGAAAAATGTGGAGCTAATGGAGAAATAAGAGTGATATATGTTTCAAATGATTCTCTAAGTAGCTTCTCATTTACTATTGGTAATTGTTCATATTTTACCATTTCATTTATAAACTCCATAGAACGTGCTATTGCTGTATTAAATTGAAATCTATCTATATCTGCTTCCATTGCTTTAATAGTTCTATTTTTTACATAAATTAATTCTTTTTCTTCATCATCTATCGTATTTTTAGTTTTATATTTATTATTAAGTATTCTATCTGCTAAATTTTCTACTCTAGTTAAATATTTAACAATAGCTTGTATTCCTTCATCTTTCCAAGGACCACCCTCTGTAAAAGAAAATCCAAACATAATATACATTCTAAATGTATCTGAACCATATTTGTCAACATAAGGATCAGGAGCAACTGTATTTCCTTTTGATTTACTCATTTTATTACCATCTGGACCTAAAATCATTCCTTGATGAACCATTTTCTTAAAAGGTTCATCACAGTCTACATATCCCATATCTCTTAATGCTTTTGTCATAAATCTAGCATATATAAGATGCATTGTAGCATGTTCCTTACCTCCAACATAAACATCAACTGGCATAATCTTATCAACTATCTCTTTATCCCATATTTTTTCAGAATTTCTAGCATCAGGATATCTTAAAAAGTAGAAACTTGAATCTACAAAAGTATCTAAAGTATCAGATTCTCTCATAGCATCTTTGTTACATTTTGGACATTTACAATGCATAAACTCTTTTGATTTTCTTAATGGTGATTCACCATCAGGTCTAAATTCAACATCATGAGGTAATAATACTGGCAAATCTTTTTCTGGTACAGGTACAATTCCACAATCAGGACAATATATAATAGGAATTGGTGCTCCCCAATATCTTTGTCTTGATACTAACCAATCTTTTAATCTATAATTTACTGTTTGTTTACCTTCATTTGTTTTACTCAATTTTTCAACAATTTTCTTTTTAGCTTCAGCACTTGTTAATCCATTAAATTCTCCACTATTAATTAATATTCCATAGTCAGTATATGGTAATTCCGCATTTCCATCTACAGGTTTTATAACTTCTTTTATTTTCAAATTATATTTTTTAGCAAATTCATAATCTCTTTCATCATGTGCTGGAACAGCCATAACTACACCTGTTCCATAACCTTCAATTACATAATCAGATACCCAAAGAGGAACTCTTTCTCCATTAATTGGATTAATTACATAAGAACCTGTAAATACTCCAGTTTTTTCTCTTTCGGTTGACATTCTTTCTATATCAGAAGCTTTTGCAGTTTGTTCTCTGTACTTATTTACAGCATCAAGATATTCAGGTTTCGTTAATTTTAAAGTTATATCACTTTCAGGAGCTATAACAACATATGTTACTCCATTTAATGTATCAACTCTTGTTGTAAAAGCTGTTAAATATTCATCTTTACTTCCTTCAATCTTAAATTTTACTTCTGCTCCTTCAGAACGACCTATCCAATTTGCTTGAACCTTTTTGGTTGATTCAGGCCAATCTAAATCTTTTAATCCTTCTAATAACTCTTCTGCATAATCAGTAATTTTAAAAAACCATTGAGACATTTTCCTTCTTTCTACTATAGTGCCACATCTTTCACATTCTCCATTTACAACTTGTTCATTTGCTAATACTGTATTACAACTTTTGCACCAATTAACAGGTGCTTCTTTTTTATAAGCAAGGCCTTTTTCAAATAGTTTTAAGAATATCCATTGAGTCCATTTATAATAATCTGGCATACAAGTTTCAACAGAATAATTCCAATCGTAATTAGCTCCCATTTCTTCTAATTGTCTTTTCATTGTTTCTATATTTTTTAAAGTTGATTCTTCTGGATGAATACCTGTTTTTATAGCATAATTCTCAGCAGGTAATCCAAAAGCATCAAATCCCATAGGATGAAAAACATTATATCCTTGCATACTTTTAAATCTAGCAAATGAATCTGATGGTGCAAAATTAAACCAATGTCCTAAATGTAATCTTGCTCCTGATGGATATGAAAACATTTCCAATGAATAAAACTTTTTATCAAGATTACTAATATCAAATTTATATAATCCTGATTCTTTCCATCTTTTTTGCCATTTTCTATCAACCTCTTTAGAATATCTCATTATTTATTTCCTCCTTCATCAACTTTATAAACATATTTCATTAAATCAATTACTTTGCAAGCATAGCTCCATTCATTATCATACCAAGCGATAAGCTTTACAAATTTAGGTGACATCATTATTCCGGCACTGGCATCAAATATTGATGTATGTATATCACCAACAAAATCTGATGAAACAACTTTCTCTTCTGTATATTCAATAATGTCTTTAAACTCACTACTATCAGAAGCATCTTTCATTGCTTTTTTTATATCTTCATAAGTTGTTTCCTTTTTTAATTTAATTGTGACATCTATTGCAGATACATCTAATGTGGGTACTCTAAATTCCGTTCCCAGAAGTTTTCCATCTAGTTCTGGAATCACCCTACCAACTGTTTCTGCTGAATAAGTTGGAGTTTGTATAATATTATTTAAAACAGCTCTTCCAGCTCTCCAATCTTCATACATAATTCCATCAACTACATTTTGAACACCAGTTGCAGAATGAACTGATGTCATAATTGCCTCTTCTATCCCAAAATTATCATTTATTACTTTTGCAAGAGGAGCTAAACAATTGGTAATACATGATGAATTAGAAATTATTTTAGTTCCTTTCTTATATTCTTTTTGGTTAACTCCCATAACAAACATAGGAGCATCTTTTGATGGAGCAGTTATAACTACTTTTTTTGCTCCACCATTAAAATGTAATGATGAGCCTTCTATATTATCAAATTTTCCAGAAGCTTCAGCTATATATTCAGCTCCACAACTTTTCCAATCAATATCTTTAGGATTATTTTCTGAAAAAATTTTAATTTCACTGTCATTTACTTGTATTTTTCCATCTAAAAGTTTTATATTTTCATTAAAAATACCATGTGCTGAATCATATTTCATTAAATGGCACATATAATCAATTGGTATATTAGGATCATTTATTCCGACGACTTCTACATTTTCATCTTTTACTGCCCTTCTGAAAATAAGACTACCAATTCTCCCAAATCCATTAATTCCGATTTTAATTTTTTTATTCATTTAATTCTCCTTAAACAAATTATCATCCATAACTGGTAAATCACCAAAATATGTAGATGGATGTATTTTTTGATTATTAATATGTTTTTTTATTATTTTTTTCTGATTAATCAAAAATATATCTTCATAATTATTATAACAGTCTTTAAGTTCATTTATATTACTAATTAGTCTTTTGTCTCCATTTCGATAAAAAACATCATAAAATTCTTTACCATCTCTATTTCTTTGAATCAATAGAATATCAACACTTTGGCTATACCCTAAATTTCTTATTTTATTTATTTTTTTCTTTCCTAAAGATTGATCAAATAAAACCCTAATTTTATTTTCTTTACAATAATTTATAATTTTTTTACTAAACTCTGTTGAATTCTTAACTTCAAGTAATATATCATATTGTCTCATAGCCTTTGGAAATTTTAAACCTAATTTATCAGAATTAGCATAAATCCATGCTGTAATTAAACGTTGAGAGCCTCCAATATCCATTACAAATCTTGTCTTTTTACTTGATGTAAATATTGAATTTACAACATTTTCCCTCAATAGTCCACATTGTAAAATATCAGTAATTCTATCATCCAACCATATAGAAAAAAATGTACTTTTATTACTATAATAAGATTCTGAAATACGTCCAGCTAAAATCACTTCTAAATTTATTTTTCTAAAAAATTCTTCTAATGAACTTTTTATTTTTTGTGTAAACTCTTTTTTTTCAAGTTTATCTGTAGAAATAATTAACTGAAAATATCTAATAAATTCCTCGTAAAGATATGTTCTAAGTCCAAAACTTCTTGGTCTAACAACTGTATATGTTGATATCAAATTATCTATTTTTTTATTATTAATATAATTTACTACTACAGGTAATTTATCTGTAAGTAAAGCTTTTTCTTTATTATCATCTTTTTTATATCTTGGAATCATTTCTTCAATTTTATCGAAATATTTTCCATAAAATTTAGATAAGAAATTTATATCATAAGTTAATGGTAATGTATTTACTATTTTTATATCTTTAAACTCTTTTTCAAAACATTCTATTAAAATATTTAATATATCAGCCCATATATCATTAATCTCTGGTGTTAAAAGTGGATATCCTTTACTAAAATAATTTGGATAAATGTATTTTTCTATTTCACTTCTCATATCCTGACCAAACAGCAATTAAATACTTTTCATTGCTTCCTTTCATCAAACCAATTTTTAAATTATTTTCTAAATAATGTTTTATATTTTCAAACTGAGTTTTATTATTTATATTAAACCAATATAAAAAAGATAAATTATCATTATCACTAATATTTATTACACCATAGTAAAAAGCGTGATTTTTAATTGGCATATTTAATTTTATTTTGGTATTTTTATTTGCTTTTAAATATATAGAATCTTGAAATTTGATTTTTTCAGCATTTTCATACTCAACATTTTTATGTTCTTCTTTAATAATAGCTGGTAAATCAATATAAATTCCATTAATACTTTTAAAATAATTACATGAATCAGCTATTACTTGCGGATAATACAAATGAAAAAAATCAAATTTATTTTTCATATCAACTCTCCCTTATCATATTTTCCTGTCATTTGACCACATCCAGCCAAAACATCTTTAGCAACACTAAGAGAAATATTAACTTCGTAATTTAATTTTCTTAGTTTTTCTGCAAATTCAATAGCATAATTTTGATCTGCTCTTTCATATTTTATCACATCATTTTTCACATCAACATCATTATAAAGTAAAATTTGAATACGATATTTTTCAGGTGATAATAATCTTGTTAACTCTTTAAAACATTCATCTGTATCATTAACACCTTCTAATAGCATATAACTCATTTCAACTTTTTGACAGCTTTTTGAATAATAATAATCACAAGCATCAATCACTTCTTTTATTGGATATTTATTATCTATAGGCATTGATTTTTTTCTCATTTCATCAAAAGGGAAATGTAAAGAAACAAAAAGATAATATGGACATCCAGAATCAGCCAACTCATATATTTTGTCAGCAATACCTACTGTAGATAATGAAAAATGTACATTTTTATTTTTTTTGCTCATAATATTATAAAACTTCATAACATTGTCAAAATTATTTAAAGGTTCTCCCATTCCCATAAAAGAGTACCAACCAATTTTTTTGTCAGTGTTTTCTTTTTCAATTAACTCTACTAAATCTACTAAATCATTAGCATCAATATTATTACAATATCCTAAAGCACCAGTAGCACAAAATTTACATCCCATCTGACATCCAACTTGTGAAGAGATACATAAAATATAATTATCTGGTTCTTTTTGTAATGAAAATAAAAGAGTTTCAAAGCAATTTTTTTGAGAATCACTTTTTACTAAATATTTTTTACTACCATCAGTAGCATTCATAGTTTTTACTATTTCTATCATTTATAATCACTCCTTTACACGACCTATTATAATTAATTGATTACCTCTAGCTGCTGCTTCTTGATTTTTATATAAATTTTTTTCCATATTAAAAATTTCATCAAAAGTATTTTTATCTGCTAAAATATCTGAAAGTGAATCAGATTGACCTCTTAATTGAGTTTCTTGCATTCCAGGATATATAGAAATAGGAAATCCATACACACCTATAACATCAATTCCTACTTTATCATATATTTTTCTAAGACTTTCAGGTGTAAACATATTCATCTCAGGCATGTTTTCAGTAAATCTTCCTTTGTGAGTTGTATAACATTCTTTAGCTAATTTTAAATTATTTACAAATATATTAAAAAATATATTATGGTAATAATTAGGAACACCACAAACAACGTATCCACCCTTAACTACCATACTTGCCATTTTCTCAATAACTTTTTCTGGATTTTTTACAAATCCTAAAACATTGTGAAATGTAAATGCAACATTACATTCACGTTTACTCTTTGTATCAAAATTATCTAGATCATCACAGATAATTTTAACTCTATCTATAGCATTCATTTTTTTCAACTTCATTCTAGCTTGATTTAACATATCTTCAGATAAATCAACTAATATTCCACTTGATGTAGAGTATTTATTTAAAGTTCTAATAGACCATCTACCAGTTCCAGCTCCGGCATCTAAAAATTTAATATCTCCATCTATTTTAGATAGTACATTTTCATCTAAAATTTCCCAAAGTAAATTATCTGATAAAACCCAATATAATTGTTCATCAACTAAATCATATTCATCTGCTTTTTCTTTAAAATATTGCTTTACCTCATTTTTATACTCACTCATAAAAATTCCTTTCCTTTTTGAAATGAATTAAATTAATTTCAAAAATACTTCTTAAATTTTTTAAAACTTTTTACACCTATTAAATATTGGTAACATTTTACTACATTATTTATCATCTTTCAATAGCAAAATAAGCTTTTTTTGAAATTATTAATATTGTTTTGCAATTCAGATTACACTTTTTTTAAGAATGTTATATACTCTAATTTTTAGGTTCTAAAACTTTTTTTAATTATTAAAATTAACTATTAGTATGCTTTTAATTGACTTTTATTTTTGTATTTGTTAAAATTTAAATGAATTAAAATTACAAATGAAAAAGCTATTTTTTAGCTTATAGAAAGGTTTTAATATGGCAAACAATAATAAGTCTAATACTCTTGATTATGCTATTGACCAGTATATTAATGCTTTAATTTATCAACAACAAAATTATGGTTTTATAAATTCATATAGTGCTTTAACTTCTTTAAGTTCTCTTGATATAAGTTATAAAGGAAATAATGAACGTAATGAAGAAATTTTTTTGCAAAATATAAAAAATCATAAATATGGTCAAAAAGCAAAAATTGAATATGTTCAAAAAAATAGTAATGGTACACCTGCTTTTTATCATGTTTCTACAAATGGATGTAAAAGGCCTGATTATAGAATTTATTTAAATTGTGAACCTCAAAATGTTGCTCTACTTGCAGATTCTTTTGCTAGAGTATTCGGAGATGATAGTTATTATTTTAAATTTAATTCTAATCAAAGTAACTCAAGGCGTTCTGAGCAATTTGTATTTTATGTAAGTTCAGATGACTTAAATGGAGTATGTCAAAAAATTCAATTAACTCATTCAAAATATCCTCGGACTTTTTAAAGGTTCTGAAAATGTAAATCCATTTTTAAAATGTTTAGATGGATATATATCTTATGCTCCTGAAGTTCATTCTGGGCAATATATTAATTTAAATAATAAATCTACAAAAATAGCTTGTAGTTATAATTCACTTTTAAGTAAAGGCTTAGAAGATTCAACTTTACATGCTATAAGAGCTGTTTCATCTGTTGACTATGAACTAACTAAAAAAATACAAGGAAATTATTATACAAGTTTATCTCCATATGTGATTTCAGGTATTTTGAGAGATATAGCTTTTCGGAAATCAAATCAGAAAGCAACAATTATTAGATTGTATAAAATTAAATCTTGCTAAAGTACAATCTAAAAATCCCGAATTGGACATTCCAGGTCTTCCAGAAATTAAGCACAAGCCAAATTCACTTTATTCTCAAAATAAGCAAAAATTTCAAGATAATAGATAAAAAAATATAGGTAATTTAATTTTCCTATATTTTTTTCTATAAATTTTTAATTTGTATCTAATATATCTTCAAACCCCAAATTATCATAAAAATAGTAAGTTTCTGGCACCTCTCCTACTATTACTGTTTCTGTAAGTAAAATCTCACTTTCTATTGTTTTAGAAACTGATTGAAATGGAGTCAAAATTGATGCTTTACATTTTAACTTAAGATAAATTCTATGTAATGTTTGATTAATCCCGAACTGACTCGAAATTTGATTCAATCTCTGTTTCTATTCTTCCTGAACTTTCCATTTTTACATCTATACTTGGACTAATTAAAGCTAAAGAACTTATACCTGAAATACTACCGAAATTTAATGTAACAGTTATGTTTTCCATATTATTAATTCTATCTTGAATATTGTTTGTAATTTCAGTCACAAGCTGATTTAAAGGTCTAACTTTAGCTTCTATATAAGAAACTTTTCCATCTGAAGTTTTTACAATATTTACTAAATCATCATAATTATAAGAAACCATTGCTTTATTTACTTCATCATTTAATATACTAACAGCAGCACTTGAAGCTTCTGTTTCACAGCTTTTTATAAATATTGGGTATGCTGCTCTAAAAATAATAATTAAAATTATAAAAAATATTATAAGAATCCATAAAATTAAAGCTTTTATCTTTTGTTTCTTACTTTTGGGCTTAAATCTATTTTTGGGAAATCTTATTCTTGGTCTTGAATAGATTTTATTTAAGGACATAAAGCTTATCTCCTGGATAAATTAAATCCGGATTCTCCAAATCATTAATTTTTAGAATAGTATCTTGACTCACTTTAAATTTTTTTGCAATTTTCCAAATTGTATCATTTGGCTTAACAAAATATACTATTACACTATAATCATCTTTATTATTACTTTCTTTTACTTTAACATCTTGTATCATTGAAATTTTTCTAAAAGAACTGCTTTCCTGTTTTACTTCAATTTGAGCTTGAACTACAACATTATTTATATCTAAACTAAATTCTTTAGATTTAATATTTACTTGATAATTTTTTTCACTCTCAAATTTTGCCATAATAGGAACATCAAATTCTTTTACAATTAATCCACCTTTTTGAGTAGATTCTGAATAAATTTTAAGTTTTGCAACTGGTGAATTAATATTTGAAATATCTATTTTAATATCTACATCTAAAACATTTTTTATATCATTAATTTCAAATTTTTCATCTATTTTAATAATTTCACTTTCTACATTATCAAAAAGTTCAAGTTCTATATCACTTTGTGTATACTCTAAATCGCTTTTTAAGGAATATAAATCTTTCACTATATTTACTGTCTTTTTCTCAAACACTTGAGCTTGAATTTCAAATTCTGCTTGACATGAAAAAGAATGATCATCATTATTGTTAATTTTTAAAACTATATTTTGCATCTTATAATCTAATTCACAGATATTGTCTTCTTTAACATTTGGAATTTCAATGAAACTCATAACAGGAAAATCTCCACTTGCTTTTCCAATTCTTCCATCTTCTGTCAAATAAAGTATACAAATATTAGCTTCTCCTTTTGCTAAAATTTTATTATAACTCATTTTACTTTCAATATTGGAGATATTAACATCAACCTTTAAAATTTCACTTATTATATCTAAACCATCTACATTTATCTTTTCATCTATTGTTGCTTTAGCAGTTCCATAGCCTATTACAGAATTTAAATTTAAAACCTCTTCTTGTTTTTGAAGTCCTTCAATATTATCAAAATCATTATAAAATTTAACACTATTCTTTTCATAAACACCATATCTAATCTTTAATTTTGCTGTTATAACAACTTTTCTTTCATTTAGCATTTTTGAATTTAATTCTATAATTTGAGTATCATATTTAATCAAACAATTTTCTTTAATTTCCACACTTTCTTGTTTAAAACTGAATTCTAGATTAGCCCTAATAGTTCTTGTATCTCCTTCACCTGATAAATAAATAATTGTTGCATCTGTATTACCTTCAAGTTTAAAACTACCATTTGAAATCTCTTGCCTATTTATATAAACTAATCCATTTGTATCAATAATATTTACTATATCAGGCTTTACATCTGGAACAATAACTTCATTTGTAATCTCCAAATCTTTACTATTACTCAAAACTTTTCTATTTACATCTATAGTCTCCATAAAAAAAATCCTCCTTAAATGCTTTTACTACATTTATATGGAGGATTTTCCAAATAATTCCTTTTTTTTAAATTTTATACAGCTGTTTTTCTTCTTTTTATTTCAATTTGTGGTTCAATTAATGGTTCAAAACCATTTCCATTATCAATTTTTACTTCAATTTGTCTTGTAAATAAATCTGTATAATTATAAGAACCTACTCTATCAGCTTCTTCAAATTTAACTCTAAAATAATCTTTGTATGTATTTTCGATTATTGCTGATTTTTCAAGAGGTTTACTCCTTTTACCAGGTGACTCTTTAATAATTATTCTTTGACCAATATTATCTCCTATATTTTTTCTTAAATTAACAATTTCTGATTTGTAAATTCCCAAAATATAATCACCTACTTACCTATAAATATTTTGCCTTTGTTTAACTTACAAAAACATCCTGTAGAAATTAAAAATATAATTTCTACACTAGAAATATAGCACAGCAGGTCTTGATTGTCAAAACGTTATTTTTACTATTAAACGTTTATATTTTAGTGTTTTCAATGCTTGTAGGGTTTATCCACTTCATTTTTCATTTGTGTTACAAACTTTTTTCTTTTTTGTTACTTTTTTCTTTTTTATATTTTAACTTTGTCGCCATCCCACCTCTTAAATGCCTTTCAGCTTTATTTTCATCCAAAATCTTCCTAACTTCTAAAGCTAATGCATAATTAATATTTACTAATCTTTGACTCACATCTTTATGTACTGTACTTTTACTTACTCCAAATTTTGCAGCAGCTCCTCTTACTGTATCTTTTGTATCTATTATATAATGTGCCAAATTTACTGCACGTTCTTCAATAGATGTTCCTTTCATAAAGAAAAAACCTCCTAGCCAAATACATTTTCTTCTAAAGTGTATTCGACTAAAAAGTTAATTAGAACTATGTATTAATTCTGCCAATTTACTTAATAATTTTCATTTTTTAATTTTAATTTAAATATTTATTGATAATCTAAAAATAACATAATGATTCGTATTTTCTTTTTAAGTGTTTTTTATAATAAATTATTTTAAAAAATTTTATTATTTATTTCTTTTTTATAGTGTATAATATGTATGAAAGGAGAGGATTAAAATGTCAATTGAAGAATTTAAAAAACATTTTAAAAAAATTGATAATATTGAAGAATACGTAAAAGAAGGTATAAAATCAGGAAAATTATCAGTTGACGAAGTTGTAAAATCAGCTAGAATATTTGCAAGACGAGGAATATTAGGTGAAGAAGTTATTACTTGGAATGATAATGGCTTAGAAGAAACCAGAAATATTGTAAAATTAGATGAAAAGACAAGAAAACCGGGCTGGGTTGTTACAGATCCTAATGGAGAGGAATATATAGTTGAAGATTCCGAATTTAAAGATAATTACGAAATTGACCCAAAAAATCCTGATCAATATAAACCAAAAGGAGAACCTGTATTATCAACTCCTATCTATGAACACATAGAATTTAAAGCTCCTTGGGGAAAAAAGATGAAAATAGAAGCTGGAGATTCTTTAATACTTAATGGACCAAATAATATCTATGGAATTCCAAAATCAGATTTTAAAAATTCTTATGCAAGTACTGGAAAAAATAAAACAGAAGTATTAAAAGAGGCTCTAAATTTATTTGGAATCTCTAAAGAAGAATTTTTATCAGCTAGACAATAAACAACTTAAAAAAATACTTTTAATGATAATATAAACCAACAAAATTATAATATAAATATATCGAGGAAACAGTCAGTATACTGTTTTCTCTTTATTATATCCCAATTTTATTTACTTTTTTTCCAATCTTCTTTATAATTTCTTTTCATATTCTTATTATGTTTTTCAATATATGCTTTTGATATTTCATCTGCTGAAATATTATATCTTAATAAAGTTTCTGTATAATACATTAATACATCACTCATTTCTTCGACAAAAGCTTTTCTTACTTCTTTATTTTCCATGATCTCTTGATCGCCTTTTTTCTTTATAATAGATATAACTTCTCCCATTTCTTCTATCATCCAAAGTAAAAAGTTTCTACCATATTTTGCTTCCATTGGAGACCAATTATCTTTATTTAATTCCCATAATTCCATTTGCATTTTCATCATATCTGATACTTTTATATCTTCTTTTTTCTCTTCACTCATATCTACACCTCTTTTTATTATAATATCTTTTATATATCATAAATAGATAAAAAAGAAAAGCCTTCTTTATAGACTTTTCTTTTTATATTAGTACATTTCAATTTCACAATCATCTCCGACATATGTTCCAATATTTTTACCTTCACATATATCTAAAATAGAATTTTTTTGATTAAAATCAAAAATATACATTGGCATTTTATATTCTTTTGCTAAAATAAAAGCAGAACCATCGACTACCTTCAAATCTTTTGAAATTGCTTCATCATAAGTTAAAGATTTATAACGTTTACAATTTGGATTTACATTTGGATTATCTGTATAAACTCCATCTGTTCCTTGTTTTGCCATTAACACTACATCTGCTCTTACCTCTATTGCTCTTTGAAGTGATGCATAATCTGTAGTTACAAATGGTTCTCCAATTCCTCCACCTAAAACAATTATTTTTCCTTTTTCTAAATGACGAAGTGCACGTAATCTTATATATGGTTCTGCTATTGTATCCATTGGGATTGGTGTCATAACTCTTAAATCATGTGCTCCTTTAGAAACTAACGCTCCTCTTAAAATCAAGCTATTAATTACAGTTGCCATCATGCCTATATTATCTGCTTCAGCTCTTTCAATATTCCATTCATCTGCTGTTTTTCCTCTAAAAATATTTCCTCCGCCCAACTAAAACTGCTACTTCAATTCCAGCTTTACTTGCTTTAATAATTTCATCTGTAATTCTGTCTAATGACGCCTTATCAAATCCAAAATCTTTATCACCAGATAAAGCACCTCCACTAACTTTTAGCAAAATTCTCTTATATTTCATTTCAAAATTCCTCCAAAAATTTTTTCTTAACATATATTATCACTTGATAGATTATATTGTCAATCAATTTTCAAAAACTATTGAACAAAAAATAACTATATGCTATAATTCTAATTGTAAATTTTTGAGAAACAAAAGAAAGAGGATTTAAAAGTGGAATTTTTAGCAATAGTTTTCATAATGGGGTTTGTAATTTTAGTTTTGCTTTTCATAGCTGTTTATCAGATAAAAATGGCAGGTATGAAGGTAAATGACTTTTGGACTTTTATCAAAGCAAACGATACTTTAGATAAGTTATATGCATTTGCACAACGTTATGAGAAAATTTCGCCACAGCAACAAGTTCTATTTTTAAAAGAAGCTGAAACTGTATTTGACGCATTTGACAAAGTTCCTGATGAATTATGGGAAGAAGAATATCAAAAATATATGAAAATTTTAAATAAATATCAATCAATAAAAGTTTTACGTTGGAAAGAAGCACCACAAAAAAGTAAAAAAAAGTAAGTCTATAATAATTTTTTTATAGACTTACTTTTTTTATTTAATGTTCTTCTAGTCTTTTTATAGATTGTTGCAAATCTTGCTCATCTCTTCTTTCTCTATTTTTTGCCTCATCTTTTTTCTTTACTGATATTGCTATAGTAGCTTTTCCAATAGCATTTTCTAATTTTGAATTTTCTATCATTTCACTTACATTTATTTTTGCTTCACCATTTATATATCTTAAATTTCCATTTTTAATATCTGAAAATAACATTTGTATAGCTTCTTCTTTACTAGAGAGGCTTCTTATTTTCATAGCCTCTCCTGTAATATTTACATCACATAATACCTGAAAATTCTCTATTAATTCTGTAATATCTGTAACTTTTTGTACTCCTAAAACAGTTTTAGAATCATTTATATCAATATCTTTATCACAAATCCACTCTTCTGAAAATTCAAAAAATGGTTTTCCACTACTATCTCTCATTAAAGTTACTACAGGTCTAAAATCTGCTGGATTAATTTTATAAATATAATTAGGATTTTTTAATAATACCCTATTTTTTCCTTGCTCATCTTGTTTAATTTGTATATTATCATCACCATAAATATATATATTTGGATAAATTAAAACCATTCCATGTGAATCTCTAGCCATATATGGATTTTTCCCATCTATTGGACTAGAAGATGCAAATACCCAATCTCCTCTGCTAGTCTCATAATTATCAGCTCTATTTACTGATCTTACTATTTTTCCTCCAACCATTTTATCTGGTGAAACACTAGTAATGTGAGTAATAAATTCTCCATTACTAATAAATATCTGTTTTATCTCTTGCTTATATTTTTCCATTAGTTCAAATATTCTTTTAGTTTCTTCATCCAAATTTTCTAAATCAAATTTAGTATTTTCTAAATTTTGCTTAACTCTTTTTCTTCTTTCTTCTAATACTGAAAAAGCTTTTTCAATACTTTTAAGACTAAATTCTGATAAAATTTTTGCATATTCTTTTTGTTTATCTTTTAATTGTTCTCTTGTATTTTTATGGTTCTCAGCACTTTTATTGATTTCTTTAAATTCATAAATATTCATTTTTTACCTCAATCTATTTATATATGAAAAAGTTTCTTAAAAAAATCTAAAATTTTTTTATAAAATCTTTCTTTTTTCATTTCAGTTGGTATATTTTCATTATGATTTTGAATTTGATTTATTTTTTCTACTTGATTATTATTAAAAATATCATCTAAATTATATTTTAACCTTTTAGCTTCATTATTTTTTTGTCTTTCTAATTCTTCATTTGATTTTATTTTTTCCCTTTGATATGGAGTTGCCCAACAATCTTTGAAAATATTAGCTAAAATTGCTTTTGTTTCATTTAATAACTCTAAATCTTCAAATTTTTTATTTACATCCACTAAAAAAACATAGTTTTTATCCATTTTAGATTTAAAAGTATCTATTAAAGATTTTGGTATTTTGTCTACACTCTCTTTTGGAACAAAATTCAATATTTCAATTACTTCCTTATATGCTTTCGGATAATTATCTTCCACCTTTTGTTTCTCCAATCAAATTATAATTATTTTTTATGTCTCTAATATTGCTTATACCACAAAACTAATTTTTTCTCAATAATCTATTAAAATTTAACTAAAAAATTAGCATAGTTAAAAAATATAACTATGCTATATAATAAATCACATTTAAAAATTATTACCCTTTTCTACTAACTCTATCCATTATGTCTAAACTATCTAAAGCTTTTCCAGTTCCTATTGCAACACATGAAATTGCATCTTCTGCAATCATTACATTTATTCCAGTTTTTTCCTGCAATAATTTATCTAGTCCATCTATTAAGCATCCTCCACCTGTCATATAAATTCCTTTATCACTAATATCTGCTGCAAGTTCTGGTGGTGTTCTTTCTAAAACAGAATGAACACTATCTACAATCATCATTGCTGGTTCTTCTAAAGCTTCCATTATTTCACTAGAATATATAGTTATAGTTTTTGGAAGACCTGAGCTTAAATCTCTTCCTCTTACATCCATTTCCATATCTTGAATTTTAGGATAAACACAACCAATACCAACTTTTAATTCTTCTGCAGTTCTTTCTCCAATAATAACATTATGTTTTTTCTTAACATATTTTACAATATATTCATCAAATTTATCTCCTGCAACTTTTATTGAAGTACTAACAACTGATCCTCCAAGAGAAATAACAGCTATATCTGTTGTTCCTCCACCAATATCTACTATCATATTTCCACATGGTTTAGAAATATCAATTCCTGCTCCAATTGCTGCTGCAATTGGTTCTTCAATTAAATAAACTTTTCTTGCCCCTGCATTAGAAGCGGCATCAATAACTGCTTTTTTCTCAACTTCTGTAACTATAGATGGAATACAAATCATAATTCTAGGAGAAAATAAAAATTTTCCTCCAACTTTATTTATAAAATATTTAAGCATTTTTTCAGTAACAGTATAATCTGAAATAACTCCATCTCTTAAAGGTCTTGTTGCCACAATATTCCCAGGTGTTCTTCCAAGCATACGTCTTGCTTCATGTCCAATTGCTACAACTTCTCCACTAATATTATTTACTGCCACAACTGATGGTTCTCTTAAAACAATTCCTTTTCCTTTAACATAAGCAATTACAGTTGCAGTTCCTAAATCAATACCTATATCTTGTCCAAACATCTTTTACCAACCTTTCCTATATTACATTTTCGTTACGATTATATTACACATCTTCCAAAAATACAAGTATTATTTAAAAGAAATTTTCAATATTTAAAATTTGTTTTTCTTGTAAATGGTAAAATAAGAATTTAGTTTCAGATATTGATTGCCTAGCATCATCTATATCTTCAATATTAACCTGCTTTTGAATCAAAGTAATATCATTTCCTATTTTTTCAATTTCATCATGTTCTAAATAATAAGCCATTAACTTACTTTTCTTTTCCCATTCTTTCACTAACTCATCTGCTTTATCAATAGGAACTTCTTCTTGAGAAAGAATGTTATCAATTTCATCTAATTTTTCATTAAAAAACTCAACTGTATTTTTAGTATTATTTACTGTTATAAAATCCAAAATAAATATAATAATAACTATAATTAATGAAATTAAAAGTGGCTTTATATTTTTCATTTAGACTCCTTCCTTTGACAAAAAAATTCTCCTTTTCCGTTAATAGTAGCTATTAGTGCATCTTCTGGTTCCATATCAAATTTTTTTACTTGTTTTTTAAGCCATTCTTTATCTTTTGAAATTTTATTTAAATTATCTTCTTGGATAACTCCATCTATTACCAAATCATATGGAAGACCAGAATATTCACCTTTAATATTCAAATCTTCTAAAGTAACTTCCTTTTTTTCAGGTTTAGGAATGACTGTAATTTGTCCGGCTAGTTTCTAGAATAGCATATTCTACATCTCCTAAATCAAATATATTATTTCCTCTTAATCTTTCTTGTAATTCATTAATTGTAAAATTTTCTTTTTTCATAACGCTTTCATCGATTTTACCTCTATATATTAAAATAGAAGGTTTACCACATATAAATTCTCTAAATTTTATGCTCTTTAAATTTATAAAAGAAATTAAAAGATGCATTACAAGTAAAGCTAAAATTGGAACCACTCCATAAAAAATTGGAGTTCCAAGCTCTGACATAGGAATTATAGCTAAATCTGCTATCATAATTGAAATTGCAAGTTCAAAAGGTTGAAGTTGACCAATTTCTCTTTTTCCCATACATCTCATTACTAATAAAACCAAAGTATATAAAATAATTGCTCTAAGAAAAATTAATAACATTTTCTCTCCTTTTACATTTTTACTATAATTTTCGTGTATATTTTCTGCAAAAAAATTTAAAAATATACATATTAGAAGTTAGATTTTATTTTAGAATTACTTAAAAATAAAAACATTTTTTAATTCTAAAGATTTAAAGCTATTAAATTTAATAACTAGATTTTAGTGGTTTGAAATTAAATATTATTAATAGTTTTTCTAACTTCTATTCTTACCTCTAATTTCTAGAAAGGAGTTTAAAATGAGCACAAATAATTCTAATACCCAAGATAATAGCTCTACAATGGGAACTTTTGGACAAATTGTTGGTAGATTTATTGTCGCTGCTATTATTTTAGGAATTACAGCATTTTTCACACCTAATTTCTCCATTAGTAATATTTGGGCTTTAGCTTTAGCTGCAATAGTTTTAACTGTTATGGATTATATAATAGTTAAAATTACTGGACTTCAAGCTATAGCTTTTGGTAAAGGTTTTGTTGGATTTGTTTTAGCAGCTATTACTTTATACGCGACTCAATTCTTTGTAGCTGGATACTCTATAACTTGGTTTGCAGCTATTATTGGAGCTTTAATTTATGGTGTGATTGCTTATATTATGCCAGGAGAACAATCTTAAGATCACCAAAAAAAGGGCAGTTAAATCTGCCCTTTAAAAATAATGTATCTTTTATAAAAGTTTTTAAAATCATATTTATTTTTTACTTGATTTTATCATACTTGGATTATATTTTATAGCTTCTTTAAAATCCACTTTTTTATATATAAGATTAGCCTTTATTGATTCAAAAATCTCTTTTCCTTTTAAAGAATTAATAAAAATAAGAGAAGTTCCTTTTTCATCATTCATCTCTGGAGCAATGTTATTTATTCCCCAAAAATCAGCAAAAGTAATATCTGATATTCTATGTTTTTTCTTAAATTTACAATTATAACAAGATTCTCTCAAATATTTATCACTTAAAAACTTATTCATAAATTCATCTTTTTCATGATCTATATATCTTTTTTCAGTTTTAGTTTCAATTAAAACTTGATATTTATTCCAGCCTTTTTTTTCTTTATTTCTAAATGAAAATTTTTCTATATCATTTTTAAAACTTTTATTATATTCATCCCAAATATTTTTTGAAGGAACTCCATGGCAAATTAAGTCACCGTGTATATAAATTATCATAACTTTTTCCCAAAAAACTAATTAATCCTTCAATCTGACAAGGTGTTCCAGTAAAAAATACTATTTTTCCATTTTCAAGTAATTGTTTAGCCTCTTTAAAAGTGTATAATATATCACTTTGTATATATTTTGAACCTCTTAAATATTTTAAATCATCTTTATTATCTACTTTTATATGCTGAACCTCTAAATTTTGATTAAAAGCTGCTCCAAAAACTATTCCTTTTTTATCTATAATATTTTCAGCAGCAAGCGAAAATACTCCACCTGATGAGCTTTCCATTCTAATTTTTTCATTTTTATTCATACAAGCATATGTATCAGGTAAACATTCCTCTTCCTTTTTAGGATTTAAAACTGGACAAACTTTTCTGCAAAGTCCACAATTTATACATTTTTCTTTATTGATATGAGGATATTTAAATCCATCACTTTCCAAAACCATAGAAATTGCATTTTTAGGGCAAATATTTTGACATGCACAACATCCGTGTACATTCATTTTTATTTAAAATTTTCATATTTAATATCATTCCTTTTCTAAATGCATAATTTTTTACATATTATACAGGACAGATTTATAAATCTGCCCTCTAAAAATATTATTTTATACAAAAACTTTATTTAAATATTCCATACAATCTTCTCTTTTATTATCCAAAATCTCATATACTTCACTATAATCATCACTTTTCATTTCTTCAGTAATTTCTCCATTAAACGTTCTATACTCTAATCCAAAAGTTTCAAGCAAAGTTTCAATTCTAGAATACATAGATGTTAATTTATCTTCTCTTTTAAATACAATAAATGGAGTTGAGAAAAGTATTGCAAATACACATGAATGAAAAGAATCTGTTACTACCATTTTTGCATTTTTCTCTAAATATAAAAATTCTGCTGGTCCCATATTAAAATATGGACTATTTTCATCTGAGATATCTATTATTTCATAATTATTTTCCTTTGCAAATTTTTTTATTTCAGTCTCAACATTACTTTCAGTATTGCCTAAAAAAGATTTCACAATAAAATTATCTGTTTTTAAACTTTCTGGCTTTTTCATAACTTTTTCCCAATCTTCTCTATGAAGAAGCATTGTTGGATCTAGTAAAACTTTTATATCATCTCTTCCAGAAATTCCTTCTATAATTTCTTTTCCAGCTTCTTCTCTTACTGAGATATGATCCATATTTTTTAAATTATCCTCAAATATTTTATACTCTTCAGAATCTTTTTCTGGTGGATTTGAAACTCCAACACTTGCTGAAAAAGCAATTCTTTTTTGATTTTCATTTGCAAATGACGCAAAAACCTTCGGAGAAAAAACATCCCAAAAAGTATAATTCCAAATTTGGTCACTTCCAATAACAAAATAATCTAAATCTTTTCCAAACTCTTTACTTGGTTCTTTATCCATATAAAGTTTGTGCTCATAGTAATTAATATTTTGATTAAATCTTTTAAAAGCATTTAGCTTATCGCTACTAAAGTTTTTCTCGAATTTTAAATTGTGTTCATCTTTACCTATATATATTATTGTTTCTGCCTCTATTCCAAATTTCTTTAGCATCTCTTGTACTGCATAATTTTGCAATTTGTTTCCATAATTAGTATTTCCATACAAAGTTAAAATTCCTGCTTTATTCATATGTTTTTCCTCCTTCTTTAAAAAATTTCTTCTTGCAAAAAGAAGATTTTGACAACAAAAAAATGCCTAATTAATTGCATGCTTCAAAAACAAGCAAATTAATTAGGCATTTTTTCATTTATATAAACTATAGCTTGATATTAGTTTATCCTATAATCCCCTCTTAATCTCCTCTTTTTGACATGCAAATTAGACATAAGTTTACTGGCGACATAATCACTATTATCACTACTACTATAAATCATCATATTTAATTTAATATCTTTCATAAAATTTTTCATGATATAAATCGCCTTTCTTCTCTAAATTACAGTTGTTATTATACTATATTTTTTTCAAAAAAACAATAGTTTTAAAGCAAAAAAATTCACAAAATTTTCACAAAACTTTTATTTTTGCTGAAATACTCCAAATTTTTAGTCCAAAAAAATAAACCTTGAAAAATTTTCAAGGTTCATTTTTTATTTTATAAAATTTTTGCTATAATTTGACTTTCATAACGAGAATCAGAAGTATCTTGAACATCTAGTCTTTTTTCTTTTGATTCAACACCTTGATTCATTACTCCAGATTCACCCATATATTTTCCTTCAATTTTTATTTTTGTAGTAGCCTTTCTTAAATACCACTCATATTCAATATCAACATGTCCAATGTCTACAGCTTGATAGCCTAGTTTATATAAATCATATGCTAAAATTGTTGCTGTTGGACCTAAAGCTAATAAAATAAGCTTATCTTTACTAATCTTTTTTGCCTCTTCTAATATTTCATTATATTTGTCATAAGCATTTTCAGCAGGTCCTAATATGCGACTAATTGATTTTGCATCATCAAATAAATCATTTCCAGTTCCAAGTCTACTCTTTTCACCTTCGATTATTACAACATCTCTATCTTTCCAAATATTTTTAAGTTCTTTTACATATTCAGCAACACCAGATTTATCAGCATAATCTAAATAAAATCTAGAAATTTGTGTAGAATAATATTGTTTGTCCATATTAAGCATTTTCTTCATTTCTTCTTCATTTTTCTTTGTCCATTCTGTCCAATACTCTTTAGCATATCCTGTATATAAGTTTATAAATTCAGGATTTAAAGCTAATGGTAATCCAATTAAAAGTTTTTCTTCATTACTATCTAAAACTTCTTTTAATCTTTTAGCCATCTCTTCATTATAGTCTTGAAAATATAAACCTATTTTTTTTATATATCCTAATTCGCCATCACCAAATCTTGCTATTGAACATCTATCTTTTGCAATTTTTCTTACAGTATCAATAGAAGACGCTATTTTAAATTTCTTTTCCAAATTATATTCCTCCTAAATTCCGTTTACTTTAAATGGCTTAAATCATTTAATAAAACTACTTTAAATTTGTCTTTTTCTTTATCATATTCAATAATATTTACAGCTGTATTTTTTTGACTATTTTCTTCTTTATTTTCTGAAAACTTTTCATGCTGTATTTTTCTGATAAAAGCTTCAATAGCAACTCCATGTGATGCCATTAAAATTACTTTTCCTTCATTATCAATAGCTACTGCTCTTATATATTTATACATTCTATTTGCAACTTCTTCAGTTGACTCTTGTCCTGGGATTCCAGCTATCTCATTTATATCATTTTGAGTTTGCTTAATCTTAGGATTTACTTTATCTACATCTTCCCATTTCCACCCATCATAAATTCCAAAATTCATCTCACATAACTTATCTGTTTTTTCTATTTCTATTCCTTGTAATTTAGCAATAGGCTCAATAGTTTTAATTGCTCTTTCAGATGTACTAGAATAAGCCTTATCAAATTTTATATTTTTTAATCTATCTGTTAACTTTTCAATGTATTTTTGACCTTCTGGTGTTATTTCAAAATCAGTTCTTCCCATTAAGCGTTTTTCAATATTTCCTGTTGTTTGAGTATGTCTAATTAAATAAATTTTTGTTTTCATATATATTCCCTTATTTATCAAATTTTAAAATTTTTGAATCATCTAAATCAGATGCTGCTATCTTTGGTTCTTCTTTAACTATTTGGACACCACCAGAAACTAATTTATTATCTAAATTTTCCATTTTATTCATATCAATTGGAATAACTTTAGGATTTTCAATTTCATCTGTTTTTTCTATAACAGTTGGTTCAGCTTCTGTAAATACATAGTTTCTCTTTGGAATTACGGGAGAAAATGTATCATCTTCCATAGCTTTTAAAATTGCATCTAATCTCATTGGAATACTTAATGTCTCATTTTTAATAAAACTTAATAAATATGGTTTTAAATTATCAGGTGTTTCTTCATAAAGTTCCATTAAATAATACATTACTAAGTACATGTCTTTACATCTTTTCATATTAGGTGTAGACATAATACTTCCTTCTCTATTTCTATAATAAACATAAATTGGATATTCACCATAACTTAATTTTTTAGATTTTATTGCGGCTTTAATTGAGTAAACCATATCTTCATAATACATACCGCCTATAAATTTTATATTATTTTCAAGTAAGAATTCTCTTCTCCATACTTTACTAGCAACTGGAAAGTGCATATCACAAACAATACGAGCTTTTTGAGTTGAATTTTCTGCATTTGGTATATAAGCTTTATTACTTCCACCAACATATTGTACACCAAAATAAACTATATCATAGTTTTCATTTCCAATTGTTTTATCAATTTTACCTAAAGTATTTCTATCATATAATGTATCATCACCATCTAAATACACAATATATTCACCTTTAGCAATATCTACTGCTTTATTTCTTGAAACACTTGGTCCTGAATTAACATCATTTCTTAATACTGTAACTCTATTATCCTTAGCTTCATATTTTTTTAATACATCATAAGTTTTATCTGTTGAACAATCATCAACTACTATTAATTCGAAATCTTTAAATCTTTGAGTTAAAACACTTTCCATAGAAACTTTTACAATTTTCTCTAAATTATAAGTACATATAATAACCGAAAATCTCGGTTGTTTACAACTATCTTTTTTATCTTCTTCCATAAAATCCTCCTTAGATACTTTTTTATAAGTATCTCCTAATAAAATTACACATTAATAAAATCATATTCACAAGTTCTAATTAGCCTATTCATTATTGCAATTCCTAACCCTTTTGCTTCAACACCTTCGATAACTATTAAATTTGCATTTTTTGAATCAGCATATCTTAAACTAGAATAAATTTTTTGTGCAATCTCTTCTAAGTTTTCTTTGCTTCCAATAGAGATTTTATTTTCATCTCTTATTAAAATTTTTTTCTTATGTTCTTCAAAACAAAGAACTACAATATTATCTTTTCCTTTTAAAAATTTATTTAATGCCTCAATCTGTTTTTTTTCATCTTTTGAATAAATTAATTTACATTTTGTAGCAGGAGCATAATGTCTGTATTTCATTCCTGGACTCTCTACTTTTTCATCTCCTGAAACTTTTTCAAATACTTTTTTATCAATCCTCACTTTTCCGTACAGCTTCTTTAATATCTTCTGGTGAAATTTTTCCGTGGTCTTAAAATTACTGGTGTATCATCTATAACCTTTACAACTGTTGATTCTAAACCATATTCGCATTCACCTCCATCAATTATAGCACTTACCTTTGATTCTAATTCTCCAATTATATCTTGTACCCTAGTTCCACTTGGCCTTCCTGAAATATTTGCACTAGGAGCTGCAATTGGAACTTCTGAAGCTGCAATTATTTTATGCGCTATCTCATTAGATGGCATTCTAATACCAACTGTATCAAGTCCTGCTGACACAGAATTTGGTATAATTGGTTTTTTCTTTAATATAATAGTAATTGGTCCAGGCATAAATGTATCTATTAATTTTTGTTCAACTGCGCTAGGAGTGTAAACTACTCTACCAATATCTTCCTTATTGGCCACATGAACAATTAATGGATTATCTGATGGTCTTCCTTTAGCCAAAAAAATTTTTTTTACGGCATTTGAATCTAGAGCATTTGCCCCAATACCGTAAACTGTTTCTGTTGGAAAAACAATAACTTCTCCATTTTTTATTAAATTAGCTACATTTTTTAATTCTTCTGTATTAATTTTCTCTTTCCAATTATAATACATTAAATATTACCTCGCGATAACAATTATACTACACTCCAATGCAATTTGTCAAATTCAGGAAAAGCTCTAAGCACTAGGCGTTTAAAGCTTTTAGAAAATTAATTTTTTATTAATTTATATATAATTGATTCTAAAACAAAAAAACTCTCTACTTAAAAGTAGAGAGAAATTTTTATATTAATAAGAATATCTATTTGAAACATAATTTGAACTTTCATCATCATAAACATCATTTGATATTTCATTTGAAGTATTTAATGTTTCTTCTTCTGCTGCTTCTAATTCAGCATTAGAAGTTTCACTATTAAAGTGATTTAAAATACTTTCCATCATTTCTTCTGTTTCATCTTCATCATATTCAAATACCCAAACATCATTTGCTAACACTGAATTTCCTGGAACTTGATATGTTTCTAAATTATCCATATTAAAGTCATAAATATATGTTAAATAAGAGAATATTACTGTCATTGGGCAATCTGTTTCAAAATTATCAAAAACTGTATTTATAATTTCTTTTAATTTTGATAAATCATTAGCTTGGATAACTTGTTCAGCAACTGCCATTAAAAAGTCTCTTTGTGTATGCATTCTTCCATAATCATTATCACCATATTCTGAATCATATGTAGTTCCATTATTATTATGTCTGAATCTAAGTAATCCTTCTGCTTGTTCCCCATTTAAAGTTTGAAGACCTTCTTTTAAATTAATATGTAGATTCTGAGTTTTATCATCATATTTCATATCCATTGGAACATAAAATTCAACTCCGCCTAAAATATCAACAACATCAATTAATGCCTCATTGTTTATGGTAATATAATAATCTATATTAACACCTGTAATTTCTTCTACAGCATTAACAATTTCTTCTGGTCCTCCATTTCCATATAATGAATTTATCTTATCATAACTAGTTGCCCTAGTTAAACTATTACCAATAAATGTATCTCTTGGAACTGATACCATGAACGCTTTTTGAGTTTGTGGATTATATCCAGCAAGAATAATAGTATCTGTTAATTTTAAACCTTGATCTGAGCTATATCCTAATAGCAAAACATAAACAGGTTCTTCGTCAACAACTGTACTTGCAACATTTTGTAAAACATTTATTGCTGCTCTTGTTGTATCACCATCCGCTTTTTTTAGTTCAACTAAATAATAGCAAGTCATTGCTAAAATTAAAGCTAATATAATTATTAAAATAAATTTTAAAACAATTCCAACCTTTCCTCTAGCTTTTATTTCCCCACTTTTTTCTATTCTGCTGTTTTTTCTAGACATTTGTATATCTCTCCTATTTTATATTCTTTATTCAAAAAATTAATTTTTGTAAAATAATAAAAACACTTTTTTATTATACAAATATTAGCAAATCTTGTCAATGTTACTTAAACAATATATTCTCATTTTCTGATCCAATTCCTATAAATTTAATTGGAACACCTACAACTTCTTCTATTCTATTTAAATATTTTTGAGCATTTTCACATAAATCTTCTCTTGCATCAGCTTCTAAAACATCATCAAAATTCCCATCAAACTCTTCATATACTGGTGTACATTTTGCAAGATATGCTGGATTACTTGAATATTTTGTAGTAATTTTTCCATCATATTGATAAGCAACACATAATTTTATTTTATCTAATTTTCCTATAACATCTAAATGATTTATTGCAATAGCTGTTATTCCATTTATTTGAACAGCATATTTTAGGGCATTTAAATCAAGCCATCCACATCTACGAGGTCTTTTAGTAATAGTTCCTACTTCATGTCCTAATTCTCTTATTCTATCTCCTATTTCATCATCTATTTCTGTTAAGAAAGGTCCTTCTCCATCTCTTGAAGAATAAGCTTTTATGACTCCATATACTTCATTTATTTGTCTATGATTTAAACCTGTTCCTGTTAAAATTCCTCCAATTGTTGAATTTGAAGATGTTACATAAGGATAATTTCCAAAGTCAATGTCTAATAAAGCTGCCTGTGCACCTTCGCAAATTATTTTTTTTCCATTTTTACAACTTTCTTGCAAAAAATTAACTGTGTCACAAACATAACCTGATAATTCTTCTGCATATTTGCTATATTCTTCAAATAAGCTATCTGCATTAAATTGATCTTTACCATATATTTCAAAAATTTTATTTTTAGCTGCAACATTCCTTTTTAATAATTTTCCAAATTTTGGACCTATAAAATCTTGAAATCTAATTCCAGTGCGTTCGTATTTATCACAATAAGCTGGTCCATTACCACAAAGTGTTGTACCTATTTTATCATTTCCTCTATTTTCCTCTAAAAGTTTATCTAATTCAATATGATATGGTAATATTATATGAGATTTCTCACTTATTTTTAAATTGTCCACTGAAATTCCATTATCTTTTAATATTTTTATCTCATTTACTAAAACTTTTGGATTTACAACAACACCATTTCCAATTACTACTGTAATATTTGGATTAAAAATTGCTGTTGGAATCATTCTAAAATTGTAATTTTTATCATTTATTTTAACATTATGTCCAGTATTTGTTCCTCCTGTACATCTAACAACTATATCTGCATTCTTAGCAAGAAATTCTATTACTTTTCCCTTGCCTTCATCTCCTAAAAAACCACCTAAAATAACATCAACCATGTTTTATATTTTCCTCCTTAAGGCATATATTTTTAAGTATTTAATTTAAAAATTCAAATATATTATATCTAAACAGTAAAAAAAGTCAATACACAAAAGTATGTTTTGAACTAAAAACTTATATAATATTTATTTCAAAATATTTTTTATTTTTCCACTTCCATTTGAAGATTGAACTTCAATAACTGATCCAGTAACTATTGGAAGTTGTGGTGGAACATGACCAATATCCGCATCTAAAATTATAGGAATATTTAAATCTCCAAGAGCATCTTTTATAGTTTGTTCATAAGAGATTTCATAATCAGTTCTTATCATTAATGGTCTTCCAAAAATTATTCCTTTACAATTATTAAAATATCCCGCATTTTTCATTTGCCATAAATTACAAAATATACCAGGAGTACTAGATTCAAATACTTCTAAAAACCATACTATTCCATCTTCTTTATATTTTTCAGTAAACTCTTTTACTTTATCATATTTTGTTCCAATTAAATTTTTTACAACATCAAAACAACCACCAATTGCTCTTCCAGAAAATCTTATTTCTTTTTCACCTTTTAAATTTTTCCATTCTACTTTTTTAGTTAGCTCATAACCAGAATAAGGATCTCCACCACCATCATCTTTAAAACCTTTGAATTCTTGATATTTTTCATAAGAATTTTGAACTGGTTCTTCTCCTTCCATTAGTTTAATAGAATTATCTAGACTTATATGCCAATCTTTCATACCAAAAGTTTTATAAGTTGGTCCATAAATTGTAGCTATATCTAAATTTAAGGTAAATATATATGTTAAATTTGTACAATCAGAATAACCTTGTATCCATTTAGGATCTTGTTGTCTCAATTCTTCAAAATCAAGACAATCTAGCATTTCACATAAAAAGTCACCGACCACCGGCTAAAATAATAGATTTTACTTCTGGGTTTTTCCAAAGCTCTAAAAATTCTTTAGCTCTCTGAACTTTGCTTGAACTTCTGCCTTTATAATTTGTTCTAACATTTGAGGTTTCTAAAACCCTAAATCCTTTTTCTTCTAATTTTCTCTTTGCATTATCTATTCTTAAAAGATCTCCTTCATCTTCAAATCCACATGAAGGAGCTGTAATTCCAATGATATCACCTTTTTCTAATTTTTTTGGATATCTCATAAGAACCTCCTTATCTACCATCATCATCGTCTAAATCTTTAACTTGAGCTTTACTATCTGTATCTTTTGGATAAATTATAGATTTTAAATCAGTAAAATGTTCATATTTAAAAATTGTATTATCTCTTTTAAATTTTAAAGCTTCTTCAATCATTTCTAAAGCTTCTTCCTCATTTATATCATGTTCTTTACAATATTCTAAAAAATATTCTCTAACATAAGTTTCTCTTTTTTCTTTATCATCACAATCATGAAATGTTAAAATTGCTTTAACAAGCTCATTTTCAACTTGTAATTTTTTTAATTCATCCATAAAATTTTCCCCCTAATTAAATTTATAAAATTATATCAAATATTTTTAAGTTATTCTATATTTTTAGGCAAAAAAATAAAAGCCTTAAAAAGTAACTTACTTTTTAAAGCTTCTATTTTTATGTTACTTTAATTGTTTCATAACTTCTTCAGCAAAGTTTTCTTCTTTTTTCTCGATTCCTTCACCTTTTTCAAATCTTGCAAATCTAACGATTTCGCAATCATGTGATTTTAATAATTCTGAAACTTTTTGATCTGGATTTTTTACAAAAGCTTGATCTAATAAACAAATTTCTGAATAAAATTTTCCAATTCTGCCTTTAACCATTTTCTCAGCTATTTCAGCAGGTTTTCCTTCATTCATTGCTTGAGCTTTTAATATTTCCATTTCTTTATTTACAACATCTTCTGGAACTTCTTTTTCGCTAATATATTCTGGTCTTGCTGCTGCTATTTGCATACATATATCTCTTGCTATAGCTTGATCTCCTTTTGAAAAATCAACTAATACAGCAATTTTTCCTTCTCCATGAATATAGCTTTCTACTAATCCTTCAGATTCAAATCTTACAAATCTTCTGATTGTTAAGTTTTCACCTATTGTTGCAATTTTATCTGTTAAAACTTCTGAAACAGTTTTATCAGTATCTAAATATTTATCTTTAAGTAATTCTTCCATATCTTTTGGATTACTTAAAGCTACTATTTTTGCTATATCTTTAACAAAAGCTTTAAATTCTTCATTTTTTGCAACAAAGTCTGTTTCACTGTTTACTTCAACAATGCTTCCAACTTTTCTATCTTCAGAAATATAACTATCTACTAATCCTTCTGCAGCAATTCTTCCAGATTTTTTAGCAGCTTTAGCTATTCCTCTTTCTCTTAATAATTCAGATGCTTTTTCCATATCTCCATCAGTTTCTGTTAAAACTTTTTTGCAATCCATCATACCAGCACCTGTTTTTTCTCTTAACTCTTTAACCATTGCGGCACTTATCATAATTTATTCCTCCTTACTCTAGGTTCGAATGAGAAGTAATGTCTCATCTGAACAATTAATATCTACTTTTTATTCTTCAGATTCAGAAGCTACTTCTTCCATACTTTTTTCTGAATCAGCTGTTTCTTCAGTTTCTTCTGAAGCAGGCATTTCTTCTGTAGATACTTCTCCATCTACACCTTGTTTTCCTTCTATAACAGCATTTGCTATAACATCAGCTATTAATTTTACAGCTCTTATAGCATCATCATTTCCAGGTATAGCATAATCTACATCTTCTGGGTTACAGTTTGTATCAACTAATCCAACAACAGGAATTCCTAATTTTTTAGCTTCTAATACAGCTATTCTTTCTTTTTTAGGATCAACAACAAATACTACTCCTGGTAATTCTTTCATATCTTTGATACCACCAAGATTTCTCTCTAATTTGTCCATTTCCTTTTTAAGTAAAATAACTTCTTTTTTAGGTAAAACTTCAAATGTTCCATCTTGTTCCATTTGATTTAAATCTTCTAATCTTTTAACTCTACTTTGAATTGTATCAAAGTTTGTAAGCATACCACCTAACCATCTTTGATCAACATAGTACATATTACATTTTTGTGCCGCTTCTTTAATACATTCCTGAGCTTGTTTTTTTGTACCTACAAATAGAACTGTTTTTCCTTCTTCTACTTGTTCTTTAACGAAGTTATATGCCTCGTCTAATTTTTTTGATGTTTTTGATAAATCGATAATGTGGATTCCATTTCTAGCTTGGAAAATATATTCAGCCATTTTAGGATCCCATCTTCTTGTTTGATGTCCAAAATGAACACCAGCTTCTAGTAATTGTTTCATTGCAACTACTGCCATTTTAAATTCCTCCTTATTAATGTTTTTCCTCTGTGTATTTTTCTTAAATTATTAAAATAATTTAAACATTTTAAGCCACCTTTTTAAAGGCACACGCCTAAAACTAAATAACACATGTGGTTTTGTCATAGTTTATATGTTTTTTTAAACTACAACATGAAAGATTATATCAGCAAATCGACCAAAAGTCAACACTTTTGCCCAAAAAACAACATAGGAACTATGAATATAATTCATAGTTCCCTTGCTTACATTAACTACAATTAAAAATTATTCTTGAGCATTATCAGTAGACTCTTCTTCTACTGTTTCATTATCATCAGCTTTTTCATAAGCTTCTAATATAGCATTTTGAATTTTTTCTCTTGTTTCTTTGTTAATTGGATGAGCTATATCTTTGAATTCTCCGTTTGGAGTTTTCTTGCTAGGCATTGCCATAAATAACCCATTTTGGCTTTCAATAACTTTGATATCATGAATAACAAATTCATTATCAAATGTTACTGAAGCAACAGCTTTCATTCTGTTCTCTGAATTTACTTTTCTTAAACGTACATCTGTGATTTCCATTTTATTCTGCACCTCTTTCTTTTTGTTTATACATATTTTATATATGTACAATTATATTATTCGCCATTAAATTTTTTTTTCCTTCATAATTTTACATATTTTTTAATTATTTTTTTCAACCAACATTGGTCCGATATTTGTAACTGTTCCAGCACCTAAAGTTATAATAATATCATCTTTTTTGGCCTTAGATTTAACTTCTTTTAGTATATCATCAAAACTTGATATATATTCAGCTTTTTTACCAAGTTTTTCTATTTTATCTTTTAAATCATTGCTTGAAACTATCTTTTCATCTTTTTCTCTTGCAGCATAAATATCTGTAACTATTATATGATCAAAATTACTTAGTACTTTAGCAAATGCATCTAAATGTGTTTTTGTTCTTGAAAATGTATGTGGTTGAAAGATTACCCATGACTCATGATATTTTTTATTTTTAACAGCTGAATATGTTGCTAAAATTTCTGTTGGATGATGTGCATAATCATCATATACTTTTATATTATCTCCAAATTTTCCTTTATACTCTAATCTTCTTGATGCACCAGTAAATTTTTTTAAGCCTTCTTTTATATCTTTTTTAGAAATTTTATAATAATCAGAAACAGCAATTGCAGCTAAACTATTTAAAACATTATGTTTTCCTGTAACTGATAATTCAATTTTTTCAAAAAATTCTCCTTCTTTATAAACATCAAAAATTGCAAATCCATTATCATCAAATTCTATATTTTTTGCAACATAATCACATTTATCATTTTCAATTCCATAAGTTTCAAATTTTGCTTTTGTATATTCTTTCAGACTTAAACAATTTTTATCATCACCATTTGCAACAAGTAACCCATTTTCATTTACTAAACTTGCAAATTTTTGAAATGCCTTTACTATATTTTCAAAAGTTTTATAAAAATCCAAATGGTCATTATCTATATTTAAAATTACTGCTGTATCTGGAAAGAAATTTAAGAAATTTGCTTTATATTCACATGACTCTAAAATAAAGTAATCACTTTTTCCAATACGATAATTTCCATCTATCATATTAAAATATGCACCAACTTCAATAGAAGGATCTAATTTAGCTTCTAAAAAACAACTAGATATCATAGATGTAGTAGTTGTTTTTCCATGTGTTCCAGAAATACAAATTGCCTCTTTATATTTTTTAGTTAAAAATCCTACAAATTTTCCTCTTCCAACAGTTGGTATATTTTTTTCTCTTGCTAAGCACATCTCTGGATCATCTTCTGGAATTGCCGCATTATATATAATTAAATCCGCATTTTTACAATCATCTAAATTATGTCCAATTATAGTTCTTATTCCATCTTTATTTAATCTATCTGTAATTTTACTTTGATTTAAATCTGATCCAGTAACTTTAAATCCCCATGATTTTAAAGTTTCAGCAATTGCACTCATACTAACTCCACCAATTCCGATTAGGTGAATGTGTTTAAAATTATCAAGATTATTAATTTCTACATCCATTTCTATAAACCTCCAAACTTTTTATTTATATAATACTAATCTTGAACTTATATTAATATTTTTATATCCATTTTCTTCTAATCCAGTAAAACGATTATCAAAAGCCTCTGACAAACCTGAAATATAAATACTAGTAAATCCTCTATATACTATTGCATCTAAACAATTTTCTGATGTTATTTCAAACATATCATCAAATATATCATAAATATTTTTATATGAATTTCTACCTGTATAAAAAGGCACCTCTGGATAAATTTCTGTATCTATAATTTCAACATTATTAACATTATCATCTGAAGCCCATAAAAGCATTCTATCATATGCAAAACCATTAATAATTTCTATATTAAAATCTTTGTCTTTATACATTTTATCTACTTTTTCTTGTACCTCAGGTCTACTTACATTAACTAAAGTCTCTACATTCATTTTTGAAACTATATTTTCATCTTCAATACCTGTTTCAAAACGAGAAACATAAAAACCTCCATTTTCTAAACTACTTTTTAAAAATTTTTGATAAATTTCATTTTCTTCCCAACATTCACTAATAGGTATAAATGGATCATCGGAAAAATCTTTTTTATGAAGATTTTGAGAATTACATGGAACCCAAACATATTGATTTCCTGTTTCATCTTCTATAACATAACCTGTTTCTACTGTTCCTGTAACATAATGAAATCCATCTGGAATATATGGATTGTCGCTTTTAGTTATATCATAATCTTGTAATAAAAGATTCTGAAAAAAATTATTTTCTACATCTATTTTAGAATAATATTCTTTAAAAAATATATCATCAACAGCCTCTTTTTTTAAAGAAATAAAATACATTATCGAAATAGTTATTGCTATAATAAAACTACCTACATATAATAATATTTTCTTTTTGCTCATTTATTGTTCCTCGATAAAAAATTTATTTTTAATATTTTACATTTTATACCAATAACTAAAATTTGTCTACAAAATTTCAATAAAATAATCTTTGTGAATTCTTATTAATATAAATACTACTTAATTTTGTAAATTATTGCATATAAGTAAGCATAAGATCTGCAAAAACTCCATAACCAATCTCAGGATTTTGTACAAGTACATTTGTTACAACACCGAACTAATTTATTATTTTGTATAATAGGACTTCCGAGAAAGCCCTCTAATTATTCCACCTGTTTCTGATATAAGTTCTTTATCTGTTACTTTTATCACAAAACTTTTATTATCATCATTATTATTTATAAATATTTTTTGTATCTCTATAGAATATTCTTTTACATTTTCTCCATCAATACAAGCCAAAATAGAAGCATCTCCTATCTCTATTTCTGAACGAAGAGCAACTTCTATAGGTTCTTCATTAGATATATCTAATAAATCAATATTAGTTAAATTTCCATAAAGTCCAAATTCTGTATTATTCAAAATATTTCCAATAATTTTGTCATCATTTATAGCACCTTTTACCTCACCAGGACTTCCGAGAAATACCTTTTGTTAATGAAACAATTTGTGTTTCAGTGATCTCTCCTTTTTCAATTGAAAGCAATTCACCTGTATCAGAGTCTACAATTCCATGACCAAGAGCTGCAAATTCCATTGTCTCTGGATTATAAAAACTAATAGTTCCAACTCCTGTTGCCCCTTCTTTAACCCAAAGCCCTAGTTTATATTCATTTTCTCCTGTTTTAATAGGATTTACCACTTCTTCTTTCAATTCTCCTGATATATTTTCAACAGTTATTTTTAAAGCTTCACCATTCATAAAATTGATTTCTTTTCTTAGTTCTTCTATATTAGAAATTTCTTTATCATTTATTTTAATTATTCTATCTCCTTCTTCTAAATTGGAATTATCAGCTATTGACTCAATTTTTCCATCTATATTTTCTATTTCAGAAAAACCTACTATCATAACTCCATCAATATAGAGCTTAATTCCGGCCATTTTCCCAACTGGTACTAAGTATTTTTTTTCTAAAACTGTAAGATTTACATCTTTAACTCCAATATCTCCTAATGATAAAGACAATTCATAATTATAATTATTTCCAGAAGAAGACACTAATGTCTCTCCTTTTAAATTTAAAAATGGGCAAAGCTTATAACTACTTAAGTTCTCACTATATGTTATGATTGAACTTGGAAAATTGCTAATATTAATAAAATAACAATAAATAATTAATAAACAAAAAATGGTAATTATATTCTTAATTTTTTTCATAAGAATATAATAACCATTTTTCTTTATTTTTATTTATAATAAATTTTTATTGCTCTTATAGTAGCTCTAGTTGATCCACCAAAACCAATTTGTATATTATTATTAACTACTGTAGGGCGTTGATTAATTTCAAATGTTACTGTTCTTGTAGATTTAGAAGTAGTTGGAATAGTTACAGAATAAGTAATTCCCCCAATAGTTAAATTCATAGTATCTGTATAAACATTTGTAGTATCATTTGATACATTTTCCAAAACAACCTCTACAGAATAAACTTCTGAGACATCTCTTGTAATACAACTTTCATTAAATGATGAAACAGTTGTAGTACTATTCTTATCAGTATTAACTTTATAAATATAATATCCATAATTTGTTTCATAATCTAATGGTTTATATAAATTGTTTCTTTCCTTTCCAACTGCAACTCTATAAGCTCGTTTTTTATTATCAGAAAGACTTAAAACTGTTTCTTCTAAATTTCCATCTCCTCTTATTATATTACCAGAAGAATCCGTAAAATTGTAATTTGAATTTACTATACAATTATAATCTAACATAGCTTTATGATCATAAGTATATCTAGCCAATTCTCTATCATAAATTTTATCATATTTTATTTCTTTTGATTTAAAAGAAATATAATTTTGCTGATCTTCAAGATCTTCACAATCAATTCTATGAGCAGTCTCCAAATAATAGTCATCAGTTATGTCAGAATAAATTGGAACTGAAGTACCATCTGGTTGAACTGCATCTGCCATTTGCCTAATTGGAACATAATATATTTCATTTGTTGTAACTGTTATTTCATTATTAACACTAGTTGCAATTGCATAATTATTATAATATTTTAGTCCACAATTAAACCCTTGCATAAAAGTTACAATTGAAACATTATTTAATATTGTATCCCAATCTGTTTCTGAAAATACTGGCATGTCATATTCTCTTAAAACAGACATTTGTGAATATGTTACCATTGCAACTGCTAAATTATAATTTATTGAATTTTTTATTACATTTCTTTTATGTGTAGCAAAATTTGATTCCAAATCTTCTGGGTTTTGCGTTGTAGAAAAAATAGGATCATTATCATCATTAAAATTATATATTAAACTTTCAATTAAAGTATCACCATAATTAATATCTACAGTCCTATTTCCTGAATTATCTTCTATTATTAAACTAAGACCACTATTATCTATATCACTTTCTTGAAGTTCACTTAAATTTCCATATACCCATTCAGAAAACATATATGCTTTAGCATAATATTCAACTGCATCTCTTGCATCTTCATTAACAGTGCTACTCATATCACTTTTATCTTGATTTGATATTACAGTTCCATCATTCAATGTAACAGTTACAACTGTATCACTATTTATTAAATTAGTTATTTCATCTTCTGAATATCTATTCCAAGCTATATCAGTACCACCAACATTTATACTTGTAACCAAATCATTAGCTATTAAATAACCTGATTTTGTATAATAAACATCACCAATCTTACCAGTTATTGAAATAAAATTATCTAAAGAATAATTAATTGTTACATTTACATCTTTACCATTTGAAGTTCCAGAGTATTCTGCAGAATATGCAACATATGATTTTAAAAAATATGACTGTTTATAAAGAGTGTCAGTATTACTACCAGTACTATGTAACTCTGTACTATATGTTCCATCTTTATTCTCATATAGAAGTTGCCCAAATTCTTCTTGAATACCTACATCTTCCATCTTATTAAAAGTAGTACCAGGATCATCTCCTGAAGTAACTCCATCTGGTTCTGTTGAATCCTCAGTTGGATACTTTAATCTGTCCTCATCAAATGAATATACTCCTATAATTTTCCCATTAGCATTTATTGTTCCTTTATATGTTACTCCATAACTATCTGTACTAATAGTTTGTCCATAACTATCTGTACAAACAACTGGACTACTACTTGGTGAATAAATATAGTAACCATCATATAAAGTATACAAAACAGCTGGGATATATGGTTGAATAAAACTTTTACTAGCATTTGAATATCCCAGATTCGTAGATAAAGTCGTTAAAAAAACATTATTAGAGGCTTCAATAATACTTCTTAATGAATCAGATACTGATGATAAATCTTCATTTGCAGTATTTATTTCAAATGCAGACATAGCATCATATGTAGCATCTAATAAACTTGAATCATATGAAAGCTGCAAGCTGATAGTATCAACTTGCTTATGGATATAATATGAAGTTATTATAATGATTGGCAAAAATATTATCGCGAAGATAACAGTCAAATGTTGTAATCTCATTTGTTAACTTCCCTTCTAATTTTATATCTCCCCTAAACTTTTTTTAATTTGAACCATTTGCTGAAACAAGTCCTGATGCTTGAGCTGAAATTTGATAATTTCCATTTCCACTTATTGAATAAAAGATTCCTCTAATTGTTTGTGCTAAAGTTTGATTACTATTTTTAGCACTAACAGAGATAATATCTCCTTCTTTCATTAAATAAGTCCCAGCATCACTACCAGATGTATCAGAAAGATAGTTCATAATTTGTGAAGTATAAACAGAATAATAAATGTTTTCACCTATTACAGTTCCATTTGTCCATGCAGATTTTTTTCCAACATTTTCATCTAAAACTTTTACTTCAATATCAATATCAAAAGTATTACCAGTGGCTTCTAAAGCAGATACCATTTTATTATAATCATTAATAGTAATTTTACCTGCTGATCTAGTTGTATCTACAAATTCACTAACTGCTGTTTGAGCTGTAAGTTCTGCTATATCATCACTTCTTTCTGCTATTGACATTAGTGGAAAGACAAACATTAATACTGCTGCTAAAAAAATTGCCACGATTGTAATTAAAGAATCACTCATTTTCTTTTTTTCCTTTCTTTTTAACTTTCTAATCTTCTAATAATTGATAAGTAATAACAATTTTGGCTGAAGTTTGTTTTGTACCAGTTAAAGTTTCTTCTCCATCATCTGAAGTTATAGTATCTCCTTCATATGTATATTGTGAGAAAGTCTCTCTAAATTGTCTACCTTCATATTGTCTTAAATAGTTTGTACTATAATCAACCCATGTATTATTTATATATCCTGAATCACCTGATATATACATATCAATTCTTTCTTTGGTGTCCTTATTTGTACTTCCAAGCCATGGAGCTCCAAACATATAACAAGCTTTGTCAGAATCACCATATAAAGACAACAAAGCTTTTTGTCTATCAGATCTTCTAGACGCAAGAAGACTAGTACCAGTCATTACTTCACCTTCAACAGTAGTATCAAATAATTGAAGCAATTCTCCGTCTTCGTCCAATATTCTTACAGTATAGCTTTCTCTATAATATTTATAAAGAGTAGGTATTATAGAATCAATTGATACAATTTTATAACTATTACTTGTTTCATCAGAATTAGAAATCAAATCAGTTAAATCTAACGAATCATAATAATTTGTTTCATCAAGCCTATATACAAGTGTTTTAGCTGTAGTATTTAGCTTATTTACCATATATAAAGAATATGAAAAAGCGCCTATAAATACTAAAAAAGCTACTGCCATATATAAAGCATGTGATGCATTTTCCATAATACCTACCTCTCCTTACAAATTTTTTATTGATATTAGTATGTAATTGTAATTTGATTTACAAGTCCTGAATCACCATATCCTAAATCAACTGAATAGTTATGTGAATTAACTAATAAAGCTCTTACATCTTTTAATTGATTAATATACTCTTGTCCATTAGAAGCTGCTGGGTCGCCACCATTTGCTTGACCATTACCTCCACCGGCACCGCCGTCTAAAGTTACACTTGGTAAATATTCTGCAGCACCTTCATTAGAAGCAGCATTAGTAATTAAAGTACCCATTAAACTTCTTAGGTTACTTCCTAATTTAGCCTCTCCTTCATAACTTTCAATTGGGCTATTAAATGTTGATAATGTTGTTGAGTCCAATGTATTAGTATTTATAGCACCTTTAGCTTGGTTAAAAATAAATATACCAAGAGCTATAATCAAAATTGATAGTAATATTGCACCTGCAATAATTAAAGCTTTTGAAGCATTCTCCATATTTTCTTCCTCCTTAGTTTTTTTATTTTTTTATAAAATTATATACCTTTTTATAGATATAAACATTAAAGACTAATTTATTATTTCAAAAGTTAATTTTGAAATTCTACCATTTTCATGATATTCTGTAGAAGTACATTCAAAATTCATAGAACCATAAAGTCTTGTAAACTCAGAAAGACCAACTTGTTCAATTGCCTCCATTAAATAAGTTTCTCCGTCATCTTTTAATTTAACATAAACTTCAGTATAATATGTTCCATCATCAATATAGACATTTTTTTCATCTTTTTTTACAGAATATTTTTCATTATTATCTATAGCTTTATTAATAATAGTTGTTAAATCAACGCCATTTATTTGCTTATCTTTATATAAACTTTCATATTCTAAATTATAATCTGTCACTTTTTTTCTATCTGCTGATGCTTGAGAAAACCATATTGCAAAAACAGCTAAAGCAACCATTAATAAAACTAATATAATTACAATATTTTTTTTCATTATCAATCCCTTTTAATTATAATATAAATATATATTTTTTTCAATTATTAAGTCGAAAAAATTTATAAACTGTCAAAACCAGTATCACAAACTAAAGTAAATTTTATAGAATCTACTAAACCAGATTGATCATTTATTTCATATTCTCCTTCAAAATAATACCTATATAAAGTATAATTAGAATTATTATGCACAACTAATTTAGTTTCATTTAATTTTTCTAAAAGTGTGTTACATTTTGTATCTTCATATGATGAAAAACCTGATGAAAAATTACTTATTCTAGTTGATCTTGCTTCTGCTGCAAGAGTCGTATTTGAAATATTATCTATTCCATAAATGTGATCAGATTTTACATTTTGATTTGGCTCAATCAAATAATATTTTTTTAATCCATCTGGAGTATTAGATGACATATCTATTATAACTTCTACTGCATTTATTGTCTCAACATATCCTCCTCTTGATTCATAATAACCATATCCATAATTATTTTGATAATTTACGCTAGAAGCTAAATTTGCTGCAGATATAACATCTGATATTGTATTTAAATTACTTGATGCAACAAATCTTGCATTTTCATCTGAAAATGTATTTCCATAAGGCCAAACTGTTTCATATGAAGTAAATTGTGCATTAAAAGATTGAATTTCAGCTGTTTCAGATCTGGAATGTGCTGTATTAGAAAGATTTTGACCTTTTTGAAAAATATACACGGCAACTGCAATTATCATTACTGAAATTAATATACTAGCAGCAAAAATCAATGCTTTTGATGCATTTTCCATTCTTCCTTCCTCCTAAATTAATCATCGTTTATTACTTCTTCAAATGATAATGAATTAACATATCCTGATTCACTATATGAAATATCTGTGCATTTAAATTTTTTAGTTTTAAAATTATATGCTGCTGTTATCCATGTTGCGCTATACCAAGCATTTGAACCTTCATATCCAGTTCCTGTATAACTATCATTATAAATAGTTTGTTCAACTTCAGTTACAGTTGATAGAAGCGCTATTAACATACCTGTTTCTTTAGACTCTTCAGTACTATTTGCAACTAAGCTATAAGTGTCTGCACCCATATTAGTATTATAACTTCCACCTTTTAGTTGACTTGTTGATAAAGTATTAGCACCATCCCATAAAATATTATTATAACTTCTTACATTTTGTACAACATCACTATTTGATGTTTGAGTCCCTGTGAAATAGTAAAATGTAACTTGAGGTAATTTAAATCCTTTAGAATTAGAAAATGGTTTAAAATTATATGACTCACTATTAGCTGTTTGAGTGATTCCTCCTGTTAAATCACTTCTATGATACACCTTAATTTCTTCTTGTACCGGTGTTTTTAAAGTTACATTTACCTGAACCATAAGTTCCATTCTCTGTGCATATGTAATATTAGAATTATCTTCGCCATAATAAACATTATAAACATATTTTTGATTATTACTTTCTGCTTGATTTAAACATGAAAGTACATCAGTTCCATACATTAATGATTTATTATAAACCTCAAATGTTGTATTAAATTCAGACATATTCTCTCTTGTAACAGCATCTTCTTGTGATTGCTGGTATGATTTTAAGCTCTGAAAAACAATTACTATAAGAGCAATTACCAATACTGCAATCAGAGTAGCGCCTGCGATCTTAAGAGCATATGAAACATTCTCCATGTTTTTTTATTCCTTTCCTTTTTATGTCATACCTTGCATTTGATCAAATGCTTCTGTCATTGATGTCATACCTATTAAGCATAGTGGAATAATTAAATATCCAACAAATAGAACAACCATAGGTGCAAAACCACATACTTTTCCTATCATAGATTTTCTTGAAATTAAAATTTCATTTGATTCTTTTCTCTTTTCTTGATAATAAGCTCTTTCTGTATCTAGCTCATCAAAAGCTTCTCTAATTGGAATCTGTTCAACAGCTGCTTGCAAACTCTCAACTATTCGAATCATTTGAGGAAAAGCAAGTTCATTTTTCAATTCTTCTAAAGCTTCCCATGGTCCTGATTCATAGTTATTAACACATCTTGAAATAGGGTCTCTAAATATATTAGAATAACGCTCTAACCATTCTAGAATCATTTCAACATTAACCCTTTCAATCTTCATAAGCATTAATATAATAGTCTGGAATTGCATAACCTCGTTTTCCATCTCTAGTTGTCTCATTTTCTTTTGGAACATTAGAAGCCAGTTTGGTCCATTATAAGATATAAGTCCTACAATACAAGCAATTAACAATTCATACCATTTTAAATATGCGCTTTGTATTGTTTGAATTTTTTCTAAAATTCTTGCTGCATCTTCTTCTATAACTTCTTCTGATTCACCAGCATATAAATCATCTTCTGATAAATATTTTTCCATCAAATCTTGAGTCAAATCAGTTTCAGCTAAATGCTCTTTTATAAACTGATTATCCTGTTCTGTAACAAGTATAGCTTCTTCTTCTTCTTTTTCAGTCATAGAGCCCATTAAATCATAATCTGATGTTGGATTTGTATAAATATAATTTACAGTCATCTTATGCCCTAATATAAATACTAATAAAGCAACTATTAGTGCAATAAATGCAACTGCCAATTTATTCATATAAAACCATTCTAACTTCAGTTTTGAAGCTGACTCTTTTAATAGAGTAGTTACTTTTCTATATTCTCTTGTTCCATCTTTAGGAACAAATAAATCAACAAATTTCTTTACTTTTGGTTTCTTATATAATTTTGCTTGCCAAGGATTTTCAACATTTTGAGCTACGTTTGCTCCACCATTATCTTTTAATTTTCTAACTAATATATAACAAATTACTGTTAGAATTAAAAGTGCAACTTGTACATAAAATCCTCCTGTACCATCATAAAAAGACTTCGTAAATGAGAATTGACTAGTTGCCCATGCTTTTATTGCATTTATAAATAAAACTGGTACTATAGCAATCATTGACAAACTTTGGAATGTATAATCTAATTTATCTCTTTTTAATATTTCAATTTGCATTTCTTGTGTTATATTATTTAAGTTTTTAAGATATAAAGATGCGCCATCTTTATCTTTTCTATCACCAAACTCTTTAGTTAAATATGATATACCAGCAAACTCTTTTAAATAGCTATTTGGTGCTATATCATAATATTTTTCAAGTTCTGTTTCTGGATCATCAGAAATTAAAATTTCATAAATTTTCTCTGCCTGTCTTGAAACATCTAACTCATCATTTTGAGCTACATCATAAACGGCTTCTTCAACCATATTGCTCTCATGAAAAGCATGTCTCATTTCTGCGAACATATCAATTTGTTCTTTTAATAATTTATTATCTATTTTATCAACATGACCTTCCATATAAGTCTCAACAAAAAATATTTCAAATAAAAGTAACGCAAATAATAAAACTATATCATCAGATGTTAATAAAATTATGATAACTGTTAATGGAATTAATAAAATAATTCCTTTTAACATAATTTGTGCTGTTTGTTTTCTAGTTAAATATTCATCTTCAAGATTTATAATCTCTAATCTTCTTCTAAGTTTTAAGGCATATCTTTTTAAGAAAGGTATTCTAGTAACTTGTATATAAAATTTCTGATAGAAAATCTCCATACTAAAAGCACTTGATTTTGTACCTTCAGTAAGTTGGGCTACATATTTTGTGTTCTTTCCCATCATCTTTTTTCTAAGTTGCATATATGCAAAAACTATAATTGCAAAAATTGCACCAATAATAATTACAAAATATTTTAGAAAATTTTCTGAATCCATTGTATTACGTAGCTCACCTCCTGTCTTTAATTATTTTTATTTATTATTATCATCGTCGTCATCATCACCAAAATCAAAGTTAACGTCTAATCCACCTAATAGTTGATTTCTAATTTTTGGTTTTACTGTTTCTTCATTTGGTTTTGTATTTTTGCTTGTGTCATTATCAACTACTTCTTCTTTTGCTCTTTCTTTTGGATTAATATTTCTTATTATTCTCTTTTGAGGTTGAGAATTTTGTGGTTCTTTTTCTACATTATAAGAAATATTATTTTCTTCAGAAATAGGCTCTGCTGGATTATCTACCGATGGCATATTTCTGTAATTTCTACTCCTTATTTTTTCTCTTTCTTCATGAAGTTTACTTAAATCGATAATAGGATCTTCATCTCCTTCATCATAAGGTGTATTTGCTGGAGGTTTAATTCCCCAATTTCTTTCCAAGAATTTGTCAAAAGCAATTTGATCTGTTTCATTCATATTTAATCTCATCTCTCTAATATTATTTTCAGAGATAGGATTTGATAAAACATATTTATCATCAACAAATTCTAGTACATTTTGATATTTATATAACTCATGATTTGTTGTTTTTGAGAAGAATATTGTAGCATTATCAAAAAATTTATCAAATTTTCCTTCTAAAGTTTTTTCTTTTCTATGATCAAAAGTATATTCATTTTTTTCCTCAATTGGTATACATTCTGTAACTCTTTCTATGTAACGACGTCCTCTAAAGTCTTTAACTAAGTGAATATCAAAGTTTAATACTTGAACAACCTGCTCTTCTGCAGTTCTCTCATTATTGAATACACCAGTTCTAAGCATTGAGTTACGAAGTGCTGTAACTAAGTTTGGAAAAGTTTTAGCGTGGTGAGTAAATAATGTAAATTTAGAAGCAACTTGGGCTGCCTGAATCATCCATGCAGCAACGGGATCAGTTGCAACCTCACCGATGATATTAACTGTACCATCAGTTTTCTTCTGAACGTCCAAACCTTCCTGACCAGAAACTGTTTCTGTTTCACGTAATGATAAAATATTTCTAGTTGGATATATTTTTCTTAAGTGAAGCTCGAAAGCAGTTTCCTGAATTCTAAGGTTCATCGTTTCATAAATACTTTCAATTATAGCCATAAGCATTGTTGTTTTTCCGACAACCCTGCTCACCAGTAAGGGCTATAATTCTTGCTCCTTTAACTAAGAATCTTAAAAGTTCTATTGCTTCTTCTTTTCCTTCAAATCTTACTATTTGCTCAAGTGTAGCTTTCTTAGTATCGAATTTTCTTACGAAGAATGCCCAAGTCTCAGACATTGATGGTCTTAAAACAACGACACGAGAACCATCTTTCATTTCATTAATTTTATAACCATTTGTATCAGATAACTGACCTGGATTATTATATTTATATATATTTTGACATACTCTTTTTAATTCACTTTCAGTTCCAAAAGATAAGAACTCTAATCTTATAGATTTACCTTGGAAAAATATCCAAATTGAATCACATGCTCTTGGTACTTTTGCTTCCATGGCTTGTTTTAAATAATCGCCATCTGTTTGTGCAACTTGGCTTAAGAAGCTTTCTGGTAAACCAGAAACTCCGTCCAGATACACCATCAATATTCATATCTCTTATTTCATCTATACTACTATAACCTTTATATTGTTGATAAATTCTTTGAACAACAACTTCTAGTTTATCTGCAAAACTAAGATTTAAGTTTTCTTTATCATAAATCATATCAATTTCATCTGAAGTAATAACATAGCAAGGTTTTGTAGAACCTGGAACTAGTTTTAATGCTGCTAAATTGTATTTTTTAATTAATTCTGTTAAAGCCTCATATGAAAAAGTCTTTTTATATTCATGTATTAAAATATCAAATTTGTCTTGTGCTGTTAAAAGAGAAGGAACATCAAAAGGAATCGCTTTTGAAATATTAACTTCATCAACTCCATATTCTTTTGATAATAAATCATATATTAATTCTTTAACATATTTTTTATCATTAACGTCACCATATGTACAACCTTTTAAGGCCTTTTTTAATTCATATTTTTTTGCTTTTCTTCTCTTTAATTCTTCTTCTGAAAGACCAATATCATATAGGTTGATTTTGGTAATTTCATCTAGTCTCTTTTTTACGAATTTTATCATCTTATCTAAGGTATAAGTTTTATCATCTACTTCAACCGGTTCTTCTACTGCTTCTTCTTTATTCTTTTTAATCGAACGTACTATAAATACTATAATAACTACAAGTACTACAAACATTAGCATTAAATTAGCAATATTCATTATAAATGGCCCTCCATTTTTCTCATCTATTTATTTAATTCTCTGATTTTATCTATTATCATTTGAGAAGTTCTATCTAATTCTTCAAAAAAGTTTCCGTTAACACTTAAAGCTGATTTTGAAAGTTTTGTATTTGTCATAAATGTTGCAGTTCTAGCTTCATTTGTTGCTTCCATATATCTAACATTATATGGAATGGTAGCAATTGTATATCTATCTTTAATATATCTTGTTGTATTTTTTACATTATATCCAGAAGATTCATCACTTCTTGCTAATAATGGCATAACTTTTTGTTTTGATACTATAGAGTTTTTGTTAGCCTTTAATTCTTTATATTTATCTATATTAAATAAATTTGGTGGCATAGTATATAAAACAACATCTGATATCTTTAAAATAGCTTCACTACTTGGTCTATTAGTTCCTTTTGATAAGTCAACAAAAACTATATCATAATATTTATTTGCTGTTGTAATTAAATCTTTATATAGCATCATTGATTTTTCATGATCATGTCTTATTTCAGTTTTTAATCCTAATAAAACATCTAATCTATTTTTAAAAACAATTCTTGTATAATTTGTTATTATCTCAGGAGTAGCTTTATTACTAGCAACAGCACTAATTAGTCCTTCTGCTCCAGATGAAATATCAATTTTTCCACCTGTTAATTCTCTTAATGCTTTATTTTCTTTTTTCTTCCAAAAAGCTTTTTCCATAGTATTATCATGAAAACATGCATCTATAAGTAGAATTCTATAATTATGTTCCATAGCCATATAAGTTGCAATTGCAATTGCAGACAAAGTCTGTCCACATTCTTTTTCTAAAGCATTCCAAAATGTAACTACTGACATTGTATTTTGCTCTCCCTTCTTTATGCTCTCTCTATAAGTTTTATTGCTTTTTTAATATCACTTTTTGATAAACCACTTATTTGCTCAGCTAAAAATGCTAAACAATCCATATATTCAGTTGATAAATTATCAAATCTAACTCTTGAAAATCTTTGATTTGCATATATTGCATATAAATCAGAAGTTTCAAAAGGAAAATATATAACATCATCGTTCCATCTTACTTTATAACTCATTGATACAAAATCTAAATATTCCTTTTCTTCAGATTCTGGATCTCTTGTAAATAGAACCTTTGTAACTAAAGTTGGTACTCTAAAAGCTTTTAAAACACTAACTCCTCTTTGAAGAGAAAAAACATCAAAACTTGTTACTAAGTAATGTAAATCAATTTGGTTAAATCCAAAATTTATATAAGCTTCAGGAGAGTCGATATCTGCTAAGATGAAATCATAAGTAAGATCTCCTTCTATAGAAAAATATTCTTTCAAATCTTGCATGTTATCAAACCCGACTGCTATATCAATTCCATCATATGTTGTAACATATTTTTGAGCTGGTGTCATTGTTGGCACAATGTACCTAGTTTTTTGCATTAATGTTGTATCAATGATTAAAACTTTTTTTCCAGACACTGTAAGAATCTTCGCAATATATATAATTAAATCAGATTTATCATATCCTCCCATAAAAGCTGTCTTTTTCATTGTGCCATACTTTCCTTTCTATTAATCAATTAACAAATTAGTAATTTTCTGATCCAACAAGACCTGTTCCATCAAGTGCTGTTACAAATTCATCTCTTGCAGTACTAATAGCTTCATTTTCTTGTTCATTTCCACTTTCAACATTTGATGCTAATTCATCTGTTTCCATATCTGTTTTATAGTTATTAATTTCATCTCTTTGAGAACTATAATTTGTAACTAATTTAGAAGTTAATTCATTTCTAGCTTCTTCTACTATATTAGAATCATTATAAATAAGTGTTATAACTTCTTGAGTAGGTGAATATGTCTCAATTGCAGAATCTTGAAGACCTGGTTCAGTATATTGTACTGCATATAATCTTGCTCCAGTAATTTGATAAGCTTCAACAATTGCACTATTTATCATTAAAATTTCTTCTTCATTTAGTTTCATCCAAACACCAGTTGCTGTTGTTTGCTCAACATGTTTTTTAGATAAAACAATATAAGTTGTTCCATCTGGTAGTGAAAATCTAACATCAATATAATCTCCATTCTGTAATTCAGAAGGTAAAACGATCATATTAAATTCCATAATTCTTTCATCATCTGTTAATACATTATCACTTGTAGATACTGTATCTTTTAATATAGGTGCTCCTCCTGCTAAATCAGTTTTTGCAACCCATTCTACTTCATTTCCTTCATCATCATAAAAATCTCCAGTTGATAGATAATTAGTAACATCTATTTGAGTAAGAATATCTTGACTTATAAGCATATCTGATGTAATTGTTTCACCTGATTTAACATCACTTGCTAAAGTATAAACAGTCTTAGTGTTACTTGTTGTAAGATCTTGCAAGCTTGCATTTTCAGTATTTAAAGAATTAATTCTCATAAATAAAATAACCACTACAACAGCCATAATTATTAAAGCTACTAAAAAGCCCACTAAAAAAGACTGTCTTGCTCTTCTTTGTATTGGATTTGATGCCATATTTATATCCTCCTTGAATATCATTTTTTTCTTTATATCATAATCAATTTTACAACATCTTTTTACTATTATCAACAAAAAACAACATTGTTACAAAAATTTAATATTATAGTAATTAAAATGTTATTTTCTTATTGCGTACTCAAAAAAATAAGCAAAATTTTGCATTTTTTTAAACAAAACTCCGCCATTTTTATTTTAAAATATATTTTTCTATAGCTTGACATACTCCATCTGAATTATTATCAGTAACTATTATATCTCCACAAATTTTCATAAATGGATTTGAATTTCCCATAACGATTCCTAAGCCTGCATTTTCAATCATTTCTCTATCATTAAAATTATCTCCAATAGCCATAACTTCTTCTTTTTTAATTCCAAGTTTATCAATTAAAAATTTTATCGCATTCCATTTATTAACATTTTCATTTGTAATTTCAGTATAATAATACTCTATTAAAAATTCTTCTGTTCCGCTTTTTATTTTTTTTCTAGACATATACTCTACATCTAAAACTCCAAATTTATCAAGCATTTTTATTTTCTTAATTATACTATTAAATATTTTTATATCTTCATCACAAATTGTAATTTTTAAAAAATGCTCATTTTCTAAATTTTGAATATATTCAATCATATCAGGAACAATATTAATATATGTTCTTTTATCTTCAGGCTTTTTTAAATTTTCTTTATAATAATACAAAACATTATAACTCAAATTTTTAGTAATAATTTCTGTTTCAGTATAAACATTATAATGAATACTATTTTCTTCACATATTTTTGCTATTTCAAGAACTTGATTTTTATTTAAAAATTTACTATATATTATCTCATCATTTTTTATATCATATACAGCTGCTCCATTTCCAGAAATTAAATAATCATCAATTCCAAGTTCTTTTGAAAATGATTTTATAGAATCTATAGTTCTCCCGAGAAGCAATAACAATTTCGGTTCCTATTGAAATAGCTTTTTTTATAGCTTCTTTTGTTTTATCAGATATTTGACCATATGAATTTAATAATGTACCATCTAAATCTATTGCAACGAACTTGTACATATATTCCTCCTTTTTTATTTATGTACGTTATTATATCATTAAAACAATTTTTGACAAGATACTTATAAAAATTTTACAAAATTTTCATGTTTAAAATTTTTTTAGTTGAACATCATATATATTGAAATTACATTTTAAAAATGTTTTTTCAATTAAACTTTTCGGAGGTGAATAAAATGGCAAGTAGTACAAATAGAACTAAAAAAGTTGTTCCAGAAGCAAAAGATTCTTTAGATAAATTCAAATATGAAGTAGCTGCTGAAGTAGGTGTTGATTTAAAAAACGGATATAATGGAAATATGTCTTCAAGAGATGCTGGTAAAATAGGTGGAACTATGGTAAGAAAATTAGTTGAACAAGCTGAAAACTCAATGTTAAACAAGTAGTTATAGTAAAAAACTAAAATAAAAAGCTTTAAACACACAATTGTTAGTATGAATTTTTGTTTAAATTTTTGTATTAATAATTAACTAAAGACAGGGATATTTTTCATGGCTTTATAGGTATTTATAAAATACATATAGAGGCAGGGATTGTGTCCCTGCCTTTCTTTTCTGAGGTACAAGGGGACGGTTCTCCTGTCCCACTTTTTAAAAGTTAATTAATAAAAAATTTTATTAAAAAAAGTGGGACAGGAGAACCGTCCCCTTGTACCCTTGTACCTAAAGCTTGATTTAAAAAATGGGACAAGAGAGTCATTTCCTTGTCCCATTTTGGTTTATGAATTAATCAATTTATATAAAAGTCCTGTATTTCTTTTTTGTACTTCTTGATTATTTATCATACCTTCAATTATATTTTTACTACCAATTAATATTAGCATTTTTTTTGCTCTTGTCATACCAGTATATAACAAATTTCTTGTAAGAAGTTTTTTAGAAACCCAAGGAACTACCATAATTACTACATCAAACTCACTTCCGTTGAGCTTTATGAATTGTTATACTGTATGCAAGCTCTAATTCATCTAACTCTGAAAATGCATAATCAGCTGTTTTTTGATCATCAAATTCAACTTTCAAAATTTTTTCATAATTATCAATTGATTTTATAATACCAAGTTCACCATTAAAAATTCCTGCACCATATTCTATTTCACCATTATTTTCTTTTTGCCATGGAATATCATAATTATTTTTTATCTGCATTACTCTATCTCCCTCTCTAAAGATGATATTCCCATATTGTTTTTCAGCTTTATCTTCTGATTTAGGATTTAAAGCTTCTTGCAGATAATTATTTAATTCTTTAGTTCCAAGCATTCCTTTTTTAGTTGGTGTTAAAACTTGAATATTATCATAAAAATTAAAATTTCCATAATTTGCTAATCTATCTTTACTTAATGAAATAACTTGTGCTAACATTTTCTCTTGAACTGCTTCGTTTACATAAAAAAAATCATTTTCTTTTTCTTCATCATATTTTTTTCCTATAAAACTAATTCCATTATTTACATCATGAGAATTTACTATTATTTTACTTTTAGCAGCTTGTCTAAAAATCTTATTTAATGAAACATAAGCAAATTTTTCAGAATCTATTAAATCTTTTAATATTGATCCTGGTCCAACTGATGGAAGCTGATTACTATCACCTACTAAAACTAATTTTGATCCTAAATAAATTCCTTTTAATATATAATTCATTAAAAAACTATCTACCATTGATGCTTCATCAATAACAATTACATCTCCATCAATTGGAGTTAAATTAATATCAATATTATGTAATTTATCATCTTCTATTTTACCAATCTCTAAAAGTCTATGTATAGTTTTTGCCTCTTCTCCTGTTGTTTCTGTCATTCTTTTGGCAGCTCTTCCTGTTGGTGCACAAAGCACCACTTTTTTTCCATTTGCCTTATAAATTTCAACTAAACATTTTATTATTGTAGTTTTACCTGTACCAGGCCCTCCAGTTATAATACAAACATTATTGTCATTTATCTGTTCTAATGCTTCAAATTGTTTTTCTGATAAAATAATATCTAATTTTTCTTCTTGAATTTTTAAATCTCTTTTAAAATTTTTAATATATTTAAGATTTTTGAAATTATTTAATTTAATTAATTTATCTAAAATATTTGTCTCCAATTTATAAAATGGATATAAATAAACCCATTCTATATCATCATCTCTTTTTTCAATTACAATCTCATCTTCAACTTTTAAATTTATAAGATTATTTTCCACTTCTTCTCTTCCAACATCTAAAACCTGGGTTAAATATGTAATTAAATTTTCTTTTAATACACATGTATTTCCATTATAAGATGCTGTAAGTAATGCATATTTGATTCCACTTTTTATCCTAAAATCATTATCTTTTGGAATTCCAATTTCTAATGCTATTTTATCTATTTTATTAAAATCTATACCATAAACAATATCTACTAAAACATAAGGATTCTCATCTATCTTTTGAACAGCATCTTTTCCGAAGAGTATCAAAAACTTTTTTACTATTTGTAGGACTTACTCCAAATTTTTCTAAAGCTCCTACAATCTGCCATAAATCCCACTTTTCATTAAATTCATCTGCAATTTCAATTGCTCTATCCGGTGTAATACCTTTTACTTCTGCTAATCTTTCTGGTTCAAATTTAAAAATATTTAAAGTATCTTCACCAAATTTTTTTACAATTTTTTTTGCTGTAGCGGGTCCTATTCCTTTTATAGTTCCACTTGCTAAATATTTTTCTAATGATTTGCTATCTTTTGGAATAAGCTTTTCAAAAGTATCTATCTTAAATTGTTCTCCATATTCTTGATGAACAACCATTTTTCCAATAACTTTAAGAGTATCTCCCTCTTCAACAAAAGGAAGATACCCTACAACTGTTATTTCATCTTTTAAATTTTCTGGTTCAAATTCAGCTACTGTATATGAATTAGCATCATTTTGATATATTATATTAGTTAACTGTCCAGTAATTTCCACTTTTTTTACCTCTTCTTAAAAAAACAAATAAAGCAAATAAACTTAAATTAAAAATTTGTTTGCTTTATTTTATCAAATATAATATTTAAATTCAAGATAAATTATAAAATTTACCCGAAAATTCCCTTTCTTTTTAAAGGTGGCTGTTCATTCATAGTTTTAGCCAATTGAACTAATAAATCTCTTTGTTCTGAGGTCAATCTTTTTGGAACCTGTACTACTACTGTAAATACAAAGTCACCTCTCCAACCGCCATTTATATTTTTAAATCCTTTATTTTTAATTACAAATTTTGTATTTGTTGCAGTTCCTTCTGGAATTCTATATCTTTCTTTAGTTCCATCTACCATCGGAACTTCAACTTCTCCACCAAGTGCTGCAGTTGTGAATGTAATTGGAATTTCACAAAGTACATGTTCTGCTTTTCTTGAATATAATTTGTGTTTTTTTACTTTAACTACTATGTATAAATCTCCATTTGGTCCTCCGTTTTTTCCAGCTTCACCTTCGCCTTTTAATACAACAGTTTGACCATCATCAATTCCTTCTGGAAGTTTTACTTTAATTCTAGCAACTTTTCTAACAGTTCCTTTTCCTCTACATTCTGTACAAGGATTATTTATAACTTTTCCTGTTCCACCACAATTGTTACAAGTTCTTTGTGTCTGCATTTGTCCAAAAGGAGTTTGGGCTACTTGTCTCACAGTACCTGTTCCTTTACATACCGGACAAGTTTCTGGTTTCGTTCCTTTGCTACTTCCTGTTCCTTTACAAGATGGGCAGGTTTCATTTCTAGTTATAGTTACTTCTTTCTCAGTTCCTAAATAAGATTCCTCAAAAGTTATTTCAGTAACTACTCTTAAATCATTTCCTTTTACAGCACTACTCCTTGATCTTGAACGGTTTCTACTTGATCCACCAAAGAAAGATGAAAAAATATCTCCTAAATCACCAAAATCTCCAAATCCATCAAAGCCGGAGCTATAATAATAGCTCCCGCCTCCTTGATTTCCGGTAAAATCTGGCCCATTAAAACCAAACTGATCATACATTTGTCTTTTTTGTTTATCAGATAAGGTTTCATACGCTTCATTTACTTCTTTAAACTTTTTCTCAGCTTCTTCTTTATTATCTGGATTTGCATCAGGATGATATTTTTTGGCTAATTTTCTATATGCTTTTTTTATCTCGTCATCTGTTGCATTTTTAGCCACCCCTAAAACTTCGTAATAATCGCGTTTTTGTGCCATTAATTTAACCTCCAGTTATATTTATTCATCTTTTTTGTTATTATCATCATTGTTTTCAACTTCATAATCAGCATTATATACGTTTCCATTTTCATCTGTTGTTGCATTAGCAGAGTTTCCACCATTTCCTGTTGCTCCTGCTTCTGCAGCTTTTTGACCATATAATTTTTCAGAAATTGAATAGAATACTTTTGTTAATTTATCAGTTGCGTCTTTAATTTCTTCTGTGTTATTTCCTTCTAGAGCTTTCTTTACATTAGCAACTTCTTCTTCAACTTTAGATTTTTCTTCTCCGCTAATTTTATCTCCTAATTCTTCTAGAGTTTTTTCGCAATTGTAAACTAAGCTTTCAGCATTATTCTTTGTTTCAACTTCTTCTTTCTTCTTTTTATCTTCTTGGCTATGAAGTTCTGCATCTTTAATAGCTTTATCAATATCTTCTTCAGAAAGGTTTGTACTAGCTGTAATAACAACTTTTTGTTCATTTCCAGTAGCTAAATCTCTTGCTGAAACATTAACTATACCATTAGCATCAATATCAAATGTTACTTCAATTTGAGGAACACCTTTTGGTGCTGCAGGAATTCCTGTTAAATGGAATCTTCCTAATGTTTTATTATATGCAGCCATTTCTCTTTCACCTTGTAGTACATGAACTTCAACGGCTGTTTGACCATCAGCTGCTGTAGAAAATACTTGTGATTTTTTAGTTGGTATTGTTGTATTTCTTTCAATTAATTTTGTAAATACACCACCATAAGTTTCAATACCTAATGATAATGGTGTTACATCAAGTAATACTAAATCTTTAACATCTCCTGATAATACACCACCTTGAATAGCTGCACCAATTGCAACACACTCATCTGGGTTAATTCCTTTATCTGGTTCTTTACCTGTAATTCTCTTAACTAATTCTTGAACACATGGAACCCTAGTTGAACCACCAACTAATAATACTTTGTGTAAATCAGAAGCTGAAATTCCAGCATCTTTTAAAGCTTTATTAACAGGCTCTGCTGTTGCTTCAACTAAATCATGAATTAATTCTTCAAATTTTGCTCTTGTTAATGTCATATCTAAGTGTTTTGGTCCATTACTATCTGCTGTTATAAATGGTAAGTTAATTTGTGTTTCACCAACACCTGAAAGCTCAATTTTAGCTTTTTCAGCAGCTTCTTTTAATCTTTGCATTGCCATTTTATCTGTAGATAAATCTATACCATTTGATTTCTTAAATTCAGAAACTAAGTAATTGATAATAGCGTTATCAAAATCATCTCCACCTAAGTGTGTATTACCATTTGTTGCTAAAACTTCAAATACACCATCACCAATATCTAGAATTGAAACATCAAAAGTACCTCCACCTAAGTCATAAATCATTATCTTTTGATCTTGATCTTCTTTATCCATACCAAAAGCAAGGGCTGCTGCTGTTGGTTCATTTATAATTCTTAATACATCTAGTCCAGCAATTTTACCAGCATCTTTTGTTGCTTGTCTTTGACTATCATTAAAATATGCAGGAACTGTTATAACAGCTTGAGTTACTTTTGTTCCTAAATAATTTTCAGCATCTGCTTTTAATTTTTGAAGTATCATTGCAGAAATCTCTTGTGGAGAAAATTCTTCACCATCAATTTTCACTTTTTCTGCTGTACCCATTTTTCTTTTTATTGAAATAACTGTATTTTCAGGATTTGTAACAGCTTGACGTTTTGCAATTTGACCAACCAATCTTTCACCATTTTTTGAAAATGCTACAACAGATGGTGTTGTTCTATTTCCTTCAGCGTTTGGGATTACAACTGGTTCTCCTCCTTCTAAAACTGCAACACATGAATTTGTTGTTCCTAAATCAATACCTATAATCTTTCCCATAATTTTTTCCTCCCTTTTAGTTTTGATCTTTTTCAAAACTTCTAAATTTATTTTTATCGTTTGCCTTTCATAGCATACTATCTTTTATCTATTTAAGGTCATCTTTTGTAAAATTTATATATTACAATTTATATCAAAAACATAACTTTTTCATATAAATTAATTTGCAACTATAACCATTGAATGTCTTATAACTTTATCACCTATCTTATATCCTTTTCTGTATTCTTCAACAATTTCTTGTTCTCCTTTATCAGGATCTTCTATATGACTAACAGCTTCATGAAGACTTGGATCAAATCTTTGCCCAACAGCTTCAATCTCACTCATTCCAAGCTTTGATAAAACTTCTGAGAATTGTTTTACAACTAATTTTATGCCATCTTGATAATTTTTATCGTCTGTCTTTACTTCTGCAGCTTTCTCTAAATTATCTAAAACAGGTAAAACTTTACTTACAACATCTCCTGTTATCTCTGCATATTTATTAACACTTTCTTTTTGAGTTCTTTTCTTATAATTTTCAAATTCTGCAAAAAGTCTTTTATATCTATCATTTAAATCTTCCAATTCTTTAGCCAATTTTGAATCTTTTTTTGAATCATCTTTTTTAGGCTCTTCTTTTTTTATTTCTGTTTCTTCAACTTTTTTTTCTGATTTTTCATTGGCTTTTTCGTTAACTTTTTCATTTTCATTAACATTTTCTTTTTTTAATTCTTCTTCAGGTTTCTTTTCATCCATTAGCTTTATAGCCCTCCTTTATTTATATCTTTCCTTTTTTATAATCATCATTAATTTTTTTACTTATATATTTCATAACAGAAATAACTTTAGAATAATCCATTCTTTTTGGACCTATGATTCCTATTGTTCCTATATCTTTATTCTCTAATAAGTGATCAAATGTTATAATACTAAAATTTTTTAATTCTTCTTTTTCAGATTCTGCACCAACATAAACTCTTATATTTCCAAGATTATCATCCATTCCAGAAGTCATTATTTCTGAAACTAAATCTTTTGAATCTAAAACATTTAAAAATTCTTTTGTTAAATCAACTTTTTTAAATTCTGGTAAATCAACTATATTACCAGCACCTTCAATATGAACATCACTTGTTTCTTCTAATAATTTATTAATTTCTTTGACTATCTTCTTTATAATATCTATACCATTTGTCATTTCACTTGTTATTAATTCTTCAAGCGGCATTTTTAAATCATTTAATGATTTTCCTATCATTTTATTTTTAAATAAAACTGTTAAATCATCAATTTGAGATTGTGAAATATCTTCATCAAATTTAATAACAGATTCTCTTATAATACCTGAATCTGTTAATATAACAGCCATCAAAACTCTACTTCCTAAAAGAACAAATTTTATATCAACAATAGTATGTTCTTTTACATTTGGTCCAATAGCAATTGTTGTATAATGAGTTATTTCAGAAAGAGTTGTTGTAGCAATTTTTGTAAGCTCTTCTAAATCATTTACTTTCTTTTCTAACTTATTCTTTATATATTCCATCTCACGTTTTGTTAAATCATCTTCTCTTAAAAGCTCATCAACATAATATCTATAACCTTGTGTTGAAGGAATACGACCACTTGAAGTATGAGTTTTCTCCAAAAAGCCGATTTTTTCAAGCTCAGCCATTTCATTTCTAATAGTAGCACTACTACATCCGAAGTTCTTCTGTAAGTTCATTAGAACTTATAGGTTCAGCTCCTTGTACATAGCCTTCTACTATAGCCTGTAAAATTTTCTTTTTTCTTTCATCTAATTCCATTTTCTCCTCGTTTTCTATGAAATTATTTGCTTTTTTATATTGCCACATTTTATTAAATTTATTATTAAAGTAAATAATCAATCATTAATTTTATTCATAACACTATATTTTTGCTAAAACTATTTGTTAATTAAATGTTTTAATTATTTTTTATATTAACAAGCAATTTTTTAGCAGTCCCACTTTAGGACTGCTAATATCTTATAACTTTTTCTCTACTTTGTCAATAGTTTTTATAAATTTTTTGGTATATTTTTAAAGTTTTTTATATATTTATTTTAAGTTAAAATAAATTATTGCTTAAAAATTGTAACTACTTTGTCTTTTAAATTATTTTCTTTTTCTTTAAGTTTTGTTTCTACTTTTTTTAGCTCATTAATATCTGCTCTATCTAAATCAATCATTTTTCCATCAAACATTATACTACCAAATTTTTCATTTTTCATTTTCTAATTCCTCTTTCTCTTTAGAATTATTTTTCATCATGTTCTTCATTATCTTGCTGATAAGTTATCTTGCCTCTTTTTATATCAGCAGTATGTTCTATATCTTGAGCTAAATCTTGGCTTAAAGCATCTTTGGCTTGACCCAAGATATTTACTTGTTTTCTATCACCATCTTGTATTACTTCTATAATTCCAGCATTTTTAAGATCTTTTACTTTAGCTTCAGCTATTTTTCTTAAAGTTTCTCTTCTATGATCATCCTTACTTTGTTTTCCATCTCTTAACCCTTCAAATTCTATACTTATAGCTTCAACTTGTTTTCTTAAATCTTTAGAAATATCCACTAAATCTCTACTATATGCTTCTTCTAAAATATAATTATTATTTAAAATCGTTTGTAAATCAATATCTAATGAATCTAATGAAATTTCTTCTCCATTAGCTCTGCTTTCACTTATATTTTCATTAATTACCTTAATATATTTAACAATATTTTCATCCATTCCTGTGTTTTGAACTATTTCATCTAAATCATAGCTTGATTCTACATAACCTACAATATTTCTAATATCTTCAAAAGAAATTTCATTTAATCCAGGTAACTCAACTACATTTTTTAATTTATCATAAAGTCCAGCAGACTCTATATCTTCTATTGTAATACCAGAATCAGAACCAATAACTAAATCTCCGTTTTCATCTATTTCTATACTATCAATAAAATCTTTAACTTCTTCAGGATCTTTTATTCCAAGCTTTTCCTGAAAATCTTTTGTTATTCCAATTAAGCTTAATTCTCTAATCATTTTTTTAGCTTCAACTAATAACTCTTCATTTTCTTGAATTATTTTATCTTCTGTTTCTTCCCTTTTTGAATCATCTCTAATATCTGATATATATTGTAATTGATCATCCGAAAAATCATAGTCTTCATATTCTTCTTCCCAAATTTCATTTACTCTTAATCTTCTTTTTGAATAATCTAAAATTTGTAAAGTAGCCTCATCTGCTTCTTTTAATGCATCACCTGTTCTTGCAATTCTATTTTTTCTTTTTTCTTCTCTAATTTTATCGGCTTTTTTCTTACATTTTTGTGCAGTACCTTTTGATGCTTTAAATATTGCTTTTCCAGCTTTACCAGTTAAAGTTACAGCACCTTTTATAGCTTTTGCACCTAATTTAGCCACTCCTTTTATAGCTTTACCAGTAAGTCTACCTGCAACATATCCAGTAACTGCAACTCCAGTAAGAGCAATAAAAGCTCCTCCTAACATAATATCATGGTCCAGATTAGCAACTCCTCCACTTATTATATCGCATACTAATACATCTCGAGACCAACTTAATATATCTACTACTCCTTTTCCTATAGTTTTTCCTGTTCTAATTGAAGGGTTAGATTTTTTTAATGCTTTTTTTTGATCACGTAATTCTTTATGTTTATCTAACATATCCTTAAAGATTTCAGAAGCAGTTTCATCTCTTGAACCAACTTTCTCACCTTCAATTTCTATCATATCAGGGATTTTACCATCATACCTATCTATAGATTCTTGAGTTATTTTTGGTTCATCTACAATAGTATAATCTACATCAGTTATCTCTTTTTCTTCTGATTCTGCAGATTTTGGTTGTTCTTCTTGATCTATTGATTGATCTTGTGAAACTTCTTTTTGTTTTCTTTTTAACTCCTCATTTTCTTTTTTAAGAGCTTCAATTATTGCATTCCTTTCTTTTATCTGCTCCTGTAATTTTTTAATTGTTTCACTTTCCTCTTTTGTTGGTATCTGAAATGGAATAAAATTTTTTATTAACTTATCAGCAATATTTTTTGGAATATTTCCTTCTTGAATAATGGCCCCAACATTTCCTATACTTCTTGAAATATTTTCAGCTTTTTCTTCTATTGAAACATTTTTTGAACTTTTAGCTCTTCTATATTCTAATAAAGCATCAGATAATTTAGTAATATATTCAGATTGTTCTTTTTCTCCACCTAAACTACTTAAAGATACATTATTATCTTCCAAAAATTTTTTTACAGTTTCATATTTGATAAATTCTACTCCCTTACCTTTCTTTTTATTTTCTTTACCCATTATACTATCCTTTCTATATTAATTATCTTTTTAAATTATACTGCTTTATCTAAACTCATATCTTTTATTTCAAGTATATCTGTAACAAATTCAATTGTTTGATTTCTAAAATCATTAATTATTTTCTCTGTATTTATATTATCAACTTCTTTTTTATAATTATCTAAAGCTTCTTTATATAATTTTTTTCCATTAAATAAATTTGAAATCATATGCTTTATCTTTGAAAATATACTATTTTCATCTACAACTATCAGATTATTTTCTATAAAAAATGTATTATTAATCTGATCCTCAAAATTAGTCATACATGTAGCAAATTGTTCCTCACATTTTCGTATAATTTTATCATATAATTCATTTTTATTTTTCAATTTTTCTTTTAAAGATTTATAATCTTTTTTATTTATTTCTGAATCATTTATAATCTTTTGGAAATTTAGCAAAGCCACTTTTTGATTAAGCCTGGCATCTTCAATCTCATTTTCTATATTTACATATTGCAAATATAATTCATCATAAACAATATATAATTTATCTTTATATATTTTTATTATAGATTCAACCAATTCTCTTTGACTTTCTGAATTTTGTTTATATTGGCTAGATTCTAAATTTAATAAATTATATAAATATGTTATTTTTTCTTGAATCATCTTTTCACTTTTTTTAACAAATATTGCAGCTTGCACCTTTGAAATAGTTGTCTCAATACTTGTTTCTTCATTTAAAGCTTTAATTAGAGCTTGGCTAACTTTTTGACTCATAATTTTCCTCCAAAATTTATTTTTCTTATGTAATAATTACTAAAAACCTAATATTATCATATAGATAATTTAATATTTTTTCAAGTAAATTTATAAAAAATTATTATTTTATACAAATTCCTCAAAAACAAGATTTGCTAAATCTAGACCTTTTAATGTTAACATTATATTTGTATCATTTTCTTTAATTAAATTTTTAGATTTTAATTTTACAATTTCTTTTTCAAAAATTTGATTTATCTCTATATTAAATTTTTTATAAAATTCGTTTTTATTAACTCCATTTAATTTTCTAAATCCTAACATAACAAATTCTTTCATTTCGTCTTGTTTGTCTTGAATTTCCTGAATATAGACATTTATATTATACAATTGTTCGCTATTTTTTTCAATATATTTTTTTAAATTACTTTCATTTGAAAATCTTATTTTATTTATATAAGAATGACTAGCTAATCCAAATCCTAAATACTCATGTTGATTCCAACAATTTAAATTATGCCTTGAATAAAAACCATTTTTTGCAAAATTTGATATTTCATAATGAACATAATCATTTTTTTCTAAAAATCTTTTTGTTTCATGATACATTTGTCTTTCAATTTCATCTGATGGAAGTTCCAAAGTTCCATCTTCTATCTCTTTTTTTAGAGGTGTTTCATCTTCTAAAATTAAAGAATACACAGAAATATGCTCTGGTTTTAAACTTACTATAGAATTTAGACTTTCTTTTAGATCATTTATCGTTTGACCAGGCAAAGCTAGCATTAAATCAACATTTATATTTCTGAATCCTATTTTTCTTGCTGTTTTATATGTTTTTAAAAAATCATTATAAGTATGTATTCTTCCTATAGTCCTTAAAATTCTATCATGCGTTTCTTGACATCCTATACTTAGCCTATTAATTCCTGAATCATAATAGCTTTTTAATTTTTCTAAATCTGCTGTTCCTGGATTTACTTCAATTGTAATTTCTGCATCACTCTCTATATTAAACTTTTTCTTTAACTTACTTAATATATTTAAAATATATTTTGAATCAATTAAAGAAGGAGTTCCTCCTCCAAAATAAATCGTATCAACTTCTAAATCATTTGGAAGAACTCCAATATTATTTTTTATTAAAACATCTTTAATATTATCAATATCCCATAATAATCTGTCTATATAATCTTTAACACATTTTTGATTTTCAAAAGAAATAAAATCACAATATTTACATTTTCTTTTACAAAAAGGTATATGAATATAAATTCCAATTTTTTTCAATTTATTAACTCCTATTTTTTTAATTCATCTGCAAATTCCATAATTTTCTTTAATCTGTGATTTACACCTGATTTGCTAAGAGGTGGATTTAACATTTCGCCTAGTTCTTTTAAAGAAGCTTCTGGATTTTCTAATCTTAAAGTTGCCACTTCTTTTAATTCTTCTGGCAAATCATCAAATTTATTTTTAGCCTGAATTAATTGAATATCCTCTATCTGTGGAATAGCTGCATCAATAGTTTTATTTAAATTTGCTGTTTCCATATTTACAATTCTATTTACATTATTTTTCATTTCTTTATATATTCTAATATCCTCAAATTTTAAAACAGCTTTATTTGCACCAATACATGCCAAAAATTTCGAAATTTGTTCTCCTTCTTTTATATATATAATATATTTTTGATTAACTTCTAAAATTTTAAATTCAATTTGGTATGATTTACATAGATTTAAAATAAATTCTGCATTTTTTTTATCTCCAAAACTAATCTCTAAATGATAATTTTTTTCTGGATCAGTAATTGAACCTGCACCTAAAAATGCTCCTTTTATTATATTTTTTCTAATTTCATCATCATTAACATTTGCAAATTTACGAAATCTATCTGAAACAACTTTGCTATCTATTATAGCTTCAAAAAATTTACCTTTTGTTTCTGGCTCATATTCAATTTGTAGATTAAACAGAATTTTAAATAATCTTTCAATATTATATTCGTTTTCAGTTATATAACAGACTTTTTCACCATCTAACGTAGCATTTCCAGTTAAAATATATCCTAAAAACTCTGCTTCTAATAATTCCTTATTTTTAAAATTCTTTGAACTACTTAATTCTTCTTTTATATCATAAGAAAAAGACATTTTAAAATACTCTCCTTAATATTTTAAACTTTTGCTCCTAAAGTTCATATTTTCCTATAATTACTCTATCAATATTTGATAAATCTTTTTTTATTTGTATATTTTTGTATTTATATGTTTTAAACAAGTTTTCCACAGATCCTTTTTGATTATATCCTATTTCTACTGCTAAATATCCTATTTTATTTAAAAAATTAGGAGCTTCATTTATGATTTTTTTATAAAAATCTAATCCATCTTTTCCACCATCTAAGGCTAATTTTGGTTCATTTTTTACTTCTTGTGACAAGCCATCAATAACACTTGTTTCAATGTATGGAGGGTTTGAAACTATTATATCAAATTTTTCATTTATCCTATTAAATAAATCTGATTTTATAAAAATTATATCTGCATTATTTAAACTAGAATTTTTTCTAGCAACCTCTAAAGCTTCCTCACTTATATCTGATGCAAATACTTTGACATTTTGCAAATTTTTCTTCAAACAAACCCCAATAACTCCACTTCCTGTGCATAAATCCAAAATTTTTATTTCATTTTGACAATTTCTTTGCATATTATTTACAAGTGAAATTACATTTTCCACAAGAATTTCAGTATCAGGCTGTGGAATTAACACTCTTTTATCAACATAAAAATTTAAATTCATAAATTCTTGTGAATTAGTTATATATTGGATTGGTTCACCATTAACTAATCTTCCGAATTTTTTCAAAAAATTCATTTTCTTTTGATTTTAATATTTCATCTTCATCATGAATAATCAAATATTCTTTTTCTACTTTCAGAGTATTTGCTAATAAAATTCTAGATTTTAAAAAACTTTCATCTATATTATTTTGAATTAAAATTTGATTTGATTTTTTTAATATTTCTTTTATTTTCATGTTTATAAAATTTATCCTTAATTAAATATTTCAAAATAGTGGAACAAGAGAACTGTCCCCATGCCTTATTTTTTTGCGATTGTATTTTAACATAACATATATTTTATGTCAAAAATAAACAAAGTAACGTCGGCCTTTTTAAGACCGACGCTACTTGTGGAAAAAAATTACAGCATTTCGCGGACGGTATGAAAATATGCTGTCGCATACATCTCGTCCAAAACTCGTTCCAGATTCTCCGCCATAACAACTTTTGAGGTGTCTTCATCAGTGATGGCAAAATCCAGATCATTAATCTGCTGCTCAATTTCCTCCGGGATCTGCATGTACTTGTACGTATTCTCGGCCAGCTCTTCGGGATAAGCCTCCAAAAGTGCAGTATGTACATTTTCATCATACCATCTCTGGTTTAGAAGAATGCCGGTCTTTTTATAGACCATTCCTGCAAGATGTTTAAAACCAATCTGCTCAAATAGAGCAACCTGCTTTCGCAGCTGCGTCCCATCAAGGACAATCGAATGGTCATGACGCACTATAAAACGATCCTCAAACCGGTCCGTTACGTCAACTAGCCTTTCCCTGAGAGTTTCGTCCAGGACACAGTCCTGAATCAAATGCGTCCTTAGTTCGTGATAATAGGGATGAGCATAATTACGAATATCAAATTCCTCGACATCTGTCTGCTCACCAATCACACATTTGGGCGCTTTCGGTGATACGTAAAAGTTTACTAGATCAGAAACATTTTCCTTTGAAAGCTCCTTAAGAACCTCCGGCATCGGGAACTCCATCCAAGAAATATCTGTCTCATCAGGAGAAACTTCAAAATGCGAAGCCTGCCTCGGTCCTACATACATCCGAATAGCATCCGGAAGAAGTAACCACGGAATCTTTTCGCTCCAATCTTTAACATGCTTTTCCTCTGCTGCCATAACCCAAACTGCTGTGTGCTGTAACGTGATCATAATTGATCTCCTTTCCTGCTGTGAATACTCACTACTTAGTAGTAATGAGCGGGGTATTAACCCCTTAAATTAATATTGTTCCACATTATTATTTTATCACAATGTCAAAAATGCGTCAACTTGCTTGGTTAAAGGCTATATCTCATTTTTGTTTTCTAATTTTAATTGATTAATTTCTTGTGTTAAATTCTGTATCAATTCTCTTTGCTTTAACACTTTTTCCTTTTTTAATCTAATTTCTTCTTTCATAACCAAATTAAACTTTATTAAATCACTTGGAGATAACTCATCCATCTTAATATTACGAGATTTTACTTCAGAATATATTTTAAAAAACTTTTCCTTTTCAGTTTGCTGATTATTCTTAATTTTATCTACTTCTTCTTTTTCCTTAACTTCTGTAATTTGTTCTGATGAATCTTTTTCATTTATTTTTTTATCATCAGGAATTTTCTTTTTAAAAATATTTTTAATATAATCTATAAATCTTTTAAATATATTTTTTTTAGATTTAATTAAACTCTTATTTTTATCTATCATAATAAGATTTCTCCCTTCTAATCATCTGCTACCTCATGATCTATTTTCCCTGAAGTTGAAGATGATTGTGGATAAGATTGAGATTGTGATTTTGAAGTTGACTTGGCTTTTAATGCACTTTGTTTTTCATCTTCTTTTCTACTTATCTCAGCACTATTTTCTCTTATTTCTTCATCTAAATCTTGACTCATCTCTAAAAGTTCTTCATTTAATAATTTCATTGATTTTTGACATTCTTTACATCTATCTAAAACTTCTTTAGATAATTTTTTTCCAAATTTTTTCTCATAATTTTCCTCTATTACAGCTTTATACCAATTACTTCTCTTAATTGCTCCATAGTTTCTATAAAGAACAGTCCATTCTATTAATTTTTTTTCAATTTCATCACTTCTCTCTGGTTCATGAACATTAAGTAAATATTTTCCCATTAAAATATCTCTTATTGGAAAAGCTTGTTCAGGTCTTTTAGAAACTCCTATTTCTCTTCTAGAAAGTCCTTCTTTATTGTATCTACAATGAGTATCTCTATGAATTCCATCTCTGTTAAATCCATATTGGTCAAATTCAAGATCAGTATCAAAGTTTACTCTAACTCCACTATGGTCAAATCCTAATAAATCTTCATCTTTTCCAGTAAATAGATTAGTCCACTCTCCTGTTTTTGGATTATAACTAAAAAAGTTCTCATTATATCTTATAGCTGTTTTTACATGTATTCCTTTTTTAGAAAATCCATTAATATCAAATCCTGGAATTCCTATCTGCTCATTTGGCGCTGTATATCTACTACCAGTATAAATATTTAATCCAAACCCTCCTTCATCTAAATTAGCACAATCTCCTATTACAAAACCATATCTATCTATTTTGCTAAAATCTGGGGATTTCTCCATATCTTTAAAAAATCCAATTCTTTGTAATTTTTCAAAAGTTTGAGTTTTAAAAATTTTATCTGTAGAAGCATTATAATATTTTTTGATTCCTCCAGATGTCTTATTTTTAGTCTCTATATGCCAAAAAGCATTTCTAGCTGAAACTAATTTATTTCCAATCTTATAATCTGGTTTTATTCTCATTTCCGTCAAAAAATAAATCTCATCTAAAATTTCATTTAATTTTTCTTGTGGAATATTTTTTTCAAATTCCTCCCAAGTTGTTTTGGAATCAATTGTAGAAATATCAATTTCATTTTCACTTAATACTTGTAATATGTCTATTACTGTTTCAATATCTGGCTTTATTTTTTTAGGTATACATTTATGATATAATTCTCTAAATTTCTTTTGATTATCAGATATAATAAACATATTATTTAATCTTTCATTATATCTCATAAAATTGCATGCCAAATCAAAAACAAATGGAAGCTCTGTTATTTCTTCATTTGGATCAATTGAATATATGCATCTTCCAAGCTGTTGTAAAAAAGAAGTTTTGGGATCTTCATCTCCATTTTTTCCTCTTTTATTGGTGGTTTCGTCAATTTGCCTACACATAAATTCTGCCACAACTCCATCAACATGTAAACCTTCATCGAATTTTTTCATCGCAACCATAACTTGAATTTGTGAGTCTGGTTCTCTTTCTATCATGAATTCTTTCAAATTTTCTTCATCTTGTTTTTTTGATATTACCTCAGTATTACTATGTGTTATTAATACATCATCATCAGATAATCCTAATAAATATTCCATTAATTTTTTATGTTCTTCCATTATAGATTTTGTTTTACTAGTATCATCTGAAAGAGGTGTAAAACAAACATATTTACCATGATTTAAATATCCTCTTGATTTTAATACTTCTTCTATAATAATTTTAACTTTTTGCATTTTCCATTTTTTATATTCTTTATGAATTTCAGAATTTTCATCATCAATTTCGTCAATCTTTTCTTTTAAATATTCAAGATTAATCTGATTTTTATCAAATTCTGGTTTGTCTATAAATTTTAACAGCTCCATATCTTTCGGATTATCAGATGATAAATGTAATTTTATAAAATCTAACTTTCCTGATAATTTGCACATATTACAAAAATTCAATAACACTTCTAAATATTTACTATAATTTTCTTTTTCTTTTGCTGTTTGATCTGGTATCTTTTTATTTTGTTTTATAGCTTTTCTTTGACGTTCTTCATGTTTTTTTCTATCATTTTCTACTTTTTCTTTTAAATTATCTAATAATTTTTTCACTTTATTATATTCAATTGTTTCATCTAACATACAATCAAAAGTTACTACTTCTGGTTTAACTACTAGATCTTGATTTAAAGCGGTTACTAAATTCATATCTGCTGCTAAATATTTTCTTTTTCTTAATTCCGAAACACTATATTCACTTAAAATAGCAAATTCTTCCATTGGGTCTTTTCCATCTACATCTCTTTCTGGTGTAGCTGTTATAGCTAAAAACTTAGCTTTTATAAGTTTTTGCATCATTTCTTTAGCATTTTTTCCCCATTCTTTAGCTCCTGTTCTGTGTGCTTCATCAAATACAACTAATCTTGTATCTGCATTTGGATTTATCTTTTCTTTTTTCTGGTAACAAGCAAATTCTAAATTAGGGAATTCCCCTTTAACTATTTTTTCTACATCATTTATCAAAAATAAAGTATCTGTTAATATTCTTCTTAGAGTTTCTTCTGGTTTTTTTCCTTCTTTAATTCTTCTAGAATATGCTCTATTAATCCTTTCTTTTAATTGCTCCCTTTTTTTTCCTTTTTTTCCAGCTTTATCTAGCATTCTTTCAGAAAGAATATCAAATGCTTTTTTTATATCTTCATTTTTTATCTCTGATATTTTATTATTTGATTTAAACATTTTTATATATTCTTCTAAAATAATATATTTTGCAACATTTATCTGAGTCTGAAGATTTATTCCATTTAATGGTGCATAATATTTAATTGGAACTTCACTTATACAATTTTTGGGCGGATTTTCTTCATTATATTTTTGAGAAAATTTTATAAGTTGGTCCATAAAAATAAATGATTTTCCACCACCTGTTGGAAGTTTTACACCAACAAAATTTCTTTCTTCTCTTCCTATTCCGTTATAAAGTTCATCTATTTTCCTTGCAATTTCTTTCTGATATTCTCTTAATTCCATAAAAAACCTTCTTTTATATAAATAAATATTGTAAATGATCCTATTATTCTATTTTAGTATATATCTAAACGAACCTATATTCTATTTCAAAAATATTATTTTTTTATTTCAATTACATATCAAAAAAGCAGTTATTTTTTTGCAAAACTTAAATTAACTAAAGTTTACAAAGAAATAAACTGCTTTTTTAAAAATTTATACCCCCACGTTCAAGCCGTTTTATAATGAATTTTTAATGGACCTGTACTCACACAGGTGGGTGCCCGCCTGAATGCTTATGGGTTTCTTACATAAATGCAAGCTTACACGCCACACCCAGAGACCTAAGCTCCCTTATCCATAACTTGTAGGTTCTAAAAATTCAGTCATCACGCACTACGCAGGGAAAATTAAAAACTATTTAATTTTTAATAATCAAGAATTTTTTATTGAGCTCCTTGATCATTGTGTAATTATATTACCATATTATAATTTGCATTTCAACTTAAAATTATTCTGTTTTTTTTATATTAAATCGTTATAATTATACTATTTCTTGCTTTTTCTTGTTTTTTGATATTTTTACAAATTTGAAAAAAATTTTTATTTATTATAAAATTAAAAGTGTAGGTTTATTTTTATTTTTTCCAAAGAAAGGGTGGATATTTTATGACAATTGTACCAAAGACCTATAACGGAAAATCTCTTCAATATGAAGAAACACTTCGTTCACCTTTTGAACGGAACACCGCCGAGTCTGCTATGGAGGTGTTAAACGAGATTCGTAAATCGCATGATGCCGCTCATGGTTGGGTAGAGCTCGAAGGTTACGCCGAACAGCTTCCCAATGGGAAATGGAGAGCCGTACGACATCATGCACAGTATAAGTAAACCACAAAAGCTCGGTGCGTTCTGGACGCGCCGAGCCATTTTTATTAAGCAAAACATTTTTTACTGTTCTATTGCTTTACCTAATTTTCCAATTGCTTTTGTTTCAATTCTTGAAACATAAGAACGACTAATATTCATCATTTTAGCTATTTCTTTCTGAGTCTTTGGTTTATCTCCATTTAAACCAAATCTTAATTCAATTATTTTTTGCTCTCTATCTTGCAAAACGTTTTTCATTTGACTATATAATTCTTTTATTTTCATTTTTAAATCAACAGTATCTTCAATAGCTCTTTCATTATTTTCCAGTACTTCTCCTAAAGTCATAACATTGTCATCTTTATCTTTTCCAATAGGCTCATTTAAATATACTTCATTATTTATCTTTTTTGTACTTCTTAAAAACATCAATATTTCATTTTCTATACATTTTGCAACATATGTAGCAAGCTTTATATTTTTATCCATATTAAAACTATTTATTCCTTTAATTAAACCTATTGTACCAATTGAAATTAAATCATCTTGATCAATTCCAGAAGATGTATATTTTTTACACACATGTGCTACTAGTCTCAAATTTCTTTCTATCAGTATATTTCTAGCTTTTTCATTTCCTTCTCTCATTTGTATTAAACATTTTTTCTCTTCTTCACTTGAAAGTGGCTCTGGAAAAAGGGTTCCACTTTGAATATATCCAAATCCTATTATTGCAAATTGCAAAAATCCTAATATATTAGCTATCGATAAAATTATCAGTTTAATCTCCCCCTAAAAAAAATTCTATATATTAGTATATGTTTAAAAAATCAAAACGTAGCTTGGAACCTTAAACTTTTTTATCAAAGCTTATCTTTTTTACTCACAAACTTTATGCTGAAACATATTATGTAATAAAGAATATTTTATGTTCTTTTAAATTAAAAGTATTCGGTGTAGGCGTATAGAATAGTCTTGCGTCTACGCTGAATTAGAAAGGATTGAAAATTATGGATTTTGATAATTTTGATAAAAAAATGGTTGAAATGACTGGTTTTATAGAAAAAGGAAAAGAATATGACATCGAAGTTAAAGTTCCAGAAGATAAAAGAGCTGTTGTATTTGGAATCGTAAAAGACGAATATGGAGATCCTATTTGTGATGCAGTTGTTAAATTAATTGAAGTTGAAAAAATGTTAGGAAGAGAAGAAAGAAAACCTGTATCACACACTTTCACAAATGAAAATGGTGAATTTGTTTTTGGTCCTCTTTGTCCTGACAAATTTTATGATTTACAAATCTGGGTAGACAGAGTTAAACATGTTAAAATATGCCATATTGCAAGACCTAAAAAGCAAAACTGTTTAAAAGGTGAAAAAATAGAATGTAAAAAAGATGATTTTGAACATGATAAACCAGATTGTGGATGTGACGACAAATAGTTTATACAAAATAAACCCCAGAAAATCTGGGGTTTATCATAATTTTTAAGAATCTAATGTAAAATAGATTTTTTTTACGTATTTATTTGAAATGACATTGTTCAATATATTTTTTACGCAATTCCAATTTTTTTTACAAATTGTTTTCCTTTTTTAATCATTTTTTTCTTGCCATCATCTATTGGCTCTGACCAAAGCATCATTGCTCCAGCTGTTATTAAAGCACCAATAGCAACACCTTCTACAAATTTCATAATTATCCTCCTTAAATAAAAAAATTAGACAAAAATGTTACTTCATTTTTTACTTGTATTTTTATTTTGTGACTTTTTGTTATTTTTATACTGAGAAATAAATGTATAAATTCCATTAATTGCAATAATTATCAAAAAAATACCAAAATATCTTTTTAAATGTTGATTATCAATTTTACTAGCTAAAAATGAGCCAATTAAAGATCCAACAATACCTACAAAAATACATTTTTTGGCAATTTTAAAATCAATTAATTTATTCTTATAATTTACATAAATTGCAATAAGAGAAGCTGGAATAAAGAAAATCAAATTTATTCCTTGAATTTCATATTGTTTAATATCAGTAAAAAAATTTAAAAGTAAAATTAAAATTGTGCCTCCGCCCTAATCCAAGTGCAGCTCCTAAACCTGCAATAACACCAAATAATAAATTTTCCATATAAATATTTTTACAAATAAATACAAATTTATTCTTGCAAATTCACAAACTATAGCATTTTTATTCCACTATAAATTAAAAATATGATAAAAATTAAATTTAAAAAATTAGAGCTTGTATTTTTTAAAATTTTTGATCCTATAAAACTTCCAATGCAACCACCTATAGCACAAAATATAGCTATATTCCAATTTATTGCACCATTTTTAAAATAAAAAAAGCTACTACTTAAGACTAAAAATAACACTATAGTAATAGCAGTAGCTCTTGCAGTTTTTGCATCTAATTTTAAAATTTTACTAAAAAAAGGAATTAATAATAATCCACCTCCTGCTCCAAAAAAGCCAGATGTAATTCCTGCAACAAATCCGTACAATTAAAATCTTCAAATTTTCTTTCATATAGTTAGTTTTAGAAAATTTTTAAATTTTATACAAAAATTTTATTCTTCATAATATTTAGTTCCAAGTATTTTATCTGGTAGATATTGTTGTTCTACCCAATGATTTGGATAATCATGTGGATATTTGTATCCTTTTCCATATCCGAATTGTTTCATTCCGCTCGGCAGGTGCGTTTCTTATATGCATCGGAATAGTTCCTGTGTCTTTATTTTTAACATCATCTAACGCTTTATTTATTGCCATATATGATGCATTTGATTTTGGAGATTTTGCAACATAACATGCAGCTTCAGATAAAATTATTCTTGCTTCTGGCATTCCTATCATATTTACAGCTTGCATTGCAGAATTTGCAACAACTAAAGCATTTGGATTTGCCATTCCAACATCTTCTGATGCACAAATTACAATTCTTCTTGCTAAAAACATTGGATCTTCTCCAGCATTTATTGCTCTTGCTAAATAAAATACTGTTGCATCAACATCAGAACCTCTCATGGATTTTATAAATGCACTTATATTATCATAATGACTATCTCCAGATTTATCAAACATAGCCTTTCTTGTATTCATACTTTGGCTCATTATTTCATCTGTTAACTCTATAACTCCGTCTTTATTCATTTTTGTTGTAAGAACTGCAATTTCTAATCCATTTAAAGCTGTTCTTACATCTCCATTAGAAATATCAGCAATTGTATCAATAGTTTCATCTGAAATTTTTATATTATAATTTCCCAGTCCTTCTTTGCTTGTCAAAGCATTTTTTATAATCTTTACGATATCCTCTTTTTTTAATGGCTCTAATTTTACAACCATAGATCTAGAAATTAAAGCTTTATTAACTTCAAAATATGGATTTTCAGTAGTTGCACCAATTAATATGACAGTTCCATTTTCAACATAAGGCAAAAGCGCATCTTGCTGAAGCTTATTAAATCTATGTATCTCATCAATAAACAATATACATTTTCCTGAGGGATTTAATAGTGGATTATCAGCCTCTTCTATTGCATTTTTAATATCAGATACTCCAGATGTTACTGCATTTATTCTAATAAATTTATATTTTGTAGTTTCACTTATAACTTTTGCAAGTGAAGTTTTTCCACATCCTGGAGGTCCCCATAAAATAAGACTTGATAATCTATCTGCTTTTATTGTTCTATATAATAATTTATCTTTTCCAATTACTTGCTCTTGTCCAACATATTCATCTAAACTCTTTGGACGCATACGATATGCTAAAGGTTCACTTCCCATTTTATTATTTCCTATATCAATAAATTTAGGTTTTTTAGGTGCCTATAAACCTTTTTAAATTATTTTCCTAAATATCTTAATGCTGCTCTTATTACTTCTTCTGTTGTCATAGAAGTTCTATCAAACTTTTTATATACATCTTCTATATCTCTTCTAGTATATCCTAAAATTTGAAGAGCAGCTGTTGCTTCATCTAATATATCGTCTTTTTCTATTTGACTTATAATTTCTTCTGATTTTGAAAGCTCATTATCTGCTTTTAATTTATCTTTAAGTTCTAAAACTATCCTTTGAGCTGATTTGTTTCCAACTCCAGGTATTTTAGTTAATTTTTTTATATCATTTGTAATAACAGCTAAAGCAAATTCAGATGGTTCAATATTTGAAAGCATTGTTATTGCCGATTTTGCTCCAATTCCACTTACCGATAATAAAAGTTCAAACATTGAAAGTTCTTCTTTAGTAGTAAATCCATAAAGACTAATATTATCTTCTCTAACATAATAATATGTATGTACTTTTACAACTTGTTTTAATTCTCCTAATATTCCAATTGAATTATTTGACATAAAAATTTTATATCCTATTCCACCCGCTTCTACTATAACATAACCATTACCTTTTTCTTCTAATGTACCTTTAATATATGCAAACATATAATTTCCTCCTAAATAAATATTGTATTAACTTATAGATTTTTTCTTTATATTCAAATTTTAATCCATAGATATTCTCGAATAGCTTAATTCAAAATAAAATTCTACTCCATCTTTCACATTTTGTACGCCATATCTATTATCATATCTACTCATAATTGCTTTTACAAGTGATAAACCAATTCCTGTTCCTCCTTTTGATCTATCTCTTGACTCATCAACTTTGTAAAATCTATTCCATATTCTATCAATATGTTTTTCATCAATATGTTTTCCTGTGTTAAAAACTGAAATTCGTACTTTTCCTAATTCATCTGATTTTTCTATCTTTATTGCTATTTGTTTTTTACCATTTACTTCTAGAACATTTTTCATAGCATTTGTAAAATAATTTGTAATAACTTGTTCTATATAAAAATCATCAGCAAATACATATACAGGATCTGTTTCATCAAAAATAACTTCTATATTTTCTTCATCTAATTTTACTTTAGAAATTCTTATAACTTCTCCTATAAGCTCAGAAATATCAAAGTTATTATCATTAAATTCCTTATCATCATATTCTAATTTTATAAGTTCTAAAAGTCTTTTTACAAGCTTATCCATTTTATTCGCTTCATCTAAAATAACTTCTGCATAAAAATTTTTATTTTCTTCATCTGTATTTACATTTTCAACTAAGCCTTCTGCATAACCTTGTATTAGTGAAATAGGTGTTTTAAGCTCATGAGAAACATCTGAAATAAATTGTTTTCTCATTTCATCAATCTTAGATTTATTTTCAATATCTTTTTCTAGATCATTATTAACTTTTCTCATTTTTTTAAGTGTATCTTCAAATTCTTGTGAAAGTTTATTTATACTAATTCCAAGATTATCAATTTCATCCCCTGTTCCTTTAACTTTATATTTTTGAGAAAAATCTAATTTTGCTATATTTTGAGCGATTTTTTCTAACTCTTCGATTGGTTTTGTATAACTTCTAGCAATAAAAAAAACAACTATACTTCCGTAAAACAGCTGTAATTATAGCAATACAAATTCCATATACATCAATTACACCAGTTTCATTATTAAAAGCTCCTCTTAAAATAAAAGAATTAAAAATAACTAAAACTAAAATTATAACCAAAAGTACTAAGGCAGTTGATAAAAATAATTTTTTTCTAACAGACTTAATCATTTTTCCTCACTCTCTTAAAATTTTATTCTTAATACTTTTTTTCTTATGTTTACTCGTTAAATTTATATCCAATTCCCCTAATTGTCTCAATATGTTTTCCTTTTTTTCCAAGTTTATGTCTTACTTTTTTTATGTGACTATCAATTGTTCTAGAGTCACCATAAAAATCAAATTTCCAAACTGTATTTAAAATTTTATCTCTTGAAAGAGCAATATTTTTATTTTCCATTAAATATTTAAGAAGTTCATATTCTCTTAAACTTAATTCCACATTCTTTTTATCAACTGTAACTACTCTTGCAATATTATCTATAACAATTCCATCACAAGAAATGATATCTTGCTCTTTCTTTTCAGTTCTTTTAAGTATTGCTGATACTCTTGCAACTAAAATTTTAGGGCTAAATGGTTTTGAAATATACTCATCTACTCCAAGTTCAAACCCTAAAAGCTCATCTTGTTCCTCTGCCTTTGCAGTAAGCATAACTATTGGAATATCTTTATTTTCTTCACGAATCCTTTTTAAAACAGTCCAACCATCAACTTTAGGCATCATAACATCTAACAAAATAAGATTAATCTTATTTTTATTTTTGCTATATATATCTAAAGCCTTTTCTCCATCTTCTGCTTCTAAAATATTAAAATCTTTTTTTACTAAAAAATCTTTTATTAGTTTTCGCATTCTAGCTTCATCATCAACAACAAGTATAGTTAAATTCTCCATTTTTTCACCTCTTTTTAGAACGAAAATATTTTATCACAGAAGTGCTCATTTTTCAACAAAAAAATCAACTTTCAGAACCTTTTTAAAGCTAAATTTTAATGTTTAATATTCAAATCTTTATAATATTTCTTTTGTAATATATTTTATAAATATTTTATTAAAGATTTTTTGTATAAAAATATAATTTTACGCAAATACTATTTTTAATTCAAAAGGAGGTGCTTTAGTTTATGGCAAAAGAGAAAAAAAATAAAAATTCAGGAAATAACAACAAAAATACTGATCCTAATAAAGAATAATTTTTAAAGCTCCACTGTTTTAGTGGAGCTTTATTTATAATTTTTAGTCACCCTGTGTGGCTTGTTTTCCTTTTTTTCTTTTATTTTTTCTTGAATTTATAAATTCTTCATATTCTTTTTTTGAAATTTCAATTTCTTCTGGAGTTTTTTTGGTAGGCATAAAGTTTTCTGCAAATTTATATTTATCTCTATTTTCAATATATAAAAATCCTAAAATAGAAAATACAACTGCTCCTATGAAATTTACAAATAAATCTTCCATTGTATCTATTAATCCAATATCTAAATATCCATTTTCTATAGTTGTAACCTTTTCTTTTCCATCATCATCAATATTATAAATTTCAGTTTTTTGAATATTATCTAACACTACTGATTTATTCAGCTTTTCAGGATTTAAATTAACAGATGAAATCTCAGTCACAATTGAATCTTTTTGCATATCAGTTTTAAGAAAATTATCTGCGCCGAATTCTGCAAACTCCCACAAAACACCTATTGTCATTGAAACACAAAAAGCTACTAATGCAACAAAAAATGGTGATAATTTATCACGAACAACTGAAGATTGATTTAAAATATCAACTAGAGAAAAACCTATGGCAGCACATAAAAATCCATTTATAGTATGCAAAATTGTATCCCAATTTTTTATATGTCCATAAAAATTATAAACTTCGCCTAAAATTTCTGCTGCAAAAATAAATATAAAAATAATAGTTTCAAGTACAGTTGGCAATTTTATATTAAATGTATGGTCAATAATAATAGGTAATAAAAGCAAAATAAGTGTTAAAACACATAAAAAAACATTTTCAAAATTTCTATGAATTATTTGCATAACTAATGTAAAAATTACAAATGCACGTAAAACAATATAAACTGTAATATCTCTTCTTCTGCGAATTTTATTTTTTGTTTTTTCTTTCATAAAGTCAAATCCCCCATTTTAATTTAAGGGATAGCTTTAGCTACTATCCCTTTTTCATAAAAATTTTATTCTGTTCTTAAAGCTATAACTGGATCTTTTTTAGCTGCTAGTTTTGCTGGAATTAATCCTGCAATAATTGTTAAAATCATACTAATTAAAATTAATATAATAGCTCCCACAACTGGTAATGAAGCAATTCCAGAAACTCCTGTAACAGATTTAATTACAGCATTTATAGGTATATTTAAAATAATAGTTATAACAATTCCAAGTACACCTGCTGTTAATCCTATTATAAACGTTTCTGCATTAAATACTCTTGAAATATCTTTTTTAGAGGCACCAATTGCTCTTAAAATACCAATTTCTTTTGTTCTTTCTAATACTGAAATATATGTTATAATTCCAATCATTATTGAAGAAACTACTAATGAAATTGCAACAAAAGCAATTAATACATAACTTATAATATTTACAATTCTAGTAACAGAATTCATTAAAGTTCCAACAAAATCAGAATATTCTATAACATTTTCTTCTTTTCCATCAGCTGTTTGTTTATTATTATAATCTTCTATAGCTGTTTTTATTTGATCTTTTGCATCAAAATCTTTTGGATAAATATTTATTCCTGTTGGACTATCTAAATCAACTATTCCAAGTGTTTTTAAATTATTTTCATATGTTGCATTACTATTAGAAGTATATGTTGACATATATTCTAACTGCTCTTCTTCTGACATTTGTGATAAAGCATATTTTTGTTCATCTGTTAAACTATCCATTGAAAATCCTGTGTTTGAAGTATCTGTGGAGAATTCAGTTCCTGTAAATACATTTATTGTAGGATTTGCTAATTGTTCTTTAGCAATTTCTGATTCATTTGTTTTATTAATAACATATTTTGTTAAATCATTTAAATAACCAATTTCTCCATATGTAGTTGTTGTTATATTACTATCTTCTTTTGGTCTTATAATACCAACTACAGTAACTTCTTGGGCATCTGCTAATTTAGAACCCATATATGAACTATCATTTGATTTATTCACCCAAATTCCATTTTCTTTTGAATAATAATCTGTACTTAATAAAAGTTTATATTTTAAGCCAACAAAATCGTCATATGTATATGTTTCTGTATCAGATTTTTCAACACCTTCTTCAGATGTTATATCATAAACCAATCCTTGAATCTCAGATTGATCTTTAATTCCTAAAGTATATAAAGTATAATCACTAATTTGATTCTTATCATCAACAATTAAAACTACTTCATTATAATTTTCTGGAAAATGACCTGCTATAACATCATATTGTGTTTGCAATAATTCTGGATTATCTAAAAGCTCTGTCCAAACATTTGTTGATGTTGTACTTGCTGAACTAGAAAACATTGACATAACATTAGAGCTAGACTCAAACATATCTCCAACACCAATAGAATTTAATACTTGAGTAGGATTAACTTGTAAAATTCCATCTTCTTTATATAAATTCAAAGTTACTCCATATGAATATTGAATAGCATTTGAATTGTCTTTTATAACAGTATCCTCATTTTCTAAATAGTCTTTAAATGCCTCTAAATTATTTGATTTAGCTTCTTGAGAAACTGAACTTATAATATCTGTCATAATATTAACAGAATAAATTGTATTATCTTCAGGTTCATCTATATCACTTTCTTGCTCTCCCATAAAAGCTTCCATAAGTGATGCCATATCAATGCTTTCAGCTTCTATTGTAATAGGATATGAAGAAAGAGTATCTTCTTCTACTTTATTTATATAATTTTGTACACCTGATGAAAGTGACAAAATTAAAGCAATTCCTATAATTCCAATTGATCCAGCAAATGCTGTTAAAAAAGTTCTTCCTTTTTTAGTCATTAAATTAGTTAAACTTAATGAAAAAGCTGTAAAAAATGACATTGAAGTTTTTCCAAGTTTAGACTCTTTTTTATTTTCCTTTTTTCTGTCTTCTTCTGTAAATGGAGCTGAATCATCTGTTATAACACCATCTAAAATTTTTACAATTCTTGTAGAATATTTTTCTGCTAATTCTTTATTATGTGTTACCATTATAATTAACTTATTTTTTGATATTTTCTTAAGTAACTCCATTACTTGCTTACTTGTATCTGTATCAAGAGCTCCTGTTGGTTCATCAGCCAAGATTATATCTGGATCATTAACTAATGCTCTTGCAATTGCAACTCTTTGCATTTGACCTCCAGATAATTGATTTGGCTTTTTATTAATTTGATCTTTTAATCCAACATCTTCTAAGGCTTTAATAGCTCTTTTTCTTCTCTCTTTTTTAGAAACTCCATCTAAAGTAAGAGATAACTCAACATTTGAAAGTACAGTTTGATGTGAAATTAAATTATAATTCTGAAAAACAAATCCAACTGAATAATTTCTATATGAATCCCAATCTTTATCTTTAAAATCTTTTGTAGATTTTCCATTTATAATTAAATCTCCTGATGTATATCTATCTAACCCTCCTATAATATTTAAAAGAGTAGTTTTTCCACATCCACTTTGTCCTAAAATTGAAACAAATTCAGATTTTCTAAATTCAATACTTATCCCTTTTAATGCCTTTACTTCATTTTCACCAGATAAGTAATTTTTAGTGATATTTTTTAATTCTAACATACTTTTATGCTCCTATTCTAAAAAATCTATCCCCTATAAATCATGGAATAATTTTACTATAAGATTTTATAAAAATCAATACAATTTTACAAGTATTGTAAGGTTACTTACATAAAAAAAGAATAGTGAAAAAACACTATTCTTTAAAAAATTATATTATTAAATTCTATATTATAACTCTAAAACAAAGTTTATCATCTTTTGTAATAAAAGCATTAATTTTTCCTCTATGAATATCAACAATTGATTTTGCAATTGCAAGTCCTATTCCATATCCTTCTTTTGTTTTATTTCTTGATTTATCTCCTCTATAAAATCTATCAAAAAGTTTTTTAGTATTTATGCTTCTTACATTTTCACATGTATTTGAAAATTCCATTTTAACGCTTTTACCTTGCTTTTCAGCTTTTATTTCTATTGTTCCATTATCTGGAGTATATTTTATACTATTATCTAAAAAGATAGTTATTAATTGTTTCATCATATTTAAATCAGCATTAATTATAACATCTTTACTATCATCAAAAATTACTTTTTTATTTTGCAATAAAGCCTTAAAATCTTGAATTGATTCTTTAATAGTTTTTGTTATTGAAAATTGAGTTGTATGAAATTCTTGTTTACCTTCTTCAATATTTGATAAACTAAGCAGACTTTTTATTAATACATTTAATCTATTTGATTGGCTTTTTATACTATTTATCCATTCATTATCCTCACCTATTGTCATTTCCAAAACATCTACATCCGCCATTATGACAGCTAACGGAGTTTTTAATTCATGCCCTGCATTTGTTATAAATTGTTTTTGATTTTCTATATTATTTATTATTGGTTTTAAAATCTTTTTAGTTAGTGCTGATATTATTATAAATACTAAAATCAATCCAAAAGTAATTATAGTTATTGATTTAGCAATAGAGGCATGTAAAGTTTCAATTTCTTCTTGACAATCTAAAAATACAATTAATTTATAATCATTTTTGTCTACAATTTTATATCTATAATCTTCATAATATCCTACATTTTTATCTTTGCTTAAAACATCTTCCAAAATATTTTCTGCATCATCTAAATTAAGACTTGGAACATATTCAATATCTGCCTCTATAATTTTGCCGTTATTATTTACTTTAAAAGAGAAATATTTTGAAAAGCCTGTTGAATCATCTGTTAATACTTTTGATATTGCATCTTTTATATCTCTATATTCAGGAATATATCCATCATTATCAATAATTAAATTAATAGTTTGATCAACTTGAGAATTTAAAACTCTATAACTTACTGTAGTTATAATTAAAAATACACATCCTGTTATAGCTAAAATTATTAACATTGCAGAAACAGCAAACTTTCTTTGCAACTGTTTTATCATTTATTTTAACCATTACCTTTCTTTATTAAAACCTTCTTTTCTATTGGTTCTATTAAATATCCATTTTTATCATTTATTTTTACATTTGCATCTAAAGCAATAAATTTTTCTTGTAAATATGAAATATACATTTGAACTGCATTTGATTTATATCTTTCATTTTGCCAAATCTTTTTATTTAATTCTTTTGCCGAAACACTTCTATCTTGATTTTTAGCTAATATTTCCATAATTTCACATTCTTTATTATTAAGTCTAAAAGTAATAGTGTTATTTGATATTTCAGAATTTTCTTTATTAAATAAAATATTTCCAATCTTATATTTTTCTTTTTTCTCTTCAATAGTTCTTGTTTGAGCTCTGATTCTTGCTAATAACTCATCTTTATTAAATGGTTTTGTAAGATAATCATTAGCTCCAGCATCTAAACCTTCTACTTTATCATCAATTTGAGATTTTGCTGTAAGTAAAATTATTGGAGTATTAACACCATTCTCTCTCATTTCTTTTAAGCTATCAATTCCATTCATAACTGGCATCATTATATCTAAAATAATACAATTAAAATTCTCTTCATCTGTTTTCTGAAGAGCCTCTAGTCCATTATAAGTAACAGTAACATCATAATTATTATATTCTAAAATAATTTTAATCGCTTTTGCTAATTCTTTCTCATCTTCAGCAATAAGAATCTTTTCTTTCATAATTTTTCTCCTTTTTATACAGGTATTAATATTTTTTTAATTTACTACTTTTATTTGTAGATAAGTAGTGAGAATGTGTATTGTGTTTTTTTAATCAAGCAAAACTTGTGCTAAAGACCAGCGAGCTAGAAAATGTTATTTTGCAGATTTTTAGACTTCAAAATTTGCAAAATTTCATTTTCTTCGAAGTTGGGATTTTGCAATTAAAAAAATACAATACATATTCTCACGGTCTCATAACAATAAATAATAAATACTTTTACTTAGAGCTATCTATTAGTTTTCTTATTGTTTGCATATTAATATCTGTTGTTGCAATTTCATCTGCACATCTTCTAAGTTCTTCACCTATAAGTTGTTGATTTTTGATATTTTTCTTATATCTCATTTCATGCTCTAGATTTGACCAAAAATCCATTGCAATAGTTCTTATTTGAATCTCTACATATATAGGTTTTATTTCTCCTGCTAAATCAAGAGGTAATTCAAATACAATATGATAACTTCTATATCCATTTGACTTTGGATGTTTTATATAATCTTTTTCTTTAATTACTTTTAAATCCTTATATTTTTTTAGCATTTCAGCAACTGTATAAACATCATCAATATAAGCACAAATAATTCTCACACCTGCAGCATCATAAATTTTAGTTAAAGCATTCTCTAAAGTAACATCAAGCTTTTTCCTTTTAAGTTTTTCTTTCATGCTATCTTCAGACTTAACTCTAGTAACTATATATTCAATTGGATCTCTATCACCTTTTACAACTTTATATTTTCTTATCATATCAAGTTTAGTTGTAATATTAGAAATAGCCCCTTCTAAAAGTACAATTGAATCTTGATAAAAATCTTTATTCTTCTTAGTATTAGTAATATTAATAAAAATCACCTCTTAAACCAATAATTTAAATAACAAAAAGCACGAAGTAGCTTTTGGGGAAAAACTCACAAAAACTTACATCAAATTTATAATAAAAAGTACAACCCTCCAAAAGCGGACTCACACGTTTTCACTTAACATTAAGCACAAAATATATATTTATAAACATATCCAATTTATCTTAAATCAAAATTAAAATTAAAATCCAATCTTATTCTTAGAACGTTCAGGCTTAATATCAACAATATCATCTTCTGTAATAAGGCTCAAAACTTTAATATCATTTTCATTTTTTAATCGTTTAGCATGTTCAATAATAATTCTTTGAACCATATTATCTACAAAACGTCCATTACCAAAGTTTTCTACTTTCTTTGCCTCTTCTAAGATTTTTCTTACCTTTACTAAAGCACTATCTTCAATCTCTAATTTCTCATCTTTGATTTTTTTCTTAAAGATATCTACAAGTTCATCAATTGTATAATCTTTAAATGTTAATTCAAATCCAATTCTTGATTTTAAACCAGGATTTAAATCTCTAAATTGCATCATTTCTTCAGTGTAACCAGCGAAAATAACAACTAATCTGCCTTTGTAATCTTCCATAGCTTTTAAAAGTGTTGCTATACATTCTGCTGTATAACTAGCATTTGAACCTTTATGTTCCATTAAAGAATATGCTTCATCTATAAATAAAACTCCATCTAATGCTGAATCTATAACGCTCTGGGTTTTTGGTCCAGTTTGTCCTAACCATTCACCAATTAAATCTTGTGATTGAACTTCAACTACTTTATTTTTCTTTATGTAACCTAAACTATAATAAATATTTGCTATAAGTCTTGCAACTGTTGTTTTACCAGTTCCTGCATTTCCTTTAAAAATCATATGCATATTAAAATCATTTTGACGATTTAGTTTTCTATTAAATTCTAAAACAGAAACAAATCCTTCTATTACTTCTTTTACATCTTTAAGACCAATTAAAGAATTTAAATCTTTTAAAATATCATCAATAGTTTTTTCTTCACCTTTTATCGTTTTTTCCATATCTTCAACATCTTGCACAGAAAACCTCTTTAAATTAGAATCAGTTGCATTCATTGCATGAGCTAATATTAATTTGTCTATTAAATTTTCTACATATCTTGCATTTCCGAAATTTCTTGATATCTTAGCTCTTTCTAAATTTTTTGATATTTTTTCAAGTCCTTTTTCGTCTATTTCAAAACCTTTTTCTTTAATTTTATTTTCAAAAATCTGAGTTAACTCTTCTTTAGTAAAATCTTCAAACTCAATTTCAAATCCAATTCTTGAAGCTAAACCAGCATTTTTATTTTTAAAAGAATTCATATCATTTTTATATCCAGCAAAGATTACAATAAGTCTATCTTTATATCTATCCATATTACTACAAAGAGTTGCTATCGCCTCTGCTGGGAAATCAGCACTACCTTTACTTGTCATAATACTTCCAGCTTCATCTATAAATAAAACCCCATCTAAAGCAGAATTTATAATTCTTTGAGTTTTTGGAGCAGTTTGTCCCAAATGCTCACCTATTAAATCTTTTCCGGCTACTTCAACTACTTTACTAGTTTTTATTATTCCTAGAGAATAGAAAAGCTCTGCCATAATTTTAGATATAGTAGTTTTACCAGTTCCTGCATTTCCTTTAAACATCATGTTTAAGTTAATATCTTTAGATTCACCAATCTTTTTTTGATAATCAAGATATTTCATAATCTCTTTAACTCTAAATTTAACTTCATGAATTCCAACCATAGAATCTAACTTCTTTAGGGTTTCTTCAAGTTTTATATCTTGATTTGGTTCTGGAATATTAACTGATTTAATATCATCACTATCTTCTATATGTTTAAATTTATTATATATAATATCATTACAAATTTCAGCGATAAATGCTTGTTCATTTACCATGCCTTTTCTATATTGTTTTTCGATATAATTTTCAATTTGCTCTTTTGAACTACTGCTTACTTTTCCTATTTTCTTAAGCCTTTTAAATACTTTATCTTTAATTACATCAACATCCAATGCATCAACATCTATTATATGTTTAAAAACTTCATTTTGCAAAATATCATAGTTTTCTAGCATTTTCTTAGTTCCAGTTTTTTCTCCACAGAAAATAGTTATAGATCTTATATTTCTATTATAAAATTTCGGTATAGTAGAAAGAAATGTATCTAATCTATATTCATTAATATTGACTGCTTTATCTACATTTGTAAAAACTATAAAATCATTGTCATTATATAGCCTATCTAATTGCATTATTACATCATAATTATCTTTTGTTCTTTTTATAAACATTTCTGTATCAACATAAATAATATTTTTATTTGATAAATAATTATATGTTCTGCAAAATTTATTTAAAATACTAACTACATTATCAATAATTTGTGTATTTTTTGTATATAAAAGAAAATCAAACTTTATATATGGTAGTTTTAATTTTTTATCATAATTTCTTATATATGTTAAAACATCTTTAAGTTCATTTTGCAAAGACTTATTTTCTTCTAAAAGTGTATCAACTCTTTTAACATATTCGTTATAATAAGCAATTTTTGGAATTGACTCAAATCTTCCAAGTTTTCTATAAATTCTATCAAAAACATTACAATAATTTACATTTGCTTGGTCACATAAATATTCTATATAAACAGCAAGCTCAACAGGTGATTTATCAAACATATAAGAAAAATCGCCTTTTAATTCTAATGAAGATAGATCAATTTCTCCTGAAATTCCTTCATCATCAACAAAAAATGAATATAAATTATTAATAAAAGAAACTTTTTTCACTTCAAAATCTAAAGCTTTATAATATACTTTTTTGTATTCTACTTTTTCTATTTTTACACTATCTGTATCTATTAAAAATTCTGCACCCTTTATATCTATCGGATTTTGACACAAATATATAATCTTATCAGCTATATTTGTTTCTTCTATATGATTTTCTGGACGTCTAGGTGGAACGTTCATTAAATTTTCAAATAAAGCTGTTTCATTTATATTTTCATCTCTTGCACATTTTTTTACATAAGCCAAAACTTTCATTGGACAATTTTTTAATTTAATATTACAATATCCACATTTACTAGCTAAATCATGTTTTAATCTATTAATATCAAATCTCCAATTTGCTCTTAAATCTCTTAATATATAATCTAGATAATGTAAAAAAATCTCACCCATCATATCATGTTTAAAATCTGGGTCTTCATCACAAAGTCTTAAATATGAAGTTTCTACTATATTTTTAGAGACTCTATTTATAGTTTTATCTCCTTCTTTTATTGTATCTATTTTCATATCGCTAGTTAATATCTTTGCATTTTCCATAAAGTTTATTATTTTAAGTGTTGGTTCATCAAATGTTTTTCTTAAGTATTCTATTAGTTCTTCCATTAATTTTCCTTTCTGCTTAAAATTAGATTTTAAAGCTAACTATTACATTTTATTTTATAAATAATAGACCTAAAAAGCATCTGCGACTGCATTTGCAAAAGTCTCTTTTGAATTTAAAATATAATTTAAATCATTATTAAAATATCCAATATAAATTAGATAACATTCTATACCTTGGTTTGAGTTATAATATTGATTTGGACTATAATATGTATTTCTTCCGTCAACATAAGCATTTGTTGCAATTCCACCAACCTCACGAATAGTATATAAATAAGGTGTACTAGTTGTAATGTTATAAGCATCATATCCATTATTATTTGCTGCTTTTGCTGCTTCAGATATCATATTTTCATTATAATTTTTTGTATACACTCCATCAAGTACTTTAAATGAATTAAGTGTAGAATATCCAATTCCTGTATTAAATATATTCGTTGCCATTGTGGCTGCTAAATCCAAATTACAGTCATTTGGTGTATAAATTTCAAATCCCGAATTACTATTTGAAGTTCCATTTAAATGAAGTGATATCATATATTTAGCATGTGTACTACAAGCAACACCAATTCTTCCATTTGCAGCATACTCATCAGTTGTAAAGCTTTCTGAATTTGAGCTATCACGTGTTAGTTTAACCTTATAACCTTTTGCTTCTAAATCTGTTTTTAAACTTTCTGCATATTCAAGCATTAAATCTGATTCTTTATATCCTTCATAAGTTTCGCCTTCACTTATTCCTCCATGACCTGGATCTATAACAAAATCATATACATCTTCTGGTAATTCTGAATCTTGAACTGTTAGTCCTAAAAATGCCATTTGAGTTCCATTATAATCCAAATTATCAAATTTTATATCAACTTTTTTATTTTTATTATCTTTAGTTAAAGTATAATATTCAATATTTTTATAACTACTATCATTTTCCATCAAATAATATTTATAATCTTTACTATTATTTAACTTTAATCTTACTAAAACATAATATTGTCCGAACAGGTATATTTTCTAAATCTATAGAATCATTTATATCTTTGGTTTTAAAGCATAAAGCTCCATCTTTAAAAGATGTTTCTGCATTATAATATTCATTATAATCGGCTCCATCTGTAACGAAAATTCTTATTCCTTCAAAATTATCTTTAGAAATTCCTTCAATTTTTCCTTCTACATTTAAAGAAGTTCCAAATGAATAAAATTTTGAAATTTTAGCCATTTTTGAAGAAGCTATTCCAAAAACATTTTCTATTTTATCATTATCATTTGATATCTTAATTTGTTTGTTAATAGAAATATAAATTCCTATTAATACTCCAACTAAGATTGGAACTATAATAATCCACTGCCAAATTTTTTTCATATACCTCTCCTTTAAATTGTATATACATGTTTTCTTGTAAGCTCTAATAAATTAAGTTTTGTAAATCCTTCAATTTGTACTTTTGAACTATCTTTTTTAATTTCTCCTTCTATTATTTTTAAAATTTTTTCTTTATTTGAATCTATATGCATATCAATATAATCTATTATTATAATACCACCAATATCTCTTAACCTAAGTTGTTTAGCAATTTCTATAGTAGCCTCTCTATTTACTTCAAAAACTGTTTTTTCGAAATTATCTTTACCAGTAAATTTTCCAGTATTAACATCAATTGCAGTTAATGCTTCTGTTTTATCAATAGTAATAAAACCTCCACAATCTAACCAAACTTTTCTATTTTCAGACTTTTTAATCTGATTTTCATAATCAAATTTATTTAAATAATTTTTATCAATTTGCACTAAAATATTACTGTTTTCTTCTTCTAAAACTTTCAAAACCTCTTCTTTAAGTTCTTCGCTATTAACAATAATTTTTTCCAAATTTTTATCTAAATTATCTATTATATATTTTTTTATTATTCCTCCTGCATTATAAATCTCTTGAGGAACCGTTTTAACTTCTATATTTTTTATATCTTCCCATCTTTTATTTAAAGACTCAAGTTCATTTATAATATCAGCTTTATTAGCATTTTCTGCACTTGTTCTAACAACTCCTCCAATATCATCTGGCAAATTTTCTCTAAAAAATTTTTTCAACTCTTCTCTTTTTTCTTTATTTTCTATCTTTTGAGAAACTGCAATAAAAGGAGTGTTTGGCATATAAACAAAAAATCTACCAGTAAAACTAATGTGGCTTGTTACTCTTGCACCTTTTTTATAATTTTCATCTCTAGTAACTTGAACTAAAATTTTATCTCCGAGGTCTTATTAAATTTTTTATCTTTTTTGATGATTTTTTTTCTTTATTTTTGGTAACATCTTCTTTGGGCAAAATATCTTTTAAATGAATAAAAGCATTTTTAGTATTTCCAATCTTTATAAAAGCAGCTTGCATTCCTGGTAATACATTCTGAACTTTTCCAATGTAGATATTTCCTTCTATCATTGGATTATTAGCTTTTTCTTTATGCTTTTCAACAATTTGCCAATCTTCTATTAAAAATATTTGAGTTGTATCATTTTCCCTTGCTATATATATTTCCTTCATTTTTTTATTTTTAAAATCCTTCCTAATTGTATTTATTCATTGCTGAATCTATACCATTTTTTAATAATTCCTTAACAGCCTCTTTAGCTTTTTCTACTCCTTTTTTTAATCCATCTTTTTCTTCCTCTGGAATTGCACCTATTACATAATTTATATAATCCTCTTCTTGGTCTGGTTTTCCAATTCCAACTCTAATTCTAGGAAATCTATCATCTGCTAAAATATTTACTATTGATTTCATTCCATTATGTCCACCTGGAGATCCTGATTTTCTAATTCTAATTTTAGAAATCTCAATATCCATATCATCATAAATTACAATCAAATCATTTAATTCAATCTTATAATATTTTACAAATTCAATTACAGATCTTCCACTTGCATTCATATAAGTTTGGGGTTTTATTAAGATTACTTTCTCTCCTTCAATTATTCCACTTCCATAAAGTGCTTCAAATTTTGTTCTTGAAAGATCTATATCATACTCCTTTGCTAACAAATTTATAACATTAAACCCCATATTATGTCTTGTTTCAGAATAATCACTTTCAGGATTACCGAAGTCCAACTATTAATTTCATTTTTGTATGCCCCTTTATCTAAACTAATCCAAAGTAATTATATTTTATAAACCTTAAAAAAGCAATAATTTTTATACAAAAACTATTGCTTTTAATTTATTAATATTTAAAATTCATTTTTATATCTTTTTTTCTACTCTATGTTTTTTAGGAAGTTTTTCCTCTGTTTCTTTTGGTGTTTCTTTAGGTATTTCAAAATCTTCTTCACTTGTTGGACCTAAAAGTCTCTGTTTAAAGAACTCTTTATATCCAACTGCTATTATTATTATAACTAAGATTGCAAAAGATAATGCTTTCCAAGCTCCACTTTCCATAAATATTACTGTAAAAACTCCTAAAGTTGCTGTTAAACCATATAACAATAAAACTACTTGTTTTTGTGTAAAACCAGATTTTAAAAGCTTATGATGTAAATGATTTGCATCAGGTCTGAACACAGCTTTTATAGATTTTCCATTTATTAATCTTCTAACTATTGCAGACAAAGTATCAAATATTGGAAGTAATAAAACAATTATTGGAGCTACTATTACTATAGCTGTATATGTTTTAGCAATTCCAAGTATAGAAATAACTGAAATACAATATCCTAAAAAATTTGATCCTGTATCACCAATAAACGTTTTTGCTGGATTGAAATTATATGGTAAAAATCCAACTAATGAACCAGCTAAAGCTGTTATAAGTAATATTGCAATAACTGGTGAACCATTTAATGAAAATATTACTAAAAGAGAAATACATGCTATAAGAGTTATTCCTGTTGATAAGCCATCTAATCCATCAATTAAATTAATAGCATTTGTTATTCCAACTATCCAGCCAACTGTAAGAATCTTATAAAAAATTTGATTTTCTAAAAAATTAAACCATGGAATTGAAATATTTTCAATTTTTATTCCACCTAATTTTATAACAACACATGCTGCTATAATTTGAGCTATAAGTTTTACAATAGCAGAAGCACCTTTAATATCATCATATAAGCAAACTGCTACAATAATTAAACCACCTACTGCAAAACCTAATAATTTTCTACCATACTGATCAGAATCAAATAAATTAATTTTTGATTCTATTGACATAGTTATTAATAAATAAGCAACAGAAACTATAAAACCAGCAATTACAGCCAGTCCACCAAGTCTTGGCATTGTAACTTTATTTATACGTCTTTCATCTTGTGGAGTATCAACAGCTCCGACTTTATTTGCTAATTTTATTGTTAATGGTGTTATCATTAATGCGGTAAGGAACGCAATTGTAAATGCAATAGCAATGTCTCCCCACATACTCTTTTTTACCTCTCTTACTTCATTTCTCTATTTTCAATATTTTCAATCATTAGTAATCTATCTTCATATCTACCTTTTTTAAATTCAGTAGCTATCCATACTCTAATTATAGCTATAACTTGTGAAACAGTTAAGTATTCAGCAGGAATAGATAAAACATTTATATCATCATCAGCTTTTGAATTTCTAGCCATATCTTCATTAATAGCCAAAGCACATCTTATTCCTTTGAATTTATTAGCAGCTACAGTCATCCCTGCACCAGATTTGCAAATAACTATTCCTAAATCACACTGTTTTTCTTGAATTGCTTTAGCAACTTTCTCTGCATATATTGGATAATCAGTTCTTTCTTCACTAAAGCAACCATAATCTTTATATTTTATTTCTTTTTCATCAAAGTATTTTTTTATTTCTTCTTTCATTTTAAATCCACCATGATCTGAGCCAAGTGCAATCATATTTATACCTCCTCTTATGTGAAATTTTTCTTATAATATTTAATAAATCTTGTTCTAATATAACATAAGAACTAACGTTTTTCAAGTTTTTTTGTCAAATACATAAATTTTTCACAAAATTGCTTGCATTTTAGAATCCAACCTGTTATAATATCTAAAGAAAAATTTACTTAATACTTTAGAGGAGGTGCAAAATGCCAAACATTAAATCAGCTATAAAAAGAGTAAATGTTATCAAAACAAAAACTCTTCAAAATAATATGGTAAAATCAGCATATAGAACAGCTATTAGAAATTTTGAATCAGCAGTAGAAGCTGGTGATAAAGAAAAAGCTGAAGAGACTTTTAAAAATGCTGTAAAAAAAGTTGATCAAGCTTGTTCAAAAGGTGTAATCAAAGCAAATACAGCATCTAGAAAAAAATCAAATTTAGCAAAAAAATTAAATACTGTAAAATAGAAAAAAGGAGAACTTAATCTAAATTAGGTTCTCTTTTTTTGTTCAAAATAAAAACACAGAAAAGGGGGACAATCTGTGTTTGATAGTTATTAATATTTAATTCTTTTTTTCAAAGCTTTTACTGTGACATCCATATAGGATTTGCAGCATTCAAAGATAATCATATAGTTGTTCCACTCGCAAGCCTTACCTTCGACCCTTGAAATATCGCACCACTCTCTGTATATCTGCATCGCTCTTTCTCTCGAAAGCTGATAAGGTGCATCATTAATGTGGCACGGGACCTTCCAATGACTTCCAGGCGTGAAATCTCCAAGAGAGAAATGATAGATCTTAGGTTCTCCAAGATTCACCATTGCTTCGTCATACTGCTGCCCCTGTGCTTTTTTATAGATCTGATAGTGGTATTCCCGCACTCTGGGATCATCAGAATCAATCTCTTTTTTTCTCACAAGAGCTTTTGGAGTATATTCATCCGTCATAAGCTCCGGAAACATAGTCTGAAGCTCATAAACATAACCGGCAAACATATACCAAATGTCGATTATATTTATTCCACTCTTATAGCAATAGTCCCAGTCCAGATTCAGTGAATCATACCAATCCATAAAAGGTTTGGCAAAGATTCTTGCATCCGCTCTTACCGCATCAAGTCGCTTTTCCTCTTCTGTCTTATACTGTTCTTCAAACTGCTTGCGAGCATCGTTTATCTCCTCTGTAAGCCGACCTCTCGCTTTTCCAAAAGCATCTTTAATATCATTAATACTAAAATTTTTGATGTCCATAATATTCCTCCTGTTATAAGTCCCCCTTGACTGCATTTGGAAATTTACTCACTAAAAATGTGAGCGAATACATTGATAATTAAATTTTATTATCAATTTCTTCTTGAGTTACACTAAAAGACGAGATTTCTCCCGAATTTCGTCATTTATTATATCATCATTTTATGTAAATTTCAACCATTAATAATTAATACAAAAAAAAACACAGAAAAGGGGGATATTCTGTGCTTATCCTCTATTTAATTCTTTAAATAGTTCTTCCATACTTATCTTCATATTAGCTACACAGCAACAAAAAATTGCTTTATACTCATTTTCTGTTGCTGGTTTTCCTTCCATATCAGAAATCTTTTTCCATTCCTTATATATTTCCTGTGCCATTTCTTCAGTATAAGTATAAAAGTGACCATTTTTTACTCCTGGTACCTTCCAGTATGATGGTGGAAGTGCTTCGCCAAGAGAAAATCTGTATATACTAGGCATTCCAGCATTTACGACTGCCTCATCATAAGGAAATCCTTTTTCTTTTAAATATTTCTGATTATTATAATTTCTGACTTCTGGATGAGATGTATCTATCTCCTTCACTCTTTTATATGGAATAGTTGTATCTATGCCCCATATATCAAGTTCTGGAAACAGTGTTTCAAATTCATATACAAACACTGCATACCGATACCACACATCAATAATATTGATATTATTTTTGTAACATGCATTAAAAGACAAGTCAAGTGAATAAAACCACTTTAAGAATCTTTCAGAGAACATAAAGGCATCTGCCCTTATTTTATATTCCTTCTTCTTTTTTTCTACCATTGCCTTTAAATCTCTGTTTTCTCTGCGCTGTTTATGTTCTTCAGGATCAATCAACTTTTCAATTAACCCTATAACTTTTTTTAATCTTTCCATAATATTCCTCCTGTTATATATCCCCCTTAATTGCATTTGGAAAAATTTACTCACAAAAATATGTGAGTGAATATATCAATAATAAAAATTTCTTACTATCAATATATTCTTAAGTTACACTAAAAAACGAGATTTCTCCCGAATTTCATAATATATTATATCATAGGATTTCAAAAACCTCAAAATTGCTAAATTACATTGAATTAAAAATGTATTCTCAATCAAATAAACTTAAACAATTGGCAGTTTTTTGTCAAATCATATTCTTTAACAAAAAGTGAGACAAGAAAAATTTTTTCTTGCCTCAATGTATCTATACATTATTCTGGGACAAGGGGACGGTTCTTTTGGGACAAGGGGACGGTTCTTTTGTCCCATTTTTTCATAAATTATTGATATATCTATTAACCGTTGTTTTAGAAATTTTTAATATTTTAGACAATTCTCTTATTGTAACATCAGTCTCATCTCTAGCCTGATTAATAATTTTTCGTAATAAATCTTTTTCCTCTCTAAATTCAAAAATGCTTTTATTATACCTTTGCTCTATTTCATTGATAAACTCTTGAATACTTTTTTCTTTCACATCTATAAAATTTGATTTTATATTAGAATAATTATTGTGAATATTGATAAATTGATATTTAAAATTTGATGAACTACCAAATAAAAGATTTAAACTTTCTTGATTTAAAATAATTTTTTCTCCTAAAAACTCATTATAACTTGAATATTTATATTCTCTAATATTATTTACAATTTTAGCCTTTACTGGATTATAATGAATATAGCATAAACAATTAAAAAGTTGATTCTGATTTAAAATATTCTCTGACAAAAATCTATCTCTAAATACATATCCTATTCTTTCTTTTTTTGAATTATAATATCTTGAATATGAAATATTTATTCTCTGCATAAATTTAGAGAGTGCTTCTAAATTTTGACTATATATTAAAAAATGTGCATGATTATTCATTATGCAATATGCTAATATATTTATACAGCTATTTTTTATCTTATTTAAAATTATTTCTATATATTTTTGAATATATTCTTCTTTACCAAAAATATACTCTCTATTTATTCCTTGTACCATAATATGATGATAGTACAAATTTTTAGAACATTTTCGCGGTTTACGCGGCATATCTACTCCTTTCCTTAAATCATTTCATTATTTGTAGATTATACAATTCATTTTGTAATTCTTCAATACTAAAAGCCAATTTTTTAAAAAAATTGGGACATGAGAACCGTCCCCTTGTCCCTGAGAACCGTCCCCTTGTCCCTTTTGTTTCTGGTTTCTTTTTATTCTACTGTTACTGATTTAGCCAAATTTCTTGGTTTATCAACATCTAGTCCTTTTTCTTTTGATATATAGTAAGCTAACAATTGTAATGGAACTACTGATAATACTGGTGAAATATATTCAATAATTTCTGGTATTTCTATTACTTCATCAAACATTGACTTATCTATATTTTGATTTGTAACCACTAATGTTTTTGCTCCTCTTGTTACAACTTCTTGTAAATTACTAACTGTTTTTGGAGCTAATTCTGCATCTGTCATAATTCCTATTACCGTTATTCCATTTTCAATTAAAGCAATTGGCCCATGTTTTAATTCACCTGCTGCATAACATTCTGAATGAATATATGAAATTTCTTTTAATTTTAAAGATCCTTCCATAGCAACAGTATAATCTATTCCTCTACCAATAAAAAATACATCTTTTTCATTACTAATTCTTTTGGCAAATTCTTTAATTTTTTCAGTATTACCTAATATTTCTTCAATTTTTTTAGGAACTTCTAATATTTCCTTTTTTAGTTCTTCTAATTTTTCTGAAGATACTCCTAAAACTTCTGCAAAATATATTGCTATAATTGCTAAAAGTACTATTTGAGAAGTATATGCTTTTGTTGATGCAACTGCAATCTCAGGTCCAGCATGAGTATACAATGAGTAATCTGCTTCTCTAGTTATTGAACTTCCTATTACATTTGAAATTGCTATAGTTTTTGCTTCATGTTCTTTAGCTAATTTTAAAGCTGCAATAGTATCAGCTGTTTCACCTGATTGTGAAATAAATATACATAAAGTCTTTGATGTAATTAAAGGTTTTCTATATCTAAATTCAGATGCAATATCTACTTCTGTTTGTAAATGACAAAATTGTTCTAATAATTTTTTAGTTGTCATACCAGCATTCATAGCTGTCCCACAGGCCACAATATACACTCTATCAATACTTTCTAGATATTCTTTTGTAAAATCTAATTCATCTAAAGAACATTTTGAACCTAAAGTAATTCTTGCTCCAATTGTCTCTCTGATTGCTTTTGGTTGTTCATAAATTTCTTTTAACATAAAATCTTCATAACCATCTTTTTCAGCTGAACTAACATCCCAAGCAATATTTTTAGGCTGCTTTTCTATTTTATTTAAATTTATATCATAAAATTCTACTGCATCTTTTGAAAGAACTGCAAATTCATAATCATTCAATAAATAAAAATCTTTTGTAAAAGAAAGAATTGCTGGAATATCAGAACTTATATAATTTTCATCTATTCCCTTTCCTATAACTAGTGGACTATCTTTTCTAACAACAAACATCTCATCCTTGAAATCATTATTTAAAACTTCAATTGCAAAACTTCCTTTTAACATTTCTACTGTTTGTTTTAAGGCTTTTAAAAAGTCCATTTTATCTTTCTTGTCTGTTTTTTCATAAAAATAATGAATTAAATTTGGTATGACTTCTGTATCTGTTTGAGATAAAAATTTATATCCTTTTTCAGTTAAAAAATCTCTTAAATCTATATAATTTTCGATAATTCCATTGTGTACAACTGCTGTAGTTCCTGCATTATCCATATGAGGATGTGAATTAATTGAAGATGGCTTTCCATGAGTTGCCCATCTTGTATGACCTATTCCCATTGTACCTTTTAAGTTTTCAATGTCTTTAGTTTCTAATAATTCTTTTACACGTCCCTGTTTTTTTATAGTTTTAATTCCAGTTTCTTCCATAACAGAGATTCCTGCAGAATCATATCCCCTATATTCAAGTCTTAAAAGCCCATTTATTAAAATTGGCTGAGCTTTTCTCTTACCAACGTATCCTACTATACCACACATAAAAATTCTCCTTTTCTTTATTTTATGTGCTACTAAATGTTACTTCAATATTCCTTTGTTTAAATATCACTATTTATTTTTAAAATATTGTAATGAGTGTAACTTACCCATTAGAGCACCCGCCGAATTTTTCGATAGCTCTAAACCTCGTCAACATAAGTAATTAAAATTGTATTAAAATAGCTTATGTCCTGGCGCTAGGCTTTCCCTTTATATATGTATATCTCCTTTCTTTTTTCTTTAATAGCACATTAATATAATATGCATAAATATCAAAATTGTCAAATATTTTCTATTGACTAACCAATTAAAATATTGTATTATATAAACTAAACTAAAATGAAAAATTTTATTTTAGTAAAAAAGTAAGGAGATAGATATATATGAATATGATTTGTTCAGTATGTAAAAAGAATCCTGCTGTAGTATTTATTAATAAAATTGAAAATAATAAAACCACTGTAGAAGGTTTATGCTATAATTGTGCAAAAGAAAAAGGTATCAATCCTCTTCAAGTATTAAGTCAAAATGCTAATATTTCAGATGATGATATCGAACAAATCTCAGAACAACTTGGAAATTTCATGGATGAACTTTCAAATGGTGAAGCATCTGATGAATTAAATGAAAATAATCCTTTAGCAGGAATCTTTAATTTATTTAATAAAAATAATGAAAATAATGCAGAAGCTCAAGCTGGCGGAGATGGAACTTCTAAGAAAAAAGCCGTAAAAGTTGAGAAAAAGCAAAAAAATAATAGAAAAAAATTCTTAGACTCTTTCGGAACTAACCTTACAGCATTAGCTGCAGAGCGGTAAAATAGATGAAGTTATAGGAAGAGAACAAGAAATCTTAAGAGTTACTCAAATCTTAAATAGACGTTCAAAAAATAATCCATGTTTAATTGGTGAACCTGGTGTTGGTAAAACAGCTATTGCTCAAGGTTTAGCTTTAAGAATAGCTAGAAAAGAAGTACCAGCAAAACTATTAAATAAAGAAGTTTATTTAATAGATATAACTGCTATTGTTGCTGGAACTCAATTTAGAGGTCAATTTGAAGCAAGAATGAAATCATTAATTGAAGAATGCAAAACATATGGAAATATAATTCTAGTAATTGATGAAATTCACAATATTATTGGTGCTGGTGATGCAGAACATTCAATGAATGCAGCAAATATTTTAAAACCTGCCCTATCTTCTGGAGAAGTTCAAGTTATTGGAACAACAACTTTAAAAGAATATAGAAAATATATTGAAAAAGATTCTGCTTTAGAGAGAAGATTTGCACCAGTTTTAGTTGAAGAACCAACAATAGACGAAACAGTAAAAATTATAAAAGGAATTAAAAAATACTATGAAGATTATCATAAAGTTTTAATTTCTGATGATATTATTGAAAAAATTGTAAATATGTCTGAAAGATATATTCATGATAGATTTTTACCAGATAAGGCAATTGATATCATTGATGAAGCTTGTTCAAAAATAAATCTTAACAATAAAGAATTATATGAACTTGAAATGATTAAAAATGAACTTGCTATAATCGAAACAGAAAAAGAAGAAGCTGTTTCATCTGATTCTATTGAAGATTATCAAAAAGCAGCTGACTTAAAAACTAAAGAATGTAGTTTAAAAGACAGAATGGCTGAAATTGAAAAAACTTTAAAACCTTCTGTTCTTACAGTTCAAGATGTTGCTGAAGTTATTGAAAGATGGACTAAAATTCCTGTAACTAAAATAACAGAAGCTGAAACAGAAAAATTATTAAACTTAGAGTCTTACTTACATAAACATATAATTGGTCAAGATGAAGCTATAAAAGCTGTTTCAAGAGCTATTAGAAGAAATAGAGTTGGACTTCAAAGTACAAAACGTCCACCATCATTCATATTTGTTGGACCTACTGGTGTTGGTAAAACAGAACTTGCCAAAAGCTTAGCTAAAGAAATATTTGGAAGTGAAGATTCTATTATAAGATTTGATATGTCTGAATATATGGAAAGCCACTCAACTTCTAAATTAATAGGTTCTCCTCCAGGATATGTTGGATATGATGATGCAGGTCAATTAACTGAAAGAGTTAAAAGAAAACCTTATTCAATTATTTTATTAGATGAAATTGAAAAAGCTCATCCAGATGTTTTCAATATCTTACTTCAAGTATTAGATGATGGAAAACTTACAGATGCTCAAGGAAATACAGTTAATTTTTCAAATACTATTATAATTATGACATCAAATGCAGGATCAAACTTAAATACAAATTCTATAGGATTTGGAAATCAACCAATTTCTGATACAAATAAAATGATTGATGCTTTAAAGAGCATATTTAGACCAGAATTTTTAAATAGAGTTGATGAAATAGTTCCGTTTAGTCCTTTAACTGAGAGTGAATTATTACAAATCGTTGATTTACTTCTAGACCAGACAAGAGAAGCTTTAAAATCAAAAGAAATAAAATTAGAAGTTGATGAAGATGCTAAAAAATTCCTACTTTCAAAAGGAACAGATTTAAAATATGGTGCAAGACCTTTAAGAAGAAGTATTCAAACTTATATTGAAGATATAATAGCAGATAAAATATTAAAAAATGAAGTTGGTGCAGGAAAAACAATTTCTGTGCACAGTAATGGAAATGAACTTGAATTTGAAGTTAAATAAATACCACAGTAGAAAACGGAAGATTAAATCTTCCGTTTTTTTACTTTTTAAATTAAAAATATTTAAATTTTTAGGAATGTGTCTAAAAAGATTTTTTTATTATATTTTTTTAAAATTGGACAAGAGAACCGTACCTGTGTCCCAGAATTAATTTTCTTTGTAAGAAAAAAGGAAACTAGTTCCATTTTCCATAAGCATATCATCTCCGATAACAGTTTAATTCTATAGGCTCACTATCATTAAGCACAATTGTATTACCTTTAATTTCATAAGTTCCAGAACGATTTTTTCTTACTTCTTGATTTGATGAATCATATGTATATGTTCCATCTTCTTTTAAATTAATAGTAATATTTGCAAAAGTCATACTAGTATCTATTAATTTACTACTTCTTCCACTATAATTTCCATAATGAAAAACATAATTTCCAATATTAAATGTTTTTTTCTGAGTTGTTTCTGCTGTTTCATTTTTATTTGCTGATTGATTTTCATTCTTAGTTGTATTTGTTTCTTTTACCTGATTAGTTTGTTTCTTTTCATTTATTGATGTATTTGTTTCGTTTTTTAAATTAGAATTTTTTACATTATTATTTGAAGTATTTGTTTCATTTTTTACTTTATTTTGTATTTTATTAGTATTTTCTTTTTCATTATTAACATTAGATACTGTATTATTAACTTTTACTTCTTCCTCTTCTCCACAGCCTGTAAATACAACTAACATTATCCCTAGCATCAAAGCAATACCAATATTTAAAATAATTTTTCTCATATTTTATCCCCTATCATATTAAAAAGTGTCTACTAATATACTACCATCTGCATTTAAAACTTGATGTTTGCCATCTTCTAATGTTACAACCCATTTTCCGTCTGGTAACAAAGAAAAATATTTATAAGTTTCATCATTTACCTTATTGCCTTCTACATCAATTAAGAAATATGGACTAGAATAGTCTTCTTTAACCATAGCCACATTTTCATCATTAAAATCTGATGTTACAAAATAAATATAATCTGAAAGTGCTTCCCCAGTTTCATTTGTAATTGCATTATGAGTTGTTTTTGGATCTTCTATAAATCCATAATTATTATCATTTAAATCAATCTCACCTTTTCCTACTTGATTTCCTTGTTCATCTATTAATATATAATTATTTGTAAGTAATCCATCTTCAACACAAGCAATACCTTTATCATTAAATTCTGTACCATGAGATCCATAATTATTTTCTATAACTACTGTCCCATCTAAATTAATATATTTCATTTCAGAACGTTCAACCACACCTACTAATCCACTTTTTGAAACATCTGTCATTCTAATATATTTTCCAGATTCAATAATAACATTTCCATCTTTATCTATTAACATTAATGAATTGTATGTACCAGAAGCTTCTCCTACTATATCTGTTTCAACAACAGCATATCCATTTTTAAAAGAGTGTGTACCAGTTCCGTATTTATCTTCAATTACTAATTCTCCATCTTTATTAATAAATCCGGTTGCAAAAGAATCTCGACTAGTTTGAACCTTTGCTAATCCTGTTTCAGGATCAAATCCATAAGCAGAAATATATTTAGGTTCTATCACCCATTCTCCTTTATTGTTAACATATCCATATTTTTCAGTATCTTCATCTTCTACTGGATATAACTCTTCAGATGCTTTACTCTCTTCTGAAGAACTTTTACTTTCATCATTATCTGTACTTGTTGAATCTCCACATCCTGTTAAAGTAATTAACATTATCATTAATAATACTACAACTCCCAAAAATAAAATTTGTTTTTTCATTTTTTCCTCCTTAATAATCCCATTTTGGAACATATTGTTTTTCATCTTCTTCTGAAAAATCTTGCATATAGCCATTTTCGATATCTAAATTTAAAACATAGTTTTCTATTTCGTCATATTCATTTTTTAGTAATTTTCTATTTATTTCTTTAAATTCTTTTGCTCTATATGCTGGAAAATATTGTGTCATTACACTTATATATACTTCATCTTGTAAATTTTCTTTTAACCATTTTAAAACTCTTTTTGAGTTTTGAATATTATTTGGCATTACTAAATGTCTTACTATTAAGCCTTTTGTTATCATTCCGTTTTCATCTAATTTTGGAGCTCCTACTTGTCTTTCCATTTCTTTTATCGCTTTAGTAGCTATACCAAAATAGTTTTTTATTCCTGAATATTTTAATCCAAATTCATCATCTGCATATTTTAAATCTGGTAAATATACATCTATTAAACCTTTTAATCTTTCTAAAGTCTCTATATTTTCAAATCCATTACTATTATATATTATAGGTAATGTTAATCCTTTTGATTTAGAAAGTTTTATAGCTTTAGCTATTTTATCTGCATAAATTGTTGGTGAAACCAAATTTATATTTTCAGCTCCATTTTTTTGTTGTTCTAAAAAGATGTTAGATAATTCTTCTATAGAGATTTTTCTACCATTTCCTAAGTTGCTAATCTCATAGTTTTGACAAAACACACATGATAAATTACATTTTGAAAAAAATACTGTTCCTGAACCATTTTTTCCACTTATACATGGTTCTTCAAAATAATGTAATGAATACCCTCCTATTTCAATATCATTTCCTGCTTTACATCTTCCAAATTTTGTAATTCTATCTACTTTGCATTTATGAGGGCATAATGTACAAATATTTTCCATAAAGTCTGCTCCTATTTTTTAATACTTAAATATTTTACTATATTAGTCCCCATTTTTCAATACTATTCAAAACTTTCTAATACTGAATTTAAATCAGCTTTTCCATATACATAAATTCCTTCTTCTAATTCTTTCTGATCTTCTGAACTTAAATATTCTGCCGAAATATCTGTTGTTTCATAAAGCTCTTTATCATAATTTGACTTTAAATTATATACAATTATCATATCATTCTCATCAATTGTAATTATATAATGATCACTACATAATCCTTCTGCTAACCCATATAAAGAAACTTCATCTTGAGAAAAATTTTCTACTATATATTCAGGATATTTTTCTTCAAATTCCTCTTCTGTCAAATTAATCACTTCTTTTGGAGCCTCATATTCTCTTTTTTCAGTATGTTTACAATCTTCATATTTAGTTTCAACTATAAAAATAGTATCAGGGCCAATTTTAATATCTGTATTACTAGTTGGCTCTGTTAGCTCTTCTTGAATTCCTACTTCTTCTGTATTTCCTGAAATATTTTGAGCAGAAATATCGACTTTTCCATTTCTTTTAACATATGAAATAGCAAGTCCTATACCAATAGAAACTATAAACAAAATTACAATATATTTAAAATATTTACTCAAAGTTCCATCTCCTCTAAATTAGTTTTCTATTAGTATTTGGAAATTTTAAAAAAATATACTAAAACAAGCTTTTATCAATCAATAAATTTAGTTACATTTAATTTTCCTTTATTATCTATTATTACATTTATCTCTCCATCTTGATCTGTTCTATAAATGCTTATTCCTTTTTTCTCTAGCTTTTTAATTGTCTCTTGTGATGGATGACCAAAAGAATTATTTTTTCCTACTCCTATTAAAGCTATTTTTGGATTTACTAAATTTACAAATTCATCTATAGTTGAAGTATTAGAACCATGATGAGCTACTTTTAAAATATCTGATTTTAAAGACTCTTCATATAACATAACTAAGTTTTCTTCTGCAATTTGCTCAATATCTCCTGTAAATAACATACTTACATTACTATCATCTTCTATAAAATTTAATTTTGCAACAATAGAATTATTATTTATAGCATTTTCCAAAATCATATCATCTTTAAGTGGAAATAAAATATCAAAATATGTATATTTATCTATTTGTAGTCTATCTCCATTTTTTACAACTATTATATTAATATTTTTTTCTTTTGCTAAATTTATAAAATCTTTAAAACTTTTAGTTTCTTCATATTGATATCCAACTATAATATTTTCAACTTTCAAATTTTCTATAATAAAAAACAAACCGTCCACAATGATCTGTATCAAAATGAGAAGCCATCACAAAATCTAATCTATCAATTTTGTGTTTTAAAAGATATGGTAAAACTACATTTTCACCATAATCATAATCTCCATTCTCCCCTCCATCTACTAAAATCGTTTTATTAGTTTTAGTTTTTACTAAAGTACAATCACCTTGAGATACATCCAAAAAAATTATACTTGTATTAGTTTTAATAAAAATAAAGTTAATAGATATAAAAAAAATATAAAATAAACTTACAAAAATTATTGATTTTTTTAAAATAGTTCTTAATTTTGGTTTTAAAAATAACTTATTAATAAACTCCTTTTTATTTGGAACAAACATTATAAAAAACAAAATAATATAATAAATAATAAAAAATATAATATTTGAAGATTTCAGATAAATTTTAGAAAGTGTAAAATTTCCAACAATTTCTGCTATTTTAAATAATATTTTTAATAAAAATTCCTCAAAAAATACTATAATTTTAAAATATTTACCCAAAAGTAAACTTATATAACCTAAAATTAAAATTGGACCTACTATAAAAGAAGCAAAAAAATTTGAAATAAAAAATGTTAAAGATATTGTATTAAATGAATATAAGATAATTGGAAAAATTGCAATTTGAACTGCAAAAGAATCTTTTAGATTTATTTTTTGCATTCCTAAAACACACATAAAAGAAAGCCACATTCCAATATTTTCTATATTATAAAAATTCATCAACAATATTATTGCTAGAGAAAAACACCATGTTGTAAAAAAATCATTTCTTCTATATAAAATCTCAGAAATCAAAATAATTGCCATCATAATGCAAGCTCTAACACAAGAGGCTGATCCTCCTGTAAATATAGCAAAAATTATTAAAAAAATAATCAAAATTATATTTTTGAATTTCTTTGATTTTATTGTTTTATCTAAAAACCATTTAATAGCAATCATAACATAAACAACATGTGTTCCAGAAATAGCTATAACATGTGATAAACTACTATTTTTAAAATTCGTTTCAATTTCTTTTGTTATATCAGATTGATCACCGAAGTAAAAGTCCTGATAAAAATCCAGCATTTTCTGATTGATACATCTCATATAATGATTTTTTCATGTTTTCTTTAAATTTAAAAAACTTATATCTTATTCCTTTTTCTTGAAATTTTATCTCAAAATTTCCTATATTTAAGATACCATAGATTTTGCTTTGTCTTAGATATCTTTCATAATTAAATCCTTTATCATTTCTTTGACCTAAAGCCTTTTCAAAATTACAATTATAAAAATAAATTATATCTCCATATTCTAAATTTATATTTTTATCAGCATAAAAAATCAATTTAGTATTTTTATATTTATTATCATTATTTATCTTTTTAATCTTAATTATATATTTATTTTTGTATTCTTTTTCTTCTGCAAAACTAATAATCTCCCCTATTCCATAAATATTAATATCTTCTTTATATAATGTTTCAAATTTATCATCAAAATAATAAACAATTAAAAAGATAATTAAAGTAAATAATATAAACAAAATATTTTTATATTGTTCTTTTAATTTAAAATCTTTTTTCTTATAATTTACCAAAAAATAGATTATACAAATTAAAATATATACAAAAAGAGCTATATTTTTTAAATATAGCCCTAAACATATACCAATTATTATACTTAACAAAAATTTTAAAATAAATATATTCATGGCTAACCTCTTTAATTTTAGTTAGCCCCCGCTTTTTAGTTTACAGTTACTAAACTTTTAGAAATATAAGCATTTGTATATTCCCCAACATTTACTTTATACCAGTCATTTTCTTCTCCTATAATTTCAACTGGTGTATTTATATCTAAAAGTGTATAAACTTTTCCATTAACAGAATCTCTTAATCTTGATCCATCTGTATTTACTGTTCCATCTGATGGTAAAGCAGTAGTAGATGAGCTTTGAGATGAAGTTTCTCCACTTTCTACAACTGCAACTGTTATTTCTGAATTATCATTCTGTGAAGCATTACCAGTAGATGTAACTGATTGCTCAACATTTTGTCTTATTACCCATCCTGAATTAGTTCCATCTGTAATTTTTACCCATTTATTTAAAGTATCTAATACTGTAACATTAGTTCCTTCAGAAATTGTATTAACTTTTGCTGATGCAAAATTTGGAAGTAGTCTTAATTCAGCTTCTTTTGATAAAGAAAACTCTGTAGCATCTGAAGATGAAGTAGTTTCTTCATTCCCTGTAGTTTCATTGGTAGTTTCTGCTGGAACTTCTGCTGTATTTGTATTAGTCTCATTTGAAGGCTCAGGTTCTGGTTCATTTTCTATTTCATTATTTGTAGAAGCATTTCCTGTTGTATTTGTTGAATTTGGTGTATTAGAAGAATTAGAACTTCCTCCACTACTTGGAGAATCTGAACTTGTAATTTCAACATAATCACTTGATATATAACCTGTTAAACCATTATATCTAACTTTATACCAACCATTTTCTTCTCCTAAAATTTCAACTTCCATTCCTTTTCCAACAAGTTGCAACGCATCTGAAGAAGTATTTGATTCTCTTCTCATTCTAACATTTGAACCTGTAACAGTTCCTGTCTCTGCCATTACAATATTTGAAAATGTACAAAATAAAAATATCATTAGTAAAATTATTGCTATAGTTTTTTTCATATATTTCCTCCATTATGCCAAATTTATATACTAATTTTCTTCGATCTTTATGTGAACATCTTTTAATTGAGACTCTTTAACCTTAGATGGAGCTCCCATCATTAAATCTCTTGCTTTTTTATTTTTTGGAAATGCTATAACTTCTCTTATATTATCTTCATGAGCTAAAAGCATTATTAATCTATCTAAACCAGGAGCAGCACCAGCATGTGGAGGTGTTCCATAACTAAATGCTTTATATAAAGCTCCAAATTTTGTTTTAACATCTTCTTCTGTATAACCTGCTATTTCAAAAGCTTTTGTCATTATCTCTTGATCATGATTTCTAACAGCTCCTGATGCTACTTCATATCCATTGCAAACTAAATCATATTGATATGCTAAAATATCTAATGGATCTTGTTCTTCTAATGCTTTTAATCCACCTTGTGGCATTGAGAATGGGTTATGATTAAAATCTATTGTTCCTTCATCAGATAATTCATACATTGGAAAATCAACTATTAAACAGAATTTATAAATATTTTTTTCTATTAAATCAAGTTCTTCACCTAATTTTATTCTAACTCCTCCAGCTATTTTTTGAGCTTTTTCCTTTTCATCTGCAATAAAGAACATTGCTGAATTTTTTTCTAATCTTAGTTTTTTAAATAATTTTTCTTTTTGATTTTCAGTTACAAATTTACTAATGCCACCTGTTAATTCATTTGAATCATCTACTTTTATCCAAGCCAATCCTTTAGCTCCAAGTTCTTCTACTGCATATTCTGACATTTTATCAAAGAATTTTCTAGATTTATCAGCCATATTATTAGTAACAATTACTTTAACTGTTTTATTTTTAAAAGCATTAAAATCAGTATTTTCAAAAATATCTGTTACATCTTCAATAATTAATGGATTTCTTAAATCTGGTTTATCAGTTCCATATTTTTCCATTGATTCTCTATAAGGAATTCTAACAAATGGAGCTTTTGTAATTTCCCAATCAGTATTTTTCTTAAAAACATTGTATACAACTGTTTCTAAAACATGAAATACATCTTCTTGACTTACAAAACTCATTTCAAAATCTAATTGATAAAATTCTCCTGGAGATCTATCAGCTCTAGGATCTTCATCTCTAAAACATGGAGCTATCTGATAATATTTCTCAAATCCAGAAACCATAAGCAATTGTTTAAATTGCTGAGGAGCCTGAGGAAGAGCATAAAATTCTCCCGGATGTAAACGACTTGGAACTAAGAAATCTCTAGCTCCTTCCGGTGAAGAATTTGCTAAAATTGGTGTTTGAATTTCTGTAAATCCTAAAGCATCCATTTCTGTTCTAAAATCTTTCAATATTTTAGAACGAAATAAAATATTTTTATGAATTTTCTCATTTCTTAAATCTAAAAATCTATATTCTAATCTTAAATCTTCTCTAACATTTTGATCTGGAATATTTATCTCAAAAGGTAAAGTATTTCTACATTTTCCTAAAATCGTAAAATCTTTTGCAGCAATTTCAACACTTCCAGTCGGTATTTTGTCATTTTTACTACTTCTTTCCACAACCTGTCCACTAACTGTTATAGTACATTCATTTGAGATTTCTTTTGCTTTTTCTGCTAAATCCTCATTTATAACAATTTGTGTTATTCCATGTTCATCTCTTAAGTCTATAAATAACATTTTTCCTAAATTTCTAATTTTTTGCACAAATCCTGCAAGTCTTACTTCTTTTCCTACATCTGATATACGAAGTTCACCACAGTTATTAGTTCTATACTCATTTACCATTTAAAATCATTTCCTTCTTCCATTTTATTTTTTATCTTCTTGGATCTCCCTCACCATTTTCATCAGTATCAGGAGCATTTCTTCTGTTTCTTCTATTCAAATGCTTTTGTAATATATCTTGTTTTCCTAAAATCTCAGCTAAATCAAATATTATTTCTTCAATAACATTTTGACTTTTAAAATAAGATTGATTTTTTTCATCAGTAAGAATTTCAAATAAACTAAATATATCATCTTGTGTTATTTGAGATTTAGAATTTCTAAGTTGCATTACTGCATCTAGTGCAGTAATATTAGATTGTTCTGGATTTTCAGAAGAATAAACCAAAGTATTTTCAGAAAAATCAGATTCTTTTACAGATCTTCTATAAACTTCCATACAATCAATCAATTCTCCTCTTTGAAACATATCCTGAAAATACTTAAGATTTTTCGGAAATCTATCAAAAGTAGCATTATGATAATCTAAACTTGTATATCTTGCACTACCTGGTAAAAAATGTTCAGAATATTCTATTTCTCCATTTTCTTTTTTTCTAATTATTCCATTATCAACAATAGAAACATATCTTTTTAAAATTGAAAAAGCACTATCTTTTTCTGGAACAGCAAGTGAAGCAAGAGTTATTCTATAATCAGTATTTTCATTTGACTTATATTTTTTAAAAGTTTCCTCAACCCAATCCGTTTTCCACAATGTTCCTGTTATAATAATATTAGTTCCAGGAAACTCAGACAATAAGATTTCTTGAATAGAATAATACATCTCATAAGAAAACTCACTTGTCTGTTCAGCAAAAGTTCTATCTTGTAGTTTTACATTAGGAATAAACTGACTAAAATAATGTCTAAACATATCCATATTCAATTCAATATAATTTTTTTCTGGATTAGCATGATTTAATCTTGCAACTAAACTATCTTTTCCAGCACCAGTTGGAGCTGCAACAAAAATTAAATCAGCTTGTTTTGGAAGATTATCAAAATTTTGATGCAAATTATTTGTCACTTCATAGTTGCTTATAATTTGTTCAATTAAATCAGCTGATGTTTCATCTAAAACAGAAAAATGTTCTGTATCACGCTCATGATTAATAATCTCTCCAATTTTATTTCTTAAATCAATCATTTTGTGAATTTTTAGCTTCATCAATTATTTTTTTAATCAATTCAGCATTTCCTTTACTAATTTCTTTTCTCATGTTTAAAATATTATTTAACTTTTCTTTTAATTCTATATTATTCGGATTTTTTACTATTTCCATATTTAATTTAGCAATTTTTCTGTCTAAAATATCAATTGCAACAGATAAATTTATATCATCTTTAATCATAGCATCCTCCAAACATTATAAAACCAAATTTCAATAAAAAAATTATAATACAAAAAGCCTTTTTATTCAAGACTTTTTAATATAAATATATTTTATTTTTACTAGTTTTTATAATTAAATTAGCCTGCTTTTTTAAAGTGTCTCCAAAAGTTTAAAAGACTTGGGTGGTTTCTTGCCACATTCCCAAAAAAATTGTCAGGGGGACATGTTTTGTGGAACAAAAAATTGCCGTGGAACAACGTCCCTATGGCAGCCTGCTTTTTTAAAGTGTCCCTAAAATAAGGAATAGATGCGAAAAAAACTCGGAAATAAATTTCCGAGTTTCCAAAATTTCCATAAATTATCTTTTTGAGAATTGTGGAGCTTTTCTTGCTTTCTTTAATCCGTATTTCTTTCTCTCTTTCATACGAGAATCTCTTGTTAGAAATCCGTTTGCCTTTAAAGCTGGTCTTAATTCTTCATTTGCTTCATTTAAAGCTCTTGAAATACCATGTCTGATTGCTCCAGCTTGACCTGTAAATCCTCCACCTGTTACTTTACAAATAACATCATATTTTCCCTCTGTATTTGTAACAACAAATGGTTGTTTAACTATAACTTTTAAAATATCTGTTCCAAAATATTCATCTAAAGTTTTTCCATTAACAGTTATATTTCCTTTTCCTTCTGTTAATCTAACTCTAGCGATTGATTTTTTTCTTCTACCTGTTCCTAGGTAAGTTTCTGATTTAGCCATTTTCTATTTTACCTCCCAAACTTCTGGTTTTTGAGCTGCATTTTCATGTTCGCTTCCTGCATAAACTCTAACTTTTTTAATCATTTGTCTTCCAAGTTTTGTATGAGGCAACATTCCTTTTACAGCTAAGAACATTGCTTGTTCTGGTTTTGTTTCCATCATAACTCTAGCTGAAGTTTCTTTCATTCCTCCAATATATCCAGAGTGTCTTCTATAAACTTTTTGATCTAATTTTTTTCCAGTAAATACAGCATCTTTACAATTTATAACTATAACAAAATCTCCCATATCCATATTTGGAGTAAATGTTGGTTTGTGTTTTCCTCTTAATAATTTTGCAACTTCAGTAGCTACTCTACCTACTGGTTTACCTGCTGCATCTATTATATACCATTTTCTTTCGATTTCCCCTGCTTTAGGGCTATATGTAGTATTATTCATGGTAATCTAATACCCTCCTCTAAATTAAAATATATTTATATCTAAACTAGTTTTCTAGGTTCAAATTACCGGGAAAACCCCAAAAACTAATCTATATATCCATATAATGCTTTATTATTTTAATACACTAATAGCAAAAAGTCAAGCATTTTTTTCAAAAAACTAACTTTTTAAAAGTTTTAGACGATGACCTTTTTTCAAAAAGGTCATCGCCTGAAAAACATTTACCCTTTTGCATACAAAAGGTCGTTTAATTTTTCGGAACTTCCACACTTCTACCAATAAGCTGGTAGTTTTTCTGTTCGATTTCCTCCATTTTCTTCAGCCCCTCTGCGTATTTCTGAGAAGACTGACGGCGAACTTCATTGACTTTTGTTACCATATCATCAATATAGTTCTGCACAGTCTGAAGGTCTTCAATTGCAACCGCTGCTGCATACAGTTCTTCCTGTGCAGCAATCATGTTGTCATGAAGAAGCTGAGCATTTCCAGTAAGAAGTTTTGAGGTAATCCCTCTAATCGTCTTCTGAATGCTTAATGCCTCTTTCTGCTTAATCGCCGCTACAGCTATAGCATACTGCCATGTCCACATTGGGATTACAAGAGTCTGCACTTCGTCTATTTTTTCGCAGATAATCTCATTCCCACGGATAAGAACAGCAAGCTGCGGAACAGTCTGGATCGTCGAGGTTCTAACAGTCTGAATACTGTATCTCTTTCTTTCCATCCGTTCAATAGCGCTCTTTAACCGGTTAGCGTCGTTAAGCTCGGTTAAATCGAGCTCTCCTTTGCTGATCAAAGCCTGCAGTTTTTCTTTTGCATCATCAATCATCAGATTAAGAGCAATACAATAAAGCTCAAAGTCCTCAATCTGATCATAAGTGGCAGTCCCCATTTCCTCATACACACGAACATCTTCCTGAAGATCAATTTTCTGTCTCTCCAGTTCAACACTCACTGCCTGTATGTTTTTCATGATGGACTGATGTTCAGCAAGCGCAACTGCCATCTTTTTTCTTGCTTTTTTTAAAGAAAGCATCTCTCGAAGGCTATCAAAAACTCCCCAATTTTTGTCATCAGAAACTTTCTTAACAATCTCCTGAGGATTTCCGGTTTTAAGTGTTGCCACCAGGTTTGTAAGTGGCTCTGCAATGTTTCCGGCCTCTTCTGCCGAATATTTGGAGATGATTATCTCCGCATTTTTCGTCATCGGGCTTTCTTTAGCACTTGCAAAAGTCTGGATGTCTCCTGACTTCATGTAGTCCACTTTACTTATTCTTTCAAGGACTATGCGCTGTTTTTCCTCAGACAAATCATCAAATGATCTTGTTTTGACAGTATTTTTGACTTTGACATTTGCCAAAGGATCACCAGTGGCTTCAGTCACAGCACTTTCTTCAGGAATATTCTTTTCCTGTCGAAACTTTGTCATTAATGACTGTAGCCGGGTAGTTGGCTTTGGAAAGCTACTTTCTGTAACAATCGGCTCTGAAAAAACTTTTTCTTCATTCATATTGTTTTCCTCCTCAATATTTGTTGCTGTTGTTTTTTCATTCATAGAAAAGTTCCTCCTTTAAACTTAAAAAAATTGTAAATGTACAAGTTCCATTATAACATATATATAAGGTTAAATCAAGGTATTATGTAAATCTATGCCTATATAAAAGGAAATACCCCCAAGCAAAACTTTTTGCTTGGGGGCTAAATATTTTTACGCATTATTCAGATTCAGTTTCTTTCAAATCTACAACTTCAACAACTTTATAAGCATCTCTTGAATCATGCACCTTAGTAAATAACCCAGCATCAATGCTTGTCTCTGATTTACTCCTGTACTCCTTATCATTTAATTTTTCATAGAAATCACTATCATCTATAGAATTCACAACTCTCTTACCTAGATCTGTAGTTGCTTTTAAATAATAATTGAAATTAACTGTTGATGTTGGATAAAAAAATCTTGTATAGTTTCCAGTATCAGATGATACCTGAAATCCAAGTTTTTCAGGAAATACATAGAAGGAACTCTCTGGAAATCCATTAGTTCTTACAACCTGTTCTTCAAAATCGGTAACAGGCTCTGTAAAAGAGCTCTTAAGAAATCTTCCAACATATTCTTCTGCATTCTCCAGCTTTTCTATACTTTCTGGATAAGTACCATTGTTTACAGTAACAAGCATAAAATCATAAAAATCATCCCAATAAATAGTTGATTCAGCTGGATAAAAAATCTTTATTGTGCTTAACTTTTTATCATCAACACCTAAATTTTCCCATTTACCTTCTTCAATAACTTCATCAACTACTTTCTTAAAGTCAATGTCATAATATTTTTCAGAAGTATAATACTCTGACTCTATCAGTACACCGTCTTTTTTTAGATCTTTTATATGATTTTCATCACTACTATAAGATACTACAAATGGTGAAAAAGCAAATTTAGTATAACTATTATTTTCCTTACCATAATCAACACAGATATCAGCTTTTTCTTTTTCTGTTGTTATTGCAATTCTATAATTAGAATTTAAACCTGCCTCTTTAAGAGCAACTGAAAAAGCTTCTTTCATATCTTCAGGTGCATATACCACAAGATTTGCTTTTTCCTTGTAATATTCATCATTAATATAACCCAATATAAGAGAAATACATATACATAAAGCCCAAAAAATTAATCTTTTTTTCCGCATCTTCATAAATCATTCTCCTTCTTCAATATTACTCTCAATTGTCTTTGTCAAAGCTCTGAATTGTATAATAGCCTGATTTTTATCCTTACCAAGTCTCGATTCAATCTTCTGACTTTTTAAAAAGTTCAGAAATTTATCTATAAACTCTGTAAGGATTTCTTTAACCTCTTCTTCATCACAATCTACCTCCATCAATGCTACATATTGCATTAAAATATCATAAATTTTCGGAAGATAAACTTCAAATAAAAATGATACTCTTGGATAGTTAGAACTATCCTTTTTTAAGATCTTAATAATCTCTTCAAGTCGCTCCACGCATTTTTCAATTTTCAAATCGTTTTCACCAAAATCATTTTCATCTGAAATTTTTTTCAAGTTTTTCACAAAATCTTCAGCAATAGATATATTTCCGCCAAAAGCTGTCTGGGTCATTTTCATAATCTCTTCTGTTTGTTTTTGTTGTCTTTCTTCTTCTCTTTTCTTCTGCTTTCTTACCATTTCTTTTTTATCTCTTCTTAAAAGCTTTTTATAGAACAATTTATCCCGAGTAAAAGATACAAATGATTCAACAGCAGTGCAACTTATATCCATAGCTACAAAAAAGAGTAAAAAGATAGATATTACCTTTATAATGCTAAAATTGTATTTAAAGGCAAGTGTTAAAGTTACATAAGTAATGAATATTCCAGTTAATAGATTATAGATTGACTGCAAAAAATTAAGATTTTTTTTACAATCAAACCTCCTTAGAGGTATACATTCATCATAGTACTTACATTCCCTATTCGTATTTCTACAAGAATAACATTTTTTGTATTTTGAAATATAGGGAACATTTTTAAATACGTGTTTTAATTCCTTATCACGTATCACAACTTTTCCGTAAAGCCTATTTTCTTTTTTTCTTTTTACCTCAATTTCCATAATGTCTCCTCCATGAATTTTGTTTACGAGTAACTAAAAATTTTTTCTTATACCTCCTTAATGCATAAAATATTTATTTTTCAAAGTACTAATGTTTTATATTATATCATTAATTTCTTATACTTTCAAGGAAATAGCGGTTTTTAGCTAATTTTTATTGATTTTTAAGGAAATTTATGTTAACATAATAAAGATAGCTTTTATTTTTCAGGTAAATTTAAAATGATGAAGCTCTTAGCTTCATCTAAAAAATTAAAGGAGGTTGAATAAATGAAAAAAATGAAGCTAGCTTTGTTCAACGTTATTTTTGCAATTGTAGCAATACTATGCTTTTCAAAACGGGGACTTGGCTTAAGCTTTGACCCTTCAAATGGAGCATTTTTGTTTGCAGGAACAATTGCCCTATCCTTTTTTGGAGTAGCAGTTTTCATCTTTGGAAATTATGTACTTTTAAATCAAAGAGAAAGCTCAAACCCTAAAATCGGAAAATTAACAACAGTAGAAGATTGTATGTCTGCACTTTATCAGTGTAAAAAGACAGATCCATCTTTTATGGCAGAAATTGAACAAGCAATTGAACAGCTTAAGTCACTGCAGAGACGACGGGATTCTCTTAAAATGTTATTGCATCTAAATGATGTATCTGAGAGTTTCGACTATCTGAACAACACAGCCAATGTTGCAGATAAATATGTTATCTCTAATATCAAGAGTATAATAAACAGACTCATTGCATTTGACAATGAGGAATATCTGCAAAGCAAAGACTCGGCAGATATAAGCTCTCATAAAGCTTATATCCGAGGAATTCTGGAGGAAAATAAAACAGTCCTTAAAGAATATTCCTCAATGATTGAAGCTGTCAGCAAAATTGGAGATCAAAACATCAATCTCTCCAATATAAAATCTATGACAGCTGCTCTTAATAAGGTCATTAAGGGAAAGAATTTTGACTCCCTTGATGAAAATAAAGAAACCCAGTAACAGTATCTTTAAGGAGGTTAACTATGAGTAAAAATGTAAAAACTTTTATTGGAATCGGAATTATTGCAGTTGTTGTCTTTGTTGCAATATTTTTAGGAATGCGGCTGTTTAACAACATCGGCAAAACCAGCAATGAAATAACAGTAGAAGACACTGTATCTGATTTAAACAGATATGTTGATCGGAAAGTAAGGCTTGAAGAAGTCGAAAATCCAGTCAAAGGAGAAGTCGACTTAGAGGAAACATCTCTAGAAGATGAACTTCCTGATATTAACACATATCCTTTCAAAGTCGAAGGCTCTGGAGATATAAATATTGAAATCTTTTCTTCACCTGAAAAAGCTGGGGCTGAAACATCTAATGATGATCAGAAAGAAAATACTTGGCTTATTGAAGTTGTAAAAGATTTTAATAAACAGGGATATACCACTTCTAGCGGTAAAACAGTTTCTGTAAGCCTTAGAAGCATGTCTTCAGGTGTTATGGTTGATTATATTTCATCTGGAAAATATGTTCCTGATGGAATTACACCATCGACAGAAAACTGGATTGCCATGTTAGAAGCAAATGGCATAACTTTAAATCAGGTATCAAAAAGCCTTGCCAAAAATGTTGCTGGAATTGTACTGTCAGATTCAACATATAATGAGATTTTAGACAGTTATGGAACTGTTAATCTGGAATCTGTTGTAGAAGCAACAATAGGCGACGAAATTGCAATGGGTTATACTAACCCATATGCTAGTTCAACAGGATTAAATTTCCTGATGAGTACACTTTATGCTTTTGACCCTGAAAATCCACTCAGTGACCATGCAACGGAAATGTTCCAGCAATTCCAGGCAAATGTTCCTGTTGTATCTTACAATACGGTACAGATGCAGGGTGCAATTGATTCTGGGGTACTTGACGGAATGGTTCTTGAGTATCAGGTATTTGCAAATTCACCTGAACTTAGAAACTACAAATTTATTCCTTTTGGAGTAAGACATGACAGTCCGCTTTACAGCATTGGAAATGTATCTGAAGACAAAGCTGAAGCTTTTGAAATGTTTGCGAATTTTGCCACTTCTGAGGAGAATCAGAAATCTGCCGAAGAATACGGCTTTGGTGGACATAGTGATTATGTCCCTGAAATTCCTGAAGCTGATGGAAACACTCTGTTAGATGCTCAGGCACTCTGGAAAGACAAGAAAAACAATGGGCAGGAAATTGTATCAGTATTTATTATTGATACATCTGGATCTGTCGATGGAACACCACTTGCACAGATGAAAGAATCTTTGATAAATGCTGGCAAATATATCAGTTCCGACAGTTATATTGGATTAATTTCCTATAATAGTAAGGTAACGATTGACTTGCCAATTGCTAAGTTTGATTTAAACCAGAGGGCGTATTTTAACGGTGAAATCAGTAGTCTCACCGCTGGCGGTGGTACTGCAACATTTGATGCAATTGCAGTTGGTCTCCAAATGCTTGTAGAAGCTCAGGCTGACCATCCTAATGCAAAGATGATGTTGTTTGTTCTCAGCGACGGATACAGTGATGGAAGTTTAAAATCCATTACTCCATTTATTGAAAACCTGGAAATACCGGTCTATACGATTGGATACAACGCTGACATTGATGCGTTAAAACAGATTTCAGCTATAAATGAAGCAGCGAGTATAAACGCATCCACAGATGATGTTATTTACTCACTTAGGAATCTGTTTAATGCAGAGATGTAAACTTTAATTTTAAATTTACCAAACTAAACAACTTTGTATAGTAAAGATACCGGAAGCCTTTTTCAAGGCTTCCGGTATCTATTTTATTTTTATATCATTAAATTGTAGCTCCTATTATTCCAGCATCATTTTTAAAATGAGCTGTTAAAATATCTGGTGTTTTTGAGTTCGTAAATGTTGCATCTGGTTCTTTCATTTTCTCTCTTAAACGATCTAATATAGGATTTCCTTCATAATATGCAAAACTCCCCCCTAAACAAATTGCTTGAGGTTCAAAAATATCTATTAAATTTCCGAAGTCCTATTTTTAAGTAATTTAAGAAACTTTCTACCTCATCTTGAACTTCTTTATTATCTAAAATCAACAAATTTTCTCTTAAGTATTGTCCTGATATATCTGAACTAATTCCTAAAATTTTAGTTACTCTTTGTTTTAATGCACGAATTGAAGCATATGCTTCAAAACATCCTCTTTTTCCACATGAACAAGGTCTTCCATTTGCTTCTATGATCATATGTCCTATTTCAAATCCTTCATTCATATCTGGCTCTAAAAGCTTTCCATTTAAAAATACTGCTCCACCTATACCCGTTCCAATTCCAACAAAAACTGCATCTTCATAATTTTTTAATGAACCATATTTTTTTTCAGCAAGAGCTGCACATTTAGCATCATTTCTTATTTGTGTATTTATTCCTGTTTCCTCTTCTAATGCTTCACATAAACAAAATTCTTCTAATGAAAGATTTGTAGCTTTAATAATAGTTTTTTTAGAAATAATTCCAGGTGAGGAAATTCCTATTATTTCTATATCTTTTTTAGTTAAATTATTATTTTCTAAAATTTGGTTTATCATTGTAATCGCTGTTTCTACAATTACATTTCTAATATTTTTTCTATCCTCTTGTACAAAATTTTTTTCAATTTGATCTACAATTTTATCACCATCTATAAGTCCTGTTTCAATATGACTTCCACCTAAATCAATTCCTATCCTCAAAAATATCACTCCTAACCATAAAAAATGTTTTTATAAACATTTTTAATTGATAATTTTGATAAAAACGAGGCAGATACAAATCTGCTCAATATCTTGCATTTTTAAATATATTCTTCATATGCAGAAAACAACCAGCCACCCATGTAAACTTGAATACATGGAACCAAAACTGCACATACAAAGAAAATAAGTACAATACCAACAAAAGAATATGAAACTTCTGGTAAAACTTTTACAATCTTTTGTAAAGTATTATCTATATCAATAGAAATATATTCTAGCATTTTTTCTAACATTTCAGGCAAATCAGTTTGCATACCAATTTTTAACATCTCAATACACATTGTATCACCTAACTTAGATTCTTCAAATGGTGTAATCCAAGATTGACCAATAAATATATTATTAATTGCAGTCTCAACCATTGAAAGCATAACCGTATTTTTACAAACATTTTTACTTACTTCTAATGCATCCTGAATTCTCATACCATTTTGTAAATTAAGTAAAACACCTTGCATTAATCTTGAAAAATCTAACAAATAAATTAATTTACCAAATATAGGCATTGTATATTTAAAGTGGTCAAAATTATATCTACCTTTTGGTGTTTGAATCCATGAATAGAATAAAACAGCTGCAATAATTATAATGCCTACTGGTACATACCAAATACCCTGAAGCCATACTGTAAATCTATATACAAGCATTGTAATAGCTGGCAGACTATCTGTTGAACCAACACTATCAAATATTCCCTTTAATAACGGTACACCAACAAATACTCCAATAAGAGTTGCTAAAATTAAAGCAACAAACATTAAAATATTTGGTAGTAAAATTCTTTTTACTTTTTTTCGTAAAGTTTCACTATCTTCTAGATATTTTATAGCTTGTTCTAAAGATGAATCTAAAGAACCTGAAAGTTCTCCTACCTTTATCATATTTACATATATATATGGAAATACATTTGAATAATATTCTAATGTTGTGTACATATATTCACCAGATTCAACACCTGCTAAAACATCTTCCAAAATAGTAACTAATCTAGGATTTTCAGTTGTTCCTATAACAGTATTTAACGCATGAATATTATTAAAGTTTGCTTTTTTCAATAGATAAAAGTTCTGAGTAAAGATCCTTATATCTTTATCAGTAATTTTCGGACCTCCACCTAATGAAATATCGCTATTTAATTTTTCCCAAATTCCACTTTTAGTTTTTTTGGTCTTTTTATTTTTAGTAGTTTTAGAAAAGTTTGGTTCAGATTTAATATTTCTTCCATTAGCTTTTTTATTTTTAGATTTTGAATTAATTGAAAAAGTCTGTGTTACACTTATTGGAGTAAATCCATTTTTTCTAAGTCTTCTAATACAAGCTAATTTAGAAGAATCTTCTACTTTACTTTTGACTACCTGACCTTGTGGAGTTATAGTTTTACACATAAATACAGGCATATTTTTTATCCTTTCTAATAATTTTATTTAATATCTTTTTCTTTCTCTCTTTTAAGATTAAGTTGCATAATAGTTCTATTTAATGTTTCATAATTTTTTTCTTCAATTTGACTTTTAACTTGATCTAAATTTAATTTTCCGTCAACATAAAGTTCTGCAAGAGAATTTATTAAACTAATACTTCCTTTATCATATGAACCTTGAATTGCATCTTCAATTTCAGAAACACTAAACTTTTCTTTTCTTATACAAGCTGCAACTGTATTATCAACAATCATTACTTCTGGAACTAAAACTAATCCATGTCCTTCAGCTGCTTTTAAAAGCCTTTGTGAAATAACGGCTTTTAAAAGTGTTGATAATAGATTTTTAATTTGATATTGATCCCTTATCTCATAAAAATTTATAATTCTATCAACAGTCTCTGCACATGATTTTGTATGTAAAGTACCTATAACTAAATGACCTGATTCTGCCATATCTATCGCTGCTTCCATTGTTTCTTTATCACCAATTTCTCCGAATTACTAAAATATCACAATCTTCTCGAAGGGCATTTTTAACACCATCTGAATATGTTAAACAATCTTTTCCAGGTCCAACTTCTTTTTGAACTATTATAGATTTTTTTGAGGTATGTCTATATTCAATAGGAGATTCTAATGAAAGAATCTTTTTATTTTGTTTTTGATTTATCTCATCTATTATAGAATTCAAAGTTGTTGTTTTACCAGAGTTAGTTCTACCAGTAACCAAAATTACACCTTGTGGTAAATATGTTAATGATTTTATTACTTCTGGTAAACCTAAATCTTCATATTTAGGAAGAATATTTGGAATAATACGCATTGTAATTGTTGGTATATCCATTGAAAATGAAATATTAACTCTAAGTCTTATATCTTGATAAACTAAAGATGTATCTAATTTTCTCTTTTCTTTATATATTTCATCTTTTATAACATTTCCGTCTTAAAATATAATCATATATATCATAAAGTGTTTCTTCATCTATTGGATCAAAATCTGATAATTCCTCTAAATCTCTTGCAATCCTAATAATTGGTTTTAATCCATTTAATAAATGAATATCTGATGCACCTCTTTTAGCAGCTTCATTAATTATACTTTCTATAAGTACCATTTCACTATTTCCTTTCTATTTACCGGGACAATGGGACGGTTCTCTTGTTCCTTTTCTCATTTAGAATAATAATAATTTTTTATTAACCTCTTCTAAAACAGTAATTCCATCTAAAATCTTTCCAATGGCATCAATAAACAATGGTTTATATACCCCATTTTTTAATGCTTTTTCTTTTACCTTTATACTTGATGCTCCATTTGCAATAAGTTCTTTTAAATCTTCTGTAATCTCTAGTACTTCAAATGCGGCTATTCTACCATAATATCCTGTATGATTACATTCTTTGCACCCATTTACATCAAATGTATATTTATTTTTAAAATCTAGTTTTATTCCATATGGCTCTACAAGTTTTTGCATAATTTCTTTTTCTTCACTTGTAAAAGGTCTTTTTGTTGCACAATGTGGACAAACTCTTCTTACTAATCTTTGTGACACAGATGTAGCTAAAGTACTTGAAATATCATAATCTGAAATTCCAATTTTTCTAAGTCTAGTTATAACTTCAACACTATCGATTGTATGTATGGTCGATAAAACATAATGACCAGTTTGACCAGCCTGCATTGCAATTTCTGCTGTTTCTAAATCACGAATTTCACCTACTAAAATAATATCTGGATCTTGTCTTAAAATTGTTCTTAAAGAATTTGCAAAAGAAGTTTTTGCATCTATTTCAATTTGATTAATTCCTGGAACTCTTATTTCAACAGGATCTTCAACTGTAGTTACATTAATTTCTGGTTTATTTAAATAATCTAAAATACTATAAAGAGTCGTCGTTTTTCCTTCACCAGTAGGAGCTGCTACAATTGTAATACTATTTCTTTTATCAAAGCTTGCTTTTAACAATTGTTCACTTTTAGGAAATCCTAAATCAAATATATTTCTTATACCAGAATTTTTCTTAAGCATTCTTAAAACAAATTTCTCACCATAAATATTTTTCTGAGAAGAAACACGAATATTATAATCTGGATATATTATAATTCTTCCATCTTGAGATTCTTGTTTCTCTTGATGCATATTAGAAATAGCTTTTAATCTTCCTATAATCTGTGATTGTTTTGATTTTTCTATATTAGCAATTGTAACTAATTCACCATCAATTCTAAATCTAACTCTAACCATATTTTCCATAGGTTCAATATGAATATCTGAAGCTCTTTTCTCTATTGCAGATTTAATAATCATATCTACTAAACCTGTAATGTCTCCTGCATCTGCTCTAATCTCGTCTCCTTCTTTTCCTTCTAAAGCTTCCAAAGTATTTTCAATATTAGTTTCAAAAGTCAAATATTTATCTAATACTAATCCTTTATTAAGTAAAATTAATCTAATCTGTTCTATTGCTCTTTTATTACTAGTATCAGCAAAGCATACTTTTGCTTTTCCACCTACTATTTCAAATAACACTGCTTTGCAAGATTTTGCTATATCCATTGAAAAATATTGTGTCATGTCTACTTGAACATTATCAGGACGAAGTATCATTACTTTTTCTCCTAATATTTCACCCATAGCCTTAATAAGTTCTCTTTGTGGACATAAATTTAAAATATTTAAAATATCTCCCAACTTCTTTTCTGGATGTTCTTTTTGATAGCTAATTGCTTCATTTATATCTGACTCTGTTACTAAACCTCTTTTTACGAGTTCAACTCCAATTGGCGCTTTAGACATAATAAACTCCTTTCTTATGTACTATGGTTAGATTATAACCTCAATATAAAAAATTTAAAATAGAAATTTTTGTTAATTTTACAAATTTTTAATAGGATTTATTTGTGTAAGGGCTTCATATGCTGATGTTGTTACGCTATCATTTTCAGAAATATTATATGGCTGATACCAAACTCCTGTTAATCCATCATTTTCCTCAAATGTATTATCTACATATGAATCAATTTGTGCAATAGTGTAATTATCTTCATTTCCAGTTCCAACTAACATATATCCATATACTAAATTATCATAAAGAGAAAACATTATCTGATAATTAGAAGCTCCATAGCAATATGCTAAATTAGAGTTATTATCTAAACCATATCTTGGAACCCAAACAAATAATCCAGATGTAATTTCTCCACTTTTTACAGTATCTCCATAATTGTAAGATGTAGATGTTTTTAAAAGTAATGCATAATATCCATTATCATAATTGTACCAATCTGAATCGCTTGTTGCTGTAACAATATAACTACCGTTTTCATATTTTATTGCATAATAGTCAGAATCTGAATAATCCTTAATTAAATTTAAATCAGGTTTATTTGTTTGCTCTAAAAACTCTTTTTCTTTCTTAGTATATAAAGTTATTGTTTTTGTATTATTAGAAATAGTATATGTAACGTTAACTGTAACATCTCTTATAATATCTAATTCATTTGATGTAATTTCAGGAGCTAGAACTTCCGCTGAATAACCAACAGGAACATTTACTCCAAAAATTCTTCCATCTGTTTCAGGTGATACATAATTATAATTATTTGAACATCTATAAACTAATTCATCATAACTCATGCTTTGAATATTTTCAATTAATTGTGTTGCAATTCTTGTTGCGGCACTATATCTTATTGAATCTTTAGATTTATTTGTTGTATTTACATATATTGCTGTTACAACTCCTATAGTAAGAATAATTATAGCAATTGCAACCACAACATCAGCACCTGTAAATCCTTTTTTACTTTTGAGTTTATTAAAGATTTCTCTTAACTTCATTTCTCCTACTTTCCTCCAATAAACTTTAAGACGTCTTCTAAACTTTAAAGAATGCTAAAGTTAACTAATAAAATAAATAAAAGTTATTTACTAATACTGTTATAATTGAAGCTACACCTATACAAAATCCGCACTCCAACTTTCAATTTTTCATTATTAGACAAAATATCTGGATTATTTTTCATATTTAATTTTAAGATATTATATAAAATATAAACTATTAAATAAATAGTACTTAAAATAACTACTATATAATAAATATCAAAAGGAATATACATCAGGATATAATCAATAAACATTAATATTTGAATAAAGTATGAACTTTTCCCTTTGAATTTCAAGAAAATTGTATCTATAGCAAATAAAATAAGCATAATTATAAGATACATTTCATATCTATATATATTAACATTATAGAATGTATATAGATATAACATATAAAAAGCTTGAGTTATAATTCCAAATAGTAAAACTGATTTTTCAATTTTTATATTTTCTTTATCTATTCCTGAAATTAAAATTATTGTTACATAAAAACAAATAAAAGCAACAAAATCTATAACTTTTTTTACTGTAAAAAATGAAAAATTCATATTAAAAGAAAGGTATGCAATTAAAAATACTAAACCTGAAAGAACTTCAAGAATAAAATATCTTATTCTAACTTTTTCACCACAATATCTACACTTTCCTTTTAAACATATGTAACTAACTATTGGAATTAAATCCTTAAAACTTAATTTATGGTTACAATTTGGACAAAAAGAGCGTTTATGAGTTATATTTAAACCTAATGGTATTCTATAAATTGCTAATGTAAAAAAGCTTCCAAATAATGTTCCCATAATAAAAATAAGTATACAAAATATAATATTCACTATCAATTTCCTCTTTATGTTTATTACTTATTAGAGAATTTCTAAATTTTTATTTAGAAATTCTCTCTTTATTTTATAACTATGGTTGACTTGAAGCATTAACTGATTTTACTATACAAGCATTTTCTGAATCTGTTAAAGAAAGAACAAAATAATATGTTTTTCCATTATATTCAATATCTGTTGTATAAGTATCTGTTCCTGTGTTAACATTAAGATTTTTTATTTCATAATCTTTAGAATTCATATTAGCTTCAAGGGAATCTTTATTAATAAATGTATTTAATGGTTCAGTATTTCCGTTAATATTATTTTCATCTTGCCAATCTGATACTACAGCCATAACTGCTGTTTTTATCTCAGTTTCTACAGTAGCTTGGTCGTTTTCTTCTGTTACATCTGCTGCTTGATTTGCAACTCCATTATCTCCAACAACTAAACTAATTGATACTCCAGCTAAAATCAATAAAACAATAATTGTAATAACCAAAGCCACTAATGTAACACCATTATTTCCTTTTAGCATATAGGCTCCTCCTTATTTTGTAACTTATTAATAAAGGCATATACGCATATTCCGGCGTATATGCCTTTTTATGTAAATATTTACTTTTAATTTGTTAATTATTTTTCTTTAACTATAGCGCTATTTCCAGAAGATGTTAATGAAATTGTATATGTATAAGTTTGTCCCTTATATGTTACTGTTACATCTGCACTCGCAGGATCTCCACTAAATGTTACATCTGAAATTGTATAATTATCTGTATCCATATTTTCTTCAATTTTAGATTTTGTCATATATTCATCAAGTGTTTGAGTTGTTCCTGTTGTATATTTTGTAGCAGACCAATCTGTTTCTACTGCTTGTACAGCCATTTCTAATTCTGATTTAACATTAGCTTTATTTACTGAATCAGCTGCACTTGTTGCTTGATTTATAACCCCATTATTTCCAACAACTAAACTAATTGATACTCCAGCTAAAATTAATAAAACAATAATTGTTATAACTAAAGCTACTAATGTAACACCTTTGTTTCCTTTCAACATATTCTTTTCCTCCTTTTATACTTTTAAATTTTAAAATATTATTATATATTAAAAAATATATACCAAAATATTATTTTGAATGTGTACTATTAAATAAAGTACCATCTGATACAGTATTCTGTGATTTTGAAACTGTATTTGAACTATTTGTTGTATTACTACTATTTGAATTTTTATTTGTACTATTGCTATTGCTTGTATTATTATTTGTGCTATTATTTGAAGTTGTAGTATTTTTATCATCTTTTGATTCTACTTTATTTCCAGAATTTGAATTTGTTGTAGAACCTGATGTACTACTATTACCAGAATTACTATCATCAGATGTTGTAACATCTGCAAATGGATCAGCTTTACCTTTTTCATAAGAATTTGAAGCAGCATATAAAGCTAAATCTGTTTCAGTTATACTATATGATTGTAAAACAATACCTGAACTAGTATCAGAAGAATTTTTATCTGATGTACCCAAAGAACCACTATCATCTGCTATCTCACTAAGAACTTTTGTTGTCTTGGTATCTGCTGCATATATATTTGGCTCTGTTACAGTACTACTACTTGGAATGAAATCATATAGAAGTATTGCTATAATCATAATAATTACTGCCGCCAATGCTATTATTAAAATGATATTTTTTAATACATTTTTCATTTAAAAAAATCCTTTCTAAATTCTAATTAGTTGTATTATTAACTGTATTTGATGTGTTAGTACTGTTTGTTTCATTTGTGGTATTATCACTTGCTGAAGTCACAGTTTCATTTCCAACAGAATTTGTAGTATTTAAATCTTCATCAGTAGTACTATCTGTTGATAGTGTTGATGTATTAGATGTTGTTAAAGTTTCACTATCAATTGGAACACCATATACTGTAAAAGTTGCCGCACCTGGTGTCATAGAAAAATCTCTGATTTCAAAAGCTAATCTATCATCATCTTCAATATCATATAAAAAATTAGCTATATCTATATATTCGCCTGATACAGTGAAATTTAAATTATAATATTTATATCCGGCAATATCAGAAACTGCAACAGAACTTTTATTAACATCCATTGAAATTACAGTTCCTTCAGTTTTTGCATAATTTCCAATAATTGTCCATAAAAAGTCTATTTCATAAACTGAAACAGGAGCATATAAAACGTCTTGAGCACTTCCAGTTATTTCTCCAATTTCACCAAGTAAATCTTCGTATTCTTCTTTTGTATCTTCATATTCTTTTCTTGTTTTATTTAAATTATCCAACATCTCACTATATTGTAAATCATTAAGATTATTATAAGATGCAACATCACTAACTAACTCAGCTGAGTCTTCTTCTACTTGTTTATAACTAGAAACAAGTATTTTTCCCTCACTATTTGCTATACCATTAGCAACGATTTGATACCCAAAAAGAATCGCAAGTATTAATAAAATAATTATTATAACTCTTTTCATGGTAAGTCTCCTTCTATTGTAATTTTTACAACTCCGTCAGTTTTTGTTCCACTATTTGATTTTACATTTAGTAAATATCCTGATGTTGATAGAGCTGCTTTAAAATATCCTAATTGTTCATATTTTTCAGCTTGTGCTTCTATAACAATATGTTTATCTTCTGTATTTTTTATTGAATTTAACTTTACTTGTTTTGGAATTATATAAACTATTCTATTTAAAAAATTTGGAATTTCATCTTTTTGAATAACAGTTGAATTATTTGAGTCAGTATCATCAGCTGTTAATGCTGAAATTAATGTCTCATATGTTGTTTTTGCAGAATTTATTGTTCTTTCCTGTGAAGAAATATCTGCAAGTTGATCTGAAACAGTTTGTGTGGCAACTGCAACTTCATCTGATTTTTCATCAATCTGATTTACTATTGCACTTGAAATTCCTACATATCCAATTATTCCAACACACACACAAGCAAGTATCCTTAACATCATTTTATCAAAAGCTGTTAAAGGTTTTCTCCAATCAGTAAGCCCTTTAAAAAACTCTGATACTGATTCATCAGAAATCTCTCCTCCATTAGCTTTTCCTTTAAAATTAAGTCCTTTATCTCCATATCCTAATCCATCTAAAGCTAAAGCTATTGCAGAATTAACTTCTATATATTCTTTTATTGGAATTTTTATAGATGCATTTTCTATAAAAAATGGTTTTAATAATTCACATTTTATATTAGAAATATATTCTTGAAAATACAAGTCTATATTATTAATTGAAGTTCCAAGTCCTGTTACATATACTTTTGTGATTGGGGCATTAGCTGAATCTACAATCTTTTTTACTTCAGTTACAATTTTATATAATGTTGGCATAACATCTTCTAGGTGATCATTATCTTCAACGTTCTGAAGTTCTTGAGCATCTTGAGTATATATTGTAGTATTTCTACAGCATTCATATGATTTTTGCATTGAATTTTCAACAGCATTTATATTATTTAGAATATCTTTCATTCCATTAGAAATAATATTTATATCATAAACTTCTCCACCAATAACGGTAGTTACTTTTGTATCATTTTCAATATTAACAATAACTACATTATCTTCTTTTGGTGGCAAATCTACTAAATTTACTATACTTGTTGTAATAGGAGTAGCTGATACAACTTTAAATCCATTAAAATTTTGTAATCTTTTTCTTAAATTTTCTTTATTTGTAGAGATGTGTATTACTTTAAGTTTGTCATTATTTTCTCTATTATTTCTTAAAATAAATCTACTTTCTAAAGATTCTTTATTATATCCTTTTTCACTACATAATACTTCAAAATCTAAATCTATTGATTTTCTTTTATCAGCTAATTTTAAAGCAGAAAAAACTTCAAAATAATTATATAATTCATTTGAAATATTAATTGCTATAGGATCTTTACTACTAAATGTTTCTCTTATAATTCTTTCTAAAGTTTGAAACAAATTTTCTTTTTCATAAAAAACAACACTAGAAGCATCTACTTTTAAAACATCTTTTGTCTTATCCACCTTAGCATATTTAATTACATCTTCTTCAATATAAATTCCTAAACACTTTGGCACGATTTCTCTTCTCCTCAAGTTTTTCTTATTATTCCCAAAATACTGTACAAATATTACTATTTTGTTTTTCCGTATGGTTTTGGAAAACTTGTTAACACTATTATTCAATATTACTATATATAATTTATACTTAATTCTAAACATAGTCAATATAGTTTACCAAAGTGTAATTTACTTGTAATACAATTGTAAAAAATTGACAATTTTAGGTAAATTTACCTTTCTTGGGTTGTAACATTTTTGATTATTTTATTTTTTAACAAAATATTTTTTTATAAATTATCTTCCAAAAATAAACTCTTTTATCTCTATTTTTTACAATTCATTTATTAATATATTTTTGCATATTTTTTTATTTTTTGGTAAATCATATTAATAATATTAATTTTAAGGAGGAATTTTATGAGTTCAAAAAAACATATAAGCATTACTGGAACATCTAATATTTCATGGAAGGATGCTATAGTAAAAACTATTACAGATGCAAGTGAATCAATTTGCAATCTATCAACGATTACTATTATTAAACAATGGGCAAAAATTCAAGATGACAAAATATCAGAATATTATGTAGATTTAGATATTGAATTTGATATTGATAAAAATTTACAATGTGGATATAAAAATGCTCAGGCAGACAATCTAGATGAATAATTTTATTTACTAAATTTTAGTTTCACACTAATCATATTTTAAAAAGAAGTTAATTAATAAAAGAAAGGATAAAGTTATGAAAGATAACCCTTTAGAATCTCAAACCTCTTATCAAAAATATGTTGATGAAAAAACGCCAAACTCCCCTATTTTAAAAAATTGTTTTAACGCATTTTTAGTGGGTGGCTTAATATGTGCCATAGGACAAATTATTTTTGAGTTTTGCAAAACCAAAGGTATTGATGAAGCAAATTGCTACACAATTGTATCAATATCATTAATATTTGCTAGTAGCTTTTTAACTGCACTAAACTGTTTTAATAAAATTGGAAAGTTTGCAGGAGCAGGCTCATTCGTACCAATAACAGGTTTTGCTAACTCTATTGTATCACCTGCAATAGAATATAAATCAGAAGGATATATAATGGGCGTTGGATCAAAAATGTTTACTGTAGCACGGTCCAGTGCTTGTATATCGGAATTTCATCAAGTATTATAGTAGGACTAATTTCCATATTATTTCTATAAAAATATGTGTTTTCACATTGCTAAGAAAGGATTAGATTTTAAAATGAAAAAAGTTGGTAAACAAAGTTATATAGTAGAAAATCCTGTTGCAATAGTAAATACTGCAACTATTGTGGGTCCAAAAGAAAAAGAAGGACCTTTAAACAAATATTTTGACAAATGTATTGAAGATGAATTTTGGGGTGAAAAAACTTGGGAAAAAGCAGAAAGTAAATTTGTTAAAGAAACATCTAATTTAGTTATAACAAAATCTGGAATTTCCGCAAATCAAATTGATTTTTGTTTTGCAGGAGATTTAATAAATCAATGTATATCATCAAGTTTCGGCTTAAGGGATTTAAGTATTCCATTTTTTGGAGTATTTGGAGCATGCTCAACTTTTGTTGAATCAAACATTTTAGCTTCAATCTCAATAGATGGTGATTTTGCAGAAAATGTATTATGTTGTAGTTCAAGCCATTTTTGTAGTGCAGAAAAGCAATTTCGTTTCCCATTAGAGCTTGGAAATCAACGTCCACCGTCAAGTCAATGGACTGTAACTGGTGCAGGTGCAACAATATTATCAAAAAATGGAAATGGTCCTTTTATAACAACTTTAACTCCAGGTAAAATTGTAGATATGGGAATAAAAGATGCAAATAATATGGGAGCTGCAATGGCAACTGCAGCACTAGATACACTTGTTATGCATTTTAATGATACTGGAAGAACTCCAAACTACTATGATGCAATTTTTACAGGTGATTTAGGATATGTAGGTAAAGATATTTTAAATGAATTAGCAAAGTCAAAAGGATTTAATATTGCATCAAATTACAACGATTGTGGTGTATTAATTTTTGATAAAGATAAACAAGATACTCATTCTGGTGGCTCAGGTTGTGGATGTTGTGCAAGTGTATTTGCAGGATATATTTATCAAAAATTATTAGATAAGGAATATAAAAAAATATTATTAATAGCAACAGGCGCATTAACAAATTCCCTTACTACTCAACAAGGAGAAAGTATTCCTGGAATAGCACATGCTATTTCAATTGAAGTTTAATTAAAAAATCATATTTGAATTTTTAGAAAGGATTTATCTATGGATTGGTTAATGATTTTAAAAGCTTTCATTGTGCGGAGGTATAATTTGTATAATTGGACAAATTTTAATAGATAAAACTAAATTAACATCTGCTAAAATTTTAGTTTTATTTGTAACACTTGGTGTAATATTAGGAGGCTTCGGAATTTATCAGAAGTTAATAGATTTTGCAGGATGTGGAGCTACAGTTCCTTTAACAGGATTTGGAAGTTTACTAAGTAAAGGAGTAATCTCAGAAGTACAGGAATCTGGCCTTATAGGAGCTTTTACTGGAGGAATAAAAGCAGCAGCAGGTGGAATAGCTGCAGCAATCTTTTTTGGGTATATAGCTTCTTTAGTTTCAAAGCCAAAAATAAAAAAACAATAATTTTTTTATTTTTAAGTTTTATTTAATATTATTCTTTTATACTTATTACAATAAAATCCCCAATAAAATAAAAAAACAAAGAGGACCAGAACAATTTCTTGCTCTGGTCCTTTTTGTTTTGCAAAATCACATTAATTTAAGTTTATACCATGTCCATCCAGATCTACTTGAAAAGACATCATAAAAGCTGGTCATAGATATTTCACAATTCAAACCATACTCTTGAGAAATCTTTTTAATTAATTTTTCTGAATCAGTATTATTATTTGGAACTTCAAATATGAGTTCATTAAGAGCTGTAGTATTTGCTCCAAATGTGATCATAAATTCAACACTTCTGGAACAAATACATTCCAGAACTTCTGCCATGTATCCTTGTTTTCTATACATCTCAAGTAATGCATATTCCACAAGCCACACTCCATGTTCCAAAAAATACATATTCAAGATTCCTATTGGTGTTTCATCGTATTTCCGAATCACAAGAGCCATATCATATGGACTTTGTTTACCTACAACTTCTTCTAAAAAGTACTTTTCAAGCTGCTTTTGATGGTACTCTTTGAAATATTGCCAAACGACTGGATCTCCGACAATATTTCTAAAAAACTTAAAATCACTGGCTTTTAATCTTTCAATTATTAGCCGATTAGTGTACATCCTCTCACCAGAGAATGATTTTGTTTTGCTCTTCATATATTTAGATCCCTCCTTAAAAAATTCGCTAATTATTATATCACTTTTATAAGCATAAGTAAAGCAAGGGATTTATGTTTTATCTATACTTATGCATTTATATACACATTTTTAAGATTTCTTCTAACCTTTCATCTTGACAAGTCAAATATAAATATCCTATTAAAGCTTCAAATCCTGTACTATGTGCATAATCTGCAATATTTGCATTTTTAGCAACGTGATGATTTTCTGTATTTCTTCCTCTTCTAACTATTTTCTTTTCCTCTTCTGTCAAAAACTCATTTATTTTATCTAATATTTTAGCCTGTGCTTCTGCTTTAACATATTTTATTGATTCTATATGTAATTTATGTGGCTTAGCATTTGAAGTATTTATTAGATGTGTTCTCACATATAATTCATAAACAGCATCTCCGGCATAAGCCCAAACTAATGGTGATAGCATTCTTACTTCTTCTTTACTTTTTTCTCTATTAAAATCCATATATTAATACAAAAATTAAATACCAAATATCTAATTTTTTTAAATTCACTCTCCTTTTTATGGTTTTTCTAATGAAATTCTTCCTAATTTTCCACTTCTAAAATCTTCTAATATAATTCTAGAGACTTTTTCATCATCAGTTCTACCACCTGAAACTATGGCACCTCTTTTTCTAGCAATTAATTGCATTAATTCATATATTGGATTAGATGAGCTTTTAGTTTCTTCTAATTCTGTTTCAGAAATCTTATATCTATCCAATATATTTTTAGAATATCCCACCATAAGTCTTTTTAAAAGTTCATAAGCAATTTCTGTTAATTGTAAAATATCATCTTTTATTGTTCCTGTAAAAGCTAAATTTAGTGAAACCTCTTCTGATTCAAACTTTGGCCACAATACACCAGGTGTATCTAAAAGCTCTTGATTATTTCTAATTCTAATCCATTGTTTCTGACGTGTAACTCCAGGACGATTAGCAACTTCTAAAGATTTCTTTTTAGAAATTCTATTTATAAAAGAACTTTTTCCTACATTTGGTATTCCCAAAATCATAACTCTAATAGTTTTATTAATTCTACCTCTTGCCATTTGACGTTCTTTTTCTTCTTTCATAAGTTCATCAATCTTTTTACTTACTTTATCTATACCTTTTCCAGAATTACTATCTGTAAGTAAACAAGGAGCCTCTTTTGATAATTTTTCTTGCCATTTTTTAGTAATAGCTTCATCTGCCAAATCTGCTTTATTTAATAAAATTATTTTTTTCTTATTTTTAGTTATCTCTCCAATATCCGGATTTCTACTAGATAAAGGAATTCTACTATCTAATAATTCAATTACAACATCTATTACTTTAATGTCTTCAGCAATCTGCCTTTTAGTCTTTTGCATATGCCCGAGGGAACCAATTTATATTTAAACCAGCTTTATTTTCACTCATTATTTTCACTTCCTATCATTTTGATAATAATTTTTAACTACATAGTATAATAACATAAAAGCAAGTAGTTTTCAACCAACTACTTGCTTTCAAAGTAAATACATTTATTTTTTATTCAGCTAATTGTTTTTTAAATATTGTTCTAAATAAAAATCTAACTAATGGTCCAGCATAAAATAATTGCCAACATAAAGCCATTGGAAAATTTAATACTGAAGTTTGTAACCATTTAGCAATTAAATTTCCTATTCCTGAAAAATTAAACATTACTGTTGCAAAAAAACTCATTAATGGGCACATAAATGCAACTGTCAAAGCTGAAATCATTAATGTTATAAATATTGGAGCTGTACTCTCTGGATTTAATAATTTAAATGTTATCTTTTTTACTATTCTTCCAACGATTAAAAATTCTAATATAAAAGCAATTACTCCCATTATTGGTAGTTCTTTAAGTGCTTCTATAAATACTTGATTATTTGTTCCTCCCATTGCTATTGATATATTATAACAAACCATTGCATATACCATAACAATAACCATAATAATTGTAAATACTACATCTTGAAATTTAGTTTTTGGCATAAATGTTTCTCCTTTCATTTTATAAAATACAAACAAAAACAACACATATATTTTTATGTGTTGTTCGTTATCATTTATATAAAAATGTACGTTTCCAATTATACCTAAAATATATATATATTGCTTTTTTAACCGAAAAGTATTATACTACTTTTTTCATAAAATGTCAACGCTATAAGTATTTAACAAAAAAATACTTATTAAGTTTTGGATTTTCCCTATTTTCTCTTATAAATTCTACATTAAATCCACACTTTTTATAAAATTCAGGTGCTTGAAAATCATAAGTAGTTAAATTTATATTTTCAAACTCTTTATCTTTATAATAATTTTCAACTTCTTTTACAAGTTTAGTTCCAATATGTTTATTACGATATTCCTCAAACACGATAAGATCAGTTATATGTACTTCTTTATAATATGAATGTCCTGTTATTATTCCTATAACTTTTTCATCTTCTTTTGCAATAAAATTAAAAGATTTATAATTACAAGTTATATCATTTTTTGTAGCATATTTATTAAATTCATTATCTATTATATCATAAAATTCATTATCTAATTTTTCTTTATATTCTATATTTAACATAATTATACCTCTTATTTTAATGACCTATTTCATATTTTATAATTTCACCTGTTATAGCATTTACTTTATACTCATATTCACTTTGATTATAATAAAATTCAATTTCATAAACTGATACATTATGATCAACATCTAATTCTGTTTTAATAAATCTTACATCATTACTGTTACTTATACCAGCATGATTTAAAGCTATCTCTTTAGCTTTTTCAGTACCAATAAATTTATTATTACTATTAATATTGGCATTTGTATTATTAGTGATAGCATTACTAACTACATTATTACTATTATTATTATTTACTGTATTATTATTTATAGTGTTATTTACCATATAATCTTCTTTATAAGAAATTACATTTTTAGTATCGAGATCAATACTTATTTCATAATTTTTCTCACTATCATAAAAACAAACATCATAAACATCTATACCATTTTTTCTATCTTTTTTTATTTCTGTAAATGTTACTTCATCAGCTGTTTTTCCTACTCTTTGCATAGCAATATCTTTAGCTTCTTCATCTGTCATAGAAGATTCATTAATATAAATATTTTCTCTTGTATATTTTTCAAAGTTATCTATTTCACCATTATTATAATTTACATCTACTTCATACTCATAAGCATCATCATAAAAATGTATTTCATATTCTCTTTCTTCTTTATCTTTATTTATAACTAACATTTGAGCATTACTTTCTGACACATCAGCATATCTTAAAGCAATATTTTTAGCCTCTTCTTCTGTAATTGTTTCTTTAAAAACAAAAGCATATACACATATTCCAGCAATCACTAAAAGCAATATTACAGTGATAACAATACTATAAATTTTCCATTTTTTCATAATATTCACTCCTTAAATATATTTATTTAATCTATCTAATGATTGAAGTGTATCATTTACACCTAAATCATACATTTCTTTTAATTTTTTTGTATCTTTTTCAACTCTTTTAATATGTAATAATTTTGATGGTCTTAAAACAAATATTTTTTTCTGTTTTTCTAATTCTGATATTTTATCAAGTTCTTCATTATATTTTTTATATCTATTATTTATTGTTTTTACAAAATTTGGATATTTTCTATAATATATTTTAGGAAATACCTGATTTGATTTTTTCTTTCTATAATCAGCAGGCCTTGTTAGAACTACTATTATTTTATCATAATCCATCTGCATAATCTTATCAATAGGAATACTATCTGCTATCCCTCCATCTAAGTATTTTTTATTGTTAACTATTACAGGCCTAGACAAAAATGGCATAGAACCAGATGCTCTTAAAATCTCTAAATTATTTTTATCTTTTAAATCATTTAATTTTATATATTCTGCTTTTCCTGTTTCCATATTAGTTACTGTTGCATAAAAATCTACTTTTGAATTTAAATATGTTTTATAATCTATTGGATCAAGCTCATTTACTATTTTATTAAAGCAAAAATCTTTATTCATAACATCTCCTGTTGTAAAAAAAGAATATGCTCCCATATAATTTTTATTTTTTATATATTTGGTATTATATCTAAAAGCTCTTCCTATTTGTTTTGATTTATAATTTATTCCAAATAAAGCTCCAGCAGATACTCCCAAAATTCCATCTATTTTTACATCATTTTTCATAAACGTATCTAATACTCCTACTGTATACATACCTCTCATTGCTCCACCCTCAAGCAATAATCCTATTTTCATCTATGTCACCTCTAATATTTTTTCTGTAAACAATATTAAATTCCGATTATAAGCCATCTGAAAAACTTGTAAATTGTCCACTCTCGTTTTTAGGAAGTCCATATTTTTCTTTACCAAGATTTATTGATTTTATCATAAAAGCCATGTTTCTTCCTAAGTTTCTCATTAATTGTTTTTTAATATTAATATCTTAATCTAAAATTTTTCTTAAAAATATCCCAATTATCATATTTTTCATAAACAGTTCTACATAAATCTATATAAACTTCATTTGTTAATATACAATCATTTAATGCTCTATGTTTATTACGAGCTTTAATATTATAATAATCTGTTAAATTATCTAATTTATGATGATCTAATTCTGGTAATAATTTTCTTGATATTCTTAATGTATCAACAAAATTATTTGTTAATGGTTCATTAAGAACATTTATAAAATTATCATATAAAAAATCTACATCAAAATTAACATTATGACCAACTATAATATCATCTTTCAAAAAATCTTTAAATTTAATTAAAACTTCATCTAATTCTGGAGCATCATATACCATATCATCAGTTATACCAGTTAGATTTCTTATAAAATATGGAATAGGTTCATGTGGATTTATTAATTCTGAGAATTCATCTACAATCTCCTTATTTCTAACTTTTAAACTACTAATTTCCAAAATATTAGAAAAGTTCCAATTCATACCAGTTGTTTCGATATCTACAACTGTATAATCATTTAAATCTTCTATTAAGCTTAGTCCTTTTAAATCTCTTACAATTTTTTTATACATTTTTAGCTCCAATTCTAATTTGTATTATCTATTAAATAATTCTGGTTTACCAAATCATATCTATATTTTTCCTACATATTTAATTAAATAAGTATTTTTTAATATAATCTTAACACTTTTTATTGTCATTCTTATCTTCTATTTTTTAGTATAATTATTATACCAAAAATAAACTATAAATCAAATATTTAGTAATTACTTTTCTAGTAAAAATAAAGAGACTACAAATAAAGTAGTCCCAATATATAAATATGCTTTTTTATTATCTAATTTTATATTGATTTCTATCTGCTCTTTCATCAAATTTTCTATCATATTCTTTATTTTTATAAAACCAATCTGTACTTTTATTTTTACCTATAACTGATTTTCTATTTTTATTAAATAAGATATCTAAAAATGTAAGAACTGGTATAATAATTCCTATAATTGAAACAAATAAATCTAGTGACCCCCCTACATTCATTCCATCAGCACTTATAATACTATTCATTGTATTATAAATAGCTGTTCCAAAATATGATACATAAATTGCCATATAACATGCTGCTCCAATAATATTTCTTTTAAAAACTAACACTATACAAGGAATTGTTGCAAAAAGTAAAATAATTTCAAAAGTTAAATTTAATGGTTGTATCATAAAATTAACACCATTAGAATAAAGAATACATACTACGGCTCTAAATATCCATAAAATAACCCCCCATACGGTTAACATATAACTAAATATTGTCATTTTTATCCTCCGTTCTAAAAAAAGAGGCATATAGAAAAATTTATATACCCCTTTTCATTTTGGCATAAATACGCAATTTACACTCAAATTAGTTTTCAAAATTAAATTCATCTTTAAATTTTTCTTTAAAAATCTCAAAAACAGCTGTTAAAGTATCCTCATCATCAACACTAACATATGATTCTTCATCTTCTGATTCTGTTTCTTCTAATTTTAAAATAACAACTTCATTGTCTTCTTCAGCTCCTTCTTCTGGAACAGGAAGTAATACAACATAATCTTCATCTTCATATTTAATTAAATCAAGAAATTCAAATTTAACTTCATTTCCTTCATCATCATTTAATATGATTAAGTTGCTTTCTTCTAGATTTTCATTTTCATCCATATATATTTTCTCCTTCCAAATTAATTATAACTTTCTATTTAAATTATTTTAAGTAAAGTAATCATATACTATAATATTTTTTTTTGCAATACTTTTTTAATTTTTAATAGAAATATATTTTTCTAATATGTATACAGCTGAAATAGTATCAATGATTTGTTTTTTCTTATGTTTATTAATATTCAGATCATTCATTGTTCTCTGAGCTTCAACTGTTGTAAGTCTTTCATCCATTGTTACAATTTTTTTTGTATTATATTTACATTTTAATTTATGGATAAATTTTTCAGTTACTTCTGCTCTAAAAGTTTTTGTTCCATCCATATTATAAGGCATTCCAACAACAATTGTATCTACTTCATATTCTTTAAATAATTCATCTAGACGCTTTAGCACTATTTTATCATTTCCATTATGTGTTATAGTTTCTAATCCTTGAGCAGTAATTCCAAGTGCGTCTGTTATTGCAATTCCAACTCTTGAATCTCCATAATCAATTCCGAGTTTTCTCATATTAATCCTCTAATCCTATATAATATTTAACCATTTTTTCTAATAATTCATCTCTTTCGATCATTCTAATTAGATTTCTAGCATCATTATGACTTGTTATATAAGTTGGATCACCTGACAAAATATACCCGACAATCTGATTTATAGGATTATAACCCTTTTCTACCAAAGCTTGGTATACTTCTTTTAAAATCTCTTTTGCTCTGAGACTTTTATCTTTTTCAACTTTAAAACTCATTGTTTTATCTACTGCCATTATCACTAATCCCTCCTTATATAAAATTTATTTGACTCTCATTAGGTGGCGCTGTATCCAAGTATTCTTCAAGTCTTTTAGTTAATTGTTCAATTCCTGTTCCTTTATAATATGTTGATACTACAAAGTTCATTACCGGAGAAGCAGCTTCTACAGTTTCTTCTTTATCTTCTTGTTCTACATCAATTTCAGCAGGAACTTCTTCTCCATCTTCATATTCATCTGATTCCACTAAAGCTAAATCTTCAATTTCCTGTTTTAAATCTTTTAAAAATTGTTCTGTTGAAACCTCTTCAACTCCAGAAAATACAATAACAAATTTTGGTCCCATATATCTAACAAATATATATTCTCTAGACATTTTTGCTTTTACTATATCTGCAATCTGTGTAATAATTTCATTACCCATTTGTCTACTAAAGTTTTCATTAATCTCTTTGATATTAATAATTTTAAACATACATACAGCAGAAGTTGCAAATTGATCCATAACTTTTTTTGCTTTTCCATATAAAAATTCTGCTGAATGTAATTCTGTAAATTCATCTATTCTATCTATATTTTCAATTGTATCTTGGTAAGCTACTGTTTGCAATACTGAAATAATATTATCTTTTACAACTTCTAATATTGTTGTATCAATTTTATCAAAAGCATGCATTTGACCACTTTCCATTATCCAATAGCCAATATAAATATTATCTATATATAATGGAAAGAACATTGCTGATTTTGCTCTACCCATTTCAGATTTTTGATATGGCAATTTTTCATTATCATTTTCAACTGTAATATACTTTGGAGTAGCTGTTGCAACACTATCTTGAAATATTTCTTCATTGTGAAGATTTACTAATGTAGAGTGATGCTTTGGATCAACATTTGATGCTTTAATTACATATTCTGCTCCATTGAAAACAACTATAGTTGAATATTTAATATCATATTTATCAATTATAATATCATTTATTCTTTTTAGTTTATTATCAACTGAATCCTCTTCACCAGCCACTTTCATAAAATCTTGAAGTACTGATAAGTTATTAATCCTATCATTCAGGTTATTATATGCTTCAATCTTTTTCTGAATGTGTATGTTATAGATAATTAATACTATTATTACCATTACTAATAATGCTATTACTAAGATTACCAAGACTTTCACCTCTAATTTTAATATTTATTTTTCATTTGATTTAAAGTATTATTCATACTATTTGAAAATACATTATTATTTGTATTAGCTGTATTTGGTGAATAATTTGAATTATTCATAGGTCCATAAGATTTTTTACTATTTAATCTTGGATAAACCATTTCACCTAAAATTTGCATTTTTTGCATAAATGGCTTTGAATATCCACTAAGTGATAATCTACAAGTTGCCATTGTTTCCAAATATTTTGCATATACTTTTTCATCAAATGGAATACTACATGCTTTTACCATATCTCTATTAAATAAGTCTGTCATAACTGACATATCTGGACCATTGTATCTAGACATTCCAGCAATTATCATTTTTCCATTTAAGCCTTTTACTTTTATTTCTTTATTTATAACAACTCTCGCTTTTTCTGGTTCCCAAGCTCCTTTAAATTTAAGTTCTCTTAAAAAAGCTGTCAAAGGTTGAATTGTTAAAATATCCATAGATTGTACTAAATATATTTCTTGACACATAGCAAAATACGCTGGCGGCGTTTGAAAATCACAATCTATTAAAACTAAAGAATGATTTTGTACTAAAGTTGACAAGATTGGTTCTGCATTTTCATAATTATTTCCATCTGCAGGAAGCGCAGTGTAAACAGTCATATTTTTATTTACTTTTATACCTTCTGCATAGCCATTTTCCAATTTTGCAATAGATGTATATGCGATATTTCTAAGTTCTTCTCTACTATCTGTAAAAATATAATATGAATTTCTATTTTGTGTCATATCTAAAATAGCTGTATCAATTCCCATTAAAGAAAACATTAATGCTAAATTATTAACTAAGAAAGAAGTACCATTTTTAGTTGTACCTATAAATGTAACTATTTTCTTATCTTTGCTAAGTAAGCTATTTAAATTAGACATTGAATAATTAATCTTTGGTTGTATAACTTGAGCAACATTTGAGTTTTGATTTGTATTAGTATTTGTAGAAGAATTTGGAATAGAATTTGTATTTTTATAGTTTGGTTCTTCAACTGTATCTTCAAATCCCATACCAGGTAAAATTGTTTCTTCTTCATCATCTAAACCTGGTAACGTATCTTCTCCAATTGAATTATTGTTATCATTTAAACCTGGTAAAGTATCATCTTCAGTTTCTAAACCAGGTAAAGTATCACTACTATCTGCTGGTTGTTCTTTTTCATCTGGTAAAGGACTTGTATCATCTAAACCCGCTAATAATTTATTAACATCAACTTCTTCTCCTGTTGAATTATCTGTATCATCTATTCCAGGTAATGTATTTGTTTCTTCTGTACTATCTAATCCTGGTAATGTATCTGTCTCTTCTGTGCTATCTAATCCTGGTAATGTATCTGTCTCTTCTGTGCTATCTAATCCTGGCAATGTATCTGTTTCTTCTTCATCATCTAAGCCAGGTAATGTATCTGTTTCCACTGTATCATCTAAACCAGGTAATGTATCTGCTTCTTCTGTATCATCTAATCCAGGCAATGTATCTGTTTCTTCAACATCATACAATCCAGGTAATACATTAGAATCGTCTGTTTCTTCTACTTCAGGTGATTTTACTGTATTATTTAAACTATCATCTAATCCTGGTAATATATTTGAATCATCCAAACCTGGTAAAACATCATTTGATTCATTTTCTTCTAGACCTGGTAATACACTTTCTACATCTGTTTCTTCTTGAGGATTTTTTCTTGGTCTACCTCTTTTTCCTTTTGGCTTTTCTGATGAAACTTGAACTATTTTTTTAGGTCTACCTCTTCCTCTTTTTACAGTTTCTTGTTCTTGATTTGGGATTGATACAGTTGAATTTAATCCCTCTAATAATCCATTAAGATTATTTTCTTCCTCACTCATTTGTTGTTTAACTGGTTGAGTTGTTTGAGTAACTTGAGACGTTTGAGTAACTGGATTTGCTTGAACACCATTATTTAAATTTGTTTGTGGATTTACAACTTTATTTGTCTCATTTACTTGATTAACAGAATTAGTTTGAACTATAGGTTTTTTAGGAGTTACCTGAGCTTGAGGCTGAACTCTTGTAGAAGCAACTTGATGTTGAGGTTGAGACTGAGGATGAACTTGAGTTTTTTGAGTTTGCCCTCCTATAGTATTAGTATTTACAGTCTGATTTGATGTTGTTGTAGTTTGTGGTTTTACTGATACTGTTCTTACTGTATTGTTTGTTTCAGTAGTAATGGGTTGTCTTGTTGGTTTCTTTATACTTGATGGAATAACAATTGGTCCATTAATTTGAGTTGATTTTCCTATTGTATTAACTTTAATTCCTGGTTCTTTCTTTACTGGTTGAATTCTATTTTCCTCACCACTACTTCCCATTAAAGCTTGATATTTTGGAGATTCTGATTCCAAAACAGCTTTAACTTTCATTGGTAAAACATTTATTATTATTCTTAATTGATCATCTGTATATTGAGCAGCAATATTATTAAAGCTATCTGCATATCTTTCTGTATTTTTACCCAATTTTTTAAAATGAGTTAAAATATTCTGTATTTCTACTTCATTAACTTCATTTTCTACAACTGGATCATAAGTTGCTTGATCAATTCTATAATAAATTTTAGCTTCTTTTTTTGTTCTAGGTCTATTTATTAATCTACAAAGTTCTGTTAAGTTTCTATCTTTTCCCATAACAGCATTATAAACACCAATGCTGAACAATTTACTAAGAATTGGTGCTCCAGGAGCACGTCTTTCAGAACATATTAAAATAATTGCTGTTTCTTTTCCTTCATTATCATGAGCTTCATCACTAATTTTATCCAAATGTTCAAATATAAAATTATCAATTGAATCATGATTAGTATTTACAAAAGGCTCTAAATCCTCACTTATAACAATTCTATCATAACTCTTATCTTTTTGTATTTCTTTTAATATTGCATTAAAGTAATATACATTTTTATAAGATAATATCTCCTTATACTCTTTAGGATATCTTTTTATTATTGCTTCCGAAATATTCTCATTACTTACTGCAAATAAAACTTTCATTTGTTAACCCCTCCAACCATTTACTATAATTGTGAATATCAAAGGTAGTGTTTGACATATCAATAATATTGTTACAAAAGAAATAACTAAGGCGAACCCTTTATCTCTTACATCTAATTTTCTAATCCCCAACATATACTGATATATTGCACCAACTGCAATACCTACAAAGCAAAATGGTATACTATAAATCCTTACAGTATTTAATATGTAAGCAGCGACTCCGTAAGGATATGATCCATATTGTTCAACATATTCATCTAAACTTGATGCTACATTTTCTTTTATTTCATATAGTTCTTGAGCTGCATCAGATGATTCTAAATCTTCTGCTTCATTATTAGCTGCAAAGCTTATTGAAAAACTACATAATATAATTAATGCAATTACTATTGAAACTATTGCTTTTTTAGCCATTATATATAAACCTCCTTTAGGTTTTAATTTTTAAATTTTAACACACAACTATTATACCTAATTATTTTTAAAATAGCAACCAAAAATTTAAAAAAACGCAAGTTTTTTATTCTAGCAATATAAAAGCAATATAAATGACAGATAACAATCTGTCATTTATCATATTATAAATTATTATATAAATCTTCCATTATTTCATAAACTTTATTTGACCAACTAGAATCACTAGCATATTTTTTATTAACACTTGCTAAAGTACTTCCATTATAATATTTTCCTTCTGCAATTTCTCCTCCATAAATTTCAGTTCCTGCAGGATTTAAATAATATTTCACTAATACACGAGCTAATAAATCAATTCCTTCTGAATATGAACTAAAATTCTTTGAAGAAGAAAAACTATTTCCATCATAAGCCATATATCCAAATAAATTGTTTTTACTAATTGCAATATTTGATGTTCCCCATCCACTCTCATGTATTGCAATTGCAGCTAAAAATACTCCATTTAATCCATATTCTTGTTCTGCATAATAAAAATAGTCTGCGTTTGATGTAAAGATATTATTTACATCATTTGAATTATACTTTAAAATCTTTCTAAATTGTTCTAAACTAAGGCCACTTGGCTTGCTTAAATCCATATTAAAGCTTAAATTTGCTAATAATTCTTCTTTTGTATATTCATTACTGTTTTCATTATCATTAGTTATTATACTATTTGGATTTATATTGCTTAAACATTCAGAAAGAACATAACCATCTTGTTCATCTGATAATATATAACTCCATCCATTTTCATAAATAGATTGAACATAAACTGGCATGCCTTTTGAAAGAGTAGCTAATTTTTCACTATTATTATCTGCAGCCTTTCTTACAGCTAATGAATTAGAAGTATTATAAACAGTATCTCCTTCTTTTAGCTCATAATTATTGGTTCCTTTTCCAGTTCCAATTTCCACAACTTTATCAATTGATGCTCTTTTTACATTACTAGCCACAATTTGTTCATTAGCTAGTTCATTATTTATGTACTCTTTAACAGTAATAACCTCTTCAGTTCCATCTATTCCGAGCTTGTGTAACATATATAGTACCACTTGGTAAAGAATCATTTTCATTATAAATAGTTGTATATTCTAAATCTACCTCTTCCCAGCTCATTTCCCATGTGCTGTTTTCTCCAGTATTTTCGTCTAAAATACTATCTAAATTAATTGGATTTTGATTAATATGTAATTTTTCTTTTTCATCTGTAGATTCTAAAGAAACTGCTTCTACTTCATTTTCTTTAAATATTCCTAAAATATTTACTAAAAAAATCATAAAAAATATAAACAGTATTATAATTAGAATTCCTAGAATACTAATTTTTCTTGAGTGTATTTGCATTGCTTTCTCCATAAATAATTTTTCATTTAAATTTTATATATAATTTAGCTAAAAATCAACTTTAAAAAAATTGTAACAATTTAAAAATTGTTATTTAACTTCTCTTTTATAACATTAATTTCTCCATCATAAATAGTGCTATTTTTATTCTTTAAAGGTATTTCAAATTCAAGATTAATAGTATGAGTATATCCTGATTCTGTAATTAAATTTAAATCCATAGAAATATTAGCTTCTATATCTTCTAAATTAATATTTGCATTTTTTAATAAGCTTCCATTAAATTCAATTGGTTCAGTAGTAGAAATTGTATAATTTGTTATAATATCAGAGTTTAAATATCTTAGAGTAATTGGATTTGAACAATCTTCAAAAAATATTGGAATACTGTATTTTATATCATTTTCCTTATTTTCATAATTTATAATGTTATATTCTAAACCGTCTGTTATTTTGTTTTCATCAGTCAAATTTGTGATATCACTATCTCCAAAATTCACAGGATTTAAATAATACAATTTTTGTACACCTTTTTCTGATTTTGAAATATTAATATTATTTAAATATAATTTTTTTATATAATTATCAGTATTATAATCTTCTATTCTTTCAACATAAATTGCAATATCTGTATATTGATATACATTTAAATTCCATTCTGGATTTTGATAAGTAGTTTGATTAGAAACTGCTCCAACATTACTATAATATTGAATTTTACTAATATTAAATTTAGGATCTTCATTTTGTTTTAATTGATTATTATTCCAAATTTTCTTTACATAAAATATAAAAAATATAGCTAGAGCAATTATAAAAAGAATAAAAAATAATATGATAAAAATTTTCTTTTTCATATCTAGATTTCCTTTTCAAAATTATCTAAACTTCAAAATAAAATTGGACATGAATTTTTAACTCATGCCCATTTATTATTATTCTTTATGTTTAAACATTAATTTTACTTTATTTATAAATCTAGTAAAAAAGTTTTCTTTTGGTTTTTCTGCTATTGCATTTTCTTCTACATTATCTTTGACATTTTCTTGAGCATCATCAAGTTTATTTTCTTTTGTTTCTGCTATATTATTTACTGTAATAATTTGTTTAGGCTTATTAGTAGCAATGCTTTCCACATTTTCTTCACTAGCTGTTGTTAAACTTTCAGCTTGTTCAAAAATATTATTAATTTTTTCTTCATATTTTCTTTGATTATTTTCCATCATTGCTAAAATATCTTTTCTTCTCTCATCATTACACCAATATTTTAGATTTAAAATCATAAGAAGATATAAAGTATATTCTTTTAATCCTTGCTTCTCAAGAGGAATTTTAGGATTAACATAAATATCTATATTTTTCTTTTTTACGATTGTTATATAGTCTCTAACTTTTTGAGGAATTTTATTTAAATACAATTCATTCATATGATGTATTATATAATCAACTTCAGCAATCGCAATTCTATCTTCATTTGGTATTATTTTTATAGTACTAGTACTTTCCAAAACTTCTACCCCCTACTTATCATTTGTAAATTAAATATTAGTCTCTTTCATCTGAATTAACTTCAGTTGCTTTATCTTCTGGTGCTTTATTTTTTTCTGCTTCTATACACATTTCATCATAAATATCACCAATTTCTTCTGGAGTTTTTCCGGGATATTGTTCTGTCAATTCTTTAGCAACACCTTCAAAATAATCTTGAGTTTTTCCTAAAGCTTTATTTAATTCTCTTGACATTAATTCTATTACAACAGCATCTATTGATTCTTTTTTGATTTCTTCTTTTTCCATATATTTTAAACCTCCAAAATAATCTATTTTATATATTTACCTATTTTTAATTATAGCATATCACCCAAAAAAGTCAACCAAATTCGACATAAAAACAAAAAAATCCACTTAAAAAATTAAGTGAATTTTTTTATTTATTCTACCGAATTCTAATTAATTATTTACTACATCTTTTAATGCTTTACCAGCTTTGAATACTGGAGCTTTTGATGCAGGTATTTTTATTTCTTCTTTAGTTTGTGGATTTCTTCCTTTTCTAGCAGCTCTTTTTCTTACTTCAAAAGAACCAAATCCAACTAATTGAACTTTTTCTCCACTTTTTAATGCTTCTGTTACTACGCTAACAAATGCGTTAACTGTTTCCTCAGCAGCTTTTTTTGTTTCTCCTGTTTTTGCAGCGACTGCTGCTACTAATTCAGCTTTGTTCATTTTATATTACCTCCTAATGAATTTGTTGTAGAAAAGCTTTCTCTTATCTACAATAAGATTATTCGCCAAATTCAAGCAAAATCCCTCTTTTATTTTTTATTTTTTTATTTTATTTTTTATTTTCAAGATTAATTAAATTTGCAGAGTGCTTGATATTAATAAGTTTCAGAGAAATGTCACTTTATAACTTTTATAATTTATTTTTTTAAAATTATTGATATTTTGGCTTTTTTCTATTCTCAAATTTAAATATATTTTTTAAATTTCCACTTTGAAAAATAAAAAAAGACAAAATAAAATATATTATTGCAACAAGTAAAATTTCTATAATAGTTTTTATTCTATTTGATAAAATAAAATTATTTATTAATAGTTTAGAAATAAATATAGCAATAATAGTAATTGAAGAAATTTTAAAAACATCACTTAAAATATTTAACTTTAAATCTAATTTTTCTTTCATTTTTTTATAAACTAAAATAAAAATTATAATATCATAAACTAGAGAACTTATAATTGCTCCTTTTTCTAACAAACTATCTATAGGAATCAAAATTAAATTTAAAATTAACTTAACTATCATAGAAAAACTTATAAATTTTAAATATGCTCCAACTTCACCAATACCCTGCAAAATTCCTGTTATAGTTTGTGAAAGTCCACAAAAAATTATTGAAATTGATGCTAGCTTAAGTAAATCTCCACCTTTATTTGCATTAGGATATAACAAGTTTAATATCTCGTCAGAATAAATAAACATACCTATCATTATTGGAATTACTATAAAAGTCGTTATAAAAAGAGAAAAATTTATCTTTTTATTTAATTCTTTATTATTTTTTAAAACATTTAATTTTGCAATTTCAGGAACCAAATTAACTGCAACAGCTCCATTTATTGCCATTGGAAAACCGTGTTAGAAGCTCAATTTTAGAACTTAAAATTCCATATTTTTCTTGAGCCAAATCTTCTCCAATTTTATTTTTTAATATCCTTATAATAGTAATCGAATCTATATTTTTTCCTAAAATCATAACAAATGATGCAATTGACAATGGAATCACTATTATTAAAATTTCTCTAAAAATTTTCCATGCACTTTTTTTCAAATTTGACACATTTAAATATAAATCTGATCTATTTTTTCTTTCTGTTACTATATATTTAAAAAAGATATATCCAAAACTAAAAACTGTAGCAATAGATGCAGCAATCATTGCAAATTTTGCCATTATTTCTGTATTAAAATTTGTTTTTTTAGACACAAACTCAACAGCAACAATTGTTAAAAATGTTTTTAAAATTTGTTCAAAACTCAAAGACTTTGCAGATAATTTAATATTTTGCTTTCCATTAAAATATCCTCTTATTACCGCTGATAAAGATACAAAAAATATAGATGGAGCTAAAATTTTTAAAATATCAGAAGCTGCATCTATTTCTAACAAATTTTTAGCAATAAAATTAGAAGAAATATATAAAAATAAACTACATATAAATCCAACAAGAGAAAAAATTGCAATAGAAACTCTAAATACTCTTTTTGCACCTTTTATATCTCCTATTGATAAATTTTCAGCTACTAATTTAGATACTGCATTTGGTATTCCTATAGAAGAAATTGTAAGAAATATCGCATATATTTGATAACTAGATGTATAAATAGCATTTCCACTATCTCCAAAACCTTGTTTATTTGTTAGATATAGACTGTAAATCATTCCTAGCAATTTAACAAAAACTTGTGAAAACATTAAAACTATAATTCCACTTAAAAAATCTTCTACTTTTTTCTTTTTCAATTTAAAAGTCTCCTACCTTAAACTTTCTTTTTTTATTTCTATGTTTTGTCTATTACATTTATTCATTAAAAAGCTCGAAAAAGTATTGATTTTTTTTCGATTTTGTAAGATAATAGATGTGTAATTTTTTGTTAGTAAGGTTTATTGAAATTGGAGGAAAAATGAAGTATATAGACGCATTTTTAAAGAAACTAAAAACAGACAGAAATACATTTGCCACTTATATATTAACATTAATTTCTGTATATATAGTTATTGATAGATTGATAGAAATAATTTTTATTGGAGCAACAGGAATGTCAGTTTCATATTGGGGACCTATAAAATACACATTAGCCCTTGCTTGTCCTCTATTTGCTCTGGAATTTTCTTTTTCATCAAAGTTTGTAACTGAAGATAAAAAGAAATTATCATTTTTATATATCTTTACAATAGGATTTTACATTATAGTAGTATCAATGATAGTTCAGTGGGTAAATAAAATTTGTTGGGTATTGTTTTTCTCAGTTCCAAATTATTCATATATAATTCAGAATTTTTATGAACTAGTAAAACCTGCATTTTCAGCATTTGCTTGGTATCTTCCAATTGTAACTTTTTACCCTGTATTTAAAAAATGTTATACATGGATTAATGATACAAAAGATATATATGATTCAGTTTTTGATTGTCCTGGAATTGATCTTTCAAATACTAAAGAAGGTTGGGGACCATATACTTGTGAAATACTTTTATGTAAAGACTCTGAAACAGGTAAAGTTATCAAGACTCCAGAAGCTAGAAGATTTGAATCAACTTTAGTTGTTGGTGTTTCTGGTTCTGGAAAAACTTCTATGGTTTTTGAACCAATGCTTGCAAGAGATATAGAAAAGAAATTCTTCTTTAGAGAAACATCTAAAGAAATGGGATATACCGCTTTAAGAACCGGCTTAGCAACATTAAGTCATCCATATTCAAATGAATATATAAATGCAAACTTTACATTAAATATGATTAAACCTAATCCCGCAAAAGAAAAAATGTATAAAGCTTTTATGAATAAACTTATAATTTCAAGTAGTGGTGACGAATATTTATATAAAAATATTGGAATGACATATATGGCTCCTGATTATGAGACTTTATCTAGAATGACAGAAGTAGCTGATAACTTTGGAATAAGCTATAAAATGATAGATCCAAATGATCCTACATCAGCTGGACTTAATCCATTTGTATATAAAGATCCTATAAAAGCTTCTCTTGCTATTTCATCTATTTTACAACAAATGTATTTAGCAGAATTTAATTCAAGCAATACATCAGGAAGCATAATGAGTTCAACTAGTGCAACAGATACAGCACTTGCTAATCAAGCAATAGAAAATTTAGTAATACTTTTAAAATTAATTTTCCCAGTAATTAATGAAGGAATGCTCCCTACTATAGAGGATTTGCTTAATATAATAAATAACTTTAGTTTAGTAGAAAAAATGACAAAAATATTAGAAAAAGATTCTGACTTAGCTGAACAATATGCAATTCAAATAACATATTTTAAAAATAACTTCTTTAAAAATTCTAAAAACAAAGATGAAATTGCTAGACAATTAAAAATTCCAGCTGCACAAATTGAAAGTTTACTTCGTTATCCTGGAATAAAAAATATTTTATGTAATAGAAATGATAATATAAATTATGATGATGTATTAAAAAATGGTGAGGTTATATTTGTTTGTACAAGACGTGGAGATTTAGGTGCAAGCGCACAAAGAGCTTTTGGATTATTCTTCTTACTTTTAATGCAACAATCAGTTCTATCTAGACCTGGAAATGAAAAAACTAGAATTCCTCATTTCTTATACATTGATGAGTTTCCACCTTTCATTTGTAAAGCAACTGAAGATATCTTTACATTATATAGAAAATATAGAGTTGGAACTATAATATCTGCTCAAAACTTATCACAATTTGGTGCTAAAGGAGATGCAGAAAGAACAAGCTTTAGACAAACTCTTCTTGCAAACTGTACAACTAAAATCGTATTTGGTAATAATACACCAGAAGATAACGAATGGTGGAGAGATGAATTTGGTGATAAACGTGAGTGGGATTTCAAATATACATACAATACAGCTCCTAAAGACGGAGAAAATCCTGCTTATGACCAAGCATATAGAGATATTTCTTGGAAATGGAAAAAGAATTATGAAGCTGGAAAGATTCAAGCTTTAAAATTCAAACAAATTATTTATAAAACAAAAGATTTAAAAGGTAAAAATATAGTTGGAAAATCAAAACTAGATTTCTTGGAATCAAGATATAAAGAGAAACAAAAAATAAAGACATATAATTTTTCAAAATTTGTTTCTGGTGTTACTAGTAGTACAGATACTACTAATTCAAAAGGTAAATTTGATTTTAGAAATATAGATTTCTCTGATTCATCTCCAAATATAGATGGACCTATTGCTCGTAATCCACTTGGAGGAACATTTAATAAAAAAGGTTCTGAATCAGAAAATGTAAATCCAATTAAATTAAATTCAAATATAGACCAAGCAATTGATGATTATAATGGAAATAATTCTGATAATAATAATTAAAAAAATCCCCAAATAATAATATTATTATTTGGGGTACTTTTTCTATTTTAAAAATTTAATTTCAACATTTTTAGCTTTATATTTTCCAGTTTTTTCATCTACTACAAATTCCACAAGTGATTTGTCTAAAGATGAAGCTGTTTGTTTTAAATCTGTTGTAAAATAGAATTTTACTTTATCTATTTTAATTTTATCTATTACGATTTCTCTAAAAGCCTCAACCATGTTTTTATCATCTTCACAAACAAATATAATTTGAGGTGGAATTTTATATCCAGAATCACCTGGAACAAAATGATCATAAAAGTCTTTATAAAGTCTTAATCTTTCCTTTAATTTTATTTCCCAATCTTTTTCTCTTCTAACACATTCAAAAACTAAACTAATTTCTTTTCCATCTTTTCCAAGTGTTACTTCACCATGTGGTTTAAAAGTCTTATTTATAGTTTTTGCAGTAATAACTGGTTTTACTCTATATGAAATAAAATTACTTGACTTTCTAGCATATGCTATTATAATCTGATTTCCTGCTAACCTTTTCTTAATCATACTTACAGGTTTTACATTGTCAGTTGGTTGCCAATTACATTCTATTTCTTTAGAATTAAGTAAATATTTTCCCATCTTCTCTAAACAATATATTCTATATATTCCTTTTCCCTCTTCTGAAGTAAAGAAATATCTTGTTAAAATCTTAGTTTTAACTAATTGATCAAGTTTATTATTTAGCTTGTCCTGTGATTTTATATCAACTCCTTTTTGTACCAAAAGTTGATAAATTTGTCTTGAAGTCATAAATTCAAATTCATTTACAAGCTCTAAAATTTGAAAATGAATTTCAGAAATATGACCTAAATTGATTTTGTGGATAATCTGGTTTATTGATACATATCCATCTTTTCCATCAAAAGTTTTTATTTCTCCTTCCCTAATTGCGAATGGAGAAACGGTAGTTTTAATATGCTCATCATCTACCATTTTCTAATACCTCCTTTAAACAATCAATAATTTGATTTTCTTTTTTTCTTTTATTATTTTTTTAACAAAGACATTTACTCTTTGTCCATAATAATAACCATCTTTATATTCAGCTAAACCTACTAAATTTGGTTTGATTTCAATAAAAATACCATTTTTATATTTATCAGTTTCTCTAACAATACCACTTAAAACTTGTTTTTCTTCTATTCCTTCTAGATTCTCTTCCCAACTTCCAAGCAATTCCTTATATGATAATACTATTTGATTGTTTTCCTTATCAATACTCTTTATTGCAACGTCTATTTTTTGTCCTACAAAAAATCTATCTTCTGGGGTTTTTATTCTTGAAACAGAAATATCTTCAATATGTAAAAGTCCTACAACTCCTGAACCAATTTCTACAAAAGCTCCATATTTACGCATATTTCTTACAATTCCTTTAACAACCATACCAACTTGTAAATTATTAATCATCCAATTTAAAGCCTCTTCATTAGCTTTTTTTCTAGAAAGGATAACAACATTATCATTAGGAATTTCTTTTACTTTAAATTGTACAAAAGAATTTAATTTATTTCTACAAACACTAGCTTTTGTAAGCCCTAATTCATCACAACTAGTTAAATCAACTTCTTTTCTAGGAATTATACCAGTTAAATTCTTTCCAAGTTTTATATATAAATTACAGTCTGAATCACATTCATCAACATACCCTTGAATCGTTTTTCCTGTTTCATAAGCTTCTTTTATTGAACTTAACTCATATATTTCCCTCTTATCGTTCCATCCTTCTGGAATAAAATTAAAACATTCCATTTTTTTCTCCTTTGTATAGTAAGTTAGCACTAAATATTATATCAATATTTAGCCTATTTGTAAATCATTTTTATCTCTATTTAATATCTTTTAACTCATCTACTTCTTTTTGAGTCAAATATCTCCATTTTCCAATTTCAACATCTTTAATTTCAATATTTCCAATTTTACTTCTATGAAGAGCTAAAACTTTTTTATTAATTGCCTCACACATTTTTCTAACCTGTCTATTTTTTCCTTCATGAATTGTAATAGAAATCCTAGATTGATTTTTTTCTTCATCAGTTTTTAAAATTTTTACTTTAGCTTTCCTTGTCTTATAATTTTCATCAATAATAACGCCTTTTTCTAATTGTGAGACTTCTTCTTTTGTTATAATTCCTTTTAAAGTTACTGTATATGTTTTAGTTATCTCATGTTTAGGATGAGTAATTTTATATACAAAATCACCATCATCTGTTAATATTAAAGCTCCTGATGTATACATATCAAGTCTTCCGAACTGGTACAACTCTTCTATCTACTTTTATCAAATCCATTACAGTATCACGCCCAAATTGATCTTTTGCAGTTGTAACATAGCCTATAGGTTTATTTAATAAAATATAAATATGTTTTTTATCAATTTTCTGAATTTGCTTTCCATCAAATTCTACTATATCTTTCTCATCATCAATCTTTGTTCCAAGTTCAGTTACTATTTTTCCATTTACTTTTACTTTTCCTTGTAAAATTAATTTCTCAGATTTTCTTCTTGAAGCAACACCATTTTCTGCCATAAATTTTTGTAATCTTACTTCCATTCTTGTTATCCTTCTTTATCTAATTTATCTAAAACATCTTGAAAATATTTTGGAAGCTTAGCTTCTAATTTTAAAATTTCACCAGTTCTTGGATGTTTAAATTCTAATCTATAACTATGAAGCATTTGTCCTTGTACACCAAAAGGATTTTTTCCATTAGAATAAACACTATCTCCAACTAATGGAAAACCTATTTTAGATAAATGAACTCTAATCTGGTGGGTTCTTCCAGTTTCTATATTTACTTCTAAAAAAGTATAATTTTCATATTTTTTAAGAACTTTAAAATGTGTAATTGCAGATTTTCCTTTTTTATCTACAGCCATTTTTATTCTATTTTTTTCATCTCTTGCAATAGGCATGTCAATTGTAGCTTCTTGTTCTTTTATTCTACCTCTTACTAAAGCCAAATATGTTTTTTTAACCTCATGATTTTTTATCTGTTCTGCTAAATTAAGGTGAGCTTGGTCATTTTTAGCAATGATAATAAGCCCTGATGTATCTTTATCAATTCTATGTACAATTCCTGGTCTTATTTCTCCACCAATTCCTGAAAGACTATCTTTACAATGTGCCATAATAGCATTTACTAAAGTTCCATCTGGATTACCATTTCCAGGATGAACCACAAGCCCTTTTTGCTTATTTACAACTACTATATCATCATCTTCATAAACAATATCTAAAGGTATATCTTCTGGCTTTAAATGAGCTTCTTTTGGCTCTTCAAAAGTAATTTCTATTTTATCATTTTCTTGAATTTTATATGAAGTTCTAACTTTCTTACCATTTACTAAAATATCTCCATTTTCAATCATTCTCTGTATATTTGCTCTAGAAATGTCTTCTAACTTAGAACTTATATATTTATCTATCCTAATATCTTTATCTTCTGCATTAACAATTAAGTTGTCCATTCATTTCTCCTTATCCCATTTGCTTTTTGTTTTATCCTTTGCAAATATTATCTTTATTAAAAATATTGGTAATACTCTCATTCTTACTATTCTTTTTGGCTCTCTGCATAATCTCCAAAACCATTCCATACCTATTTTTTGAATCCATTTTGGAGCTCTTGGAATTCTTCCTGCTTCATAGTCAAAAGTTCCACCTTGTCCAGTTGCTACATCTACTTTTAATTCATGCTGATGTTTTGCAATCCATTTTTCTTGAAGTGGTGCTCCAAGTGCAACAAATAAAACATTTGGCTGAAGTTCGTTTATTTGTCGTATAACTTCTTCTTCTGAATCTTTTTCAAAAAAGCCTTCATGGCATCCGAACAATTTTACAATTTGGAAAATCTTTTAAAACATTTTCTTTTGCTTTTTCTGCTATTCCTTCTTTACCACCCAAAAAATAAAATGTTAAACCTTCTTTTGTTCCATATTCTATAGCTTTTCTAAAATATGTTTGTCCTGGGATTCTTTCCTTAAATGGCTTTTTTTGAAGTTTTCCTCCAATCATAACGCCAATACTATCAGGAGTCGCTAAACTAGCTTTTTTCAAAATATCAAAAAATTCCCTATCTTTTTGTGCTCTCATAATAAATTCTGTATTAGGAGCTACTATTATTTTACAAGATTTATTACTTTGTTTTACAAGTTCTACTGTACGCTCTCCTGCTTCATCTGCTGTGATGTTATCTATATCAACTCCAAATATTGTAACTAAATCTCTTTGCAAACTTGCTCCTCCTTTAACTTGAAATATTTCTTATATTTTTTATTAAATCTATCACAAATAAAATCCAGCCTATTACAATAAAAGTATCTGCTAAATTAAAAATTGGAAAATCGCCAAGCTTTATAAAGTCAAATACAGCTCCTCTAAAAATTCTATCAATCAAATTTGAAATTCCACCTGCAATTATCATTGATAAAAAAACTGTAACTTTAGATGTTAAATTTTTCTTTTGTATAATTACAAACCTAATTACAATAGCTAAAACTAAAAATGTTAAAGCAATATTTGAAATATTTTGTTTATTAAAACCAAATGCAATACCTTCATTTTCATATTTTGTAATAGCTAATACATTTTGAAGTATAATAGTCTCTTCAGGCATAAATTTATCTACTAAAATCTTGCTAATTTGATCTATCAAAACTATTAAAATTACTAATATTAAAATAATTCTTATAATCTTTTTACTTTCCATTTTATTACTCCGCATTTAATCTTTTATAAATCGCAAAGTTTCCATCATCATATAATAAATCATAATTTGAATCATCATGTAAATTATTATTTACACTAGAATCACAGTCTAACATAACATACCTTACGTCATATTTTTCAAAAATAGTTTCATAATTTGAATTTAATGAAGGAACATCAAGGGCATCTGTAAATATGTCATCTTTACTTCCAAATTCAGGTGTATATAAATCACATCTTGAATCTATAAATACTGGAATTCCTTCAAATAATAAATAGCTTCCATAATTATATTCATTATATAAATGTAATTCGTCTTTTGAGATATTATTATCTTCCATATAAGAAATTAACCATTCTGTTGCATCTACAGGATAACTATCAGTACTTATATAGTCTTGTCTTTCTTTACCTTTATAAATATCCTGACTAATTAAAGTAACTACCCAAACAGTTAAAATTATTCCTACAAAACTTGTAGCCAATTTTTTTATAATGTCACATAATTTTTGATCGTATTTCTCAAAGAATCCAGCTATAATTTTAGCTAAAATAGGCATTCCCATTATTACAACTAATGAAACTTGTCTTCTTGCTTTAAATGATAAGAAAATAGTTCCACCAAGCATAAACAAATCACTAAGTCTTACTTTTACATCAAATAATACTAAAGAAATTATGATAACTGAAAGCATTATAGCATAAGCTTTATTATCAGCTAAAGTAAGTGGTAAATGCTCATTTATAGAACCTGTTGTATTACCTTGGTAAATTTTATAAGTATAAGTAAAAGCTCCTGTTCCCATAGGATTTATAAATCCAATTAAAAGTGCTATAACTAAAAAAATAATTAAAGTAATAACAGCTTTATTTTTACTTGTAATTACTTTATAAGGATTTTTTCTTTGTTTTTCCCTTTTTATTTTCTTAGACTCTTCATTTTTTAAACTTTTATCAATTAAATTATCTAATTTTTCTAATTTTTCTTTAGAATTAGTAAATTTTTTTAATATTCTTACACCTAATCTAAATAATTTCTCATCTAAATTTAAATCAACTAAAACAACAAATAAATATTCTACAACATAAGGAGCTGCAAAAACAAAAATCATTGGAAATACTGCACAATGAAGTTGAACCACTAAAAAAGTTATTCCAAGAATTCCAAAACCATAACGTTTTTTATTTGTTTCTAATAATTTTTCTATAAAATAAACTTCCCATATGAATAAAATAAATGTTATAAGCTGTGCTCTAGCTGCCACGTAAGGCTTAATAACATAAAGCGCACAAAGAGTAGCTAAAAAAGAAACTACTTTGTTATTTTTAGTCATTTGTAAACATAGCTTATACATTGAGAGTCCTAAAATTGCAGTAAATATCATTGTTGCAATATAAATTCCAGTTTTCCAAAAATTGCCACAAGCAGCATATAATAAATAAATCAAAATATCAAAAAGCCAATGTGGCCAAGTATAACTTAAATCGTGCCATGAAAATGGATCTTCAGTTTGATTAAATATACCATTTTGTACAAGATATTCTCCACATTTTATATTATAAAATGTATCATTTTGCATAGACTTAGGAGTTATTGCAATTGCCATTATTATAATACATATAAAGGCAAGTATATTAAATATAATATTTCTTGTACTATCGGGCATTTCATATTTTTCTTTAGCTTTATTTTTTTTCTTTAATTTTCTATTTGACAAATCCTCTTCCATAAATCTTTCCTTTTCATATATTAAAAATTTCCTTACGGAAACTTACAAATTCATGTATAAATTATATACTTTATTATATAATTTGTAAAGGAAAATTTAGTGTTTATTTTTCGGCATTAATGCCTTACTTTAAACAATATTTCTTTATTTTACATACACAAAAAAAGCTCGATGTTTTAAATCGAACTTCTTTATTTTAGTTTATACTATTTCTGCTTGAGCTTCGTTATTTTCGTCATCCTCTTCTTTTACTATTTCCATACTAGCAATTGAAACTTCATAAGCAACTCTTGCTTCTACAGTACCATCTTCATGTTTTTTCTCATAATTTCTTGATTGAACTCTACCTACTATTTTAACTTCGGTTCCGACTTCAATATTTTGGCAAAATCTTGCATTTCTGCCCCATGCTATACATGGTATGTAATCAGATTTATTATATGCTCTATTAACTGCTAATAATATATCTGCAATTTCTCTTCCAAATGGTGTTTGTCTATAGATAGGCTTTTTGCAAATATAACCAATTAGTGTAACTTCATTTGTAACTTCATTTTTTTCCATTTCATCTTCGTTAACTTCACTTACCTCTTTTGCAAAAACAGTTAAAATTAATCTATTTTTTTCATTCTCATAATTGTTATAAGATCTAAATTGTCCTTCAACTTTAACAGTTCTTCCAATACTTAAATCAATATCTGTAATTAATCTTTCTGAGATTGTAATTGGTATAACATCTGTGTTTGAACTCAAACGAACTACTTCTAGATCAATCTTAAAAAATTTCTCTCCATAAATTTCATGACTATACTTTTGTTCACTTACAACTTTTCCAACCAAAACTAAATGGTTATTTTCAGAATAATTTGTATTCAATTTAATTCCTCCTTAAATTTATCTACTGTATCCTTTAAAATGCCTTATCTCGTTCATTTTTCGTATGAAACACATTCATTATAGCACCTTTTCCATAATTTGTCTACATAAAATTGAATATTTTTTGGATTTTTTTACAAATTTTTGTTTTTTTACATCTTTTATAGTACCTTTTATTATTGACTTTTAGATTTTTTAAATTTTAAATAATTAAATTGTCAACCATTTTTATATTATGTTACCTACAGTTAATTTCTTGTATAAATCGCCTTTTTCTTCAAAATTTTTGAAATCATTATAACTAGAAGCAGCTGGAGAAAGCAAACATATAGTATTTTTTTCAGTTACATTTTTTGCGATTTTCACTGCTTCTTCCATAGTTTTTGCCTTAAATACATTTTTTATATCTTTTAGTTTATCATATATAATAAAACCAGTTTCAGGCATACAAATTATATTTTTTACATTTGTTTTTTTTAAAAAATCTATCAATTCTTTTTGACTAATTCCTCTATCCATTCCACCACAAATCAATGTATTTACATTTCCTAAAGATTCTATACAATCAATTGTAGCTATTGGAATAGTAGCAATCGAATTGTCATAGAAAATTATTCCATCAGAGGTTCCAATATATTCCATTCTATGTTTTAAAGGTTTAGAATTTTTTATTGTATTTACAGTTTTTAAAATATCTAACTTCAAAATTTCAGAAACTGCTAGTACGAAAAGCATATTATTTAACATATGCTTTCCTTTAATATTTAAAACTTCTCTGGAATCCATTAAAAATCTATCATTAAAATATATTCCGATTATCTTTTAAATATACTTTATTTTTTAAAGTATTATCAAAACTATAAAAAAATACTCCTATATCATTTTCTTTATATTTAAAATTAAATTTTTTCATAAGCTCATTTTCAGCATTATAAATAAAAATATCTTTATCATTTTGAAATTTTGCAATATTAAATTTTGATTTTATATAATCTTCTAAACTGCAATGATCTAAATGCTCAGGATATATATCCAACAAAATTGCTATACTAGGTGAAGATTTAACAAACTCTAAAGTATGAGAAGAAACTTCTATAACTACATATGAATCTTGTGTAATATTATCTATTTCATCTAAAATTGGTGTTCCAATATTTCCTAATAAAAAAGCTTTTTTCCCTTGTTCTTTTAATACATTATATAAAAATGTACTTGTAGTACTTTTGCCTTTTGTTCCTGTAATTCCTATTTTTATTCCTTCTGTAAATTTTAGTAATAACTCATAGTCTGTAATTATTTTATCTTCAAATTTAGAAATATCTATATCTTTTAAAATTACTCCTGGACCTTTTATAATTAAATCAAAATTTTCAATATTATTTAAATAATCATTACCTAATTTAAAATAAACATTTTCATCTAATCCACTTTTATCAATACTTTCATTTTTATCAGCTATAGTTATTTTCTTATCTGGAAAATGCTTTCTTAAATATTTAAATGTTGATTTTCCTTGTTTTCCATATCCTAAAATACAAATTTTTTTGCCTTTTAAAAACTCTATTAAAGACATTTCTTTATATTCTCCTTTAATATATTTTCAAATTCTGGTGGTAAATTATTGTTTTCATTAAAGCTTTTAAGAATATTATCATCAGTTTTTTCTAAATTATAATTTTCTTTATAATATTCTAGTAAAAAAGGAAGATTTTTTCCATTTCGTATTTCTATATTTTTATTAATACAAAATCTAACTTCACTATATGTTCCAACACATTCAAATGGTTTAATTTTTCCAAAACCTGCAAGCTCTATAAAAGTCTCTAAAAGAGATTTATCTTCATATAAATTTTTTCCAAATATAGAGAAAAGCTCTTTTTCATCTAAAAATGCACTCAAAATTATATAAACAAATAAACATTTTGGACAATGTCCACACCAAACCCATGGAGTTTGTTTACTACCAACATTGCAGCTTTTAAAAACCTTGTGATATTTCTTTAATTTTGAAAATAACATTGCGATTTGAAGCTCACTTATTGGCCTTAAAAAACTAAAATATTCTATATCTGTTTTTAAATATTCTTTTACATAATTCCTAAAATCATTTTCAAATTCAAAAGTTTTTGAATATTGATGATTTATATTTTCTCCAGCGACATTACTCTCATTTGCACTGTTTTCATTTGAAAGAATTATATATTTTTTTCCTAACATAAAAGAAACTGCATAAGTTAGGAATGCAATCATTGCGGAAAATGGAGTGTGTCCATTTAAAAATCCTTTTTTATTTAATTCTAATAAATTATTATCTATTTTTCGTGATACTTCTATCATTTTACTTCTTTCAAATCCAGCAGTTTCAGCACATGCAATTGAAACATCATTTACTCCGACTCTAAATGTATTTATATTATTAAAATTATTTTTTAAAAGTTCAATTGTAACACAAGAATCTTTTCCTCCACCAATTGGGACTAAAATTCCTTCTAAATCATCTTGAATTTCTTCTACAATTATGCTTTTACCTAAACTTTTAAATCTTACAAAATCCTCTTCTGTAGTTTTTATATTATTCTTAAATCTAAATTCACCTAATCCTAAAAAGAATAATTTTCTAAACCATTTCTCCTGTTTTTCATCTATACATCCACATTTAATAAGATAATTTTTAGAACATGTAGCTTTAAAATAACTTATTGATTCAACCATTCCTAAATTAAATACTATATTTTCTAAAATTTTAGACTTTAAATTTTTCCATTTAAAGTCTTTTTTTAATATTTCTATTATATGATTAAATTTAGTTAGCCCTTCAATTTCAAATTCATATTTAAAAGTAATCTTATCTTTATCTTCTAAAATATTATAACTATTATAGATAAAATTAGGGTATTCTTCAAACATAAAGAACTCCTTTCTTTTTTTATAATTTTAAACTTCTTTTTCCATCTATTATATTTTCAGAAGTAGTTTTATAGGCTGTTTTTTTCCTATTAAAAATTGAATAAAAAAATGATGTTACTAGAACTGAAATAATAAGTCCTATATTTCCTATAAAAGCTACTAAACAAGCAAAAAATATATAATCTATATTTAAAATTTCGGTTAAACTATATCCATTTGAAATGTACATACAAATTGGAAGTAATGTAATTCCTACAAAAATCAAAAATAACATATTAATCTTCTCACTAATCAATTGTCTACCTATTACTATTCCTTCTTTAAATTGTTCTTTCCAACTTATATCTTCAGTTTTATCTTTGGCTTCATCTAAATTTAAAGTTATTCTTGAAATAATATCCATAAAAATCCCAAGCATACAAACTACTGATATACTAAATTCCATACCTCTAATATTTGTATTATTTCCTAAATTTGCATCTTGATATGTAACAGAAGTATTTGTTATTTTACAAATAATTAAAATAACAACACCAGTTAACAAAGAAGTTATAATAACAGAAATCAATTCTGCAAAAGATTTTCTATGTATTCCCTCTTTTATTAATATATTTATTATTGAAACAAGAAATACTACAAGTATTGATAAAAATGCAATACTTACATTATTCAAAACTCCTTTTGCATAAATAAAATACAATACAATCATTGTAAGAAAAGCTCTTAGTATAATTTTTATACTAGATTTTCTCTCCATAATAATTAATGCTATAAAAAATACAATTACTGATCCAATAATAAAGCTCTGCTTTGATAGCATCTAAAATCATCCTTTCTTAACCTATTCCTAATCTAATTTTTAGAAAATTATTATATCCATTTCATTAGTTTCTGTATATTCACCATAATCATAAATAATATACACATATCCATCATCTGTTAAAAAATAATTTTCTGTTTTATCAATCTTATACATATCATCTTCTGGATCTCTAATAACTTCAGTACCAAATTCATTAGCTATTGCTTGAGAATTCTCATAAGCTGTTTGAATTGTATTATCTATGTTTTCTTGAACCGTTTCTTCATCTGTATTCTTAAGTTCTATTAAATCTTTTAAAGAAATCTCTGAATTAGTAGAAATATCATAACAATACGTTTTTATTCTTACTCTTTCTGAACTATTACCATATTTTGAATTTTCTTTTATAACTATTGAAACAATATTTTCATTAATGTATGCAACATAAGAAACATTATATATAGTATATTGAGAACTTGTTCTCATAATTGATGATGCTGTTTGATTAAATTCTTCTATTTCTGAATTTATTTCTGCTGCTACATCAGTATCTATATTTAAAAATGGCAAATTTAAATTAACATCATAATATGCCTCATCCTCATTAACTACAGTAAATCCTGTAAAAACAATTGACTGTGTTGGTTCAACTTTATCTACTCTTATACTTTCACTATTTATATGTAATTCATTTGTAAATAAATTTAAAAAATTTGCTTTTAATTCAGCATATTCCTCAGAAGTTTTAGCCTTTCCAACGTGAATTCCTAGCATAAATGGGTCTGTATCAGAGTATTTATAAAAATATTGGCTATAAATTCCTAAACCAATTGCAATAATACAAATTATAATTATTACTATTAAAAAAACTGCTCTTCTCTTTCCTGTAATCTTTTCCATAAAACCATCTATTCTTCCCATTACATACCTCTTCTACATAAATCAAATTGACACGTTCATTATACCATCTAAAAAATAACAATTCAAGTATTTAAAAACAAAAGTATATGATTTCAAAATTTTACCCAAAAATAAAAGACAGATCATAAAAATCTGCCGCTTTCTTATCATTTTTGTATTAAAATAAATAAATCCAAATCTATGTAAATTTTAATATTATCCGAGTTTTTCTCTATTTTAGTAATCTGATTTGTGTTAAATGATAATGAAAATTCATTATTACCTTTTATGTTGCACACATCATCTTCTAAAACAAATGTTAAATTAGTTATATCAGAATTTAAATCCATAAAGCCTGTTATCTTTAATTTAACATTTTCTCCGAATAAAACCTTGAATACATGAAATTAACAGATCATTAAACATTACTTTTTCCTCCTTGTTAATATTAATATATTACTATTCAGGTTTTACTACTTTTAATATTAAATTTATTAGAACATTTAAATTTTATACATCCATACAATAACTGGTTGTATAAGATTTATCAGAAAAATCTATTTTTACTTTTACTACTTCTTTACCTGTTGTATAGTCTGTTAGAACATTAAAACCTTGTACATCTTCACATAAGCATACTTTATTAAAATATAACAAATTATTATCTTTATCAAAAGTATATACATTTCCATTTGAAAAGGTTAAAGTATACATATTACCAGAATTATCAAAATTTACAAAAGAATTTCCTTCTTGTTCTGATTCTTTAACTAAATACATATTTAATTTATTATATTCAGCAGAGCTATATACCTCGCTATCTAACAAAGATGTGTTATTATAAAAAAATATAGTTATAGCTCCTATTGTTCCTGCAACAATTAAGAAACAAACTATATAAATTACTAAACTCACCATTGTTATACCTTTTTGAGACTTGTAATTCATAATAAAAAACTCTCTTTCTTAAGTATGTATATATTATTATATATTAAAATTCATTTTTTTCAACATATTTTTTTAAAAATATTTGTTAATTAACTAATTTTAATTTTAATTGTGTTGAAAAAAATTTTTTTAAAAGTTATAATAAATTATATATTATATGGGGGTTTTAAAATGAAGAAAATAAAAGATATTTTATTAATTTTTAGTCTAATTTTAATACCAAATTATGCTTTTGCAATCTCGTCAGATACATCATCTTTAGGACTCATAGAAGCTTTATTTATGGAAGGTTTTATAACAATACATATGTCATTTTTTGTCTTATTACCATTATCAAAAATATTCTCTTCTCAAAATTATAAAAATATATTTATTATACTTTTCACAATAAGAATTTTAATTTTATTATACTATGATTTTTTTATAACAACTATGATTGCTTTAGTTGATTTTTTTGCAGTATTTATTGGGGCATTTTTAATAGTACCAATTTCTGGTTTTATTGCTTCTAAAATTAGAAAAATAGATGCTAAAAACAAACAAACTAAATATAACAAAACTGTAACTACTGTATATCATGAATATAATAATAAAAATTCTAATAATAGTTATTCACCTGAAAAATATTGTTCACATTGCGGTAACAAAATAGATGCAAATGATTCATATTGTTCAAATTGTGGAGCTAAAATAGATAAAATAAATAAATATGATTCTTATAAAAATGATAATTCTGGTCCTATTAAAGAATCTAAAAAATTTAACTCAAACTGGTAAAAAAAACTGCTGATGAGTAAATCATCAACAGTTTTTTTTTTATTATTGTAATTCAACAACGGCTCCTGCTTCAACGAATTTAGATTTGATTTCTTCAGCTTCGTCTTTAGAAACACCTTCTTTAACTGTTTTAGGAGCTCCATCAACTAAATCTTTAGCTTCTTTTAATCCTAATCCAGTAACTTCTCTAGCAACTTTTATAACTGCTAATTTGTTTCCTCCAATTTCTTTTAATACTACGTTAAATTCTGTTTTTTCATCAGCTGCTGCTGCTCCAGCTCCTGCTGCAGGTGCTGCAACTGCTGCTGCAGTTACTCCATATTTTTCTTCAATTCCTTTTACTAATTCTGATAATTCAACTACTGTTAAGCTATCAATTTCTTCTAACATTTTATCTGTTTTCTCACTCATTTTTTAATTCCTCCTATAAATTTTTAATTTGCAATCATTAAGATTTGCTTTTTTAATTTTAATATTTTTATTATTCTTCTGATTCTTTCTTTACTCTTACTGCATCTAATGTAGCTGCAAGTTTTGAAACATTTGCCAATAAACATCCAGCAAGTTTTGCAATAAGTTCTTCTCTTGATGGAAGTTTTGCAAGTGTTACAAGTTCATCTACTGATGTTACTTTTCCTTCTAGAATACCACCTTTGATTTTATAAAAATCATTAGCTGATGAATATTTATATATAGCTTTTAAAGCTGGTAAATATTCTTCTTTAGACATAATTACAGCTGTAGGTCCTTCTAGAATTTCATCTAAATCTGTAATTCCAATTTTATTTAATGCTCTTTTGGTTATATTATTTTTAATAACTGAATATTCAGCGTTAACATCTCTTAATGTTTTTCTCAAATTTGTAACATCAGCAACATTAATACCTCTGTAATCAGTTAAAAGTACTATAGAAGCATCTTTCATTTTTTCAGCTAAAGCATTAACTTGTTCTTCCTTTGCTTTAATATTTTTTTCGCTTGCCAATTTAATTTCACCTCCTAAAAAATATTTTTAATTTTTATAAATAACTTTTTACAAAATTAAAAACTCTTCTATATCCAAAGACATGGAATATTAGAAGAGCTTATATCTCTTAAATATCCTCGGTAGGATTTATTTTTATACCTACTGTCTTTGGAATATAATTTTTTGTTTTAATAAATTATTATTTTTGGTTTACTTTTAAGCTTGGTCCCATAGTTGTTGTTATAGCAACGCTTTTAATATATTGTCCTTTTGCAGCTGCTGGTTTAGCTTTAATTATAGCATCCATAATTACTTGATAATTTTCAACTAATTTTTCAGCTCCAAATGAAACTTTACCAAATCCTAAATGGATAATATTTGTTTTATCAAGTCTATATTCAACTTTACCTGATTTAATCTCTGAAATAGCTTTTTTAACATCCATTGTAACTGTTCCAGATTTTGGATTTGGCATTAAGCCTTTTGGTCCTAAGATTTTTCCTAATCTACCAATTACTCCCATCATATCTGGAGTTGCAACTATAACATCATAATCAAACCAATTCTCTTTTTCGATTTTTGGTACTAATTCTTCTGCTCCAACATAATCAGCTCCAGCTTCTTCAGCTTCTTTTGCCTTATCTCCTTTAGCAAAAACTAAAACTTTTTGTGTTTTACCTGTACCATTTGGTAATACAACTGTACCTCTAACTTGTTGATCAGCATGTTTTGAATCAACACCTAATCTAACATGTAATTCAACTGTTTCGTCAAATTTTGTTTTTGGCATTTTTTCAATAATTTCTAATGCTTCTTTAGCATCATACAATTTTGCAGGATCTACTAATTTTGCAGATTCTACATATCTTTTTCCTCTTTTCATTTTTTTCCTCCTTTGGTCTTAACGAGTTTTCCTCTCCCAATTTATTTTTTATTAGTCTTCAACAACAACGCCCATAGAACGTGCTGTTCCAGCTACCATACTCATTGCAGCTTCTACTGAAGCAGCATTTAAATCTTCCATTTTTTGTTCTGCAATTGCTTTAACTTGTTCTTTACTTAATTTAGCAACTTTTTCTTTATTAGGTTTTCCTGAACCTTTATTAATATTTAATGCTTTTTTAATAAGAACTGCAACTGGTGGAACTTTTGTAACAAATGAAAAAGATTTATCTTTATAAACAGATATAACAACTGGTATTATCATTCCAGGTTGATTAGCTGTTCTATCATTAAATTCTTTAACAAATTGCATAATATTAACACCACTTGAACCTAAAGCTGGACCAACTGGTGGAGCTGGTGAAGCTTTACCTGCCTCTATTTGCAATTTTATTACATTTACAACTTCCTTTTCAGCCATTTTGTAATACTCCCCTTTCACTTAATAAGAAAAATTTATCATTATCTTTTTATATTTAGCTTAATTTCTGAACTTGAGAAAATTCTAGTTCAACTGGAGTTTCCCTTCCGAACATTGAAACTAAAACTTTTACTTTTTGTTTTTGTTTATTAATTTCTTGTACAACTCCAACAAATCCTTCTAAAGGACCATTTAGTACTTGTACATTATCATCAACGTCATAATCAACTGTTACTGGAACTTCATCAAATCCCATATTTCTTATTTCTTGATCTGTAAGTGGTATAGGATCTGTACCAGAACCAACAAACCCTGTAACTCCTCTTGTATTTCTAACAATATACCAAGATTCTTCTGTTACAATCATTTTAATTAAAACATAACCTGGAAAAACTTTTTTTAAATTTGTCTTTCTTTTTCCATCTTTAATTTCAACTTGTTCTTCCATTGGAACTACAATATTAAAGAAATAATCTTCGAGATCTCTATTTTTTATTGTTTTTTCAAGGTCTGTTTTTACTTTATTTTCATACCCAGAATATGTATGAACAACATACCATTTTGGCTCTAATTTCTTCTCTTCTTCCTGAGACATTTTCTAGCCTCCTTTAATTATTGTTTTATTGTGTTACTTCATTACTTGTAGTCTCTTCTTCTGTTCCTGAATCAACAGTTGTTTCACTTGTTGTATCAGTAGCTTCTGAATCTTCAGTTGTATTATCTGAATCATCAACTACTTCCTCTGTAGCTTCATTACTTGTAGTATTTTCATCTACAGTTTGACTTGCAGAATATGTGCTTCTTATTTTTTCAATACCATAAGTATTAAAGAAATCAAAAGCGATATCTAATATTAGTACAATTATAGCTGTAACAATAACTATTACAATTACAGCACCTGTGCTATTTACAAGTTCTTTTGGTGTTGGCCAAACTACTTTTTTAAGTTCCGCTTTAAAATCTTTAAAACCACTCTTTTTATTTTTCTTAGTATCTTTTCCATTTGATACTTTTTTTGAGTCAGTTTTATCTATTTTTTCTTCTTTTATATTACTTTTAGCAACTTTTTTTTCTTTATTATTCTTTGCCATCTATCTAAATCCTCCACTACTTTGTTTCTTTGTGAGTAGTACGTTTTTTGCAGAATTTACAGTATTTTATTATCTCTAGTCTATCTGTATTATTTCTTTTATTTTTTGATGTCATATAATTTCTATTTTTGCACTCTGTGCACTCTAAAGTAATACTTTCTCTTGGTCCTTTTGACGCCATTTTATACACCTCCGTTTATTTTATGAAGCTTGTTTAATTTTACGATGTGATTTTAAGCATATATTACAAAATACATGCTTAAATACTTTACCACAAAATCCAATATATGTCAAGGATTTTGCTTAATTTTTTAAGCTTTTTTAGGATTGTTTTATTTTTTCTTTTGAACTGAATACCCAAATTTTCCCTTCTTTTCTCCTAATCCATAATATCCTCCATTTGCATATGCTATTAGATTACATTTTGATATATCAAATTCTCCTTTTTCATCAATATATTTATCATCTGGATCAATAGATAAAACATCTGCTATAAACATTGTATGACTTCCAAGGTCCTTTATATCAACTACTTTGCATTCAATAGATACCGGACTTTCTTTAATAAGTGGACATTTAACAAAATTAGCTTTTTCTTTAGTTAAATTCATTTCTTTAAATTTATCATAATCTCTTCCACTTCTTACTCCACACCAATCAGTAGCATACGTAAGATCTTCAGTAGTCAAATTAATTGCAAACTCCATATTTTCTTTAATTATATTATATGAGTATCTTTCAGGTCTTACAGAAATATAAACCATTGGTGGCTTTGAATTAATAATTCCAGTCCATGCAACTGTCATTATATTTGATTTTTCCATTGTTCCTGAAGTAACTAAAACAGCTGGTATCGGATACTCAAAAGCACCAGCTTTCCATAAAATTTTTGACATTTTATTTTCTCCCTTCATCATCATCAAATTCTGGAGTTATTGTTTTTTCAATATCAGTAATTCTCATTACTCTCTCATTCATAATCTCATAAAATTCTGGTAATGTATTGCATTTAGATAAACCAATAATTCTACCAGGAAATTTATGAGCATATGATAATGCTGTAACTAAATCCTGATATTCAACATTTCCATTAAAAACAAGCCTTTTTTGACCTTTATCATCTGTAACTACTTTTCCTATATAACCAAAATTATTTTCTTCAGCATTTTCCATTACTAGATCTGAAAAGACAACTAATCCATAAAAATTAGGATTTTGTACTACTTCATTATAATTTTCTTCTAATACTCCATTATATCTTTTGATATTTCCATCTTTGTCACGTCTTAAAATCGTTAATAAATTATATGCCCCGGAATTATAAGTATAATGTTCATCTTTAAAAAACTTTCCAAAAGCAAATCTTCCAATATTATATGCTTGAACCCTATCTCCAACTTCATCTACAATATCAATAATTTTTTGTGGTTCATTATGAGGTTTAGCAGCATAAATATATTCTGGATAACCATCTTTAGTTTCTCCATTGCCAGTATATTCAAATCTACTTAAATCTCTTTGTTCAGTATCAATATAATTGCAAATAAAAACTTTTTGAACTAAAAATTGTCTAACATCATCTGGCTTTTTAAGAGAAAGACTTAAATCATTAACAACTTTTTTATATTCTTCTTCTTTAGGATCAATATCAGTTTTGGTTTTTGGTTTTAAAAGTAAATAACTACTACTTAATTTTATAATATGATATACAATTGTTGATATATCATCAGTTGAATGAATCAGTGCACTTGTTTGATCGAAATCTTTATACCATTTTTCACGTTGATCAAGTATAAGTTTAATTTCTTTTTTTACACTATCTATTCTTTTATCATATTCATCAATAAGTTCATCTGGAGCTTTAGATTTTTTATCTTCTAAATCTTTTAATCTTTGTTCTAAATTATTTAATCCAATCTTATTTTTTTCATGTAATGCAGCTTTTATTGTTATAATCAAACTATCACATTTTCTTCTTAATGCTTCAATATCAAATATATTGTCAATTCCAATTTCTTTTAAAGGATCATTAAATCCATATTTATCAAGTCTATTCAAATCTTTTCTCCTTATTAATAATATTCATTTTATTTATCATTAGTTCTACTATTGTTTAATAATTATATATTATAAAAAAATAAAATTCAACAGAATTTATTTTATATTTTAAAAAATTAAATAATGTAAAAAGATTTTTTTATAAACTTATTATTTGTTATTTAATACTTATTTTAACAAGTATTTTTATAAATTAGTTTAAAAGCAAATAAAACTATAAAAGCATAAATTAAAATCATTTAAAAAACAAATCATTTTAATTTATGCTTTTATTAAAAAAAAATCTGGCGACTTCCTATCTTCCCAGCAGGGTAACCCGCAAGTATTTTCAGCACCAAAGAGCTTGACTTCTGTGTTCGGGATGGGAACAGGTATTTCCTCTTCGTCATTATCACCAGAAATTTATATGTGTGTTTAAGCACACTGAAAAATACATAGATGAATAATTTCGAAAACCTTTCACCATAATACTGTGGTTAAGCCCTCGATTTATTAGTACTGGTCAGCTACACATATTACTACGC
>CALXLF010000001.1 GCA_944389125.1 uncultured Clostridia bacterium | reverse complement strand
ATGAGCGAGAAAAAAGAAAATAAAAAAACAGATAATAGAAAAACAGTTATAAAAATAACAAATTTAGTAAAAGAATATAAAATGTTTAGTAGTAAAAAAGATAGACTATTAGAAGCAATAGTTCCAAAATATCAAAGACATACTACATTTAGAGCTATGGATAATTTGAATCTAGAAGTAAAAGAAGGAGAAGTGTTAGGAATACTTGGAAAAAATGGTGCTGGAAAATCAACTTTACTTAAAATGATTACTGGAGTTGTTTTTCCAACATCAGGAGAGATAAAAATAAATGGTAGAATAAGTTCTCTTCTAGAGCTTCGGAACAGCATTTAATCCAGAGCTTACAGGATATGAAAATATATATCAACATGGTCAAATATTTGGAATGACTGAAAAAGAGATAAAAGAAAAAGAACAAGAAATAATTGATTTTGCTGATATTGGAGAGCATCTTTCTCAACCTGTAAAAACATATTCTTCTGGTATGTTTGCAAGACTAGCGTTTGCTTGTGCAATAAATGTTGATCCAGATATTTTAATAGTTGATGAAGTTTTGTCAGTTGGAGATATGGCATTCCAATTAAAATGCTTTAAAAAGTTTGAACAATTTAAAAAACAACGGAAAAACTATTCTTTTTGTAACTCATAGTATAGCTGATGTTATAAGAAATTGTACTAGAACAATAATTATAGATGGTGGTAAAAAGATATTTGAAGGCTCTGTAAAAGAAGGAACTGAAAAATATAAGAAATTAATTGTAGGATTGGATATAAATGAGGAAAATAGTACAAAAGCAATTGAAGAATTAGAAAAGGAAGAAGAGCTTAAAAAAGAAGACGAAATAAAAGAAAAAGAAAATATACCTCAACCAAAAAAAGAGCCTAAAAAAGTTGCAGACCAATTCCAAGTTAGAAATGATCAAAAATGGAAGTCATATTTTATTGAAAATGATAAATTAATAGATTATGGAAATAAAAAAGCAGAAGTAATAGATTATGGAATATTTGATCTTGATAATCATCCAATAAACTCCTTTGGAAACGATGAAGAAGTTGTATTAAAATCTAAAGTAAAATTTAATACAGAAGTTCTAAACCCTATTTTTACAATGACATTAAAAGATTTTAAAGGATTAGATATTGCAGGAACAAATACAGATATTGAAAAAATGTATACAGGCGATTTCAAAAAAGGTGATGTTGTTGTTGCTGAATTTAAAGTAAAACTTCCTGTTAGTCCAAATAAATATACTTTATCTTTTAGTTGCACACATTATACAGATAAAGGTGATTTAGAAGTTTTAAATAGAAAATATGATGCACTTTTAGTTGAGATAACATCAACCAAAAGTACAGTAGGTTTATTAAGAATTGATCCTAAGATAACTTTAATTAAAATTAAATAATAAATTATATTAAAACTGATGAAATAAATAATTTAAGGAAGGAGTGTATGATTATTTTAAATTTAAATAATCATATAAGAAGCAATGATTATAAAACATATATATAATGAGATAAGATACTATTATAAAACATATGGATTTTGGAAAACAGTAAAAAAATGCCTTTCAAAATTAAAAAGAATTATTTTAAGACAAGATAGATGGAAAAATTCTAATATAGCAATTTATCATAATTGGATAGAAAATAATGAGCCAAAAGAAGAGGAATTAGAAGAACAAAGGCAACACAAATTTAAATTAGAACCTAAAATCAGTATAATAGTTCCAATGTATAAAACACCTATTAAATTCTTTAAAGAATTAGTTGACTGTTTAATTAATCAAACATATTCTAATTGGGAATTATGTTTGGCAGATGGGAGTCCTGAGCAAAATTCAGATTTAGAACCAATTATAAAAAAGGATGATAGAATAAAATATAAATTTTTAAATGAAAATAAAGGAATTCCAGGAAATACAAATGCAGCACTAAGCTTAGCAGCAGGAGATTTTGTTGCACTTTTAGATCATGATGATACTTTACCTATATTTTGCTTATATGAACTTGTAAAAACAATAAATGAAAATCCAGATGTAGAATTTATATATACAGATGAAGATAAAATTGTTGGAAAAAAAGCAATAAGACAAGATCCATATTTTAAACCGGATTTCTCACCAGATACATTAAGTGCAAATAATTATATAACTCATCTAGTTTGTTTAAAAAAATCATTAATTGATAAAATAGGCGGATTTAGAGATAATTATAATGGTGCACAAGACTTTGATCTTGTTTTAAGAGCATCTGAAAACACTAAAAATATTGTACATATTCCTAAGGTTTTATATCATTGGAGAGTTCATGAAAATTCAACAGCTATGGCTGCTGGTGCAAAACCATATGCATATGAAGCTGGTCAAAGAGCAGCAGAAGATCATTTAAAGAGACTTGGTTTTAAAGGAACAGTAAAACCAGGAGGAGATATTCCTGGAATTTATGAAGTAGAATATGATGTAATTCGGAAATCCAAAAGTTTCAATTTTGATTCCGAATAAAGATGGAATTAAACTATTAAAAAAATGTATAGAATCTATCCTAAAATTAACTACTTATGATAATTATGAAATTGTAATAATTGAAAATAATAGTGAAAAAGAAGAAACTTTTGAATATTATAAGAAACTTGAAGAAAATGAAAAAATAAGAGTTATTAAATATCCAGATAAAGGATTTAATTATTCTAGAATTATAAATTTTGGAGTAAAAAATTGTGATAGTGAATTTGTTTTACAATTAAATAATGATACTGAATTATTGACACCAGATTGGCTTCAGAAATTTATAGGATATGCTCAAAGAGAAGATATAGGGGCTGTTGGTGCAAGACTTTATTATGGAGATAAATCAATTCAACATGCTGGAATTGTTGTTGGTATTGGAGGCTTAGCTGCAAATATGTTAACAGCTCTTCCAAAAGGTGTACATGCTTATTTTGGAAAAGATTGTTTAATTCAAGATGTAAGTGCAGTAACAGGAGCATGTCTTTTTGCTAAAAGAAGTATTTACGAAGAAGTTGGATTTATGGATGAAGAAAATTTTGTTGTAGCTTTTAATGATGTGGATTTTTGTTTAAAAATAAGAAAAAAAGGATATAAAATTATTTATAATCCTTATATTGAACTTATGCATTATGAATCAAAATCAAGAGGTTATGAAAATACTCCTGAAAAGAAGGAAAGATTTGAAAAAGAATCTAATAACTTTAGAAAAAAATGGAAAGAAGTTATTGAAAAAGGAGATCCATACTATAATCCAAATTTGAGTTTAACTAGCGCAGATTATGCTGTAAAATCATAATTTATAGTATTGACTAATTAAATAAAATGTTATAAAATACACGTAGCGTTGAGAAAGAGGAAATGTTAATAAAATTATTTTTAGAGAGCAAGTGATGGTGGAATACTTGTAATAATTTAACATGGTGGAACTTTTGAGCTATATTTTAATAAATTGAGGTGGATATATTAATTTATATCAATTAGGGTGGAATCGCGGAAATAAACTTTCGTCCCTAGCATAATAAAAATAAATGCTAGGTATGAAAGTTTTTTGTTTACCTAGCAAAAGGGAGGTATTTTTATGGTAGATTCAATGGAAAAAATAGTGGCTTTATGTAAGTCAAGAGGATTTGTATATCCAGGTTCTGAAATTTATGGAGGATTGGCTAATTCTTGGGATTATGGACCTTTAGGAACAGAACTTAAAAATAATATTAAAATGTTATGGTTTAAGAAATTTGTTCAAGAAAACAAATATAACGTAAAGCTAGATAGTGCAATTTTAATGAATCCGGAAGTTTGGGTTGCATCAGGTCATGTTGGAGGATTTAGTGATCCACTAATTGATTGTAAAGAGTGTAAAACTCGTCATAGAGCAGATAAGTTAATAGAAGAATGGGCTCATAGCCAGGGAAAAGATATGATAGCAGATGGTATGACTGATAAAGAATTAATAGATTTTATAAACGATAATGATATTTGTTGCCCTAATTGTGGAAAACGTAATTTTACTGATATTAGAAAGTTTAACTTAATGTTTAAAACTTTTCAAGGAGTTACAGAAGACTCAACATCACAAATTTATTTAAGACCAGAAACAGCTCAAGGAATATTTGTTAACTTTAAAAATGTTATGAGAACAACAAGAAGAAAAATTCCAATGGGAATTGCTCAAATTGGTAAATCTTTTAGAAATGAGATAACACCTGGAAACTTTATTTTCAGAACAAGAGAATTTGAACAAATGGAACTTGAATTTTTCTGTAAACCAGGAACTGATTTGGAGTGGCATGCTTATTGGAAAGAATTTTGTGAAAATTGGCTTTTAAGTTTAGGAATGAATAAAGAAAATATAAGATTAAGAGATCATGAAAAAGCTGAACTTTCTCATTATAGTAATGCAACAACAGATATTGAATTTAAATTTCCATTTGGCTGGGGTGAACTATGGGGAATTGCTGATAGAACTGATTATGATTTGAAAGCACATATGAATCATTCAAAACAAGATATGACATATTTAGATCCAGAGACAAACGAAAAATATATTCCATATTGTATTGAACCATCACTTGGATGTGATAGAGTTGCTTTAGCATTTTTATGTGATAGCTATGAGGAAGAAGAAATTGATAAAGGTGATACTAGAACTGTTTTACATTTACATCCTGCTTTAGCTCCATATAAAGTAGCAGTCCTACCTTTATCTAAAAAATTGAGTGAAAAAGCAGAAGAAGTTTACTCTAAACTTTCAAAGAGTTTTATGTGTGATTATGATGAAGCTGGAAGTATTGGAAAGAGATATAGAAGAGAAGATGAAATTGGTACTCCATATTGTGTAACTGTAGATTTTGATACTTTAGAAGATGATACAGTAACAATAAGAGATAGAGATACAATGGAACAAATAAGACTTCCAATTTCTGAGATTGAAGCTTGGGTTAAAGAAAAAATAGAGGTTTAATTTAAAAAATCCAGTTTTTTCCTTAAATTGCTTGACTTTGTAAGGAAAAGACGGTATAATAGTTACGTACAGAACAAAATTAACTAGAAGAGTGGGAACAAATCCCACTCTTAAGTTTTGTTTTGAAGGAGGAGTTTTTAAAAATGAAACAAATTGATGTAAAAGAATTAGTTAGCGCAATGGATGAACTAGAAAAAGAAAGAGGTATAAAAAAGGAGTATTTAATTGAATCTCTAGAAACAGCTTTAGTTACAGCATATAAAAAGAATTTTGATTCTGTTGATAATGTTAAAGTAAACATTAATGGCGAAACAGGAGAAGTTCATGTTTATTCTGTAATGGAAGTTGTGGAAAAAGTAGAAGATCCATTGTTAGAAATAAGTTTAGAAAAAGCAAAAAAGATTAATCCTAAGGTTAAAATTGGAGAAACTGTTGATATAGAAATTATACCAAAAGATTTTGGTAGAATAGCTGCTCAAACTGCAAAACAAGTTGTTGTTCAAAAAATAAGAGAAGTGGAAAGAGAATTAATTTATAATGAATATAGTGATAAAAAAGGTGAAATAGTATCAGGTATAGTACAAAAAGCTGATACTGGAACTTTAGTTATAGATTTAGGAAAACTAGAAGGTGTAATGCCTTTAAAAGAACAAATTCCAACAGAACATTATAAAGTTAATGATAAAATTAAAGGATATGTACTAAGTGTTGAAAAAGGAAATAAAGGAAATCCTCAAGTAATTATATCAAGAAGTCATCCTAATTTTGTAAAAAGACTTTTTGAATTAGAAATTCCAGAAATTTATGAGGGTTTGATTGAAATAAAAAGTGTTTCTAGAGAAGCTGGTTACAGAAGTAAAGTTGCAGTTTATTCTAAAAACGAAAACATAGATCCAGTTGGTTCATGTGTAGGACAAAAAGGTGTAAGAATTCAAAATATTATAAATGAATTAAATGGAGAAAAGATAGATGTTATTGAATGGAGTGAAGATCCTTCTATTTATATAGCAGCATCATTACTTCCTGCACAAGTTATGGCTGTTGACGTTAAAGAAGATGAAAAATTTGCTCAAGTTATAGTTCCAGATGATCAATTATCTTTAGCAATTGGAAAATCAGGACAAAATGCTAGATTAGCTGCAAGACTTACAAATTGGAAAATAGATATAAAATCTGAATCTCAAATAAGAGATATTGTAGCTGGAATAGTTGAAAAAGAAAAAGCTGAAGAAGATTCAACTGCTGAAGAATCTTCTAAAGAAGAAGTAGTAGAAGAAAAAACAGAGGAACAAGAAGAAAAACCTAAAAAAACAAGAAAAACAAAATCAAAGAAATCTACTGATGAAGTAGAAGAATAGAAGAGGAAAAAAATGAAAAAGAATTCAAAATATGTGCCACTTAGAAGATGTATGGCTTGTAATGAACAAAAAGAAAAAAAAGATTTGCTTAGAATAGTAAAAAATAAAGATGGAATTTTAGAGATTGATTTATCAGGAAAAAAAAATGGTAGGGGTGCATATATTTGTAAAAAAGAAGAATGTCTTAATAAAGTAAAAAAGACAAAAAGACTTGAAAAAGTTTTAAATACTAATATTGATGAACAATTTTATGAAAGTATAAGAGGTGTAATTATTGGATAAATGCTATGGAATGCTTGGAATCTCAGCTAAAGCTGGAAAGTTAATTTCCCGGTTATGATATAGTTTTAGAAGAGATTAAAAAAAGAAAAGTTAAATTGATTATAGTTGCAGATGATGCATCACAAAAAACTAAGGATAATTTAACTTTTGCTTCTGAAAAATATGAAATACCATTAATAATTTTTGGTGATATTGAAACTAATAGTAAAGCTATTGGTAAAAAAGGAAGAGCAGTAATAGGAATTTTAGATTCTGGCTTAGCAAATAAAATCCAAGAATTGATTATTGGGGGTGAAGCATAAATGAAAGTAAAAATTTATGAAATCGCAAAAAAAATGGGAGTAGATAACAAGCAAGTAGTTGAAATTGCAAATAAAAATGGAATACCAGTTAAAAGCCATTTAAGTTCAGTTACGGAAGAAGAGGAAAAGATGTTAGAGAAATTATTAAAAGGAGTATTTAAAAAGAAATCTATGGAAAATCAAAAAGAAAAGGATGAACCAGTTATCATTAGAAGAGCTGTAATCTTTAATGATGATGAAAAAAAGGAAGAAGAGGAAAAGAAAAAGCAACAGAAAAAAGATGATAATGTTTTTAATGTTGAAAAAAATAGAAAGAAAGATTATAACATTGTTTATAGAAATAAGCCTACAAAACCTCTTACTGTAAGTGAACTTTTAGGTATATCTAAAAAAGAAGAGAAAAAAGAGGAAAAACCAAAAGCAGTTGTTGAAGAAAAAAAGAAAGAGACTACTGCTGACGAAGTAGAAGAGAAAAAAGAAAAAAATCAACCTAAAGAAGTAGAAGCTGAAAAGCAAACTCCTTCAAATAATGTTGCGCCTAAAAATAAATTTAATAATAATAAACCTTTTAATAATCAATATAATAATGATAGACAAAATCGTCCTCAAAATAAGCATTATCAAGATAGAGATTCTAAATTTTCTAAAAAAGAAGATTATAAAAAAGATAATAGACCTAATAGAAAACTTGATGGAAAAGGCATTGATAAAAAAATAAAAAATATTATGGAAATAGATATTCCAGAAAAAGAAAATGTTAGAGAATATGCTTCAAATAAAATTAAGGATAGACAAAAACAAAATAGAATTGATGAGTCAAAGAATTCTAATAGTAGAAAAAATAGAAGAAATGAGGATGAATTTGATAATGATAAATTAAATAGTCTTAAAAAACATAGTACACTTTCTAACATGTTTCATGAAGAAGGTGAAATGTATGATTATTATGATTTAAGCACTGAAAGAGGAAAAAGAGCTAAAAAGAAACCAAAACAAGGTAATAAAGCTAATAAGCAAAAAATCTTTAAACTTACTGAAATTACTATTCCAGATCATATTACAGTTAAAGATTTAGCTATGGAAATGAAAATTACAAGTGGTGAAGTTATAAAAAAATTAATTAATTTAGGAATGATGGTAACAATAAATAATGAAATTGATTTTGATACAGCATTTTTAGTTGCATCAGAGTTTGGAATTACAGCTAAAAAGAAAAATATTGTTACAGATGAAGATAAATTGATTGATGATAGTGAAGATGATGAGAAAGATTTAAAACCACGTCCACCAGTTATCGTTGTTATGGGTCATGTTGACCATGGAAAAACTTCTTTACTTGATGCTATTAGAAGTACAAATGTTATAGAAGGTGAGTCAGGTGGAATTACACAACATATTGGTGCATATCAAGTAAATATTAATGGAAGAGATATTACATTTTTAGACACTCCTGGTCATGAAGCTTTTACAAGTATGCGTGCTAGAGGTGCACAAATAACTGATATTGCAATTTTAGTTGTTGCTGCTAATGATGGTGTAATGCCTCAAACAATTGAAGCTATTGACCATGCTAGAGCTGCAAATATTCCAATTATTGTTGCTGTTAATAAAATGGATTTACCAGATGCAAATCTTGAAAAAGTAAAACAAGAATTAATGAAATATAATGTAGTTCCTGAAGAATGGGGAGGAGATACAATTTTTGTTCCAATTTCAGCTAAAACTAAAATGGGTATAGATAATCTTTTAGAAATGGTTTTACTTGAAGCTGATGTCTTGGATCTAAAAGCAAATCCAAATAAGCAAGCTAAAGGAACTGTTATTGAAGCAAGACTTGATAAAACAAAAGGACCAGTTGCAACAATGCTTGTTCAAAGAGGAAAACTAGATGTTGGCGATACAATTATAGTTGGTTCTTCAATTGGTAGGATTAGAAAAATGAAAAACGATAAAGGAAAAGAAGTTAAAACAGCAGGACCTTCAACTCCAGTTGAGATTACAGGTTTATCATCAGTTCCTCAATCAGGAGATACTTTCTATGAAGTAAAAGATGAAAAAACAGCAAAACATTTAATTGAAAGAAGAAAACGTGAACAAAGAGAAAAAGAACTTGCTAAACGTAAAATAGTTACTTTAGATGATGTATTTTCACAAATTGAAAATGAGAATTTGAAACAACTTAACTTAATAGTAAAAGCTGATGTTCAAGGTTCAGTTGAAGCTTTAAAACAATCTCTAGAAAAATTATCTAATGATGAGGTAAAAGTTTCAGTTATTCATAGTAGTGTTGGTGGTGTTACAGAAACAGATGTTAATTTAGCTAAAGTTTCAAATGCTATTATAATTGCTTTTAATGTTAGAGCTGAAGCTATGGCAAAAAGTATAGCTGAAAAAGAAGGTGTTGAAATTAACACATACTCTGTAATCTATGATGCTATAAATGATGTTGAAGCAGCTATGAAAGGAATGCTTGATCCGGTTTATAAAGAAGTTGTAATAGGAACAGCAGAAGTAAGACAGATATTCAAAGTTTCAAATGTAGGAACAATTGCCGGAGCTTATGTTTTAACAGGAAAAATTACAAGAAATGCTGGAATTAGAGTTATTAGAGATAATATAGTTATACATGATGGAAAACTTGTGTCTTTAAAGAGATTTAAAGATGATGTAAAAGAAGTTGCAACAGGATATGAATGTGGACTTCAAATTGAGAAGTATGATGATATTAAAGAAGGAGATATGCTTGAAGTTTATGTAATGGAAGAAGTAAAATAATTCGTGAAAAAATTGCGAAGCAATTTTTACTCGATACCAAAATAAAAAGACATAAACTTCAAAAATGATTTCATCATTTTTAGAAGTTTATGTTATGGAAGAAGTGAAATAAATATCATATACCTCAAACTCATAGTGAGTACAATGATAAACTATGAAAAATTATATAAAAAAGAGGAGAAAACTTATGTCAGATAGTAATAGGATGAATCGTGTTGATGAAGAGTTAAAAAAAGCTATTAGTCAAATTATATCTCAAGAATTACATGATCCTAAACTTACAGGGCTTATTAGTGTTACTAGTGTAAAAACAACACCAGATTTACGTTATGCTAGAGTTTTTGTTAGTATGATTGGATGTAAAAGTCAAAAAGAAAATTTAGCAATTTTAAAAAAATCTAGTGGTTTTATTAGAAGTTTAGTTGCTAAAGAAGTTAATTTAAGACTTACACCAGAGTTAGTTTTTGAATTTGACGAAAGTATTGAATATCGGTTCAAGGATTGATAAAATATTAAAAGAAATTAATAAAAATAATAAGCAGAGTTAGCTTACTAACTAAAACAAGTAAAGCTTTACTCGGAGAGGAAGGCCTCAATGACTTTAGATGAAATTTTAAAAGAGATAAATAAAGCTGAAACTTTTGTTGTTTTAGCACATGAAAATCCGGATGGAGATGCCATTGGAAGTAGTCTTGGAATGTGTACATTTCTAAAAGAACTTGGAAAAAATGATGTAGATGTTCTATTTAAGGAATATCCAGAAACTTTTAAATTTTTACCTAATTTTGATATGATAAAATCAGAACCAAGCCATGAAAAATATGATATGGCGATAGTTGTAGATTGTCCAAATACTGATAGAGTTGGAAAAGAATATAGAAAATTTATAGAGACAGCAAAAGTTATAGTTCAATTTGATCATCATTTAAGAAACTCTATGTTTGGAGATTATAATGTTGTAAATCCAGTTGCTCCTGCATGCGCACAAATCTTAGTATCAAGTTTTGAATATTTAAAAATAGATATAAGTAAAGATGTTGCAATTTGTTTATTAGCAGGAATAATTACAGATACAGGAGGATTTAGATTTAATAGTACTACGACTGAAACTTTTGAATATGCGGCTTGGTGCTTAAGTAAAGGTATAAATGTTTCAAAAGTTTATAAAGAAGCCATGATGACAAAAACTAAATCACAATTTAATGCAGAGAAGTTAGCATTAGATAGATTAAAGTTTTTTGCAGATGACAAAATTACTTTTACATATATTACTAAAAAAGATATAGAAGAATTAGGAATTAAGCCAGGAGAATTAGAAGGAATTGCTGGAATTGGAGTTACTATAAAAGATGTTGAAGTAGCAATTTTTGCACGTGAAAAAGAAGATGGATTTAAAGTTTCATTTCGTTCAAATAATATAGATGTAGCTGATATATGTATGTTATTTGGTGGAGGAGGTCATAAATTAGCTGCTGGTTGTTTGATCGACGCAGATATAGAAGAAGTACAAAAAGCAGTAGTTAGTGAGACAATGAAACATTTAAAATAAGTAGGATTTGAATATGAATGGATTAATTATTATAAATAAACCTGCTGGATATACATCTCAGCAGGTTGTTTCAAAAGTAAAGAAAATTTTAAATATAAAAAAAGCTGGACATATCGGTACATTAGATCCATTAGCAACAGGTGTATTTCCAGTGCTTTTAGGAGAGGCAACTAAAATTTCTAAATATCTTATGGAACATGATAAAACTTATATTGCTGAAATTAAATTACGGAGAAAAAAGACTAACTGGAGATTTAGAAGGTGAAGTAATATCAAAATCTGATAAAATTATTAAAAACAAAGAAAAAATCAAAGAAGCTTTAAATAACTTTTTGGGTGAGCAAACTCAAATTCCACCTAAGTATTCAGCAATAAAGGTTGATGGAAAAAAGCTTTATGAATATGCAAGAGAAGGAAAAGAAGTTGAAATTCCTAAAAGAAAAATTAAAATATATAATATTAAATTATTAAATTTTGATATCAAAAATCAGATAATAAAATTTGAAGTAGAATGTTCAAAAGGAACTTATATTAGAACTTTATGTGAAGATATCGCAGAAAAACTAAAAACAGTCCGGATTTATGAAATCTTTAATAAGAACAAAAGTAGGTTATTTTGAAATTGAAGATTCTATTACTTTAGAAGATTTAGAAAAAAATAAAGAAAATTTGAAAATAATTTCTGTGCAAGAAATTTTTAAAAATTTAGAAAATATAATTTTGAATTCTAGAAAAGAAGAATTATTTTTAAATGGAGTAAAATTAACATTTGAGCTTCCAGATGGAATATATAATATATATTCAAAAGATAGTAGATATATTGGTTTAGGTGTAGTAAAAGATAACTTATTGAAAAGAGATATAGTGATTTAAAAACAATAATTAAAATCTTTTATAAATGTGAGATAGAGATGTTTTTTATTTTTTCTCTTTACAAATTTAATTCATACTGATATAATAGGAAAAACTGAAAAGGAGAAAAAGAATGAAACATTTAATTGATATTAAGGATTTATCTGTAGAAGAAATTGATGACTTAATTAAAGTAGCTAAAGACATTATTAATCACAAAAAAGAGTATTCTCATAAATGTGATGATAAGACTTTAGCTACTTTATTTTTTGAGCCAAGTACTAGAACAAGACTTAGCTTTGAAGCAGCAATGTTAGAATTAGGAGGAAGAACATTAGGATTTTCAGAGGCCGCATCTAGCTCAGCATCAAAAGGAGAGACAGTTTCAGATACAATAAGAGTTGTTGGTTGTTATAGTGATATTATTGCAATGCGACATCCAAAAGAAGGAGCACCGCTTGTTGCTTCTATGAAATCAACAGTTCCTATAATAAATGCAGGTGATGGTGGACATAATCATCCAACACAAACTTTAACTGATTTATTAACAATAGATCTTGAAAAAGGAAGATTAGATAATTTAACAGTTGGACTATGTGGTGATTTAAAATTTGGAAGAACAGTACACTCTTTAATAACAGCATTATCAAGATATAAAAATATAAAATTGGTATTAATTTCACCAAAAGAATTAGAAATTCCAGAGTATGTAAAAAGAGATATAATAGAGAAAAACAACATGCAATATGTTGAAACAAAAGATATTGAAGAATATATGGGTGATTTAGATATTCTTTACATGACAAGAGTTCAAAAAGAGAGATTTTTTAATGAAGAAGATTATATAAGATTAAAAGATTATTATATTTTAAATAAAGAGAAATTAGAAAATGCTAAAAAAGATTTATCTATTTTGCATCCACTTCCAAGAGTAAATGAGATATCAACAGATGTTGATGACGACCCTAGAGCTTGCTATTTTAAACAAGTTTTAAACGGAAAATATATTAGAATGGCATTAATTTTAAAATTATTAAATATAAAATAATTTTAAATAACATTAAACTTAAAAATATAAAATAAATGAGGGGTAATAAAAATGAATATTGATAGTATAAAAAATGGTTATGTAATTGACCACATTGAAGCTGGAAAAGGTATGGAAATATATGAGCTTTTAAATTTAAATGAGCTAGATTGCCAAGTTGCAATAATTACTAATGCAAAGAGTAAAAAGACTGGAGTAAAAGATATTATTAAAATAGATAGAAATATAGATTTAGATTTTGATAAATTAGGATTTATCGATCCAGGAGTTACAGTAAATGTTGTTAAAGATGATAAAATTATAGAAAAGAAAAAATTATCTCTTCCAGAGGTAATAGTAAATGTTGCAAAATGTAAAAATCCAAGATGTATAACATCTGTAGAAAGACAATTAGATCAAATATTTATATTAACAGATAAAGAAAGAAATGTCTATAGATGTAAATATTGTGAAATGAGTTTAAAATAGAAAGAACAGCTCTAAAGTTAGAGCTGTTCTTTTTACTTAAAAAATTAGCAACATCCATTTCTGCCACTGCCATTGCCGCAACAACAGAATAAAACGATTAATATTAGGATAATCCAAAGGCATTCATTATCAAAAAAGCCACATCCGCAACCTCTATTTTCTGGCATTAGTTTTCCCTCCTTTTAAGTAATTTTTATTTGTAATCATTAGTATGTTATATATTATTCAAAATCAAAAATTGTGTTACTCAAAAAAGTCTTTACAAAAAATAAAGTTAGTAATATAATAATAGAAAAATAAACAAAGGAGGAAAAACAAAAATGAAAAACAAAATATTAACAATAGGATTGGTTTTATTATTAAGTGCAATGTTAATAGTGTTTACAGGATGTGGAAAATCAGAAGAGGAAAATACAGTTTCAAATGAGGAAAATACATCTTCAAATAGTTCAAATGAAGTAAATGAGGAAAATGAAACATCTTCATCAACATCTGAGCAATTAGATGAAACAGTAATATCAACTTTTAATAGTCCAATAGAAAGTTATGAAGGAGAAGCTGTAACAGGATCTAATGTAAGATCTTTAATAGGCACATTACTTGTAAATGCAGCATCTAATAAAGATGATGCTGAATATATTCCTACAGTTGAATTTGAAGATTCAGATTCTAATATAACAACAATCGTAGGTGGAGAAACTGCAGTAGAAGATAATGATACATATACTGAAGAACTAACAAATTTAAGAAGTGAAATTGATAGCTCACATGAGTATGTAGTTGAATTAAATTATGCAGAATCTGGATTAGTTAATAAAGTTATAATTAATTATTAAAATATTATAACTAAGGAGGATATAAATGAAAAAGAATATTTTAACAATAGGTTTAGTTTTATTATTAAGTTTAATGCTAATAGTATTTACTGGATGTGGAAAATCAGATGATGAAAACACAGTTTCAAATGAAGAGAATGCTGTTTCAAATGAGGAAAGTGTAGCAAATGAAGAAACTAACACTTCTGAAGAGCCAACTACTCCAAAATATACTGGAACAGTATTAGCTGACTTTAATAATCCGATAGAAAGTTATGAAGGACAAGGTAGATTAGGAAGTGATATAAAAGGATTAATGACATTATTAATTGATAATGCTACAACTAATAATGAGTCTGCTGACTTTTTACCAAATGTTATCTTTACAGAAGCAAATACTAGTAGTTTAACAGCTGAAGGAGAAGAAGCTGCTGTAGAAGATGGAGAAACATATATTCAAGAATTAACAGATATAAGTAATAATATAGTTGATGAAAATAAATATAATGTTGAAGTAAGTTATTCTGTAGATGGAGTTTTAAATCAAATTTTGATTACTTATTATGAATAAAGTAAATTTGAATTAATAAAAATATTAAGGCATATAATTTTAGTTTTAACTAAAATTATATGTCTTTTTTTATATAATGTATAAAAACTAAAATGTTTTGAAAATATTTTAGGTAAATATTAAAGAAAATATTGTTTATATATAAATAAAGTGGTAAAATTAAATTTAAAATATGCTACGAAGGAGGCTTATATATGAAGAGCATAAAACAACGGATAGAAGAAGGACAGAGAGAATGTAAGAAATGTATCGATGACTTTACTACTTTTAATGGACAGTTTAGTCCTAAATTTTGTAAAGCATGTGAACATGGAATAAGACTTCATAAGTTAGAAGTTAAAGTAAGTGATTCAGAAAAAAAGTGGGGAACTTGCGACTGGAATTCTTCTCAGTATACAAACTTTTATAATGGTTAAATAACATGCTCAAGAATAACCCGGATCTTATCCGGGTATTTTTTATAAAAGATTATTAATAAAACTTGAAAATAAATGCTATAAAAAGTGTATTTTTGCTTGACTTTTAGGGAAAATAATAGTATTATTATAATTGCGTTGAAGATGAAAGCAAGTTTGAATAAATTATTTTAAAAATTGTAAAAATTTTGTTAAGAGAGGAAATGTCGTGGCTGGAAGCATTTCTAATAATTAAACTTGTGAAACACATTGGAGCAAAAATTAAAATAAAAAGAGGAAAGCAAAAATATTTATTATTTAATATATTAAAATAAATTTTGTTTTCAAGTAGGGTGGTACCGCGGAAATAGATTTCGTCCCTGTAGATATTAAATTCTACATGGGCGTTTTTTGTTTGTATTGAATAAAAAGTGATAATAGAAATTAAAAAACAAAAAACGTCTTAGTAGTAAAGAAATTACTATAAATGAGGAGAATAAACATGAGAGGTAATATTTATAGAACTTATAATTGTTCAGAAATTAGAGAAAAAAATGTTGGTGAAAAAATAAAAATAGCTGGTTGGGTTGATACAATACGTGATTTAGGAGGAGTTTTATTTATTGATCTTCGTGATCAATATGGAATAACTCAAGTAGTTGTATCAGGAGATGAAAGTAAAACTGATTTTGCGGCTAGAATCCCACTTGAATCAACAGTTTCTGTATCTGGAAAAGTAAGACTAAGAGATGAAGAAACAGTAAATAAAGCAATAGAAACTGGTACAGTTGAAGTTTTTGCAGATAAAATAGAAATTTTAGGAAAAAGAACTAAACCACTTCCTTTTGAAATTTCTAATAATAGAGCTGTTAGAGAAGACTTAAGACTAGAATATAGATTTTTAGATTTAAGATCTAAAAAACAGTTGGAAAATTTAAAGTTAAGAGCTAAATTAATTCAATATTTAAGAAATCAAATGATAGATTTAGGATTTCTAGAAGTTCAAACTCCAATTCTTACAAGTTCTTCACCAGAAGGAGCAAGAGATTATTTAGTTCCAAGTAGAATGTATCCAGGAAAATTTTATGCACTTCCACAAGCACCACAACAATTTAAACAATTACTTATGGTTTCTGGAATTGATAAATATTTCCAAATAGCACCATGTTTCAGAGATGAGGATGCAAGAGCTGATAGATCTCCAGGAGAGTTTTATCAATTAGATATGGAAATGGCTTTTGCTACTCAAGAAGATGTTTTTGAAGTTATGGAAAAAGTTATGTACAATACTTTTAAAGAATTTTCTGATAAAAAAATTAGTAGAGAAGCTTTTCCAAGAATTCCATATAAAGAAGCAATGCTAAAGTATGGATCAGATAAGCCAGATTTGAGAAATCCTTTAGTAATTAAAGATGTAACTAATATTTTTGAAAAATTAGATATAAAAGTTTTTAATGGAAAAATTGTAAGAACAATAACTTTACCAAATGGTGCAGAACAAACAAGAAGTTTTTATGATGAAATGACTGATTTTGCAATAAATGAATGTAAAGCTAAAGGTTTAGCTTGGCTAAAAGTAGGAGAGGACAGAAGCCTTCAAGGTCCTATTGCAAAACTAATTCCAGATGATTCAAGAGAAAAGCTACTTAATCAAACTGATACAAAACCAGGTGATAGTATATTCTTTATCGCAGAACATGAAGGAATAGTAGAAAAATTAGCAGGAGAAATTAGAAAAGAATTAGGAATTAAAGCAAAATTAATAGATGAAAATGAGTTTAAATTTTGTTGGATAGTAGATTTTCCAATGTATGAAATTGCTGATAATGGAAAATTAACTTTTTGCCATAACCCATTTTCTATGCCACAAGGTGGATTAGAAGCTTTAGAGAAACAAAAACCATTAGATATTCTAGCATATCAATATGATATAGTTTGCAATGGAGTTGAACTTTCTTCAGGAGCTGTTAGAAATCATGATCCAGAAATAATGATAAAAGCTTTTGAAATTGCAAATTATACAGAAGAAGAGATAAAAAGAAAATTTGATGCTTTATATAATGCTTTCCATTATGGAGCACCACCACATGCTGGAATTGCACCTGGAATAGATAGAATGCTTATGCTTTTAACAGGAGAAGAATCAATAAGAGAAGTAATAGCTTTTCCAATGAATAGTAAAGCACAAGACTTGTTAATGAAAGCACCTGGAATAGTATCTCAAAGACAATTAGATGAAGTTCATATAAAAATTGTTGATAAAAAATAATTTAAATTAATAATATTTTATAAAAATGAAGCATATATATTAAAGAGGTGATATATATGCTTTATTTTGATTTAGCAATTTATAAGGAAGATTTATTGACAGATAAAGAAAAAGATCTTCCAAATTTTTTTCAAAATATTATTTATAATTTTAGAAAGATAACAGGACAAGTTTTAAAATTAAAAATTTCTGGTAAGAATTTGCTTGTTCTTTCAAAAATAAATAAAAGAGTTTTAAAAAAAGTTGACAAAATTTTAAAAATTGATGTTACAAAAAATGTATGCATTTCTGAAGAATTAAAAGCAAAAGAAGATTTTGTGAAATTTTTGAATGAAAGAAATGTGAATATTTTAGATGGTAGATGGCTTTTTAAATATCTTATTACAGATATTATAGATTTTTTATGTGAGCAAATAGGTATTAGAACTGAGACTCAGGAAATTACAATTTTAACAAATGAAATGAATGCATTTATTTATGAAACAATAAAAAAGTTATCTGATAAAGTAAAAAATATTACTATTATAACTAGAAATTTAAAATTGTTTAAAAAATTAGAAAAAGATGTTTATGAAGAATCAGGAATGATACTAAGAGTTACAAATGACTTTAAAAAAGCTGCTTTAAAATCTAATATAATATTAAATTTAAATTTTGTTCAAGAATATTTGGATAAAATATCTTTTAGCAGAAATTCAATTATAGTAAATTTTGAAAAGTCATTAAAAATAAATCAAAAGAGCTTTAATGGAAGAGTCGTTAATTTTTATCATATAAATTTACCATATAAATTCTTGAATAATCAAGAAAGATTTTCAAGATTTGATACAACAAAATTATATGAAAGCTATATTTATAAAAAAACTGCACCAACAAATATTTGGAACGAAATTGAATCTGATAATATAAAAATTGATAGCTTAGAAGGAATAAAACGGAATCATAAAATTTCCAAAAATAGTTCAGTATCAAAAATCTCAAAATAAATCAATAATATAATAGAATTAGTTGATTATATATGTGAAATACACGAAAAAAACGATTTTTTTATTAATAAGACTTGACAAATTAAAAAAAAAATTTTATTATATTACAGAACGAAAAAAGTATATGTTTGCATTGCAGAAATTTTAAGGATTTTTGTGATGCATAAATTTTTGTGTCTTGGAATTAAAAAGATTCCAAGATAAATACATTTTAGGAAGGAGCTTGATAATAATGGGCGAAAAAGAAGTATTATTAACTCAAGAAGGATACGATAATTTAGAGAAAGAGTTAGAGGAATTAAAAACTGTAAAAAGATATGAGATATCAGAAAGAATTAAAGTCGCACTTGGATTTGGTGATTTATCAGAAAACTCAGAATATGATGAAGCTAAAAATGCTCAAGCTGCAAATGAAAATAAAATTGCAGAATTAGAAGCAAAATTAAGATATGCAAAAATTATAGATGAATCAGAAATAGATACAAAAACTGTTCAAGTTGGTAATACAGTTACTGTTTTAGATATGGATCTTAATGAAGAAGATGAATATACTATTGTAGGAACAACTGAAGTTGATTTAGCTCAAAATAAAATATCTAATGAATCTCCAATTGCAAAAGCTTTAATTGGAAAAAAAGTAAAAGACATTGCAGAAGTTGAAGCCCCATCAGGAACAATAAAAATGAAAATTTTAAAAATTACAAAATAAATTAAAGAGCCTAAAATATATTAGACTAAACGGAAAGAATTGCCAAAGGGACGTTGTTCCACGGCAATTTTTTCTTTTTGTGGAACAATGTCCCCTTGGCAATTCTTCTTTGAAACCTATTCTGCTTTTTTAAAGTGTCACCAAAGGCTTGTGAAATTCAGCTTGAGAATTTTTTATATTTTTTGTCAAAAACTGTTGATTTTAGTATCAAAATGTTATAAAATATTTTTTGAAAATTTAATTTGATAGGAGATAAAAATGAAGGCAAATATTTTTGAATCAAATACAATATTAAAAAAGGCAAAATATAAATTTGCTGTTTCATTTTTATTTAAAGTAGAAATTTTAGATAGAGAGCATTAATTTTTAATTTTTGTTCTCTATTTTTTTACAATTTAATAAGTCTAAGAAATAAATTCAAATTAGGAGGATGTAAAATTGAAAGGATATTTGGTATTGGAAAATGGAGAAGTTTTTGAAGGAGAAAGATTCGGAACAAATAAAAATACTGTATGTGAAGTAGTTTTTAATACTTCAATGGCAGGATATATTGAAACTTTTACCGATCCTTCATATGCTGGTCAAGGAATTGTTATGACTTATCCTTTGATTGGAAATTATGGAGTTATTCCTGAAGATGAAGAATCAGACAGAATTTGGGCTAAAGCAGTTTTTATTCATGATTTAGCACAATATGAAAGTAATTTTAGATCAACAAAAACTTTAGATGGTTTTTTAAAAGAAATGGGAGTTCCTGGTTTAACAGGAATAAACACAAGAAAGTTAACTAAAATCTTAAGAGATTATGGAACAATGAGAGGAGCTTTGGTTTCTGATATTAGTCAATTAGAAGAACTGATAGAACATATAAAAAAATATAAAGTAGAAAATGTAGTAGAAAAAGTAACTTCTTCTAAGGCTATAACTTATGGAAGCACAAAGCCAAAACAAATCGCATTGTTAGATTTAGGTGTAAAACATAATATAATAAATTCTCTTTTAAAAAGAGGAGTTGGTGTTACAGTATATCCAGCAGATACTTCATATGAACAAATTTTAGCTAGAAGACCAGATGGAATTATGCTTTCAAATGGACCTGGTAATCCGGAAGATTGTAAAGAAGAAATTGAAACGATTAAAAGATTATATAGAAGTAATATTCCTATTCTTGGAATTTGCTTAGGACATCAACTTATGGCTTTAGCAACAGGAGCAAAAACAGGAAAATTAAAATATGGACATAGAGGTGCAAATCATCCTGTTAAAGATTTAGATACAAATCATGTATATATTACTTCACAAAACCATGGATATTATGTATTAGAAGAAAGTATAGATCCAGATATTGCTGAAATTTCACATATAAATTTAAATGATGGAACTGTTGAAGGAATAAGATATAAAAATAAACAAATTTTTACTGTTCAATTTCATCCAGAAGCTTGTCCTGGACCTGAAGATACAGGGTATATTTTTGATGAGTTTATAGAAATGGTAAATAAAAAATAAAGTCTCCCTTTAGCCAGGGAGAAAAATCATAAAGGCAATAATCCCAGAAATTATAGCAATTAATGTTGAAAATATATAAGCTTTTTTTCTGAGTTGCTTTTGTATCTTTTCGACTTGTGTAAATGGACTTTCATAATCCCAAGTGACATTGAAATCTACATTGGGCTCATAATTATTGATGAAAGCACGTTCTTTCTCTTGATCTACAATTTTTTTGACTATCCGAAGAGCTATAGTACAGCTTAGAAAGAAAAGAATAAAAGATACAAACAATGATTTTAGTAATAACATACAGATTCCTCCTTTTATGTTTTTATACATATTTAATTATATTAAATTTATGGTAAATAGTCAACTTACAGGCTATGTACATAAAAAGGAGAGAATAAAATTATATAAAATAAGGAGAGAGTAAAAATGCCAAAAAATAAAAAAATAAAAAAAGTATTAGTTATTGGATCAGGTCCTATTATAATAGGTCAAGCTGCAGAATTTGATTATGCGGGAACACAAGCTTGTAGAGAATTAAAAAAAGAAGGACTAGAAGTTGTTCTAATAAATTCAAATCCAGCAACAATTATGACTGATAAAAATATGGCTGATAAAATCTATATAGAACCTTTAACTGTCAAAACAGTTGAAAAAGTAATTGAAAAAGAAAAGCCAGATAGTATACTTCCTAATCTAGGTGGTCAAACAGGACTTAACTTAGCAATGGAGCTTGCTGAAAATGGATTTTTAGAAAAACATAATGTAAGATTACTTGGAACATCTCCTGAAGGAATTAGAAATGCTGAAGATAGACAATGTTTTAAAGATATGATGGAAAAAATTGGAGAACCATGTGTTGCAAGTAAAGTAGTTCATAAAGTTGAAGATGCAGTTGAATTTGCAAGAGAAATAGGCTTGCCAGTTATCATAAGACCTGCTTATACTTTAGGTGGAACCGGTGGAGGAATTGCTTATACAATTGAGGAATTAGAAGAAATTGCTGCAAGTGGAATAAGAATGTCTAGAGTTGATGAGATTTTAGTAGAAAAATGTATATCTGGATGGAAAGAAATTGAATATGAAGTTATGCGTGATAGCAATGGTAATTGTATAACAATTTGTAATATGGAAAATATAGATCCAGTTGGAATCCATACAGGTGATAGTATAGTTGTTGCACCTTCTCAAACATTATCAAATAAAGAATATCAAATGTTAAGAACATCAGCAATAAAGATTATCTCAAGTTTAAAAATAGAAGGTGGATGTAATGTACAATTTGCATTAAATCCTAATAGCTTTGAATATGCTGTAATAGAAGTAAATCCAAGAGTTAGTCGTTCATCAGCATTAGCATCAAAAGCAACAGGATATCCTATTGCAAAAGTAGCAACTAAGATTGCACTTCGGATATACTTTAGATGAGATAAAAAATGAAGTAACAGGAAAAACTTATGCATGTTTTGAACCAGTTATGGATTATGTTGCTTTAAAGATACCAAAATGGCCATTTAAGAAGTTTTTAACAGCAGATAAGGAGCTTGGAACTCAAATGAAAGCAACAGGAGAAGTTATGGCTATTGCAACATCTTTAGAAGCAGCTTTAATGAAAGCAGTTCGTTCTCTTGAAGAAAATGTAGATTCTTTAAATTTACCAACTTTGAGAGATTTAAATAAAGAAGAGGTTTTTGATAGACTTCATGTTAAAGATAATGAAAGAATTTTTGTTATAGCAGAAGCACTTAGACGTGGAATTTCTATGGAGGAAATTTGTAGAATAACTTTAATTGATAAATATTTTGTTGGTATAGTTCAAAAGATAGTTGAAATGGAAAGAGAGCTAAAAATAAATAGTTTAAATCCAGAGTTATTACTTAAAGCAAAAAAATATGGATTTACTGATAAAGTAATCTCAGTCTTAAATGGAAAACCAGAAGAAGAAATATATGCTATGAGAATGAAAAATAATATTGTTGCTAATTTTAAACTTGTTGATACATGTAGTGCTGAATTTGAAGCTGAAACGCCATATTATTATTCTTCTTATGATGAAGGAAATGAAGCTATTAGAACTGATAAACCAAAGATTATAGTTTTAGGTTCAGGTCCTATCAGAATTGGTCAAGGAATAGAATTTGATTATTGTAGTGTTCATGGAATTTGGGCTTTGGAAAAAGCAGGATATGAGACTATAATTATTAATAATAATCCAGAGACTGTAAGTACAGATTTTGATATAAGTGATAAATTATATTTTGAACCATTAACACCAGAAGATGTAAGAAATATAATTGAAGTTGAAAAACCAGATGGAGTTATAGTTCAATTTGGTGGACAAACTGCAATTAAGTTAACAGCTGCATTAAATAAGATGGGTGTTAAGATACTAGGAACTTCTGCTGTAGATATGGATAGAGCAGAAGATAGAGAAGAATTTGATGAAGCTTTAGCTAAATGTGATATTTTAAGACCAAAGGGAGGAACAATTTTTACAGTAGAAGAGGCAAAAAAAGTTGCAAATAGACTTCGGATATCCTGTTTTAGTAAGACCATCTTATGTTTTAGGTGGACAAGGAATGGCAATTGCTTATGATGACAATGAAATTGAAAGTTATGTTAATGAAATAAATAAAGTTGCTCAAGAGCATCCAATTTTAGTAGATAAATATATGATGGGAAAAGAATTGGAAGTAGATGCAATTTGTGATGGAAAAGATGTATTAATACCAGGAATTATGGAACACTTAGAAAGAGCAGGAGTTCACTCTGGTGATAGTATTTCAGTTTACCCAACTCAAACAATTGAACAAAGACATATTGATAAGATAATTGAATATACTGAAAAAATTTCAAGAGAATTACATATAATTGGAATGGTAAATATTCAATTTATAATCTGCCAAGGAGCAGTATATATAATTGAAGTAAATCCACGTTCAAGTAGAACAGTTCCATATATTAGTAAAGTAACAAATCTTCCAATGATTGATATTGCAACAGAAGTAATGCTTGGAAAAAAATTAAAAGATATGAAATATGGTACAGGAGTATATAAAAAGAGCAATTATGTCTGTGTTAAAATGCCTATATTCTCATTTGAGAAAATAAAAAATGCAGATACAAGTTTAGGACCTGAAATGAAATCAACAGGAGAAGTTTTAGGTGTATCTAAAAAATTCTCAAGTGCTCTTTTAAAAGCATTTATAGCAAGTGGGACAAATGTTTCAAAACATGGTAATATTTTAATAACAGTAAGAGATAAAGATAAACAAGAAATGCTTCCTATTGCTCAGAAATTTTACTTAAAAGGATTTGGAATATATGCAACACACGGAACTGCAAAATTTTTAGCAGATCATGGTTTAAAAGTAGAAGTTGTAGAGAAATTATGGGAAGGCAAAGATTCAATCATAGATTTAATTGAAAATGGAAAAATAAATTTTGTAATAAATACTCCAACAAAAGGAAAAGTATCAACTAGAGATGGATTTAAGATTAGAAGAATGGCAGTAGAATGTAAAATACCATGCTTTACTTCATTAGATACTGTAAATGCATTATATGAAGCAATAGAAAATGATGAAGATGAAGATAGTTTAGAAGTTGTTGATATAACTGAAATTTAGAAGTAAGTAAATATTTTTTAAGTAAAAGAGAAACCACAGTATTATTTTTGAATAATGTGTTTCTCTTTTTATATAAAACAAATTTTAAAAATCCAATATGTATTGTATTTGTAAGTAATTATATTGAAATTTACATAATTTTGTGATAAAATATGCAGTATTCCAGGATTTCTGGAAAATATTTTTATTTAAGGAGGTTCTCATTATGGCAGAAAAGAGAACAGACATTTATGAATCACCACTTTGTGGACGGTATGCAAGTTATGAGATGAAGCATTTGTTTTCAGCGGATGTGAAATTTTCGACTTGGCGGATGCTTTGGGTGGCTTTGGCAAAAGCAGAGCAGAAACTTGGGCTTGATATCACAGACAGACAGATTGGGCAAATGAAGCTCCATGTAAATGACATCAATTATGATGTGGCAAATGCGAGAGAAAAAGAAGTTCGTCATGATGTTATGGCTCACGTGTATGCTTATGGTCAGCAGTGTCCAAAAGCTGCAGGAATTATCCACCTTGGAGCAACTTCTTGTTATGTTACAGACAATACAGATATCTTACTTATTTGCAAAGGTCTGGAAATTATTAGGAAAAAGCTCCTTGGAACGATAAAACTGTTGGCAGATTTTGCAGATGAGTACAAAGACCAGCCAACACTTGGCTATACTCATTATCAGCCGGCTTCTTTGGTAACTGTAGGAAAGAGAGCAAGCTTGTGGCTTCAGAATTTTGTGGAAAATCTGGAAGAACTTGATTTTGTTCATAATAAGCTTAAGATGCTGGGCTGCCGCGGAGCAACAGGTACATCTGAGACATTTATGAAACTTTTTGATGGAGATGAGAAAAAAGTCAAAGAATTAGACAAACTCATTTCTGAAGAATTTGGTTTTGAAAATGTTTATCCGGTGTCCGGGCAGACATATCCGCGTAACCTTGATGTTAGAGTTTTAAACCTCTTAGCTGCGATTTCCATAAGTGCTCATAAGATGGCAAAAGATATTAGACTGCTTCAGCACGACAAGGAAATTGAAGAACCATTTGAGAAAACACAGATTGGATCTTCTGCAATGGCATATAAGAGAAATCCCATGAGAAGTGAACGTATCTGTTCTTTGGCAAGATATGTAGAAAATATCGTTCAAAATGCGATTGCTACTGCTGAAGATCAGTGGCTTGAAAGGACTCTGGATGACTCTGCAAATCGGAGAATTACAATTCCGGAGGGATTTCTGGCAACAGATGCAATCCTGATTCTTTGTTCAAACGTTACAGATGGCTTAGTTGTAAACACCAAAGTCATTGAAAAGCGTATGAATGATGAATTGCCATTTATGGCAACTGAAGATATCCTTATGGCAGCTGTTCAGAAGGGTGGAGATCGTCAGAAATTGCATGAAAAAATCCGTGTGCATTCTATGGAGGCAGGAAAACAGGTAAAACAGTTAGGCTTGGAAAATGATTTGGTTCAGCGGATTGCTGATGATCCGGATTTTGGTATGACGGCAGAAGAAATTTATGCTGTTATGAATCCGAAAAATCTTACAGGCAGAGCTGCAAATCAGGTTACTGACTACTTAAAGGGTTGTGTTTATCCACTGCTTACTGAGAATAAGAGATACCTCGATTATATCGACAAAAATGTGACGGTATAATCAAATAATTTAGCAGTAGGTTATGCTGCTGGGAAGAGGCTTGTATTTATGGCGAGCCTTTTCCCATCCAATAAATAGGACACATATTTTTTCAATATGTGTCCTATTTGCATTATCAAAATTTGAGTATTTTATTAAAGATAATATTCTTCAAGTGTAATATTTTCATTATAACATTTTTGAGCTATTTCTTTTCTTATGTATCTTATATGCCAAGGCTCATAATTGTATTTTGTAATTTCTACTTTATCCTTTGGGTATCTTAATATAAATCCAAATAAATATAAATATTTGTGTATAATTTTAAATTTATTTTCTTCTTCATATAATTCTTCATTTGTTAAAGCATATTTTCCAGTATCTTTTTTTACAGTAATATCTATTGCAAGTCCAGTATGGTGTTCGCTAGTTCCTGGAATTGCAGCTAGCTTATATGCTTTTTCTATTCCATATATTTTTTCATATTCTTTGCATATCTTTTTTTGTTCTTCAAAATCTCTAAAAGAATTTAATATGCCTATTTCTATATTTTTATTTTTTGATAAGTAATCTTTTAGTTTTATATAATTTTCATATGTTATTTTTTCAATTTTTATAACATTATTTTCTACATCTGTAGTTTCTACTAATTTAAAATTTTTATAAAAGTTTTCAGATATTGGATTTTCTTTATTTACTAATATAGCATATTTATCTAACATTTTAACCTCTTTTCACATCTTTAAATATTATTAATATAATTAATTAAAAATTACTATAATATAAAATAATTTCTTTGTCAATGATTTGAAATCTTGTTTAATATGGTAACAAAAGCTTTTATGAAAAAAATGGGCTAATTTAAATTTTAGAACATAAGAAATACATTAAGTGTCACTATTGATATTTTTACTTTAAAATGCTATAATAAGAAAGCATATGGGGATGTATTTGGTTTCGACAGGATTTTAGAAGTATAAATAGCGAGTAGTGGTGTGCCAGTCCACTTTAAAAGGCACATTTAAAAATAAACGCTGATAATAACGAAGAATTAGCATACGCTGCCTAAGTTGCGGCGACGTCTTACTTTTGCAACCTACGGCTTAGGATAAGGCGACGAATTAGTAGGAAACAAAGTTAGTAAATTCTCTTTTTACTAATGGGACTTTTAAAGAGATATCTAAAATAGAGTTTGTTTGTTAACAACATTTTAGAGAATTTTTTATAACAAACTGCACTCGGAGAAGTTTATATGGAAGAAATTTTGGACGCGAGTTCGACTCTCGCCATCTCCACCAATTATGACGCGAAATTTATAGGTGAATTTATGAAAAAAATTAAAAAAAGTATTTTTTTATTTACTCTCATCTATTTGATTTTATATACTATAATTTTTTTTTACGTTAAAGTTTTTTAATTTAACATTTCTAGGATGGATAAAAAATATATCTATAATAATAATATCCTTAGGTACAATTACTGGACTTGTTCAAATGGTAATGAGTATTGATAAGGATAAAAAATAAGGAAAATCATATTTTATATCCTTATAATATTTTTATCTTTTATAATTTTTCTTATAAATGTTTTCTACTTTATATTTATCGCCAATATAGAAGAAATTTCAGAATATGAAGGAAAGAAAATGATAAAAGAAAAAAGACAAGTATTAAAATCAAATTATATTAAATATTATGATTATATTAATCCTTTTATAAGAAGTGTTCAGGAAAGAGTATATATATTTTACGATGATACAATTTCTGAAGATGAATATGGAGGAACATATTATTATGATAAAGATGGTAATGAAGTAGAAGATATAAAAGGTACTAAATTTATAGATTTAAGTAATTTAAAAAAATATGCTAGTGAAGGTAATGCAACCTATGAAAATGTTCAACAACTTTTAAAAGAAGTTTGTAGTAATTATGAAGAACATATTTATAAAGTAGAATCAACAGACAATTATTTGTTTATATATTTGACAAATATTAAAGAGAAAGTTCCTTCAGAAGAAATAGAAAAACAAAAATTAAAAGATATAATACAAAATTTTCTTACAATAGAATCAACAAAAAAAGATAGCTATTATACAATTAGATTTTTTAATGGCTATATAGCTATATGTAAATATAAGTATTTAAATTATTAGTACAAATTAGTAATTTATAGGGGTATATATATGAAAAAGAAGATAATGATTATTTCAATTTTTTTAATAATTATATTAATTGTTAGTTTATTAGTTTTGTTTTTATATAATAGTAAGGAATCAAATAATAAAATAGAAGGTACTAGTATATATGACAAAGACGATCAATTAATATCTGATTCTTCTAAAATAAATGAGGCTACTGAAATAGAAGAAAATATCTCAATTCAAGGAATAGTAGAATTACATCACAATGGTTATATTTATATATTTAATGGTCAACATTTTGGAGAGTTTGGATTTGAAATGGATGAATACACAGCTACAAATATTGATGATAAAAATCAAAAATGTATAGATTATATGACATTAGAAGAACATGATACTAGCTATATACAAGAGGGAGATTTATTAATTTGTTCTGGAGACTTATATGTAAAAGGATATGGAGAAATTAATGATTTTGATACTAAGGACAATACAATAATTGTTTTAAAATCAAATGATTATAATAATATGAAATTGGAAGTATTAAAAGGAAAAAGTACATATCCATCTACTGTAACAATTGGAGAAAATTATATAGAATCAGGATATGTATATTTAAAATATAGTTTAGAAGATGATACACATTCTGATACAGGTTATAATTTTCCTTTTGCAATAAAGGCATATATTACACAAGATACTAAAATAGAAGGAGATTTACAAGATGGAAAGTCCGTAGAAGTACAATATGAAGATTTATCAGAACCTTTTGATGAATTAAATTTAAAATCAATTAAAGTACTTAAAGACTAAAAATAATGAACTTTGGTTACCTCCTCTAATAAAGGCACAAGATTAAGCATTTTGTGTCTTTTTTATTTTAGAATTTTTTAGATTAAAATTAATTGATTTAATATTTATTAAATAGTATAATTTAAAAAATAGTGAATAGGAGAAAAGTAAAATTGATTAGATTGTTTTATATTAAAAATAGATTAAAAAATAAAAAACTAATAAATGAAAATGATGATAAAATTTTGAAAAAATATAAAGAAATTTCTAAGCTTTCAAAACAAGATATAATAAAACAATTAAATTCAAATGAGAAAAAAGGATTAACTTCTAAGCAAGCAAATGAAAGATTAGGTGAAGACGGAGAAAATATAGTAGTAAAAGAAAAGAAACATTCTTGGTTTTATTTTTTCGTAAATTCTTTTAAAGATAAATTTATACTTATATTAGTAATACTTGCAATTATAAATGAATTAGTTTCAGATGATAGTATTGGAAGCGTTATTATTTTAGCAATAGGTTTTGTAAGTGCAATGATTAAATTTGCCCAAAACTATTCTACATATAAATTTAATCAATCTCTAAAAGATAAAATGTTTTCAACAGCAACTGTTCTAAGAGATGGAAAAGAAAAAACAATAAGAGTAGAAAATGTAGTAAAAGGAGATATTATTCACTTAAATGCTGGTTCAATAATACCTGCTGATGTAATGATAATAGAAAATAAAGATTTGTTTTTAAACCAGTCGGTATTTACAGGAGAGAGTGCTCCAGTTGAAAAAACATCAGAAAATAATGATTCAGACGAGATTTTCTCAATTTCAAATATAAGTTTAATGGGAACAAGTGTTATAAGTGGAAATGCAACAGCAATTGTAATAGGTACAGGTTTTTCTACATATTTAGGTGGTATGGGTAAACAGATTAATTCTAAAAGAGAATTAACTAACTTTGAAAAAGGAATGAATAGCATAACAAAACTACTTATTAGATATATGGTTATAGTTTCTATTGCTGTATTTTTAATTTATGCATTTATTCGTAAAGATATTATAGAAGCAATTTTATTTGCATTATCAGTTGCAGTTGGTATTACTCCAACAATGTTACCAATGATTGTAAATGTTAATTTAACTAAAGGCACTAAAACTTTGGCTAAGAAAAAAACATTGGTAAAAAATATTCAATCTATTCAAAACTTAGGTGCTATAGATGTATTATGTACTGATAAAACAGGAACACTTACATTAGATAAAATCGTATTACAAAAATATATAAATGTAGAAGGAAAAGAAGATTTATCAATTTTAGAATATGCATATATAAATAGCTATTATGGCACTGGTATGAAGAACTTGATAGATAGAGCAGTTATTGCTTTTGGTAATAAGCATAATATAAAATCTAAAATAGAAAATTATGAAAAAATAGATGAAATACCTTTTGATTATACGAGAAAGAAAATGAGTGTTGTTGTAAAACATGATGAGCATTATAGAATGATAACAAAAGGTGCTCTTGAAGAGGTATTAAAAGGTTGTACTAATGCAAAGGTAGGTGGAGAACATAAACCACTTACAAAAGATCTTATAGATAATATAAATAAAAATGCTATGGAATTAGAAAAACAAGGAATGCAAGTAATTGCATTAGCTTCAAAACGTGGAGATGAAACTATTACAGATGAGAATGATATGGCTTTTATTGGTTTTGTAGCATTTTTAGATCCACCTAAAAAAGAAGTTAAAGAGACAATAAAGAAACTTAAAAAATATGGAGTTAATACTAAGATATTAACAGGAGATAATGCATATACTACAGAAAATATATGTAAATTAGTTGGAATACCTAATGACAAAATTCTTTTAGGTAGTGATATAGATAAAATGTCTGATGAAGAACTTGCGAAACAAGTTGAAGAGGTAAATGTTTTTGCTAGAATGAATCCATTGCAAAAAGAAAAAATAATTAAAATATTAAAGAAAAATGGACATGTAGTAGGATATATGGGAGATGGGGTAAATGATGCACCTTCATTACATAATGCAGATGTAGGAATTTGTGTTGATACTGCTACAGATATTGCTAAAGAAGCAAGTGATATAATACTTCTAGAAAAAAGTTTGGATGTAGTTTATGATGGAGTTATAGAAGGAAGAAAAGTGTATGGAAATATTATAAAATATATGAAGATGGCTCTAAGCTCAGATTTTGGAGATGTATTTAGTATATTTATTGCAAGTATTTTCTTGCCATTTTTACCATTACTCCCAATTCAAATGTTAATACAAGACTTTTTATATGATTTTTCACAAATAGCTATTCCTTATGATAATGTAGATGAAGAATTTCTAATTAAGCCAAGAAAATGGAATACAAAAGGTCTAGGAAAATTTATGAATGTTATGGGCCCTGTTAGTTCTATAATTGATGTGTTTGCATTTTTGGCATTCTGGTTTATATTAGGATATAATTCTATAGAAATGCAATCATATTTTCAAACAGCATGGTTTGTTGAATGTTTGATTAGTGAAACTTTAATAATATATTTTGTACGTACAGCTAAAATACCATTTATACAATCTAAACCAAATTCAAAATTGGTTTGCTTAACACTTGTTACAATAGTTGGAACAATACTTGCACCTATTTTATTACATAATATTTCAGCATTTAATTTTGAGATTTTGCCACCTGTATATTATTTGATTGTTATTGTTTTAAGTATGTTATATGTGATATTAGTGCAAATAGTAAAGAAAATATACATAAAGAAAGTAGGAGAGTGGTTATAAAAGTAATTTAAAAATCAAATAGTTAAAAAGGAGAGATTAAAAATGAGTACAGAATATGAAAGCAAATATGAAATAAGTTATACAGAAATAAATCAAGATTTAGAATTGAGTTTAACAAATACAATTGGTATTGTACAAAGTATTTTAACAGATTATTTTGTTTCATTTGGAAGTGATAATGAAACTGTAAAAAATAAAAATAATGCATTATGGGTATTGTCTAAGACAAAAGTCCATTTCGAGAAATTACCAAGATGGAAAGATTTTATATCTGGAAAAAGTTATACAACCAAAATAAAACCAATTCGTGTTGAAATGGAGACTATTTTTACAAATGAAAAAGATGAATATTTATTTGGAGCAAAACAAGAAATTTGTCCTATAGATATAGATACAAGAAAAATTAGAAAAATAGATACAATTCAATATCCAAAAGATATGGAAACAAAAGAAGCAGTTGATAAAGAACCATATTTTAGATTAAATGAAGTTTTTACAGAAGAAGATTTTGTATATGAACAAAAAATTTATTCACCAGATATTGATTACAGTAGACATACAAATAATGCAGTTTATGTAAGATTGTTGGCAAATGTGCTTTCATGTGATTTTCTTGATAAAAATCAAATAACAGATTTTGAAATACATTATATAAATGAAGCTTTAGAAGGACAGGTATTAAGAATTTATAAAAAAGAAAGAAAACAAGAGATGGAATTTTTGATAAAAGAAAAAGATAGAGAAATTACAAGAGCTATATTAAAATATAAAGAAAAAATGATTTAATTTTATAATAAATATAATTATAATATGATAAAATAATTAAAGAAAATTAGTTTAGAATTATTTCTAAACTAATTTATGCTTTTAAGAGGAGGATATTTTTATGAAAGTTATTATAGTAGGAGGAGTTGCAGGTGGGGCAACAACTGCCGCAAGGTTAAGAAGATTAAATGAAAAAGCAGAGATTATACTAATAGAAAGAGGCAATTTTATTTCTTTTGCTAATTGTGGGCTTCCATATTATATTGGAGATGTAATAAAAAGTAAAAATGATTTATTGTTACAAACTCCAGAAAGCTTTAATAGAAGGTTTAATATAGATGTTAGAATTAAACAAGAAGTTATAAAAATAGATAGAAAAGAAAAAAATGTTGAAATAAAAAATATAGAAACTAATGAAGTTTATAAAGAAAGTTATGATAAATTAGTACTATCACCAGGAGCTAAACCAATAAACCCTTTTGAAAGTTTAAATACTAAAAAGATTAGAACTTTAAGAAATGTAGAAGATTCAATAGAAATAAAAGATTATATAGAAAAGAATAATGTTAAAGATGTTGCAATAATTGGTGGTGGGTATATAGGAGTAGAAGTGGCAGAAAATTTAAGTAATTATAAAGATATTAAAGTTACAATTATAGAAAAAGCCTCACATTTAATTGCTCCTTTAGATGAAGATTTTGCAAAATTGATTCATAATGTACTAAAGAAAAAAGGTATAAATATAATTTTAAATAATGGCGTAAAAGAAGTAACAAATAAAAATGATAAAATAAATATTACTTTAGAAAATGATAATATAGATACAGATTTTATAGTTTTATGTATTGGTGTAAAACCAGAAGATAATTTAGCTATTCAAGCTGGATTAAATGTATACTCAAGAGGCGCAATAGAAGTTAATCAGCAGATGATGACAAGTGATGAAAATATTTATGCTTTAGGAGATGCAGTAAAAATAAAAAATTGTGTTACAGATGATTTAGCTTATATTCCTTTAGCAGGTCCTGCAAATAAACAAGCAAGAGTAGTAGCAAACAATATTTGCAAAATAAAAACAAGTTATGATGGAAGTATTGGAAGTAGTATTTTAAAGATATTTGACTACAATTTAGGAATGACTGGAATAAATGAGGCAACTTGTAAAAAATATAATTTACAATATAAAACTATAATTTTATCTCCATTCTCTCATGCTACATACTATCCGGGAGCAAGTATGTTAATTATAAAAGCAATTTATGAGAGTAACACAGGAAAAATATTAGGTGCTCAAGTATTTGGAAAAGATAGTGTAGATAAAATTACTGATATATTAGCAACAGCAATAAAAATGAAAATGACAGCATATGATTTAGAAAAATTAGATTTATGTTATGCACCACCATTTTCATCAGCTAAGAGTCCTGTTAATTTGTTAGGTAATAGTATAGTAAATGAAATAGAAGGATTAGTAAATACTGTTACTTGGGAAGAAGTAGAAAATTTAAAAGATAAAGAAAATGTATTAATTTTAGATGTTAGAACAGACGAAGAATATGAAAGTGGAGCATATAAAGAGTGTATTCATATTCCACTTGATGATTTGAGAAGTAGATTGAATGAATTAGATAAATCAAAAACCTATTTAGTATATTGTAAGACAGGACTTAGAAGCTATATTGCTTGTAGAATCTTATCTCAAAATGAATTTAAAGTAGAAAATATCACAGGAGGATATCATTACTATTATATGTTAAATAGTTGATTGCTTGTTAAATTAATTTTATTAATTTTTCTTTACATTTATAAGTATAGGGATTATAATTTCTTTATTAATAAATTTCCGGGAGGAGGATGAAGAAATGAAGAATGTTATTAAAGATCTTGAACGGGCAACTACAGAATATGAGAGAGAATTTCAAGAAAACTTTATTGATGTAAAAAACGATATCGATTTTCATGTAAAAACTTTGGAAGAGACAATTAAGAATGTGGATGAAGCTTTAGATAGTAATGGAGAAGAGTTATCAAAATGGTGTGATATTTTGCAAGAACTATATGAAGTTGATGATGCCTACACTCTTAAAGACAAGTTTGATTTATGGAGATTGAAGTTGATTGCAAATAAGAGATATGGAGATCTTCTTGATGAAGCAGTAGAAGTTCAAGCAATTAAAGAACGGCTTGAGAAACTTCTAAATAGGATAATGATTATAAAATGTTGGAGATAAAAACTGAATAATTTCAAATAACATTCGAAAAAATATACCTTTGTAAGAAATTGTATTTTTGCAAAGGTATATTTTTTATAAAACCATTGACAAATTATTTTTATAATGATAAAATTTGCAAAGTAACGAGGGAGTAATTAGTATAATTTTATTTAATCTAAAAGATAAAATTATATAGTAAAGTCAACATCACGCGACATAAAAAGTCTGGCTTTATTTTGAAATAATGAGACTTGTTATATATGTTTTTTTGCATGTATAATAGAGTCTTTAAGATAATAAATTGAAGTATAAAAAGTTCTAAAGATACATGCTAAAAACATGTATCTTTTTGTTTTGTGGTGATAAAAATGTAAATAGTTTTTTTATTTAAAAATTAAAAGCAATTTGTACATAAAATTTTTTATGAAGCAAATAAATAGGATTGATTTTTTTTAGTTAGTAACATATAATAAAGCATATCAAATAGAAATATAACTATATTTTTATTTGAATCCTATAAAGAAAAACTTAAAAATTTTTATATATTATAAAAGTTTTTAAGTAAGAGGAAAAAATTATGAAAAAAATTGTTTTTAAAGGCTGTGGAACAGCAATTGCAACTCCATTTAATGAAAAAGGAGTTAATTTCGAAGAATTTGGAAAACTTATTGAAGAGCAAATCAAAGAAGGTGTAGACGCAATTATTGTTTGTGGAACAACTGGAGAGTCTTCTACAATGACTAAAAAAGAAAAAGAAGACACTATTAAATATGCTATTGATAAAGTAAACAAAAGAATTCCAGTTATTGCAGGAACTGGTGGTAATTGTACAGCAAATGTTATTGAAATGACAAAATATGCAGAAAAAGTAGGAGCTGATTGTGCATTAATTGTTACTCCATATTATAATAAAACAACACAAGATGGATTAGTTGCACATTATAAAGCAATTGCAAAAGAAACTAAATTACCAATTATTTTATATAGTGTACCTAGTAGAACTGGTGTAAATATTTTGCCTGAAACATGTAAAAGATTATCTGAAGTTCCAAATATTGTTGCTATAAAAGAAGCAAGTGGAAACATATCTCAAATAGCTGAGATTGCTAGTTTATGTGGCGATGATTTAAGTATATATTCAGGAAATGATGATCAGATTGTTCCAATTCTTTCATTAGGAGGAATTCGGAGTAATATCAGTTTTATCAAATGTTGCTCCAAGATTTACACATGAAATGGTTCAAGATTTCTTTGATGGAAATGTAGAAGAAAGTAAAGAAAAACAATTAAAATCTATAAAACTTATAAAAGCTTTATTTAGTGAGGTCAATCCAATTCCAGTAAAAGCTGCTTTAAATATGTTAGGATATAATTATGGAATTCCAAGATTACCATTAATAGAAATGAGCGAAAGCAAGAAAAAAGTCTTAAAAGAAGAACTTAAAAATTTAGATTTGATTTAATTTGAAAAATATTGAATCTTGCACTACTTAAAAAATTATTATAGGAGGTAAGAGCTGTGAAAACTATTAGAATATTAATAAATGGTGCCAATCGGAAAAATGGGACAGGAGGTAGCCAAAAAAGCTAGAATTACAGAAGGAATAGAAGTTTTAGGAGGAGTTGATATTAGAGATTCAGGAGATAATTTCTTTCCTGTATATACAGATTTAAATGATATACATGAAATGCCAGATGTAATTATTGATTTTTCAGTTCCTGAGGCAAGTTTTAAAATATTAGAGTTTGCTAAGAAAAATAAAATTCCAGCTGTAATTGCAACAACAGGATTTACAGATGAAGAATTAGAAAAAGTAAGAGAATATGGAAAAGAGATTCCTGTTTTCCAATCTTATAATATGAGCTATACAGTAAATATTATGAGTAAACTTGTGGCAGAACTTGCAAAAAAACTTGAAAATTATGATATCGAAATTGTTGAAACACATCATAGGAGAAAAATTGATAGTCCAAGTGGAACAGCTCTTTTACTTGCAAATAGTATCAATGATGCTTTAGATGGTAAGATGGAATATGAGTATGATAGACATAGTAAAAGAGAAAAAAGAAAAGACAATGAAATTGGAATTCATTCTATAAGAGGTGGAACAGAATCTGGAACTCATTCAGTTATTTTCTTTGGCGATGACGAAAGTTTAGAAGTAACACATAGAGCAACTTCTAGAGTTGTTTTTGCAGATGGAGCACTTAAAGCGGCTAAATTTTTAGTACATAAAGATCCAGGTGTTTATACAATGAAAGACATCTAATATTAAAAAGATCTATTTAGTACTATTAGATTTATAAATAAAATTATGAAAGGAAAATGAAAATGGAAAAATGGTATAACTTGTCTATTGAAGATACTGAGAAAAAAATCGAAACAGATAGTAAAAATGGACTTTCTGAAGACGAAGTTAAAAAGCGAAGAGAGAAGTATGGGTTTAATGAATTAAAAGCTAAAAAGCCAAAGACTCTACTACAAAAATTTTTAGATCAATTTAAAGATTTTATGATTATAATTTTGATTATTGCAGCAATAATCTCTGCAATAGTTGGAGTTAGTGAAGGAGAAGGAATAACTGATACTATCATTATAATGGTAGTTATAATTGTAAATGCTATAATTGGTGTTGTTCAAGAAAATAAAGCAGAAAAATCATTAGAAGCTTTGAAAAAAATGAGTACACATTATGCAAAAACAATTAGAAATGGCTCTTTAGTTGTTATTCCATCAAGAGAACTTGTACCAGGAGATATAGTTGTTTTAGAAGCTGGTGATTATGTTCCAGCAGATTTAAGACTTATAGAATCAGCAAGTTTAAAAATTCAAGAGTCTGCTTTAACTGGTGAGTCTGTACCAGTTGAAAAGCATACAAGAAAAGTAAAAGAAGATGCAGCTCTTGGTGATAGAGAAAATATGGCATTTTCTTCAAGTTTAGTAACATATGGTAGAGGTAAGGGAATTGTTACTGATACTGGTATGGAAACTGAAGTTGGAAAAATAGCAGGAATGATAAATGATGCAGAAGAAACAGTTACACCACTTCAAAGAAAATTGAATAATTTAGGAAAAACTTTAGGTATAGCTGTTGTAGTAATTTGTATTGTTATGTTTGTTATAGGTATAATTTATGGAAAGCCACCTATTCATATGCTTATGAGTGCTGTTTCATTAGCTGTTGCAGCAATTCCAGAAGGACTAGCAGCTGTCTCAACAATTGTTTTGGCAATTGGTGTACAAAGAATGGTTAAGAAAAATGCTATTATTAAGAAATTACCAGCAGTTGAAACATTAGGAAGTGCAAGTGTTATATGTTCTGATAAAACAGGAACTTTAACTCAAAATAAAATGACTGTAATAGATGTTTTTGCAAATGGTGTTACTTTAAAGGTTGAAGATATAAAAGATATTGATAAAGAAACAGAGATTGTTATAAGAGGAGGTATGCTTTGTAATGATACTAAAGAATCTGAAGATGGTGAATTACAAGGTGACCCAACAGAAACAGCATTAGTAAAACTTGGATATGATTTGAAATTTTCAAAAGATATTTATGCACAAGCTAAAAGGGTTTATGAAATTCCTTTTGATTCAGAAAGAAAACTTATGACAACAGTAAACAAAGAAGCTGATGATAGATATGTTGTTTATTGTAAAGGTGCAATAGATGAACTTTTAAAATGTTGTACTGGTTATAGAAAAGATGGAGAAGTTATATCAGGAATAGAAGGATATACAAAAGTAATAGATGAAAATAATCTGTTAATGGCAAAACAAGCTTTAAGAGTTTTGGCATTTGCATATAAAATATTTGATCATGAACCACAAGGAGAAGAACTTGCAAATCTAGAAAGTAATCTTACATTTGTTGGTATGGTTGGAATGATAGATCCGCCAAGACCAGAAGCAAAAGTAGCAGTTCAAAAATGTATATCTGCTGGAATTAAACCAGTTATGATTACAGGTGATCATAAAGTAACTGCAGCTGCAATTGCAACAGAACTTGGAATTTTGCAAGAAGGCGATGAGGTTATCACAGGATCTGAACTTCAAGAAATTTCAAATGAAGAGCTTGTTGAAAGAGTAAAACATATTGCAGTATATGCAAGAGTATCACCAGAACATAAAGTACGTATAGTTAAAGCTTGGCAAGCAAACGGAGAAGTTGTTGCTATGACAGGTGATGGTGTTAATGATGCTCCAGCTCTTAAAACGGCTGATATTGGATGCAGTATGGGAATTACAGGTACAGATGTTGCAAAAGAGGCTTCAGATGTTATTTTAACAGATGATAATTTTGCCACAGTAGTTGCATCAGTTGAAGAAGGTAGAAGAATTTATGATAATATTTTAAAAGCAATAGCATTCTTGCTTTCAAGTAATATAGGAGAAATAGTAGTATTATTTATAGCTATTTTAATTACACCATGGCTTTCTCAAAAATTTGGTATTACAAGTACAAATTTAGAGCCTTTGCTTGCAATTCATATTTTATGGATAAATTTAGTTACTGATTCACTTCCAGCATTAGCATTAGCAGTGGATCCACCAGCAAAAGATATAATGAGTAGAAAGCCTAATAAAAATACAAAAGGTATATTTACAAAAGGTATAACATTTAGAATCATTTACCAAGGACTTATGATAGGACTTTTAACTTTAGCAGCATTTATTATAGGTTTAAGTGTAGATGGAGATGAAGCTTATAAAATAAAAGTTGCTCAAACTATGTCATTTACAGTTTTAGCATTTTCAGAATTAGTTCATGTATTTAATATAAGAGATAACAAAAAATCAGCATTTACAAATATGTTTAATAATAAAGTTTTACTTTTAGCAATTTTAGTATCAGCATCACTTATGTTTGCAGTGTTATTTATACCATTCTTAAGAAATATTTTTGGATTAGTAACACTTCCAGTAACACAATTAGAAGAAACTATTGCATTAATTATAGCTCCATTAGTAATTGTAGAAATTATGAAGCTTCTTAGATTAAATGGTACTAGACATGAAAATTAAAAAAAGATATTATAATTGAGGTAGAAAAGATTAAAATTTTCTACCTTGATTTTTTTTGAAAAAATTTATTTACAAAGTAAAAAATGCGTGATAAAATGCTTGCAATCAATTATAAAAAATTTTATTTCAAAAATTAATTTTATTCTAATAGCTAAATTCTAGCTGATTTTTCTAATAAAAATTAAATGTATAATAAAGGAGAATGTTTATGGAACAAGAAATACAAATTATAGAAAATTATGTTACTAAATATGAGTTTGAGATACAAAAAAGAATTTTATCAAAAGAAGAAATTTCAATTGATCTAAGTTTAGGATATAAAATACTAGATCAGAAGAAAAAAGATGATGAAATATTAGTTGGATTGGATTTGAAAAATAATATTATATTAAAAGAAAATAATAGTGATAAAGAAATTGGGAAAATTAATATATCTATTTATGGACTTTTTAAATTTGAGAACAAAATAAGTAAAAGTAAAATTAAAAAATTAATAAGAATAAATGGAGTTCCAAATTTATATCAACAATTAAGAGCTTATGTAAGTGCTAATACAGCTTTAAGTCAAAGTGTTCCAACAATTAATTTGCCAATTTTAGATTTTTCAAGTAAAGAAATAATATAAAGATAATCTCTAATATAAGATATATTAGAAAGTATATAAATTCAAAGTTTTTATATTATTTTGTATTGAATTTTTATTTAAATTATGATTTAATATAAACGTATTTTAATAGAGATTATTTTTTAAATTAGTAGGTGATTTAGTGAACAGAACAAAGAGAAAGATATTTGAAATTGCAATGAAGCTTTTCTCTGAAAAAGGTTATGATGCTACTAGTATCGAGGAAATTACTGCAACAGTAGGAGTAGCTAAAGGAACACTTTATTATCATTTTAGTAGTAAAGAAGAAATTTTTAACTTTCTTGTTGAAGAAGGTATGAAACTTTTAAAAAATAGTATAGAGATAAAGACTTCTAAATGTGAAACAACAAAAGAAAAAATTAAAGCAATAATTTTAATTCAAATTAAAGGAGTCGTAAAATACGAAAATATGCTTTCAATTATTTTTAGTCAATTATATGGAAATGAACCTAAAAATAAACTTTGCCAAGACAAAGTTCAAGAGTATATTGAAGTTATTGAAAAAATAATTAATGATGGCATAAATAAAAAAGAAATTAAAGAATGTAACTCTAAGCTTATGGCTTATACAATATTTTCTTTGACTTCATCAATTATGATGTATAAAAGGCAAACAGGAAAAGAATATAGTATAACAGAATTATATAGAGAATGTGAAAAATTAATTTTCGAACATATGTAGGGGGATAAAATGGAAGATAATAGAGAACATAAATCTTGTGAAAGATTACATGATGTAAAAAAATTTGAAAATATAAAGGAATTACTTAAAAATACAAGAAAAGAATATGGAAATGAAATTGCATTTAAATATAAAACAGAAACACCAGGAAATTTTAGAACAGAAACATACAATGAATATTTAGATGATATTGAAGCTTTAGGAACAGCTTTAATTGATAGTGGTCTTAAAGATAAGAAAATTGCAGTTATTTCTGAAAATAGATATGAATGGACTTTAGGATATTTGGCTACAGTTACAGGTGTTGGAATAATTGTACCATTGGATAAATCTTTACCTCCTGCTGAAATTGAAAATTCTATAAAACGTTCAGAAGTTGAAGCAATTTTTTATTCAAAAAAATATGATGAAATTATGGATAAAATTAGAAAACAAAATGATACTAATTTAAAATATTTTATTTCTATGGATAAAGAAAAAAATGAAGATGGCGTTTATTCAATTAAAGAATTAATTAAAACAGGAAAAGAATTATTAAGACAGGGAAATAGAGAGTATTTAGATGCACCAATTGATAATGAAAAAATGTCTATAATGTTGTTTACTTCAGGAACTACATCAATGTCAAAAGCTGTTATGTTATCACATAAAAACTTATGTACAAATATATATGATATTACATCAACTTTTGATGTTAATAAAGAAGACGTAATTCTTTCATTTTTACCATTACATCATGTTTTTGAATGTACAGTAGGATTTTTGTATCCAATTTCTGTTGGAGCATGTATAACATATTGTGAAGGAATTAGACATATTGCAGAGAATATAAAAGATTATAGAGTAAGTGTAATGATTTCAGTCCCATTACTTTTTGAAAATATGTATCAGAGATTATGGAAAACAATTGAAAAACAAGGTAAAACAAAAAAAGTTAAATTTGGATTATTTATATCAAATATACTTATGAAATTTGGAATTGATAAAAGAAGAAAATTATTTAAAGAGATTTTAGATTCTCTTGGAGGTAAAATTAGACTTTTTGTTGCAGGTGCTGCAGCTTTTGACAAAGAAGCAGAAAAAGGATTTAATGATTTTGGTATAGCAACTTATCAAGGATATGGTTTAACAGAAACATCTCCTGTTATTGCAGCTGAACATCCAACAGTTGTAAAATATGGCTCAATTGGTAAATTATATCCAAGTCTTCAAGGAAAAATTTGGAATCCAGATAAAGATGGAGTAGGAGAATTAGTAGTAAAAGGTGATTCTGTTATGATTGGATATTATAACAATGAAGAAGCTACAAAAGCCGCTTTTGAAGGTGGTTGGTTCCATACAGGCGATTTAGCTTATTTTGATAAAGATGATTATATTTTTATAACAGGTAGACAAAAAAGTGTTATAGTTTTAAAAAATGGAAAAAATATTTATCCAGAAGAACTTGAAGGTTTAATTAATAAAATAGAAGGTGTAAAAGAATCTTTTGTATATGGTAAACCTGAAAATGGTGATGAGACTGATCTTAAATTAAATGCTAAACTTGTTTATGATCCTGAGATAATGAAAGAAAAATTTGGATTAGAAAAAGAAGAAGACATAAAAGAAAAACTTTGGAAAGATGTAAAAGAAGTAAATAAGGGAATTCCAACATATAAATACATTAAGGGAATAACAGTTACAACTAAAGAACTTATAAAAACAACTACACAAAAAATAAAAAGATTTGAAGAAATTAAAAGAGTTTAATTTACATAATTTGTAAATATAACAAATGTAAAAGAAATGTAAACAAAATGTAACAAAAAAATGTCGAAAAATACTTGAGCTTTCGACAAAAAACGTATATAATAACGGTAGTATTTAAGAAGGTCAATACAAAGGAGGTAAGTTTACAATGTCATTTTTTTTCCGCAAATCAGGCATAGTAAACGTGAAAATGGTTATCACGGAAGAGAAAATCTTGTCAAACATTGATAAGATCCAGAAGTTAATAAATCCAAACAGTAAAAAGCAAATTGTTCAATTAGAGGATGATTCATATTTCAAGGATTTAGTTGAATCAGTAAAAACATATTTACTAGAATATCCAAGAAAAAAGGCTTTTCCTGCTAATGTTTATAAATCTGCATATGATTTAGTTGAGTATGCTACAAACCAATTTGAAGAAAATACAAAGAAAATAGAAGAATTAATAAGAAAAAGAGAGAGAAACATCAAATTAGGTAGTGTATTAAGAGATGTAACAAAAGCAATTAAAGGTAGAGCTAGAAATTGGAAAGAAATTATAAAGAAATTACAAACTAAATACAGTAGTGATGTTGTAGAGGCTCTTACAATAATTGGTAATGGTGCGGATCCTGAATCAGAAGAATACCAAGATGCTAGTAAGTTATTAGATGCAAAAATTAATAATTTAGAGTCAAACTTACATATAGAAATTGATATGGAAAGGATAGAGGATAGGTCTAAAGCCTTAAGTTATATAGGCATTGAAATTGCAGAAGCTTTGAAATATATACCAGCTCCTGCAGAAGAATTTATAAAAGAAGAGAATTCTGATATTAAGAGTCAAATAATAGAAGTTGAACCAAGACCAACTGAACCTGATAAAGCTAAAGAGGTTATTGTTCCAGAACCTGTTCAACAATCAAAAGATGAACAAGAAAATACAGAACAAACAGAACCAGTAGAACAAAATGGAGAATCAGGAAATTCTAAAGAAGGTGAAATTTTAGAAGATACAGAAGAAATAGGAGTAGATACAGATACTGAAGTTTCAAAAGATGAAAATGGAGTAGAAGAAAATAATTCTACTCAGGAACAAAATCAAGTAGAAGAAGCTCAAGATACAGCTTATTTTGAAGAAACTAGATATGAAGTAAAACCTTCTTTATGGCAAAGAATAAAAAATAGCAAAATAGTTAAAGCAATTTCTTATGTTTTAAAAATAAGAGTAGTTTTAGATTATCCAGCATTGCCAGAAGGAAATGTAGAAAAATAATTAGAAACTTAAGTAAAGGCGAGAAGTTTAATCTTTCTTGCCTTTTTTGTGTTTTTTAATATTAAGAAAGGGGAATTTATGCAGATACTTTATTTATTAACTATTATTATTTTTGCACTTGGAATTATAGCTTCAATAATAATTATGAAAATTACATATAGTTCAGAATTAAGACTAAAAAAAGTATCTGAAAAAATTTCTGATGGATATGTAATTTTAAATAAATCATTAAAAATTACAAATTACAATAAAACTTTTCTTAAATTTACAGGTTTAAAAGAATCAGATGTTAAAAGAAAAAATATAAAAAATGCTCTTGATAAAACGAATTTTAAAGAAAGTGATAAAGAGAAAATTTATAAAATATTAAATAATATTGAAAATAGTCAAAATACTAAATTTATAATAAAAACAAAATCAAAAATACATGAAATTGAAATAATGAATTTAGTAGATAATGATATTTTTATGAGATATGTTATTTTAATTAAAGATGTTACTAAAAATTATAAGGCTATTGAAGAATTGAAAGAAAATCAAGAATCTTTAGCTACAAGGGAAAGATTTGCAACTCTTCGGAGGTTTAATAACAGGAATTGCTCATTCTTTAAAATCTCCAATATTTTCACTAACTGGAGAATTAGAGGGATTTATAGATTTAGTAAAAGAATATAAAGAATCAAGTGGAGATAAAACTGTCTCAGATGAAGATAATAAAGAAATCGTAAAAGACATGAGAGAATGGCTTGGAAAAATGAGAGAACAAATGGAAACAATTTCTGATGCTATAACTGCAATAAGAAGTCAAATAGTTGTTTTAAATAGTGATGAAAAAGTGACTTTTACAATAGAAGATTTAGTAAAATATGTTGATATTTTAATGAAAAATACTTTAAAACAAAAATTGATTATTTTGAATTTTACAATTAAAGTTCCTAAAGATACTGAACTAAGAGGAAATTTTAATAGTTTGGTTCAGGTAATAAATAATTTGATATTAAATTCTATTGATTCATATGAAGGAAAGACAAATGAAATTATTGAAGTTGTCATAGATAGAAAAGATAATAATTTAATAATTTCAGTTATAGATAATGGAAAAGGAATTCCAAAATCTATTCAAAATAAAATTTTTAAAGAGATTATTTATAATGAGTCAGAAGAAAAAAATGGATTAAGTTTATTTGTTTCATATTCTAATATCAAAGCAGGATTTGGAGGAGAAATGACTTTTGAATCAAATGAAAATGGAACGACATTTAATATAATTATACCTATTAAAACTACAGAATAGAAAGGAAAAATAAGTGGGAACTGCAGAAGTAATGTATTCTTATGGATTATGCTTATTATCCATATTATTAATTATTTTTATAGTATATTTACAAAATAAAATTAGAAAAACAAATGTTAGACAATGGTGTATGCTTATTTTAACATGCGCTTTAATTTCTAATATTTCTGTAATGTTTCAAATTTTAAATATTTCTGCTTATAATACATGGCAGCTTTTTGAAGCATTTGCGTACATAGGTGAAGCAATGCTTCCTATTTGCGTGTTTTTTGCTATTTGTTATTATATTGAACCAAATTTTAAATTTAAAACTAGATATTTAAGCTTATTTTATATTCCAATAATTACAATATTATGTATGTTTACAAATAAATTACATGGTCTTATGTTTGAAAATTACTCTGTAAATTATAAAGATTGCAAATATGGATATATGTTTTATGTTTATATAATCAATATGTATTTAACATACTTTTTAGGATTTTACATGCTTTTAAAACATTTTTATAAAACAAAAAATAAAGCATGGCCTCAAGTATTAATTGGAATGATTATATTCTGCATTCCATATTTTATAAATCTTTTAGCAATAACAGGAGTTATAGAAACAAAAACTTATATAACAGAAGTTATTCAGTCTATAGTGGCAATTGCACTTATTTATATTGTTTTTAAATATCAAATTGTAACAGAACTTCCTGTTTCTTTAAATACAATTTTAAATACAATTTCAGATTCATATATTGTTATAAATGATAAAAAGAAAATTGTAATGTATAATAAAATTTTTCAAAATACATTTAATTTAGGAAAATTAGATATAAATGGTATGGATTTTGAAGAATTAATTGAATATAAAGAATTTGATACTATTTTTGATGAAGATATCGATAAAATTTTAAATTTAAAAAATAAAAAATATAAAAATTCAAAAGTCGTTTTTGAAAGAAATTCTATTACATTAGGAAAAACTTTAAAATATGAAGCTGAGATTTTAGATACTAAAAAGAATGAGACTTTATTTTTGATTTTTATAACTGAAACAACAGAGTATTTTAGAAATATTCAAATTTTAAAATTAAATCATGATGCAACTATAGGAAGAGAGCGTTTAGCTTCTTTAGGACAGATGATAGGAGGAATTGCACATAATTTGAAAACACCTATTTTTTCTATAGCAGGAGCATTAGAAGGATTAGATGATTTAGTAGATGAATATGATGAATCGATTGGTGATAAAAATGTTTTGCCTTCAGATCATAGAGAAATAGCGGATGAAATGTTAACTTGGACTGATAAAATAAAAGATTATTTATCATATATGACAGATGTTATAAAAGCTATACAAGTTCAAACTTCTAATAATACTAAATCAATTGATGAAAAATTTAAAGTAAAAGATCTTATAAAATATATTAATATTTTGATGAAGTATGAATTAACTCAGAACTTAATTGATTTAAAAATGAATATTATGGTAGATGAAAATAAAGTAATCTCAGGGAATTTAAATACTTTAGTTCAAGTTTTAAATAATTTAATTTCAAACTCAATACAAGCTTATAAAGATGAAGAAAACAAGATAATTGAATTAAGTTTGTATCAAAAAGATGATAATTTTTATATAGAAGTTAAAGATATGGCAGGAGGTATTCCAAAAGAGATTCAAAATAAATTATTTAAAGAAATGATAACAACTAAAGGAAAAAACGGAACAGGACTTGGATTATTTATTTCATATACAAATATTAAAACAGAATTTAATGGAAATATTACGTTTTTCTCGGAAGAAGGAGTTGGAACGATTTTTAGAGTTATTATTCCAGAAAAAAGGTAGAAAATTGTATGATGTTACTATTGAAATAACAATAGTAACATGTTAAAATATTATAGGAAAGTAATTAATATATACCAAGGAGAATGCCTATGAGTGAGAATAAAAACCAAAAAAATAAGATAAATGACAAAAATGCCAAAACAAATAAAAGTAAGAATGTCAAAGATAATAGTGAATTAAGTAAAAAAGTTTTAAATATATTTTTGGCAATAATAGTTATAATTACTGTTATTATAGGCTCTGTTATATATTATCAATTATATAAATATTCATCAGAAGAAATTGTTAATACTGATACAACAAATGAGGCTTCTACTGTTGCAGAAATATTAAATACAGTAATTGATTCAAATGAAACAAATACAAGCTCATCAAATTCAACTTCTGGAAACACAACAGTATCAACTTCAGATGCAGATTCTAGAAAAGTTTTAAATAAAGAAATTATAGTTTTATATGATGGATTAGTTCTTAATGTTTCTGAAATGAAAGTAGTTGATTTACAATATATAGATAACACAAGTGATAAAAAAGATGATTATGTTATTACATATTATAATTATCAAAACTTTGGATTTACAAAATCATCTTTAGGAATTTTATCAGATCAAGTTCTTGATGGTTTAGTAAAAGTAGATAATGTTGGAAAAGTTGCAATTTCTGAAAATTATAATGCCATTCCTAGAGATATACAGGTTGTAAATTCAATTCCTGCAGTAGTTTTAGATAATAATTCTGATTTTGCTAATTATGACAATAAAAAAACTATAATATCTGACTTAGACGGAAATGGAACTAATGAATATATTGTTATTTTATCTAACAAAGAAACAGGTGAATCAAAGATTATCTTAGTAGAGTCTACTGGATTTATTAAAGCAACTTTAGCTACAATGAATAAATCTGGATGGGAGTCAGTATCAACAGATGGATATTATTTAAGCTATAATAATATTGAGATTTTAGATGTTGATAATGATGGCATTATGGAAATTTTATTTGAATTACCAACAACTCAGTCTATACCAACACAAGTAAGTTTATTAAAATATAAAAATGGAGACTTAAGTGGAATAACAGATATATCTTGTTCTTTAGAAAATACAAATACAGGAAATCAATAAAATAAAAAAAGTTGCCCCCGCTTGCATCCTTTTGCATGCGGGGGATGTTTACTTTAGATGGCTAAAACTTTTTAGCAAATAAAAAAATCCTTGACATTCACGAACTGATGTTTTATAATCTTGCTATAGAAATTTTAAGTTTGGAGTTTTAAATATGAATTTTACAGATGACCAAAAAGATGCAATATATAAAAAAGGAACTAATATATTAGTTGCAGCAGCTGCTGGTAGTGGAAAAACAGCAGTACTTGTTGAGAGAATAATTCAAAAAATTATATTAGATGGAGTAGATATAGATAAATTATTAGTTGTAACATTTACAAATGCTGCAGCATCTGAAATGAGAGAAAGAGTACTTGAGGCAATATATAAAAAGCTAGATGAGGATCCTGATAATATTAATCTACAAAGACAAATAAATTTATTAGGAAAATCTAATATATGTACTATTCATTCATTTTGTTTAGACGTTATAAAAAATAATTTTTTTGAAATTGATATTTCTCCAAATTTCAGAATTGCATCAGAAGAAGAAATTGTTTTATTAAAACAAGAAGTATTAGATGACTTATTTGAATCAAAATATGAATCAGAAGATAAAAATTTTTTGAAATTAACAGATATTTATACAGGATATAGAGGAGATGAAGATTTAAAAAATTTAGTTCTTAAACTTTTTGAATTTTCTCGGAAGTTCTGTATTCCCAGAAGAGTGGATTAAGGAAAAAGTTGAAATGTTTAATCCAGAAAAAAAGGAATTTGACGATTTTGGAAAATCTATATGGGGAAAAATTTTATTAGATGAACTTAAACAAGAAATTTTGGATGGAGAAAAATCTTTAAAAATTGTTCAAAATAAAATGGTTAAATTTATAGAGCTTGATAAATTTACAGATGTTATAAATTCTGATATTGAAAATTTAAGAGGGTTTGAAAAAGCTATAGATACATCTTGGAATGATAGTTTTGAATATTATTCAAATTTTAATTTTGATAGATATCCAACTGATAAAAAAGTTGATTTATCATTAAAAGAAGAAGCTAAAAATGTAAGAACAAATGTAAAGAAAAAAATAAATGATCTTGCTAAAAATATATTGTTATATAATTCAGAAGATGCATATAATGATATCTTTGAGATGTATGAAATTATGTGTTTTCTTAGAGATTTAGTTTTAGAATTTGGAGAAGCTTATAAATCTCAAAAAAGAGAAAAAAATATTATTGATTTTAATGATATAGAACATTATGCTTTAAAAATTCTAGTAAAAAAGGATGAAAATGGTAATTTAGTAAAAACAGAAACAGCAAAAAAATATACAGAGAAATTTGTAGAAATTGCAATTGATGAATATCAGGATAGTAATAGAATTCAAGAGGAAATTTTAACATCTGTTTCAAATGGAAAAAATCTTTTTATGGTTGGTGATGTAAAACAAAGTATATATAAATTTAGAAAAGCATGTCCAGAGTTATTTTTAGAGAAATATGAAAATTATAGTTTAGATGGTAATGATAAAGGTTTAAAAATTCAACTTTTTAAAAATTTTAGAAGTAGAAAAAATATTTTAGATTTAAATAATAATGTTTTTGAAAGCATTATGAGCAAAGATTTAGGTGATATTGAATATGATAAAAATGAATTTTTAAATTTAGGAGCAGATTTTGAAGATTCTCAAGATATTCAAGAATCTGAAGTTTATGTAATTGATACAAAAAATATTAATGATAAAGATGATTTTGATTTAGATGATAGTGATTTGGAACAAGAAAATGTAGATTTTGAAATTAATCAAATGGCAAAAGAAGAGATTGAAAGTAAATTTGTTGCTAAAAAAATTAATGAAATGATAAATAATAAAATATTGATTACAGATAAAAAAGAAGGAAAAAGACCTATTAAATATAAAGATATTGTAATTTTATTACGTTCAACAAAACTAGCTGATATTTATGAAAGAGAACTAATAAAAAATAAGATACCTGTATTTACTGATGGAGGAGCAGAATATTTAGAAACAATAGAAATTAGTACTATTATGAATTTACTAAAAGTTTTGGATAATCCATTAGATGATATTCCTTTAGTAGCTGTTTTAAGAAGTATGTTATTTAGGTTTTCTGATAATGAAATAATTACTATAAGATTAGTAAATAGAGAAGAAAAATTTTGGCAAAGTATTGAAGATGCTTTAGTAAAATTAGAAAATGAAGCTTTAAAAGAAAAATTAAATAATTTTAAGATGAAAATAGAAGAGTGGAGAAAACAAAGCGAGTATTTACCACTTTCAGAATTAATCTGGAAAATTTATGTTGAAACAGGATTTTATAATTATGCATCTTTAATGCCAAATGGAGCATTAAGACAAGCAAATCTTAAAATGTTATTTGAAAGAGCAAAAGATTATGAGAAAACTAGTTTTAAAGGATTATTTAATTTTATAAGATTTATAGAAAAATTAAAAGTTGGTAGTTCAGATTTAAGTTCTGCTAAAATTATTGGTGAAAATGAAAATGTTGTTAGAATAATGAGTATACATAAAAGTAAAGGATTAGAATTTCCAATTGTATTTTTGTGTAATAGTAATAAAAAAATAAATTTAGAAGATTTAAAAGGAGATATATTATTTCACAAAGATATTGGAATTGGTCCAGAATATATAAATTATGAAAGAAGAATAGAGTATTCAACAGCAGCAAAACAAGCAATTAAAGTAAAATTAAAAGAAGAAAATATTTCAGAAGAAATGAGAGTTTTATATGTTGCTTTAACAAGAGCAAAAGAAAAACTTATAATTACAGCTGTAAAAAAAGATGAACAAAAAGCTCTTGATAAAAAGAAAGAGGAATTAGAAGTTTATATAAAAAATAATAAAATAAATCCAATTTTATTAAAAAAATATTCTTCTTATTTAGATTGGATTGAATTAACATATCTTAAAAATCAAATTTTAGAAGATGAGCAAACTTTTAAATTTAATATTGTGGATGCTAAAGATTTTATAACAGAAAAAGAAGAAGATATAACTGAAGAAAATATTTTAGATTTTTCAGAATATAACCAGTTTGATAAATTAGAAGATAAACTTAATTGGAAATACAAATATTTATTTAAGACTACTTTACCGATAAAAAGCACTGTAAGTGAGATGAAAAGAATAAAAAATAGAGAAGAATCTGATGATATATCTCAATTAAATGAATATGAACAAGCTTTAGAAAGTGAAGTTGGAAATCAATTTATATCTCAAGATAAGATAGGCTTATCTAATGTAGTTCCTAAATTTTTACAAGAAGTAAAAATTGATGCAGCAAAAATTGGAACTTTAACTCATTTAATATTACAAAAAATTGATTTTAATAAAATAAAAACAAAAGATGAACTTATTGATTTTGTTCAAGAATTAGTGGCAAGAAATTTTATAACAGAAGAAGAGGCAAAAAAGATAGATATTGAAAAAATATATAAATTTTTAAATTCAGATTTTGCTCAAAAAATAAAAGAAGCAAAAAAAGTCTATAAAGAAAAACCTTTTTATATGAAAGTAAAAGCTAAAGAATTTATAGAAGATGCTCAAGATGAAGAAATTTTAGTTCAAGGTATTGTTGATTTATTTTTTGAAGATAAAAATGAGAAGATAATTTTAGTTGATTATAAAACTGATTATTTAAAATTAGGTGAAGAAGAAAATTTAATAAAAAAATATAAGGTTCAATTAGAATTATATAAAAAAGCAGTAGAAGAAGCTGTAAATAAACCAGTTTCAGAAATATATTTATATTCATTATATCTAAATAAAGAAATAAAAGTTCAAATATAAGAAGTAAACTTTTGGTAGAATTTTTGATATTCCATAAATTAGGATTTACAAAGAATTTCTATTATGATAAAATTCGATTTAGTTAAAAGACATATTATAAAATTTGAAAGGAGGATGTCTTTTATGAAATTACATAAGAGAATTTTGCTAATATTTTTAATTTTGATGATTGCATTAACAGTAAAAAGTTTTGCATTATCAGAAGGAGATACTATTACTTTTGATGGTATTACAACTGAGATGCCAAAAACTTATTTAGAAGATGAAACAAATATAAATGAAGATCCTTTATATGTGAAACAAATGCAACCTTCTTTAATGGCTGCTAATAATAATGCAGATATTTCTAGTATAATATCTAAATATGAAACTTCAGGAGATACAGCAATTGGAATTGATGTTTCAAATTTTCAAAATAATATTGATTGGAAAAAAGTAAAAGATTCAGGAGTTAAATTTGTATTTATTAGATGTGGATTTAGAGGATATGGTACAGAAGGAAATTTGGTTGAAGATTCTAAATTTAAAGATAATATAAAAGGTGCTCTTGATAATGAAATCTATGTTGGAATTTACTTCTTTTCAGCTGCAATAAATGAAGAAGAAGCCTTGCAAGAAGCAGCTTTTGTTGTTAATTTGATAAAAGATTATGATATAAAATATCCTGTAGCTTATGATTATGAGTATTTTGGTGATAGATATGATTCAAATTCTGGTAATCCATACAGAACAAATGGACTATCTAATGAACAACTTAATGCAAATGCAAAAGTATTTTTGAATTATATTAAATCACAAGGCTATACTCCTATGTTGTATGGTAGCTCAAATCCTTTAAGTACTATTTGGGATTCTGAAGTTCGTTCTAATAATGATATTTGGGTTGCTCATTATGGAGTAAGTAAACCATCATATACAGGCTCATATAATGTATGGCAATATACAAGTACAGGTTCAGTTCCTGGAATTAGTGGAAATGTTGATATTGATATAGATTATACATATTATATGAGACTTCATAATATAGATATAACAGATTATTTATTCGATAGCACATATTATGCAGATAAAAATTCTGATTTAAAAACTGCTTTTGGATATAATGAATCAGAATTAAAATCACATTGGTTAAATTTCGGTATAAAAGAAGGAAGAAGCGCAAGTCCAGTATTTGATCCAGTATACTATTTAAATAAATATGATGATTTAAAGAAAGCATTTGGAACAGATTATAAAGCAGCATATAATCACTTTATACAAAATGGAATAAATGAAGGAAGACAAGGAAGCAAATATTTTGATGTAAATTATTATATATCTAATAATTCAGATGTAAAAAAAGCTTTTTATTCTAGTAATTCATATTCTTTAGTACATTTTGTAGAAAATGGAATAAATGAAGGTAGACGAGGAAGTAGTGAATTTAATGTAATGTCATATTATAATTCACAAATCAGTTATACAAAAAAACAATTAGGAACAGCATATTTAAAATATTATGCATTAGCAGATGGGGGTAGTCCAATAAATGATTCTCCAATAAATATAACAAATTATTTATTTGACGCGAAATTCTATGCAGATAGATATTCTGATTTAAAAGCTGCTTTTGGATATAATGAATCAGAATTAAAATCACATTGGTTAAATTTCGGAATAAAAGAGGGAAGAAGTGCTAGTCCAGTATTTGATCCAGTATATTATTTAAATAAATATGATGATTTAAAGAAAGCATTTGGAACAGATTATAAAGCAGCATATAATCATTTTATACAAAATGGAATAAATGAAGGAAGACAAGCAAGTTCTACATTTGATGTAAGAGCATATATAAATAATTATTCAGATTTGCAAGAGACATTTGGACCTAATTTTTCAAAAGCATTAGAACATTATATGAATTTTGGAAGGAATGAAGGAAGAAGTGCAGTTTAGATTTTAATAAAATAAAAGGGGGCAGAAAAACTTTAATATGGTTTTTCTGCTTTTTTAAATTTATTTTTTTATATACTAATTAGAGCAAAATATAGACGATAACTTTATAGACAAAAAAATTAAAATATAGTATACTAAAAAATATGGAGGTACAAAAATATGGGCCTTAAAGATATATTTGGTAAATTTTCAAGAAAAAAAGAAAAAACTCAAGAGTCTAATACAAATGTGGATGTATATGCACAAAAAGTTGAGTCAATAGATGATTTAGATTTATCAAGTGAATTTGAAAAATCAATATCTCGTGATTTAATGGATAAAATAAGAACATATGATAGCTTCCAAAATATATATGAATATCCATTAAAAACTAAAGTTTCTTCTGAAAATACTTTAGAGATTGCAAAAGATTTCTTTGAAAGTATAAATCCTGATATTTTAAGTAAAATTAATGAGATACTTGAAAGTAAATCTAAAGATGCATATTTAGAATTTAGACAATTTGATGGAAAAGAAGATTCAAATGTAAGTAATCCAAATAATAGACCTGTTAGAGTTTTTGTAGCAATAAAAGGAGATTTAAGAGATGTATATAATTTAGTTCATGAACTTACACATACATTAGATATAGATAATGGAGATACAACTACTAGAAAGATTTTAGGTGAAGTAGCACCACAGTGTATGGAAAGAATGTTAGATGAATTTCTTTTAAGCATGCCTGAAGAAAAAAGACAAAAATATGGTTTTGATTTAGATGTTTTGAAAAAAGATATAAATAAAAGACAAATGACAACTTTTATATCAAGAAGTAGAAATGCATTTGCTTTAAATCATAGAAAAGGAAATAGAGTGCTTAATTCAAGATATGTATTAGCACAAATATATTCAACTAAATTTATGAGATATGGAAAAAATGAGAGAAGAGAAAGAATAGCTCAATTTATTGAACATGTTAAAAGTGATGAATTTGAAAAAGCAAATAATGATTTTGAAATGGAAATTGATAGGGAAAATTCTTTGCAGAGGAGATTTTTGATAAGTGATTGTGTAGAAAAGGCAAATCAAATTCCTGATTCTGTAGAAATACCAACTGGTAAAATAAAAGAATTGGTTAATCATGAAGGTAAGAAATTAACTTTATATTGTTATAAAAGTAAAGATGAATTATATTATTTAATGGCTTTACCAGAAAAAATTAAGGAAAACTGTAGACTTATGGTGGAAAGCTATAATTCTGGAGGAAAAAGTAAAAAAGCATATGATGAAAATGTATTAGAAGCTTTATATAATGGAAATTCAATTGAAAATTTAATAATGGAAATTGTTACAGATGCTCCAATTGTTTTACCAATTACACCAGATATTATTGGAGAAAATGATGAACAAATGCTATCTTTAGAGGCAGTAAAAGATGATAATATGGCATCAAAATTTATGGAGTGTATTAAAGAAGCAAAAGAAAAAGTAGAACAAGAATATGGAAAAAAAGTAGCTGATAAAATATTTTTAAATGGATATTCAGCATCAGGAGTTTTTGCTCAAAGATTTGCATTAATTTATCCTGAAATTATAGATAGCTGTTTAATTGGTGGAGCAGCTGGAACTGTTCCAATACCTTCAGAAGAACTTGAATATCCATTACGGAATAAAAAATTATGAAGAGCTTTTTGGAAAAAAATTTGATATGGAAGCATATAAAGAAATTACATTTGGATATTATGTAGCAGAAAATGAAGAACGTGAACCAGGAAGTTATGATATAAATGGAGATAAAATAACAAGTTCTACACAGATAGCGGAACCAATGCATGATATGTCTTTTAGAAATATTACAACACCAAAAGAAGTTGGAAAAAAACAAAGAGAATTACTAGGACAAACAATGAATGAAAGATATAGAAATAGTATTGAATATTGCCAAAAAAACGGATGTAAAATTTCAGGAATAATTTTAAAAGGAGTAAATCATACAGAAATTTTTAATAGAAATTTAAATCCAAATATGGATTATTTTATACAGCAAGTTGCAGATTTCTATTTTAAAGGAGAATTATTAACTGAAAGTCCAGAAGCTTGTGTACCAACAATAAATGAGAGCTTTCAGATTGCTAGAAATAATAAAGATTATAGAACAAAATAATATAAAAATTTAAATTAATAGGGTTGTGATTATTTTATTGTTATGATATAATTAACGTCGAATTTGGGATGTTGAATTGGGGGACGAAAAAGTGCTAGAAGAAGTATTATTTTTATTAGTTTCGTTTGCATTATTTATGTTTATGTTTTCAAAAATAATCAGACGAAATGATTCTAATTACATAATAATATTAGTATTTCAAGCAATAGGAATAGCTATATGCTTTTTTGAAATAAGCTTAAGAGTCTCTGCAAACTTCTTTTTTAAATTTATAAGATATTTATTTAGTATAGTGTTACCAATGGTAATTATACTTTTGGAGGTAAAGGGAATATTCTTTTCAGAATTTATTGTAAAGTTTTTGGCAAAAGTATATATGAGTATAGGTGATACTAAAAAAGCTAAAAATATTCTTGTAAAATTTGTTTCAAAATATCCAGATGGCTATGAAGGACATAAACTTTTAGCAGAAATTTATGAAAAAGAAGGCGGTATGAGAAAAGCAATTGATGAATATGTCATGGCTTTGGATATTAAAGGAAATGATTATGATTCATATTTTAAAATTGCCAATTTATTAAAAGAGTTAGGTAAAAAAGATGAATCAATTGAGATGCTTCAAAACTTACTTAAATCAAAACCAGATTGCTATGAAGCAACTAAATTATTAGGTGATATTCTTTGTGAACAAGAAAGATTTAAAGAAGCTGCAAATGTTTATCAAGATGCATTAAAATATCATTCAGCTGATTTTGATTTATATTATAATTTAGGAATCGTATTTACAAGATTAAATGATTTTTCAGCAGCAAAAGAAATGTATGAAAAGGCTGCTGAACTTAACCATAGATTATATGGAGCATATTATAATTTAGGACAGATATGTTTCATAGAAAAAGATTTAGATGCTGCAGAAAAGTATTTTGAAAAGAGTATATATGACGAAGATTTAGAAGCAATGTCATATTATCAATTAGCAAAAATATATGCAATTAAAGGATTAAAAGAAAAGGCAATTACATTTGTAAATAAAGCAATTGAAATAGATTCTACATTACTTAAAAAAGCAGAAAAAGAAAAAGCTTTTGATGGAATTAAAGAATATATTACAGTATCAGTAAAAATGGATGACATAAAAGAAAAAGATGAAAAAGAAGATACTGAAAATAAAAAAATAAATGATGAAATTGTAGCTCAAAAGCATTTAGAAGATACAACAGAATTAGTTCAAAAAATAAATGAAAATACAATTTCTGAAAAAGTTACAAATATAATAAATAAAGAAAAACTAAAACAATTATTAGAAAAGGAAAAAGAACAAGATAGCTTGGATGAAAATGATAAAGAAAAAGATCAGAAAAATAATACATAACATTAATTTTTATACATAAGATTAAAATAGAAATAAAGATTTCTATAATTGAAAGGAGATTATAATTATGAAAAAAGCAATTTCAGTAGTTGGAGGAGATTTGAGAATCGTAAAATTAGTAGAAATGCTTATAGAAGACGGGTATACAGTTTATACTTATGGTTTAGAGTACTCTGAGGAGTTATTAAAATTAGACAGAGTTGAAATGTGCCCTACATTGCAAGAGGCTGTAAAAGATTCTAAAGCTGTTGTTGGACCTATTCCATTATCAAGTGATAGAAAAAATCTTTCAATGCCATTTAGTAATATAAAATTACCAATTGAAGATTTTATAGATTGTTTATCAGGAAAAATTTTAATAGCAGGAAATATTACAGAACCTATTAGAAATATATTAGATTCAAAATCAATAGAATATATTGATTTATTAAAAAGAGAAGAGTTTTCAGTTTTAAATACTATCTCAACAGCAGAAGGAACAATTCAAATTGCCATGGAAGAAACTCAAAAAACAGTTCATGGAAGAAATGTATTAATAATGGGATTTGGTAGAATTGGAAAAGTTTTATCAAAAATGCTTACAGGAATTGGAGCAAAAGTTTATTGTGAAGCTAGAAAAAATGAAGATATAGCTTGGATTAAAGCATATGGATATGAACCAATTCACTTAAATGATTTAGATAAAAATTTATCAAAATTTGATATTATTATAAATACAATACCTTTCCAAATTTTAGATAAAGATAGATTAGATTTATTAAAGAAAGACATTGTTATTATAGATTTAGCTTCAAATCCAGGAGGGGTTGATAGAAAAGCTGCAAAAGAGAAAAATATAAAATTAATTTGGGCTTTATCATTACCAGGAAAAGTAGCTCCTGTTACATCAGCTGAGTTTATTAAAGAGACTTTATATCATGCTTTAAAGGAATTAGATTAATATATTAAAAAATAAAAAATAAAAAATGATATAAGGAGACTTTTTATGACAACAATACAAGCATTAATATTAGGTATAATTCAGGCACTAACAGAGTTTTTGCCTATTTCAAGTTCAGCACATTTAAATGTATTTCCATGGATTTTTGGATGGAATGTGCCAGATAGTTTTGATGTAGCATTACATTTAGGAACCCTTTTAGCAATTGTTATATATTTCTTTAAAGATTGGATAAATCTTTTTAAAGGTGGATATAAAAAAGTTATAAAAAAAGAAGATTCTTTAGATGGAAAAATATTTTGGTATTTAGTTATTGCAACAATTCCAGCTGGAATTTTAAGTCTTGTATTAGATAAAATTTCCTCTAAAATAGTTGGAGATAATATCGTATTAGAAATGGGACTAATAGCAGTTGCTTTAATTGTAATGGGTATAATTTTGTACATAGTAGATAAAAAGAGTGGTTCAGAAGTAAATTATGAGAATATTACTCTTAAACAATCAATATTGATTGGAATTTCGCAAGCTATTGCAGCAGCATTTCCAGGTGTTTCACGTTCAGGTATAACAATGACTGTTGCAAGAGGATTAAAAGTAGATAGAGAAAGTGCAGCTAAGTTTTCATTTTTGCTAGCAACTCCAATTACTTTAGCTGCTGTTTTAGTTGATTTAAAAGATTTTGTTTTTAACATTCCTTTTGTAGTTGGTGTTTTGGCAAGTTTTATATTAGGATTAATTGTTATTAAATTTTTCTTAAAATATTTACGAAAAGGAAGTTTTAAAGGATTTGCAATATATAGAATTTTATTTGGAATTTTAATTTTTGCGCTTTTAATATTTAATCACTAAGATTTAAAAAAGTATTATATATTATTTTAAGTTAAATATGCTTTAAGAATAAAGGAAGGAAAAAATGGAAGAAGAAAAGATATTAAGTGGAAAAATAGTTTCTAAAAAAATAAAAGAAGATTTAAAAATAGAAGTAGATAAACTAAAAGAAAAAGGTATTACTCCAAAACTTGCAGTAATCATGGTTGGAGAAAATGAAGCATCTAAAGTTTATGTAAGAAATAAATCAAAAGCTTGTGACCAAGTAGGTGTGAGTTTTGAAGAATTCTTTCTTCCAGAATCAACAACTGAAAAAGAATTATTTGATTTAATAGATAAATTAAATGAAGATAAAAGTGTAAATGGTATTTTACTTCAAAGTCCAATACCAAAACATTTAGATCAAAATAAAGCATTTAGAAGAATTAATCCAGATAAAGATGTAGATGGATTTAATCCAGTAAATGTTGGAGATTTATGTATAGGAAATGATTGCTTTATTTCATGTACACCATTTGGAATTATGAAAATATTAGAATATTATAATATTGGTATAGAAGGAAAAAATGCTGTTGTTTTAGGAAGAAGTAATATAGTAGGAAAACCTATGGTACAATGTCTACTTGCAAAACATGCAACTGTTACTGTTTGTCATTCAAGAACAAAGAATTTAAAAAGTATAACATCAAATGCTGATATATTAGTTGTTGCAATTGGTAAACCAAAATATGTAAAAGCTGATATGGTAAAAGAAGGTGCAGTTGTAATAGATGTTGGAATAAATAGAAATGAAGAAGGAAAAATTTGTGGAGATGTTGATTATAAAAATGTCTTACCAAAAGTTTCAAAAATAACACCAGTTCCAGGAGGAGTTGGACCAATGACAATTGCAATGCTTTTATATAATTTAGTAAAAGCAACAAAAAAACAAATTAAAAGATAGAATTAAATTAAAAATACGGGGGCAAAACTTTACTTAAATTTTTAAGTAAGGTTTTGCTTTTTTTATATTTAAGGAGGAATGTTTTAAATGAAGGAAAAATATATATGGTTATCTAGATTAAAAATAAGTAATAAAACAAAATTTAAATTGCTAAAAAAGTTTGGCGGAATAGAAAATCTATATAATAGTAGTTTAGACGATTTGGTGGATTTAGAAATAAAAGATGATCTCATTATTAAAATTTTAGATAAAGAAACTAAAATACAAGCTAAAATGGATTTAGAGTATATGGATAAAAATGATATAGATATAATTTGGCATAATAATAGATTTTATCCTAAAAAATTAAAGAATATTCCAGATAAGCCAGTTTGTTTTTATATAAGAGGAAATAAAGATATCTTAGATAAAGAGTCTATAGGCATAGTCGGTTCCAGAAAGGCTTTTAAGAGTAGTTTAGATTTTACAAGAGAAATTTCAAAAAGACTTTCTTTAAGACGGAATAAATATAGTAAGTGGTTTAGCCAGAGGAGTAGATAAATTTGCTCATCTTGGTTGTTTGGAAAAGTCAAGTATAGGAAAAACTATTGCTATATTAGGAAATAGTATTGAAATTGAAAATGTATATCCTTTTGAAAATAAAAGAATTTTTGAAAGAATATTAGAAACAGGTGGAGCAATAATTTCAGAATATCCACTAAATACAAAACCATATCCATATAATTTTCCATATAGAAATAGAATAATAAGTGGGCTATCAAACAAATTGATAGTAGTACAGGCATCTTTAAAAAGTGGAAGCTTGATTACAGTAGATTATAGTTTAGAACAAGGAAAAGATGTTTATGTGTTAAAAGATAATAATATAAATAATCCTGCTTTTGAAGGAAATAAAATGTTACTTGAACAAGGTGCAATTTCATTAAATTATCTATAAAAAATATATTTAACTTATAGTAAATTAAAAATTTATATGTTATTATAAGTTTATTAAAAAACGAGAGGGCAAACTAAAATGAAAAATTTTTTTAATAAAATAAAATTTATTTTAATAATTTTAATTACTTCAATAGTTGTTTCAATTCCTCTTTTTTGGAAGGATTTAGATGTTTATACAGATGATGGTTCCCAACATATTTCCAGAGCGTATTCTACATATCTTTCAATTGTAAATAGAGAAAATACTACTGTTTTATCTAATTTAACTAACAATTTTGGCTATAGTTGGAATTTGTTTTATGGACCTTTTTCAGTTTATTTAATTTTAATTTGTTGGTTCTTTATAAGAAACTTTGTAAATGCATATAAAATAGCTATGTTTATAGGTTTATTTCTTTCTGGAATTGCAATGTATAATTTTATGAAGAAATTTACAAAAAATAAATACATAGGAGTTTTATCAGCTATTTTTTATGTTACTATGCCATATCATTTGAATGATATGTATATAAGAAATTCATTTGGAGAATTTTTATCATATATATTTATTCCTTTAGTTTTCTTAGGATTATATAATTTACTTAATAAAGAAAAAGGTGATATTTGGCTTTGTATAGGAGCCGTTCGGATTAATATATACACATAATTTAATGACAGTTATAACAGCTATTTTTGCTTTTTTATATTTGTGTATAAATTTATTAAAATTAAAAGATAAGAAGATTTTTATTAAATTAATTATTAATTTAGGTTTGGTTATTTTAATTTCATTTTCATTTTGGGGTCCACTTATTCAAAATTATTTTTATACAGATTATGTAGTATATGAAGATGAGGCAATGGCAGATGTTGAATCAATTAAAGAAAATGCTTTAAATATTGAACAATTATTTAAAACAGAAGAAACAGAAGAAGGTATAACATATGTTTATGATATTGGACTTCATATTATAATATTGTTATTTTTGCCTTTTTTATCAATTAAGAGATTTTGGAAAGAAAATACACATAAAAAAGAATATTTTCTATTTCTATTTTTAGGAATTTTTTGTATATTTATGTCTACAAAATATTTTCCATGGGATGTATTTGGAAAACCTTTAGAATTATTACAATTTTCTTGGAGAATGTTAGTATTTTCAAATTTCTTTTTGAGTATAGTATGTGCTATAAATGTAAAGATAATAATAAAGAATTTTAAATTTAGAGATAATATATTTCTTATGATTATTTGTGTTTTATATCTTTTAAGTTTAAAAGAATTTTTACCTATAGATAGTGGAATAACAGATATTGAAAATTGGGATATAGGAAAAGTAGTTCAAAATAAAGGCCAAGCAATTACAGGAATGGGAAAAGGAGAGTATTTACCAGTAAGAGCAAATGACTCCAGATTGTATCTTATGGAAAGAAATGATGATATTTATGTTTTAGATGGCTCTGCGGAAATTAGTGATTATTCAAAAAATGGTCAAGAACTATATGCTAATATAAAAACAAATGATGCTATTTTAGAATTACCATATATTTATTATCCAGGATATAAAATTACATTAGATGGAGAAAACTTATATTATGAAGAAAGTATAAATGGTTTTATAGAAATTCAAATTTCAAACTCTGGAACTTTAGAAGTAAAATATACAGGAACAACATTAATGCATATTTCAGGAATAATTTCAATAATAGGTATTATAGGTCTTGTAGTGTATATTGTAATTTGCCAAAAAAAAAGAAACTGAAAATTAAATATTTTAATAATAAAAGCCTCATATTTTAAGGATTTCCTTAAAATAAAATGAGGTTTTTATTTTACCAAAAAATTTTTTTAAGTACCATTGACAAATACCCTATAGGGGTATATAATTTAGATGTTGTAAAATTAATATTGTAAAAATATAAAGAGGTGATTTAATGGAATGTGAAAAATGCGAGAATTCTAATAATACAAATAAAAAATATACTAAAAGGACAGAAGAAGAAAAAAAGAATTTGATTCGTAGATTAAACATTATTGAAGGCCAAGTAAAAGGAATTAAACAAATGATTGAAGATGATAGATATTGTGATGATGTTTTAATTCAAATTGCTGCTATTTATAATGCTATAAAGAGTTTAGGAAATAATGTATTAGAAAATCATTTAAGAACTTGTGTTGTTAGAGATATTAAAAATGGAGATACTGATATTATCAATGATGTTATGTGTTTAATAAAAAAATTACAATAAATTAGGAGGAAGCTATGAAAAAATTATTTGATGTACAAGGAATGACTTGCTCTAGTTGTTCAGCTCATATTGATAAAGCTGTAAGAAAATTAGAACGGTGTCAAAGATGTAAATGTCAATTTACTTTCAAATAATATGGAAGTTGAATATGATGATAATATTATAGATACTGATAAAATCGAAAAAGCTGTTGAAGATATCGGATATGGAGCTACTTTACATGATTCAAAAGAAAATAGTAAATCCAAAAAAGAGGCAGGTAGTACAGGAGTATATAATGATATAAAAAATATGAAACATAGATTAATAATTTCTTTAATTTTTTGGATACCACTTATGTATTTAGCAATGTATCATATGTTTAAAGAGTGGTTTGGACTTCCAGTTCCAGAGTTTATTATGAATGCTTTTCATGGAACTGAAAATTCTTTAGTTTATGCTTTTACTCAATTATTACTACTTTTACCAATTTTATATGTTAATAGAAATTATTTTATTAGTGGATTTAAGAAATTATTTAAAGGTATGCCAAATATGGATTCACTAATTGCAATAGGTTCATCTGCTGCAACGATTTATGGTATAGTTGCAATTTATATGATAGGATATGGATTAGGTCATAATAATCTTGATTTAGTCCAAAAATATGCAAGTAATCTTTATTTTGAATCAGCAGGAACTATTCTTACTTTAATAACAGTTGGAAAATATTTGGAAACAAAATCAAAAGGAAAAACAACTGATGCAATTAGTAAACTTATTAATTTAGCTCCAAAAACTGCAACAGTAATAAGAGATGGAAAAGAAGTAGAAGTTGGGCTTGAAGAAATAGTTAAAGATGATATTTTAGTTATTAAACCAGGTGAAAGTATTGGAATTGATGGTATAATTACAGAAGGAGAAGCAAGTATTGATCAATCTAGTATTACTGGTGAATCAATACCAGTATATAAGAAAAAAGGTGATGAAGTTGTTTCAGGAACAATAAATAAAAATGGATATATAAAAGTAAGAGCAACAAAGGTAGGAAGTGATACAACTCTTTCTCAAATAATAAAATTAGTAGAAGAGGCAAGTAATTCTAAAGCACCTATCTCAAAAATAGCAGATAAAGTTAGTAGTGTTTTTGTTCCAGTAGTTATAACTATTGCAGTTTTAGCAGTAATTATATGGTTACTTGCTGGTCAAAGTTTTGAATTTGCTTTAAGTATAGGAATTGCAGTTTTAGTTATCTCTTGTCCATGTGCTTTAGGGTTAGCAACTCCTGTTGCAATTATGGTTGGAACTGGAAAAGGTGCTGAAAATGGTATTTTAATAAAATCAGCAGAAAGCTTAGAAACACTTCATTCTGTTGATGTGGTTGTTTTAGATAAAACAGGAACAGTAACAGAAGGAAAACCAAAAGTTACTGATATTGTATCTTTAATAGATGAAAATGAATTATTAAAAATAGCTGGAAGTTTGGAAAAGGCTTCTGAACATCCATTAGCTGAAGCAATTGTAAAAAAATCTAAAGAAAATAAAATTGAATTTGATAAAGTAACAAATTTTGAAACAATTTCTGGTAGAGGAGTTAAAGGTATAATAAATCAAAAAATGTATTTTGCTGGAAATATTGCATTTATGAAAGAAAATAATATTAATATAGAAAAAGTTAATTCAAAAGCAGAAGAATTATCAAATAATGGAAAAACAGTACTTTACTTTGCAAATGATAAAGAAACTATTGGTATTATCGCTGTTGCAGATACTATTAAGAAAACAAGTTATCAAGCAATTAAAGAACTTAAAAAGAGAAATATAGACACTGTTATGATAACAGGAGATAATGCTTTAGTTGCAAACAGTATTGGAAAAGAACTTGGAATAGATAGAGTTATTTCAGAAGTATTACCACAAGATAAGGAAAGAGAAATTGCTAAACTTCAAAATGAAGGAAAGAAAGTTGCATTTGTTGGTGACGGAATAAATGATAGTCCTGCTTTAGTAAGAAGTGATGTTGGTTTAGCTATTGGTTCAGGAACAGATATTGCAATTGAATCAGCAGATTGTGTTATAATGAAAGATAGTCTTTTAGATGTTGTAACAGCTATTGATTTAAGTAAAGCTGTTATTAGAAATATTAAGTTAAGTTTGTTTTGGGCATTTTTCTATAATGTAATTGGAATACCAATTGCTTGTGGAATTTTATATCCTGCATTTGGTATTACTTTAAGTCCAATGATTGGAGCTGCTTGTATGAGTTTGAGCTCTGTATGCGTTGTAACAAATGCTCTAAGACTTAAAAGATTTAAACCACATTTCAAAGTTGAAAATGGTTTAGATGATAAAAATTTAGAAATTAAAAATAAGGAGGAAGATTTTAAAATGGAAAAAACTGTTAGTATTGAAGGAATGTCATGTAATCATTGTAAAATGACTGTTGAAAAAGCATTAAAAGGAATTGATGGAGTTCAAGATGTGGAGGTTAGCTTAGAAAATAAAAATGCTGTTATTAAATCAGATAAAGAAATCTCTGATTCTGATATAAAAAATGCAATTGAAGATGCAGGATATGAAGTTGTAGGAATAAAATAGAGCAAATAAATTGGAGAAAATATGGAAAGATATAAGGAAATTGAGAGAAGTATAATAACTACTTTTCGAAAAGAAATCTGGAGGAATTTTGTTAAAGGTGTAAAAGAATATAAGATGATAAGCAAAGGGGATAAGATTGCAGTTTGTATCTCTGGAGGAAAAGATTCAATGCTTATGGCTAAATGTTTTCAAGAAATTAGGGCTCATGGAGATATGGATTTTGATTTGGTATTTTTATGTATGAATCCAGGATATAATGAAATAAATAAGCAAAAAATTATCTCAAATAGCAAAATTTTAAATATACCATTAACAATGTTTGAAACAGATATATTTGATAGAGTAGATAAAATTGAAGATCATCCATGTTATTTATGTGCAAGGATGAGAAGAGGACATTTATATGAAAAAGCTAAAGAATTGGGATGTAATAAAATAGCTTTAGGACACCATTTTGATGATGTTATTGAAACAATACTTATGGGAATGTTTTATGGAGCACAAGTACAAACAATGATGCCAAAAGTAAAAAGCACTTCTCATCCTGGAATGGAATTAATTAGACCTATGTATTATGTTCGTGAAGATGATATTATCTCTTGGGAAAATAAAAATAATTTAGAATTTATTAAATGTGCTTGTAAAATTACAGAAAAATCTAATGGTGAACAAGTTGGTTCTAAAAGAGATGAAATGAAAAAGCTTATTAAAGAATTAAAGAAAAAATATGATAATATTGATTATAATATTTTTAGAAGTGTAGAAGACGTAAACCTAGATACAATTATCTCTTACCATAAAGGAAAAGAAAAACATCATTTTCTAGATAATTATTAATATTATTTATTTAATATCCTTTAAAAAACCATAATTTGTGTATTTACAATTATATTAAAAAATGATATAAATAAATTATATTATTTAATAGAAAGGAATGAATTTTAATTTACAAATGGGAAGGATAATTTTACTTATAATATTAATTTTAGTAAATGCATATTTCGCGGCGGCGGAGATTGCTTTTATATCTTTAAATGACGCAAAAATTGATTTAATGGCCAAAGAAGGAAATAAAAAGGCTAAAAAAATAAAGAAAATGCTTGAAAATCCAAGTGGATTTTTAGCAACAATTCAAATAGGAATAACTTTAGCTGGATTTTTATCAAGTGCTTTTGCAGCTGAAACATTCGCATCAGAGTTATCACCAGTGTTATATAATTTAATACCAGCTTTAAGTTTAGAGACATGGCATAATATAGCAATAGTATTGATTACAATAATACTTTCATATTTTACTTTAGTTTTTGGAGAATTAGTTCCAAAAAGATTAGCTATGAAATATTATGAAAAAATTTCATTTGCATCAGTTGGTGTAATTAGATTTATCTCAATTGTTACAGCACCTTTTGTTAAATTTTTAACATTTTCAACAAATGTTGTTTCAAAATTATTTGGTGTTTCTGGTAGTGAAGAAGAATCTGTAACAGAAGAAGAAATTAGAATGATGGTTGATGTTGGAGAAGAAAAAGGTACTATTGACAAAGAAGAAAGTGAAATGATAAATAATGTTTTTGAATTTAATGATAAAGTTGTTTCAGAAATAATGATACCAAGAAATGATGTTTATGCAATTGATATGAATTTATCTGTTTCAAAAGTTATAGATATGATTTCAGAAGATCCGGAATTTAGATATAGTAGAATTCCAGTTTATGATGAAAATATAGATGAGATAAAAGGTATAGTTTATATAAAAGATATATTACTTTCAGATAGAAATAAAAATATTAAAATTAAAAACTTAGTCAAAGAAGCTTATTATGTTCCAGAAACAATGTCTATAAATAAATTGTTTGAGGAATTAAGAAAAAACAGAAAACAAATTGCAGTTGTTGTTGATGAATATGGTGGAACAGCTGGAATTGTTACAATGGAAGATATACTAGAAGAAATTGTTGGTGAAATCTATGATGAATATGACTTAGTAGAAAAGAACTATGAACAAATTGATGAAAATACATATATGATAAGTGGAGGAATGTCTATTTCAGATGTTGAGAAACTTTTAGATATAGATATACCAGATGGAGATTATGATACTATATCTGGATATTTAATAGAAGAATTGGGAAGAATTCCTAATGAAAAAGAAAAACCTGTAATTGAAACAGAAAAGGCAATTTATAAAGTTGAAAAAGTTGAAGACAGAAGAATAATAAAGATTAAAGTTTGTAAAGTTGAAAAAATAAATGATGAAGAAACGGACAAGTAAGCTATGTATAAAATATTAATGATAGTTAATCCAAAAGCCGGTAAGGCAAAATCAGATAAATATGTTCCTAAAATTATTAATTTTTTTAAAAGTATTGATTGCCAAGTTGATCTTAAATATACAACTATTGAAAATAATGCAACACGTATAATCAAAGATTATAATAAAGATTATGAAATTTTAATAGTTTATGGAGGAGATGGAACTCTGAATGAGGCTATTCAGGGGTTATATGAAATTGATAAAAAACCTTATGTTGGGTTTATTCCATTTGGAACTACAAATGATTTTGCCAAAAGCTTGGCTGTATCAGTTGATAAATTAGATACTTTAGAAGATTCAAAAGAATATGCTTTAAAAAAGATTGATACAGGATTAGTATCAGATAATATTTTTAATTATGTAGTTAGCTTTGGCATTTTTTCTAAAACATCATATGCTACAAGTAGAGATTTAAAAAATAAATTTGGAAGAAAAGCTTATGTTTTTAATGGAATAAAAGAAGTATTTGATTACAAAAGCTATGATTTAAAAATAGACTCTGAAGAAAAATCTTTAGAAGGAGAGTTTATTTATGGAAGTATTAGTAATTCAAAATATATAGGTGGATTTAATTTATTTAAAAAAGAAGATATTAAATTAGATGATGGAAAATTTGAAGCAATATTTGTTAAAAAACCAAAAAATATTTTGAGTACAATAAATTTAATATTTAAAGTTTTATCAGGAAATTTAAATGATGAGAATATTTATTATTTTAAAACTTCAAATATAAAAGTAGAGTCTAAACAACCATTAGAAATCTCTATTGATGGTGAATATGGGGGAAAAAGAAATGAATTAAAAGTATCAAATATAAAGCAAAATTTTGAATATATCTTACCAAAGAAAAATGTTGTTACTATTTAATTGTAATATTAAATGTAATAATTTTAAGAAAGGAGATTTTTATCATGGATTTTTTAAAAAAATTTTTAAAGAAAAGCGGATGGATTTCAATTTTAGAGTCTATAATTTTTGTGATTTTAGGATTTATACTTGTTTTTAATCCGGAAGGAACCATAAAATTTATTTCATATGTATTAGGTGCTATTTTTATAATAATTGGATTATTTAAAATTATAGCTTTCTTAATTTCTAAAGAAAAAGATGATTTTTTAAATTATGATATCATATGTGGAATTTTAGCAATAGTAATTGGAATTATTGCTATAGTTTATAGTACAACAATTGCAGCATTATTGAGAATTATAATTGGTGTATGGATTATTTATACTGCTTTGATAAGGTTTAGTTCTTCTTTAAAATTAAGACGATTATCTAATAACATTTGGGTATACAGTATGATTTTAGCTGTTATAATGTTTATAGGTGGATTATTTATAGCTTTAAATCCTGGTGTAATTACAACGACAATTGGAATTATAATGATTGTATATTCAATTATTGATATAGCAGAAACAATTATATTTATGAGAAATATGAAAGATGTTTTTTAAATATCAGAAAGTTCAGTTATGATTTAAAAATAATTGAACTTTTTTTATTATTCAAATTAAGCATGATAAACTATACAAAATAAGTATTGGTTATTTAAAAAAGTATAGGTTATAATAACAATTAGAAAAAAGCTTTAAAAGAAAGGCAGGTAATAACTATGGAAGAAAAATTAAATTTAACTGATGAATGGGATAAAACATTTCCAAAAAGCGATAAGGTAAATCATAGAAAAGTAACATTTCATAATCGTTATGGAATAACTTTAGCAGCAGATTTATATGAACCTAAAAATGCTGAAGGAAAGCTTGCAGCAATTGCTGTATGTGGACCTTTTGGAGCAGTAAAAGAGCAAGCTTCAGGATTGTATGCACAAACTATGGCAGAAAGAGGATTTTTAACTATAGCATTTGATCCATCATTTACAGGTGAAAGTGGAGGAACTCCAAGATATGTTGCATCACCAGATATAAATACAGAAGATTTTCAAGCAGCAGTAGACTTTTTATCAGTACAAGATAATGTAGATCCAGAAAAAATAGGAATTATAGGAATTTGTGGTTGGGGCGGACTTGCTATAAATGCAGCAGCAATTGATACAAGAATTAAAGCAACTGTTTCCTCTACTATGTATGATATGAGTAGAATTGCAGCAAAAGGGTATTTTGATGCAGCAGATAGTGAAGAAGAAAGACATAAATCACGTGTTGCCTTTAACACACAAAGAACAGAAGATTATAAAAATGGAAGCTATAAATTAGGAGGAGGAGTTGTTGATCCACTTCCAGATGATGCTCCTTTTTATGTTAAAGATTATTATGATTATTATAAAACAAAAAGAGGATATCATAAGAGATCTTTAAATTCAAATGGTGGATGGAATGCAACAGGTACTATGTCATTTATCAATCAACCAATTTTGCAATATAGTAATGAAATTAGAAATCCAGTTTTAGTAATACATGGTGAAAAAGCACATTCTTGTTATATGAGTAGGGATGCTTATAAAAATATGACGGAAAATAGCAAATATGCAGATAATAAAGAATTAATGATTATACCAAATGCTGTTCATACAGATCTTTATGATAGGGTAGATATTATTCCTTTTGATAAAATTGAAGAATTTTTTAAAACAAACTTAAAATAGTAATTTAAATATTTAAAAGATTAGTTTGAAATATAACTAATCTTTTTTTATATAAAAATAAAAAACATATTGACACGATGTCAGAATTGTGATATATAATAATCAGATTGACACGATGTCAAAAAATAATTATTAATAGATTATAAAATAATAATCCTGAATTTTCAGTTGATATCTAGTATTTACAAAAGATAATTGAAAATAAAATAAAAAAGGAGATAGACAAAATGACTAAGGAAAATGTTGATATTAGAAAAGAAGAAATTATAAATGCATGCGAAAAGCTTTATGAAAATAATAGTTTTAAGGATATAACAATAAAAAGTATAGGAGAAGAAACTACATTTTCTCGTACTTCAATATATAATTATTTTCAAACTAAAGAAGAAATATTTCTTGCACTTTTAAAAAGAGAATATGAAAGATGGATAGATGATTTAAATAAAATGTATGAGCAAGAATCAGAACTGACAAAAGAAAATTTTGCAGATAAGTTAGCAAATACAGTTGCTAAAAGGAAAAATTTATTAAAATTACTTTCAATGAATATGTATGATATGGAAGAAAATAGCAGAATGGAAGAATTAATAGAATTTAAAATAGCATATGGAAATGCAATAAAAATGGTAAGAAAATGTGTTGATAAATTCTTTGATAAAATGAGTGAAGAAGAAAAAGATGAATTTGTATTTTTATTTTTCCCTTTAATGTATGGAATTTATCCATATGCTGAAGTAACAGAAAAACAAATGAAAGCAATGAAATCTGCAGATGTGCCATTTAAGTATTTATCTATTTATGAGATAACATATAAAGGAATTTTAAAATTATTAAAATAAATAGGAGGTAATTTATGAAAATAGTAGTTTTAACAGGAAGTTATAATTTACATGGAACATCAAATACTTTAGTTGATGAATTTATAAGAGGAGCAGAAGAAAATGACAATGAAATTGTAAGATTTGATACAGCGCATTTAAATATACATCCTTGTATAGGTTGCAACCACTGTGGAATGAATGGAGATTGTGTGTTTAAAGATGATATGGTCAAAATATTAGATAGCATAGAAGATGCAGATATGTTAGTTTTTGCAACACCGGTTTATTATTTCTCAATGACAGCACCACTTAAAGCTACAATTGATAGATTTTATTCAAGAACAGGAAGAATAAGTAGTAAAAGATTAAAAGTGGCATATATAATGACTTGCTGGAATACAGATGATTCAACAGTAGAGCCATTAATAGTTCATTATAAAAAGTTAGTAGATTATATGAATTATAAAGATGAAGGAATGATTATTGGAAAAGGATGTGGAACAGTAGGAATGATGCCAAAACATTTTTACAAAGATGCTTATGAACTAGGAAAAAAGATTAAATGATAAAGAAAAGTAGAAAATAAAAAAGTTAAATAGGAGGGAATGAGAATGCAAAAAAATATAGGCTCAAAATTAGCATTATATCCAATGCCATTATTAGTAATTGGAACAATGGTAGAAGGAAAAGTAAACTGGCTTTTAGCAGGACATAGTGGAATTATAGGACATGATAAAGTAATGGTAAGTTTAGTAAAAAAACATTTTACAAATATTGGAATTAAAGAAACAAAAATATTATCTATAAATATTGTAAATGAAGAAATGTTAAAAAAGGCAGATTATGTTGGAAGTGTAAGTGGTAGTAAAGTAGACAAATCAGATGTATTTGAATATCACATAGGAGAATCAGGAGCTCCAATAATAAATAATTCACCAGTTGTTATGGAATGTAAAGTAGTAGATAATTATGAAACAGATAGTTTTGATAATTTTATAATGACAATAGATAATACTTATGTTCAAGAAGAAAATTTAGATGAACAAGGAAAAATAGATTATACGAAATTTAGTCCGGTATTATTTGAATTTCCAAACTACACATATTTAAGAACAGGAGATACGATTGGAAAATGTTTAAAATTAGATGAATAATTTATTTTTAAGGAGGAATTTATTATGAGTTTAACTATTAATATTTATTATACAGGAAAAAATGGATCTGCTAGAAAATTTGCAGAAGAAATGGTTGAAAAAGGTGTTGTAAATAGAGTAAGATCTGAAGAAGGAAATGAAAAATATGAATATTTCTTTCCAATGGATGATGATGAAACAGTTTTATTAATTGATAGATGGAAGAGCGAAGAAGCATTAGATGAACATCATAAATCTCCAATGATGAAAGAAATAGCTGAATTAAGAGATAAATATAATCTTCACATGAGAGTGGAACAATTTATTGAAAGAAAATAAAAATTATTATTTTAGTATAATTTTTTGTTTTAAATTAGCTCAAAAGAATAAAAGTAGGTGAAAATATATAAATGACAGAATTTAATACTAAAAGAAAATTAAGAAGAATAAAAATTTGTCAACTTAGAAATGTTGACAAATTTTTATTTTATAATTATACTACTGTAGTTACTATTAAAAGAAAAAATACATGGAGGAAATATACATTATGCCAAAACAAATTTTAAAAGTAGTAGATTTAAAAGATATGCTAAATAAGACAAGAGAATTATATGGAGATAAACCAGGATATAAAATAAGAGTTGGAAAAGAAACATACAAAATATATACACATAATGAAATAAGAGATATGATAAATTATTTAGGAACAGCTTTAATTAGTTTAGGATTAAAGAACAAAAGAATAGGAGTTATTGGAGAAAATAGATATGAATGGGAATTAGCCTATTTATCAGTTGTATGCGGTGTAGGAATAATAGTACCAATGGATAGATCATTACCATCAAATGAACTAGAAGAGGTAATTGAAAGATCAGAAGTTGAAGCTATATTTTATTCAAAAAAATATGAAGAAACAATAAAAAAAATAAAATATAGTGAGAAGAACAAGTTGAAACATTTAATATCTATGGATGCAGATATTCATGATGAAGGAATATATTCTGAAAAAGAATTAATCGAAAAAGGAAAAGAATTATTTGATGAAGGAAATAGAGAATATATAGATGCAAAAATTAATCCAGAAGAAATGAGTATAATGTTATTTACTTCAGGAACAACATCAAAGTCAAAAATAGTAGCTCTTTCTCACAAAAATCTAGTTTCAAATGTAATGGATTATGCGTCTGTAGTAGATGTAGATTCAAATGATAGAATGTTATCATTTTTACCATTACATCATGTTTATGAGTGTACAGTTGGAATGTTAGTTTCTCTTTATGTAGGAGCAGAAAGATCTTTTTGTGATGGAATAAGACATATTGTAGAAAACTTAAATGAATACAAAACAACTTATGCTGCATTTGTTCCTGCAATATATGAACTTATGTATAAAAATGTATGGAAAACTCTTGAAAAAGAAGGAAAATCAGAAGAAATTAAAAAACTTATGCAAGAAAATAAAGATAAATCTATGCAAGAGAAAAAAGAAGTCTTTAAAGAGATTCATAATATGTTTGGAGGATGTATAAAGTTATTTATTACTGGAGCTGCTGCCTTAGACAAAGAAGTAATCAAAACATTTAGAAATTGGGGATTTAATTTATGCCAAGCATATGGCCTAACAGAGACATCTCCAATTATTGGAATAGAAACAAATGAATATTTTAGATTAGGTTCTATTGGAAAAACAATTCCACATGTTGAGGCTAAAATTGATGATCCAGATAAGGATGGTGTAGGAGAACTTGTTGTAAAAGGTCCAAATATTATGTTGGGATATTACAATAATAAAAAAGCAACAGAAGAAGTAATGGAAGATGGATGGTTTCACACAGGAGATTTAGCTAGAATTGATAAAGATGGTTATATATTTATCTGTGGAAGAAAGAAAAATGTTATAGTTTTAAAAAATGGTAAGAATATTTATCCAGAAGAGATGGAAGGTTTAGTTAATAAGATTGAAGGAGTAAAAGAATCATTTATTTTTGGAAAACAACAAACAGATGATAAAGATAATATAAAGATATATGTAAAAATTGTATTTGATAGAGAAATTATGAAAGACGCATATAAGGTAGAAACAGAAGATGATATTTATAAAGTCCTATCAGAAAAAATTAAAGAAGTTAATAAAGTTATGCCAAAATATAAAGGAATAAGAGGAATCATTATTTCTGACAAACCATTAATTAAAACAACAACAAATAAAATAAAAAGACAAGCAAATTTAGAGGTTATAGAAAAAGAAAATTAGTATATAAAGAGAGTAGTTATATTGATAATTACTCTCTTTTATGTTAATATAATTTTGTAAATTTTTATATAAAAAATATATTTAATTAAAATTATTGGAGTTTTTATGAATCAAGAAAAGATGTTAGGAAAGTTTTTTGTTTGTGAAGCACCTAAAAATGGAAAATATGTAAAATCAATAAATACTATAAGAGAATATAAAGATGGCAGAAGATTTCTAATAGATGAGGTAGTTATTGCTGATAAACCTATAAATATTTTAGCAACAGAAAAAGACGACATGGGAGGTTTAAATGTTACAAATTATCAAAGTGTATTAAGATGGATTATAAGAGGAGATACTCTTTGTGATGTTACTATTCCAGATGATGGAAAGATATATGAAACAGTGAGTCCTTCAGTAATTCATGGTACATTTAGAGCAGACAAAATTATTCTTTCAAATCCAAGAATAATAGATGATAACTTAGCTTTAGAATTATATCAAAAATCTAATTTGCCATGGAAATCATATATTCAAATATTAGCTTATATAAGTACTCAAAATTTTAATGAAACATGTTATAAAATATTTGAAGATAAAATTAATAAAGAAAATGCAAAACAAGCATTGGATATATATGATAATTATCTACAAATAAGATCTAATCCAATGCCTGATTTATATAATGAAATATTAGGAAAGATTAAAAAATTGATAAATGAATAAAAAATTAACTGTTGTAGAAATAAAATATTGAAGGAAGATTTAAAATGAGCGGATATCATATAGGAAAACAATTAAATAAATATTTTACAGAAAAGTATGGAAAAAATTTTGAAAGAGCAAGAAAAAGATATGATTTAGTTTATAAGTTACATTATATTTTTTGTGTGTTTTTAATAATATATATTCAATTTATAAATAGCCCATTAGAACTTATGCTTGCTTTTGAAATAGAAATATTTTTATTTATATTTTTAATGATACATCCAAGTTATTCTACAATAGCAGGAATTTTTTTACCTTTGTTAGGAATATCGCTAGATATTATAACTTATGAAGTCTTAATAAAAATGAGTAATACTCTAGAATTAAATATTAATATAAATTATTTAACTAATATGATTACTGTAATATTGAACTTAGTTATTGTCACATTTATATTTTTGATAAAAAGAAAAAAATGGAGGAGAATTATGAATATAGTAATTATTTATTCAAGTAGGACAGGAAATACGAAAATTATAGCTGAAGCTATAAAAGAAAGATTACAAAATGAAAATATAGTTTATTTTGGAGAAGCCACTAAAGAAATACCTGAAGCAGATATTTATTTTATTGGTTCTTGGACAGATAAAGGAAATGCTACTGATGAGATTGTTGAAATTCTTAAAAAAATGAAATATAAGAAAATTGCATATTTTGGAACAGCAGGTTACGGTGAAAGTGAAGAATATTATAAAAAGTTATTTGAAATAGTAAAACTACATATTGACCCATCTAACAAAATATTAGGATATTTTTATTGTCAGGGAAAAATGCCTATGCAAGTAAGAGCAAGATATGAAAAAATGCTTAGTCAATCCCCAGAAGATGATAAATTAAAAGAAAGTATAAAAAATTTTGATATAGCTTTATCACATCCAGATGAAAAAGATGTTACTAATGCAAAAAATTGGGCACAAAATATGGATTCTTTATTGAGATATATATGATAAGAAAATATTGATAAAAATACGAATGAAAAAGAATATAAAATGTTATGTGAAAGAAATTGAGGAATAATTATGACTATATGGAATCCATGGCATGGCTGTCACAAAAAAAGTGCAGGGTGCCTAAATTGTTATATGTTTCGTAGAGATAGCGAATATGAAAAAGATAGTACAATTGTAACCAAAACTAATTCTTTTGATTTAATTATAAAAAAGAAAAAAGATGGAACATATAAAGTACAAGATGATAATGGTTATGTTTATTTATGTATGACATCTGATTTTTTTATTGAAGAGGCAGATGAGTGGAGAGTTGAGATTTGGAAAATGGTAAAAGAAAGAAAAGATCTAAATTTTTTTATAATTACCAAAAGAATTGAGAGATTTAATGTAAGTTTACCAGATGATTGGAAAGATGGGTATGATAATGTTACAATATGTTCTACTTGTGAAAATCAAAAAACAGCAGATGAGAGATTACCTATTTTGCTGGATTTACCAATTAAACATAGAGAGATTATTCATGAGCCCATGTTAGAAAAAATAAATATTGAAAAATATTTACAAAGTAAAAAAATAGAAATGGTAACTTGTGGAGGAGAATCGGGTTCAAGAGCTAGAGAATGTAATTATGATTGGATCTTAAATACTAGAGAACAATGTATAAAAAACAATGTTTCTTTTTACTTTAAGCAAACAGGAGCAAATTTTAGAAAAGATGGAAAATTATATAATGTAGCAAGAAAAGATCAGATGAAGCAGGCAAGGAAGGCAAATATTGATACAGGAAAGTTGTTATAGGAGAAGGAAAATGATTAAAGAGTTTAAGATTGATAATAAAATCATACAGATTCATTATAATAATTTAGAAACAAAAGAATTGCCAGTTGTAATATTAAATACTTATGGTAATGAAGGTAAAGAAGTTTATGAAAAATGTATAGAGCTTAAAGCTAAAGATTTTATTTTAATATCTATATCAAATTTAGACTGGGATAATGATATGTCACCATGGTTTGCACCAAAATTAAATAAAAATGATACAGATTGTTTAGGAAAAGCTGATGATTATATAAAATTATTAACAAATAAAATTATTCCACAAGCAGAAGAATACATAAAAAACGATTTGAAAATTACAATAGAATATTTTGCAATAGCAGGATATTCTTTAGCTGGATTATTTGCAGTTTATTCTGCATATAAAATGAATTTTTTTACAAAAATAGCATCTGCTTCAGGTTCTTTTTGGTTTCCTAAATTTTTAGATTTTGTAAGAAAAAATGATTTTGTATCTAATATTAAAAAAATATATTTTTCTCTTGGAAATAAAGAAAGTAAAGTAAAAAATCAAGTTTTATCTACTGTTGAAGCAAATACAGTAGAACTTGAAAAAATATATAAAAATAAAGAAATAGAGACAATTTATGAAGTAAATGAAGGAAATCATTTTAAAGATGTAGTTTTAAGAATGGCAAAAGGAATTAAGTGGATATTAGAGTAATAAAATATTAAAACATGCAAGTAGTAGGAACTTCCAATGACAATAGAAGAAGAGGTTTTTAACAAGGAAAAATTAAATGAAGAAAAGTTAATTTAATTTGGATTTGTAAAAGAAGGTAATTTATATAAATATTCCTTATGAATTTAAAACTAAAGATCTTTCAATAAAAATGGTTATGAAAATTAAGTTAATAAAAAATATAAAGGTAATGAATTTACTTTTAAGAAACTAAATGAATTAGGAGTAAAATCAATAAGAGGTCCAAGAAGTATTACAAGTAAACTTAGTAAAGAACTAAATAAAGTATAAAAATAAAGAATGTAGAAATAAACTGAACCATCCTTGTTAGACAAAAAGGTTTAACAAGAAGGGTTCAGTTTTTATTTATACAATAATTTAATTTTTCTGCCTTTTACTTCAATTAATTTATCATCTTTTAAATGACGTAATTCTCTGAACATAGCTGAACGATTTACACCAATATAATCAGCCAATTCCTTAAGAGAAAAAGGTAATTGAAATGTTTTCAAAGGATTTCCAACATATTCAATTTCAAAAAATTCTAGTAATCTATCTCTAATTTGTTTTTTCTCTAATATTCTTATTCTTTTATTTGTTTCTTTAAATTTTGTGTTTGTAATATCAAATAAATTTTTAAGGAATATATTAAAATAATTGTGATTTAAATTTTTGGGATTTAATAAATTATCATAATCAATTACTAAAACTTTAGTTTCTTCTCTTGCAATTATTTCACAATTATCATTATTTGTTCCAGAAATATTAGTTCCAAATACATCATTTTTATAAAGATTTTCCATTAGAATTTCATCTCCATTATATTCCATATATATAATTTGAGCATATCCTTCTAAAATAATACAAACTATATTCTCATTTTTTATAGTAGGTAAAATCTCTTCATTTCTATGATATTTATATTGATGTACGCTTAATAAATCAAATAATTTATTTATTTGTAATTTTGTTAAATCCTCAAATGGGCTTCTCATAATCAATCACCAAAACCATTTTATTACAAAATAAAAAAAGACGCAAGTGCAACTTGTAAAATAAAAAAATTATCTATAAGATTAGACCATAAATAAAAGATATGGGGAGGACAAAAACAGATGAAAATTGTAAAAAGAGATGGGCATATAGTAGACTATGATCCAGAAAAAATAAGGATTGCAATAGGAAAAGCAAATGATGAAGTTAAAGGAAGAGAAAAAGCAACTAAGGAAGAAATAAAAGAGATAATAAAATATATCGAAGATTTAAATAAAAAAAGAATTTTAGTTGAAGATATTCAAGATATAATTGAAGAAAAATTAATGGAATTTGGTAAATATAAATTAGCCAAAAAATATATAACATATAGATATACTAGAGAATTAGTAAGAAAAGCAAATACTACAGATAAATCTATAAAAGAATTAATTGAAGGTGAAAATGAATATTGGAATAGTGAAAATTCTAATAAAAATGCAGAAGTTGTAACAACTCAAAGAGATTATTTAGCAGGAATTACAAGTACAGATATTACAAGAAGATTTTTACTTCCAGAAGATATAGTAGAAGCTCATGATAAAGGAATAATTCATTTTCATGATGCAGATTATTTTGCGCAAAACGCATTACATAATTGTGAATTAATTAACTTAGATGATATGTTACAAAATGGAACTGTTATAAATGGTGTAATGATTGAAAAACCACATAGATTTATAACAGCTGCAACAATTGCAACTCAAATTATATTAGCAGTTACTTCATCTAGCTATGGTGGTGCTACTGTATCTCTTACTCATTTAGCCCCATTTGTAAGATCAAGTTATGAAAAATATTTGAAAAAATATCAAGATAGAAATTTAAGCAAAGAAGATTGTGAAAAATTTGCTATGCAAGATACTAAAAAAGAAGTTGAAGATGGTGTACAAACATTTAATTATCAAGTAAATTCAATGACAAATACTAATGGACAAGCTCCATTTTTATCAGTATGTATGTATTTAGGTGAAACAGATGAATACAAAGATGAGCTTGCTATGATTATAGAAGAATTTTTAAAACAAAGAATTTTAGGATTTAAGAATGAAAAAGGTGTATATATAACACCAGCTTTCCCAAAACTTTTATATGTACTTGAAGAAGATAATATTCATGAAGATAGTAAATATTGGTATTTAACAAAACTTGCAGCTCAATGTACAGCAAAAAGAATGGTACCAGACTATATTTCAGAAAAAGTTATGAAAGAATTAAAGAAAAATGAGTTAGGGGATGGAGATTGTTATCCATGTATGGGATGTAGATCTTTCTTAACTCCAGATAGAACAATGAGCCTTGGAAATATTGCACATGCTAAAAACTATGTTGAAGGAAAAGGAAAATATTATGGTAGATTTAATCAAGGTGTTGTAACAATAAATTTACCAGATATTGCACTTTCTGCTGACGGTGATATGGATGAATTCTGGAAAATATTTGATGAAAGATTGGAATTATGTCATAGAGCATTACAAATTAGACATAAGAGATTAAGTAATGCAACAAGTGATGTTGCACCAATTCTTTGGCAACATGGAGCATTAGCAAGACTTGGAAAAGGTGAATCAATACATGAATTATTACATCATGGATATTCAACTATTTCACTTGGATATGCTGGATTATATGAGTGTGTTAAAGTTATGACAGGTCATAGCCATACAGATAATGGTGAAGGTAAAAAATTTGGATTAGAAGTAATGCAACATTTAAATGATGCAACTGCAAAATGGAAACAAGAAGAGGATATTGATTATTCAGTTTACGGTTCACCAATTGAATCAACAACATATAAATTTGCAAAATGCTTAAAGGAAAGATTTGGAACAATAAAAGGAATCACTGATAGAGGATATGTTACTAATTCATATCATGTTCCTGTATTTGAGGATATTGATGCATTTTCTAAATTAAGATTAGAAAGTGAATTTCAAAAATTAAGTCCAGGTGGAGCTATTTCTTATATAGAAACACCAAATTTACAAGGTAATATTGATGCAGTTCTTGAGGTTATACAATTTATCTATGATAATATTATGTATGCTGAACTTAATACAAAATCAGATTATTGCCAAAAATGCGGATATACAGGAGAAATTTTAATTGATGATAATTTAGAATGGTATTGTCCAAATTGTGGTAATAGAGACCATAACACATTAAATGTTGCAAGACGTACATGTGGTTATATTGGAACTAATTTCTGGAACAAAGGAAGAACTCAAGAGATAAAAGAAAGAGTTTTACATCTTGATAATAAAGAAGCTTAAGATAAGAAAATTTAGGGGTGCTTTAAGAAAGGAAGAATTATGAGATACAATGTAATTAGAAAAATGGATATATCAAATGGACCAGGAGTTAGAGTATCAATATTTATGCAAGGTTGTCCATTTCATTGCAAAAATTGCTTTAACCCAGAGACATGGGATTTTGAAGGCGGAAAAGAATTTACAGATGAAACAATTAATAAAGTATTAGATTTAAGTCAAAAAAATGAAGTAAAGGGATTATCTATATTAGGTGGAGAGCCAATGGCTCCAGCTAATATAGAAGGAACTGCAAAACTTGCAAAAGCATTTAAAGAAAAATATCCTGAAAAAACAGTATGGGCATGGTCTGGCTTTAAATATGAGGATATAAAAGATAAAGATGCATTAAAATATATAGATGTATTAGTTGATGGAAATTATAATGATGAATTACATAATCCAACTTTAAAATGGAAAGGATCTTCTAATCAAAGAGTTATAGATGTTCAAAAAAGTGAAAAAAGTAATAAAGTTTGTTTAGTTGAAGATTAAACTAAAGAAAAAGCCGTAAAAAATTAAGAATTTTTTACGGCTTTTTAATGTTTTTTTTATTTTTTTGTGATATATAATAATAAATATTTTTAAAAATTTAAAAATAGAGTTTAACATTGTATATATGGAGGTAAAGCAATGGCATACATAGAGTTTAATAATATTAGCAAGATATACAAAATGGGAGAAGTAGAAATAAAAGCATTAAATAAAACAAACTTTAAAATAGAAAAAGGAGAATTGGTTTGTATATTAGGTCCAAGTGGCGCTGGAAAAACAACTACTTTAAATATATTGGGAGGTATGGATACAGCAACATCAGGAGAATTAATAGTTGATGGAGAAAATATCACAAATCTAAAAGGAAGAAATCTTATTAAATATAGAAGAAATGATATAGGATTTGTTTTTCAATTTTACAATTTAATTCAGAATTTAACAGCTCTTGAAAATGTTGAATTAGCAGTCCAGCTTTGTAAAGATTATTTAGATCCAGGAACTATATTAGACAAAGTGGGACTTAAAAATCGTAAAAATAATTTCCCATCACAGTTATCTGGTGGTGAGCAACAAAGAGTTGCTATAGCAAGAGCTATAGCTAAAAATCCAAAATTACTTTTATGTGATGAACCAACAGGTGCTTTAGATTATAAAACAGGTAAACAAATTTTAAAATTATTACAAGATACTTGTAGAAATGAAAATATGACAGTAATTATCGTTACACATAATGCTGCAATAGCAGACATGGCTGATAAGGTTATTAAATTCAAAAATGGAAAAGTTGAAAATACTATTATAAATGAAGAACCTAAATCTATTGAGGAGATTGAATGGTAATGAAAAAAAATAGAATATTAACAAGTAGTTTTAGAAAAATAAAAGATAATTATAAAAGATTTATATCACTTTTATGTATGGCATTACTAGGAGTAGGATTTTATGCTGGAATACAAGCAGCATCACCAGATATGTTAAAAACTTTAGATACATATTTAGATAATCAAAATGCTTATGATATTGAAATTATGTCCACTCTAGGCCTAACAAATGAAGATTTAGAAAAAATAAGAGATATAGATACTGTAGATGTGGCAGAAGGTACATATTCTAAAGATACAATAATGAAAACAGATAAAGAAGAATATGTTGTAAAAATGATAGGAATTAATGACAATATAAATAAACCATTATTGGTAGAAGGTAGTATGCCATCTTCAGATAATGAAATAGTGGTAGAGAAAGACTTTATAGATGAAAATGGATTTAAAATAGGTGATATTATTCAATTTGAGGGTGATAAGCAAGAATATAAAATAGTTGGAGTCGTAGAAAGTCCATTATATTTTGGATTATCAAGAGGAACAACAACTTTAGGAAAAGGACAAATAGATTATTATGTTTATGCAAATGAGAATCTTTTTAGCCATGATTATTACAATAATATTTATGTAACTGTAAAGGGAGCAAAAGAATTAACAACAAGTGAAGATGATTACAAGGAATTAGTAGAAGATACTATAAATAAAATAGAAGATATAAAAGAAGAAAGAGAAGATCAAAGATTTAATGAAGTTTATGGAGATTACTTGCAGGTTTTAGAAGCACAAAATATGAGTGTTGATGAAGCGGGTCTTACAAATTCAACTTGGTATATATTTGATAGAACAAATAATCAAGCATATAGCGATTTTATTGATGCAACAGAAGGAGTATCAAAAATTGGTGATGTTTTTCCTATTATATTTTACATAGTTGCTATATTAATTAGTTTAATTTCCATGATGAGAATGGTAGAAGAAGATAGACAAGAATTAGGAACACTAAAAGCTTTAGGATTTAACAATTTTCAAATTATATTAAAATACATTATATTCTCACTTTTGGCAACAATAATTGGTGGAATAATTGGTATGTCTATTGGATTTAAGTTATTACCAAGTATTATATGGGAAATATATACAATGTTATTTACAGTCCCAAATTTTGTACCAGAATTTAATTTTCAATTTGGAATGATAGGATTAATAATAGGAATTATCTGTATTTGTGGATCAAGTATTATATCTGCAGTTAGACAACTAACTCAAATGCCAGCAGTACTTATGAGGCCAAAATCACCAAAAATGGGAAAAAAGATATTATTAGAAAGAATTTCATTTATCTGGAAAAGATTGAATTTTTCAAATAAAATAGTAGTTAGAAATTTATTTAGATATAAAATGCGTGGAATTGTTACGATAATAGGAGTTGCTGGTTGCACATCATTAATTCTTGCTGGATTTGGACTTAAAGATTCTATTTCAAATATAGTAACTTATCAGTTTGAAAATGTATCAAAATATGATGAATTAGTAACATTAAAATCAAATATAGATATAGAACCTTTAACAAATAATTTACAAGCAAATGATAAAATTTTAGATCAAGTTATGGCAAATATGGAAACAGTAAAAATATATAATGGAGACAAAAATTATGAAGTAAATTTAATTGTTCCAGATAAAACAGAAGAATTAGAAGATGTTATTAGTTTAAATGATGTAGAAAATGAATATCAAAAAATAGAGTTAAAAGATGATGAAGTAGTATTAAGTGAGAAATTAGCAACTTTATTAGAAGTAGAAAAAGGAGGAGAAGTAACTTTTAAAGATGAAAATGATAAAGAACATAATTTAAAAGTTACTGGAAAAGCAGAAAATTATATAAACAATTATGTTTATATGACAAAAAATACTTATGAAGAAATATTTGGAGAATATAAGACAAATGTAATATTTGTTAAAACAATTGATTTGACAAAAGAAGAGGATGACAAATTAGATAAAGATATTTTGAATAATGAAGCAGTAGCAAGTGTAGTATCTTCTGAGAATACAGTAAGCACAGTAAGTGATATGATGGGCTCATTAGATGCAGTTGTAGTTATCTTAGTAGTAGCATCAGCAATACTTGCATTTGTAGTAATGTATAATTTGTCAAATATAAATATAAGTGAAAGACAAAGAGAAATAGCAACATTAAAAGTTTTAGGTTTTTTTGATACAGAGGTAGATAATTACATAATAAAAGAAAATATTATTTTAACAATAGTAGGAATTGTATTAGGTTTATTTGCAGGTGTTTATTTGTCACATTTTATAATAACAAGTTGTGAAACAGATACTTTAATGTTTGTAAGACAAGTAAAACCATTGAGTTATGTATATTCTGCAGCTATTACTATAATATTTACTCTTATTGTAAATCTTATAAATCATATAACTTTAAAGAAGATAAATATGATTGATTCATTAAAAAATGTTGAATAATATAAATATTATTAATACCAAAGAAAAGGAGAGAATAGTTTGGCATTAAAAATATTATTAATTATAATAGGATTTGTGCTTTTAATAAAAGGAGCAGATTTATTAGTAAAAGCAGCTATTAGTACAGCTAAAAGATTTGGAGTTTCCGAAATGTTAATAGGATTAACAATATTAGCTGTCGGAACCTCACTTCCGGAAATTTTTATTACTGTAACTTCTGCGATAGAAGGCCATTTTGATTTGATAATTGGAAATAGTATAGGTAGTTGTATATGTAATTTCTTATTTGTAATAGGAATAACAAGTTTGGTAAGGCCGGTAAAGTTTGATAAAAGAATTATAAAAAGACATCTTCCTATTGGAATATTTGCTATGGTTATATTGCTATTTTTAGGTAATAATAGTTACCAAAGTAAGCCTTTAGTAATAACTAAACTTGAAGGAATTTTTTTACTTTTATTGACTATATTTTATATTATTTATTCAATCTATGAAGAGAAAAAGATTTATAATGAGAAAATAGATGAAGAAATTATAAAAAGCGTTGAAACAAAAGAAAATTATTCTATAGGTATAATTATTATTTATACGATTTTAGGAATTTTAGGATTAAAATTTGGAGCAGATTTTATCGTCGATAATTCTATAAGTATAGCAAGTGCTTTAGGAGTATCTGAAAAATTTATTGGTATGACAATTGTAGCAGTAGGAACAGCTTTGCCAGAGATTATAACAGGTATTATATCTGCTAAAAATAATGAAACAGATTTATTATTAGGAAATATATCAGGATCTAATATTATAAATTTATGTTTATTAATTGGAATTGGTGCAGTTATAAATCCATTAGTATATTCAATGGAATTTAATAGAGCAATTATATTTTTAATAATTATAACTATTTTCTTAGATATTGTTGCAGTTTTAAATAGAAAAAGTGAATTAGATAGAAAAAGAGGATTTATTTTGATTATAATTTATTTTATTTATATTTTTAGTATGATTTAGAAAAATTAGTATGTGAAAAGTTTTCAAATTTGAATATAATTATAAATTTTGATATAATTATAGAGTAGCAAAATAATTATAGATTCATTCCTAATAAATTAGGAAAGAAGGAGTACACTATGGAAAAGAAAATTGCTGCAATAGCGGACATCAAATCAGCTGGACGGGTAACGACTGAGCTGAAAAAGATGTACTTTCCTGGCTGGAGCTTTGGAAAGATTCGGAATTGGCTGGAGGAAAACGGGTTAGATCGTCATATGACTTTGGAACTTTGTTCCACTGAAATTGCGATTAGAACACCGTTTGGCATCTTGATGCAGATTCGGCCTACAGATCATGACCAGCTCGGAATGTGGGGCGGTGTCTTAAATGATAACGAAGAACCAGTTGACGGAGCAGTTCGTGAACTGCAGGAAGAGACTGGCATAAAAGTTGAGCCTGAACAGCTCGTGCTTGTGGAAGAAAATGTACATGATCACGAGTATGCTAACGGCGACAAGGCTTGTTTCAAGTCTTACCGCTTTAAGCTTGATCTTGATTATGTGCCCAAAGTTACAACAGATGAAGAATCTGTTGGAGCTGTTATGGTAGCACACATCATTTTGGATCATCAGAGAGAATTCATTGGACGCATGCTGGAGGATCTGCCCAAATAAGCGAGTCAGCAAAGTTGCTACACAACCTGAAATAGTTGTGTAGCTTCTTTGTTTAATAATAAAATTATTTTATAGTTGTATTTAAAATTATAAGATGATATAAATAAGAAATAAAAAATTAAGTCGAGGAGATAAAAATGATAATAAATACAGGTTGTAGAACTGATATACCAGCATTTTACTCAAAATGGTTAATGAATAGAATAAGGGAAGGTTATGTATTAGTTAGAAATCCTTATTATCCAAATAAAGTTACAAAATATAGTTTATCTCCAGAAGTAGTGGATTGTTTAGCTTTTTGCACTAAAAATCCAGAACCAATGTTACCATATTTAAATGAACTAGATAAATATAAACAATATTGGTTTGTAACTATTACTCCATATGGTAAAAATATAGAACCAAAAGTTCCAGATAAAGAAAGAGTAATTGAAAGCTTTAAAAAATTATCAAATTATATTGGAGTAAATTCTATTGGTTGGAGATATGATCCAATATTTATTGGAGATGGATTTAATGTAAATAAACATATTAATTATTTTGAAAATATGTCAAGAAAACTAAAAAATTATACACATAATTGTACAATTAGTTTTTTAGATTTATATGAAAAAGTAAAAAGAAATGCACCAGGTTTAAGACCTCCATCAATAGAAGAGCAAGTTGAAATTGCAAAAGCATTTAGTAAAATAGGAAAAGAAAATAATATGATAATTCATGGATGTTGTGAAAATACATTTTTAGAAAAGTATGGTATAAAATGTAATGGATGCATGAGCCAAGAAATTATTGAAAAATCAATTGATTTTTCTTTAAAGCCACCTAAAAGGAAAAATCAAAGAGAGGCTTGTAATTGTTTAATGGGAAGTGATATAGGTGCATATAATTCATGCGGACATTTATGTAAATATTGTTATGCAAATTATAATAAAACTTTAGTTATTCAAAATATGAAAAAACATGATGATAATTCTCCATTTTTAATTGGAGATAAAGAAAAAGGAGATCAGATAACAGAAGCAAAACAAAAAAGTTGGAAAATTGAAAATAATCAATTAAGTTTTATATAAAATAATAATTTTAATTGGAACAAAATGAAGATTTAGTATTATTAGATATTACACTTGAAAAGTAATAGTATTTTGAATGTTATTTAATTCATAATATTAAAATAAGAAAATCAGAGTATGAACTAACTCTGATTTTTTGTATTGTATTCACTTAAAATAATTTCTAACATATCTTCAGGAGATTCTTTACAACCATTATCAAGCCACATTTTTATAATTTCAGTAATACCTGCTTGAAAAAAGTGACAATGATAATTAATGAATCTATTGTTATATCTCTTTTTTGCAAGATTTTCATCATAATAAGTAATAGAATAATTTTTGTCATATCCTAATTTAAAATATGTTTTATAAAATAATTGATTTTCTTTAATGTTTTTAAATAATTTTAGATAATTGCTAGGAGTATTACCAGAAGTATCATTTTCAAAAAGACTTGCATATTCATTAATCATTCTTGATCTAACTTTATCAACTAAATCTGGTATATCTAGATAGTTTGCATAAAAAGTAGTTCGATTAACTTTTGCAAGTTCACAAATTTTTGAAACAGTAATGTCTTTAACATCTCTTTTTTGAATTAATTGTAAAAATACTTTTTCAATTCTTTCTTGTGAATCTCTTTTTCTTTTATTATTAGGTGTATTCATAAATTTTCCTCCATTAACTCAACAAAAATCGTTTAATTGATGACTGACAAATTAATTATTCCATATTATACTATATATATATTAAATAAACAAGTGTTGAGAAAAAGAAAGGAAGTGATTAATATGTCTAAATTAGTAGAAGCTAATAAAAAAATAGAAAAAACAGTTGTTGGTGGATATAAAAAGATAGAAAAGACTGTTGTAGAAGGTTATAAAAAAATAGAAGATAAGTTTGTTGATAAATTCTTAAAAAAAGATGACGAAACTATTCAAGAAGCCAAAGAAAGAGTAAAAAAAGAACAAAAAGAATTAGAAAAGAGAAGAGATGAGGAATTGCAAAAAAGAAAAGAAGAATCAGAAAAACTTATAAATAAAAATAATATTTAATTATGAAAGGAAAATCTATTATGAAAAAAGAAACATTAATCGAAATTATTTTAGGAACTATTGGAGGTTTGACATTTGCACTTGGAATGTGTATGTGTCTAATACCGGAATGGAATTTATTTACAGCAGGAGTAGTAATAGCTATAATTGGAGCATTAATTTTACTTGCAATTATACCTATTCATAAAAAAGCAAATCCATCAAAAAATCATAAACCAATAAATTGGAAAAATGTTGGTTTTGTTGTTATAGGTATTATAGGAGCTTTAGTTATGGGATATGGAATGACAAGAATAATGACAGGAAATCCAACACAAATTGATTATATTATTGGTATAGCAGTTGGTATTGTAGGAATTATAGTATGTATATTAAATTATCCTATATACAAATATTTAGTAGATAAAAATTAAGGAATAAGTTTTTCATCAATTTTGATATCATTTGTTTTAACCCAAACCGTACTTACAGCATTATATCTAGAAGAAAATTACTTTATTTGAGCAGGATATATTAAAAATTTAAATGTTATTATTAAATTTTAAATTATTAATATAAATAAAATAGCAGGATTTCTGCTATTTTTGTTTTTCTCTATATTCATTTCCCCATTTAACCATTGAATCTAAAATTGGTTTTAAGCTTAAGCCTGTTTCAGTTAAAGAATATTCAACCCTTGGTGGAACTTCTGCATATACTTTTCTTTTTACTAAGCCTGAAGCTTCCATTTGTCTTAAATTATTAGTTAATACTTTTTGAGTAATACCAGTAACAGATTTTTTTAATTCTCCAAATCTTTTTGTTCCAGTAAGTAAGTCTCTTATTATTAAAACTTTCCATTTTTCTCCAATTAAACCCATTGTTATTTCAACAGGACATGCAGGTAATTCTTTTTTCATAATAATCATCTCCTATAAAAACTATTAAGATTATATCAAAAATATTTAAAAATGTAAATGGTCTTTACTTACAAAATGAACAATAGTATAAAAACGAATGTAATATAGTAAAAAGTTTATAGTACTTTAAAAAAACATATAAAAATTTTAAACTCTGTAATTGAGTAAAACACACAAAAGTTACTTAAAGGAAACTATGCCACTTTAAAGTACCTACTTTACAAAACCAAATGACGCCATTAAAATAATTATAGAAATTGAAAAACAAAGTAGCTACTGTATTTCAAAATAAAGAAATAAGGAGAGTATATAAAAATGAAAGTTTCAAAAATTGATTTAAAAAAAGGATTTATAGAGGTATATGATTTTGGAGATATTAAATTACACGCATACCAAACTAATGATTTGATGTATGATGAATGTTTTATATTAGAAAATGATAAAAATGTTTTATTAATTGAATTCCCAGCTTTTCATTCAAATTTAGGAGAATTTGAAGAATATGTAAAAGGACTAAATAAAAACATTGTATGAAAAGTATTTTCAGATCACCCAAATGGAGGTGCATCAATATTAAATGATGTAAAGAATTATGCAAGTCAAGGAACAATAAATAGTATGACATCAGGAACTATTAAACATTTAGATGATGGATTTGTACAAAGTTTTGGAGAAGATTTTGATGAAAAATTACCAGTTATAACAGATGTTTTAAAAGATAATAGTGTAAATATAGGTGGATTTGAATTGAATATTACTTATCATGATGAAAATATTGAAATTGAATTTCCACAAATAAATTGTGTTTATACTCATATGTTAGGTCATGATTGTCATTCAATAGTTGCAGGAGAAGCTCATGCAGATATAATAATAAAACAATTAGAAGGATATAAAGAAAAAGGTTATAATCTTGTATTATCAAGTCATTATACACCAGAAACTTTAGCTGATGTAGATATTAAAATTGCTTATTTAGAAGATTTAAAAGTAATAGCAAGAGAAAGTAAAGATATTGATGAATTTAAAAATAAAGTAAAATCAAAATATCCATCATATAGTGGATTAAATTATTTAGATATGACAGCAGGATATTTCTTTCCACAAAACTAAAATAATTTAGAAAGTAAATAGGAAAGCCTGCAAATGTAATAATATTCATATTTAAATTAAGGAGGATAAAATATGAGTAACTTAATAGATAAAATTGATAAAACAAAAAAGATACTTGAAAATGCAGATGGTATATTAATAGGTGCAGGAGCAGGACTTTCCACTTCAGCAGGATTAGACTATTCAGGAAAAAGGTTTGAGAATAATTTTGGAGATTTTATAAAAAAATACCATTTTACAGATATGTATACAGCTGGGTTTTATGATTTTAAAACAGAAGAGGAAAAATGGGCTTTTTGGGCTAAGCATATGTATGTAAATGATATTGGTATTGAAGCAACGGAATTATATAAGGAATTATTAAAGCTAGTAAAAAATAAAAATTATTTTGTTATTACAACAAATGTTGATGACCAATTTTACAAAGCTGGTTTTGATAAAGAAAAAGTATTTTCAACTCAAGGAAGTTATAAATATATTCAATGTAAAAATGCATGTCATAATAAATTATATGACGCATCAGATTTAGTAAAAGAAATGATAAAAAATACAAAAGATTGTAAAATTCCAACAGAATTGGTTCCAAAATGTCCTGTATGTGGCGGAAAAATGGAAGTTAATTTAAGAATAGATGCTAATTTTGTACAAGATGACAATTGGTATATGCAAAATAGAAAATATGAAGAATTTGTAGAAAAGAATAAAGAGAAGAAAGTGGTATTACTAGAATTGGGAGTGGGTTTTAATACTCCTGGAATAATACGTATTCCATTTGAGCAAATGACGTATCAAAATCCAAATTGGAAATTAATAAGAATAAATAAAGATGCAAGTGCAACTTTCTTAGATATACAAAATAGAAGTATTTTATTTGAAAATGATATAAAAGAAATTGTTGATGCATTAAACGAAAAATAGATAAAAGAAGCTGTTAGTTTTAACATCTTCTTAAGTGTTTATATATAAAGAATATTTTCTTTTCTTCCTTCAAATTTGCTTTTCATTAGTTTACTTGTAGCAGCCATTAAAGCAGAAGGCAAAGCTCTTGCTTTTTGTGGACATTCTTCTATACAACGCATACATGTAATACATTTTTTTGAATCGGTTAAACTTGGATCCTCAAAAGAAATCGCTTGTACAGGACATCTTTTTGCGCATTTACCACATTTTATACAATTTTTATTTACTTTAATTTTTAGAGGTAAATTACTAGCTTTAACATAAGGTCTTTTTCCAGGAACAGTAACTTCATCTGAAAGTGTATTATTTTCTAACTTTTCTTTTATTTGTAAAGCAAATTTTTTCAATTCTTCTTGATCTTCTTTATCAGGACGATTAGTTGCAAATTGTGGCATCATTGAATGTTCAGCAACAGCAGAAATAGCAGCTTTACAATTAAATCCTTGTTTTACTAAAATATCTTTTAATTCTAATAAACAGTCATCAATAGCTCTGTTACCATAAACAGCTATTAATAAAGCAGTTGCTCCATTACCATTAATGTTAAGTAAGCGTTTTGCTGCAGGAGCTGGTACTCTTCCACCATAAACAGGTACAGCTACAATACAAAAATCATCTTGAGAAAGATTATAATTTTGGTTTTCCATATTATAATCACTAAGATCAATTTTGTTTGGGTCTGCAGGGAAAATAGAACTAATAATATCTACTACTTTTTGAGTTCTTCCAGTTGCACTAAAAACTATTTCATATAATTTCATTTTTATTCCTCCTTTTAATTATTTTTTATGATATAAAATCTTTTTGTAATTCATCTAAAAATTTTTGAGAAGCTTTAGAAAAAATTTGATATTTTTTCCAAACAATATTTATCTCTAAATCTAATTTAGGAGAAAGAGGAATAAAGCAAAGTTTTGTGGTATCAGTAACATTTACTAATTTGTCTAAAGTAAGAGCATAACCTAATCCTTTTTCTACTAAAATTGATGCATTATATACTAAATTATATGTAGCAAAAATGTTTAAATCACTTATATCAGCTTTAAACCATCTAAGTAAATCTGAATTTGAATTAATTTGCCTTGAAACAATAAGAGGTTTATCTTTTAAATCTTCTTGAGTAATAAGACTTTTTTGCGAAAGAGGAGAATCTTTTTTCATTAGAATTCCCCAAGTATCTCTAACAGGTAAAGTTATATAATTATATTTTGTTTTATCAATATTTCCAATTAAAATTCCGAAATCAATTAGACCTTTGTCTAAATTTTCTGTAACATCAATGCTGTCATCACTTGAAATATGATAATGTATATCTGGATATTTTTTATGTAATTTTTTTATAATATCTGCAATAATTTTTATAGAGTCAGATTCTCCGGTACCTATATATACATCTCCACTTACAATTTCGTTAGAAAGAGATATTTCTTTTTCTGTTTTTTTAACAAGATTGATAATTTCTTCAGCTCTTTTTCTAAAAAGCATACCTTCTTCTGTTAAAGTGATTTTCCTTTTCCCTCTCATAAAAAGTGGCTTTCCAAGCTCATCTTCTAAATCTTTTAATTGTCTTGAAAGTGTTGGCTGTGTAATATGTAAAACTTCAGCTGCATTTGTAATATTTTGTTCTCTAGCAACTGCTAAAAAATAATTTAAAACTCTAATTTCCATACAATTCTCCAATATTTTTATTTATTAAACACCCAAATTTTATCATTACTTTCTATACCTGTAAAGCATAGTAACTTATTCAAAATAAGTATTGGACATTATATTGCTCTAATGTTAGAATAAAAATGAAAAGGAAAAAAGTAATAAAAGAAGGTGATATAAGTGGATGCATATAGTTCTGAAGAAAATATTATTCAGAATCTAAAAGATGCAGGATGTAGTGCTGCACAAATACAAGAACTAATTGAATTATATAAACAAGGTAAAAAAGAAAAAATACTCAAAATTTTAGATAAACACAGAAAAAATGTATTAGATAAAGTTCATAAAAATGAAAAGCAAATTGATTGTATAGATTATTTTATTTATCAAATGAAAGAAAATAATAAATAAAGGAGGTAAAGATTTTGAAGAAGAGAGCAATTATAGGTTTAATTATCCTTATAATAATCATTATAATATTAGCATTTATTTTTGCTGAAACTGGAAATAATTCAGTAAAAAATGAAAATTCAAATGAAACAAATACACAAAATAGTTTAAATACAAGTTACACAAATGAAGATGAAAATGATTTAAATAGTGAAGTACAAAATACAGAAAATCAAACTTCAAATACAACACTAGATGAATTTCAAGAAAATTCACAATCAGAAAATACAAGTAATAGTGAAGAAAATATAGATGAGGAGAGTGATAATATGAATAATCAAAATGAAGAGATAAAAATTAATTTAATAGTAAATAATAAAACATTTAGTGCAACATTAGAAAATAATCAAACAACAAGAGAATTAGTTCAAATGTTCCCAATGACTTTAAATATGAGTGATTTACATTCAAATGAAAAATATAATTATTTAAATTCTAGTTTTACAACAAATAGTAGCAGACCAAGTAGAATTAATGCAGGTGATATTAAATTATATGGAAATGATTGCTTAGTTGTATTTTATGAAAGTTTTTCTAATTCATATAGTTATACTGATTTAGGAAAAGTAGATAATGTAAATGATTTTGTTAAAGAATTAGGAAATGGAAGTGTAAGCATCACATTTGAACTTGCAAATTAGGAGGAGATATTATGGAAACTAAAAATATAATTGAAAATAAAACATATGATGAAGAAAGAGCATTATATAATTTAAAAGATACAGAAGTAAAAAATTGTAATTTTGCAGGACCTCAAGATGGTGAATCTGTATTAAAAGAGACAAAAAATATAAAAGTTATAGATTGTAAATTTTCTTTAAGATATCCATTATGGCATGCTAAAAAATATGAATTAATTCATTCTACTTTTGATGATAAAACAAGAGCACCAATATGGTATGCTGATAATGGGTTAATTGCAGATTGTGATTTAGAAGGAATAAAATTATTAAGAGAATGCAATAATACAGAAATTAAAAATTCAAAAATAATTTCTCCAGAATTTGGATGGAAATGTAATAATGTTAAAATGGAAGATACTAAAATAGTATCAGAATATATCTTTTTAGATAGTAAAAATATTAAATTAAAAAATGTAGATTTTCAAGGAAAATATTCTTTTCAATATGTTGAAAACTTAGAGATTGATAATTGTACATTAGACACAAAAGATGCTTTCTGGCATAGCAAAAATGTTATAGTAAGAGATTCTATTGTTAAAGGAGAATATCTAGCTTGGTTTTCAGAAAATTTAACATTAATAAATTGTAAGATAATAGGAACTCAACCTTTATGTTATTGTAAAAATCTAAAATTAATAAATTGCACAACAGAAGATGCTGATTTAGCATTTGAATATTCAGAAGTAGATGCAGATATAAAAGGAAATATTGTATCTATAAAAAATCCTAAATCAGGAACAATAGTAGTAGATTCTGTAGGTGAAATTATAAATGAAGATTCTATTATGGATATTAATGGAAAAGTTATTATAAGAGATAAAAAATAGATTTGAATATCCTGAATATATAAGATAATTTTGTAAAAAACACTACACAAATCAAAAATAATATGTTAAAATATACATGCTAAATTAAATCAAAAGGAGGAATTAACCATGTCAGGACATTCAAAATGGCATAATATTGCTGCTAAAAAAGGTAAAGCTGATGCAGCAAGAGGTAAAATTTTTACAAAATTAGGAAGAGAACTATTAATTGCTGTAAAAGAAGGTGGACCGGACCCAGCAGGAAATTCTAAATTAAAAAATGTCATTGCAAAATGTAAAGCTGCTAACATGCCAAATGATACAATTAATAATGCAATAAAGAAAGCTTCATCAAGTAATGAAAACTATGAAGAACTTACATATGAAGGATATGGAACAGGTGGAGTTGCTGTAATAGTAAAAGCTAGTACAGACAATAAAAATAGAACTGCAGCTGATGTTAGACATGTTTTTGATAAAGCTGGTGGAAATTTAGGAACAACTGGATGTGTTTCATATATGTTTGAATCAAAAGGCGTTATAGTTATTGAAAAAGAAGGTTGTCCATTTGATGAAGATGAGTTAATGATGATGGCTTTAGAAGCTGGAGCAGAAGATTTTTCTTCAGAAGATGAAGTATATGAAATAAAAACTGCACCAGAAGATTTTAACGCAGTTGAAGAAAATTTATCTGAAAAAGGTTTAAAATTTTTAGAAGCAGGAATTCAAATGATTCCAAATACATATATTACATTAGATGAATCAGGTTCACAAAAAATGCAAAGATTAATTGATAATCTAGAAGATTTAGATGATGTTTTAGAAGTTTATCATAATTGGGCAGAATAAAAATTAATTTAAAGAATAAAAAATATCTCCTTAGAGAAAACTATTTAAAAATGTAGTTTTTTTAAGGAGGTATTTTTTTATGCTTTTTAGAACTGATATGGCAGATGAAAGAAGAGATATTTATAGAAAAGCAAATCAATTAGAAGAAGAGATTAAAGGTATTAAATGTGAAATTGAAGAAAAACCAAATGGAGTTAGAATTACTAGAGTTAGAATTGTAAATGAAGAAGGAAAAAAAGCTTTAGATAAAGATATAGGAAATTATATAACTATTGATTGCAAAAAAATAACTAATTTAAGCGAAGAAATTGAAAGTAATATTATTCAAATAATTTCTAATGAATTAAAGAATTTGATTCAAAATCTATGTGAGCCAGAAGATGAAGTTTTAGTTGTAGGGCTTGGAAATGAAAATTTAGTTGTCGATAGTTTAGGTTCAAAAGTTATAGATAATATAGAAGTTACAAGACATATAAAAAAGTATTACCCAGAATATTTACGGTGAAAATCAAAGAGGTATAAGTGCTATTTCTCCAGGAGTTATGGGCCTTACTGGAATTGAAACAATTGAGATTGTAAAAGGAATTGTAGAAAATATAAGTCCAAAATTAATAATTGCAATTGATAGTTTAGCTTCAAGAAGTATTGAAAGAATTAGTAAATCAATTCAAATTTCAGATACAGGAATTGCTCCTGGCGGAGGAGTACAAAATAAACAACAAAGTTTAAATAAAGAAACTTTAGGAATACCAGTAATTGCAATCCGGAATTCCAACTGTAATTGAAAGTGCAGTAATTGTAAATGAGTCAATTGATTTGTTTATAGAAAATCTTGAAAGCGAAAATAAATCAAATGAATTTTTAGATGAATTAAAAGAAGAAGATAATTATGAAAAAATCAAAGAAATACTAAATCCAAAAAATTATAATTTGGTAGTAACTCCAAAAGAAATAGATGATTTAATCCGGAAGTTTAGCAAACCTTGTATCAAATGGAATTAATAATGCTTTATAAAAAATTACAATTTGGAGGAAATTTTGAAAAAGAGGCAAAACATGTTAATTTAAATATTGATTTTTTTATTTATAAATAGTATAATTTATAACAGTGTGTGAATTTTTTAAAGTTTTTAAGGAGGAATTAGTTATGATAAAAATTGCGTTTTTTGATACGAAGGATTATGATAAAGAATTATTTGATGAGTATAATAAGAAATATGGTTATGATATAACTTATTTTGATTCAAAGTTAAACAAAGAAACTGCTAAACTTACAAAAGGATATGATGTAGTTTGTATATTTGTTAATGATAAAGCTGATGAAGAAACTTTAAAAATATTAGAGGAAAATGGAGTAAAAGTTGTTGCATTAAGATGTGCAGGATTTAATAATGTGGATGTTGATCATAAAGGAAGTTTAAGAGTTGTTAGAGTTCCACAATATTCACCATATGCAGTTGCTGAACATACTGTAGCTCTTTTATTAAATATAAATAGAAAAATTTATAAATCATATCAACGTGTAAAAAAATATAATTTTTCTTTAGATGGACTTTTAGGATTTGATGTTCATGGAAAAACAATAGGTGTTATTGGAACTGGAAGAATTGGAAAAGCTTTCATAGAAATTATGAGAGGATTTGGAACTAATATAATTGCTTATGATTTATTTAAAGATGAAAAAGCTGCAGAAGAATTAGGATTTAAATACGTAGAATTAGATGAATTATTAGCTCAATCAGATATAATTTCATTACATTGTCCTTTAACTAAAGAAACTGAAAAAATCATTAATAAAGATACTATTGATAAAATGAAAAAAGGAGTAATAATTTTAAATACAAGTAGAGGAAAATTAGTTGATACAGATAGTTTAATTGATGAACTTTCAACAGGAAAAATTGGTGGAGTAGGACTTGATGTTTATGAAGATGAAGAAGAATTCTTCTTTAGAGATATGTCTAATTCATATAAAAGAGATAGAAACTTATCAATGTTAATTTCAATGCCTAATGTTATAATTACTGCACATCAATCATTCTTTACAAAAGAGGCTTTAAATAATATTGCAAGTGATACTTGTGAAAATATTAGACAAGTTATGAATGGTGAAAAATGTAAAAATGAAATTCTTTAGGAATTTAATTTAATAATTAGGAGATAATAAATAGTAGCTTAAAATTAAAGGCTACTATTTTTATTTTTATAGACATACACGAAATTCAAATAGAAAACGTATTATAAAACAGAAAGAAAGATTTTAATTTGGAGGAATTATGAAATCAATTTGTTTAAAAACTAATAATGAAGAAGTAATAAAATTCATAATTAAAAATTTAGAAAAAAATTTTGAAGATATTGTAATTTCTTCAAATAAATTCAAGATATATAAAAATGTCATTATACATTATAGGGGAGACAATGAGAAAAGTTTTCTAATAAAAATTTCTGATCTTGTAGCTAAAATTATAGAGATTTTTTATGAAGAAAAAATTTTAGATAAAATTATAGATGAGAATTATTTTTATTTTGAGGATTTTGAAAAAGAAGTAATTTTAAAAATATGTGAAAAAATAATAGAGCTTCAAGAGGCAAGCTTAGCATATAAAAAAGAAATATTAAAAGGTTTAGTATATGAATATTTTTTAGAAAATAAAATTATGGTATTAGATGGCTTTATAAATTTTAGAACAAAACCTTACTTAGAAGTTTTAGATTATGTTGTTGATACATCTGTTACAAATTATGTTATAGGCTTACAATAAGAAAGAATGGTTTACTTTATAGAAAAATTATGTTAAAATAATTATGTTTACTTATTAATCAAGAGAATAGTTCAAGAGAACTATCTCGCCTACCTTTAGAAAGGAGTGTTTTTATGCCTGGATATTTATTACACTTGGCAGCATGTAAACCAGCACTTTTGGAAAACGTGAGTTTCCGGAAAGGAGTAGAAGCTCCTGATTTGTTGAAAAAATGGGTATTTAAATTAGGACTTGATGAAGCCAGGAAAAAATACGCAACTTGGAAAGAAACAAATATGCCCGAATTTTCCTACTTTGAGCAAAGAGCGTTATCAACAGATGATGATCGAAAAATGGGTTTGCACTTTGGATATAGTAGTAACCCTGATTTGATTGCATTTTTGGATACGATATCTGAAAAAGATATGAAAAATCCGTTTTGGCGTGGATATTTTTGGCATCTTATAACAGATAAACTAATGTATTCATGGCTTAATGTAGGAGAAAGATATGGTCAGGAACTTTTAAGACAGATTAGGGAAGGAAATGCGCATGAAGATGTAGAAAAGGCCGAAAAGAAGAAACTTCATGATGACTGGGACAGAACGAATGAGATGGTCCGTGAAAAATTTAATATTTCAATGCCACTTCCATCAGAAATTGAAGAGCTAAATGTTGTTAAATTCATTAATGACGGTCAGCCTTTAACTTATATTAGCTGGGACAAAGTGGAGCTTGCAATTGAATTATTAAGAGCATTAAATCCGCTGAAAGAAAATGTGATTAGTTTGGGTTCATGGTGTGACATAACTGTATCTATGAATTTCTTTGAATAAGTAGCCAGGAAGAGCGAGCTTTGTAGAAATCTTTTGATATCTACAAGGCTCGCTTGAATTTTTTTGTAAAAAAGTTATATTTTGCTTGACAAATAAGAAAAAATGGTGTAAAGTATATTAGCATTACAAAAAAGGAGTGGTCTGATAAATGGAAAAAACGGTTGAAATAAGTGTTTTGCTTCAAATTTATGGCAAGCTTTTAACTGAAAAACAATATAATTTATTAGATGACTATTACAATAATGATTTATCTCTTTCAGAAATTGCTGAAAATGAAGGAATTACAAGACAAGCTGTTAGAGATAATTTAAAGAAAGGAGAAAATAAACTCTTCGAGTATGAAGAGAAATTAGGAATTATGAAAAGCACAATAACAAAACAAGAAACTATTGCAGATGTCTTATCAGAAATTACTACAATAAAAAGTAGTATGTCAGATAAAGAAATTGCAGATATCTTGGAAGATGTTAAAGAAAAATTACAAATCTTAATTTAGAATTGATTATTCAATTTATATTTTCTTTTTTTAGAAGGGAGTTTAAAGATGGCATTTGAAGGCTTATCAAATAGATTACAAGAAATAACAAGAAAGTTAAGCGGAAAAGCTCGTATTAATGAGAGTGATTTAAAAGAAGTTTTAAGAGAAGTAAAACTTGCACTTCTAGAGGCTGATGTAAACTATAAAATTGTTAAAGATTTTATAAAAGTAATCGAAGAAAAAGCTTTAGGCCAAGATGTTTTAAAATCATTAACTCCAGGTCAACAAGTTATAAAAATCGTAAGAGACGAATTAACTAATCTATTAGGTGGAGAAGAAAGTAAAATTAATTTTACACCAAACCCTCCAACTATTATTATGTTAGTTGGTCTCCAAGGTTCTGGTAAAACAACAACAGCAGGAAAATTAGCAAATAGAATTAGAAAACAAGGTAAAAAACCATTATTAGTTGCATGTGATGTATATAGGCCTGCAGCTATTAAGCAATTACAAGTTGTTGGTAAACAATTAGATATACCAGTTTTTGCAAATGAAAATACTAAAGATGTAAGATTAATTGCAAAACAAGCAGTAAATACAGCAATTTCAAAATTAAATGATGTTATTATAATTGATACTGCAGGACGTCTTCAAATTGATGAAGTATTAATGAATGAATTAAAAGGTTTAAAACAAGATGTAAAACCACATGAGATTCTTTTAGTAGTAGATTCAATGACTGGTCAAGATGCAGTAAATGTTGCAGATACATTTAATAAAGAACTTGGAATTGATGGAGTTATTTTAACAAAGTTAGATGGTGATACTAGAGGTGGTGCTGCACTTTCAGTAAAATCTATAACAGGAAAACCTATAAAATTTATAGGTACAGGTGAGAAATTAAATGAATTTGAAGAATTTTATCCAGATAGAATGGCATCAAGAATTTTAGGAATGGGTGATGTTCTATCTATTATAGATAAAGCTGAGGAAGCGTTCGATTTAGAACAAGCGGAAGCTTTAGAAAAAAAGTTAAGAAAGCAAAAGTTTGATTTAGATGACTACTTAGCTCAGCTAAGACAAATGAAAAAAATGGGTTCAGGATCATTTTCATCAATATTAAAACTTATTCCTGGTTTGGGAAATAAGTTAAAAGATATAAATATTGATGAAAAAGAATTTGTTAAAATTGAAGCTATAATTTGTTCAATGACTAAAAAGGAACGTCAAAATCCAAATATATTAAATGGAAGTAGACGTTTAAGAATTGCTAAACGGAAGTGGAACTCAAGTTCAAGATATTAACAAATTCATGAAATCATTTGAAATGACTCAAAAAATGATGAAAGAAATGACAAGTCCTGGTAAAAATAAAAAGATGAGTAAATTGTTAAAAAACATGAATTTAGACAATATAGATATGTCTGAATTTGATGGTTTAAAATAAATAAGCAAAAAGGAAGGAGGAACTAAGACATGCTAAAAATAAGATTACAAAGACAAGGAAAGAAAAAAGCACCTTTCTATCATGTAGTAGTTGCAGATTCAAGAAGTCCTAGAGACGGAAAAGTTGTTGAGAAAGTTGGAACTTATGATCCAATGACAGATCCAGCAACAATTAAAATTGATACTGAAAAAGTTGAAGCTTGGATCAAAAATGGTGCTAAGCCAACAGATTCAGTAAAGAACTTAATTGAAAGAGTCAATAAGAAAAATGCTTAAAATAACTACAGATTTTAGAAGGAAGGAATAATTATGAAAGAAATACTAGAATTGATTATTAAAAACTTAGTAGATGACCAAAATAAGGTTTCTATTGAGGAAAAAACTAACGACAAATCTGTTGTTTATGAAGTAAAAGTTGCTAAAGAAGATATGGGAAAAGTAATTGGTAAACAAGGCAAAATGGCAAAATCAATCAGAAGCCTTATAAGAGCAATTGCGATTAAAGAACATAAAAGAGTTAATGTTGAATTTGTAGGGTAGGTAAAATGAAAGATATTTTAGAAATTGGTCAAATAGTTAACACTAGAGGACTAAGAGGAGAAGTAAAAGTTAATTCGTTTTCAGAAGATAAACATAGATTTGAAAAATTGTCTACTATTTTAGTAAAAAACAAAAATGATTTTACAGAATATGAGATTGAAAAAGTTACTTATTCAAAAAATCAAGTTGTTTTAAAACTAAAAGGAATTGATCATATAGATTATGCTGAAAAGCTTAGAAATCTTTATATTTATGTAAAAAAATCTGATTTAGGAGAATTACCAGAAGGCACATATTATATAGCAGATTTAATTGGACTAGAGGTTTTTACTGAATCAGGTGAACTTTTAGGAAAAGTAGATGATATTTTAAAATCTGAAAAAGCAAATGATGTTTATGTTGTAAGAAATGAGTTAGGTGTTTTAAAATATTTGCCAGCTATACCTGATGTTTTGAAAGTAATTGATCTTCAAAACGGGAAAATAATTGTTAATTTACCAAAGGGGTTATAAAATGAAATTTGATATTTTAACACTTTTTCCAGAAATGTTTAAGCCTTTAAGCGAAAGTATTATTGGTAGAGCAACTTCAAATAAAATTTTAGAAATAAATTTAGTAAATATCAGAGATTTTTCAAAAAATAAGCATAAACAAGTAGATGATACACCTTATGGTGGTGGAGCTGGAATGCTGTTAAAACCAGATGTTGTTTGGGATGCTTATAATTCAGTAAAATCAGATGATAGTAAAGTTATTTTCTTGACTCCTCAGGGAAAAACATTAAATCAATCTAAAGTTGAAGAATTATCTAAATATAAACATTTAATTTTATTATGTGGACATTATGAAGGAATAGATCAAAGAGTTATAGACAAAATTAATCCAGAGGAAATCTCAATTGGTGATTATGTTTTAACAGGTGGTGAAATTCCTGCAATGGTTTTAGTTGATTCTGTTTCTAGATATGTTTCAGGTGTTTTGAAAAACGGTTCTGAAATAGAAGAAAGTTTTTCAGATGATGGACTTTTAGAATATCCTCAATATACTAAACCAGAAGAGTTTGAAGGTATGAAAGTTCCAGAAGTTTTACTTTCTGGTCATCATGAAAATATCGCAAAATGGAGAAGACAAGAAGCATTAAGAGTTACATATAATAAAAGAAAAGATATTTTAGAAAAAGCAAAATTAACTAAAGAAGATAAAAAATTTTTAAAAAGTTTAGAAAATTAATAGGCGTATTTAAAACGCAAACGAAAAATAAAATTTAAAGAAAGGAGAAATTTAATAATGGATATTATTAAATCAATCGAGCATGAACAATTAAAAAATAAAATTCCAGATTTAAAAATTGGTGATACAGTAAGAGTTCATGTAAGAATTAAAGAAGGAAACAAGGAAAGAATCCAAGTTTTCGAAGGTATTATTATTAAAAAACAAGGTGGCGGAGTAAACGCTACATTTACAGTTAGAAGAATTTCATATGGTGTTGGAGTTGAAAAAACATTTTTAATTCATTCACCATTAGTAGAAAAAGTTGAGGTAGTTAGAGTAGGTAAAGCAAGAAGAGCTAAACTTTATTACTTAAGAGATAGAGTTGGTAAAGCTGCTAAAACTAAAGAGAAAGTTGGAGCTAGAATTGAGACTAAAGAAATTACAATAAAAGAAGAATTAGTCCCAGGTGAATCAGATATACAAGAAACTGAAGAAATGGTTGAAGCTCCAGAAGAAGAATTAGCAGTAGAAAAACCTCAAGAAGAAGAGTTAGTAGTTGAAGAAGCTCCAAAAACTGAAGCAGAAAAAGATGAAAAAGCTGCTGAAGAAACAGAAAAAAAATAATTCTTTTATGAATATATTTTTATATTTAAAAAATGCATGGATTTATTTATTCATGTATTTTTTTATAATTAAATGCCAGTTTAAATCCTTAAAAGCCTTTATTGACAATTAAAGGCTTTTTTTATATAATCTTTTTTGTAAAATAAAGATATTAATCGGACAAAAATATAGGAGCAAAAAATGAGAGTTTTAGTTACAGGTGGGTTAGGCTTTATTGGTTCACATACAGTAGTAGAATTAATTGAAAATGGATATGATGTTATTATTATTGATAATCTTTATAATAGTGAGATTGAAGTTAAAGATAAGATTAAGATTATAACAGGTGTAGAACCAAAAGTTTACATCAAAGATATATTAGATAGAAAAGAATTAGAAAAAATTTTTAATGAAAATAAAATAGATGAAGTTATTCATTTTGCCGGATATAAAGCAGTAGGTGAGAGTTGTAGAGAACCTCTTAAATATTATCATAATAATTTAATGGGAACTATAAATTTATTAGAAGTTATGAAAGAACATAATGTAAAAAAATTTATATTTAGTTCATCTGCAACAGTTTATGGAAATCCAGGAATTCCAAAATATTCAGAAACTTTAGGTAGAGGTAAAACAACAAGCCCTTATGGAACAACTAAATCAATGATTGAACATATTTTAGAGGATTTATATAAATCTGATAATTCATGGAGTATTGGACTTTTAAGATATTTTAATCCAATTGGTGCACATGAAAGTGGACTAATAGGTGAAAAGCCAGTTGGTATTCCTAATAATTTAATGCCATATATCTTAAAAGTGGCAAGCGGAGAATTAGAGTACTTAAGAGTTTTTGGTAATGATTATGATACACATGATGGAACTGGAGTTAGAGATTATATTCATGTTGTAGATTTAGGAAAAGGACATGTTAAGGCTTTAGAAAAAATAGAAAAATCAGGACCAGGATTATACGTTTATAATTTTGGATCAGAAAAAGGATATAGTGTTTTAGATTTAGTAAAAGCTTTTGAAAAAGTAAATAATATAAAAATAAATTACAAAATTGTAGAAAGACGTCCAGGAGATTTAGATGAATATTATGCAGATAGTTCAAAAGCAGAAAAAGAATTAGGCTGGAAAGCAGAAAAAACTTTAGAAGATATGTGTAGAGATTCTTGGAATTTTATGAAAAAACAACTTAAATAAAAATATATAGATTGGAAAAAAGAATGAATACTGGAATTATAATTTTAAATTACAACTCAACAGATGATACTATAAAATATGTTAATAAAATAAAAGATTATAATATTTTAAATAAGATAGTTATAGTTGATAATTTGTCAACTGAAAGCAATTGCATGGAAAAATTAAATAAGTTAAAAAATGATAAAATTCATGTAATAAGAGCTGAGAAAAATGGTGGTTATTCTTATGGAAACAATTTTGGAATAAAATATTTGGAAAGCTTAAATGAAAAATTTGATTATATTATTATTTCAAATCCAGATATTGATATTAAAGAAGATGCAATTGAAACTTGTATTAACTTTTTAGAGAAAAATGAAAAAGCTGCAGTTTGTGCTCCAAGAATGGTAGATGGTAATCAAAATCCATCAAGAAGAAGTAGCTGGAAGATTAGAAAACCAACGATTGATATGATAAATTCAACAAGACTAACAGAGCTTTTATTTTGGTGGGTTGTAAGAAGAGGAGAATATAGTCTGCAAGACTATGAAAAGCCAGAATTAAAAGTAGAAGCTGTTTCTGGAGCATTTTTTGTTATCAAATATGATGTATTAAAAAAATGCAATTTTTTTGATGAAAATACATTTTTGTTTTATGAAGAAGATATTTTAGCTAATAAAGTAGAAAAATTAGGTTATGAAGAATATAGTTTAAATAATATTAGTTTTACTCATTATGAGAGTCAAACTATTGACAAAGCTTATAGCTATTTTAAAAAAGTTAAGATGCTTCAAAAAAGTAAAATGTATTATCAGAAAAAGTATAATAAAATTAATATATTACAAATTGCAGTATTTGAGATTTTAAATTTATGGAGAAAAATTGAGCTTATTATTGAAGTTCCTCTTAGAAAAATTTTAAAGAAATAAAATTTTGATTTTAAATTTTTAATTTTAGGATATTTGCAAAGGTCCGTTTTCTTATGGCTTATATTTTTTAATAGGCAAAATCCCTACTTCGAAGAAAATGTAATCATGTTGGTTTTGAAGCCTAAAAACCAACACGATAACATTTTCTAGCTCGCTGGTCCCCACACAAGTTTTGCTTCTATTAAAAAATATAAGCCATAAGAAAACTATTGTATTTGCTATGTTAAAATTGTTATAATATAATAAAAATTGCTACTTTTTTATGGAAAGTGGCTTTATTTCTTTTTAAAGCAAAACTATTGCTAAAAAAAATATTATGTGATAAACTATACACGTATTAATGGAGGTTAATTTGATAAAAAATATTAAAGATTATAGTTTAGACGAATTAAAAGAAGAATTAGTTAACTTAGGTGAGAAACCTTATAGAGCAAGTCAAATTTATGAATGGATTTATTCTAATAGAGTTCAAAGTTTTGATGAAATGACAAATCTTTCAATAGAATTAAGAGAAAAGCTTAAAAATAATTTTTCTTTTGGAAACTTTAGAATTGTAAAAAAATTAGAATCTATAGATGGAACAAAAAAATATTTATTTGATATAAATGATGGAAAAGGTAATTTAATAGAAAGTGTTTTAATGCAATATCATCATGGATTTACAGCATGTGTATCATCTCAAATTGGATGTAGAATGGGATGCAAATTTTGTGCATCTACTGGAATAAAATTTGAAAGAGGATTAACTGCTGGTGAAATTGTAGAACAGATTTTAGCTATTGAAGAAGATACTAAAATTAGAATATCTAATATAGTATTTATGGGAATTGGAGAACCTTTAGATAATTATGATAATGTTATGAAGGCAATTAAGATTATAAATGATCCAAAAGCTTTAAATATAGGTGCAAGACATATTAGTATTTCAACTAGTGGAATTGTCCCTAGAATTTATGATTTGGCAAATGAAAAATTGCAATGCACACTTTCAATATCTCTTCATAGTACAAATAATAAAAAAAGAAGTGAAATGATGCCAATAAATAAAGTTTACCCTATTGAAGAATTGATGAAAGCTTGTAAATATTATATAGAAAAAACTAATAAAAGAATTTCTTTTGAATATGCTTTAGCAAAAAGCGAAAATGATAATTTAAAAGATGCTGATGAATTAGTAAAGCTTTTAAAAGGAATGCTTGCACATGTTAATTTGATTCCAATAAATGAAATTAAAGATGGAAAATATACAAAAAGCACAAATGAAAATATAATTAAATTTAGAGATTACTTAAATGAAAAAGGTATAGTTGCAACAATAAGAAGAGAGCTAGGCTCAGATATAGAAGCCGCTTGTGGACAACTTAGAAAACAGAATTTAGAAAGTTAAATATGAGGTGAAGTTTTGAGAATTTTAGCTAAATCAGATATTGGAAAAGCTAGAGATATGAACCAGGACTATTATTATGTAAGTCCACTCGAAAGTGATATAAAATTATACATTCTAGCAGATGGAATGGGTGGATACAAAGGCGGAGAGATAGCAAGTAATTTAGCTGTTAATTGTGCAAAAAATTATATTTGTAATAACTGGCCAAAGATTGAAAAAGACAAATTAGAAATAATGAATTTAATTAATAGCGCAATAGAATATGCTAATATGATAGTTTTTGAAAAATCACTTGAAATCGAAGAACTGCATGATATGGGAACAACTCTAGAAGTCGTAATTTTATGGAATAACAAAGTTTTTATTGGTCATGTTGGTGATAGCCGAGTTTATAGAATTAGAAAAAATGTTATGAGAAGACTAACAACAGACCATAGTTATGTTGAAAAATTAATTAAAGATGGAAGTATAACAAAAGATGAAGCTTATCATCATCCTAATAAAAATATGCTTTTAAAAGCACTTGGCTGTAGTAATTTAGTGAAACCAGATGTATTTTATAAAGGATTTTTAAAAGGTGATATACTTCTTATGTGTTCTGATGGATTAACAAATATGCTTAAAGAAAGTGAGATTTACTCAATTTTACTTAATAATCCAGATAAACCAGAAGTTGCATTAATAAATGAAGCAAATAAAATGGGCGGTATTGATAATATTACAGCTATAATTGTTGATAATGTTTAAGTAGGAGAGATTTGGTATGATGAACCTTATAGGAAAAATGTTAGATAATAGGTATGAGATTTTAGAAAAAATAGGAGTAGGTGGTATGGCAACAGTCTATAAAGCAAAATGTCATGTTTTAAATAGATATGTTGCGATTAAAATCTTAAAAGATGAATTCACAACAGATAGTGATTTTATAAGAAGATTTAATACAGAAGCACAAGCTGCTGCAAGCCTTACACATCCTAATATAGTTTCAATATATGATGTAGGAAATGAAGGTAATTTATATTATATTGTAATGGAACTAATTCAAGGAAAAACATTAAAAGAGATTATAAATGAAGATGGAAAACTTTCTTGGAAATGGTCTGTAAATATAGCAATTCAGATTGCATCAGCACTAGAAGTTGCACATAAAAATAATATAATACATAGAGACATTAAACCACATAATATAATTATAACAGAAGATGGAATAGCAAAAGTTACAGATTTTGGTATTGCAAAAGCAGTTTCAAATTCAACAATAACAGCTTTTGGAACTACAATTGGATCAGTACATTATTTTTCACCTGAACATGCAAGAGGTGGATATACTGATGCTAAATCAGATTTATATTCACTTGGTGTTGTTATGTATGAGATGGTAACAGGTAGAGTTCCTTTTGATGCAGACACTCCTGTTTCAGTAGCATTAAAACAAGTTCAAGAAGAACCAGTTGATCCGATTACTTATACTAAAGATTTGCCAATTAGTGTAAATAGAATTATCTTAAAAGCAATGCAAAAAGATCCTAATTTAAGATATCAAAACGCAACAGAAATGTTAAAAGATTTAAGAATGGCATTAAAAAGACCAAATGAAGATTTTGTTGTTTTAGCATTAAGAGATGATGATTCTCCAACACAAAAAATTCCAACAATATATGAACTTGACATGGAGAGAAATAATGATAGAAATGCTCCTAAAGTAGGAGAAGATGATGAAAAGAAAAAAGGAAAACTTGCTAAAATAAAAGAATTTTATGAAAAACATAAATTTTTAAAATTCTTAACAATATTAGCTATTTTGGCAATAATATTTGTTATAGTAGGTTTAATTACAGTAGGAATTATAAATGGTTCTAGAACAGAACAAGCATATCTTCCAGAAGAAGTTACTAATATGGATGCTGAAAACCCATTAACAGGAGATGAAGCAAAAGCTTTACTAGAAGGAGCTGGATTTACAAATGTTCAGATAAAAAATGAGGCAAGTGATACTGTTGAGGTAGGATATGTTATAAAAATTGAGCCAGATAAAGCAAATTATCTTTATAATGTAGACCAAGAAATTATAATAACAGTCAGTACAGGACCAGAAATTGGAAAACTTCCTACTCAAATGGTTGGAAAACAACAATCAGATGTTGAAAAACAATTAAAAGATCTTGGATTTGATAATCTAAATATAACTCAAGAAACTAGTGAGACCGTTGAAGAAGGAATAGTTTTAAGTGTTGACCCAGCAGAAGGAGAAGAAGTTGCTAAAAGTACTACTATTAATATTGTAGTAAGCTCAGGAAGTCAATATAAGACTGTTACAGTTAAGAGTGTAATTGGTTCAAGTGAGGCTGATGCTAAAACTGTATTAAGTGCAATTTCACCAAATTTAGTTGTAGAAGTAACATATGATGAAGATGATTCAAAATCTGATGGAGTTGTTTTATCACAAACTGTTGATGGAAAAGCTTTAAGTAGTGGAGAAACAGTTGATGTTAAAGAAAATGTTACTGTAAGACTTGTTGTAAATAAATTGCCTGTAAAATCAACAATTACATTTAAAATAAATGTTGCATCTTATTGTTCTGATGAAGAAAATGAAGAAAGTAATACCGTAGATTCAGAAAATGGATCATCTTCAAATACTACTGAGATAGCAATATATGATGAAGATATGTCCAGACCATCAGATACTCGAAGTGTTGATAAGAGTAATACTAACTTTGAATATCCAATTACAGGAACTGGAACAAAGAAAATTAAGATAGTAGTAGGTTCAAATTTAGCATATCCAGAGACTACAGTTGATTTTAGTAAAGGAGATCAAACAATAACAATTTCAAAATAAGAGGTAAAAAATGGTAAAAATTTCAACATCAGTTTTAAATTTAAGTGAAGAAGATTATGTACATTCATTCTATAATCTAGAAGTAGCAAAAACGGATTATTTTCATATAGATGTTATGGATGGAAAATTTGTAAAAAATGATACATCAAAAAGAATGAAAGAATATTCAATGGCTCTTTCACATATTTCTCAGTTAGGATTAGATGTTCATTTAATGGTAGAAAATGTAGAAGAGTTTATAGATGATTATATAGAATTAGAGCCTAGAATTATAAGTTTTCATATAGAAGCTATAAATGATAAATCAAGAGTTTTAAATATAATAGATGATTTAAAAAGAAATAATATTAGAGTTCGGGATTGCTATAAATCCCGATACTCCAATTGATAGTATAAAAGAATATTTGTCATTAATTCATATGGTTTTAGTTATGAGCGTTGTTCCAGGCGAAGGTGGACAAGCTTATATTCCTGAAAGTACAGATAAGATTAGAAATTTAAAAAAATATATAGAAGAAAATCATTTGGATTTAGATATAGAAGTAGATGGAGGAATAAATGATAAAACAGCAGTTTTAGCAACAGATGCAGGAGCAGATATATTAGTTTCAGGTGCTTATATATTAAATTCAGATGATGCAAAAAAAGCAATACGAAAGTTAAAAGGAGAGGTCTAAAAAATGAAGAAAAGATTTATTATTGGAATTTTAGTTTTAATTATTCTACTTTCAGTGTCAAGAGTATTTGCTGTTACATCTAATAACACTATTGAACCAAGGGAAAATACTTCACGAAATAGTGTAGAAAATAGAGTAAATTCAAATTCTACAAATTCCACAAATGAACTTTCAGAAGAAGATTTAATTCCAGCATTAGAAGAAAAACTAAAAGAAGAGCAGTCTCAAGAAGATAATAGTGTTAGAGAAAATACTACTAAAACTGAAAATACTATAAATAAAAATGTTACTAATACTACAAAAAATGATTCTTCTAATACTAAAAAAGAGAAAAAGTATGATACAGAAATTTTATCAGATGTTTATGTTACGGATTTAAAAAATGATGTATCTTATGAAAATACTTATATTGATGGAAATGTTTATATAATTTCTTCAGCAAAAGTTGAATTTAAAGATTGTGAAATTTCAGGTAGTGTTTTTATAATATCTGATTCATTTGAACTAAATAATACTAAAATAGAAGGAAGCTCATTTGTTGTTGCAGAAAAAATTAATTTAGTAAAATCACAAATAAAATCTGTTTATGCAGTAGCAAATACAATTGAGTCAGACGAAGATTCAGAAATTGTTAATGATATAAGAGCTATTGCTAGTGTTGTTAATGTTTTAGGAGAAATTGGAAGAGATTCATATATTCAAGTGCTTGATACATCAAATGTTGAATATTCAGTTACTATTCAAGACATACTTCCAGAGCTTATAGCTAAATATGTTATAATTTTACTTATTGCAATTTTTGTTTTATGTGGATTCCCTAAATTTGTTGGGGTTAATTTATCATTAAAGATTAGTTCATTCTTTAAAGCATTTTTTACAGGAATTTTAGAGATTATAATTATTACATTAATTGCATTGACAATTATGGTTTTAGGATTTGGAGCAGGTTATGCATTTGCAGTTTTAATTTTATTAGTGGCTATGCTATGTTTGGGAAAAGTAATTTTTGTAATAGCTTTTGCTTTAAGATTAGTTAAGAATAAAGGTAAAAATGTAAGAGTAAAAGCATTTATATTTACAATATTTGTTGCAGCTGTTGTAGAAGCAATTGAATTAATTATGGTTTTAGGAGAAACAGGATTTGCAGTAAATTTAATAATAAATATGATTCTTGCAATAACAGGTTTTGGAACTTTAATGAGAGTTATATTTACTTCTAAAACTAAAAAAGTTCCAGAGAAACCTAAAACTCCAGAGCCAATTCCTACACCAGTAGAGCCACCTATTGAAAAGCCAAGTATTGAAGAGCCAAAGGTTCAAGAGGTTAAGCAAGTAAATAGTTCTCCTATTGTTGAGCATAATTTGAAATTAGAAGTAGAAAATGTTAGCACAGAAGGAGATAAGCCAGAAATTTATGAGATAACTGGTAAGATTATAAAAAGAAAGATTTCTCCAGATGAAAATAAATTAGAACAAGAAAATATAGAAAAAAATGATGAATCTAAAAATGATGAATCTAAAGAAACAAATGAAGAAATAAAAGATGAAAAAGAAACTAAGGAATAAAAATTGGGACATGAGATTTCTCATGTCCTTAATTTAAGTTAAATTATTGTTTTGGGCTTTTCACACCAAAAATAAATTTAACTATTCCGCGAAGACATTTTGGAACTTTTTTTACTACAATTGTCATATTTACCACTCCTAACAATCAAATAAGTATTTAATGCCTGCAATAACTAATACTATTCCAATTATGGTTAGCCAGGCCTCTAAAGGAAGAAAAAGCACTAGTAATATTCCAATACCAAAGCCTATTAAAATACCAGATATTAATTTTCTAAATTTATGTCTGCGCATTTTTGCCTTATCTCCTCCTTTAGAAATCTATATTAATTGGCTACAAAAGCCATCTTTAATATATAATATTATATTTTAAAAATTATGTTACTTAAAGAAATAAAATATGTAAAAAGAGGAAAATAAAATGAAAACACAAAAAGAAGCAATAAAAATTGTAAAAATATTAAAACAAACATATCCAGATGCTAAATGCAGTTTGGATTTCACAACACCTTTTGAAATGATGATATCAGTAATGTTATCTGCTCAATGTACTGATGCTAGAGTCAATTTAACAACACCAGAGTTATTTAAAAAATATAATACACCTGAAAAAATGGCTAAAATAGATATAAAAGAATTGGAAGATATTATACATCCTTGTGGATTTTATAAAAACAAATCCAAAAATATAATAGCTGCAAGTAAAATGTTAGTAGAAAAGTATGATGGCAAAGTTCCAAATGCTATTGATGAGCTTGTTAAGATTCCAGGAGTTGGAAGAAAAAGTGCAAATGTTATTATGCTAGAAGCTTTTAAGTCTCCATGTGGTATTGCTGTTGATACACATGCTAAAAGAATTTCAAATAGATTAGGTTTATCTAAAGAATCTGATCCTTTAAAAATAGAGCAAGATTTAATAAAAATATATCCTAAAAAATATTATTATGATATAAATCATTTATTTGTTGAGCATGGAAGAAGATGTTGCAAGGCTCGAAAACCAGATTGTGAGAGTTGTAGTGTAAAAAATTTTTGTGATAATTTTAAAAAAAGTCTTGACAATAACGAACAAAAGTTTTAAAATTGTTGTGTAACGTTTTTAAAAAGAAGGGATTGAACTTATTTTGAATAAATTTTTTGTTGAGCCTAGTCAGATAAGTGAAGATAAAATTACTATACTTGGTGAAGATATAAATCATATAAAAAATGTTTTAAGACTTTATGAAGGAAATGTAATTTGTATTTGCAATAAACAAAATGGTGAAAATTTTATCTGTGAAATATCCTCAGTTTCAAAGGAAAAAATAGAATGTAAAATAAAAGAAAAATTAGAGTTTGATTCTGAAAGTAATGTAAAAATAGATATATTTCAAGGAATTCCTAAATCTGATAAAATGGAACTTATAATTCAAAAAGGAACTGAGCTTCGGAGTAAATAAATTTATACCAGTAGTTTTTAAAAGAACTGTTGTAAAAATGGATAGAGCTTTAGAAAATAAAAAAATTCTAAGATGGCAAAAAATAGCTGAAGTTGCAGCAAAACAAAGTAAAAGAAATATTATTCCTAAAGTAGAAAATATAAAAAATATAAAAAACATCTGTAATTTATTTCCAGAATATGATATAGTATTAGTAGCTTATGAACAAGAAGAAAATTGTAGTTTAAAAGATATTTTAACAGAATTAAAGCATGAAGGAAAAAAAGAGCTAAAGATAGGAGTTATTATTGGACCTGAAGGTGGGATTGATCCATCAGAAATAGATGAATTAGTTAATAGTGGAGCAAAATCTATTACTTTAGGAAAAAGAATTTTAAGAACAGAGACAGTTGCTTTAGCTGTAGTTGCAATAATTAATTATGAGTTAGAAGATTAAACATAAGAGAAGGGAATAAAGAAAATTGAAAAAAGAATTAGAGAATAAAAAAGAACAAGATAAAAAAACAAAAAATAAAAAAGTTGACAAACCGCAGAATACTAAAACAAATAAAAGTAGTAAAAACGTAAAACCAAATAATAGTAAAACATCTAAAAATACAGAAGATGCAAAAACCAAAAATAATAAACAAGTATCAAAACCACAAGATAATAAAGAAAGTAGCTCTAAAGATAGTAAAAAAGAAGTAAATAAAACTAGTAAAACTAAAGAAAATATAGTTAAAGAAGATATTATTGGAGAAACAATAAAAGAAAGAAAAAAATTACCTAAAGAGCTTAAAGATGAGATTAGTAATTCAATATTTTGTAATATTTTGATAATTATTTTTATGATGATTGCTACATTAATTATTAATTTAATGTTTAATAGATATAATTTATCTAAATTTGAAAATATTATGAAAATAGCACAAATTACAGTTTGTTTAATAACAATAGCAATTTTAGAATATTCATATAAAAAAGATTCTGTAAAAAAGGCTTTATATGGTGTTGAGTTTTTAATATTTAGTATAGCAATACTTTATGTACCATATATGTATGATCTAAATAATATAGATTTTCTTAAAAATGTAATATGTGTTTTTGCAATATATTATATAGTTAAATCAATATTTACATTTATATATTATAGACATAAATATTTAAAAGAAAATATAAGTGATGTAAAGGAAATAGTAAAAGAAGATAAAAAAGGATATTTAGATGAAGAAAGTACAAAAACTTTGAAAGAGCAAAAAAAGAAAAAATAGATTAATTAACAAATATTGGGAGGAACAATGATTAGAAGTATGACAGGCTTTGGCCGTGGAAGTTATGAAAATGAAGGAAGAGAATATTTAGTTGAAGTAAAATCTGTTAATCATAAATATTGTGATATTAATTTTAGAATGCCAAAAAGTTTCTCTGGAATTGAAAACAAATTAAGAAAAGTAATAGAAAGTTATATTTCAAGAGGAAAAGTTGATGTTTTTATTGATTTCCAAAATTTTAGTGAAGCAGGAAATAATATAAAATTTAATAAAGAATTAGCAAAAACTTATATAAAAAATTTAAAAGAATTAGGTCAAGAAACTGGAATAAATTCAGAAATTTCTGTTGTTGATATATCTAAAATGCCAGATATCTTTAAAAAAGAAGATAATACAGATGAAGAATTAGTTTTCAATGAGATAAATATTGCTTTAGTTGAGGCATTAAAAAATATAGTTTCAATGAAAGAAATTGAAGGAGATAAATTAAAAATTGATTTAGAAGGCAGAATAGAAGATGTTTCTGAAAAAATTAATCAAATTTCTAATTTTTCTTCTGGACTTGTTGAAGAATATATAGTAAAATTAAAGTCTAGGGTTAAAGAATTAATGGATACAGAAGTTGTGGATGAAAATAGATTACTACAAGAAATTGTAATCTTTTCAGATAAATCATCAATTGAAGAAGAGCTTACAAGATTAAAATCTCATGTTGAACAATTCAAGAAATTAATAACAGAATCTTCTCCAATTGGAAAAAAATTAGATTTTCTTATTCAAGAAATGAATAGAGAGATTAATACAATTGGTTCAAAAGCAAATAGTTTACAGATTACTAATTTAGTAATTGAAGTTAAAACTGAATTAGAAAACATAAGAGAACAAATTCAAAATATAGAGTAATTTTTATTTAGCAAGGAGGCGTTTATGCAACTTATAAATATTGGTTTTGGAAACATGGTTTCAGCAGAAAGAATTATTTCAATTATTAGTCCTGATTCAGCTCCGATAAAAAGAATAGTACAAGAATCTAAAGATTCAAAAATGGCTATTGACGCAACTTATGGAAGAAGAACAAGAGCTGTAATTATTATGGATTCTGGACATGTAATATTATCTGCTGTACAACCTGAGACAATTGCAAATAGGGTAGATGTTCCAGGAGATAGTGATGAAGATAAAGTTAGTAACTAAAGATATAAAATAAAAAATTCTAATAAAAATTAAATTTTAAGGAGGAAATTTAAAATGTTAGTTAAACCAACAGTTACAGATTTATTAAAATTAGTAGAGGATAGATATGCTTTAGTCATTATTACATCAAAAAGAGCAAGACAATTATTAGAAGGAGCAACACCATTAGTTGATAAAAAAGAATATTCAAATGTTACTTTAGCAGCACAAGAAATTGCAGCTGGAAAAGTAAAAGAAAAAGAAGAATAGAAAGGAAAAATTTATGTTAGTAATATTATCAGGAGTAGCAGGAGCAGGTAAAGATACAATTATAAAAGCTATAACAAAGAAAATGAGTAATGTTTGTACAGTTCCTTCATATACAACAAGAGCTCCACGTGCGGATGATATAGAAGGAGTTTCATATTATTTTGTATCAAAAGAAGAATTTGAAAAACTTATTGATAATGGCGATATTTACGAATATGATATACATCATAATCATTATTATGGTTCTTCTAAAAAGATGATACATGAAAAAGCACAAAATGGAATTGTTATAAAAGATATTGATGTTAATGGAACAGAAAAGTTAGAAAAAATTTTAAGTGAAGAAGGAATTAAAGTTGTAACTATATTTTTAAGAGTTCCAAAAGATGAATTAAAAAGAAGATTGGAAAATAGAATAGATAAATTATCACATGAAGAAATAATGCTTAGATTAAACAGATTTGATTATGAAGAGTCTAAAATGCATATCTATGATTATGTTATGAAAAATGATAATCTAGAAAAAGCTTTAAGTATAATTGAAACGATTATAACTAAAGAGTATGAAGAAGAATTAAAAAAATAAAAAATGAGTGGGATTATACATTTATTAAATTTATTATAATAGTTTTATATTATGATAAATTTAAATGTAAAAATCACCACTTTTTATTTAAAATAAAATTTTGTATAAAGTATAAAATTTATAGAATTTAAAACAAAATTTGGCAAGGGGGTATAATGTTTGCAGAAATTATAATTAATAATAATGCTAAAGCTTTAAATAAAGTTTTTGATTATGAAATACCTGAAGAATTTAATAAAAATGTACATATAGGATCTAGAGTTTTTGTACCATTTGGAAAATCAAAAAAGTTAGAAGATGGTTTTATTATTAATATAAAAGAACATTCTGATTATGCCAATAAATGTATTGCAAAAATTTTAGATGAAGACTATTTAACAGAATTTAAAATTAATTTGGCAAAACTTATGGCAAGAAAATATTTTTGTAATATATCAGAATGTATTAAATTAATGTTACCTCCTGGTACAGCTTCTAAAGAATTATCTAATAGAGCAAAAGAAAAAAAGCAGAGTTTTGTATATTTAAACAAAGATAAAAATGAAATTGAAAATGAGATAGAAAATAAAATTGTAAAAAGTCCAAAGCATATAAAAACTTTAAAATTTTTATATAATAATGAGGGCATATATAAAACAGATTTAGAAACAATTGTAGATGTAAGTCCTGCTATTTTAAAAACTTTAGAAAAAAATGGATATATTAAGATAAATTCAGAAGCAGTTAGAAGAAATCCTTTTATAAATAAAGAGATAAAAAAAGATGCACCAAAAATTTTAAATCAAGAACAACAAGAATGTTTTGATAAAATAGATGAATGTATAAAAAATGAAAAATTCTCATGTAATTTAATATATGGAATTACAGGCTCTCGGTAAAACTGAAATTTATTTACAATTAATTGATGAAGTTTTAAAAATGAATAAAACTGCAATTGTGCTTGTTCCGGAAATTTCATTAACCCCTCAAATGGTTGATAGATTTTTAGCTAGATTTGGAAATACTATAGCAGTTCTTCATAGTAAATTATCTGTTGGAGAAAGATATGATGAATGGAATAGAATTTTAAATGGAGAAGCAAAAATAGTAATAGGAGCAAGATCTGCTATATTTGCACCTGTAAATAATTTAGGTATTATTATAATTGATGAAGAACATGATATGTCATATAAATCTGATATGACACCAAGATATAATGCAAAAGATTTAGCAAAATATATTGCTAAAGTAAATAATTGTCCACTTGTATTAGGAAGTGCAACTCCTGATATTGTAACATTTTGGCAAAGTGAACAGGAACTTATAAATAGATATACTTTAAGGAAAAGGGCAGGAACAGCAGAGCTTCCAGAAGTTGAAGTAGTAGATTTAAGACAAGAATTAGCAAATCGGAAATAAATCAATGATTAGTGAGAGACTAAAAACTGAGATAGAGAATAATCTTAAAAATAAACAACAAACTATTTTATTTTTAAATAGAAGAGGATATTCTACTTTTGTTATGTGTAGAGATTGTGGTTATACTGCAAAGTGTAAAAATTGCAATATAAGCCTTACTTATCATAAATTTGAAAACAAATTAAAATGTCATTATTGTGGATTTGAAATGAATGCTTTAAATGAATGTCCAGAATGTAAGAGTAAAAATATAAAATATTTTGGGACAGGAACTCAAAAATTAGAAGATGAAGTGAAGAAGATCTTCCCTGAAATATCAACTATAAGAATGGATATTGATACAGTTACTAAAAAAAATTCTCATGAAGAAATATTAAATAAATTTAAAAATGATAATATAGATGTTTTGATAGGAACTCAAATGATAGTCAAAGGGCATCATTTTCCAAATGTAACTTTAGTTGGAATAATTGCAGCAGATAGCAGTCTTAATATTGATGATTATCGAGCAACAGAAAGAACTTTTCAAACTATAGTTCAAGCAGCTGGAAGAGCAGGAAGAGAAAAAGAAAAAGGACGAGTTATAATTCAAACATATAATCCAGATAGTTATGCTATTATTTATGCTAAAGAACAAAATTATGATTCGTTTTATAAAACAGAAATAGGATTAAGAAATGTATTGAAATATCCACCATTTTGCGATATAATACTAATTAGATTTTCAGGAAGTGATATAAATGAAATAAAAAAATCTTCAAATATTTTATATAGAAATTTAAAAAAACATTTTTTGGTTCGGAAATGGAATTATTTTTGAACCAGTACCTGCACCTATAGATAAAATAAAAAATAAATATAGATGGAGAATTATTATTAAAGGAAAAGTTAACAATAGTATGATAGATGCAATAAATGATTCTTTAAGTGCTGTGGAAAAATTGAAAAAAACATCTATCACAGTTGATATTAATCCAAGTAATATGAATTAAGTTTATAGGTAGCTTAAAATATAAAAACCTAAATATTAATAAATAAGGAAAAGAAAATGGCAATTAGAAATTTAAGATATGAAAATGATGAAATTTTAAAAAAACGTGCAAAAGAAATAGAAGTTATTGATGATAAAATAAGAGAGTTAGCAGCAGATATGATGGAAACTATGCATAAATATGATGGATTAGGCTTAGCTGGACCTCAAGTTGGAGTCTTAAAAAGAATTATAGTAATAGATTTATATGAAGAAGGAATGCAATTTACTTTAATAAATCCTGAAATAAAAAAAGCAAAAGGAGAGCAAATTGTTGAAGAAGGATGTTTAAGTTTTCCAAATCAATTTGGAAAAGTAAAAAGACCAAAAGAAGTAGAAGTTGAAGCTTTAGATATTGAAGGAAGAAAAGTAAGAATTAAAGCTAAAGATTTACTAGCTCAGGCTCTTTGTCATGAAATAGATCATTTAAATGGTATTTTATTTATTGATAAAGTTGAGCCAGGAACATTAGAATATATAAAACCAGAAGATAAATCAAAAGATAAGAATTCTTAAATTCCAAGAAGGGAGAGATAAAATTTGAGAGTACTTTTTGTTGGAACCCCAGATTTTGCAAAAGAATCTCTAGAAGCTGTTATTTCTGCTGGACATGAAGTAGTTGGAGTTATAACTGCACCAGATAAGCCAAAAGGAAGAGGCATGAAAATGGCTATGTCAGATGTAAAAAAATATGCTTTAGAAAAAAATTTAGCTGTTTTTCAGCCTGAAAAAATAAGAAAAAATCCAGAATTTATTGAAGAAACAAAAAAATTAAATGCTGATATTGCATGTGTTGTGGTTTATGGAAAAATTTTGCCAAAAGAATTTTTAAGTTTATTTAAATATGGATGTATAAATGTACATCCTTCACTTCTACCAAAATATAGAGGAGCAGCTCCAATTCAATGGGCAATTATTAATGGAGATAAAAAAACAGGAGTTTGCACTATGTATTTGGATGTTGGAATGGATGATGGAGATATTATAAAAAAAGAAGAAGTAGATATTGGAGAAGATGAGACTGCAGGAGAACTTTGGGATAGATTATCTACTCTAGGAGCAAAAATGCTAGTTCAAACTTTAGATGATATTGAAAATGGCAAAATAAATAGAATAAAACAACCAGAAGAATTTACTTTAGCTCCAAAATTAGAAAAAGAGATTTCAAAAATAGATTGGGAAAATAAAACTGCTTTACAAATAAAAAATCTAGTTAGAGGATTAAATCCTGGAATGGGAGCATATAGCATTTTAAATGGAAAGAAAATAAAGTTTTGGAAAGTAAATATTGTAAATTTTGATGATTTTGTAAATAAATTTTCAGAATTTGAAGAATATAAAAATAGAGTTTCAAAAATTGATAATGGAACTGTAATATATTCAAGTGATAAAGATGGTCTTTATATTAAAGCAAAAGATGGTATTATATCAGTTTTAGAAATTCAAGGTGAGAATAGCAAAAAGATGAATATAAATGATTATTTAAGAGGAAACAAAATTGTTGCAGGTCAATGTTTTCAAAATGAATAAATAAATTGATAATAAAAACTTGTAAATTCTTGGATATATTGATAAAATAAAATATATTAAAAAGCCAATTATGAAAGGAGAGGCATATTATGGATGAAGAGAAAAAAGATAATGACATTATTGTAGCTGAAAAAGTAGATGACAATAAAGATGAAAATCAAAATCTTGGAGATGAAAGTACAATAAAAATTTCTAATGATACTGTTGCAACTTATGCAGGAATTGCAATTTCTGAAATACCAGGAGTTTATGGAATGAGTGGAACTTTTGCTGGGATAACAGAAGCAATTAGTGGAAAAAAGAATTATGCAAAAGGAATAAAAGTAGATATTGCTGATAATAAAACTGCAAAAATAGATGTAAATATTATAGTAGAATATGGGGCAAGAATTCCTGAAGTAGCATTTGAAATTCAAACTAAAGTTAAAAAATCAGTTGAGACTATGACTGGTCTTAAAGTTTCAAGTGTAAATGTTAATATACAAGGTGTTCATGCAATAACAGAAAAAGATGAAAAAAATTCAAATGATGATGAGGACTAAAAATTGAAAAAAGAAAGGAGCCTAAAATATGTCAACTTTTGAAAAAGTAATATCAGTTACATTTTCTGTAATAGTTTTAATATTGTCAGTTGTTTTAATGTTAACAATTGGTGGAGTTATTGAACCAGATTTTGGCGCAAATACAATGGAAGCAATTGTAGAAGGAAAATTCTTTTCTAAAGTTTTATTTGTTGTAGCATTAGTGTTTATGTTACTTGCATTAAGAGAAATAATCTTTGGAGAAAAAATTTCAAGTGAAGGAAAAGAAGGACTTATACTTGAAAATGAGAGTGGAAAATTAATAATATCAAAAGAAAGTTTAGAAAACTTAGTAGCTGGAGTTGGAAAAGAGATTCCAGGAGCAGAATCTATTTCTAGTAGAACATATATAGATTCAGAAAAAAATGTAACTGTTGATGTAAATGTAGTAGTTAGTAGAGATGTTGTTATAAAAGAAATTTCAACAGAACTACAAAAGAAAGTAAAAGCAGCACTTAAGCAAACAGCAGATTTAGATGTGAAATATGTTAATATTAAGATAAAAAATATTTCTAACAAGAAAAGTAAAAAGCCTGCAGTAGAAAATGAAGAAAAAATAAAAAATGATTAAAAGTGAGGTAACTGTCTATGGAAAGTAATGATAATTTTGACAATTTTTTAGGCTTTTTAAAAAAATATAAAGGAGCGATAATTGGTGGATTAATAGCAATTGTAATTGCTTGTACAGGATTATGGAAATTATTAATTGCTTTGGCCATAATTGTTGCTGGGTTTTGGATTGGAAATTATGTGCAAAAGAATAAAGAAAAAGTTAAAGATTTTTTAAGAAAACTTATTGATAGGTTTTAGGAGGATTTTATGCAAAGATCAGCAATGAGAGAACTTGCGTTCAAATTTATTTATGGAATTGAAATACAAAGAGATGCAGAACCAGATGCATTAGATTTATTTCTTGAGAATAATGAAATAGAAGAAAAAGATGTACAAGATTATTTAACTAAAATTAATTCAGGATTAAAAGAACATAATTCAGAAATAGAAGATCTTATTGTACATAATTTAAAGGAAAATTGGAGTTTAGATAGAGTTTCAAAAGTGAATTTGAGTTTGATAAAGCTTGCAATATTTGAGATGCTGTATCTTGATTTACCATATAAAGTTGCAATAAATGAAGTAATTGAGCTTGCAAAGAGATATTCTGATAAACAAGCACCAACATTTATTAATGGAATTTTAGCAAGTGTTGTTAAAGAAAAAGGATTAGAAAACAAATAAGTAAACTATCTTTTATACAAAAGAAAGATAGTAGGAGTAAGATATGAAAATTGAACCAATAACTGTATCAACTTTAAATAAATATATAAAAGATAAAATTGCTCGGTGATGAGTATTTAAATAATGTCCTTATAAAAGGTGAGATTTCTAATTATAAACATCATTATACAGGGCATTTATATTTTACTTTAAAAGATGAATCTTCTTTAATAAAATGCATTATGTTTAAATCATATGCTGAAAAATTGAAATTTGAACCTAAAGATGGAATGAAAGTTGTTATTTTTGGAACAGTTTCAGTTTTTGAAAGAGACGGTGTTTATCAAATTTATTGTAAAACAATGCAAGAAGATGGAATTGGAAATTTATATTTAAAATATGAAGAATTAAAAAATAAACTTGAAAAAGAAGGATTATTTGATGAATATCATAAAAAGAAAATTCCATTTATGCCAAAAATAATTGGAGTTCTAACTTCAAATACAGGAGCTGTTATTAGAGATATTATTAATGTTTCAACAAGAAGAAATCCAAATGTTTATATAAGACTTCTTCCAGTTCCTGTTCAGGGAGAAGGAGCTGCTCCAAAAATAGCAAATGCTATAAAAATAATGAATGAAAAGAAATTAGCAGATGTTATAATTTTAGCAAGAGGACGGAGGATCTTTAGAAGATTTATGGCCTTTTAATGAAGAAATCGTTGCAAGAGCTATTTATGATTCTGAGATACCGATAATTTCTGCCGTTGGCCATGAAACTGATTTTACAATAGCAGATTTTGTAGCAGATTTAAGAGCTCCAACTCCATCTGCTGCAGCTGAACTTGCTGTAACCGATATTTCAGATTTAAAATATACACTTAATTTATATGATAGAAGATTAAAAATGGCTTTAAAAAGAAAAACTGAGCTTATGAGATTGAGATTTGAAAAGTGTATGAATTCTAAAGTTTATAAAGATCCATTACAGAAAATTAATGAATATTATTTAATTTTAGATAAATATATTAAATCTTTAGAAAATTCTGAAGTCAAAAAAATAAAAGATTGTAAATTAAAAATGACAAAAGAAATAGCCAAACTTGATGCATTAAGTCCACTTAAAACTTTGAGCAGAGGCTACAGTTTAATCAGTTTTGCAGATAGTAAAAAACTTATTAAATCTTGTAAAGAAGTTAAAGTAGGAGATAAATTAAATATTAGATTTTCAGATGGAATAGTTGATGCAACTGTAAATTAAACAAAAGAAAAAAAGGAGAAGATATGAAAAAAGTTATAAGAATTGGTTTCCCAATAGTCTGTGTTGTTATAATAGGTGGAACTTTTTATATGATAAATAAATTAGATAAGAAGGTAGAAGGTTCACTAAAAAATCAATATTCTAATAGTACTAATACTAGTACTGAAGTTGAAAATGAAACAGCTCTTAATGAAGATAAGATTCAGAATGATGTTAGTTATACTGTACCAGTAAATAATTTAGAAAAAAATGAAACTAATTCAAATTCAGTTTCTAATGAAATTGATAATGAATCAAATAATTCAAATAAAAATATGACAAATAATCAAGAATAGTAGAGGGTAATATGATGAAAGAAAAAGAATTAAATTTTGAAGAATTAATGCAAAAATTAGAGGATATTACAAATAAATTAGAAAAAGAAAGTTTAAGCTTAGATGAATCTGTTAAACTTTTTGAAGAAGGTATGAAAATTTCTAAAGAGTGTAATTCAAAACTTGAAAATGCTGAAAAGAGAATAACTATATTATTAGATACAGATAATTTAGAAGAAGAGGATTTTGTACCAGATAGTGAATAATATTAAAAAAATAGGGGGGATAAATTTATGGAAGATATTGAAATTGCAAGAAATGCTAAATTAGAGAATATATCTGATATAGCTAAAAAAATAAATATTAAAGAAGATGATATTGAATTATATGGGAAATATAAGGCTAAAATATCCCCAAAAGTTTTTAATGAGTTAAAAGAAAAGAAAAATGGAAAATTAATTTTAGTTACTGCCATAAACCCAACACCTCTTGGAGAAGGAAAAACAACTGTTGCAATTGGATTGGCTGATGGATTAAATAGAATAAATAAAAATGCTGTTTTAGCATTAAGAGAACCATCTTTAGGACCAGTTTTTGGAATTAAAGGAGGTGCAACAGGCGGTGGATATGCTCAAGTAGCTCCAATGGAAGATATAAATTTGCATTTTACAGGAGATATACATGCAATTACATCTGCAAATAATTTATTAGCAGCTATGATAGATAATCATATTTTTTCTGGAAATGAATTAAAAATTAAAAAAGTTATTTGGAAAAGATGTTTAGATTTAAATGATAGAGCTCTAAGAAAAGTAGAGATTGGTTTATCAAATGAAAAAAATATGACTCCAAGAATGGATGGATTTGATATAACAGTTGCATCTGAAGTTATGGCAATATTATGCTTAGCAGAAGATTTATCAGATTTGAAAAGGAGACTAGGAAATATAATAATTGGATATAATGAATCAGATGAACCAATTTTTGCAAAAGATCTAAAAGCAGAAGGAGCAATGGCTGTTTTATTAAAAGATGCTATTAATCCAAATTTAGTGCAAACTTTAGAAGGGACACCTGCTATTATTCATGGTGGACCTTTTGCAAATATTGCACATGGATGTAATAGTATAAGAGCAACTCGTTTAGCTTTAAAATTAGGAGATTACGTTATTACAGAAGCCGGTTTTGGAGCAGATTTAGGTGCTGAAAAATTCTTAGATATAAAATGTAGAAAAGCAGATTTAGAACCTGATTGTGTAATTTGTGTTGCAACATTAAAAGCTTTAAAATATCATGGTGGTGCTAAAAAAGATGAAGTTAAGGAGAAAAATATAAAAGCATTAGAAATAGGTATTAAGAATTTATTAAGACATATTGATAATTTACAAAATAAATTTAATCAAAATGTTATTGTTGCAATTAATAGATACAAAGAAGATGATATAGAAGAAATAGAATTTTTAGAAAAGAAATTAAAAGAGATAAATGTTGAAATGAGTTTAACAGAAGTTTGGGCAAAAGGTGGAGAAGGAGCAATAGATTTAGCAAATAAAGTTTCAAAATTAGCTGAAAACAAGAAAACTCTAAAGTTTATGTATGATTTAAATGATAGTATTAAAGAAAAAATAGAGAAAATAGCTAAAAAGGTATATGGAGCAAAAGGAGTTTCATATTCTGAAGAAGCTGAAAATCAAATAAAAGAGATTGAGTCTATTGGCTTAGGTAAGAATTTTCCAGTTTGTATTGCAAAAACTCAATATTCATTTTCAGATGATCCTAAAAATTTATTATGTGAAGATGAGTATGAAATACATATAAAAGAAATTATAATAAAAAATGGAGCAGAATTTATTGTCGCAATTGCTGGAAAGATAATGACAATGCCAGGACTTCCAAAAGTTCCAGCAGCTGAAAAAATAACTATAAACAATGATGGAATAATAGAAGGTATTTTCTAAAAAAATAATCCCTCTCAAGATTAAGAGAGGGAATTTTTTTATTTATCTTCTTCACCTATAAGCTCACGAGTTTTTTGTTTTATTAAAACTCCGACTTTTTTGCAGCCTTTCCAAATATTCTTAAAGAAGTTATATGTTCCATCTATACATTTATCAATCATATCTTCAAAAGAAGATTGTTTTTTTGCTGGTAGACCATAAATTTCAGTTTCTAATTTAAAATTATTTTTAGTAGAAGTTTTTTTGATATTTTCTTGTTTTGATTCTTCTTCGGAATTAGCAGTTTGAATATTTTCTTCTTTTGAGCTTTCTTCCACATTAACAGTTTGAATATTTTCTTTATTTGTGTTTTCTTCAGCATTAGCTGTTTGAGAGTTTTCTTCTTTTGAACTTCCTTCAGTATTAGATACTTGAACATTTTCTTGTTTTGAATCTTCCTCTATAATTGAATTTAAAATGTTATTCATTAATTCGTCTAATTCTTCACTTGTAATTAGTTGTTTTTTCTTTTCTTGTTTTTCAGAAAAATCGCTTAATAAAGTTTCAAGTTGAGTAGTATCTTCTTTATTTTCTTCAGTTGATGCTGTTTGAATATTTTTTTGTTTATTTTCTTGAGTATCTTCAGTAGAAATATTTTGAACATTTGATTCTGAAGTTGGTTCTGTTTTTGTTAATTCATTATATAAATCATTAAAAATATCATCACAGCTAGTAAAATCTGTTTCTTTTATTTCATCTACAGATTGAAGTCCAAATCCATTTTCTAAATTTACATTTTTGTTAATATCATCTTCTTTAATATCCATTATTGAATTTAGTAAATTATCAAAGGCTTCTTCAATTAAAGCTTGTTTTTTAGTTTCATCATTAACTGGGTTTTCATTATTTTCTGCTATATTGGTAGTTTCAATATTTTTGTTTTCTGTTAATTCTTCGTTTAATTCAGGTTTAATTGTTGATTCTTCTTTAGTCTTTTCTTCAATCTTTACAGATTGTTCTTCTTTAGTAGTATCTTCAACTTTAGCAGGCTCAATAGTTGCAATATAATTAAATCCAGAATTATTATCCCAAATATTATAATTATTTTTAAAACAAAAATTGAAAGTATCATAATTTTTCATAGTGATTGCAGCTTCAAAACCATTTTCTTTTTCTTGCATTTTAGTTTCTTGAGTATAATCCCAATTTTCACCAAATCCATAAACTATAGTAATTTCTGCTGAATATTCTTTGTATAATTTACCAGAATATGTAATTAAAACAGTTTCATTTTGAGTTAATTTCTTATTAAAAAATATTTCATTAGTAAATTCCATAATTCTTAAAAATCCTTTCAATCTTATGCAATAATTATAATAATAAAAAAATTATTTTTCAATACTAAAAATATAAAAAATGTCAAAAAAATGTTTTTTTTGTATTACAAAATTACAAAAATGTAACAATTTAGAATATTTATTTAAAAAGTGGATATTCTAAATTTTAGAAAACCAATAATATAAAATAAAAAGGAGAGAAATTGATTTGAATAAACGTAAATTTTTAATAATATTTTTTAGTAGTGTAATACTTTTGCTTTTAATTTTTTTATTAATAAATACAGTTTATGGACTTTCTAAATATGGTTCAACAGGAGATGAAGTAAAACAGATTCAACAAAAATTAAAATCATGGGGATATTATAGTGGAGAAGTAGATGGAATTTTTGGTTCTAAAACTTTGCAAGCAGTTAAAGATTTTCAAAAAGCTAATAATCTTTCAGTAGATGGAATTGTTGGAGAAAAGACATTAGCAGCTCTTGGAATTACTTCAAGTTCACAAACTTCATCAACATCTTCAAGTAATTCAAGTAATTTAAATTTACTTAGTAGATTGGTTTATGCAGAAGCAAGAGGAGAACCATATGTTGGACAAGTTGCAGTTGCTGCTGTAGTTTTAAACAGAGTTGCTTCTTCATCTTTTCCAAACACCATTTCAGGCGTAATATATCAATCTGGTGCATTTGATGTAGTAGGAGATGGACAAATAAATCTTTCACCAAATTCTACTGCAAAAAAGGCAGCTCAAGATGCAATAAATGGATGGGATCCGACATCTGGATGTATTTATTATTTTAATCCAAATACAGCAACATCAAGTTGGATTTGGAGTAGAGAACAAGTTTTAACAATTGGAAGTCACATTTTTTGTAAATAATAATTTAAAACTGTCAGATTTTATGAGAATATAAAATTTGACAGTTTTTTAAATATAATCTTGCTTGACAAAAATATGTGCAATTGATAATATATTAAAGTAAATTAAAGATAGGAAAAAGTCTAAAAACAATTAGATAAATTAAAGGGGCTTTAAAATGAGATTATATCCAGACTATTATTGTAAAGATGTTACAGCAATTTCATTAGATTTTTTAAAAGAACATAATATAAAAGGTATTATATTAGATGTTGATAATACTTTAATAGATATAAATAAAAATATGCTTCGGGGGAGCTAAGGAATGGCATGATAAAATAAAAAAAGCAGGAATTAAAAGCGTAATTTTATCAAATTCAAATAAAGTAGAAAAAGTAAGAAATGTAGCAAATGCACTTGGTATTGAATATATAAATTTAGCCAAGAAGCCTTTAAAAAGTGGATTTAATAAAGCAAAAGCAAAACTTGGTTTAAATGAAGAAAATATTGCAGTAATAGGTGATCAAATTTTTACAGATGTAATTGGAGCAAATAGATGTAAAATGTTTTCTATATTAGTTGAACCAATTAGCGAAAAGGATTTATTAATTACTAAATGGAAAAGACCAATAGAAAACTGGATTATAAAAAAATACTTAAAAAATAAAGAAGCAAATTAACAAAAGTATAAGAAATTCTTGAAGGTCAAGAATTAAAATAGGAGAAATTAAAATGTATTTTAATAATATATCAATAATTTATTATTTAATATTAGGTTTACTAGGCTTAGTAATTGGAAAATTTGTAGCTTGGACAAATGTAGCATATGTAGATGAGAATGAAAAAATAACAATAAGAAACTTTTGGAAACATAGACATGAAACATATGAGAAGCAATATTTAACAATGTTTGTTATTGCAGTTCTTTACATAGCTATATTATATAAATATGGAATAAAAGATACATTTTTTCAAAATTTAGATTTAATAAAATTTTTAGTTTTAACGCCAATGTTAGTAAGCAGTTTTTTAGTTGATTTAAAGCATAGAATAATTCCCAATAGATTAAATATGGCAATGTTTGAAATTGGAATTTTATTTACATTTATATATGGAATAAATAATATAAGTATAGCAAAAGATATGCTTTTAGGTTTAGTTGTTGGAGCTGGAATCTTTATAGTTATAACGATTCTTGGTGGACTTATTTCTGGAAAAGAAGCCATGGGCTTAGGAGATGTAAAGTTTATGGGAGCCCTTGGACTATATTTTGGAATGAGTACAATAGCTGAAATTTCTCTATTAGCATTTTTTATTGCTGCTATAGTTTCAATAATTGTTTTATTATTTAGATTAATAAGAAAAAATAAAGACGAATATGTTCCGTTTGGTCCATTTTTAGTTTTAGCAGCATTTTGTTTAATTTTTATGGGAGACGGATTTGTTTTTCAATATTTCGTCACTTTTTGCAAAATGATAAGTAACAAATTACTTGGATATTAATAATATATAAAGAAGGTATAGAAGATGAATTCAAAAATACGAGCATTAAAAAATCAAATTAAAGCATTAAATTTACAAGGAATGATTATTTCAAATCCTAAAAGTATAAGATATTTAACTGGTTTAGTAGCTGAAGGAACACTTTTAATAACACCAAGAGAAAATATTTTTATTACAGATTCAAGATATATGGAAGCAGTAAATGCATTTTTAACTATTGATCAAGAAATAGTAGCATATGATATTAGAAACTTAAATAAAACAGATTTAGAATCTATTTTTGATGGAGCTGAGAATGTTGGCTTTGAAGAATCTTATGTAACATATGAGCAATATAAAGTTTATCTTCAAACTTATAGAGTAAATTTGGTTGAAACAGATAAATTGATAGAATTGCATAGAATGGTAAAAGAAGAAAATGAAATTGAAAATATAAAAAAGGCTTGCCTTATAACAGATGATTGTTTTGATTATATAAAAGAATTTATAAAACCGGGACTAACTGAAAAAGAGATTGCTTTTGAGGTCGAAAAATATATGGTAACACATGGAGCAGAAGGATTAGCTTTTGATTCAATTGTTGCTTCAGGTCCAAATAGTTCACGTCCTCATGCTGTTCCAACAGATAGGAAAGTAGAAGAAAAAGATATAATTCAATTTGATATTGGATGTAAAGTAAATGGATATTGTTCAGATTTTTCAAGAGCATTATTTCTTGGAAATCCTACATCAGAAATGGTAAAGGTTTATGATTTTGTTTTAAAAGAGTATAGAAAAATTGTATCTGGATTATCAGAAGGTTCAGATATAAAATCTGTAATAAAAGAATGTGAACAAGATTATAAAAACGAAAAATATGATTTGCTTCACTCTTTTGGACATAGTTTAGGATTAGATATACATGAAGATCCAATTTTAAGTTCTAAAGGTGATTTAAAATTAAAGAAAAATATGTTAATAACTGTTGAACCTGGAGTATATTTTCCTGGTAAATTTGGAATTAGAATAGAAGATACTGTTTTAATTAATAAAACAGGAGCTACTCCTCTTACAAAATCAGGTACAATGCTTGATTTTGTGAAGAAAATATGTTAATATATTAAGCGTGATATAAAAAAGAAGTATAAAAAAATAAGAAAAGAGGTAAAATATTATGGCAGACGTATATATGGCTGGAGATTTAAGAAATGGAACAACATTTGAATTAGATGGAAATGTATTTAGAGTAGTTGAATTTCAACATGTTAAACCAGGAAAAGGAGCTGCATTTGTTAGAGTTAAAATGAAAAATGTTATAACGGGAGCAGTTATTGAAAGAACTTTTAATCCATCAGAAAAATTACAAGGTGCAGAAATTGAGAAAAGAGAAATGCAATATTTATATAATGATGGAGATTTATATTATTTTATGGATAATAATACATATGACCAAATCCCATTAAATAAAGAGCAAATAGGTGATGCATTAAAATATATTAAAGAAAATATGAATGTAACAATGCTTTCTTTTAAAGGAAATGTATTTGCTGTTGAACCACCAATGTTTGTTGAATTAGAAGTAACTTATACTGAACCTGGATTTAGTGGAAATACAACAACAACATCAGGTAAACCAGCAACATTAGAAAATGGATTAGAAATATCTGTACCATTATTCGTAGAAATAGGAGATAAAATTAGAATAGATACAAGAACTGGTCAATATATGGAAAGAATTTAGGAGGTTTTCTATTTGATTAGTAAAAAGTATAATGAAATTCTCAAAAAATTAGAGACAGGTATTACTCGGAAAGAATAATTTAGATTTGGCAAAAAGTTTATTTGCTGAACTTGGTTTAGCTTATATTGATGAATTTACAAAAATCTCAGAAGTATATAATGAGAAGATTTTAGATCTTGAAGAAAGGGTAAATAATCTAGAAGAAGTTTTCGGAATTGATATAAATGATAATAGTTCAGACCAACAAATTAATCTTTCAGAAAATATAACTTGTCCATATTGTGGTAATGATTTTCTAGTAGAATATGATGAAACAAATCATGAAACAATTTGCCCAAAGTGTAATAATATTATTGAACTTGATTGGGGAGAATTTGATGATATGTAATTTTTAAATATAATCTAAAGGATTGACGGCTTTGCCGTCTTTTTTTATAGTTAAATGTAAATGACATCCTGTAGTTGCTCCATTTGTTTTTCTTCCAGTAGAATCAAAGTATGTAGAGTTACTGTTTTGGTCAATATATTTTGGTCCGACAGTTCCTATTTTTTCGTTTTCTTGAATTTTTTGTCTTTTATAAACTAAAAAATTAGGGGAAACATGTCCATAAATTATTTGAAAATCTGAATTTTGTATAATTATAGTATATCCATTAGAACCATAGAATCCAGTATAAGCGACAATCCCATTACAAATAGAATAAATATTAGTTCCTTCAGAGGCTGGAATGTCAATACCTGAATGATATGTAGAAGCTCCATTTGTCGGAGAAATTCTGTATCCAAAATTGGATGATATATTATAATATCCAAATAATGGCCAAGAAAATATTGAAAATTCATTATAATGAAAAGATGCATCTTCAAGAAATTCACTATTATTAGATTTTGTATATCCAGAGAATGTGTCACTTTGAGATGAGAATAAAGTTATAAAAATAATTAGAAAAAATAAAATAATAAAAAAGGTTGTAATACTTTTTTGAAACATAAAATCACCCACTTTAAAATGCAATTATTAATAATTGCATTTTAACATACATTTTTTTCCTTGTCTAGTAAATTTTATATTAATTGTAAATAAAAAAAGAACTGAAATCTATTTTTCAGTTCTTTTGCAATGGCAGGGGTAGAAGGATTCGAACCCTCACAGGCGGTTTTGGAGACCGATGTGCTACCATTAACACTATACCCCTAAATGATTTGTTTACTATCAACAAAAACTATTATACAAAAAATATTTTAATATTGCAATACTAAAATTAAATTTTTTTATACTTTTAAAATATTAGAGAGATAACAATAAAAACTTTAAATAAACCCATTGAAAAAAATAAATAAGTGTGCTATATTATAATTATTAATTTTCTTGGAGGGATTTTAAATGTTAACAGGAATTGAAGTTTTATGTCATAGTAGTATAAGAATTGATAAACATCTTATTATGTATATTGATCCATTTAAGATAAAAAAAGATTATAAAGATGCAGATATTATATTTATTACACATTCACATTATGATCATTTTTCAGAAGAAGATATAGAAAAAGTAAGAAAAGATAATACATATATAGTTGTACCAGAGGATTGTTTAATAAAATGTTTAAAAATGGGATTTGAAGAAAATAGGATTTTAGTTGTAGAGCCTGGACAAAAATATGAATTATTAGGAATTAATTTTGAAACTGTACCAGCTTATAATATTGAAAAACAATATCATTCTAGAGAGAGTAATTGGGTTGGATATATTTTAGAGATTAATGATGTTCACTATTATATAGCAGGAGATACAGATATTACTCCAGAAGCAAAGGCAGTTAATTGTGATGTAGCATTTGTTCCAATAGGTGGTATTTATACAATGAATGCTAAAGAAGCTGCTTCATTAATAAACACAATTGAACCACAAATTGCAATTCCAATACATTATGGAGAAATTATAGGTTCAACTGATGATGCTCAGCTTTTCAAAAAACTTGTAAAAGATAGTATAGAAGTTAAAATTTATTTTTAAAATAAAAAATTCTCCGTTTAGGAGAATTTTTTGTGCTTTTATTATAATATTAAAATAATAAAATCTCCTAAATTAATAGGAGATTTTTTAAATTTATATTTTAAGCAAAAGCTTCTCTTTTTTTGAAAGATACAAGATTTGAAACTTCTCTTTGTTTTGATGCTTTTTTCTGACTCTTTGAAGTTGACTCTTGAGCAATTTGTTTTGCTTGACGTTCAGCAACGCTTTCACAAATTGCTTTTTGATATGTAAAGAAAGTATCACTTGTAATTTTTGTCCAATTGTATTCAGCTTTTACTTTGGCTTTTGCATTTTTAACAACTTGATCACATAATTTATGATCAAATAATAATGTTAAAATTGAATCTGCAATAGAGTTTGGATTTCCAGCGTAAGATTTCATACCAGTAACACCATGTTCAACGATTTCGTTTAATCCACCAATATCTGAAACAACAACTGGAACACCAGCTAACATTGCTTCTAAAGCAACTATTCCAAATGGTTCATATGTACTAGGAAATACAGATATATCGGCACATCTATACATTTTTTGTACATCTTTAGAATTTAAATATCCTGCAAAATAAACTTTTTGACTAATTCCTAAATTATTTGCTTGTGCTTTTAATTCATCAAGCATTCCACCTTTACCAGCAATAACAAGTTTTACATCATGATAGTGTTCTAGTATTTTTGGCATTGCAGCAATTAGATGTTGTATACCTTTTTCATAAACAAGTCTTCCCATAAATAGTATAATTTTTTCATTATCCATTGCAAAACGTCTTCTAAAATCATAATCTCTATAAACATTATTAAAATTATTTAAGTTAATTCCATTTGGAACAACATTTATTTTTTCGAAAGGAAGACCAAACAATCTTTGAATTTCAGATTTCATATAATTACTATTTACGATAACTTCAGAAGCTTCATAAGTAAGTAACCATTCTGTATCATTTATGTATTTTTGCATATCTGTTCTAATTCCATTGTTTCTACCAGATTCAGTGGCATGGATAGTACAAACCATTGGGATATCATATGATGTTTTTAAAGTTTTAGCAGCATATGCAGCAAGCCAATCATGTGCGTGTATAACATCAAATTTTCCTTCTTTTGCAATTATTTCTCCAGCTTTTGCAATCATATTAAAATTAAGTTGCATTACCCAATCAATAAAATTATTTGGAGCTATCATAAAATTGTCTACTCTGTGAACTTTAACGCCATCATCGTCCTCGAAATATGGTGTGTCACCATCTCTATAAGTTACAACAGTAACATCTTGACCATCTTTCACTAATTTGTGTGATAAATCATGAACAACTCTTGAAATACCTCCAACAACTCTTGGTGGATATTCCCATGATAACATTAAAATTTTCATTTTACTTTAAAACTCCTTTCAAATTCTTTAGTATATCTATAGTACCTTACAATATTTTATATGAATAAAATGGAAAAGTAAACATTTTTTTACAAAAAATATATTTCTTTTTTGTAACAATTAGTTTGATGAAGAAAAATGTAAAAAAATAAAATTAAGGTATTGTTTTTTATAAAATTTTAGTATATATTATAATATATTGAGTTATAGAGGGAAAACTTTAAAAATTTTAATCTGTACTAAGGAGGAAAAAATGCCAAAAACTAAGAAAGAATTAAAAGAAATTGAAGATGAGATGAAAAAAGTTTTAAAGGAAAAAAGTAGTAGCAAACCAAAAATCAGTAAGAAAACAGAAGAAAAAACAAAGGCTACTAAAAAATCTTCTATTGAATCAAAGAAGAGGGTAGCAAGCACTAAAAGAACGGAAAAAGAAATAAAGGAAACTAAAGCTATTACTAAAAAAACGAGTGCTAAAACAAAGGAAAAACTAAAAAAAGAAGATTCAAAAAAATCTAAAAAATCTACAAATGTTTCTAAAATTCCCGCAAAGAAGCCATCTAAAAAAGTAAAACAAGAATATTTACAAGAATATTATGATTTACCATTTAGATATAATGAAACTGTTGTTAAAATTTTGGCTCAAACTCCTAAAAGGTTATTTGTTTATTGGGATGTTTCGGATAAAGATAAAGAAACTTATTTAAATGCATTTGGTGAAGATTTTTTTGAAAAAACATATCCTGTTTTGTTAGTTCATAATGAGGAGATGAATTATACTTTTGAAGTTCCAATAAATGATTATGCAAATAGTTGGTACTTAGATATTCAAGATCCTAAGACAAAATACGTAGTTCAACTTGGAAGAAAATTTAGAAATGTTCAGGATATAAGGCCTTCAAAAGAAGTTATTCAAAATGAGAATATAAATCTACAAAATGATTATATTCATATTACAGATTCAAATGAGTTAGAGGTTCCTAATGATCATATCTTGTTTGAAAGTATACAAGATGAAGTATTATATAGAAACGTAAAAAACGGAAATGAGTATAAGAAAGATATTTATAATATTATTGAAAAAATAAGTAAAAGTTATAAAGATGTTAGTATTGAGAAATTATACAAAGAATTTTATGGAGAAGAAATTTCAGAAGATGTTTTATCAAATCCATCATCAGGAGCTCTTAGTTCTTCTGGATTTAAGATAAAATAATTTATTATATGATTAGGAAGATTATTTAAATTTTCCTATTATATGAAACTTTCGGTCGATTTGATTTAAACTTAAAATTTATTGCGAGAGAGGAAAAAATATGAAAAATATAAAAGGGTATGTGAATTTTGTGCTTCATGCACATTTGCCTTACATACATCATCCAGAGAGTGAAGATTATTTAGAAGAAGAATGGCTATTTGAAGCTATTTCTGAGACATATATTCCATTATTATTAATGTTTACAAAATTAGAAGAGGAGCATGTTGATTTTAGAATTACAATGACTTTAACACCTCCGCTTCTTAACATGTTGGATAATGATTTATTACAAAAAAGATATATTAAATATTTGGAAAAACACATTGAGTTATGTAAAAAAGAAGTAAAAAGAACGGCTTATGATGAAAGATTAAATAAATTATCTAAATATTATTTAGATAGATATACAAATGATTTACATGTTTTTAAAGATATCTATGAATGCAATATTATTACTGGATTTAAACATTTCCAAGATGCAGGATTTTTGGAAATAATTACTTGTGGTGCAACTCATGGATATTTTCCAATTCTTTATGTGAATGAAAAAACTATTAGAGCACAGATTGGTGTTGCTGTCAAATGTTATGAAAAATATTTTGGTAAAAAGCCTCGTGGTATTTGGCTCCCAGAGTGTGGATATGTTCCTGAAGCAGATAAATATTTAAGAGAATTTGGAATAGAGTATGCAATAGTTGAATCACATGGAATTTTATATGCTGATCCAACACCTATTTATGGAACTTATGCTCCTATTGTTTCACCACAAAATTTGGTAGTTTTTGGAAGAGATATGGAATCTTCACGTCAAGTTTGGAGTTCTATAAATGGTTATCCAGGTGATTATAATTATCGTGAATTTTATAGAGATATTGGATATGATGTAGATTATGATTATATAAAACCATATATAGCTCATAATGGAGTAAGAGTAAATACAGGAATTAAATATTATAGAATAACAGGAAAAGACTGTAATAAAGATTATTATGATCTTCAATGGGCTAAAGATTCTGCAGAAAGACAAGCAGGTCATTTTATGGATTGTAGAACCAGACAAATTGATAATTTGGCAGGATATATGGATGTGCCTCCAATAATTACTTGTCCGTATGACGCAGAACTTTATGGACATTGGTGGTATGAGGGACCATATTGGCTTTATATATTATTTAAAAAGATATATTATGATGATTGTAATTTTAAATTAATAACACCAAGTGAATATATAGATATGTATCCAAATATTCAAGTTTCTCAACCATGTAGATCTAGTTGGGGAGCAAATGGATATAGTGAAGTTTGGCTAAATCCTAGTAATGATTATGCACATCGTCATTTACATAAAGCTGGTGATAGAATGTGTGAATTAGCTTATGAATTTAGAAATGAAAAAGATCCTTTAAAAATAAGAGCTTTAAATCAAGCTGCACGTGAACTTTTACTTGCTCAAAGTAGTGATTGGTTATTTATTATTACAAATGGAACAATGGTAGAATATGCTCATAAAGCAATAAAAGAAAGAATAGGAAGATTTACAAAATTATATTATCAACTTAAAAAAGGAAAAATAGATGAGAAGTTTTTGGAGGATATTGAGAAAAAAGATGATATATTCCCAGAAATAAATTATCAGATATATATATAAATTAAGAGTATATTTTAGAAAGGAGGCAGCCTTTAAGATGGAAGTTTATGACAAAACTCATGAGCTAGCAAGAGCTATTAAAGAAAGTGCAGAATACAAAGAATATAAAGAAGTAAAAAAAATAGTATATGATGATTTAAGATTAAAAGATAAAGTAGATGAATTTGAAAAAATAAGATATGAAGAGCAATTATTAGCAATTCAAGGTGAAAAACAAGATGAAGAAAAAATGAAAAAATTGCAAGAATTATATGCAATTTTAGTAAAAGAACCAGAAGTTAAAAACTTTTTTGATAAACAAGTAAAGTTTAATGTAATGATTGCAGATGTAAATAAAATAATAGGTGAAGCTATAAAAGATGTATTATAATTTAAATTGGGGATTTTATAAGAAAAAATATATAAAAAATTATTTTTATAATTTCACTCTATAATAAAACTGATATATTGAATATACAGAAAGGAAGATAAAAATGAACTTTATTGAGAGTATTAAAGAAAGAGCAAGAAAAGACATTAAAACCATTGTACTGCCAGAAAGCTCTGATTTAAGAGTTGTAAAAGCAGCTGTTACTGCTATTAAAGAACAATATGCTAAAATTATTTTAATTGGTAATGAAGAAAATATTAAAAAAATGGCAGATGAAAATAATTTAGATTTAACTGGAATAAAATTTATTAATCCAAAAACATTTGAATTAAAAGAACAATATTCGCAAAAATTATTTGAGCTAAGACAAGCAAAAGGAATGACTTTAGAGCAAGCTTCAAAATTGATGGAAGATGAAGTTTATTTAGGTATGATGATGGTTAAAGAAGGATTAGCAGATGGATTGGTTTCAGGAGCTATTCATTCAACATCAGATACTTTAAGACCAGCACTTCAAATTTTGAAAACAGCTCCAGGAACTAAACTTGTCTCAGCTTTTTTTGTTATGGTTGTCCCTAATTGTGAATATGGTGAAAATGGAGTATTTGTTTTTGGAGATTGTGGATTAAATCAGGATCCAACAGCAGAAGAATTAGCTGAAATTGCTAAATCATCATCAGAAAGCTTTGAAAAATTGGTAGGTAAAAAGTCTAAAATTGCTATGCTTTCATATTCTACATATGGAAGTGCAAAATCTGCTCTTACTGAAAAAATGATTGAAGCTACAAAAATAACTAAAGAAAAATATCCAGAATTGACTGTTGATGGAGAATTACAATTAGATGCGGCAATTGTTCCTGAAGTAGGAAAAAGTAAAGCTCCTGGAAGTACAGTTGCAGGAACTGCAAATACATTAATATTCCCAGATTTAAATGCAGGAAATATTGGATATAAATTAACTCAAAGATTGGCAAAAGCAGAAGCATATGGACCTCTTTGCCAAGGAATTGCTAAACCAGTAAATGACTTATCAAGAGGCTGCTCAGCAGAAGATGTGGCTGGAGTTATTGCTATAACTGCTGTACAAGCACAAAATTAAGTAGTCTAAAAAATTAGAAAGGAAGTTTTGAAATGAAAATTTTAGTTGTAAATTGTGGAAGTAGTTCTTTAAAATATCAATTAATTGATATGGATGGAGAAAAACTTTTAGCAAAAGGAAATTTTGAGAGAATAGGAGAAAAAGAGTCTTTTGTTACTCATAAAGTAAATGGTGAAAAATATGTTATAAAAACACCTGTTAATAACCATGAGGAAGCTTTAAAGATTGTGCTAGATCAATTAGTACATAAAGATTATGGTGTAATAAAAGATTTATCTGAAATTTCTGCAGTGGGACATAGATTAGTTCATGGAGGGGAATTATTTAGTGAGTCTGTAATAATTACAGAGGATGTTATAGATAAATATGCATCATGTTCAACATTAGCACCACTTCATAACCCAGCAACAATTTTAGGAATAAGAGCATGCCAAAAAGCTATGCCAGGAGTTCCAATGGTTGGTGTTTTTGATACAGCTTTTCATCAAACAATGCCTAAACAAAATTATTTATATCCAATCCCATATGAATATTATGAAAAATATAGAATAAGAAAATATGGATTTCATGGAACTTCACATCAATATGTTTCAAAAATCGCAATAGAATTAATGGGTAAAAAAGAATCAAAAATCGTAACATGTCATTTAGGTCAACGGAGCATCAATTTGTGCAGTAAAAAACGGAAAATCTATTGATACTTCAATGGGACTTTCACCTTTAGGTGGAATTGCAATGGTTACACGTTCAGGAGATTTAGATCCATCAGTAGTTACAGAAATTATGGAAAGAGAAAATTTATCACCAAAAGAAGTAAATACAATTTTAAATAAAAAATCAGGTTTATATGGAATGACAGGATTAAATCCTGATTTTAGAGAAATTGAACTTGCTTCATATGAAGATGATAAACCAAAAGCACAGGTTGCTATAGAATTATTTACTCAAACAATAGCACAATTTATAGCTAAATATGCAGTATCATTAAGAGGAATTGATGCAATAGTATTTACTGGAGGAATTGGTGAAAATCAAATAAATATAAGAAAGAAAATCTGTGAAGATTTAGAGTGGATGGGAGTAAAAATTGATTTAGAGAAAAACAAAACAAGAGGAGAGCAAATTCAAATTTCGGCAGAAGACTCTAAGATTTTAGTTTATGTAATCCCAACAGATGAAGAAATGGTTATAGCTAGAGATACTAAAAGATTAGTAGAAGGAAAATAAATTTAATATTTAAAATAATTTTGGTGGTTAGTATGGATAAAGAAGTAAATAAGAAATCAAAAAAAATTATAATAATATATACAATACTAATTATTTTAGTAATTGTAGCTGTAATTTTTGCAATTTTTTCATTTACAAAATCAAAAAGATCAATTAAACAAAGTGATGTTATAGAAGTTGTTCCAACTTTAGTTGATAATATATATTCAAATTCTGCATGGTGTGGAACATTTCAATTAGTATGGAATGATATGCAAAACCAAGTTGTAAAAAAAGATATTGTTTTTTCACCACAAATTCAGTTTGCAGCAAATTTAAATAAACAAACATTCACAGAAGACGATTTATCAGATGATTATTATTTTAAAACTTATGGTTTAAAAACTCTTGATTTAAAAGAAAAGATAGAGTCTGGAGTAAAAGAAAAGTTTAATAGAGAAAGTGGTATTATAGATGCAATTGATTGGTCTAATGCTCCACAAAGTGATGATGGATATAAAAATAGTACTGAAAAACAATATATTTTTTATTCAATGTTATATAAGGAATTTGCTTATTATCAACCATTTGATGAATTAGAAAATGATTCATTTGTAGGAACAAAAGGAGAATATAATGATATCAAATATTTTGGAATAGGTGAAAATAATTCTGAATCTTTACGTTCTCAAGTTTATGTTTTATATTATAATTCTAAAGATGATTTTGCAGTTGAAATAAATACAGGAGATAGAGATAATATAATTTTGGCTAAAGGAGAAAATGGAAATAATTTTTCTCAAATTTTTGAAAATATAGAGAATAAATCAAATGCGTATAAAGGAGATAAAACTCTTACAAAAGTCGATACATTAAAAATTCCAAATTTAGATATTAATATTAGTAAAAATTTTACTGAATTATGTAAAGATAATGCCGGAACTTTTACCGATTATAATGGTAATATATGCTTAATTGATGATGCAGTTCAAACAATTGAATTTACTTTAGATAGAAAAGGTGGGAAAGTAGCTAGTGAGTCATTGCTAGGTTTGGGTACTTTTGGAGCAGAAATGTACGATGAAGAAAGAAATTTTGAATTTGATAGTACATTTAATTTATTTTTAGTAGAAGAAGGAAAAGATAAACCATACTTGGCTTTAAATATTGATGATATAACATTATTTCAATAATATTATAAAAGGAGATAGGAGCCTATGAAAGTTTTAGTTCTAAATTGTGGTAGTAGTTCACTTAAGTGTCAATTAATTGATATGGATACAGAAGAAAGAATTATGAAAGGCCATTATGATAGGATAGGAGGAGCACGTTCCTCATTACGTTTTAATGTTCGTGGCAATAAAACTGTAATAGAGCATCCTGCCAGAAACTTTGAAGAAGCTATTCATGAAATATTAAATCTTTTAATAAGTGATGAATATAAAGTTATTAAAGATTTTAGTGAAATTGATGCAGTAGGACATAGAATAGTTCACGGAGGAGAGAAGTATAAAAGTTCAGTTGTTATAGATGATAAAGTTATAAAAACAATTGAAGATTGCGTTACTTTAGCTCCAATTCATAATCCAGCTGGATTAGCTGGAATAAGAGCTTGTCAAAAATTATTACCAAATATTCCAATGGTAGCTTGTTTTGATACTTCTTTTCATCAAACTATTGAACCTAAAGCTTTTATCTATAATTTACCTTATAAATATTATGAAGATTACAGAATAAGAAAATATGGTTTTCATGGAATTTCACATAGATATATTGCCGGTAGATTGTCAGAAATTGTAGGTAAAAAAGATATAAGATTAATAAACTGTCATTTAGGACAACGGGGCATCTCTTTGTGCAATTAAAAATGGAGTCTCTATTGATACAACAATGGGACTTACTCCACTTGCAGGTGTTCCTATGGGAACAAGATGTGGTGATGTAGATCCATCTATTATTCCAACAGTAATGAAGTTATATGATATTAAACCAGATGAGATGTTAAGGATTTTAAATAAAGAATCTGGTGCATGGGGAGTATCTGGAGTTTCTACTGATTTTAGAGATATTGAAAGAGCAGCTCTTGAGGGTGATGAAAGATCAATTTTAGCATTAGAGAGTAGAGCATATATAATAGCTCAATATATAGCTAAATTTTTAGTAACTCTTGGTGGAACTGATTATATAGTTTTTACTGGTGGAATAGGTGAAAATGGAATGGAAGAAAGAGAGAGAATTTGCAATTATCTAGAATTTTTAGATATCAAATTAGACAAAGAGGCAAATAAAGTAAAAGGTGAAGAAAAAGTAATATCTACACCTGATTCAAAAGTTAAGATTTGTATTATACCAACAAATGAAGAGCTTATGATTGCAAGAGATACTAAAAATTTGGTTAAAATAATATAATTAAATTTTGGGGGTTATTATGGATAAAGAAGTAAATAAAAAATCAAAAAAAATTATAATAATATATACATTATTGATTATTTTAGTAATTGTAGCTGTAATCTTTGCAATTTTTTCATTTATATATACAAATTCAAAAAGTTCAATTAGACAAAGCGATGAAATAGAAGTTGTTCCAACATTAGATGATGAAATTTATTCAAATTCTGCATGGTGTGGAACATTTCAATTAGTATGGAATGATATGCAAGATAAAGTAGTTAAAAAAGATATTGTTTTTAAACCACAGATACAGTTTGCTGAAAATTTAAATAAACAAACATTTACAGAAAATGATATATCAGATGATTATTATTTTAAGACTTATGGTTTAAAAACTCTTGATTTAAAAGAAAGTATAGAGTCTGGTGTAAAAGAAAAATTTAATAAAGAAAGTAGTATTATAAATAATATTGATTGGTCTGATGCTCCACAAAGTGATGATGGATATGAGAATAGTATTGATAAAGAATATATCTTTTATACAATGCTACATAAGAAATTTACTTATTATTTTGCATTTGATGAATTAGAAAATGATTCATTTAGAGGATCAAAAGAAAAGTATAATGATGTTAAGTATTTTGGAATAGGTGATAGTAATTTTAAAGCTCTTAGTTCTCAGGTTGAAGTTTTATATTATAATTCTAAAAATGATTTGGCAGTTCAAATTTCTACAAAGGAAGGAGATAATATAATTCTAGCAAAAGGAAATAATGGGAATAATTTTTCTGGAATCTTTGAAAATATAAAGAATAAATCAGAAAATTATTCAGGAGAAAAAGAACTTGCTTATGTTGATACATTAAAAATTCCAAATATAAATATTGATGTTGAAAAGAATTATGATGAGTTATGTAAAAATAGTGCGGGAACTTTTGAAGATTATGCTGGAAATACATGTTCAATTAATCAAGCAATTCAAACTATTGAATTATCATTAGATAAAGAAGGCGGAGAAATAACTAGTGAGGCATCAATTTGGTTTGATACTTCTGGAGCAAGTGAATCAACTCCAAAAGAAAGAAATTTTGATTTTAATAGTACATTTAATTTGTTTTTAGTAGAAGAAGGAAAAGATAAACCATATTTAGCTTTAAATGTTGATGATATAACATTATTTCAATAAAATATAAAGGAGATAAGTTTTTTATGAAGATCTTAGTATTAAACTGTGGAAGTAGTTCACTTAAATTTCAATTAATTGATATGGAAAATGAAGAAAGATTAGTTAAAGGAAATTTTGAAAGAATAGGTGGAATGAAAACTACTTTAAAATTAAATATAAGAGGAGAAAAGAGTGAAATTTTACATATTGCAAGAGATTATGATGAAGCTATAAGTTTTGTTTTAGAGGTTTTATTAAAACCAGAATACAATATAATAAAATCTTTAGATGAAATATCAGGAATTGGACATAGAATTGTTCATGGTGGAGAAATGTTTAGCAGTTCTACAATTATTGATGAAGAAGTTATTTCTGAAATTGAAAAATGCATAGCTTTAGCACCACTTCATAATCCAGCTGGGGTTCAAGGAATAAGAGCAGCTAGAAAGGCTCTTCCTAATGTTCCAATGGTAGCTGTTTTTGATACATCTTTTCATCAAACAATGCCAGCAAAAGCATATATTTATCAAATACCATATAGATATTATACTACTTATAAAATTCGTAAATATGGATTTCATGGAACTTCACATAGATATGTTGCAAATAGAGTAGCAGAACTTATGGGAAAAGATATCAAAGATTTAAAAATAATAACTTGTCATTTAGGACAACGGTTCTTCAATTTGTGCAATTGATGGTGGTAAATCAATTGATACTTCAATGGGACTTACACCATTAAGTGGAATTCCTATGGCAACAAGAAGTGGAGATATAGATCCAGCAATAATTCCTTATATAATGAAATTAGATAATTTAGGACCAGAAGATGTAGAGCAGATGTTAAATAAACAATCAGGAGCTTGGGGAGTATCTGGAGTTTCTTCTGATTATAGAGATATAGAAGATGGTTTTAAAATGGGTGACCAAAGATCTATTTTAACATTAGAAAGTCAAGCTTATAAGATAGCTCAATTTATAGGACAATATGTAATTTCTTTAGGTGGAGTAGATGTAATAGTATTTACTGGAGGAGTAGGAGAAAACGGATTTGAGACAAGAGAAAGAATTTGTAATTATCTAGAAGTTATAGGAGCTAAACTTGATAAAAAAGTAAATAAACAAAAAGGAAAAGAAATAAAGATTTCAACTGAAGATTCAAATGTTGCAATTTATGTTGTACCAACAAATGAAGAACTTATGATTGCTAGAGATACAAAAGAAATAATAGAAAAAATGAATTAGGAGAATAATAATGAAAAAGAAAGTAGGAATTTTTGTTTTAGTTTTACTTGTTATTATAGCAATTTGTTGTGCAGTTTACTTTGGACTTATCAAAAAAAATGATAATAACAATGAAGAAGAAATATTAGAAACTGAGGAAACTAAGATTGATTGGGGTAATACATATGCCATATTTTTATTAGAAGAGGAAGATGAAGATATTGAAATTGGTTTATTTGATTTTAACTCAGATGATATCCCAGAATTATTAGTAAAATCTGATGATTTATATAAAATAGTTTATATAGACATGAAAGATGAAAAAGCTAAAGTTTCAAGTATTGAAGGTGAAGAAATAGAAGAAATTAGTTTAATTTATGATGAAGAAAATAAAAAATATTGTTATGTATTCACAACCTTTGATAATAAAAATGAAATAAATATTATACCTGATGACTTAACTAAAGCTACAGAAATAGTTAATACTTCTTCTAGAGACTATCAAGTAGATTATGTAATAATTAAAGATAATTTACAAGAAAAATTAGAAAAAATATCTCAAAAAGATGAAGAAAAAATAAATCAAGCTATTAAAAATGCAGAAAGCAATTTTAAAACAACAGATGAATATGTCGAAGAATCAGGAATTAATATTGAAACTGAAACAGAAAACGCCAAAGAAGATTTAACTGATAAATTAAGTGAAGATGAAGCATTTGAATTAGGTGAAGATTTATATTCTTATGGCGATAATTTTGGATACGAATATGATGAATCTACTAATAAATCTTATATTGGAAAATCACATACAGAAATGGTTCTTTCAGAAATAGAAGATTTAAGACCATATCGTGCTTATAAAGTAGAAGATTCAGATGTAGAAGATTATTTTACAAAAAAAAGAATAGAAGAACTAAGTTTGGATAATGAACCTGCTCCATATGGATTAGAAAAATATGAAGGATCTTGGTATTATTGCGAACCAGATCTTGGAGGAAGCTATGATTATGTTGGAACAGAGATAGAAGTAGAAAGTATTGAATCAGATAAAATAACATATAAAGCTATAACATATTATTCTGAAGAATATATTTTTGATTCAGAAAGTTCTGATGAAAGTATAGATGAAATAACAGAAAATTATGATTATTATACAAAAGAAGATCCATTTGTAATTGTAAGAGAAGATGGAAATTGGAAAATAGATGAACAAACTGTAAGATTTTAAGGAACTAGGCTGGAGCATATGAAAGCTTCAGCTTATTTAGGATAGAGGAGAAAGCAAATGTATGACGGAGTAACAACAAAAGCGGTTGTAGAAGAATTAGAAAGAAGTTTAAAAAATGCAAAAGTAAATAGAGTTATGCAACCTACAAAAAATGAAATTGTTCTAGAAACATATAAAGATGGAGAAAAATATTTTTTAGAGATTAGTACAATTCCAGATAACTGCAGGGTTTGTTTAACAAATCATTTAAAAGAAAATCCGCAAAATGCTTATAATTTTTGTATGGTTCTTAGAAAACATCTTAATAGTAGTAGAATTATTGAGATAAGCAATTTTGATTTAGAACGTACAATAGAAATAAAATTTGAGGCACATAATGAATTAAATGATATAGAAATAAAGAGATTATATATTCAAATTATGAGTAGACAAAGTAATGTTATTTTGACAAATGAAAAACGAATTATTATTGATACTCTTAAACATTTTGGTGGAGAAAGTAGAGAGCTCTTACCAGCACATCTTTTTAAATTTGCTCCAATATTAAAAACAAGTTTTATTGATTTAGAGACATTTTCAGATTTTTTAGATTTAATATCTGAAAATGGAGAAGAACTTTTAAGTCAAAAATTGCCAGAGATTTTTATTGGATTTAGTAAGAATTTTGTTTTATATACAATTCAAAGATTAGAAATTGATAATAAAGAATATAATTATAAAGATTTGGAAAAACTTTATAATTATATAAAAGAGCTTTTATTAAAAATAGATACAAATAAAGTATCTGCTGTAAGTTTTGAAAAAGATTATACAATAGCATTAGAAACTAAAAATGAAAATTTACAGATTAATAAGTTTTTAGACGAATTTTATTATAAAAAAGAACAAAAGGATTTAATTACTCAAAGTAAAAATAATCTTTTAAGAGTTGTAAGTAGTTCACTAAAGAAAGTTTATAAAAAATTGGAAAATATAAATCAAAAGTTAAAAGAATGTGAAGATATGGAAAAATATAGACTTTATGGAGAGCTTTTAACTGCAAATCTTTATAAAATTAATGGCAATCAGAATTTAAGTGAAATTACTGTTTTTAATTATTATGATAATAAAGATATTACTATAAAGTTAGATAATAGATTTTCAGTTTCAAAAAATATTGAAAGATTTTTTAAAAAATATAATAAATTAAAAAATACATTATTAATTGTAACAGAACAGAAAAAAGAAACTCAAAAAGAAATTGATTATATTGAAAGCATTATATTTTCTATAGAGAACGCTAAATATATGCGAGATATTTCTGAAATTTATGAAGAAGTTTCAAATAATTTGGTTGTAAAAAAAGATTTAAAAAAATTTAATCAAGTTCATAGTAATCAAAAAGAAAAAGAGATAAAAATTGAACCAATAGATATTTTGGGATTTAAAGTTTATGTTGGAAAAAATAATATGCAAAATGAATATTTAAGTTTAAAATTTGCAGATAGAAATGATTTATGGTTTCATGTACAAAAGATTCAAGGAAGCCACGTTATTTTGAAAACAGAAGGAAAAGATGATATTCCTGAAGAAGTTATTTATGAATGCGCACGTTTAGCAAAAGAAAATAGCAAAGCAAAAAATGCTGTAAATGTTCCAGTTGATTATTGTTTAGCAAAATTTGTAAGACGTATTCCAAATGGAAAAGCTGGAATGGTTAATTATACCAATTTTAATACAATTTTTGTAAAATAATTTAAAACTTACTAGAATATAAATTTAAAATTTATAAATAATAAAAATAGAGTGTAAATAAAACACTCTATTTTTTATTAAAAAACCTTATATAGATTTTGCTTTAAAGCAAGGTTTAAAAATAATTAAAGAAAGGAAGCTAAAAATATGAAGAAAAAATTTTTCAAAATTGTTTTACTATTTAGTATGATAGTTTTATTTGCTTCAACAATATGCTTTGCGTCAAATGAAAGTGTTGAACCAACTGATTTGGGAAATGAAATTACATCTTCAATTAAAGAAACACAAAAATCTATAGATAATTTAGCTGGAAGAAATGCAGATGCAAATGGTGATAATGTAGAAGATGAAGCAAAAGATGTTGGAAATACAGTAAAAGATGGTGCTAGAAGTGTTGGTAATACGGTAAAAGATGGAGTAGAAGATGCTGGTAATATGATAGAAAATGCAACTGAAGATATGGAAAATACTGCAAATAATTTAACTCAAGATGCAGAAAATGAAGCAGATGATAGTAGAAATTCTGTATCAGGGGAAACATCAAATTTTACTTCAGGAGAAACAAGTGATTCTGCTGATTCAAACTCAGGAATGAGTACAAGAACATGGGTATGGATAATTATTGCTGTTGTTGCAGTTATCATTATAGCAGCAGTTTGGTATTATGTATCAAATAAAAATGACTAATGTAAAGTTTAAATTCTCCCAACTGGGAGGATTTATTTTTTAAAAAGTAAAAAAAGAACCTCTCTAAGAAAAGAGAGATTTATAAAAATTATTTTTCATTTTTTAATCTTATTAAAATTGCAATTCCTAATAAAATCATTAAAATTCCAATTGCTATTAAAAGTATATTTAAGATATTATTAAGTCCTAAATTTGCTTCTGGTATTGAAGAAACCGTACTATAGCTACTTATAGTTTGACTTCCAGTTTGAGAAGATGTATCTTGGGTAGGTGTAGAAGTAGTACGAACTTCATTTGAAGAGTTTTCAGTATTTTCTTCAGAACTTTCATCATCAGATGTATTTAAAGAATTATCTGTTTCATCTTCGGATTCATTTGTCGTATTTGCTGAGTTTTCAGCAGTAGAGTTTACTTCATTAGATGGCTCGTCATCAGCAGATACAGCAAATAATTTAATGTTAAAACAGAAAACAAATAAACTTAAAATTAATAGTGAAATAAATATTTTTTTTATTTTATTCATGTTTGTATTCCTTATAAAATATATTTAGGTTTTTTTAAGGATTTACCTATAAACCGATTAATCTAATATAGTAAACTAATTAATATTTACAAATAATATATTACATATAAATTCCAAAAAAGTCAATATAAAAATAAAAACACAAAAGTGCTGATTGTTTAGATCAGCACTCTGTGCTCTCAGCAAAAGACTACTGAGAAGATGAATGGTTTTTAGTCCTTGGACTTGTGACTGGCATACAGTTCAGCCAGTAATTCTACTTCCTCGAACTTATCCAAACATTCAAGGGAAGTAGGAATCTCACCGTTTGGAGTCCTACAAAGCCTGCTGAAGCTAAAGAGCGGAATTCCATCAGTTACGCCAAATCTGTTTCTGTGGTTTTCCTTTCTCTTAAGTTCTTTTTCAAAAATATCTGAACTCTCGGGACATACTCCATAAATTTCATCAACAATATTGTTGAGATAATTATTGAATGGGGTGTTCTTGTAGGTTAGATGTGATGCTGGGCTTGCAGGGTTTTCGTTGTTCCGGTGCATTGACATACTCCGGATTTGCAGTTCGAGAGGATTGTTGGTCCCACGAATCACAAACTGATACGAGCTGTAGCCATTATCCTTTGGCTCTCTAATAAAATCTTTGAGAGACAGGACCGTTATGGCATTCTGACGCATAAATCTAATGCAGTTCTCTCCTAAACGGATTGCTGCAGTGCGAAGATACTCAGGATTGTCCAAGTCTCGCACTCGGTCGTAATATTCGACAATGAACATTACGCCATAAATGTCCTTGTTACGAGATGATGCATAATTATGCTCCAGTTCGTCAAGAATTTCTTTAGCTTCATTCTGTTCTCCTTCTTCAAAGAGTTTAGGAACCTTGACTAGAAGCTCATCTGCAATTTGACTCTTAAGAGTTTTATCAACAAGATCGTTGATCTCACTGATAAGTGACTTCATCCTGTCTTTGCAGTCCATAATCAGATATGGAAATTCTTCGGCAGAATAATCAAGCCACTTCTCAAGAATCAGTTCCCTAAAGAAGTTCTGCTCAATGCGATTATTGAAAATAAGATTAGCATATTCAATCAGGCACTTCGAAAGATCAAGATAGAACTCATCTTTTGAAATCTTGTACCAAGAATACATCCCCTCAATAAAACACCGCATTTTGCACTGTGGAGTCGTGTGCTTCTCAAGAGCAACTCGCAGTACAACCCCAAATGGGCTTTCATCGGAACAAAGAACCTTGATTCGTTTGTCATGTTCATCATGGATCATGTTCTTTATCCGCGCTTTTAAATTGTCAGTCATTTGACCATTCCTTTCCGAACCTAGTTAGGTTCTTTATTTTGTTAGTATATTTTAGACTGAGCCGTCAGGCATCAATCTAAATAATATTATATCATATTTTAAATACTTCGTAAAGAAAGATGTCATAAGGGTTACAAGAAATTTACATTTCTTTAAAAATGCATATGGAAAGATTTACAAAATTTTACTATGATAAAAAGTCGAAAAAAGTAGATGAAAAATAGAAAAATTTAATGAAAATATAATTGTTAACCTTGACAAACTTTTTTTGTCATATTATAATGTTAACCGTGATTAACAGTCAAGGAGGAAAGTATGATATCAAAAGCTTTGGAAGAATATTTAAAAACTATATATGTTTTAAAAAAACAAAATAATAATGTTAGAGTAACAGATATAGCAAACTCTATGAATTGTTCTAAGCCTAGTGTAAATAAATCTATAAATATCTTAAAAGATAATGGATATTTAAATTATGAAGCTTATGGAACTATTGAAATGACAGAAAAAGGAATAGATTTATCTAAAAAAATTTTAGAAAAATATGATATATTATATGTTTTTTTAAAAGATGTTCTTGGTTTAGATAAAGATGAAGCTGAGGAAGAGGCAGAAAAAATCAAACTTTCTATGAATGATAAAACTATAAATAGTTTAGCTAAATATATTCATAAAGTTTTAGATTTAAATGATCTTGATTGTGATTATGATGTAAATAGCGAAAGATGCAGAACATGTGCAAGAAGGGAAATTGCACATTAAATAATAAAAAACTTTATAAAAGGGGTAAATAAAATGAGTGATACATTATTGGAAATCCAAGATTTAAATGTAGGGATAGCAAATGAAAAAGAGATTCTAAAAGGAATTAACTTAAAAATTAATAAAGGTGAAATACATGTAATTATGGGACCAAATGGTTCTGGTAAAACAACAACAGCAAATGCAATTTTAAATAATCCTATATATCAAAAAACAAGTGGAAAGATTATTTTTGATGGAGAAGATATAACTAATTTAAAAACAGATGAGATAGCAAGAAAAGGAATATTTATGTCATTCCAATTACCAGAAGAAATTCCAGGAATTACAGTTACAGACTTTTTGAAAACTGCTAAAAATAAGATAACAGGAAAACCTGTGAAAATATTTGAATTTAAATCAGAATTAAAAAAATATATGGAAGAACTTCAAATGAAACCAGAATATGCAAATAGAAGTTTAAATGTTGGATTTTCAGGAGGAGAAAAAAAGAAGAATGAAATTTTACAACTTTTAGTATTAAATCCAAAATTAGCTATATTAGATGAAACAGATTCAGGATTAGATGTAGATGCTATTAAAACAGTTTCAAAAGGAATCGAGATGTTTAAAACAGATGAAAATGCAGTTTTAATAATTACACATAACACAAAAATATTAAGTAGCTTAACACCTGATTATGTTCATGTTTTAGTAGATGGCAAAATTGTTAAAACAGGAACTAATGAGTTAGCTAAAGAAATCGAAGAAAATGGATATAGTAAATATAAAAATTAAGTTTTTAAATTTTAAGAAAGGAAATTTAAAATGAAAACAAAGCTTAATGATATAGATAGAGGAATCTATGATATAAAAAATAAAGATAATTATGATTTTAAAATAAAAAAAGGTTTAACTAAAGAGATAATTGAAGAAATCTCAAAACAAAAAAATGATCCTGATTGGATGAGAGAATTTAGATTAAAAGCATTAGAAGTATATGAAAAATTAGATCTTCCAACTTGGGGACCAGATATTTCAGAACTTAATATGGATGAGATTGCAACTTATGTTAGACCAAAAACAGATATGAAAACTAGTTGGGATGATGTCCCAGAAGATATAAAAAATACATTTGATAAACTTCGGAATTCCAGAAGCAGAAAAGACTTCTTTAGCAGGAGTTGGTGCACAATATGATTCTGAAGTTGTTTATCATAGTATGAAAGAAGAGTTAATTAAACAAGGTGTAATTTATACAGATATGGAATCAGCTTTAAGAGAATATCCTGATATTGTAAAAGAACATTTTATGAAATGTGTTCCTGTTTATGATCATAAATTTGCTGCACTTCATGGAGCTGTTTGGTCAGGAGGTTCATTTGTATATGTTCCAAAAAATGTTAAAGTAGATATTCCACTTCAATCATATTTTAGATTAAATTCTCCAGAGTCAGGACAATTTGAGCATACTTTAATTATAGTAGATGAAGGAGCTAGTCTTCATTTTATAGAAGGATGTTCTGCTCCAAAATATAATAAAGTGAATCTTCATGCAGGATGTGTTGAATTATTTGTTAAAGACAATGCATATTTAAGATATTCAACAATTGAGAACTGGTCAAAAAATATGCTTAATTTAAATACTAAAAAAGCAATAGTAGGTAAAAACGCGCAAATAGATTGGGTTACAGGATCTTTTGGATCTAAAATTTCAATGCTTTATCCTATGAGTATTTTAAATGGAGAAGGATCAAGAACTGAATACACAGGAATTACATTTGCAGGAGAAGGCCAAAACCTAGATACAGGTTTTAAAGTTATTCATAATGCACCAAATACTTCTAGTGTTGTTAATTCAAAATCGATTTCTAAGAGTGGCGGAAAGTGTACATATAGATCTCTTGTTAGGATTAATGAAAATGCAAAGGGCTCAAAAGCATCAGTATCTTGTGAATCATTAATGTTAGATGATTTATCAGTTTCAGATACAATACCAGTAAATGATATTCGTACAGATGATGTAGAATTTTCTCATGAAGCTAAAATTGGAAAAATAAGTGATAAAGCAATTTTCTATTTGATGAGTAGAGGATTATCAGAAGAAGATGCAAAAGCGATGATTGTAAGAGGATTTGCTTATCCAATTTCAAAAGAGCTTCCTGTTGAATATGCAGTTGAAATGAATAATCTAATTAATCTTGAGTTGGAAGGAGCAATTGGATAATGGAAAATGTGATATTAAATGAAACTCCTGTTAGAACTGCTAGAAATTTTCGTATTAATAATATTAAATTAGATAATATAGATATTTCTCAAGTTTCAAAAGAATTTAATAATGTTATAATAAAAAATGATTCATCTAAAATTGAAATTTTAAATGAAGTTTCTGATTTTAATTTAAAATATGGTTTAAATGATATTTTAGAGGAACAAGTAAAATCAAGAGCAAACAAAAAATATAAAATTATAATTAATAGTAAATCTTCAAAAGATATTGTAATTGATTTTAAATTTGATAATAAAAATACTGAATTAATTGATAATATTGAAATTATAGCTCTTGATAACTCTAAAGCAAATGTAATTATAAAATATGAATCAGAAAATGAAGAAAAGTATTATCATAATGGAATTATTAGGTCTGTATCTAAAAAGAATTCAAATATAAATATTATTATTGTAAATTTATTAAATATAAAATCTGATAATTTTATGAGTATAGAAAATAGTATTGAAGAAAATGCTAAACTTAAATATACTATTGTCGATTTTGGAGGAAAAAATAGTATAACTAATTATTATTCTGATTTAAAAGAAAAATTAGCAGATAATACTTTAAATACTATTTATTTAGGACAAGAAAATCAAGTTTTTGATTTGAATTATATAGCAGAATTAAGAGGAGAAAAAACAAATACAAATATAGAAGTTCAAGGAGCATTAAAAGACCAAGCCAAAAAGAATTTCAAAGGAACTATTGATTTTAAAAAAGGATGCAAAAAAGCAAAAGGAAATGAAAATGAATTTTGTATGTTATTATCTGATAAAGCAAAATCAATTGCACTTCCAATGCTTTTGTGCTCAGAAGAGGATGTTGAAGGAAATCATTCTACTAGTAGTGGTAAAGCAGGAGAAAAAGAGCTTTTCTATATAATGAGTAGAGGGTTTGAATTTAAAGAAGCAATGAAATTATTAGTTAAAGCAAATTTTAATAAAATTTTGGATAATATAAAAAATGAAGATTTGAAATTAGAAATTTTAGAAGTAATTGATAAAAAATTAGACTAAAAGGAGAAAAATAAGATGGATATTAAGAAAGATTTTCCTTTATTAGAAAATAGAAAAATAGCATATTTAGATAGTGGGGCAACAACTCAAAAACCAATTGAGGTAATAAATGCTATAAAAGAATTTTATGAAAAAACAAATGCTAATCCTCATAGAGGTGCATATTCTCTTAGTGTTGAAGCAACTGAAGTTTATGAAAATACAAGAACAAAAATTGCTGAATTTATAAATGCAAAACATAGAGAAGAGATTATATTTTCAAAAAATGCAACTGAAAGCTTGAATTTGATAGCATATTCTTATGGTTTAGAAAATATAAAAAAAGATGATGAAATTTGTATTTCAATAATGGAACATCATTCAAATTTGGTTCCATGGCAAAAAGTTGCTAAAACAAAAGAAGCTAAATTAACTTATATGTATATAAATAATGATTATGAATTATCTGATGAAGAGATAGAATCTAAAATTACTGATAAAACAAAAATAGTTGGAATTACTCATGTTTCAAATGTACTTGGAACTATAAATAATGTAGAAAAAATTATAAAATATGCACATAAAAAAGGAGCAATTGTTATTGTTGATGCTTCACAAAGTATACCTCATATGAAAATTGATGTCCAAGAATTAGATGCAGACTTCTTAGTCTTTTCAGGACATAAGATGTTAGCACCTTTAGGAATAGGGGTTTTATATGGTAAAAAAGAAATTCTAGAAAAAATGACTCCATTCTTAATGGGTGGAGATATGATAGAATATGTTTATGAACATGATACAACTTTTGCTCCACTTCCAAATAAATTTGAAGCTGGAACTCAAAATGTAGAAGGTGTTGTAGGATTAGGAGCAGCTATTGATTATATTAAAAGTATTGGATATAATGAAATACACAAAATAGAAAATGAAGTTGTAAGTTATGCCATTGACGAGCTTAAAAAATTGGACTATCTTGATTTATATTTAACTCCAAATAAAGAAAATCATTCAAGTGTAATTTCATTTAATATAAAAGGAGTACATCCACATGATGTAGCAAGTATCTTAGATTCTGAAGGCGTTTGTGTACGTTCTCGGAAATCATTGTGCACAACCTTTAATGAGATTTTTAGGTATTGATTCAACATGTAGAGCTTCATTTTATTTATATAATACTAAAGAGGATGTTGATAGATTAATATTTGCTTTAAATAAGACTTATAATATGTTTAAAAAATATATAAAATAAGTCTAAATATAAATTTATTAAAAAAGGAAGAAGTAATATGGATGATGTAGAAGAAATGTATAATGAAATAATTATGGAGCACAGCATGAATTCATATAATAAAAAGAAGTTAGACAAAGCTGATTTTGAAGAAATGGGACATAATCCAAATTGTGGAGATGAAATATCTATAGAAGTAAAAATGAATGGTGATGTAATTGAGGATATGGCTTTTTCAGGACATGGTTGTGCGATTTCTCAAGCTTCTACTTCTGTAATGATTGATACTTTAAAAGGAAAAACAGTAGAAGAAGCAAAAGATATTATAAAAACTTTTATTGGAATGATAAAAAGAGAAATCAAAGATGATAAAGAACTAGAAAAATTAGATGAAGCAATTGCTTTTAAGAATGTTTCAAATATGCCAGCAAGAGTTAAATGTGCACTTTTAGCATGGCATACTATGGAAGATATGATAAAAAAGAACAACAAATAAAATAATTGATAAATATTCATATTTCTTTGAATTTATTTGACATAAAAACTTTATGTGTTATAAAATAGAAATGTAAATGGGGGACCATAAATAGAAAAAAAGAGAAAAAGGAGAAAAAAATTTTATGAGTATTGTGAATTTTATCAATGAGGGAGAAGAAACAGCTGTAGTTTTTAAAAATGAAGATACTCAGCCACCTCAACTCAACCGGGAAATAGAGATTTGCAGACAGGTCAAAAACTATGGTGCTGGAAAGTATTATAAAATTTCCGGAGTTCCAGTGTTAGCACAAGCTTATGCTAACAAATGTGTTTCTGAAGAGGCAGAAATGGTTTTAGAAAATGCTGTGCAGGCTTTTTACAGAGCAACTGGAACATTGCCGAAAGCAATTTTGGCCCTGACAAATAAGTCTTTTTTGGAACTTTGGATGTATGTAAACCAAAGTTTGAAACATTGCAAGTATATCCTATCTTCTGATGAAACGGATTCTGGAAAATCAGTAATGAAGATAACTTTATGGGAAGACGGATATTCAGTAATGATAGTCGCCTATGACTATTCAGATAATTCTGTTTTGCATGATCCGGATAAAAAATTTGCTGATAGGGTAAGTAATTTCTTAGGAAGGGGAATGAGATAACTCTTTTGCTCACTAAATCACAGAATGCGGTTTAGTGAGCGATTTAGGTTAATATATAATAATTAAAGAATGGAAAATGAAATGGAAAATAAAAAAGTATTATTAGGTATGAGTGGTGGAGTAGATAGTTCTGTATCTGCTTTACTATTAAAAAATAATGGATATGAAGTAATAGGAGCAACTTTAAAACTTTTTTCTAAAAATGAAAATAGTGATACATATAAAGATGCAAAAAGCATATGTGATTTTTTAAATATAGAGCATCATGTTTATGATTACAAAGAAGAGTTTAAAAAGCGTGTTATAGATAATTTTATAGATTGTTATTCAAATTGTAAAACTCCAAATCCTTGTATTGAATGTAATAGATACATGAAATTTGGAGTTATGTATGAAAAAGCAAAAGAATTGGGTTGCTTTTATATTGCGACAGGACATTATGCCAAAACTGAATATAGTGAAAAATATAGAAGATGGGTTTTGAAAAAATCAAATGCAGGAAAAAAAGACCAAAGTTATGTTTTATGGAATATTCAAAAAGAATTATTAGAACATATAATCTTTCCACTTGGTAATTTTGAAAATAAAGAAGAAATACGTGCAATTGCTAAAGATTCAAATTTAAAAGTTGCAAATAAACCAGATAGTGAAGATATATGTTTTATACCAGATGGTAATTATAAAGATTTTTTAGAGAAAAATTCAAAATTAAAACCCAAAAAAGGAAATATAGTTAATTTAGAAGGTAAAGTTTTAGGTGAACATTCAGGACTTTATAATTATACAATTGGTCAAAGAAAAGGTCTTGGAATTTCCAATCCAGTTCCACTTTTTGTTTTAGGATTTGATAAAGAAAAAAATGAAGTTATTGTTGGAGAAGAGGATAAACTTTACAAAAAAGAGATTTTAGTTACAGATATTAATTTACTTTTAATAGATGAATTAAATGATGAATTAGAAGTAGAAGTTAAAACAAGATATTCATCAAGATTAGCTAAAGCTAGAATAAGTCAAGAAGGAAAAAATATTAAAGTTAAATTTGATGAACCTCAAAGAGCAATTACTCCTGGGCAGTCTGCAGTATTTTATATTGATGATATAGTACTTGGGGGAGGCAAAATAATATCAAGCTTTTAGGGACACTTCTAAAAAGCTTGATAACTTTAAAAAATTTTGTTTTTTTAATAAGTTTTAGTTTTGTGCTTTTGAGGCCGGTTTAGATTTGCCATAATATTTTATGTAGTGTAGTGACGAATGTCTAGCGTAGTGACATACAGCTTCTTTTTATTTAACGATTTTGAGGAAGCCTAAGTTTACGAAGAGAGAGGCTTAGGAAGCGTTAAAATAGAAGCTGTTGGAGCGAAGCGTAACCGAGGAATGAAACGAAATAAAATATTATGGCAAATCTAAACCTAAAGAGTACAATTGTTAAAAAAATTGAAAAAGTGGATATAGGGCAGTTTTGATGTTCCTAAAATGTAGATAATATTAAAGTGAGGTAATAAGATGTATAAAGAATTGAACATTAAAGATGAAGTAATTAGTATGGCAGAAGAAATTGATCCTGATTTAAAACCTATTTTTGAGGAGATTGATAAAAATTGTTTGATAAATAGTCAAAAAGTTTTAAAAGCTTTTCAAGATAATAAGGTTTCAACAGTTGATTTTAATGAAGTTACAGGTTATGGCTTTTATGATATGGGAAGAGAAAAGTTAGAAAAAGTATATGCACAAATTTTTGGAGCAGAAGATGCTTTAGTTAGACCTCAGATTATGGCCGGAACTCATGCTTTAACTATTACTCTTTTTGGACTTTTAAAATATGGAGATACAATGATTAGTATTTCAGGAGATCCATATGATACTTTAAAAAGCGTTATAGGCATAGAAGGAGATAGTGAAAATTCTTTAATAAAACATGGCATAAAATATGAACAAATTGAATTAGTAAATAATGATTTTGATTATGAAAAAATTTCTGAGAGAGTTAAAAAACGGAAATATTAAATTAATTGAAATTCAACGTTCTAGAGGATATTCTCAAAGAAAAAGTTTAACTATTTCTAAAATAGAAAAAGTTATAAAATTAATAAAAGAGATAGATAAAAACATAATAGTTATGGTTGATAATTGTTATGGAGAATTTGTTGAAGATAAAGAGCCAACTGAAGTTGGAGCAGATATTTTTGTAAGTTCTCTTATGAAGAATTTAGGAGCTGGAATTGCAACTTCTGGTGGATATGTAGTTGGAAGAAAAGATTTGATTCATTTAGTTGCAGAAAGATTAACATTTCCAACTGCAGGAAAAGAGTTAGGAGCTAATTTTAATCAATTGCTTTCATATTATAAAGGATTATTTATGGCTCCAAGTGTTGTTGCGTCAAGCTTAAAATCAATGGTATTTGCAAGTAGAATGCTAGAAAAATTTGGATTTAAGAATGTTATACCAAAATATAATGAAAAAAGAACAGATATAATTCAAACTATTGATTTGGGGTCAGAAGAAAATTTAGTTAAATTTTGCCAAGGAATTCAAAAAGGATCACCAATTGAAAGTTATGTTATTCCTGTTCCAGATGATATGCCAGGCTATCAATATAAAGAAATTATGGCAAGTGGAAGTTTTACACCTGGTGCAACAATTGAACTTAGCTGTGATGGACCAATTTGCGAACCTTATACTGCATATATGCAAGGTGGACTTACATATGAATATGGTAAATTAGGAATTATGATAGCAATTAGTAATATGATAAATTAAAATATAAGTTAGTAATTAAAAATTATTTTTTTTAAAAGAATAAGTGAAAATATATAAAAAAATAGTATATTTTTGTCAAATTTTAGAAAATATTTACTTTACATTTATTAAAAATAGTGATATATAATTACAGAATTTAATTTTTAATAGATATAAAAAATTATCTATTTAGGGGGAAAATATGACACAAGCTGATAAAAATTTTATTGATACATGTAAAGAAATAATTGAACATGGATATTCTTCAGAAGGAACTCATGTTAGAACAAGATGGGAAGATGGAACAGAAGCAAATTATTATTCAATTGTTGGTGTTACTAATAAATATGATGTTGGAAAAGAATTTCCAATGATAACATTAAGAAATAATACAAATACAGTAAAAAGAGCAATTGATGAAGTTTTATGGATTTGGCAAAAAAAATCTAATAAAATAGCAGATTTACATTCACATATCTGGGATCAATGGATGCAGCCAGATGGAACAATTGGTAAAGCTTATGGTTACCAGATGGGAAAAAAATATGAATTTAAAACAAAAGATGGAATCAAAGAAATGGATCAGGTTGATTATGTTTTATATTTACTTAAAAATGATCAATCTAGTAGACGTATAATGACAAATATTTTTAATCATGCAGATCTTAAAGATATGGCTTTAGAGCCTTGTGTTTATGGAACTCAATGGTTAGTAAAAGGAGGAAAATTACATTTAATATTAAATCAACGTTCTCAAGATATGCTTGCGGCAAATGGATGGAACACAATGCAATATGCAGCTTTACTTTGTATGTTTGCACAAGTTTCAGGATTAGAGGTTCGGAACTTTAACACATAATATTGGAGATTGTCATATTTATGATAGACACATTCCTCTTGTAAAGAAATTAATTGAAGCAAAATCAATGGATGTTACACCAAAATTAGTAATAAATAATCCGACAAAAAATTTCTATGATTTTAAAGTGGAAGATTTTGAAATTCAAGGATATGATTATAATAAAGAAGTAAAATTGGGCAAAATTCCAGTTGCTGAATAAAATACATATAATAAAAATATTTTAATATATTAATAAAAGTTAGGATTGATAAAAAATGTTAAGTATAATAGTAGCAAAAGCAAAAAATAATGTAATTGGGAAAGATAATAAACTTTTATGGCATATACCAGAAGATTTAAAAAGATTTAAAAGTTTAACAACAGGTCATACAATAATAATGGGAAGAAAAACTTTTGATTCTCTTGGAAAAGTTTTACCAAATAGAAAACATGTAGTTTTAACACATAATCCAGATTTTAAAGTAAAAGATGAAAATGTTGAAATTGTACATTCTATTGATGACATAAAAAAATATATAGATAGTAAGGAAGAAAATTTTGTAATAGGTGGTGCAATGATTTATACTTTGCTTATGCCATATGTTACAAAAATGTATATTACTGAAATTAATAAAAACTTTGAAGGAGATAGTGTTTTTCCTCCAGTAGACTTAAAAAAATGGAAAGAAGTAAAAAGAGTAGAAAGTAAAGATGATAATCTAGAATATGCATTTGTAGATTATGAAAAAATTTAAAATTAAAATATAGAATCCTTTTAATTTATTAAAAGGACTCTATTTAATTTAAATATAGCTAATAAATTAGACTTTTTTTAAATAGTCTAATTTTTAAATAGGGGATTTAATTAATAAAGAAAGGAGTTGAAGTATAGTCTTTCTAATATTATAAAAAGAAAGGGCTAAAAATTATGATTAAAAAATTAGCAAAATCTATACGAGAGTATAAATTAACATCAATTTTAACACCATTATTTGTAGCAGGTGAGGTTATATTAGAGGTTATAATTCCTTTACTTATGGCAGACTTAATAGATGATGGTATATATGGTGGTGAAATGAACATGGTTTTAAAAATAGGTTTAGAACTTATTTTATGTGCAATTTTATCACTTATATTTGGTACATTATCTGGAATATGTGCAGCAAAAGCATCTAGTGGTTTTGCTAAAAATTTAAGAAAAGATTTATATTATAAAGTTCAAGACTTTTCTTTCTTAAATATTGATAAATTTTCTACAAGTAGTTTGGTAACAAGACTTACAACAGATGTTAGTAATGTTCAAATGGCATACCAAATGATAATAAGAATTGCAGTAAGAACACCACTTATGTTTATAATTTCACTTTGTTTTGCAATTTCTATAAGTGCAAAATTATCAATTATATTTTTAATAGTTGTACCAATAATAGTAGTTGGACTTTTTATAATTTCAACTAAAGCTCATCCATATATGAAAAAGGTTTTTAACACATATGATCATTTGAACAATGTTGTTGAAGAAAATGTATCAGGAATTAGAGTTGTTAAATCATTTGTTATTGAGGAAGAGGAAAAGAAAAAATTTGGTGATGTTTCAGAAACTATATATGAAAATTATACTAAAGGTGAAAAAATCTTAGCATTTAATAGTCCTTTAATGCAATTTTGTATGTATGCTTGTATGTTAGCTATTTCATGGTTTGGAGCTAAAATTATAGTTTCTACAAATATGACAGCATTAACTACAGGTGAACTTATGACTATGTTTACATATTCAATTCAAATTTTAACAAGTTTAATGATGTTATCTATGGTAATAGTTATGATTACTATTTCAAGATCTTCAGCAGAAAGAATTGTAGAAGTTTTAGACGAAGTACCTAATATAACAAATCCTAAAAATCCAATTGAAAAAGTTAAAGATGGATCTGTTGAATTTAAGAATGTAAGCTTTAGTTATGTTGATAATAAGAAAAAAGAGTGCTTAAAAAATATTAATTTAAGTATTAAATCAGGAGAAACAGTTGGAATTATAGGTGGAACTGGTAGTGGTAAATCAAGTTTAGTAAACTTAATTCCAAGGTTATATGATGTTACAGAAGGCACATTAACTGTTGGCGGAAAAAATGTAAAGAAATATGATATAAAAGCTTTAAGAGATCAAGTTGCCTGTGTTTTACAGAAAAATGTGTTATTCTCAGGAACAATAAAGGAAAATATTCGTTGGGGTAATGAAAATGCTTCTGATGAAGAAATAGAAAGAGTTTGTAAATTAGCACAAGCAGATGAATTTATTAGTCAATTCCCAAAAGGATATGATACATATATTGAAGAAGGCGGAACTAATGTATCTGGTGGACAAAAACAAAGACTTTGTATCGCAAGAGCATTACTTAAAAAGCCTGAAATATTAATATTAGATGATTCTACATCTGCAGTAGATACTAAAACAGACAAATTAATTCAAAAAGCTTTTAAAGAAGAAATACCAAATACAACAAAAATAATTATTGCTCAAAGAATTTCATCAATAGAAGATTGTGACAAAATAATTGTTATGGACAATGGAACAATAAATGGAATTGGAACACATGAAGAGCTTCTTAAAAATAATGAAATATATAAAGAAGTTTATGAATCACAAACTCAAAATAAAGATTAAACAAGAAATAATAAAATATAGATTAATATTTCTTGTTTAGATGATTGAATACAATATTTAATAAGGAATGAGGTTAAGTATGAATAAACAAAAAATTAGAAAGGGAACAACAAAAAGACTTTTGCGTTATGTTACAAAATATTTCAAAAAACTATTTATTATAGTGTTTATATGTATAGTAATTAGTAGTGTTGCAAATAGCTCTGGTTCAATCTTTTTACAGAAAATAATTGATGATTATATAATGCCTTTACTTGGAGAAGAAAATCCTGTTTATACAGGGCTTCTAAAAATGATAGGAATAATGGCAGTAATATATTTAGTTGGAGTTATTTGTACATTTTTATATAATAGAATTATGACTGTTATATCACAAGGTGTTTTAAAGAAAATAAGAGATGAAATGTTTGATAAAATGGAAAAATTACCAATCAGATATTTTGATACACATACACATGGAGATATCATGAGCCATTATACTAATGATACAGATACTTTAAGACAAATGATTTCTCAAAGTTTACCAATGCTAATTTCTAGTGTTATGACTCTTATAGTAATATTTATTGCTATGCTTTATTTAGATCCAATAATGACACTTTTTGTAGTATTTTTTACTTGTTTAATAGTACTTGCTACAAAATTTGTTGCAGGAAAGAGTTCAAAACATTTCATAAATCAGCAAAAATCACTTGGAGAAGTTGATGGCTTTATAGAGGAAATGTTAAATGGTCAAAAAGTAATAAAAGTATTTACTCATGAGGAAAAAGCTAAAGAAGATTTTGATAAATTAAATGATAAATTAAATTATGATATGTATAAAGCAAATAAATATGCAAATATTATGGGACCAATTGCAATTAACTTAGGAAATTTACAATATGTTTTAATAGCTATAGTAGGAACTGTTTTAACACTTAATGGAACAATTTCACTTACAGTTGGAACTTTAATATCATTTTTACAACTTACAAGACATTTTGCTCAACCAATAAATCAAATTATGAATAACTTAAATTCAGTAATTCTTGCTTTGGCTGGAGCTGGTAGAATATTTGAGATGATGGATGAAGAACCAGAAAAAGATGAAGGTTATGTTACTTTAGTAAATGCTAAAAAAGTAGATGGAAAAATAGTTGAGACAGAAGAAAGAACAGGAATGTGGGCATGGAAACATCCACATCATGATGGAACTTTGACCTATGTAGAGCTTAAAGGACATATTGAATTAGTTAATGTTGTTTTTGGATATAGTAAAGATAAAATAGTTTTACATAATATTTCTTTATATGCAAAACCAGGTCAAAAGATAGCATTTGTTGGAGCAACAGGTGCAGGAAAAACAACTATTACTAATTTGCTTAATAGATTTTATGATATTGAAGATGGAAAGATTAGATATGATGGAATCAATATAACTAAAATTAAGAAAGGCGATTTAAGAAGATCACTTGGTATGGTTCTTCAAGATGTTAATTTATTTACAGGAACTATAAAAGAAAATATTAGATATGGAAATAAAGCAGCAACTGATGAAGAGGTTATTGAAGCTGCAAAACTTGCAAATGCTCATGATTTTATAATGAGACTTCCAAATGGATATGATACTGTTTTAACAGGAAATGGATCAGAACTTTCTCAAGGACAAAGACAACTTATTTCAATTGCAAGAGCAGCAGCAGGAGATCCACCTGTTATGATTTTAGATGAAGCTACATCAAGTATTGATACGAGAACTGAGAAAATAGTTCAAGATGGTATGGATAAGTTGATGGAAGGAAGAACAGTATTTGTAATAGCTCATAGATTATCAACAGTTAGAAATTCAAAGGCTATAATGGTTCTAGATCATGGAAGAATAATTGAAAGAGGAGATCATGATTTCTTAATTTCACAAAAAGGTGTATATTATCAACTTTATACAGGCGCATTTGAATTAGAATAATATGTTAAAATTTAAATTGCAATAAAAAAATAATTAAAAATGCTTGCAATTAATAATAATTTGTAGTATACTAGTATTAATTTAAATATTTTAAGTATATTTATATAATATTGGGTTTTTATTATAATTATAAAAGCTAATGGGATGATGTTATTTAAAACATAATTTTAGTTCATATTTTTTATGAACCAAATCTCATTGGCTTTTTTTTATTTCCTTTTAATTTTTTTCTATTTAATATGTTTAATTCTAAAACCCAAAAACACTTAATTCAAAAATAAAAATATAATTTATTTTCATATATATTTTAATTCTTAAAAATTTGTTTTCTAAGTTTATGTTTTCCAAAATTTTTATAAAATAAAAAATTAAGTGCTTTATTTCAAGAATATATTTTTTTCATAATGTATTTTTTTCAAAAGCCTAGTATTAAGATAAATATCAATATTTAAATTAATATATTTTTTAAGGAGGGATGCTTATAAGTTTAGTTTTTATATTAAATAAAGTAAATTAACCAATATTAATATCATTTCATTAGAAAATTAGGGTCACTTTTTTAAAGTGGCCTTAATTTGAGCTTATAAAAATGCATCTGATAAAAATTTACAGAAAAAACATATACTTTTATAATTTTTTGTGATAAAATCCTAATTATTGAAGATATTAATCTATTTTGTCTTTAAGATAGTACTAAAAAAATACTGTTAATATATAAAAGGAGGAAATTTATATGATTAAACTAAATTTAAAAAATTCTAGTATAAATGATAAAATGATTTCACATTATGCAGAAGATGTTGAAAAAATTCATAATGAAATGAATAAAAAATCTAATGATGAGAAGGAATTTTTAGGATGGCTTAATCTTCCTACTGATTATGATAAAGAAGAATTTAAAAGAATAAAAAAAGCTGCAGAAAAAATAAAAAAAGATTCAGATGTTTTAGTTGTTATTGGTATAGGAGGATCTTATTTAGGAGCAAGAGCTGTTATAGAAGCACTTTCACATTCTTTTTATAATAGTATGCCAGAAACAAAAAGAAAAACACCTCAAATTGTATATGCGGGTTGCAATTTAAGTCCGGTTTATATGAATGATTTATTAGATTTTGTAGCAGATAAAGATATTTCAATAAATGTTATTTCAAAATCTGGAACAACAACTGAACCAGCTATTGCTTTTCGAATTTTTAGAGAAGTTCTTGAGACTAAATATGGAGTAGAAGAAGCAAGAAAAAGAATTTATGTTACAACAGATAAACAAAAAGGAGCATTAAAAACTTTAGCTAATGAAGAAAACTATGAGACTTTTGTAATTCCAGATAATGTAGGTGGAAGATATTCTGTTTTAACAGCCGTAGGACTTCTTCCAATTGCAGTTGCCGGAATTGATATTGATAGACTTATGAAAGGTGCAAAAGATGCACAAGACAAATATGCTGAAAGCAGTGTTAAATACAATGATTGCTATAAATATGCTGTAGCAAGAAATTTACTTTATAATTCAAACAAAAAAATTGAAATTCTAGCTAATTATGAGCCAAAATTGCATTATTTCACAGAATGGTGGAAGCAATTATTTGGAGAAAGTGAGGGAAAAGATTTAAAAGGAATTTTCCCAGCAGGTGTTGATTTAACAACTGATTTACATTCAATGGGACAATATATTCAACAAGGTGAAAGAACTTTATTTGAAACAGTAATTTCAATAAAGAAAAATAGTTCAGAAGTTAAGATTATGCCTGATGATAGAGATTTAGATGGATTAAATTATTTAGCTGGAAAAACTATGGGCTATGTAAATTCAAAGGCTATGGAAGGAACAATTTTAGCACATGTTGCAGGAAATGTTCCAAATATTAAAATAGAAATAGATGAGTTAAAAGAAGAAACAGTAGGAGAGTTGATTTATTTCTTTGAAAAAGCATGTGCAATGTCTGGAAGTTTACTTGGAGTTAATCCATTTAATCAACCAGGTGTTGAGGAATATAAACGTAATATGTTCCATTTATTAGAAAAACCAGGATATTAAAATAAAAATTATCATATATATAGAGTAAAGGGGGGAAAAATATGAAGAATATTTATTTTGTAAGACATGGTGAAACTGATTATAATTTAAACGAGATAGTTCAAGGTTCAACAGATGTTGAATTAAATGAAACAGGAATAAAACAGGCATATAAAGCAAAAGAAAAATTAAAAGATATTCATTTTGATAAAATATATTCATCTCCTTTAAAAAGAGCTAAGAAAACAGCTGAAGTTATCTCTGAAGATAGAAATGTTAAAGTTAATGTTGATAAAAGGCTTACAGAAATTTGTTTTGGAATAAATGAAGGAAATAAATTTGGAACTTATGATTATAAAGGCTTTTGGAATGCTAAAAATCCACATTTATATCCAGAAGCAGAAGATGTTAGAGATTTTATAAAAAGGGTCTCAAATTTCTTGGATTCATTAAAAGAAGATAGTAATGATGAAGAAAATATTTTACTTGTTGCTCACGGAGGAGTAGCTAAAGCTATAGCAACTTATTTTAAAGGAATTCCTGAAGATGGTCAAATAGATCAAATAGTAAAACTTTCAAATTGTGATGTTTTAAAATTTAATTTAGATTAGATTTAAAACCTAAAATATTAGATAAAGGAGTATATAATTTTAAAATTATATAGAAAATTTTATGAAAAGAATCGATAAAATTAATTATTATTTGGATATTGCTGAAACAGTTGCTTCAAGAGGAACATGTATCAGAAAAAAATGGGGAAGTGTTATTGTAAATCATGATCAAATTATTTCAACTGGATATGTTGGAGCACCTCGTGGTAGACAAAATTGTTGTGATTTAGGATATTGTATGAAAAAGAAAATTTTCCCTGATAAAAGACATAGTGGATATGATGCTTGTAGATCTGTTCACGCTGAGCAAAATGCTATAATTTCAGCTTCAAGACAAGAAATGCTTCGGTGGAGATATGTTTTTAGTAGGATATAAAGAAGAAGGACATAAATATGAAGAAGGAGCATCTCCTTGCTTAATGTGTAGAAAAATGATAATTAATGCTGGAATAAGCAGGGTTTTTGTAAGAGAAAGTAAAGATAAATATAAAATTTTTCCAGTTCAAGAATGGATTGATAATGATGAATTATTAAATGGACAATTAGAATATTAAAAACTGAATGAGTGTTCAAAATTAAAAAAGCTTGATACTAATGATGTATCAGGCTTTTTTGAAAAATTAATTGTAAACTTAAAATCTTTATGATAAAATGTGACTGTTGAATTTGAGAAAGAAAGGAATTTGATATATGGAGACAATTAAGATTACAGATATTAAAGACATGCTTAATAAAACAAAAGACTTATATGGAGATAGACCTGTATATAGATTAAGAGGAGATGAGCCAGGCAAATTTAAAGAGATTTCTCATAGAGAAGCAAGAGAAATGATAGATTGTCTTGGAACTGCTTTAGTTTCTTTATTAAATTTAAAAGGAAAAAGAATAGCTATTATAGGAGAAAACAGATATGAATGGGAGATTGCTTATCTTTCAGTAGTTACTGGGACAGGAATTGTTGTTCCTTTAGATAAAGCGCTTCCAGAAAATGAATTAGATAGTTTAATAAGACGTTCAGAAGTTGATGCAATATTTTATTCAGAAAAATATGAACCAACATTAAAGAAATTAGCACAAGATGGAACAACAAAATTAAAACATCTTATTTCTTTTGATGCAGAATATCATAATGATGGAGTATATGCTTTTAAAGAATTAATTCAAAAAGGTAAAAAATTAATTGAAGATGGAGATATTGCATTTAAAGAGGCAGAAATTGACCCAGAAGCTATGACTGTTATGTTATTTACTTCTGGAACAACATCAGTTTCTAAAGCTGTTGCTTTATGTCAAAGAAATCTTTGCGGAAATTTAATGGATATGGCTAAAGTATTATACATGATTACACCTGGAGATGTTATGCTTTCATTTTTACCTGTTCATCATGTATTTGAATGTACTGTTGGATTTTTATATTCTTTTTATGGAGGATTATGTACAGCATTTTGTGATGGACCTCGTCATATTTTAGATAATATAAGAGAATATGGTGTTACATTTATGGTTTGTGTTCCAGCTATATATGAGCTAATTTATAAAACAATAATGAAAAACCTAGAAAAAGCAGGAAAATTAGAAGCAGTAAAGAAATTAGTTGAAGAACATAAAAATGATACTATGGAACAAAAAGCTAAAATTTTTAAAGATATTCATAACATATTTGGTGGAAAAATAAAATTATTAATAAGTGGTGCTGCTGCTTTAGATAGTCATGTCGAAGATGGATATAGAAGCTTTGGAATAAATTTAGTTCAAGGATATGGGTTAACAGAAAGTTCACCTGTTGTTTGTGTTAATACTTTTCCTGGAAAAGACGAAAATAAACATAAAGTTGGTACTATAGGAAAAGCTTTACCTAGTGTTGAAGTTAAAATTGAAGACCCTAATGAAGAAGGATTAGGAGAATTACTTGTAAAAGGTCCAAATGTTATGCTTGGATATTATGGAAATGAAGAGGCTACTAAAGAAACTATAGAACCAGACGGATGGCTTCATACAGGTGATTTATGTAAAATTGATGATGAGGGATATATTTATATTTCTGGAAGAAAGAAAAGCGTTATAGTTCTTAAAAATGGTAAAAATATTTTTCCAGAAGAAATGGAAAATTTAGTTAACAAAATTGAAGGCGTTAATGAATCTATGGTTTATTCAGTTTTAAATGCTGATGCAAAAGATGAAAATGATATTAAGATTGTAGTAGAAGCAGTTTATGACAAAGAAGTTATGAAAGAAATGTATAATACTGAAGATGAAAAAGAAATCCATGATATTATTTGGAATAAAATAAAAGAAATTAATAAAACGATGCCTTTATATAAAGCAATTAGAGGATTAACTATTACTCAAGAACCAATTGCAAAAACTACAACAGGTAAAATTAAAAGATATGAAGAAATCAAAAAAATTAATAGTAAAAATAAATAATATTTAATTTATAAAGAAGTGCTTTTTAGGTTTAGTTCAAAAAAGTACTTCTTTTATTTTAGTTAAATAATTGACAAAATTAAATAAAAGAATTTATAATAAAAAATATCGGGTTGGAAAACCTAGAAAAAACAGGAGGTGTATATAATAAATTTTAAAAATTAATGTTGTAACATTAATTTACAAGCAACATGTAAAGGGAGGGATTAAGAAATAAAACAACATATGTAACTTGTAAACATTTTTGCACAATAGGAGATATTAAATGAGTTTATATTTTCATGATGAAAAATACAAAAAAAGAGCCTTGGAAGGAACAAAAAAAGAATATGTTGACAATCATTCTGTCTTTGATGCATTTTTCACGCTGATTGAAGGCGCTGACATGGAGGATCTTACTAATCTTTGTAAAATTATAAATAATTTCTTTGGTTACAAATATCCTCTGACATTTACTGAATGCTATATGTTGACACAAGGAAAAAGTATTTCTAAATATCAGATGAGTGAATCTGTTAAAAGAGATATATTTTTGCTTGCATATAGTGAATGCTTGATGAATGACTTGCCGTTAGGGACAAAAACCATCAATGACGGAAAAATAAACACTAGCGATTGGATGGGACATTGTCTTTGGGAAGGAGAATTAGCAGCTGAACTGGCTTTTTATATGGGATTAGATCCTTATAGAGCTATGAAGATGGGAATTCTTCATGACTATGGAAGAAAAAAATCTCATGATTCATCTCACATAACATATGGTTATGAGATATTAAGTGATAAAGGCTGGGAAAATGAGGCAATAGCTTGTTTAACACATTCCTTCTTAAAAGGTGGCAGATGTTCATGGAATGATCAGCCAGAAGATGGGTTTTATGTTGATGATGATGGAAATCCGCAGTGGCTTTCTGGTTGTAAAAAAGATGATATTACTATTTTTTTAGAAAACTATAAGTATACAGAATATGATATCATTTTAAATATCGCTGATCTTATGGCAACAAGTAAGGGGATTGTTTCTCCGGCTGAAAGAATAGTTGATATTGCAACAAGAAGAAAAGCATTTGATCCAAGAAATAGACTGTATTTCTTGGCTGAACTTACAAATGCATTAATGTGGGCTCTGGAGAGAATTGGTGGAACTGTACCGGAGGATATGCAAAAACCTGTAAAAGCCAAAAAAGGTGTTACTCTTGAAGAAATAACGAAAAAATTTGAGAGAGCATCAGAAGTGTTTTTTGCTAGGTACGAGGAAATTAAATATCCGATGTTCTTGAAGTTTTTTGAAGGAAAATAACTGAATATTTCAAATGATGTGTAATCAAAAAGGATCGTATTGCTGATTAATTAATTAGCAAACGGTCTTTTTTGATTTTCAAAATGTTCAAAATGTAGATAGTTTTTTCTTGAATTTATTTAGAATTTTATGATAAAATAACAATCAAATATTAAATTTAAATAAATAATGGAGAATAAATATGGATTCTAAGATTAAAACTTTGTCTAAATTAATTAAGGAAACTGATAATATAGTATTTTTTGGAGGAGCTGGTGTTTCAACTGAAAGTGGAATTCCAGACTTTAGAAGTAAAGATGGGCTGTATAATCAAAAATATAAATATCCACCTGAAGAAATTTTAAGCCATAGCTTTTTTATGAAATATCCAGAGGAATTTTTTAAATTTTATAAAGATAAAATGAATTCTTTAAATTTTGAACCAAATATTACGCATAAAAAATTAGCTTTTTTGGAAAATGAAGGAAAATTAAAAGCGGTTATAACTCAAAATATTGATGGACTTCATTATAAAGCTGGTTCAAAAAATGTTTTAGAATTACATGGAAGTATAATGAGAAATCATTGTATGAAATGCGGTAAAGCTCATAGTGCAGAATATGTTTTTGGTTGCAGTGGTGTTCCAAAATGTCAAAGAATAAGATGTGATGGAATTGTAAAACCAGATATAGTTTTATATGAAGAGCCTTTAAATGAAGAAATTGTTGCAAAAGCAGTTGATTATATATCAAGAGCTGACTTATTAATTGTAGGAGGAACATCACTAACAGTTTTTCCAGCAAGCGGACTTATAAATTATTTTAGAGGAGATAATTTAGTATTAATTAATAGAGATGAGACTTCTTTTGATGAAAGAGCTGATTTAGTAATAAATGAATCTTTAGGAGAAGTTTTTAAAGAAATTTAAAGAATGGAGCAAAATAATGATATGATAGATTTACATTTACATACGACCTATTCAGATGGAACTGATAGTGTGTTAGAATTATTAGAAAATGCAGAAAGAAATAATTTAGATATAATATCAATTACAGATCATAATGAATTAGGAGCATATTTTGAATTAGAAAAACACCCTGAAATAAGGAAAAAATTTAGTGGAAAAATTATAGTTGGGTCTGAAATTAAGACTGTATTTGATAAAGTTAATATTGAAATTTTAGCATATGGTTTTGATTATAAAAAATTATTAATAAAAAAAGAAGATAGAAATATAGTTCAAAATGATATTTTAAAACATTTTATAAAAGTTGGAAAACAAATGAATATAAAATGTAGTGAAGATATTTATGTTGATTTAAATGATCCTGAAAAACAATATGGAAGTTGGGTTTATGTTGATGAAGTTACAAAATATAAAGAAAATGAAGAAATAATAAAAAAATTAGGAGGATTTAATAGAAGATTTTTCTATAGAGATTTTGAAAGCAATCAAAATAGTCCTTTTTATTATGATACTTCTAAATATTATGATGATTGTGATACTTTAATAAAAAAAATACATGCTGCAGGGGGATTAGCTTTTTTAGCACATGGATTAATTTATCCTTTTGAAAATGTAAGAGAATCAGTAGAAAAAATAATCTCTACAACTGAAATTGATGGATTAGAGTGTATATATCCATTATTTAATGATGAAGAAAGAGAATTTATGCTTGATTTATGTAAAAAATACAATAAATTTTCTTCTGGAGGATCTGATTATCATGCAAAAAATAAACCAGAAACATTTATGGGAACAGGAATAAATAATAATATTAGAGTTGAAGAATCAATTATTAAAGATTGGATAAATAGTATTAGAATGATTTAGTAATTTTAATATTGATTAAAAAAGTAGAAATGAAACTAGGTCAGGACCTAGTTCCATTTCTTTTGCGAAATTCGACTAATGTGATAAAGATAGCAGCACAAATTATTGTGACCAATGCCAGAATAGTAGGTGTTAAACCTATTTCATAGAATACCATTGCTGGTGTTGAAAGTGGTATCAAAACAGATAAGATAAGAAAATTCCAGATGTTTTGAGCACTACCTATAAACGACCGCATGTAAAGCATTCCATAGCTTAAAATTCCAGCAATCCCAATTACAGTTAATCCCCACATTATGTCTGATGTTAAAGATAACATTTTTTTCCGCATACTCTTCATTCCTTTCTAAAAACTGATTCCTCAAGATACAATTTAATTATATTATGTATAGGGCAAAAAATCAAATTTAAAAAATACATAAAAATCTTTAAGTTTAAAATGGCAAAAAGCCGGACCAGAGTCCAGCTTTTTGATGTTCATTTGTCAGATGTTTTATTCACGAATTATTTTTACAAAGCTGACATCGTATTTTTTGCAGAAAATCAGGCAAGCCGTCAGGCTTACAATGAAAATTGCAATAAAAATGTTCAGTAATGCAAAATGTGCAACAACGGAGCCAACTGTGATTGCCGGTACAAACAAAATGGAGATAAAGGACCACCAAAATGCTTCTGCATCGATCATATGGAGTGTAAGAAGATATAAACCATATGAAACAGCGGCAAAAGTGCTTAGCTCAGCTATTGCAAGTAAGATCCGACAAAGAGTATCTGGTTTAGAGATTTTTCTCATCTCTTTCCCTCCTTTATAAAAATTGATTTCTCAGATACAATTACATTATATTATTTAATAGTATAAAAATCAAATTTCAAAAAATTACGTAAACTAACTGTTGAAACTATTGGAATTTTATGTTAAGATAAGTATCGCGTGGAAAATAAGTATTTTGATAAAATTACTTGTTTTACTGTGCCTAAAATAAAATACTATTATAAAAGAAAGGAAGTATTTAATTATGAAAGATTATTTAGGTATTGAGCAAGTTAAAGCTTTAGAAGTTTTAGACTCAAGAGGAAATCCTACAGTTCAAGTAGAAGTTGTTACAGAAGGAGGATTTAGCGGTGTAGCTATGGTTCCATCTGGTGCATCAACTGGAAGCTTCGAAGCTGTTGAATTAAGAGATGGAGATAAATCAAGATATTTAGGAAAAGGTGTTTTAAAAGCAGTTAATAATCTAAATGAAATAATTGCTCCAAAACTAGAATATATGAATGTTTATGATCAAGCAGAAATTGATAAAACACTTATAGAATTAGATGGAACAGAAAATAAAGGAAAATTAGGTGCAAATGCAACACTTGGTGTTTCTTTAGCTGTTGCTAAAGCTGCAGCAAATTCTTTAGGAATGGAATTATATAATTACATTGGTGGACCAAATGCTAAAACATTACCAGTTCCAATGATGAACATAATGAATGGTGGAAAACATGCTGATTCTACACTTAGTGTTCAAGAGTTCATGATCATGCCAGTTGGAGCTCCAACATTTACTGAAGCTTTAAGATGGTGTGCTGAAATTTATCACAACTTAAAGAAAGTTCTTAAAGAAAAAGGATTAGGAACTGGAGTTGGAGATGAAGGTGGATTTGCACCAAATGTCAAAGATGAAGATGAAGCTTTAAGTTTAATTATGGAAGCTACTGAAAAAGCTGGATACAAACCAGGAAAAGATATTATGCTTGCATTAGATGTTGCTGCAACAGAAATGTATGATGAAGCTAAAAAGATTGGAAAAGAAGGAATGTATCATTTCTGGAAAATAGGTGTTACAAAAACAACTGAAGAAATGATAGCTTTCTATGAAGATTTAGTTTCAAGATATCCAATTATCTCAATTGAAGATGGTTTAGCTGAAGAAGATTGGGATGGATGGAAAGTATTAACAGAAAGATTAGGAAACAAAATTCAATTAGTTGGTGATGATTTATTTGTTACAAATATTAAGAGACTTCAAAAAGGTATTGATTTAGGAGTTTCAAATAGTATTTTAATTAAATTAAACCAAATTGGAACTTTAACAGAAACATTAGATGCAATAGAGCTTGCTAAGAAAAATGGAATGACAGCAGTTGTTTCTCATAGAAGTGGTGAAACAGAAGATACAACATTAGCAGATGTTGCTGTTGCAACAAATGCAGGTCAAATCAAAACTGGTGCACCATGCAGAACAGATAGAGTTGCAAAATATAATAGATTATTAAATATTGAAAATGGGTTAGGAGATGTTGCAATTTATCCTGGATTAAAAGGATTAAATAGATAATTTTAAATAAAATGGGACTTGGGATGATTCTCTTGTCCCGTTTTAAATTTGTAAAAGGAGTTTTATTTATGTATATTGGAATAATAGCTGCTGAAGATGAAGAAATGCTAGCTGTAAAAAAATTAATGAAAGATATTAATGAAAAAGATATTTTTAATTTAAAGTTTTTTATTGGTAAGATTCATGATAAAGATTGTGTTATTGTAAAATGTGGAGTTGGAAAAGTAAATGCAGCAAGAACAACTCAAATTTTAATTGATAATTTTGATATGAATTGTATTATAAATGTTGGCTCAGCAGGAGGAATAAATCCAGAATTAAATATAGGAGATATTGTAGTAGCTGATAGGTTAGTTCAGTATGATTTTGATATTAGTGGAGTTGGAGATTATGAATTAGGAGAAATTTGTGATTTAGGAAAATATATCAAAACAGATAAAGATTTATTAGAAACTATTTTAAAAATACCAAATGAATTAGATAATATTAACTTAAAGATTGGTACAATAGCTTCTGCTGATAGATTTGCTAAAGATCCAAATGATGCTCCAAGAATTAGAAAAGAATTTGGAAATGCAGAATGTGTTGAAATGGAAGGAGCTGCAATTGCTCAAGTTTGCTTTTTAGATAATATTCCATTCCTGGTAATAAGAGGAATTTCAGATGTAGCAAATGGAAATAATAAAATGGATTTTCATGAATATTTAAAAATGGCATCAAAACAATGTGCAATAATTTTAGATAAGTTTATTAAAAAAATTAGTTAATATTTATCTTAATTAAATAAAAAGCTAAGAGATTTTTTGTCTCTTAGTTTTTTTGTCTTTTTTAAACAGATTTTTATTATGCTGTTTTTAAGCTTTTTTTAGGGATTATAGATTATAATTTTTAAGAAATTTTTAATATTAAAAATTTTAAGAAAAAGCTTTATATTTTTTAAATATATGATATAATAACCTAGTATTATAATTTAGAATTAGAGGGTAAAAATTATGAAAGGTGAAAAAGACAAAAAAGATATGCGAACAAGAAGGTTAGATAGTCTTGAAGATGAAAGCAAAAATATGGAAACAAAAAGATTAAATACTGATGAATTAAATAAAAAAGCTAAAAATAAAAAGACAAAAACATCTTCAGACACACAAGTTGTTGGCAAAATAAATCCAGATGCAAAAAAGAAAAATGATAAAGGCAAAAAAGATCCTAAGAAAAAGAAAAAATTTAAAGAAAGACATCCAAGAATAGCAACTATATTAAGAATAATTCTTATACTTATTATTTTATGCATAATAATTGTTGCTGGTATTATAGCAGGAGCTATGTGGGGTGGATATGATTTCTTTGAATTATTAGGTGATGATTATCAGATTAATGTTGAAGATTTAGCTATAAAGTATAAGAATTCATCTTTTTATGATGGAGATGGAAATTACTTAGGTGAATTAAGTTCAGGAGAAAAAAGAAGGATTGTTAGCTTAGACCAAATGAGCGAATATTTACCAAAAGCTTATATAGCAATTGAAGATGAAAGATTTTATGATCATAGCGGAGTAGATATAAAAAGAACTGCAGCTGCAACTCTTACATATATTTTTAATAGAGGAAGTTCTTCATTTGGTGGAAGTACAATAACTCAGCAGGTTGTAAAAAATTTGACTGGTGATAAAGAAGATACTGCTTTAAGAAAAGTAAAAGAAATGGTAAAAGCTTTGCAAGTAGAACATTACTTATCAAAAGATCAAATATTAGAATTATATTTAAATTTAATATTTGTTGGTGGTGATGATATAAATGGTGTTTCACTAGGTGCTGTTTACTATTTTAATAAAGATGTAAAAGATTTATCAATTGCAGAATGTGCATATATGGCTGGAATAAATCATTCACCAAATGCATATTTGCCATTTAAACAATATGATAATCCAGATGATAAAGCAGCAATGGATGAAAAAATTAAATCTAGAACAAAAACTGTTTTATCTAAAATGTTAGAATTAGGATATATAACAAATGAACAATATGATAGCGCTGTTGCAGAAGTTGATGCAGGTTTAGCGTTTTCAAATGGTGATACAACAACTACGACTCAAGTTTCATATTTAACTGATGCAGCAATTGAACAAATTTTGCAACAAATGATTGATGAAAAAGGTTATGAATCAAAGAGTTTAGCTGAAATTCAATTATATAGTGGTGGATATAAAATTTATACAACACAAAAATCTAATGTACAAACAGCTCTAGAAGGAGAGCTTGGTAATTCAAAATATGCAGCTTATACTTCACGTAATGGCCAAAATCCAATGGCTTCAATGGTTATTATCGAGCCTTCAACAGGATATGTAGTTGGAGCAGCTGCAAGAAATGAAGATGGAACAACTCAAACATTTTTAGGATATTTTAATTTAACTACTGATATGTTAAAACAAACGGGTTCTTCAATAAAACCATTAGCTGTTACATGTCCTGGATTGGAAAGTGGAAAACTTACAGCTTCAACAATGTTTTATGATGGGCCAACAACATTTCCTGGAAATTATTCTCCTAAGGAGTGGTATCCAAATTGGAAAGGTTTACTTTCAATGAGGGAAGCAACAGCTGTTTCATCAAATTTACCTCATGTTAAAGGCTTATCTACAATAGGTATTTCAACTGGTGTAGAATTTTTACAAAAAATGAACTTTACTGATGTTACAGGTGAAGAAGGATTAGCTTTAGCTTTAGGTGGATTTAGTAATGGAGCATCTATATTGCAAATGGCATCAGGATATGCAATGATAGCAAATAATGGTGTTTATATAGAGCCAACTTTCTATACTAAAGTTGAAGATTCTGATGGAAATGTTTATTTAGAACCAAAATCTGTTGAAGAAAGATCAACACAGATGATGAGTCCTCAAAATGCATATATAATGAAAAATATGCTTCAATCTGTTCTTCAATCTCAATATGATGGAACTGCTACTTATGCCGCAATAAGTGGAATGGATACAGCTGCAAAAACTGGAACAACAAATGATGATGCGGATAGATGGCTTTGTGGATTTACAAATTATTATGCTGCAGCGTGTTGGTTTGGATATAATGAAAAAGAAACAATTGAGCCGTCAACTGCTCGTACTGCAGGAGGAATTTGGACAGCAGTTATGAGAGAAATTCATAAAGATTTAGAACCAAGTACATTTACAGTTCCTGAGGATATAGTTACTGCAACTATATGTAGAGATTCAGGTATGGCAGCTTCAGATAAATGTACAAATACTTATCAAGAAATATTTGTAAATGGGACAGTTCCAGAGCCTTGTAATGTTCATGGAAATTCTTATAAAATATGTAATTCAACAGGATTACTAGCTAGTGAATATTGTCAAGATTATAGTATTAGATATTATGCAACTTTACCAGCGTCAGAGGCTGATGGAGATTGGACTACTTCTTATTCAGGAAAATATTCTACAACAGTTCCAACTTCTGTATGTCCTCATACAGCTGATAGTTATACTTACGAAGATTAAAAGGAGTATTTTATGAAGATTTACAATACATTAACTCGTAAAAAAGAAGAATTTAAACCAATTGTAGAAGGGGAAGTCCGCATGTATACTTGCGGACCAACCGTTTATGATTATGCACATATAGGAAATTTAAGAGCATATCTTTTTATGGATAATTTAAGAAGAGTATTAAAATATAATGGATATAAATTAAAACATGTTATGAATATAACTGATGTTGGACATCTTGTTTCAGATAGTGATGAAGGCGAAGATAAGATGGTAAAAGCTGCTCGTAGAGAAAATAAAGATCCATATGAAATAGCTGAATTTTATATGAATGCATTTTTTAAAGATTTAGATGCTCTAAATGTGGATAAACCTGAAATTATAGCTAGAGCAACAGAACATATTAAAATTATGGAAGAATATGTTAAAAAACTTATAGAAAATGGTTATACTTATCATACAGATGATACAATATATTTTGATACATCAAAACTTGATAAATATGGCGTGTTATCAAATAGAAAAGTAGAAGACCAAAAAGCTGGAGCAAGAGTTGAATTTGATACTGGTAAAAAGAATATATCAGATTTTGCTTTATGGATTAAAGCTCCTGAAAATCATATCATGAAATGGGATTCTTTTTTTGGTAAATGCTATCCAGGTTGGCATTTAGAGTGTTCTGCTATGGGATATAAATATTTAGGAGAAACTTTTGATATTCATACAGGTGGAATTGATCATATTCCAATTCATCATGAAAATGAGATTGCTCAAAGTAAAGGATTTTCTGGAAAAATTCCTGCTAATTACTGGATGCATGTTAATTTCATGTTAATGAATGGAGAAAAAATGTCAAAAAGCTTGGGAAATGTATATACTCTTTCTGATTTAATAGAAAAAGGTTATGAACCAATGGAGTTTAAAATGCTTATGTTTACTTCAACATATAGAAATCAGATTAATTTTACATGGGAATCATTAGACTCTGCTAAGATTTCACTTCAAAGATTAAGAGATGGATATTTAAAAGAATTAGAAGGAACAGACAAAGTAGATGAATCAGAAATTAAAGATTATGAAAATAGATTTTTAGAAGCAATAAATGATGATTTGAATATGCCAGTTGCAATGAGTGTTGTTTGGGATATTATTAAAAATCCAAAAAAATCTAAAGATTTAGCAAATTTACTTTTGAAATTTGATGAAGTTTTAGGTTTAGATTTAAAAAATTATAAAAAACAAGAAGATAAATTACCTGATGAAATTAAAGAATTAGTATCTAAAAGAGATGAAGCCAGAAATTCTAAAAATTGGGCTGAATCTGACAGAATTAGAGATTTACTTATATCTAAAGGATATAAAGTTCAAGATACTAAAGAAGGAACTTTAGTTAAGAAAGGATAGATTAATGAAATTACTAGAAGAAAAAGATAAGGAAAGATATAAAAAGTTTTTAGAATCTAATGAAAGATGCAATTTTCAACAATCTTTGGAATGGGGAGAAGTTAAAGAAGCTTGGAAAAAAGAAGTAATTTTATCTGAAGATTCAAATGGAAATATTAGAGGATCTTTATGTGTATGGATTAGAAAAATTCCTCTATTTGGAAACTTGATGTATGTAGCGCGTCGGACCTGTATGTGATATTCATGATAAAGAAGTATTAGAAGATATTAGAAAAGGTGCAGATGAGCTTGCAAAAAAATATAATGCATTTGTTTTAAGAATGGAACCAGATGTTGAAAAATCTGATACAGAATTTAGAAAAATTGTAGAAGATTTGGGATTTAAAATAAAAGATGATAGTAAAGATTTTAAAGATGAAATTCAACCTCGTTTTGTTTTTCAACTTGATTTGAGGGGAAAAACTAAAGATCAAATCTTTAGTGAATTTCAATCTAAAACTAGATATAATGTAAGATTAGCAGGAAGAAAAGGAGTAGTTATAAAAGAAGGAACTAGAGATGACTTAAAAGTTTTCCATGATATAATGGTTGAAACAGGAAAAAGAGATAATTTCTTAATTCGTTCTTTATCATATTTTGAAAAAATGTATGATGAGCTTGCTCCTGAACATATGAAACTTCTTTTAGCATATCATGGAGATAGAGCCATTGCGGGTATTATACCAATTATGTATGGCAATAAAGTTTGGTATTTATATGGAGCAAGTAGTAATACAGATAGAAATCTTATGCCAAATTATTTACTTCAATGGACAATGATACAAGAAGCAATTGATAGAGGTGCTGATATGTATGATTTTAGAGGTGTTTCTGGTGTAGTAGACGAAAATCACCCACAATATGGTCTTTATAGATTTAAAAAAGGATTTAATGCTAGATTTGTAGAGTTTATAGGTGAAGTTTATATTCCATATAAACCTTTAAAATATAAACTTTATAAGTTTTCTGAAAAGGCATTTAGGACCTTAAGAGGTATTAAGAAAAAATTCATGAAGTAGTTGATAAAACATGATAGAAAGGTAATTTATGATAAAAGTATTATTTGTTTGTTTAGGAAATATATGTAGATCACCAATGGCTGAATATATGTTTAAAGATATGGTAAAAAAAGAAGGTTTAGAAAAAGACTTTTTTATAGATTCAGCTGGGACAAGTGCGGAAGAAACAGGAAATTCAATGCATTACGGAACAAGAAGAAAACTTGATCAGATGAATATACCTTATGGAAATCATTTAGCACGAAAAATTACAAAACAGGATTATAAAGATTTTGATTATATTATTGGTATGGAAGAACGAAATGTAATAAATATAAAAAGAATTGTTGGAGAAGATACGCAAAATAAAATATATGGGTTACTAGATTTTACAAGTAATCCAAGAGATATTGCAGATCCTTGGTATACTGGAAATTTTGATAAAACATATGATGATATAGCTCAAGGGCTAGAAGACTTTATGAAATACTTAAAGAAAAATGTAATATAGTTTTGTATAAATAATTAAAATATAATTTTAAGAAAGGAAAGTCCATTGAAAGCGCTTGAAATTAAAATCGATGATTTAAAACATAATTTGAATTTATTAAAAGAACATGCCAAAGGTACCAAAATTATTGCTGTTGTTAAAGCTAATGGAATGGGATTTGACTTAATTAAGTATTCTAGATTTTTAGTTGATATTGGTATAAATTTTTTAGCTGTTGCGACAACTGATGAAGCAGAAAAATTAAGATTAGCTGGAATAGATATAGATATTTTGATGCTTTCAGAAGTTTGGTCAGATGAAGAATTAGAAATATTGATTGAAAATGATATAATACTTACTATTGGAACTTTAGAAGAAAAAGAAAAGATAGAAAATATTGCTTCTAAACTAAAAAAACATGTAAGAGCACATGTCAAAATAGATACAGGTTTTGGGCGTTATGGTTTTTTATATACAAATGAAAATGAGATTTTAGAAGCAATAAAAGGTACTGAAAATATTCAAGTAACAGGAGTATATACACATTTTTCAAAACCAATAGATTATAAATGGACAAAAGTTCAATTTCAAAGATTTATGGATTTAATACAACAAATAAAACCTATAAATCCAAACTTAATTTTCCACTGCTCAAATTCAACAGCATTTTTGCTTTATCCGGAGATGAATTTAGATGCTGTAAGACTTCGGTTCATGTATTCGGTGGACGAGTTTTAAAAAATACTTTGGGATTAAAGAGAATTGGAAGATTTAAATCAGAAATTGTTTCAATAAAAGAAGTTCCAAAAGGTTATAATATTAGTTATAGTAATGAATTTAAGACTAATACAAAGGCAAGAATTGCAGTAATTCCTGTAGGATATATGGATGGATTAAATGTAAAAAATGGAAGAGATAGTTTTAATTTTAAAAATAATATTATATCAATCTGTATGGAAATAAAAAAACTATTTACAAAACCAACTCTTAAGGTTATTATAAAAGATAGAAAATTTAATGTAATTGGTAGAATAGGTATGTATCATGCTATAGTTGATATTACAGGAGCAAATGATATAAATTTAGGCGATGAAGTTTACCTTTCAATTGCTCCAATATATACAAATCTTAATATTAGAAGGGAGTATATCTAAAATATGGAAGAGGAAAATAAAATAAGCTTTTTTAAGAGAGTTAAAATGGCAATATTTAATTTGGAGAATTATAAAATTTTTGTTAATGAAAGATTTTCAAAAGCAGTAAAATATATATTCTCGCTAATTGCTATTGTTACCATAATTTTAAGTATATCAACAACAGTGTCTTTTAGGCAAAAATTTGATAAATTAGTTTCTTATATAGAAAATGATTTTCCAGATTTTACTTATGAAAATGAACAATTGACTGTTGCTGAAACTGTTGATGCATATGATGAAGAATTTGATGCTAAATTAATTGTTAATACAGGAGATTTAACGGATGAACAGATAGATGCTTATAAAGAAGAAGCCAAGGAAAGTTATTATTCAGTAATTTTACTAAAAGATAAGGCAATATATACAGTTAGAGGTTATGAGTATCAAGCAACTTATAGTGATTTCTTTAATACACTTGGTATTGGAAGTTTTTCAAAAGCAGAAGTTTTTGAAAATTATTTTAATAGTGATGGAATGTTAAAAATAACTTGTGTAATGTTTATTTATGCAATTATCTATTTATTTGTTTCAAATATATTAGTTATTATAGAAGATATTTTAATTATAGCTATTTTTGGATGGATTTGTAGTAAGATTTGTAAAGTGGCTTTAGACTTTGTAAGTAATTGTAAATTAGCTGCTTATTCAGTTACACTTTCACTAATTTTAAGCACAATATATTCAATAGTAAATACTTTTACAAATTTCCAAATAAAATATTTTTCTCTAATGTATATGATTATTGCATATATTTACATTATTGCTGCCATTATGATAATAAAATCAGATCCAAATAGAAGAGTTGGTCAAGAGGTTCCAGTAAAGGATGAGAAAAAAGATGATGCAATTGAAGTAGAAAAAGTAGATGAGAAAAAAGATAAAGATACTGATGAAGAGAAAAAAGAAAAGAATCAAGCTGCGGAAGAAAAAAATAAAAAGGAAAAAAAGAAAAGTAAAGAAAAAAATAAAAAAGAATTGGAAGGAGATAGTTTACCAGATGGCGAATAAGAAAGATCCAAACAATAGAGACAAAAAAAATGATAATAAATTTTGGGCAATTTTTGTTCCAATATTAATTATAGTAGTAATAGCTTGTTTTGTACTTTATAGTCATTTTGAAACAAAAGAAGAAGACAATTTATCTTATGATGCTCTTCTTACTTCATTAAATAACAATGAAGTTGAAAAACTTGAAATGGAAACAGGAAGTGCATCAGTAAAAGTTATAATGAAAGGTGATGAGCCTGAAGAGGAAAGAACAGAAACAGTTGTTGTTCCAAGTGTACAAGCTTTTATGGAACTTGTAAATACTAAAATTGATGAAGGAGTTTTTGATGTAGAGATTGAGCAAAAATCTCCTAATCAGTTTATTTCCATTATGGAGAATCTTGTAACTTATATTCCAACAATAATGCTTATTATTTTGTTAGTTTTAATATTTAAGATGCAAGGATTTGGCGGAGACCAAGGAAAAGTTTATGGAACTGATGATGGAGGAAAGAAAAGTAAAGTTAAATTTGAAGATGTTGCAGGTCTAGATGAAGAAAAAGCAGAACTCGTTGAAGTTGTCGATTTCTTAAAACATCCTGATGAATATATTAAAATGGGAGCTAGAATACCAAGAGGAATATTGCTTTACGGAAAACCAGGAACTGGTAAAACTCTTATTGCAAAAGCAATTGCAGGGGAAGCTGGTGTTCCATTTATTTCTATGAGTGGTTCAGAATTTATTGAAATGTTTGCTGGACTAGGAGCATCAAGAGTTAGAAAATTATTTGAAAAAGCTAAAAAGATGGCGCCATGTATTGTTTTTATAGATGAAATTGATGCTATAGGTTCAAGAAGAACAAGTAATAGTGGTGCTGAATCTGAAAATAATCAAACATTAAATCAATTATTGGTTGAAATGGACGGATTTGAGACTAATGAAACAGTTATAGTTTTAGCTGCAACAAACAGACCTGAGATGTTAGATAAAGCTCTTTTAAGACCAGGAAGATTTGATAGACAAATAACAATTCCAGCTCCAGATTTGCTTCGGAAGAGAAGAAATTTTAAAGTTGCATAGCAAAGATAAAAAATTAGCTGATAATGTAAATTTAAAAGAAATAGCTGGAGATACAGCTGGATTTACTGGCGCAGAACTTGCAAATGTTTTAAATGAAGCTGCAATTATTGCGACAAAATCAGGTCATGATAAAATTGAAAGAGCAGATATAGACAATGCTGTAAGAAAAATTACAGTTGGATTAGAAAAACATAATAGAGTGGTTTCTGAAAAAGATAAGAAATTAACGGCATATCATGAAGCTGGACATGCTGTAGTTAGTAAATATTTACCTACACAACAAGATGTAAAAGAAGTTTCAATTATACCAAGAGGTTTAGCTGGTGGATATACAATGTATAAGACTAATGAAGATAAATATTATGTTTCAAGAACCGAACTTTTAGAAAAAATGGTTTCTCTAATGGGAGGAAGAGCGGCAGAAAGTTTAGTTTTAAACGAAATTTCTACAGGTGCAAGCAATGACTTAGAAGTAGCAACAGGAATCGCAAGAGATATGCTTACTATTTATGGAATGAGTGATTCTTTAGGACCAATTTCATTAAAAGTTGATCAATCTTATGAATTAGAGCTTTTTGGTGAAACTGTAGTAAATGAAGTGGGAAATCAAATGAGACTTTTAATTGAGACTGCTTATGATAGAGCTATAAATATTTTATCAGAACATAGAGATATATTAGATAGAGTAGCTAACTGTTTATTAGAAAAAGAAAAGATTACTGAAGAGGAATTTGATAGTTTCTTTACAGACAATGAACAAAAAGAGGTATAATATGGGTTTTTTTGAAAAATTAAAACAAGGTTTGGGTAAAACTAAAAATTCGATAAGTGAAAAAATAAATAATGTATTTAGTAATTTTAGAAAAGTTGATGAAGAGCTTTTAGAAGAATTAGAAGAAGTTCTTATAATGTCAGATATTGGAGTAAATACTTCAACTCAAATAATTGATGAATTAAGAACTAAAATAAAAAGAGAAAAAATTGAAGATGAAGAAGATGTAAAAAAAGCTTTAAAGGAAATAATGAAAAATTTACTAGATGTAGGAGATACTAGTTTAAATTTAGAAAATAAGCCAGCAGTAATCTTATTTATAGGAGTAAATGGAGCTGGTAAAACAACTTCAATTGGAAAGATTGCAAATAAATTAGTAAAAGAAGGAAAGAAAGTTGTAGTAGCTGCAGCAGATACTTTTAGAGCTGCAGCGGTTGAACAATTAGAAGTTTGGTGTGAACGTTCTAATAGTATAATTGTAAAAAAAGAAGAAGGATCAGATCCAGCTTCAGTAGTTTTTGAAGCAATACAAAAAGCTAAAGAGCTAAATGCAGATGTACTAATTTGTGATACTGCCGGAAGACTTCACAATAAAAAGAATTTAATGGACGAACTTTCAAAAATAAATAAAATAATAAATAGAGAATTACCAGATTCTTCAAAAGAAACCTTGCTTGTGCTTGATAGCGAAACAGGCCAAAATGCAATAGCTCAGGTAAAAGCATTTAAAGAAACAGCTGATATTACAGGAATAGTTTTAACTAAATTAGATGGAACAGCAAAAGGTGGAGCTGTAATTGGAATTGCTAATGAAAATAAGATACCAGTAAAATTTATTGGTGTTGGAGAAAAAATAGATGATATGGAAGAATTTAACTCAGAAGATTTTTTGAATGCAATACTATAAAAAAATGAAAGGATGCTATATAAAAATGGATGAGGAAAAAACACCAAAAAAAGTAAATATTAGGAGAATTATAGTTTTAGTAGTTCTAGCTATTTTTCTAATTTGGCAAGTAATAACAAATAGAGCAGATTATTTAAAAATAAAAGAAATAAGTGAAGATTATACAAGCATATTTTTTACAGATTTTTATATGAAACTTGCAGTTTTAGGAGTATGTTTTTCTATTACTTATATATTATTTTATATAAATAATAAAGTAATAAAAAAGGGAATGAAAGTTTTTTTTGATAAAGAAGAAAGAGAAATGCCAAAGCTTCCTAATAAAAGTATTTCTTTAATTGCAGCTTTAATTGCTGGACAATGTGGATTAAGTTTTTTATACACACCTCTAATAACAGCATTAAATGCTTCATATTTTGGAATTGAAGATCAAATTTTTTCAAAAGATATAGGTTTTTATATGTTTATTCTGCCATTTATAAAAACTTTGATTATATTTTTGATTGTTGTTGCTTTAATAATGATTATTTATACAGCAATTTACTATGTTATAGCAATAAATGTATGTTTTAAAAATGGTATTGATATAGGAGATTTAAAAGAAAATACATTTGTTAAGCAAATTAAATTTTGGGCAATTGTCTTTGGAATATTGATTAGTGGTTATATTTTGGTTGCAGCTCAAGATATATTAACAGGAAAAATGATTACAATAAAAGATGAAGCAGGAACAGAACTTGTTGGAGCTGGACTTACAGATACTGTTATAAAATTATGGGGATATAGAATTTTTGCAATTGTAGTATTGATTTCAATTATTAGGATTGTAAAAAATGCAAGTATTGCAAATTTTAAAAAGTGTATTGTTTCAGCTTCTATTATTCCTATTTATTTAGTTGTTATGTTTGGTGTTTTAATTTATTTCCAAGAAGTATATGTTGGTTCAAGCGAACTTGATAAAGAGAAAAATTATATAAAATATAATATTGATGCAACAAAAGATGCTTTTGGAATCGATATTGAGCAACAAAATATAAATAATTATGAGACATTAAGTGCTCAAACTGCTGAGGATAATAGTGATGTTTTAACAAATATTCCTATAGTAAATGAAGAAGTAATAGATCAAACAATTACTGATACTCAAGATAATAGTACATATTACAATTATTCAAATTCTAATCTAGGAGTATACAATATTAATGGAGAAAGAAATCTTATTTCTATTACACCAAGAGAGATTATGAATGATTCAAATCGTTCATATAATAATAAAACTTTTGAATATACGCATGGATATTCATTAGTTGTTACAGATCCTTCAAAAATTGATGAAAATGGATATGTTCAAATTTTACAATCAGGATTTGATAATAAAAACAATGTTATAAATATTAATCAACCTAGAATTTATTTTGGTTTAGAAACTAATGATAATATTATTGTTAATTCTTCATATGGACAAGAATTTGATTATCCAACATCAGCTTCAGGTTATGAGTCAAATGTATATGATGGTGATGCAGGACTTCATTTAGGATTTTTTGATAGATTAGCAGTTGGTTTAACATCAGGGAATTATAGTATAATACTTTCAAGATATTTGGAACCAGATAGTAAAATTATTACAACTAGAAATGTTATAGAAAGGGCCAAAGCTATTCTTCCATATATTAAATATGACGAAAATCCATATTTGGTTGTAAGAGATGATGGAAGCTTGGTTTGGGTTATAGATGGATATACAACTTCAAATGAGTATCCATATTCGCAAAGTATTACTATAACAAATGATGATGGAACAAAAGAAACTATAAATTATATTAGAAATTCTGTTAAAGTTATAATAGATGCTTATGATGGAACAACTAAATTTTATATAACAGATAGAAATGATCCTATAATTATGATGTATCAAAATATGTATCCATATTTATTTGTAGATAAAAGTGAAGAAATTCCAGAAGATATACAGAAAAACTTAATTTATCCACAATATTTATTTGATATACAATCACAAGTAATAGCAACATATCATGATATAACAGAAGATATGCTTTATAGAGCAGATGATATTTGGAGTTTATCAACAGACGGAGAATCTCAAATTCCTTCAAATTATACGATGCTTAAAACAAATGATAGTAAAAATGCTGAACTTGGATTAGTTGTGACTTATACAAGAGCAGGAAAAGGCAGTTTAACTTCATATTTGGTTGGAACAACTGATGGAGAGACAAATAAATTATCACTTTATAAATTTTCTTCAGATAGTAGTATAATAGGAGTTTCACAATTAAATTCTTTAATAGAAGAAGATGAAAGAATATCTTCTGAACTTGAATCATTAGAAGTTTCTGGTGTTAGAGTTGAAAAAGATATAATAATAGTCCCTATCGAGAATTCAATTATATATGTTGAACCTGTATATCAAGTAAGACTTAATGAATCTGAAACTCAAGTTCTTAAAAAGGTTATAATATCTTCAGGAAATAAAGTTGCAATTGGTGATGACTTAGAAGAGGCAATAACAAATTTACTTTCTGAAAAAAATTCAGTAGAAATTGAATATATAGATATGGAAGATATTGATCAGGTTATTGATTCTATAATAGAAGCAAATCAAAATCTAAAAGATTCTATGAATGCTCAAGATTTAGAGATGGTTGGAAAAGATTTAGAGACACTTCAAACTTTATTAGATCAATTAGAAGTATTGAGAAATCAAGAAGCTGAAGAACAATTAAAAGAAAGTGAAAATACTGAATTAGATGAAACAGATAGAGGTACAGAAAATAATGTAAACACTACTAAAAATAATACTGTAAGTAACTCAAATAATATATAAGTTTTAGGAGGATTTTATGAATTTAGCAAATAAGTTAACTATTTTTAGAATAATTTTAGTACCATTAATGGTTATTGTAGCAATAATTAATCCAGGAGGAAGCCTACTTGGAGTTTCAACTACATTCTGGATTATGGGAATAATTTTTATAATTGCATCTATTACAGATAAATTAGATGGATATATTGCAAGGTCTAGAAATCAAATTACTACATTTGGAAAATTTTTAGATCCAATTGCAGATAAAATTTTAGTATTAACAGCAATGATTATATTTGTTGAATTTGATAAACTTCCAGCTTGGATACCAATTATAGTTGCTTTTAGAGAATTTATGGTATCAGGATTTAGATTAGTTGCAAGTCAAAAGGGTGGTCAAGTAATAGCAGCATCTGTATGGGGAAAATTAAAAACTGTAACACAAATGATAGCACTAATATTGATGTTTATAGATAATTATAGTTATGGATATTTTATAACACATCCAATTGATAATATAGGTTTAAAAGTATTAAATATTATTACTTTTGTTATGATGACTATTTCAGTAATTGCAACAATTTTTTCAGGGTATGATTATATAAAAAATGGAAAAGATTTATTTAAGGAAGATTCAAAATAGTATCCTTTATATAAAAAAGAGCTTGGCTCTTTAAAAGCCAAGCTCGCGAATCCGGATAAAAACAAGCACATGTGCAAGTTTCGTTTTGGATTCTTTGGTAGGAAATAGTGAGTTAAAAACGATAAAAGGCAGATTTCTTTCTTTAATTATTGTTTTAATAATGGCTTTTGAGTCCACACAATTTAAGAAAGAATTTTCACCTGGAATTTCAACAATCACCATTCTACCTGTTTTTAGCTCAGTTATGACATTTTCTACAATGTCCCGAGCATCTTCCAAACTTATCATGCAAATACCTCCCGGTTGAATTTTGGAACAAAACTATTATATCATATTTAAGTTGTGAAGTAAACATATATAAGATACAGTTGGTTGATATAAAAAATTAAAAATTAAAATCTATATTTTATTTAAGAGGATAAAAGAGATGAATAGAGAACAAGCGAAAAAAAGGATTGATGAATTAAATAAATTAACTGAATATTATGCAAAAAAATATTATGATGATGATAATCCGGAAATATCAGACTTTGAGTATGATATGCTTATGGTTGAGTTAAGAAATTTAGAAAAAGAATATCCAGAATTTATAAGTAAAGATTCATTGACACAGCATGTTGGTGGTCATGTTAAAGAAGGATTTGAAAAAGTAACACATGAAGTTCCATTACAAAGCCTTCAGGATATATTTGATTTTGAAGAATTAAAAGCTTTTGATGAAAGAGTTAGAAAGACTTTAAATGAAGATGTATCTTATGTTGTGGAAACAAAAATAGATGGATTAAGTGTAAGTTTAGAATATGAAAAAGGAATTTTTATAAGAGGTGCAACAAGAGGAAATGGACTAGTAGGAGAAGATGTAACAGAAAATTTGAAAACAATAAAACATATTCCAAAAATTTTAACAGAACCTGTAACTATTACAGTTAGGGGAGAAGTTTTTATTGGAAAAGATGATTTTGAGAAAATGAATTTTGAAAGAGAACAAAATGAAGAACCTCTTTTTGCAAATGCTAGAAATGCTGCTGCAGGCTCTCTTCGTCAGTTAGATAGTTCAATAACAGCAAAACGACCATTAGATATTTTTATATTTAATGTTCAAAAATCTGAAGATATAGGATTTACTTCACATTTTGAATCTTTGAAATATATGGAGAAACTAGGATTTAATGTAAATCCAGTAAAAGTTCCAGTAAAAACTGTGGATGAAGCGATAAAAGAAATAAATAAAATTGGAGAAAATAGAGATAAATTATCTTTTGGGATAGATGGAGCTGTTGTAAAAGTAGATAATTTAAGGCAAAGGGAAATATTAGGAACAACATATAAGGTTCCAAAATGGGCGATTGCATATAAATATCCTCCAGAGCAAAAGCAAACTCTATTAAAAGATATAACTTTTCAAGTAGGAAGAACTGGGGTCATAACTCCTCTTGCTATTTTGGAGCCAGTAAGAGTTGCAGGATCTACAATCTCCAAAACAACTCTTCATAATGAAGATTTTATAAAAGAAAAAGATTTGAGAGTTGGTGATACAGTTATAATACAAAAAGCAGGAGATGTTATTCCAGAAATTGTTGGAGTAGTAAAAAAACCTGAAGAAGAACGTGGCCCAAAATTTGAAATGCCACGAGTTTGTCCTGTTTGCGGAGCTTTAGCGGTCAGATTAGAAGGAGAGGCTGCAACTAGATGTATAGGAATTGAGTGTCCTGCAAAACAGCTTCAAAGTATTATTCATTTTGCTTCTCGTGAAGCTATGAATATTCTTGGACTTGGAGAAAATATAATAGAAGATTTACTAAATCGTAGTATGATAAAAAATATTGCAGATCTTTATGGATTAAAACAAGAAGATTTAGAAAAACTTAAGAAAAATGGAAAAAAATTTGCAAAAAATTTATATGATTCAATTCAAAATAGTAAATCTAATGATTTATATAGATTAATAACAGGACTTGGAATTAGAAATATTGGTGTTAAAGCTGCTAAAACTTTAGCTAGACATTATAAAAATATGGACAAATTAATGAATTCAAGTATTGAAGAATTAGTTATGATCGATGATTTAGGTGAAATAATGGCAAAAAGCGTATATGAGTTTTTTGCTCAAGAACAAACTAAAAATCTAATTCAAAGATTAAAAGAATATGGTGTTAATATGGAAGCAATTGAGGAAGAAGGAGCAGATGAGAGATTTTATGGAATGACTTTTGTATTAACAGGTAGTTTAGAAAATTATTCTCGTAAAGAAGCTGAAGATATAATAGAAAAATTTGGAGGAAAAACATCTAGCTCAGTTTCTAAAAAGACAACTTATGTTTTAGCAGGAGAAGATGCTGGAAGCAAATTAGATAAAGCACAATCTCTTGGAGTAACAGTTATTACAGAAAATGAATTTATGGATATGATAAAATAGGAGAATTTAAAATGTTTTTTGTGTTATTGGGATTTTTAGTGATAATATTATTTGGAATTGTTCTTTTAGCTATATTAGTAAGAAATAAGAAAGAATTTTGTCAATTAATAAAGAAGAATATTATAAAAATTGTTGTAATATTTCATTTAGTATATGTATCTATTATTTTTGTATCTAATTATATGGATGAAGTAATAAAAGGAGAATTTAGTTATACCTCTATAGGATGTATATTTATTATTTTATTTAGCATAGTAATATTAATTTTTAATAAAAAATTATCAAAAAATAAGATTTTAATAATTATAACGATTATTATTTATATAATAGTGTTATTTCTTGTTCCGGTAACTTCAATTGAAGGCCATTTGCACGAAATTGAGAGATCAGAAGGGGATGTATTAAGTTGGTTTAATGAAAGAATAGTAGAATACACAGTGTATGAAAATTGTTATTCTGTTGATATGTATACAGTATATAAATAATTTAGTATTGGAGAAATTTATGGATAAAAATTACACATTTCAAATGTTTTGGGAAGATTTAAATAATCGGTTTTCAGATTTATTATACTTATATGGATTGTAGGTATTTGATTTATAAGATGACAAAAAATTGTTATAAAAATGAGCTTATTGAAGCAAAGCCTAAATGTCCACATCAAAAAAGTGCAATGCTTACTTTAAAAAGAGTTAAAGAATTATTTGACTTTATGGAAGATATGGAATATAAAGGTGTTGAAATTTAAAATTAATATCAATAGTTAAAAATTTCAGAAAGGAAAAAGATATGGAAGAGAATATTTTGAATCCTATAGTTCAAAGCGAAGAGGAAGAACTTCAAGAAAATTCTTTAAGACCTCAAACTTTAGATGAGTATATAGGCCAAACAAAAGTTAAAGAAAATATGAGAGTTTATATAGAAGCAGCTAAAAAAAGAGGAGAAGCTTTAGATCATGTTTTATTATATGGTCCTCCAGGTCTTGGAAAAACTACTCTTTCAAATATTATAGCAAATGAAATGCATTCTAGAATAAGAATAACTTCTGGACCAGCAATAGAAAAACCAGGTGATTTAGCTGCAATTTTAACAAGTCTTTCTGAAAATGACGTTTTATTTATAGATGAGATTCATAGATTAAATAAGAGTGTAGAAGAAATTTTATATCCAGCTTTAGAAGATTTTGGCTTAGATATAATGATAGGAAAAGGACCAAGTGCTAAATCAATTAGATTAGATTTACCAAGATTTACATTAATTGGAGCAACAACAAGAGCAGGTTCACTTTCTACTCCTTTAAGAGATAGATTTGGAATTGTTTCAAGATTAGAATTATATTCAGAAGAAGATTTAACAACTATTGTAAAAAGATCAAGTAAGATTTTAGGTATTGATATTGATGATCAAGCAGCTGCAGAAATTGCAAGACGTTCAAGAGGAACACCAAGAATTGCAAATAGGCTTTTAAAAAGGGTAAGAGATTATGCAACAGTCCTTGGAAATGGAAAAATAACTTTGGAGATAGCAAAAATTGCTTTAGAAAAATTAGATATAGATGAATTGGGACTAGATAACTTAGATAAAAGAATTTTAGAAACAATTATTTTAAAATATAGTGGAGGACCAGTTGGAATTGATACTTTAGCTGCAACTGTAAATGAAGAAACAGATACAATAGAAGATGTTTATGAACCATATTTAATGCAAATTGGATTTTTAGCTAGAACTCCAAGAGGGAGAACAGCAACAGCTTTAGCTTATGAACATCTTGGATTAGATTATGGAAGAAATATTCAAATGAGTTTTTAGGAGGAATTTATGAAAAAAATATCAGTAATTGTTCCGATGTATTTTGAAGAAGCTGTTGTTAGTGAATGTTATAAAAGATTAAAAGAAGTTTTAACTAATTTAGATAATTATGAATATGAGATTATATTTATTGATGATGGAAGTAGAGATCAAACATTAAGTATTCTAGAAAAAATAGCTATGGTTGATAAAAATGTAAAAATTATTTCTTTTTCTAGAAATTTTGGACATCAAGCTGCAGTACAAGCAGGTTTAAAGTTGAGTGCTGGTGATGCAGTTGTAATAATAGATGCAGATCTTCAAGACCCACCAGAGTTAATTCCTCAAATGATTTCTTTATGGGAAAATGGAAATGATGTAATTTATGCAAAACGTAAATCAAGAGAAGGAGAAACAAAATTTAAATTATTTTCAGCTAAAATGTTTTATAATATTTTAAATGATTTATCAGATGTTTCAATTCCTAAAGATACTGGTGATTTTAGATTAGCAGATAGAAAAGTAGTAGATGTTATAAATTCACTTCCAGAACATAATAAATTTTTTAGAGGATTATTTAGTTGGGTTGGTTTTAAGCAAGCACCTATTGAATATGAAAGAAAAGAAAGGTTTGCAGGAGAAACAAAATATCCATTAAATAAAATGATAAAACTTGCAAAAGATGGTATATTTAGTTTTTCAACAAAACCATTAAAATTTGTAACTAGACTTGGAATTGTTTCAATAATTATCTCAATATTAATACTTATTTATTCACTATTATCATTTATTTTTGATTGGAATAATTTAACACCAGGCTGGACTTCAATAATGGTTACAATTACATTTTTTGCTGGAATTCAATTAGTCTCTTTAGGAATGATTTCTGAATACATAGGAAGAATTTATGATGAAAGTAAAAATAGACCATCATATATTATAAATAAAACAATAAATTTTGAAGATGAAGATTAAATGAGCTTCACTCTTAAAAGTTCAAAAAAATTGGAAGAAAGGAAGTATAAATGAAATTATTAATGCATACATGCTGTGCACCATGCAGTGTTTATTGTATAGATAGCCTAAGAAATGAAAATATTGAACCAACTCTTTATTGGTTTAACCCAAATATTCATCCATACATAGAATATAAAACAAGAAGAGATACATTAATTCAATATTCAGAAATGATTAATGTAAAATTGATTTTAAATGAAAATTATGGTTTAAGAGAGTTTTGCAGAAATGTATCAGATGATATTGATAATAGATGCATAAATTATTGTTATCCAGTAAGATTAGAACAAACAGCAAAATTTGCAAAAGAAAATGGATTTGATACCTTTACAACAACTCTTTTAGTTAGTCCATATCAAAAGCATGATATTATTCATGAACTAGGAGAAAAAATTGCAAAAGAATATGGCTTGAGTTTTTTATATAGAGATTTTAGAGTAGGATTTAGAGAAGGTCAAAATAAAGCAAGAGAATTAGGTTTATATATGCAAAAATATTGTGGATGTATATTTTCAGAAGAGGATAGGTATCAAAAAAAGATTGAGAAAGATAAGAAAAAATTTTGTGATGTTCAAAGTTAAAAATTATATAAGAATTTATATTACAAAAGATGATGAGGTTTATTATGGAAAAATTAAAAGATTATGAAGAAGGAAGGGTTTTTGAAGGAAAAATTCCAAAAGATCAAGTACATAAAATGGCTTTGCTTTGGGGAGAAGGTTCACCTGAATTAACAAATTTACTTGAATATTGTATTAATAATAATATAAAAACAACTGCATCTTGCAGAGGTCATTCGGAGGAGCCTGATACTGATGCATATATTCTATTTGGAACTATGCCAAAAGATTTCATAGAGCATATGGTGTCAATAGTAGAATCTGAAAAGAATTTACCCTTAAGAGCTAGTATATCAAGATTTGGAGATCATAAACCAAAACTGGATATTCATGCAAAAACTTGTAGTAAAACAGTTGATAGTGATTCAGCTTATCTATTTAAGATATTATTAGATGGAGTGCAATCATATAAAGAAAAAAATCTTGGAAAACCATCTGAAGAAAAGCAAGAAATGATTGATAAAATGTATTCAAGTGAAGGTTTTGGAAAGGGAATGAGCTTTTTTTCAGATATAAAAAATATTTATATATATGATATGCCAGATAATGTGGCATATGTAGATAAAAACGGTAAGGCTATAATAAAATATGGTTATTCACCTTTAAGAAGATTTTGTAATTCAAGTAAAAAAACTTTATCACAGATAATGGATAAAGGAAAAGACTTTATCTCAAGAGCTTTTAAGCAACAAGAGAAAACTAACCAAAGTATAACTAAAGATGAAGGAGGAAAAAATGAATATGGTGAATAGCTTAGATAATAAAATAATAGCAAATACTGAAATTCTTAATATTCTAAAAAAATTAAAGACAGAATTTATATATAAAATACCTATAGAAGTAATAGAATATTTAAACAATAATTCATTAATCCAAAATCCAGATAAATATCCTGGATTTGATGAAAATGGAGAGATAAAAGTATCTAATGAGGCAGAAGAAATTTTAATTTACTTATATTTAAAATATTGGTCAGATGAAAAAGAAAGAAAAGAATTAATAGAAATATATAAAAATAATGAAAAAGAATTAAAAGAAAAATATGATATTCAGAGAATTTTTGAACAAGATAATAGTAATAATATAGAAAATAAAGATAGTAAGAATTTATCTATAGTGGAGAAAAAAGATACAATATTTAATAGAATCTTAAATAAGATAAAATCATTTTTACATATATAATATGCATATTGAGTGAAAAATAGTGATATGATATTAAAATAAAAAAGGAGAAGAACTTTATGAAAAAATTAAGAATAATCGCAATTATAGTATTGATAATTTTAATTGGAGTAATTATAGCAGTTGTAGTAAGAAAAACAAATTTAAATAATACATCAGAAGCAAATAATAATGAAACTACAAAAACAGAAGGTACTTATTGGGATAGTGTTTTAGATAAAGCTAAAGAAAATCCTGATGATTATAAATATCAAGGACAATCAAGTAGTGATATTGGATTAGAAGCAAGTGGAGAACCTGTAAATATGGATAATTGGGAAGTTAGTTATTCTCCTACTAATGACAATGAAATTACATTACGTGGTCAATTAGATACAGAATCAGAATATGATTCTGTATATAAAGATACCTCAGTTACTAATATTGTAATTCCACAATATATAATTCTTTCTTCAACAGGAGAATATTATAAAGTAACTATAATAGGAGAAAATGCTTTTAATCTTCTTGAAAATTTAACTAGTGTAACAATACCAAATAGTATAGAAAGCATAGAAAAAAAGGCTTTTAATGGTTGTAGTAGTCTGACAGATATATATTATAATGGTACTATAGAGCAATGGAATGAAATTACTATAGATAGTGATAATGCTGAAATAAATAACGCAACAATACATTGTTCAGATGGAAGTATTTCAGCTAATTCACAATAAAAAAATAGATAAGTGCATTTTTTATAAATTATTAAAGGACAGAGCAAGGTAGTGTCAAAACTCTGTCCTTTTTATTATTTAAATACTTAGCAACCAGAACAATACTTTTGTTTGGCTTGAGCAATTCCGAGTTTGTTCAGCTGGAGTTGTTTGATACCATCCTTTTGCTGACATTAAATTATAGATTTTATTTTGAATATTTAATGATTCATTTAATGCATTTTTAAATTCATTGTGAACCTCAGCTGTTGTGGCTTCTAATGCACCATGCATATATAAATCGCAAATTCCTTTTTCAACTAATAAATGTTCTTCCATTAATTCTTTATCATTCATAATTAATCATTCCTTTCTCAAAGTATAAGTTGAAATTTAAGCTTTACTTTGTAATAAATTTTGTTTTTAAATAAATATAAACCTAATTTTGCAATAGTTTGAAAAGTCTGTTATAAATTTCTGTGTGTTTTGTTTCTAATTGTTTCATATAATTTGAAAGTTCTTGATCTTGTAAATTTTGAGCTGCCTGACAACTACTAGTTTTTAAAAATTCTTCATGTCCAAGGGCATCTTCAATGTATAAAAGTTCTTTGTTAGTCATTTTTATACCTCCTTCAAAATAATCTAATAATAATATTTACTAAAATTTTATTTTTTATTTAAAAATATAAAAATGAGTTTAATTTTTTAATAAAATAAATGTAAAAAAACGCCAAATTATGTAGACCAACTAGTTGACTTTATTAAAATAATTAATTAAAATATACAATATGAAAAAGGAGTTTTTATGTCTGGAAAAAAGAGTGTAGTAAAAAATTATATGTATAATTTAGTTTATCAAATTTTAATTTTGATACTTCCTCTTGTTACTACTCCTTATTTATCAAGGGTTTTGGGCTCTGATGGAGTAGGAATATATAGTTATACATATGCAATAGTAACATATTTTGTTTTATTTGGTTCTTTAGGAATTGCTCTATATGGTCAAAGAGAAATTGCATATGCTCAAGATCAGCCACGAAAAAGAAAAAAGATATTTTTTGAATTAATTATAATAAGATTTATAACAGTTTTTATTGCAGCGATTATATATTATTTTTGGTTTGTAAGAGGTAATCAATATCAAACATATTATATGATTTTATTTATTGAGCTTTTTGCAACAGCTTTTGATATTAGTTGGTTTTTTCAAGGAATTGAAGAATTCAAAAAAACTGTAATTAGAAATGTTTTAGTAAGAATAATTAGTGTTTCACTTGTTTTTGTTTTTGTAAAAACAAGTGGAGATTTATGGAAATATATATTAATTTATTCATTAGGTGACTTCTTAGGTAATTTATTATTGTGGTTTTATTTACCAAAATACTTAAAAGGTGGAAGAATTCCAAGACTTAATTTAACAAGACATATTGTTCCATTAATTTTATTATTTATACCTCAAGTTACAAATAAACTATATAATTTACTAGATACAACAATGTTAGGTGCTTTAATTTCTGATAAATCTGAAACTGGTTATTATGAACAAGCACAAAAAGTTATAAGAGTATTATTGACAATAGTCACATCACTTGGAACTGTAATGGTTCCAAGAATGGCAAATACATATGCACATGGAAATAAAAAACAAATTAATAGTTATTTAAAAAATTCATTTAATTTTGTATTTATAGTTTCATTTCCAATGATGTATGGAGTTGCAACAATCGCAACTGCTTTTGTGCCAATATTTTTTGGATCAGGCTATGATAAATCAGCCACTTTAATTATGGTATTTTCACCAATGTTGGTTTTACAAGGAATTGAAAATGTTATAGGAACACAGTACTTACTTCCAACTAAAAGGCAAAAAGAATATACAATATCAGTTGCATTTGGGGTTTTAACTAATCTTATTTTAAATTATATATTTATTCTTTTATGGAAATCTATAGGAGCAGCTATTGCAACAGTTATTTCACAAATTGTTGTGGATGGAATTCAAATTTGGTATGTTAGAAGAAATATTAGATGGAGACCGATAATCCAATTATTTGTAAAATATTTATTTGCAAGTACTATTATGTTTATTGTTTGTTGCTTAGTAAAATTAATAGTAAATACTGGAGTAATTTCAATATTATTACAATGTGTAGTTGGAGTAGCAGCATATGTAGGAATGTTACTTTTACTTAAAGATAAATTTTTATATAAAATTATAGATACAGTTAAATCAAAATTTATAGGACTAAAAAACAGTATTGCTTAAAGCGAAGATAAAGAAAGGAAGTTACATATGAAAAACAAAATTAGTTGTATTGTTTTAATAATTATTTTAGTTTTAAGTTGCACAGGACTTCAATCAATTGCAGCAACACAAAGTGAACTTGAAAATCAAAAAAGTGAACTAAATAGTCAAATTTCTGATAAACAAGATGAGATTGATAGTGTAAAATCAGAATTATCAGATGCAGCTCAAGAAGTTCAAGATTTAGTTGATGAAATAAGTGATTATGAAGATTCTATTTCTAATTTGAATACACAAATTTCAGAAAAGGAAACAGAAATTTCAAATAAAGAGCAGGAAATTGAAGATACTCAAAAAAATATAGATGAAAAACAAAGTCTATTAGATCAAAGACTAGTATCATTGTATATGAGTGGTCAAACTTCATATATTGATTTATTACTATCTTCAGCAGATTTAACAGATTTTATTTCAAAATATTATCTAATTTCTGAACTTGCTACATATGATACTGATTTAATTCAATCAATTAAAGACTCTAAAGCACAATTAGAAACAGCAAAAACAGAATTAGAAACAGCTAAATCAGATTTGGAATCAGATAAATCAGAATTAGAATCAACTCAGGCTTCTCTAGAAAGTGCAAAAGCTGAAAAAGAATCAAAAGTTAAAAGTTTGTCTTCAGAAGAAGCAGAACTTACTGCTGAGTTAGAAGAATTAAATGCTCAAGAGAAAAAAGTAAGTTCTCAAATTCAAAAATTAAAAGAAGAATATGATAAACAATTAGCTGCTAAAAAACCTTCAACTTCAAGTGGAAATTCAAGCAGCGGTTCAAGCAATTTAAGTAGTGGGGCAACAAGCTCATATGGTTTTGGTTGGCCAGTATCTAATCCATCAACATTAGGAACATTATTTGGAACTAGTGGAAAATATTGGTCTAATAATCATACTGGAATTGATTTTAGAGTTTCTTCTGGTACGCCAGTATATTCTATTGGAGATGGAATAGTTGTAGCTTCTGATTCATCATCAGCCTATGGAAGAAATGTACAAATATATCATGGAAATAATATATATAGTATGTATGCACATAATTCAAGTATTGTAGTTAGTGTTGGTCAAACAGTAACTAAAGGACAACTAATTTCATACTCAGGTGCAACAGGAAATGTTTCAGGACCACATCTACATTTGGAAATTAGAACACCACAGCCAAGATATAGATGTGCAGTAGATCCATTACCATATTTACCATAGAAATAGATATAGAAGAAGATTTTCATAGAGATAAATAATAAAAAAACTGATTAATTATAAAATAGTACTTGTTTAATTAAAGCAAGTCTTGTATAATAAATATATTCATGTAGTAAATTTAATATTAATAAATAATTTTCAAGAGATGGTTATTATGCTAGGTGCCCCGTAAGTAATAATTTACGAGGCGAGGGCGCGTACATATCATTAAGTAAGTGCCCCTTAAAAACATGATAACCATTTTTTTGATTGAAAGGAGCCAAAATGGGAGTAAAATATGTATTTGTAACAGGAGGAGTTGTATCACGGATTAGGAAAAGGAATTACAGCTGCATCATTAGGAAGACTTTTAAAAAATAGAGGATATAGTGTAATAAATCAAAAATTTGATCCTTATATTAATGTAGATCCTGGAACTATGAGTCCATATGAACATCGGAGAAGTTTTTGTTACAGATGATGGAGCTGAAACAGATTTAGACCTAGGACATTACGAAAGATTTACAGATGTTAGTTTAAATAAAAATTGTAGTATAACATCTGGAAAAATTTACCAAAGTGTAATTGAAAAAGAAAGAAGAGGGGACTATTTAGGAAAAACGGTTCAAGTTATACCTCATGTTACAAATGAAATAAAAGAGAATATATATAGCTTTGAAAATTCAGGTGTTGATGTTGTTATTACTGAGCTTGGTGGAACAGTTGGAGATATTGAAGGATTGGCGTTAATTGAAGCAATAAGACAAGTAGGTTTAGAAAAAGCACCTGAGGATGTTTTATATGTTCATGTTACTTTACTTCCATATATTTCAGGCTCAAATGAATTAAAATCAAAACCAACACAACATTCAGTAAAAGAATTACAATCTTATGGAATTAAACCAGATATTTTAGTATGCAGAAGTGAAAGAGAAATACCTGGTGAAACAATGGCAAAACTTGCTTTATTCTGTAATGTAAAACCTGAAAATGTTATACCAAATTTAACAGCATCTAATTTATATGAAGTACCATTAATGCTAGAAGAAAGAGGATTAGCAGTTGCTGCTTGTAAGCATTTACATTTAGATAATATAGAACCTAAAAATGAAAAATGGCAAGAGATGATAGATAATATAAAGCATTTAAAAGGTGAAGTTAAAATTGCAATTGTTGGTAAATATATCGGACTTCATGATTCTTATTTATCAGTAGCAGAGAGTTTAAGACATGGTGGATATGCAAATGGAGTTAATGTAGAAGTTGGATTTGTGGATTCAGAAAAAATCACAGAATCAAATGTAAAAGATGAATTATCAAAATATGATGGAATTATAGTTCCTGGTGGTTTTGGATCTAGAGGTATTGAAGGAATGATAACAGCTATAAAATATGCAAGAAAAGAAAAGAAACCATTTTTAGGAATTTGCTTAGGAATGCAGATGGCTGTTGTTGAATTTGCAAGAGATGTACTTGGTTTAATAGATGCAAATTCAGAAGAATTTGATAAAAATACTCCAAATCAAGTTATACATATAATGGAAACTCAAAAAGGAGTAACTAAAAAAGGCGGAACAATGCGTTTAGGAGCATATCCATGTAAGATAAAAAAAGATACTTTAGCATATAAAATTTATGGACAAGAAGATATTTCAGAAAGACATAGACATAGATTTGAATATAATAATGATTTTAAAGAAAGGTTAGAAAAAGCTGGATTAAAAGTAAGCGGAACATCACCAGATGGATTATTAGTAGAAATGGTAGAGATAGAAGATCATCCATTTTTCATAGGTGGACAATTCCATCCAGAATTTAAATCTAGACCAGATAGACCAGCACCATTATTTAAAGCTTTAGTAAAAGCTGCAAAAGAAAATAAGTAGATAATTTTAGATAAAAAAACGGGACAAGGGAATAGTTCTCTTATCCCGTTTTTTAATTAAAATTACCTTGACATAAAAAAATATAATAAATATAATTTAATTATAAAAAATGAAAAAAGGAAAAATGTTATGTTTTTGGATGAAGAAGTTTCTAAAGCTGTTAAATTTAAGCTTAAAAAGTATAATAAACAAATTGATGAAAATGATTTAAAATTAATAGAAGATTTTGATTTAAGTAATAGAGCTTTATCGGGAAAAGAAAAAAATATTAATTTAAGATTTTTAAGTCTAATGACAAATTTAAAAAGAATTTCTTTACAATATTTTAAAATTGATAATGAAGTTGTAAATATTCTTAATTCACTAGAAAAATTAACAGTTTTAGAATTAGACTTTTGTGAGTGTTGCTTTAATAAAAAATTAGAAAATAAAAATTTATTAAGTATATCTCTCAATTGTTGTGAGGTAGATAATTATTCAAATATATCTCTTACAAAAGATTTTACTATTATAGGAGAAAATAAACTAAATCTACAATTATTAGAAGATAAATTGAAAACAGAAAATTTATATTTAAATAATTGCAAAATAGGTAAAATTGAATTTATAAATTATTTTAGAAATTTGAAAAGATTAAATTTAGATGGCTCTAAGTTTAATGAAAAAAAGTTGCTAAATTTAAAGGAAACTATTGAAGTTTCAAAATTAGAAAGATATTTACCAATAGGTTAACAAAGGAAAAAATATGAATGAATATGATAATGAAAAATTAAATGAATATTTTGAAGAATTAATATTAGATTCAGAAAATCCGAAATTTCCATATAAAGTTGTTAAATATGATAAAGATAAAAATATTTTGAATGTAATTGTTACTTTAATTAAAGATGAAAGATATTCTGATTTTTTGAAAAAATTAGTTGATCTTGGTTTTAAAGGAAAAATAAATTTTGTTTCTTATGAAGACAAAGAAGAGCAACATAATGGATTTGATGGATTTTTACAGTGCTTAGAAAAATATGAACCAGAAATTGGAATTGAAAATATAATTTTGCAAGGAAATTTTGAATTTGCTGAAAGTGAATTCTTTAAAAAAGTTCAAACTATATCTTTAGCTGAATTTTCTGTAGGATCAATAAATAAATTTATTGATAAATTTCCAAATTTAAAATCAATAGAAATTGAAAATTATCAATATGATGGAATTGAAAATAAAGTTGATTTGGATAGTATAATGACAGTATTAAAATATGTTCCAATATTTAATATAAGAACAAATAGTAGTGAACAAGAAATTCAGGAAGCTATTAACCAAAATGATGATTTAAGAGGAAAAATTTTAATTTTAAATAATGGTATGTCTTTTGTAAATTTAGAAAATTTAAAAGATAGTTCGCAATTTATTACTATTGGATTCAATGATTTAAATTCAAAAAAAGAAATATTACAAAAATTAGTAAGTCAAGGACATGATATTATTTTATCAATTCCTGATGCAAGTAAATTATCTGTAGAACAAGCTGAAAAATTAAGACCTTTTATAAAAGAAGTTGAAGTTTTTTCTTATGATTCAAAAGATTCTTCTGGAAATTTTAAATATGATTTAGATACTTATATTTCTATTAGAGAAAAATTAGATGAATTGGTAGAATGTATTGATCCTGATTTGCCAGAGAAAGAAAGATTTGCAGAAGTTTATTATAGAATTTGTAATAGTATAGTGTATGATCATAGGGCGCTTTCAGAAGAAGCCATTACTCCAGAAGATAAAAAATATGCAGAAGATGTGCATGAAACATGTAGAAATTTAGAAAATGGCTTGTTATATGGTAAATGTGTTTGTGCTGGATATGCTGAAATTTTAAGAAATGCTTTGTTAATGCTTAATATTGAAAATATCCAAGTTAGTGGATCAGTTGGAGATTCAAGACATGCATGGAATAAAGTAAAATTAGATGGAGTGTGGTATAATGTTGATGCAACATGGGATGCACCAGATATTTCAAGAGGTGTAATTCCTACTCATTGTTGTAAATCAGATGATTTTATTAAAAATGTAGATGGTAAGAAATATTTTAATGGACATGAATGTACTGTGGATCTACAACAAAAAGAATTAGAAAATTTATTTAATAAAAAAGAATTGAATAAAATTACATTGAGTGATTATGTAAAAAAATATATAAAAATTTTTGGCTTAGCTATTAGTAGAGGAATTGAAAATTTAAAAGATGTTTTTACTAAAAAAAATAAAATGAAGTATTTACCTGATATTGCTCCTCAGCCAGCAAAAGATAAAAATTTAGATAAAAAAGAGTTGGAACCATGGAGTCTAGAAAATTTTGGAACAACTAAACAAGAAGTAAACCAGAAGATCAAAGATGGTAAACAAATAAATAATTATAATAAAGAAGCAATAAAAAATGATGAAAGAGAAGACATATAAAATTAATTAGAAGTTAGAAAATTAAATTAAAAAAATGTTTTGATTTAAAGGCAAAAAATAACAAAAAACTAGGTAAAAATGATTGACTTTAATATAAAAAAATGATAAAATAGCATACGTTAATGTGGGGTAGCTTGCATTAACGTATATTTATTTTATAGGAGGTGAAAAAAAAGGAATGCCAACAATTAATCAATTAGTTAGAAAAGGTAGAAAAACATCAACTAAAAAATCTGCATCACCAGCTTTACAAAAAGGATATAACTCTAGAAAAAAAGTTCAAACTAATAATAGAGCTCCACAAAAAAGAGGTGTATGTACAGTAGTTAAAACAGTAACACCTAAAAAACCTAACTCAGCTTTAAGAAAGGTTGCAAGGGTTAAACTTTCAAATGGATATGAAGTAACTTCATATATTCCAGGTGAAGGACATAACTTACAAGAGCATAGTGTTGTTTTAATTAGAGGTGGTAGGGTAAAAGACTTACCAGGTGTTAGATACCACATTATTAGAGGTACTTTAGATACTGCTGGAGTTAAAGATAGAAATCAAGGTAGATCTAGATATGGTGCCAAAAGACCTAAAAAATAATAGTTTAGCTTGTGGCTAAAAAGCTAAAGCTTAATTGATTAATAGTGACTAGAAATTAGAAGTTAGAAGTTAGAGATTGAATTATAATATAAGAAAAGATTTGATTTTTAACTTCTAACCTCTAACGACTAGAACACTATTACGGGAAAGAAAAATCTTTCCAGAGTAACTTTAGATATTTTTTAATATCTAGGCTTTACTTAAAAAAAATTTTAAGGAAAAGGAGTGAAGAATAGTGCCAAGAAGAGGATATATAGCAAAAAGAGAAGTTTTACCAGATCCAATGTATAATAGCAAAGTTGTTACAAAATTAATCAACAATATTATGCTTGATGGTAAAAAAACAGTTGCTCAAGGCATTGTATATGGTGCTTTTGATATAATAAAAGAAAAAGAAAATAAAAACCCATTAGAAGTATTTGAAGCAGCTTTAGATAATATAATGCCAGTCCTAGAAGTTAAAGCAAGACGTGTAGGTGGAGCAACATATCAAGTTCCATTAGAAATTAGACCTGAAAGAAGACAAACATTAGGTTTAAGATGGCTTGTAACTTATGCTAGAAAAAGACATGAAAAAACAATGTCTGAAAAATTAGCAGGCGAAATCTTAGATGCTATCAACAATAATGGTGGAGCATATAAGAAGAAAGAAGATACACACAAAATGGCTGAAGCTAATAAAGCTTTCGCACATTACAAATTCTAAAATTTTAACGAGAATCATCAATCTGCACACTTTCGGCTTTGTAACAGGTTTTAGGCATTTTATGTATGTCTTCAAGCTTATTACTTTGCCAAAAATGCACATTTTAACAGTTCTTGTCAAAATTAGAAGTTGAAAAAATTTATTGGGAGGATTAAAAAATGGCAGATAAACGAGCTTATCCATTAGAGAGAACTAGAAATATAGGAATAGTTGCTCACATTGATGCAGGAAAAACCACAACAACAGAAAGAATTTTATTTTATACAGGTAAAACTCATAAAATTGGTGAGGTTCATGAAGGTGCTGCTACAATGGACTGGATGGAACAAGAGCAAGAAAGAGGTATTACAATAACATCTGCTGCAACAACATGTTTCTGGAACAATAACAGAATTAACATTATTGATACTCCTGGTCACGTTGATTTCACAGTTGAAGTTCAAAGATCATTAAAAGTATTAGATGGTGCTGTTACTATTTTAGCTGCAAAAGGTGGTGTTCAACCACAAACAGAAACTGTTTGGAGACAAGCAGATAAATACCAAGTACCTAGAATGGTATATGTAAATAAAATGGATATCACAGGTGCAAACTTTATGCTTTGTGTAGAGCAATTAAAAAATAGATTAAAAGCAAACGCTGTTCCTATTCAATTACCAATTGGAGCAGAAGACAATTTTAAAGGAATCGTTGATTTAGTTAAAATGAGAGCTTTTGTTCACAAAGATGATTTAGGAAAAGTTGTTGAAGAAATAGATATTCCAGATGATATGAAAGATCTAGCTCAAGAATATCATGATAAAATGATAGAGTCAGTTTGCGAGCAAGATGAAGAATTAATGATGAAATATCTAGATGGTGAAGAACTAACTGAAGAAGAAATTAAAAAAGGAATTCGTTTAGGAACAATTCACAATACTATAGTTCCTGTAACATGTGGTTCTTCATATAAAAACAAAGGTGTTCAAGAATTATTAAATGCTATAGTAGATTATATGCCATCACCACTTGATATTCCACATATCAAAGGTGTTGATTTAGATGGAAATGAAGTTGAAAGAAAAACTTCAGATGATGAACCATTCTCAGCTTTAGCATTCAAAATTGCAACAGATCCATTTGTTGGAAAATTATGTTTCTTTAGAGTTTATTCAGGAACACTAGAATCAGGATCAACTGTTTTAAACTCAACTAAGGACAAAAAAGAAAGAATTGGTAGAATTTTACAAATGCATTCAAATCATAGAGAAGATATTGACAAAGTATATTCTGGTGATATTGCTGCAGCTGTAGGATTAAAAGAAGTTACAACTGGAGATACATTATGTGATATAAATCATCCAGTTATACTTGAATCAATGGAATTCCCAGAGCCAGTTATTGATATAGCTATTGAGCCTAAAGATAAAGCAGCTCAAGAAAAAATGGGAATTGCTCTTTCTAAATTAGCTGAAGAAGATCCAACATTTAAAACATATACAAACCAAGAAACAGGTCAGACTATTATAGCTGGTATGGGTGAACTTCACTTAGACATAATAGTTGATAGATTAAAAAGAGAATTTAAAGTTGAATGCAATGTAGGTAAACCACAAGTTGCTTACAAAGAAACAATTAGAAATAAAGTTAAAGTTGAAGGTAAATTCATTCGTCAATCTGGTGGTAGAGGACAATATGGTCATGTATGGCTAGAAATGGAACCATTAGAGCCAGGTTCAGGAATTCAATTTGAGAGTAAAATCGTTGGTGGTGTTGTTCCAAAAGAATATATCAAACCAGTTGAAGAAGGAATTAGAGAAGCTGCTGAAAGCGGTATCTTAGCTGGATATCCAGTTATAGATTTTAAAGCAACATTAGTTGATGGTTCATATCATGATGTTGACTCTTCAGAAATGGCCTTCAAAATAGCTGCTTCTATGGCATTCAAAGAAGGATGTAGACAAGCAAAATCAGTTATATTAGAACCAATTATGAAAGTTGAAATTACAGTTCCAACTGAATATATGGGAGATGTAATTGGAGATGTAAACTCTAGACGTGGTAGAATGGAAGGAATGGAAGAAGATGATGGAGTTGAAGAAATCAGAGCATTTATTCCACTTTCAGAAATGTTTGGATATGCAACAGATTTACGTTCTAAAACACAAGGTAGAGGAACATACTCAATGGAACCATCTCATTATGAAGAAGTTCCAAAATCAGTTCTTGAAACAATCGTAGCTTCAAGAGCTAAAAATGTAAATGAATAAAGAATAATATATAAAAATATTTACAAAAGCCCTTGCATTTTTATATACTTTGATATAAAATGCAGGAAATTAAAAAAGTCATTAACTTTAAGTTAAAGATAAAAATAAATTAATAAAAATTAAGGAGGAATTTTCAAATGGCAAAAGCAAAATTTGAAAGAACAAAACCACACGTTAACATTGGTACTATCGGACATGTTGACCATGGTAAAACAACAACAACAGCAGCTATTACTAAATACTTAGGTTTATTAGGTAAAGCTCAATACACAGCTTATGATCAAATCGATGGAGCTCCAGAAGAGAAAGCAAGAGGAATCACAATCAACACAGCTCACGTAGAATATGAAACAGATAAGAGACATTATGCACACGTTGACTGCCCAGGACACGCAGATTATGTTAAAAACATGATTACTGGTGCTGCTCAAATGGATGGTGCTATATTAGTTGTTTCTGCAGCTGATGGACCAATGCCTCAAACAAGAGAGCATATATTGCTTGCAAGACAAGTTGGAGTTAAATATATCGTTGTTTATTTAAATAAATGCGATATGGTTGATGATCCAGAATTATTAGAATTAGTTGAAATGGAAGTTAGAGATTTATTAAATCAATATGATTTCCCAGGAGACGAAGTTCCAGTTATAAAAGGATCTTCATTAAAAGTATTAGAGAGTACATCTACAGATCCTAACGATCCTGTATATGCTCCAATCAAAGAATTATTAGATGCAGTTGATAACTACATCCCAACTCCAGAAAGACCAATTGATCAACCATTCTTAATGCCAATCGAAGACACAATGACAATTACTGGTAGAGGAACAGTTGTTACTGGTAGAGTTGAAAGAGGTCAAGTTAGAGTTGGTGACGAAGTTGAAATCGTTGGTATCAGACCACAAAGATTAAAAACAGTTATTACAGGACTTGAAATGTTCAGAAAATCATTAGATGTTGCAGAAGCTGGAGATAATGCTGGTGCATTATTAAGAGGTATCCAAAGATCTGATGTTGAAAGAGGTCAAGTTCTTGCAAAACCAGGAACAATTCATCCACATACAAAATTCACTGCACAAGTTTATGTCCTAACTAAAGAAGAAGGTGGAAGACACACTCCATTCTTCAATGGATATAGACCACAATTCTATTTCAGAACTACAGACGTTACTGGTGTTATAGAATTACCAGCTGGAACTGAAATGGTTATGCCAGGTGATAATGTTTCAATGACAATCGAACTTATTACTCCAATCGCTATCGAAAAAGGATTAAGATTCGCTATTCGTGAAGGTGGAAGAACAGTAGGTTCTGGTGTTGTTGCTGATATTATTGAATAATATGTAGATACACATAAAAATAAAGAAGTCGCATTTTGCGGCTTCTTTGTTTTTAACTTTAGAGTAAACCCCCAGCTATGCTGGGGGCATAAAAAACTTATAGTTATGCACAGAGTAACAAAAAACCCACTCAGTCATGATATAATATTTTAAAGTTTGACAGCTTAAAATATTAAAAATGAAAGGAGTGGGGTGTATGAAAAGTGCATACACAGATAGTTTAGCACACACAACATGGGAATGCAAGTACCATATAGTGTTTGCACCAAAATTTAGAAGAAAAGAAATATATGGAAATATAAAAAGAGAAATAGGAATGATACTAAGAGAATTATGTAGGAGAAAAGATGTAGAAATAATAAATGCAGAAGCATGTCCAGATCATATACATATGTATGTAAGTATACCACCAAAATTAAGTGTATCATCATTTGTAGGATATTTAAAAGGAAAAAGTACATTAATAATATTTGAAAGGCATGCAAATCTAAAATATAAGTATGGAAATAGAGTATTTTGGTGTAGAGGTTATTATGTAAGTACAGTAGGAAATAACAAGACAGCAGTATATAGATATGTAGAAAATCAATTGAAAGAAGATATGATGTCAGATCAAATAACAATAAAAGAATATAAAGACCCTTTTAAGGGTAGTAAGTAAAAGGTACGCAGGTGAAAGTGGCGTAAGCTGTCAAACTGGGGACGCTTAAGCGTCAGCTAGTATCGAGGCCTTATAGGCCGATATGAAAATCCCCCAGTTATACTGGGGGATAATTATATGCTATAATTTAAATGTAGCAATAAACTTAGTGATGGGAGCAGAGACAGGAGATATTATGGAATATAAAGTTGTTGTTTGTAGTTCTTTTTGGAAATTAGAAGAGGCTGTTAATAAATTTTTAAAAGAAGGATGGGAACTTCAAGGCGGAGTTTCATGTACTTTTGTTCCTATAGATTCAGAGACACATGAATTCAGATATTGTCAAGCTATGATAAAAAAATAAATAATTTTGTTAGAACTGCATTACTGCTCCCTGCGGTTCTTTTTTTAAATAATCAAACTTTTATATTGAATTTAATAATTGTTAAGTATATAATTTTATTGTAAAAATTTATTAAACTTAATTTTAGATTATTTTTTAGAAAAGTATTGATTTTTTTACTAAAAGTAAATAAAATAGGATAAGACATTTTAATATACATAATTTAGGAGGATAAGATTTTGAGAATACTATTAGATGCAATGGGAGGAGATAATGCACCTGATGCAACTATTAAAGGTGCAGTATTAGCTTCTAAAGAAATAAGTTCACAAATTATTTTAATAGGAGATCAAGAAGTTATACGAAAAAAATCTAAAGAGTTTTTTGGAAAAGATAATATTTCAGATGTTGCTAAAAATATATCTATTAAACATGCAAGTGAACAAATATTAATGGATGATATACCTACAATAGCTATAAGACATAAAAAAGATTCTTCAATGGTTGTAGGATTTAATATGTTAAAATCAGAAGAAGGCGATGTTTTTGTTTCAGCAGGAAATTCTGGTGCATTACTTACAGGAGCTACTCTATTAGTTGGTAGAATAAGAGGTGTTGATAGACCTGCTATTGCAGCAATGCTTCCTGCAGATGGAGTGAAAGGATTACTTTTAATGGATGCTGGAGCAAATACAAATTGTAAACCAATAAATTTATTACAATTTGCACAAATGTCAACAATATATCTACGTAATACTTTTGGAATTGAAAGACCAAAAATAGGTTTATTAAATATTGGAACAGAAGAAACAAAGGGAAATGAACTAACTAAAGAATCATATAAATTGTTAAAAGAAAAATCAGAAGAATATAATATAAATTTTTTAGGAAATGTCGAACCTAGAGATTGTTTCTTAGGTGAAGTAGATGCACTTATATGTGATGGCTTTACAGGAAATGTTTTATTAAAATCTGTTGAAGGAATAGGAAAGTTTGTAAAAAAGACTTTAACAGATAGTTTAACTAAAAATGTATTTCGTACTATTTGTGCAGTTCCATCTTTACCAGGTATAAACGAATTTAAAAGAAAAGCAGATTATAAAATTTATGGTGGAGCGCCATTTTTAGGAGTTAAAAGACCTGTTTTAAAAGCTCATGGAAGCAGTGATGATCTTGTTTTTTACTATACATTAAAACAAGCAGAAGAATTTGCAAAAGGAAATTCAGTTGAAAAAATGACTAAAGATTTTTTGGAATATAAGAATTCGACTTTACAGTCACAATAAAAAAATTGCTATAGAAGTGTTAAAATCAAGGAATTTTAAGAAAAATCATAAAATTATTAAAAAAAACTTGACAATTTAATCAATATATATTAAAAATAGAATATAAAGTTTTTAAGTTGTGATAAAAATATTTTATCTAAAACTAAAGGAGGTACATAAAAAATGAATACTGAGGAAGTTTTCGAAAAAGTAAAAGGAATTATCGTAAATCAATTAGGTGTAGCTGATTCAGCTGTAACTATGGATGCATCTTTTATAGATGATTTAGGAGCAGATTCTCTTGATATAGTAGAATTGGTTATGGCCTTAGAAGAAGAGTTTGATATGGAAATTCCTGATAGTGACGCAGAAAAAGTTGTTACAGTTAGTGATGTAGTAGAATACATTAAAGAACATGTATAAAATAAAATTTCTCCCAAATGGGAGATTTTTTTTGCTTTAAAATAATCTTGAAATTTACTCTTTGAAGTTTAATTCTATCAATAAAGTATTGCTTGAGTTTTTTGGTTGTGATATAATATCCTACGTAAAAAATTATTTTATATTTCGGAGGAAATATGCGGAAATAAACAAGAATTGATTAGAAATTTTAGTATTATTGCACATATAGATCATGGTAAATCAACATTAGCAGATAGAATGATAGAAATGACTGGTGCTTTAGATAAACGAGAGATGGAAAGCCAAGTTTTAGATAATATGGATATAGAACGCGAAAGAGGTATAACAATTAAATCTCAGGCAGTTAAAATGAATTATAAAGCAAAAGATGGAAAAACGTATATATTTAATTTGATTGATACACCAGGACATGTAGATTTTAATTATGAAGTATCAAGGAGTTTAGCAGCATGTGAAGGAGCAATTTTAGTTGTAGATAGTACACAAGGAGTTGAAGCTCAAACTTTAGCAAATGTATATTTAGCTATAGATGATAATTTAGAGATAATTCCTGTAATAAATAAAGTAGATCTTCCAAATGCTAGACCTGAAGAAGTAAAAAAAGAGATAGAAGATATTATAGGAATTCCAGCTGAAGATGCACCTTGCATTTCTGCTAAAACTGGGCTTAATGTTGATGAAGTATTGGAAAGAATTGTAAAAGATATTCCAGCTCCTTCTGGTGATCCAGATGGAAAATTACAATGTTTAATATTTGATTCCTTTTATGACAATTATAAAGGAGCTTTAAGTTTTATAAGAGTTAAGAATGGTACAATTAAGCCAAATGATGAGATTCTATTTATGGCAACTAAAAAGACTTTTACTGTAACAGAAGTAGGATATTTTGGAGCAGGAACTTTTATTCCAGCAGAAAAATTAGAAGCCGGCGAAGTTGGTTATGTTGCAGCAAGTGTTAAAACTGTTTCAGACCTTCATGTTGGTGATACAATAACTCATAAAAAAGATCCAGCAGATAAACCTTTACCAGGCTACAAGAAAGCTAATTCTATGGTTTATTGTGGAATTTATCCTATAGATGGAAGTGAATACGAAAATTTAAAAGAAGCATTAGAAAAATTGAAATTAAATGATGCATCACTTGAATATGAACCAGAGACTTCAGCTGCTTTAGGATTTGGTTTCAGATGTGGCTTTTTAGGGCTTTTACATTTAGAGATTATAATAGAAAGAATAGAAAGAGAATTTGATTTAGGATTAATTACAACAGCTCCATCTGTTATTTATAAAGTACATAAAACCGATGGACAAGTTTTAGATGTATATAATCCATCTGATTTACCACCACAGACTGAAATTAGTTATATTGAAGAACCAATAATGAAAGCCGAAATAATGATTCCAAAAGAATTTGTTGGAAATGTTATGGAAGTATGTCAAAATAGAAGAGGTATCTATGTTGATATGAGATATTTAGACGAAAATAGAGTTACACTTGTGTATGATTTACCATTAAATGAAATTATATATGATTTCTTTGATTGTTTAAAATCTAAAACTAAAGGATATGCCTCTGTAGATTATGAGTTTAAAGAATATAAAAGAGCAGATTTAGTAAAATTAGATATACATATAAATAATGAATCTGTTGACGCTCTTTCATTTATAGTACACAAAGATTCAGCTTATGAAAGAGGAAAGAAAATGGCTGAAAAGTTAAAAAAATATATTCCAAGACAATTGTTTGAAATACCAATTCAAGCTGTGGTAGGAGGAAAGATAATAGCAAGAGAGACTTTATCAGCAATGAGGAAAGATGTTTTAGCTAAATGCTATGGTGGAGATATAACGAGAAAGAAAAAGCTTTTGGAAAAACAAAAGAAAGGAAAGAAGAAGATGCGTCAAATAGGAAATGTTGAGGTTCCTCAAGAGGCATTTTTGGCAGTCCTTAAGCTTAATGATGATAAATAATGAAGAGAGGTTTTTATGAGAGAAAGTTATAGAGCAAAACAATCAAGAAAAGCAAGAATAAATAGAGAGAAAGAAGAAAAGTTTTTAAATAAGAAGAAAAATAAAAGAACACATAATAATAAAAATATTCAAAATATAGATAGACAAGTTCAAAAAAATGAAGAAAAGTCATATGAAGATATAGTTGCAGGTAGAAATGCAGTTTTAGAATTATTAAAATCAGATAAAGACATTAATAAAATTTTTATAGAACAAGGTGAAAAACATGGTTCTATTTCAGAGATAATTGCAAGAAGTAGAGAGAAAAAAATTGTTTTAGTAGAAGTTCCAAAATCAAAATTAGATTTTATGGCAGAAAATCACCAAGGAGTTGTAGCTGTTGTTCCACCTTTTAATTATTGTGAAGTAGAAGATATATTAGATTATGCTAAATCCAAAAATGAAGATCCATTTATTTTAATATTAGATGGAATAGAAGACGTTCATAATTTAGGTGCAATAATAAGAACTGCTGAAACAGCAGGAGTTCATGGAATTATTATTCCAAAAAGAAGAGCAGCAGCTGTAAACAGTACAGTAGTTAAAGTATCAGCAGGTGCGACAGCTTATGTCAAGATTGCAAGAGCAAATAATATAAATGAAACAATAAGATATCTTAAAGAACAAGGCATATGGATAATTGGAACAGATGGGGAAGCTAAAATAGAGTATTATAATCAAGATTTAACAGGATCTATTGCAATAGTAATTGGAAGTGAAGGCTTTGGAATGAGTGATTTAGTTAAGAAAAATGCGGATATATTAGTAAAAATTCCAATGTTTGGAAAAATTACATCTTTAAATGCATCAGTTTCAAGTGGAATAATTATTTATGAAGCGGTAAAACAAAGATTAAATAAAAGATAACAAAGTACAAAGGAGAAGAATTGATGGATAATACAAATATGTCTATAAAAACGAAACTTTCAGAAGCATTAGAGATCTTAAATTTAATAATTATATTGTATGCAATATTTTTAGCAATTTTGGGAATAATTATATCAAATACAGAGCTTATAATTCAAACATGTATAATGTTTGTAGTATATTTTATTTTTGATTATTTAAATTATGATGTAACACATATAACAAGTAAGGGAATATCTAATAAAAAGTATGGTTATATAGAATGGAAAAAAATATATAGAGCTGAAAAAAAGAAAAATGTTATATATTTTTATACTAAAGAAAATGAAAAACCATACAAAATTACTATTTATAGATCAGAAGATGAAAAGGAAGTATCAAGAATTTATAAATATATTTTATCTAAAATTAAAGATCCAGAAAAAGTAAAATAACACTTTTTTAGAAAAACAAAATATTTTCAAAATGGTATTGAATTAAATTATATTTTTTGATATACTACTATAGGCTAAAAATAAAAGAAAAAAGCAAAGAATATGGAGGGTAAATAAAAAATGAAAACTGATTTAAGAAAAACAAAGATTGTAGGAACAATTGGACCAGCTAGTGAAGGAATTCTTAAAGATTTATTCAATGCAGGATTAAATGTTTGTAGAATTAATTATTCACATGGAAGTTATGATGAACAAGAATGGAAAACAAATGAAATTATTAGATTAAGAGAAGAAATGGATTTACCAATCCCAATGATTCTTGATATGCAAGGTCCTGAAATCAGAACAGGTATGTTAGTTACTGGAAAAAATGAAAAAATTATGCTAGAAGATGGGCAAAAATTTGAATTGGTTAACGATGATATAATTGGTGATAAAGATAGAGTGTCTGTATCATATAAAGAATTATATAAAGACGTTGTTCCAGGAACTAAAATATTAATAGATGATGGAGCAATAGAATTAAGAGTTGATGAAATAATCAATAAAGATATTCATTGTACTGTTGTTCATGGAAATCCATTAGGAAGTAGAAAAACAATGAATTTACCTGGAACTATAGTACGTTTACCAGCTCTTAAAGAAAAAGATATAAATGATTTAAAAACAGCTTGTGAACATGAATATGATTTTGTTGCAATTTCATTTGCAAGAAACTTAGATGATATAAGACAAGTTAGAAAAGTTCTAGATGAAAACGGTGGAAAAGATATTATGATAATGACTAAGGTTGAAAATGTTGAAGGTTTATCAAACTTAGATGATATCATTAAAGAAGCTGATGCTCAAATGATAGCTCGTGGTGATATGGCAACTGAAACAGACTTAACTGAACCACCTATCATTCAAAAGAAAATTATAAAAATGTGTAATAATTTAAATAAACCAGCAATTACAGCAACACAAATGTTAGAGTCTATGACATATAATCCATTACCAACTAGAGCAGAAGCTTCTGATGTTGCAAATGCTATATATGATAGAACAAGTGCTATCATGCTTTCTGGTGAATGTGCAATGGGTAAATATCCATTAGAATGTATTAAAACAATGGATAAAATAGCTAAAAAAGTTGAGCCAACAATAAATTATTGGAAGAGATTTGATCAAAATGGAAATATCAAATTAGAGACTTTAGATGATAATATTGCATATTCAACAAGTGTTATAGCCAAAAATGTTGGTGCTGATGCAATAGTTTGTTATACAAATACAGGTGATACACCTAGACGTTTAGCTGGAATGGGAGTAGGATGCCCAGTTTTAGCAATTACAGATAATAAAAGAACTTTCCGTCAATTAGCTTTAGCTTGGAATGTTCATCCAGTATATATTGAAAAACAAAGCACAATTGATGAAACAGTTGAAAAAGGAATTGATAAATTAAAAAATAAGGGAATTCTTGAAAAAGGTGATAAAGTAGTTGTTGTTGGTGGACATAACTATGTTTCAAATGTTTCAAGCAGTAAAGTTATTGGTGGATATGTAGAAATTTAATAGAAATTAATGGACCTTAAAATGGAACAAATTTTAAGGCCCTATTAAACTAATAAAAAAAGGGAGGTTTAATTATGAAAGAATTAAAAGGTACAAAAACAGAAGCAAATTTAAGAGAGGCTTTTGCAGGAGAATCACAAGCAAGAAATAAATATACATATTTTGCTAGCAAAGCTAGAAAAGATGGATATGAGCAAATAGCTGCAATATTTGAGGAAACTGCAGCTAATGAAAAAGAACATGCAAAACTTTGGTTTAAATTATTAGAAGGTGGAGATTTAAAATCTACTGAGGAAAATTTAAAATCAGCAGCTGAAGGAGAAAATTACGAATGGACAGATATGTATGACAGAATGGCAAAAGAAGCCAAAGAAGAAGGATTTGATAAAATTGCATATCTATTTGAAGCTGTTGGAAAAATAGAAAAAGAACATGAAGAAAGATATTTAAAATTATTAGATAATGTTGAAAATGGATTAGTATTTAGTAAAGATGGAGATAAAATTTGGAAATGCAGAAACTGTGGACATATCGTAGTAGGAAAAGATGCTCCTGAAATTTGCCCAGTTTGTAGCCATCCAAAATCATTTTTTGAAATAAAAGCTGAAAATTATTAATATTAGTTTCAAAAAAATGTTAAAATACTAAAAAAATTCTTTAAAATACTTGCCTTTTGCGATCATTTGTGTTAAACTATCTAATAGTCAGTTTATTATTTTAAAGAATATGGAGGTGCTTTAATCATGGCAAAATGCGTAGTTTGTGGAAAAGAAACATCTTTTGGAAATCAACTTAGTATTACACGTTCACATATAAGTAAAAGAACTGTAAAACCAGTAAAGCCAAACTTAAGAACTGTTAAAGCAGAAATTAACGGAGAAGTTAAAAAGGTGTCAGTTTGTGCAAAATGTTTGCGTTCAGGAAAAATAAAAAGAGCTGGAGCAAATGTATAAGAAAATATAGAAGATAATCTACCTTTTAAAGGTAGGTTATTTTTTGTTGTTTTTTAAAATTATATTGAAATAAAAAAACATTAAGTATATAATTATTTTGAATTTGTGATAAAGGGGAAGTACTTAGATGTTAAAGAATAATAAAGGTATGTCTTTGGTTACAGTTGTTATGACTGTTATAGTAATGCTTATACTATTATCAACATTAACTTATACAGCTTATACCAATATCAAAATCAGAGATTTAAATAAATTATATAATGATATTAGGACTTTAAATGATCAAGTTGCAGTATATTATATGGAAAATGGTAAATTACCAGTAAGTGATGAATATGCTACTATAACTGTTGGAGAAGAGTTAAGTGATAATATAAGCTTTGTAACTAAAGAAGGAACTTTTATATCTCAAGATAGTTTGGTAAATCCAAATGATTATAATGATGAGTCAGGAGTTGGACAAGCTGTTTATTATTGTTTGGATTTAGGATTATTTGATAATATTTCATTAGAAAATGATGGACAATATATAATAAATGAACAAAGTCATACAATATATTATGTTAGTGGTGTTACTTTAAAAGGAACTACATATTATACTTTACCATTAAATTATAAAGATACAGAATCTAATTTAAAATATCCAGTAGATATTGTAACAACAAGAGATATTTATTTGCCAATGGGTGGAACATCTCTTAATTTACAAGATTATATGACTTTTAAAACATCAGATGGAAATGTTGCTGTACCTAGAAAAATAGATTATTCAGTTGCTACTGGTGGATATGAAAATTATTTTACTTTAGACAATGGTATTATTACAAGTAAATCTAATACAGATGCAACAACTATAGCATTTGAAATTGATGCAACAATATCAAGTTATGGTGTATCAACTACTAAAACAGCGACTTTAACAGTGTATTTAACTGATATAAAGATATATGATTTACTTGATTCTTCAAATTACAATGAAATAAATACTTTGAATTTTATAAAAGGTGATTCAGCGACTATTTATACAAAAAAATTTGGAAATGCAGGAAATTTAAGGTTAATTGCAAAAGTTGAAACAGGAGACGGAATTGATGCTAGTGTTTCTAATATTATAAATCATTCTGTTGAAGCTTATCCTATTTCAATAGAAGCTACAAATGTGGGTAAGGTTTACTTAACTGTAATAGAGAATAATGGAAGAGCTGCAAAAGAAGTAGAAATAAATGTATTTGATCCTTCTCTTAATTTAGAAAAAGTTATGTTAAATTCATTAAATGAAACTGAAAAATTAGAACTTACAATAGATGAAATATTTAACGAAGAGATTGATAGATTTGAAATAAATTGGAGTTCTTCTAATACAGATGTTGCGACAATTGAAAATGATTCAAGTAATCAATTTGAATCTACAATAACTTCAGTAGGATTTGGAAAAGCTACAATTAATTGTGAAATATTATTTGATGGTAAAGTGCTTACTACTCTAGACAGTGAAGTAACAGTTACAGGTGTTTCTATTGATGATATTCAAATGAAAGCTGGAGAAAAAATTAATCCAACATATGTAATAGATAGTAATATTTCGAGTTCTATGATATCAGATATTGAAATTACATCAAGTGATACTGCAATATTAGAAATTTTAAAAAATGAAATTGCACAAAATTTTGAATTCTCTGCTTTAAAGACAGGTACTTCAACAGTAACAATAACAGTTAAATTAATAGATGGAACTGAATATAAAGATACATGTGTAGTATCAGTAAGTAGTTAAAAATTTAAACTCTCCTTTAATAGGAGAGTTTTTTAAGATAGAACCACATCTAAAGTCATCATTATGATAAATCCTATAATTACAGAAAAAGTTGCATATTTTGAAATTTTTTCATTTTTATGTGAAGAAGGAATTAATTCATCTATAACTACATATAACATACTTCCGAGCTGCAAAAGAAAGCAAAATTGGTAATATAGAATTTACAATATTACTAATTAAGAGTGTTAATATTGCTGCTATAGGTTCTACGATTCCGTGAAAGAGCGCCTAATAAAAAAGATTTTGTATTTGAAAGTCCTTCTGTTTTATATGGAAGGGATATTGCCATACCTTCAGGAATATTTTGAATAGCAATTCCTATTGTAAACATCATTGCTGATATGAATTCCATTCCAAAATTTCCATTTAAAGCAGATGCAAAAACTACTCCAACAGCCATACCTTCAGGAATATTATGGAGTGTTAAAGCAAAAGAAAGTTTTTCTGTTTTATTTTTAAAAGCTTTATTTTTCTTTTTTGAATAAAAATCTGTAAAAGCTAAGAATATTGCACCAATTAAAATACCAATACTCACTGGAAACCACCCAAATTTTCCAGAGTACATTTCTATTGCAGGAATTATGAGTGACCATATAGAAGCAGCAATCATAACACCAGAAGAAAAAGCTAAAAAGATATTTTGAGCTTTATGACTAACATTGCTTTTAAAAGCAAAAACAACAGCAGAACCTGATACAGTTCCCAAAAATGGTATAAGTATTCCTAAAATACTTTTTATAATTTCCATATTAAACTCCTTATTTTATCATAAATTATTGTTATGTTAACAATATATTTTATGATACTTTTTTATTTATGTGTATATTTGAGATATTTTATTATTAATATTAAATGTTTATAAATAAAGGAATAATTTGAATTTGATACAAATATAATTTTACAAAGTAATGGAAAAGTATATGGCTTTAGGGAGGAGTTTTATGAAATATAAAAAGAATTTAATTATTATTTTGATAATATTTTTAAGTATTAGTTTTATTCTCCAAAATTTATATAGTTATGCATATTATGTAGGAGATTCAGAATATGTTTGGAGTGAAGGAACAGTGGAAACATCAGCAGAAGAAAATAGCGGTGATTTTTTAGATCTTTCATGTGAAAGTGCAATTTTAATAGAGCAAACAACAGGAACAGTGTTATATGAAAAAGATGCTCATAAACAATTAAGACCTGCTTCGGTTACAAAAATTATGACAATCTTACTTATTATGGAGGCAATTCATAGTGGTCAGATTACTTATGATACTGAAGTTTCATGTTCAGAAAATGCAGCTTCTATGGGTGGATCTCAAATTTGGTTAGAAGTAGGAGAGAGTTTAACTGTAGATGAAATGCTAAAAGCAATTTGTGTTGTGTCTGCAAATGACTGTTCAGTAGCTATGGCAGAATATATTTCAGGAACGGAAGAGGCTTTTGTTCAAAAGATGAATGATAAAGCAAAAGAACTTGGAATGAATGATACAGTTTTTAAAAACTGTCATGGAATAGATGAAGATGGTCATGTAACATCTAGTTATGATATAGCTCTAATGTCTAGAGAATTATTAAATAAATATCCTGAGATAACAAATTATACAACAATATGGATGGATACATTAAGAAATGGAGAATCAGAATTAGTAAATACAAATAAGCTAATTAGAACTTATGAAGGAGCAACAGGTTTAAAAACAGGTTCTACAAGTTTAGCTTTATATAATTTATCAGCTAGTGCGACAAGAGATGGACTTTCATTAATAGCTGTAGTAATGAGAGCTCCATCTTCTAAGGAAAGAGTAAATAATGCAAAAACTCTTTTAGATTATGGATTTTCAAATTATGAATTTATAAATACTTCAACTAAAGATGAAATAGTTCAAAATATACCAGTTCAAAAAGGGGTTATGGATAATGTAAATTTAGTTTATGAAGGTGACAGTGGTACAGTATTAAAAAAAGGAAGTTCAGACGGAATTAAAAATGAAATTATTATAGATGAAAATATATCAGCTCCAATAAATAAAGGAGATATTTTAGGAAAGGTAAATTTTTACTTGAATGATGAACTTATAGGAAGTAGCAATTTAATTGCTGAGGAAGAAGTGAAAAAAATGAATTCATTAAATATGTTTGAGTATGTTTCTAATTTATGGACTAATCTTTTAAGAGAATAGATAAAAAAGGCATGTGTGCAACATGTCTTTATTAGTTTTAAATTTATTATGAAATCTATTGAATAAATAAATATTAAATGTTATACTAGATTTGGTCGAAAAAATTTAAGAAAAGGGGATTAGTATATGAACAAATTATTAAAAAATTCAGCTGGAATTGCAGCGATAGTTGTAATTTTAATAGTAATTGTTGGTGTAGTAGCTGGAGGAGCAACAGTTTTAGCTGTAAGAATGGTAGTTACAGGAGAAGATTATTTAGCACCTTTTGAAGAATTAGGATGGATTTCATCTGAAGATGATGATTCCGAAAAATCAGATAGTAATGATGATAAAGTAAAAGATGAGGTAGATAAAGAAGTTAATAAAGTTACAACATTAGTAGATCCTTCTCGTTTATCTAAAGAAGCTCAAAAACCAGAAGCAGTTCAATATTATGGTTCTGTTACATCAGCAGATATGAGTGGAATTGATTCATCAGATGAATACTATGATTTATATAATTCTATTGAATTAGAAATAAATCTTTTTGCAGTAGACAATAAAGCTGTTGAATTAGTTTTCCATATTGATTTAGGAAAATGTTTAAAAGTAATGTATGATGAATATGGTGATGAACTTGCTGCAGATGGTTATGAATATGATACATACCAAGATTTTGAAGATGAGTGGCTTCCTTATTTTGAAGATATGATGGAACAAATGCTTATTTTTGATGAAGATATGGAAAATTATATTGATATGTATATGGAAGATGGAGTACTTGAAATGTATGTTACTGAAGAGGGATTTGATTCATTATATGAAGTACATAATATAGATCCAGATTCAGACAATGTTGACCAATTAATTGAAGCAATTGAAGAATCATTTGGGGTAACTTTAAAAGAAGTTTAATAAAATAAAAAGACATGATATTGAAATTAAATCAAAATCATGTCTTTTTTTATATAAAAAATTATCCCCTCTATCTGGGATAGAGGGGATATTTCTGTTAGTCTTCAATTGCAATATATTTCTTTTCTGGGATTTCTTTTTTAGCTTCTTTTTTAGGAACTTCAATTCTTAATGTACCATTCTTAAATGAAGCTTTAATGTCTTCTTCAGTAACGTCATCTCCAATATAGAAGCTTCTTGAACATTCTCCAAAATATCTTTCTTTTCTTACAAATTCACCATCATCTTCTTTTTCATCTTTAGAAGAATCAGCTGTTGCATGAATACTTAAATATCCATCTTCAATTTCAATTTTGATATTGTCTTTTTCATATCCTGGTAAATCCATTTCAATTACATATTTGTCTTTTTTCTCTTTAATATCTGTTTTCATAATTTTGTTACTTTCACCTGTAAAAAATGGGTCCTTAAACATTTCATCCCATAAATCATAATCTCTTTTTCTTGGTATCATCATCATAAAAACCATTCCTTTCTTTAGTGTTGATAGCTTTTATACTAAGAACTTTTAGATTTTCTTAATATAGCTTAAGCACTTTTTATTTACTTGGGATATATCTTTTCCCTTTACGTAAGATATTATACTACCATTTTTTAGCAATGTCAATAGTTGAGTGCTAATTTTTCTAAAAAATTTTAAAAATTTTTTTTATTGAATTTAATGTATTTTTATGATAATATTCTCCTATAATTATAAAGAGGGCATTTTCATGAATATTAAAGATAAATTATCAATTTTTTGGGAAAATCTCTGGGAAAATATTAAAAAAATTTTAAAAAATTTAGAAGAAGATCATATAAGCGAATCTTCAGCACAATGTGCATATTATATAATGTTATCTTTTGTACCATTTGTAATATTATTTTTAACATTACTTCAGTATACTAGTATTACTGCAGACCAATTATTTAATATAATTTCAGAATTAGTTCCTGATAATATGAATAGTTTTGTTTTAGGAATTGTTAAAGAAATATATTCAAAATCAATTGGAACAATTTCAATTTCTCTTATATTTACTTTATATGCTTCAGCTAAAGGATTATATGCATTAATAAAAGGACTACATAAAGTTTATAATTTTAGTGATAGCCGTAAAAGATCATTTATATATTTAAGATTTATTTCGTTGATAAAAACTTTAGTTTTTATTATAGTAATGATTATACGGATTAGTTGGAATGGTTTTTGGAAGAAGTATTATAGAGACTTTGCAAAATAGATTTGGTATGATGGAAAATTATAATGTTATTTCAGAAATTATAGCAAGATTAGCTCTTATATTTGTTGTCTTTGTTTTATTTTTACTATTATATAAATTTATACCTGGTCACAAAATTAAAATAAAAAGTCAAATTTGGGGAGCTTTGTTTGCATCAGTGTCAATAAATATAATATCGTTTTTAGCTTCATTTATAAATGTATTTAGTTATTCAGTTACTTATGGAAGTTTAACTGCTTTATTTACCATTATGATTTGGGTATATTTTGTTTTTTATATAATTTTTCTTGGAGCAGAGATTAATAAATTTTTGAGTATTAGAAAAAAAGAAAAAATATAATTGATTATATGAGAAGGAGTATATATGGAACAAGAATTAGAAAGAAAAATTTTTATGTTATCTGATTATAAAGATAGATATGAAATGGAAAAAGTTGCTGATTTATATGTAAAAAAATTAAAAAATAAATATGCTTATTCACGTGTTGTAGTTACAAAAGAATTTTATAAAAATTCTAATATTTTAGTTAGAGCTACTAGAATTGGAACTCGTGGAAGGTTTGATAATAATTTTAAGATAAACAAGAAAGAATTAGAAAAAGAGGAAAGAGAAGAACGTGAACAAAGAGAAAGAGATAAAATTTTAGATTTAAGCCGTGGCGGTAGAGGAAGAGGTAGAGGCAGAAGCCGCTAAAAAAACACTATCAATAATTTGATAGCGTTTTTTTATATTAAATATTTTTTATTATATTTTGTATTTCTTCTAAATTTTCATCTAGGATATCTATTCTAAAAGAATTTGAATTTAAATTTTTCCTAGTAAGATTTAATGGTTTACTATTAAAAATTGTTGTTGTTCCATAAGTTGGAGATGGTAAAATTCTAAATTTACAATTAAATCTATCTTTTAAGTAAAATATATTGTTTGATTCACATTTTCTTTTGCAATTTTTATAACATTTATTTGAATTTCCTAAAAAACAATAATTATTAGTCATTACTGGAATTTTTCCATAAATTATAATTTCTGATTTTAATGTAGAATTACTCAAAATCTCATTTAAATCTTCTTTATCTAACTCTACTGAAGGTGTATAACAATTTAGTTTTAAATCTTTTAAAAAATCTATAGAAAAATTATTATATATATTTAAAGTATAATTTCCGATCAATTCTAAATTGAATTTTTGTAATCTTTCTATTTGAGAGATATGTGAAATAACAAAACCTTTTATATTAAATTCTTTTACTAAATTTTCAAAATTTATAGAATTTATTTTATTGTCTTTTAAAATATTTGGCATGTATATATATGTATTAAATTTTAATGTTGTATCTTTTAAGGCCTCTTTAAATCTAGGAGTTATAAAGTATGCTAGAGGTATATATAATTTGTCAATATTTTTTAATACTTCATATTTAAATTCAGGATTATAAATATTTAAAAGTAGAGAGATATTAGTATTATTTTTATTAGTATTTGCTTCTTGTTTTAAAATATCTATATTTTTAATTTTTAGATTATGTGTAAATTTATTAATAACAGAATTTTCTAATCCTTCAAGTGCAATTCTTCTTATATCATTAAGTGCTTTAATTGGTAAAAATAAATTATTTGACATATTAATATCTAAATTTTCAAATTCAAAACAAGTATTACCTGTTTTTGTTATTTGCTCACATACTTTTTCTTTAGAAATTGGTCGATTTAAAGCTAGTTGAGGAGCTATTTCAGATGTAGCAGTAAATTGGATATTTTTATAAAATCCAATATCAGACCAAACTTTTAAAGTAATAGGAGTATTTTTTTTAATAAGTAATTCTCCATTTAAAGGAATTTTTTTAAATTCTTTTTCTTCAGAAAAAGTAGGAGAAATGCTTTTATTTAATTTGGCAGAAGATATTCTATAAATTTTTGTACCATTAAATATTTTTCCTTTCATTCTTCCAATTGTAACAGTATTTCCTTTTTCTAAAGACTGATAATTTTCATTTCCAATCATTAATTCAGATACAGTGTAGTTTTCATCATTTATAGAAATTCTATCTCCAATTGATAAAGTATCTTCTAATTTTAATTTAATACGACCTTTATTAGGATTTATACTAATTATTTTGCCAATATAAATTCCCATATTATTTGGCTTTTCTTTAAATATTAAGTCATGATTTGGCTCTGAATTTAAATGCCCTGATGAAAATCCTCCACGATTAAAAACTTGAGTTATTTCTTCTTTATCAGTTAAAAGAGTATCTGGATTTTTTATATCTAAATTATGATTAATTAAATTTTTTATATAATTAATATCTTTGTTTTTATTTTCTAGTATTAAATCTATATATTTTCTATAAAATTTAGTGACTATTCCAACATATTCAGGAGTTTTCATTCTGCCTTCAATTTTGAAAGAGTCAATTCCAAGTTTTATTAATTCTGGTAGAAAATTTATTCCAAAGTTATCTCTAGGACTAAGTAGATATCCGTTATTTAATAGATTTTCATTTTCATAAAGTTCATAAGGAAGTCTACAAGGCTGAGCACAATTCCCACGATTTCCGAGAACGGCCACCAATCATACTAGAAAGTAAACATTGACCAGAATATGATATACAAAGAGCACCATGAATAAATACTTCAAGTTCTATAGAAGAATTTTCTTTGATATATTTTATTTCATTAAAAGAAAGTTCTCTAGATAATACTACTCTAGAAAATCCAAGATTTTCAAGTTGTTTTACGCCATCTAAATTATGTACTGTCATTTGGGTACTAGCATGTAAAGTAATTTCAGGGTAGTTTTGTTTTAAATAACTTGCTAGTCCTAAATCTTGAATAATTATTGCATCAACTCCAAGATTATAGGCAGTTACAGCTAGTTTAGTAGCATCTTCTAATTCACTATTTTTAATTAAAGTATTTAAAGCTAAATGAACTTTGACGTTTCTTAATTTTGCATATTTAATTGCTTCTTTTAGATCATCTAAATCAAAATTGGTAGCTTTAGCTCTAGCACTAAAATTTGATGCTCCTAAATATACTGCATCACAACCATTTTGAACAGCAGCTTTTAAACATTCAAAATCTCCGGACAGGAGATAGAAGTTCGGCCATTTTTATAACCTCCATTTAAAATTAATTTTCATTTATATCAATTAAAGAGAAAATATCAGAATTGTTTAATTCTTTAATATTCATAATAACGCCTTCACCAACAACATTTCCACCACAATCTTTAATAGCTTGTTTAATAGCATTTAAAGTATTTCCAGTTGCGTAAATATCATCAACTATATAAAAGTTTTTTTCAGAATACTGATCACTAACTAATCTTGGAAGTTCTAAAACATCTTTACCATATTCTTTTTCATAAGCAACTTGAGTTTCAACTGTAATTGGAGGAAGTTTACCCGCTTTTCTGGCAGGAATAAAACCAAGATTCATCTCATTTGCAATAGCTGCTCCTAGTATTAATCCTCTTGCTTCAGGACCAACTATATAATCTACATTTTTATCAGAAATTTCTTTTTTGAAATTTTGAACTATTTCTTTAAAAACATCTTTTTGAATAAATAAAGGCATAACATCAATAAACTCAACACCTTCTTTAGGATAATTTGCTTGAGTTCTTATATTTAATTCATTTTTTAATACATTTCTTAAAATTTTCATAATAACCTCCAATAATAACTTTTATTTATAAATAGCAAAATAATTATAGCATATATTGATTTTTTTGCCAACGGATTAACAAGGAAAAGAAATTCAAGCTTTTATGGACACTTTGGAAAATTTTGATAAACATGCTTTTTTTTAAGTGTTCCTTTTTGCATGATGGATAAAAAGTATTTAATTTAAATATTACTGTTTTTATATTTAATTTTATATATTGGATGACTTAATAAAAATCTTCTTTACTAAAAATTTGCTTTACATTTTTTTAAAAAATGTGTTATAATTACAATATCGTGAAAATTAAATAAGAAATTATTAAACAGTGTGTGGTCTTAAAAAGGCGTAAAACCAACTTTTAAAACCATATACTGTTTTTTTGCGATTAAAATTATAAAATAGGAGGAATTATTTATTTATGGAAGAAACAAAAAGAAATAAGATGGCAGATGCACCTATGAAAAAATTATTCTGGAAAATGGGGTTGCCAATGATTATTTCAATGGTTTTGCAAGCTTTATATAATGTTGTTGATAGTATTTTTGTTGCAAACATGGGAGAAAAAGGAGCTCTTGCAAATCAAGCATTAACTTATGCTTTTCCAATTCAAATTTTAATTATTGCTGTTGGAGTAGGAACAGGAGTTGGTTTAAACGCATTACTTTCTAAGAGTTTAGGTGAGAAAAATACAGAAAAAGTAAATAAAGTTGCTGGAAATGGAATATTTTTAAGTATATGTATATTTATAGTATTTTTCCTATTTGGATTTTTGGGATCAGAATGGTTTATATCTTTATTTGCAGCAGGTAATAGCGAAGTTATTGAAATGGGAACAACATATTTAAAAATATGTACATGTTTTTCACTAGGTTCAATAGGATATACAGTTTATGAGAGATTTTTACAATCAACAGGTAAAACAATATATTCAACAATCGCTCAGATTTCAGGAGCTCTAACTAATATTGTTTTAGATTATGTATTTATTTTTCCACTTGGGATGGGAGTAGCAGGAGCTGCTTGGGCAACTATTATAGGTCAATTTGTGTCATTATTTTTAGCAATGATTTTCCATTATAAATTAAATAAAGAAATTAATGGAAATCCAAAATATATTAAACCAGAGTTTTCAATTATAAAAGGAATTTATAGTATAGGTATTTCAGCTGCAATTATGCAAGCTTTACTTTCTGTTATGATGGCAGGTGTTAATGCAATTTTAGGAACTGCTAAAGCTAATCCAACTATTCTAGTGGGTTCTTTTGGTATTTATTATAAGATTCAGCAGATTGCATTATTTGCAGCATTTGGCTTATCAAATACAATAATATCAATTTTATCATTTAATTATGGAATGAAAGATAAATCAAGAAGTGATGATTGTATAAAATATGGAATTATTGATACTATAATTGTATCAGCAATTTTAACAATAGCATTTGAAATATTGGCTAAGCCTTTAGCAAGTTTATTTGGATTAGCAGGTGGCGGAAGTTCAGAAGAAATTATTTCAGTTTGTACAACAGCAATAAGAATTGCAAGTATAGGATATATATTTATGGGATTTTCAGTTGCAGTGCAAGGAGTGCTACAATCTGTTGGATATGCCATAAGACCATTAATAATATCTTTTTTAAGATTAGTAATTTTTGTATTACCAATAACTTATCTTTTCACTTTGTCAGATAATGTTGTAAATATAGTTTGGTGGGCTTTTCCAATTGCAGAAGTTTTAACAGCTGTAATTTCAATATTTATTTTAAAAAGTTCATATAAAACTAAGATTTCTGTATTAGATAAAATTAAAACTACTATTTTAGAAAAAGCACAAAAACTTGTTATTTCAATTGCTCGTGAGCATGGAACAAATGGAAAAGAAATAGCAAAACAAGTTGCTAATAGATTAGGGTTATCTTTTTATGATAAAGAAGAAATAAAAAAGTATGCAGTTTCAAATTCAATGATTGATGACGGACATTCTGATGAGGAATTATATAAATTTTATTTATCTTTAGATGCTGAAAAAGATTCAATAATTAAACAATCAGAGACAATTAAAGCAATTGCAGAAAAAGAGAATTGTGTAATAGTTGGTAGAGCTGCTGATTATATTTTAAGAGATAATCCAAATTTGGTTAAAATTTTTCTTTATGCACCGTTAGAATATAGAATTGATAAAATAAAAGAAATTTACAAAGATACATATAAAGAAGCTAAAAGACATGTTTTAGATTCTGACAAATCAAGATCTTCATATTATGAAGTAGTTGCCAATAGACCATGGGGTAAAAAAGAAAATTATGATTTATGTATTAATTGTGAATTAGGAAATGAAAAGATAATAGATATAATTTGTAATTATATTGGAAGTTTGCAAACAGTTTAAATAAATTATAAGTATATAATAGAATATTAAAAAAGAAGTTTAATAATTTTTTTAATTGTTATTAAACTTCTTTTTTTGAGAACATTTTAGATTTTTGATTGACAAATTAACCTTAAGGTGATAGAATACGAACATAAGTTTTAAAGTAAGGAAAAGCTATGGAAGTTATTAGAAAATTTAAAGTTGAAGATTTTGATGATGTTATGGATATATTTAATGGAACAGATTTTGGATGTACAGGTTTAAATGAAATTTATAAACCAGGTAAACAAACTCAGAGTTTCATGATGAGAGAAATTTTAAGAGGTGAAAGTGATGAAGCTTTATTAGTTCTTGAAATTGATGGAGAAGTAAAAGGATATAGTATTGTTCAAAATTTTAATGATGGATTCTGGCATATATCACAAATAGCAGTTAATCAAAATGATAGAAATAAAGGCTATGGAAGAAAACTTATGAATAAAATACAGAAGTTAGCTAAAAAGTCTAACAAAGATATAAAACTAGAATGTTTTGATAAGGATAATCATTTTTTTGCTAAACAAGGATTTGAAAAAGAAAATGAAGATGAATGTTTAACTTATTATGTTTGGAAACATGAAAAAACAATAGATCATCATTTAGAAGAAATAGATGAAAGATAAAAAAGGAGGAAAAATATGAAATATTTAGTTGTGTCTGATATACATGGTTCAAGTTATTATGCTAAAAAAATAGAGGAAATTTTTAAAAAGGAAAATCCAGAAAAAATAATTTTATTAGGAGATTTATATTACCATGGACCTAGAAATGAATTAACTGAAGAATATAATCCAATGGAAGTTTCTAAAATTTTAAATTCTCATAAAGATATTATCTTATGCACTAGAGGAAATTGTGATGCTGAAGTTGATGAAATGATTTCTGAGTTTAAATTTGAAGATCATATACAAATGGAAATAAATGGAGTAGAGTTTTTCTTTAGCCATGGTCATAAATATAATATAGATAATATTCCGCCAGTTGGAAAAGTTGTAGTATATGGCCATTTCCATACAGGTTTTATAAAAGAAGAAAATAATATAATATTTGCAAATCCAGGTTCTATTTCTTTACCAAAAGGTGGAACAGCACATAGTTATATGATTATTGATGATGAAAATTTAATTTTAAAAGATGTTGATGGAAATATTATTGAAGAAAAAAGATATAGATAATCTTTATATGGAGATGGTTTAATGAAAACTAAAAATAAGATTATAATATGTATTATTATTTTTGTTATTTTAATAGGCATTGTAATTTTTAGTATCTTTAATAATAATTCTGAATATGTAAGTTTTAAAGAATTTTATTCTGAATTTGAAAATGGTAAAATTTCAAGTGTATTGATTAAAGATGATGAAATTGAATTTAAAATGAATGATGAAGATAAAACATATTATACTGAAAATCCAAATTATGATGAATTAGAAAAAGAGCTATTATTAAAGGGAGTTTCAGTTGATATAAGCTCTGCTGAAGATAATTTAAATATGATATTTAATTTATTACTTTTTGCTATAATTATATGTTTTATAATAATTATTTTTTATAAATATTATGAAACAAATAATAAAATTTTTAAAATTGTAAAACATACAAATGTTAAATTTGATGATATTGCAGGTATGAGTAATATAAAAAAAGATATGAAACAGATTATAGATATCCTAACTAATTCTGAAAAGTATAAATCACAAGGAATTAGACAAATTAAAGGCATTATTTTAGAAGGTCCTCCAGGAAATGGTAAAACATTATTTGCTAAAGCATTAGCTGAAGAAATGAATATTAATTTTATCGCTACAAAAGGAGCTGATTTTCAAAGTCCAATAATGTCAATGGGTGCTCAAAAAATAAAGCAATTATTTAAAAAGGCAAAAAAACATAAACCTTGTATAATTTTTATAGATGAGTTTGACAGCATAGGAGAGAAAAGAAATTATACAGGAACAGGAGTAGATAAGGAAAATAATAGAATAGTAACTGCAATGTTAAATGAAATGGATGGATTTGAAACAGGTGAAGGAATTTTAGTAATAGGAGCAACTAATTCTATTCGTTCATTAGATCCAGCGTTAATAAGACCTGGAAGATTTGATTTAAAATATAATGTTCCAAATCCTGATATAGAAACAAGGTTAGAACTTATTGATTTATATACAAAAAAGAAAAAAATATCTGATAAAATAAATAAATTGAAATTAGCAGATAGTTTAGAAAATCTTAGCTGTTCTTCAATTGAAACGCTGCTTAATGAAGCAACACTAGAAGCAATGTCAGAAAACAAAGAAACAATTTCTATTGAAAACATAATAAATGCTAGCAAAAAGACAAATTGCAGAATTAATCTAGATAAAATATAAAAAAAACACTTTTAAGTAGTTAAAATAGTTTTAAATACTTAAAGGTGTTTTTTTGTATTTTAAATTTTATATCGAAAATTTTGTATTGTAAGAAAAATGTTCCACGGATGTGCCGTGGAACAACGTCCCCGTGGCACCGCTGGCAAAATTTTTTATTGCTCTTGAAATTTCTCAAGTTCTTTAATTTTATCTCTTAATTCTGCAGCTTTTTCAAATTCCATGTTTGCTGCAGCTTTTAACATCTCATCTGTTAATTTATTGATAATATCTTCGACTGTTTCATCTTTTCCGATATCAAATTTACTTTGAATATCTTCAACTATTGTTGCTTTTATAACATCTCTTACAGACTTTTTAATTGTTTGAGGAGTAATACCATGTTCTTTATTATATTCTTCCTGAATTTTTCTACGTCTATTAGTTTCGCTAATTGCTTTTTCCATTGAATCTGTTAACTCATCAGCATACATAATAACACGTCCATCAGTATTTCTAGCAGCACGTCCTATTGTTTGAATTAATGAACGCTCAGAACGAAGAAATCCTTCTTTATCTGCATCTAAAATAGCTACTAATGAAACCTCTGGAATATCTAGACCTTCTCTTAAAAGATTTATTCCAACTAAAACATCAAATTCACCAATTCTTAAATCTCTAATAATTTCCATTCTCTCTAATGCTTTTATATCAGAGTGCATATATCTTACTCTAATTCCAATATTTGTTAAATATGCTGTTAAATCTTCAGCCATTTTTTTAGTAAGTGTTGTTACTAAAACTCTTTCATTTTTTTCAGTTCTTTCATGAATTTCTTGAATTAAATCATCTATCTGATTTTCAGTTGGTTTTACATCTATTTTAGGATCTAATAGACCAGTAGGTCTTATAATCTGTTCAACTATATTTGATTTAGAATGTTCTTTTTCATAATCTCCAGGCGTTGCACTAACGAAAATTACTTGATTAATTCTTTCTTCAAATTCTTCAAATTTAAGTGGTCTATTGTCATAAGCAGATGGAAGTCTAAATCCATATTTTACTAAAGAATCTTTTCTAGCTCTATCACCATTATACATAGCTCTAACTTGTGGGATTGTAGCATGTGATTCATCAATTAATAGTAAAAAGTCATCTGGAAAATAGTCAAATAATGTAAATGGAGGAGATCCTGGAGCTCTTCCACTTATATGTCTAGAATAGTTTTCTATTCCTTGGCAAAAACCAGTTTCTTTTAACATCTCAATATCAAAATTTGTTCTTTCTTCAATTCTTTGAGCTTCAATTAATTTATTATTTGCTTTAAAATAAGATACACGTTCTTCTAGTTCTTGCTCTATAGTCTCTATAGCACGATCTAATTTATCTTTACTTGTAACATAGTGTGAATTAGGGAAGATCATAACATGTTCTCTAATACCTAAGACTTTTCCAGTCAAAGGATTTATTTCAGCAATCTTTTCAACTTCATCACCCCAGAATTCAACTCTTATTGCTCTTTCATCTTCATTTGAAGGATAGATTTCTAAAGTATCTCCTTTTGCTCTAAATGTACCTCTTTTAAAATCCATTTCATTTCTAGAATATTGCATATTTACAAGTTTTTTCATAACTTGATTTCTATCTTTAACCATTCCAGGTCTTAAAGAGACTATCATATTTTCATAATCAATAGGGTCACCTAATCCATAGATACATGAAACAGATGCAACAATTATAACATCACGTGTTTCAAAAAGTGATGCTGTTGCAGAATGACGAAGTTTATCTATTTCATCATTAATAGAAGCATCTTTTTCAATGTAAGTGTCAGATGATGCAATGTATGCTTCTGGTTGATAATAATCATAATATGAAACAAAGTATTCAACTCTATTTTCTGGGAAAAATTCTTTAAATTCACTATAAAGCTGTCCAGCTAAAGTTTTATTATGAGCTAAAACTAGAGTTGGTTTTTGAACTTGCTGAATTACATTTGCCATAGTGAAAGTTTTTCCGAGAGCCTGTAACTCCAAGTAAAGTTTGAAATTTCTTTCCTTCTTTTATACCATTTGATAAATATTCAATTGCTTCTGGTTGATCACCAGTTGGTTTATAGTCTGATACTAATTTAAACATTTTAAAACCTCTTTAAAAAATAATTTAACATTACATTTATAGCATATTTTAAGTAAAAAAACAAGATATATAGTATATATTTAAAAATTTGAGTTGAAATGCAAATATTCTTTTGTTATAATGAACAAATATTAAATTAAGAGGGAAACTATGAAACAAGAGATAAAAAAATTTATAATTAAAAATTTAAAATGGATAATATTATTTATATGCTTGATTTGTTTTTTGGGGATTGCCGAAGATGTTTTAGAAGATGAGATTTTTAATATTGACACATCTTTTCATACTTTTTTAGCAGAACATGTAATTTCTGATACATTGACACCAATTGTAAAAATAATTACAAACTTAGGTGGAGCAACTTTCTTAATAGTATTATCAATAATTTTATTTATAGTTATTAAAAATAAAAAAATAGGAATAGCAATTGTAGGAAATCTTGGAATATCATCACTTTTAAATTATATATTAAAAGGTATATTACATAGACCTAGACCAATAGGATACAGGCTTATTGAAGAAACAGGATATAGTTTTCCATCTGGGCATTCTATGGCAAGTATGGCATTTTATGGATTTGTTATATATTTAGTTTATAAATATGTAAAAAATAAATATTTAAAATGGAGTTTAATTTTATTATTATGTATATTAATAATTGTGATAGGTCTTAGTAGAGTATACTTGGGAGTACATTATTTGAGCGATGTAATAGGAGGATTTCTAGTTACTGTTTCTTATTTAATTACATATACGCATTTAATTAGTGAATTTGTTTTTGAGAAATAATTATATAGAAGAGGCATATTTGTATCTCTTTTAATATGTTAATTTTTTACATTATTTTCATTGAAAAAGTTAGATAAATATTATATAATGTAAGAACTTGAGAAATAGAGAGGAGAAGAGAAAGTGAAACCTATAGTTGCAATTGTTGGAAAACCTAATGTACGGAAAATCTAGTTTTTTTAATTATGTAATAGGACAAAGAATCTCAATTGTAGAAGATACACCTGGTGTTACAAGAGATAGAATATATGGTGATGCATCTTGGAGAGATAAAGAATTTACACTTATTGATACAGGAGGAATTGAAACTAAAACAGATGATGTGATTTTATCTGGTATGAGAGAGCAAGCAAACATTGCAATTGAAATAGCTGATGTGATTTTATTTATGACAGATATAAGAGATGGCGTTACTAGTATAGATATGGATATAGCTGTAATGTTAAAGAAATCTAAGAAACCAGTTATTTTAGTTTGCAATAAAGCAGATAAAACCGGAGAACCACCTGCAGAATTATATGAATTTTATAATTTAGGATTAGGAGAACCATCTCCAATTTCTGCTGCAAATGCTTTAGGTATAGGTGATGTTTTAGATAGAATATATGATGCTTTACCAGAGCAAAAAGAATCATCAGATGATGAAGATGTAATTAAAGTTGCAATAATTGGAAAGCCTAATGTACGGTAAGTCTTCTTTAGTAAATAAGATATTAAATGAACAAAGAGCAATTGTTAGTGATATTGCTGGAACTACTAGAGATGCATTAGATTCACCTTTTGAAAATGAACATGGAAAATATGTGTTTATTGATACAGCTGGTATTAGGAAAAAATCAAAAGTAAATGAGAGAATTGAAAAATATAGCGTAATGAGAACTTTACTTGCTATTGAAAGAGCTGATGTTTGCATTGTAATGATAGATGCAAATGATGGGGTAACAGATCAAGATGCTAAAATATTAGGAGAAGCTCATGAAGCAGGAAAAGGAATTATAATTGCAGTTAACAAATGGGACGAGATAGAAAAAGAGACTGGTACATTGGAAAAATATAAAAAAGATGTATATAATAAATTATCTTATGCATCATATGCTCCAATAATATTTATTTCAGCAAAAACTGGACAAAGAGTAAATAATTTATTTGAAATGATAAATAAGGTTGCTAGTCAAAATGCTTTAAGACTTTCAACTTCAGTTGTAAATGAAGTTATAAATGAAGCAATTTCAACAGTTCAACCACCTACTGATAAAGGAAGAAGATTAAAAATTTTATATGCAACTCAAGCTTCGACAAAACCACCAACATTTGTTATATTTGTAAATAATAAAAGTTTGTTTCACTTTTCTTATCAAAGATATATAATAAATTGCTTTAGAAATAATTTTGGATTAGAAGGAACACCTGTAAGGCTTATAATTCGCGAAAGAGGAGAAAAAAACGATACTAAAATATAATGAAGGGAGAAAATTATGGGGATGTATGTAGCAGTAGCTATTATTGCTTATTTTATTGGAAGTATAAATTTTTCTGTTATAATAAGCAAAAAAGTAGCAGGATTTGATTTAAGAGAAAAAGGAAGTAAAAATGCAGGAACAACTAATATGCTCAGAACTGTAGGAAAAAAGGCGGCTTTAGTAGTTTTAATTTGTGATATTTTAAAAGGAGTTATAGCAATTTTAATTGCTAAACTTATGACTAATGGAGAAAATCAAGCAATAGGAGTTCAAATAGCAGCAGTTGCAGTAGTTTTAGGACATACTTTTCCAATATTCTTTGGTTTTAAGGGTGGAAAAGGAGTTGCAACTAGTATTGGAATTTTGCTTGTAATAAATTGGCAAATTGGTTTGATTTGTATAGTTTATGGTGTTTTAATTTTACTACTTACAAGAATGGTTTCATTAGGCTCTATAACAGCAGCTTTGTTATTTCCAGTTTTAACAATATTTATTAGAACACATTATATTGCAGATGGAGCAGGATATACAATTTTTGGAATTATAATGGCAATAATTATTTTATTTAATCATAGATCTAATATTAAAAGATTAAATGAAGGTACAGAAAATAGAATTAGTTTTAAAAAATAAAAGTATACTATAGAAGAAGGGAATTTAGAAGATGAAAAAAATAGCTATAATTGGAAGTGGAAGCTGGGGATCAGCTTTAGGAATCTATTTAGGAAACAAAGGGGAAAATGTTACTATTTGGTCGTTTTCAGAAGATGAAAAAAATTTAATAAATAATGAACATAAATGCAAATTTTTACCTAATGCAAAAATACCAGAAAATGTTGTTGCAACAAACAGTTATGAGGATACAATTAAAGATGCAGAAATAATTTTACATGTTACTCCATCAAAATTTGTTAGAAGTACAATGAAAGAATACAAAAAATATGTAAAACCAGATCAAATAATTATTATGTGTGCAAAAGGATTTGAAGCTGAATCATTAAAAACTTTAGATCAAGTTATTGAAGAGGAGTTACCTAATAATAAATATGGAGTTTTATCTGGACCTAGTCATGCAGAAGAAGTCTCAATTGGTATTCCTACAGCTTTAGTTATTGCATCTGATGATGAAAATGTTAAAAAAGTTATTTCAAATGTATTTAAAAGTAATTTATTAAGAATATATACATCAAGTGATGTAAAAGGAGTTGAACTAGGAGGAGCACTTAAAAATATAATTGCATTTTGTGCTGGAATTTCAGTAGGATTGAACTTTGGAGATAATACTTTTGCAGCACTAGCAACTAGAGGATTAGTTGAAATTGTAAGACTTGGTGTCGCTCTTGGAGCTAGAGAAAAGACTTTTTATGGACTAACAGGACTTGGCGATTTAATAGTAACATGTGGAAGCAAGCATAGTAGAAATAGAAGAGCTGGAGAAATGATTGGTAAAGGTTATTCTATAGAAGAAGCTAAAAAACAAATTGGTATGGTAATTGAGAGTGTAGATAATATAGATGTTGCTTATAAACTTGCAAAAAAATACAATATTGAAATGCCAATTGTAAATGCAGTTTATGATGTATTGTATAATAATTTAGATCCAAGAGAAGCAGTTGATATTTTAATGAATCGTGATATAAAATCAGAAGATTAGTTTATTCGGGGTATCTTTCAAAAAGATACCTTATTATTTTGTCTAAATTATTTTCAGTAATATTGATAAAAATATCTTTATCAATACTTATCCAGATTCCTATATTAAATTTATCATTATTATCAATAATAGTTGAGATGAGTTCAATCATATCAATCGGATTTTCAAAAAATTCTTCATATGAAAGTTTTTGATTTAATTTTATATTATTTTTATAAAATAAATTCAAAAAATTTTCTAAATCTTTACTAGATTCTGAAAATAAGTTTACAGAATAATTTATTTTGCTCAATTTTTTACTCCTTATATTAAATTTAATATTTATTATATTCATAAAAATAGACTTTTATGTAAATACTAAAACATGAAAAATTTACCTAAAGGAGAATTTATGAAAAATCTTAAAATAATATTTATTTTTATAATATTATTAATATATTTATTTTTATTAACAGGTTGTAGTGAAAATAAAACAGATGAGGAGTTGTTAAAAGAGAAAACTTTATCAGAATTAGAATATACAGAAGATACAATTCATTTAATCGTAGAAAAATATTTAAGTGGAGATTATTTAGAAAATGGAGAGATAGCTTGGCAAAATGTAAGAAAAGATTTTGGAGAAATTTCAAATAATACAAGTGTTATTATCTTAGATTTAACAAGTATGCAAATTGAAGATAGCAATATTTTAGGGCTTGAAGATAGAATTAATGCTATAAATTCAGCTCTAGATAGTGAATTAGAAATGTCTCTTTTAGAATCTTTAAAAGACTTTTATAAAGTGATTCCTGATTATATAAAAAGAATCTATCCTGAAAATGATATTTTATATAAAGAAAAAGAAGTTAAAGCTTATCTTTTAGAAAGCCTATATTACAGTATGATTGATGATTATGCAACTGCTTTAAATTCTATAGAAAATGCTGAAAGTCTATATCAAGAACTAATGAATAATGTTAATTATCTAAATGAAAATTCTTATAATGTAAATAGAATGTATGTAGCAATACAAGAAATGAAACTTAGTATACAAAATCAGGAAAAAGAAAATGTGATTTTAAGATATATAAATACAATTTAATATGTTTATTTTTTAATTAAATAATAAATTCAAAATATATTAATATAAATCAAGTTTTAATGAGTTTGTAGAATTTTTTATTTATTTATATACAATTTTTTATGAAAATGATATAATTCTAATGAAAAATATAACTGGAGTTTTATAAATGAAAAAAAATAGTGTATTAAAACCGCAAAATAAATTATCAGATAGATTTGTAAAAATGGAAAATTTATTAGATAATATAAGAATTGATGAAAAAATAAATAATGTATATTTAGAAAATTATAAAGAAGAAAATGTAATTATAAATGATATTTCAATTGAGCATTCTATAATAATTAATACAGAAATAATAAATAGTAATTTATCAAAAAATACTTTTATAGATGTTGAATTTAAAAACTGTAATTTTTCAAATACATCATTTGAAAATTGTAGTTTTATAAGATGTGAATTTAATAATTGCAAAATGACAGGTGATAATTTTATTGAAAGTGGATTTTCTAATATTAGCTTTATTGATTCTAATTTTAATTATGCAAATTTTGCAATGGCAAGTTTAAGTAATATAATATTTGAAAATACAATTTTAAGAAATAGCAATTTTCAAGAAAATAAATTTAAAAATATTAGTTTTAAGAAAGCAGATTTAAGACAAGCACAATTTTTTAAAACTGGTTTAAATGGAATAGATCTTTCAGACAGTACAATTGAAGGAATAGCAGTATCAATTGAAGATATAAAAGGTGCTATAATAAACGAATTTCAAGCAATGGATTTAATATATCTTTTAGGAGTTAAATTAAAATAAATCTTAAAAAATTTTAATTGATTAACAAACAGGAGAAAGTAAAATATGAAAAAATTATTTTATGCAACTAAAAATAAATTTAAAATACAAAGTATGAAGAATAGATTAATGGGACTTGATATAGAAATTATAACTCCATATGATTTGAATATTAATATTGATGTAAATGAAGATGGAAAAAGTGTAATTGAAAATGCAACCAAAAAAGCAAAAGCATATTCTAACCTTGTAGATATGCCAATAATTGCTGGTGACTCTGCACTGTATATAGAAAAATTTAAAACTCAGCCTGGATTATATGTAAGGAGAGTTAAAGGAAAATATTTAGATGATGATGAACTCGAAAAATATTATAGTGCCGAACTTGAAAAAGTTGGAGGAGAAAGTATTGCATATTATATAACAGGACTTGCATTGATAAATAAAGATAAATTAATTACGACTGAGATAAAAGAAAATAATTTCTTAATGACATCTAAAATATGCAAAGGAAAAAGAAATAATGATGCTTTAGGAAGATTAGAAATTGATATCAAATCAAATAAATATTTTTGTGAAATTACAAATAATGATAAGAAAAATACGGATTCAAGCTATGATAAAAAATGTGTTAAATTCATAAAAAATAATATTTAATTTATAGGAGTATGAAAATGACTTATGATTTATTAGAAAGAGAATTAAATAGTGGGAAATTACATTCAATATATCTTTTTTATGGCGATGAAAAATTTTTGATAGAAACTGCAATAAAAAAAATTAAAAAGAATTTTGGAGAACTTTTAAAAGGTATAAATTATGTCATTATTGATGAAAGTTTATTAAATGATTTAATAAGCAATATTGAGACTCCTGCCTTTGGATATGATAAAAAACTTATAATTGTAAAGGATTCTGGACTTTTTAAAAAAGATGGAAGAAAAAAAGTAGGAAGTCCTATTCAAGAGACAATTGCGAAATATATAAGTGAAAATATGGATATTATAAATGAAAATGTTATTATAATTTTTTATGAAACTGAAGTTGATAAAAATAATGCTTTTGATGCGGTAAATAAAAATGGTGTTGTTTGTGAGATGAAAGAATTAAATCAAATTCAATTGATTAAGAGATTAAAACATATTTGTAATGGCTATAAAGTAAATGTTAATGAAAATGTTTTAGGATATTTAGTAGAAGTTTCACGGAACAAATTTACAAATTTTAATAAATGAATTAAGAAAATTAATAGAACATGCAGGAACTGGAGGAACTATTGAAAAAGTAGATGTTGATAATTTAGCAATTAAAAAAACAGATAGTGTTATTTTTGATTTAACAGATAATTTAGGTGTAAAGAAAATTGAACAGGCAATGCAGATTTTAGATGATTTGATTTATCAAAAAGAACCTTTACAAAAAATATTAATAATGCTTTATAATCATTTTAAAAAATTATATTTTTGCAAGATTGCCATAAGATTACATAAAGATGTAGCTACTTCATTAGGATTAAAACCAAATCAAACATTTTTAGTAAATAAATATAAAAGACAAGCAGGATATTTTAGTGAAGAAGAACTTGAAAAAATCCTAAATGAATTTATCGGTTTAGATTATAATTCTAAAATAGGAAAAATAGATTTAGATATTGGCTTAAGAAGCATTTTATGCAGTTAAAAAATTAATTTTTTCTATTGACATAAAATAAAAAAAGTTGTATTATAAAAATATAATTTTAGTGGGCGTTGAAGAGACAAAGTAAGATAAAGGTTACTTGATAAGAGAGAAATGGTCGTGGGCTGAAAGCCATTTTAAGAAAACATATCTGAAAAACTACCTTGGAGCCTCTATTCGAAAGAGTGGCGTGTAAACTTTACGTTAAAAGTTTTAAATTAAGTTAAATAAAGGATGGAACCGTGTATAAAACACTCCTTTAGGATATTTTCCTAAAGGAGTGTTTTATATTAAAATTTTATTAAGTGGAGGTAAATTTTTCATGATAGAGTATGAAGCACGAGTGCTAGAAATTAATAAAGACAAATTAGAGAAAAAACTAAATAATTTGGGCGCTAAAAAAATTGCTGACTTTAATTATAAGAGAAGAGTTTACAATTTTTATCCAGCAACAGACGGAAAGTGGATTAGATTACGAACCGATGGAAATAAAACTACTTTAACAATTAAGGAGATAAAGAGCAATAAAATTGATGGAACAGAAGAAATAGAAATAGAAGTGTCTGATTTTGAAAAAACTAATACCATTTTGAATAAATTAGGATATGTTTCACATACCTATCAGGAAAATAAAAGAACACGTTATTTATTAGATGAAGTAGAAATTGATATTGATACATGGCCATATATTCCAACTTATGTTGAAATTGAAGGAAAATCTACAGAAGATGTATTAAATACAATAAATAAATTAGATTTAAATAATTATGAAGTAACATCTATAGATGTTCAAGATGTATTTAGAAAATATTATAAAATTGATATTGCTAAAAAAGAAGAGGTTAAATTTGGCGAAAAATTAGATAAAAAGTATTATATAGATTAGGAGGAAAATATTATGTTTAAAATAAAATTACATGGCGGAAAAACAATGGAAGTAGAGGAGTCTACATTTTGGCATACAACATCTCATGTTATGGCACAAGCTGTAAAAAAATTATTTCCAGATGCAAAATTAGCTATAGGACCTGCAATTGAAAATGGATTTTATTATGATTTTGATGTAGAAAAACCATTTTCAGAAGAGGATTTAAAAGCTATTGAAGAAGAAATGAAAAAAATAGTAAAAGAAGATTTAGAACTTGAAAGATTTGAACTTCCAAGAGAAGAGGCTTTAAAATTAATGAAAGAAAAAGATGAGCCTTATAAAGTAGAATTAATAAACGATCTTCCAGAAGGAGAAGTAATTTCTTTTTATAAACAAGGCGATTTTACAGATCTTTGTAAAGGTCCACATCTTCCATCAACAGGAAGTATTAAAGCAATAAAATTATTAAGCACATCTGGTGCTTACTGGAGAGGTAGCGAAAAAAATAAGATGTTACAAAGAATTTATGGAGTATCTTTCCCAAAAGCAAGTGAGCTAGAAGAACATTTAGCAATGCTAGAAGAAGCAAAACAAAGAGATCATAGAAAAATTGGTAAAGATTTAGATTTATTCATGACTCATGAATTAGTTGGTTCAGGTTTACCTTTATATTTACCAAATGGTGCAACTATAAGACGTATACTTGAAAGATATATTCAAGATAAAGAAATAGCTTTAGGATACAAACATGTTTATACTCCAAGCTTAGCAAATGTTGCTTTATATAAAACAAGTGGACACTGGGATCATTATAAAGATGACATGTTTCCACCAATGAAAATGGATAATGAAGAATTAGTTCTAAGACCAATGAACTGTCCACATCATATGTTAGTTTATAAATACAAATTACATTCATATAAAGAATTACCAATAAGAATAGGTGAACTTGCAAATGACTTTAGATATGAAGATAGCGGTAGTGTTTGTGGATTAGAGAGAGTTCGTCAAATGTGTCAAAATGATGCACATTTATTTGTAAGACCTGACCAAATTAAAGAAGAAGTTGGAAATGTTTTAAAACTAATTCAAGAAGTTTATCAAAAAGATTTTGGATTTTCTCCAGATTGTTTCAAATATAGACTTTCATTAAGAGATAAAGCTAATAAAGAAAAATATATTGATAATGATGAAATGTGGGAAAGTGCAGAAAGTCAATTAAGAGCAATATTAAAAGAATTGAATATTGATTTCTATGAAGCAGAAGGAGAAGCAGCATTTTATGGACCAAAGATTGATATTCAAATTAGAACAGCTCTAAATCATGATGTTACAATTCCAACATGTCAATTAGATTTTGCACTTCCAGAAAGATTTGAACTAGAATATATAGGAGAAGATGGAGCAAAACATAGACCAGTTGTAATTCATAGAGCAATTTTAGGTTCTTCTGATAGATTTATATCTTTCTTAATAGAAGAAACAAAAGGTGCTTTACCATTATGGCTTTCACCAGTTCAAGTAAAAGTTTTAACAATTGCAGATAGACATATTGATTATGCTAAAAAAGTAGTTTCAAGCTTAGCTAGTCAAAATGTAAGAGTTGAATTAGATGATAGATCAGAAAAAATAGGATATAAAATAAGAGAAGCACAACTTCATAAAATTCCATATATGTTAATTATTGGAGATAAAGAAGTAGAAAATGAGCAAATTGGAGTTCGTTCAAGAAGTGAAGGAGATATCGGAGCTATGAAGTTAAATGATTTTATAGATAAAATAAAATCAGAAAAAATTTAATAAAAATATAATGAACTTTAAGGATATTCCTTAAAGTTCTTTTTTATAATTTAAATACCAAAAAAATGTTTGCAGAACTATTTACAAACTAAAATTTTCATGTTATAATGCAAGCTGGTCAAAAAATAAAATATATTAAAAGTTAGAGTAACTAATAGGGGGCAAATTTTAAATGGATAATATTGTTATAAAAGGTGCTCGAGAGCACAACTTGAAAAATATTAATATTACTATTCCAAAAAATAAATTAGTTGTCATAACCGGACTTTCTGGTTCAGGCAAATCATCTTTAGCATTTGATACTTTATATGCAGAAGGACAAAGAAGATATGTTGAAAGTTTATCTTCATACGCAAGACAATTCTTAGGAATAATGGAAAAACCAGAGGTTGATAGTATAGAAGGCCTTTCACCAGCAATCTCTATTGATCAAAAAACAACATCAAAAAATCCTCGTTCAACAGTTGGAACTGTTACAGAAATTTATGATTATATTAGATTGCTTTATGCGAGAATTGGTGTTCCTTATTGTCCAAATTGTGGTAGAAAAATTGAAAAACAAACAATAGACCAAATTGTAGATAATATAATGGAATTAGAAGAAGGAACAAGAATTCAAATATTAGCACCAGTTGTAAGAGGACAAAAAGGTGAACATGCTAAACTTTTGCAAAATATTCAAAAAGAAGGTTTTGTAAGATGCTATATTGATGGTGAACTTTATGAATTTGAAGATGAGATAAAATTAGATAAAAATAAAAAACATAATATAGATATTTTAGTTGATAGATTAATTATAAAAGATGGAATTATCAATAGATTAACAGAATCTATTGAAACCGCTTTAAAGCATTCAGAAAATCTTGTAAAGATAAGTATTCCAAAACAAGGTGAAAAGCTATATAGTACAAATTATGCATGCCCTGATTGTGGAATTAGTTTTGAAGAATTATCACCTAGAATGTTTTCATTTAATAATCCATATGGAGCATGTCCAAAATGTACAGGTATTGGTTATCTTATGAAAATGGATGAAGATTTAATAATTCCAGATAAAAATAAAACGCTTTATGATGGAGTTAAAGCTTTTGGCGCAAGTACTATGAAAAAAGGAGATACAATGGCAAAAATGTATTTCGAAAGTATAGGAAAGCATTATGGAGTTGATATAAAAAATAAACCAATAAAGAAATTACCAAGAGAATTTTTAGAGAAAATTCTTTATGGTACTGGTGATGAAGAAATTGATTTTGAATATAAGACAAGCGCGGGAGTAAGAAAGTTTAGTCAACCATTTGAAGGAGTTTTGCCTACTTTAGATAGAAGATATAGAGAAACAAAATCTCAAGCTATGAGAGAATTCTATGAGATGTATATGAGTGAAAGTCCATGTTATGTATGTAATGGTGCAAGACTTAAAAAAGAAGCACTAGCTGTTAAAGTTGGAGATAAAAATATAAATGAGCTTACTAATATGCCAATTAGAAGTATAAAATCATATTTAGAGAATTTAGAGCTTGGTAAAAAAGATAGAATGATTGCTGATATGATTTTTAAAGAGCTAAATAAAAGATTACAATTCTTGATTGATGTAGGATTAGATTATTTAACATTATCAAGACCTGCTGGAACTCTTTCTGGTGGTGAAGCTCAAAGAATAAGGTTAGCCACTCAAATTGGTTCAGGATTATCAGGAGTTATGTATATCTTAGATGAACCAAGTATAGGATTACATCAAAGAGATAATGCAAAATTAATAGAAACATTGAAAAAATTAAGAGATTTAGGAAATACAGTTATTGTAGTAGAACATGATGAAGATACTATGTATGCTGCAGATCAAATTATTGATATAGGACCTGGAGCCGGTGTTCATGGTGGAAAAGTTATGGCACAGGGTACAGCTGAAGAAATTAAAGATGTTCCTGATTCTATAACTGCAAAATATTTAAGTGGAAGAATGTCAATTAAAGTTCCAAAAACAAGAAGAAAATCAAATGGAATGAGTATTGAAATTAAAGGAGCTACTGAACATAATTTAAAAAATATTAATGTAAAATTTCCACTAGGTGTATTTAACTGTGTTACAGGAGTCTCTGGATCTGGAAAATCAACACTTGTAAATGAAATATTATATAAAAGGTTAGCAAGAGATTTAAATCGTTCAAATGAAAAACCAGGAAAATGTGAAAAAATTCTTGGAATTAAAAATATAGATAAAATCATAAATATAGATCAATCACCTATAGGAAGAACTCCACGTTCTAATCCAGCAACTTATACAGGAGTATTTGATACAATACGTGATATTTTTGCTGGAACTAATGAAGCTAAAATGCGTGGATACTCAAAAGGAAGATTTAGCTTTAATGTAGAAGGCGGAAGATGTGAAGCATGTCAAGGTGATGGTGTTATAAAAATTGAAATGAATTTCTTGCCTGATATTTACGTGCCTTGTGAAGTTTGTAATGGAAAAAGATATAACCGTGAAACTTTAGAGGTTAGATATAAAGATAAAACGATATCAGATGTTCTAAATATGACTGTAGAAGAGGCAATAGACTTTTTTGCAAATATTCCTAAAATAAAGAATAAGATTCAAGCTTTAAAAGATGTAGGATTAGGATATATTAAACTCGGTCAACCTTCAACCACATTATCAGGCGGTGAAGCTCAAAGAGTTAAACTTGCAACAGAACTTTCAAAAAGAGCTACAGGAAAAACATTGTATATTTTAGATGAACCAACAACTGGATTACATGTAGATGATGTAAGTAGATTAATAGATATATTACAAAGATTAGTAGATACAGGTAATACAATAATAGTTATAGAGCATAATTTAGATTTAATTAAAACAGCTGATCACATAATAGATTTAGGACCTGAAGGTGGAGAAAATGGAGGACAAGTCATAGCAATAGGAACACCTGAACAAGTCGCAAAAAATGAAAAATCTTATACTGGTAAATTTTTGAAGAAAATATTAGAAAAATAAAATTGTAAATAAACTTTTATTATTTAATTTTAATTTAATAATAAAAGTTTATTTTTATATTGAATAATAAAATTGTTATGATAAAATAACACTGAAGGAGGAAGAAAAAATGAAAAAAGGTTTAATAATTTTATTAGTTATTGTAATCATAATTGCAATTATTGCTGTAGTAGCAGTAAATAGCAATAATAATTCAGAACAAGAAAAAAATACAAATACTACATCTGAAAATGTAGCTAACACAGAAAATTCTGTTAGAAATTCTGTAAAAACTGATAATGAGGTTTCAAATGAAACTGGAGAAGGATATGAAAATGATGGAACATATACTGTAAGAGAAATTGATGAAGAAGATTATGATTCATATTATACTCCAGTAGAAACTGATGATGTATATGCAGATAGTATTGATATTGAAGAAAATGATGGTGAAGTAACTATCACATTTTCTGATACAGAGTTAAATGAATATTTACTTGATAATAGTAATGGAATAGAATATGATACAGAATATACTGTAAGTAATTGCGGTGATGTAGATTCAATTTTTGTGGGAGAAGAGGGACAAGATTGGAATTATCCTCTAGTATTGTTATTACAAAAAGATGGTACAGTAAAAGGAATTGACATGGAAGAAGGATATAAAACAGGAAAATTTGTTGCAAAAGATATATCAGAATTAGAAGATATTGAGAGCTTTGAACAAGTTTCTGTAGCTTATCCAGATGATAGTGGATATAATGGAGTTGTTGCTATAGCAGAAGATGGTTCAGTTTATGAAATATCAGCAAATAAGTAAATTATAAAATAACAAACACTTTTTTGACTTTGTCTAAATAATGATTTATAATTAAATTGTGTTTGTGGAAACTATAAATTATTGAGTTTTGTTATGCTAATGACAAAGAAAGGGTGTTATTATGGCAAATTGGTATGTCGGAATTTTTTTAGTAATCGAGTCGATACTTGTTTGCACAGCTATCCGATACGAATGTCGGAAAATAAGAGCTTTAGATGCTTTTCTTACTGTGCTGGTTGGAAGATATGCCATATGTCTATATTTTTGGATTTTGTTGACTATATTTTCCTGCCTCTTTATACAAGTTCGGTTTGTATTGCTGTACATTAATTGTATTTTACTGATAGTATGGTTTGTTGTGTATTTAAAAAATACCTCAAAACGAATCAATCAGAGAAAATATGAAGTAAAAGAAAAAATTTCGAACCTCAAAGACGAAGTAAAAGACGGATTCAACAAAAAATAGAAAGAGGAATGCATTATGAATAAAAATAACGGGATTATTACGGAAACAATTTACTTTTGGAGAATGGTTATTGAAAACCCAATACGGCTTATTTGTGTCATAGTGGCTTTGGCTACTATTTGGCTTGGAGCTGGCTGGATTTTCCATCCGATTAATTCGGTGATTACTGTCATTGTAAATGTCGTTATCATTGTTGCGATATCTGCATATATTGCAAAGCTTGGTTATCTTCAAAAGATAGATTGGAGAAGCCGGCTTCATCAGAATGTTGCCAATCGGTGTACTATAGGTCTTGCTGTTATTGCAGTTTTATATGAAGTATGGGGATATAGGCATCTTATCCTTTTTACAATTGTATCTGTTATAATAGTTGCAGTGGCCTTGAAGGATATAGTTTTTCATAAGTAAATAATAACACCACAAACACATTTGGCGTGACTTACTCGCCGGAAAGAGTCGTACAATCGAAAGAAAGTACGGCTTTTTCTTTTTTTGCATTTAGAAATTCTGAATAAATTAGCAATCTACTATTGACTTTGCTAAAAATAAGTTATATAATTCGTAAAGTGGTAAAAGAACAAATTAAAATATTATAGAAATTACTTATAAATATAATACTTATAATAAATATATGTTCAAAATTAAAAACATGGGAGGTAACGAAATATGAAAACAAAAGCTTTTAAAGCAGAATCCAAAAGATTGTTAGATTTAATGATTAATTCTATTTATACGAATAAGGAAATATTTTTAAGAGAATTAATTTCAAATGCAAGTGATGCAATTGACAAATTGTATTATCGTTCATTAACAGAAAAAGATGTTAAAGTAAATAAAGAAGATCTAAAAATTGAAATTAAACCAAATAAAGAAGAGAGAACTCTTACTATATCAGATAATGGATGTGGTATGAATGTAGAAGAATTGGAGAAAAATTTAGGAACAATAGCTAAAAGTGGTTCTTTAGCATTTAAAGATTCAACTGATAAAAAAGAAGATATCGATATTATAGGTCAATTTGGTGTTGGTTTCTATTCAGCTTTTATGGTTGCAAGTGAAGTAACAGTTTGTAGTAAAGCTTATGGCTCAGATGAAGCAAATACATGGAAATCAAAAGGAGCAGAAGGATATACAATTGAAAAATCTGAAAAAGATAGTTGGGGAACAACTATTACATTAAAATTAAAAGAAGATACAGAAGATGAAAAATATAGTGAATTTTTAGATGAATATAAATTAAAAGAATTAGTAAAAAAATATTCAGATTATATTCGTTATCCAATTCAAATGGAAGTTAAAAAGAGTAGACTAAAAGAAGATACTAAAGATTCAGATAAAAAAGAATATGAAACATATACTGAAGTAGAAACATTAAATAGTATGGTTCCATTATGGAAAAAGAAAAAATCAGAAATAAAGCCAGAAGAGTATAATAATTTTTATAAAGAAAAATTTTATGATTTTCAAGATCCATTAAAAGTAATTCATACATCAATTGAAGGAGGAATAAGTTATAATGCAATTTTATATATTCCTTCACATTTACCATATGATTATTATACAAAAGAGTATGAAAAAGGCTTACAATTATATTCAAACGGTGTTTTAATAATGGATAAATGTGCAGATTTACTACCAGATTACTTTAGTTTTGTTAAAGGTTTAGTTGATAGTCCAGATTTATCATTAAATATTTCAAGAGAGATGTTACAACATGATAGACAACTAAAAATTATTGAAAAAAATCTAGAAAAGAAAATTAAATCTGAATTATTAAATATGCTTAAAAATGATCGTGAAGATTATAATAAATTCTTCAGAATTTTTGGAACACAATTAAAATTTGGAGCTTATAATGATTATGGAGCAAATAAAGATACTTTAAAAGATTTACTTATGTTTTATTCAAGTACAGAAAAAGACTTAGTTACATTAGATGAATATGTATCTAGAATGAAAGAAGATCAAAAAGATATTTATTATGCTAGTGGAGAAAGTAATGATAAAATAGACATGCTTCCACAAGTTGAAGGTGTTAAAGACAAAGGATATGAAATTTTATATTTAACAGAAAATATAGATGAATTTGTTATTCAAGTATTAATGGAATATGATAAGAAAAAATTTGTAAATATTTGTGCTGAAAATATTGATTTAGACAGTCAAGAAGATAAAGAAAGTTTAAAGAAAGAAAATGAAGAAAATAAAGATATGTTTGAATTAATGAAAGAAACAATAGGTTCAGAAGTACAAGCTGTTAAATTTACAAATAGATTGAAAAATCATCCAGTATGTTTGAGTAATGAAGGTGTTGTTTCTGCACAAATGGAAAAAGTTTTAAATAGTATGCCAAATGATAATAATATCAAAGCTCAAATGGTATTAGAGATAAATAAAAATCATCCAATTGCAGAAAAAATAAAGAATCTATATAAAGAAAATAAAGATGAATTAAAGAATTATACTAAAATCTTATATGCAGAAGCTAGACTAATAGAAGGATTGCCTGTTGAAAACCCTACAGAAATTAGTAATTTAATCTGTGATTTAATTTCAAAATAATAATATATAAAAATATAAGACCTAAAACGATGAACAACGTTTTAGGTCTAAATCATCTCTTCCATTAAAATCCTCCTAACTTACAGATTTCCGAATTCCATAATTCAAATTTGACTAGTATTTTGACTACTTCTATTCGGATAGAAGAGTAAATTTGTGATAAGTATATATCCTTATCTCCAAATCTAGTTATATTATAACATAGTAATAGATGTTTGTAAAATTTTGCTAGTTTTGGCTTTTTGTAAAAAAACACAATAATGTAAGTTGACATAAAAGAGTAAAATTGTTATAATAACAAGGAATTAACCGGAAGGGAGGATTAGAATGTTGCGGAAAGCAAACATAAAAGATTTTAAAGTTTATAAGGAACTGTTTGAGGATAAGGATTTCAGATATCAATGGCTTTACTATTATCCTTTACTTAGAACTGAAGCATGTGAGGAGGATAAAGAAGCAGAGGATTGGATGTATGATGATATTATGGAATATTATCACAATTACTCAGTGGAAATGTTTGAAAAAGAACTTAAAACATCTAAGATTTTCATGATTGAAAAAGAAGGAAAAGTTTTAGGGTGTGTTCGAGCTCTCTATTGTGGAAAAGGTAAATATAAACTTTGTGAGTGGGGAATGTTTCGGAATGATCCAATTGTTAAAGCAGAGGTGATTGAAGAATTAAAATCTAAATTGCCTAAACTTAAAAAGATTAATGTTTGCACTGATCATAAGCCTGCACGGGACTTTCTTATATCACAAGGATTTGTTCAAACAGGAAAATTCTTTTTAGAACTGAAAGTCTGTTAAGGCGGCTAACGTCTTGTAAAAGTGCACTGGCGGAAACTGAAAAGTATCTGCCAGTGTGTTTTTTGTTTTGTAGATTTAAAAATAAGAATATTTTAGAAGTTGAAATACTTGATATTTATACTATTTACAAAATTTAGAAATAAAATTGGAAAAAAATGAAAAAAATGTTGACAAACAATATTCAGTATGTTAAAATAAATCTCGTTGAAGAGATAAAAACTTTTTATAAATGGTCGCTTAGCTCAGCTGGGAGAGCATCTGCCTTACAAGCAGGAGGTCATAGGTTCGAACCCTATAGCGACCACCATTTATTTAAAATATGGCCTGGTAGTTCAGTTGGTTAGAATGCCGCCCTGTCACGGCGGAGGTCGACGGTTCGAGCCCGTTCCAGGTCGCCACTTAAAAATATCTAGCTTGAATTTAGCTTGCTAGATATTTTTAATAAAAACTTAAAACAAAATATGGCTTCATAGCTCAGTTGGTAGAGCAGGGGACTGAAAATCCCCGTGTCAGTGGTTCGATTCCACTTGAAGCCACCATGATAAAGAGATAGTATTTAAAATAAGTACTATCTTTTTTTAATATAAAAAACTAAAAAGTGGAATCGAAAAGGACATGCCCGTACAAAGTATGGGCAAAAACAGTCCAGTGGACTGCTTTTAGGACGTGGTTCGCCGATTCCACTTGAAGCGACCACGATAAAGAGATAGTATTTAAAATAAGTACTATTTTTTTATGTAAAAAATTAAATAAATGTAACTTTTATGAGTTTTTTGCTACTATAAAGATGTAAGATATCTTATTGTTAGGAGTTTTAGAATTGAAAGATAAGAAAGAACTAAATGATTATATTATAGATGGAAAGATAGATATGGATAGAATTATAGATGATTATACACCTTATTTAAGAACTATAATTCAGAATATGATTGGTGATAAATTATCCAATGAAGATAAAGAAGAGATTGTTTTAGATACTTTTTTTATTTTATGGAAAAGGTATAAAGAAAAAATTAGTATCAATTCTTTAAGTGCATATTTGGCTGGTGTTAGTAGAAATTTAGTAAAAGAGAAGATAAAAAAATTAAGATATACTATCGATATAAGACAATGTGAAAATTTGATTGAATTTGGTTCAATAGATATTTACATACAAGATAGAGAAGAAATAGACGAACTATGTAGTAAAATAAAGAATTTAAAAGAAATTGATATAAAAATTGTAAATTTGTTTTATTATGATTCAAAACTAATTAAAGATATAGCTAGAGAATTAAAAATATCAGAAATGAATGTAAAAACAAGATTACATAGAATTAGAAAAAAGATAAAAAATGAATTAAAGAAAGGAGGTTTTTAAATATGAATGAAGATATAAAAGAAAAACTAAAATTTAAAATAGCTATATCTAAGATTATAGATGAGGAGAAGAATATGAATAAAAAAGAAAAATTTGTATTTAAGAATGTAGGAATTGTAGCTTGCTTTCTTTTACTATTTTCAGGAGTAGTATTTGCAGGAAGTAAAGTTGCAGAAAAAATATGGAATACACCAACAGAAATAGAATTATCTCAAGATATAACAGAAGAAGTAAGAAACGAAAATATTTCTATTGATGAAGCCAAAAGTAAAGCTATAGAAATTTTACAAAAGATTGGATTTAGTACAAATATTATAAATTATGAAGAAAATAAAGATGCAACATCAAATAAAATAATTTATACATTTTTTACAGATGATGATTATGAGATAAGTATAAATGGTTTGACCGGAGAATTTTATGATCTTTTTTGTAATAGTTTTAATATTCAAGATAGAAGTATTACAATATCACAAGAAGAAGCAATTGAAGAAGCAAATAGATATTATAAATTATTTGGATATGAGGAAGGAGAATATGAAATTGTAAAAGTATGGACAAATAATGATGAAGGAACAGGAGAAGGAGATGGATTTAAAATTGATATAGTTTACAATAAAAAATATGGAGATATTTATAATCCATATCAGAGTATAATGTTAGCAATTGAATCAAAAGATAAAAAGTTAGCTTATTTTAGAGTTGAAAATTTAAATTTTGATAATAATGAAACAGTTATTACTGAAGATGAAGCAGTTAAAATTGCAGTTGAGCAAGATAAAAAGATAATATCAAATGAAATAGAATCTACAAAAGCAAATTTGATGATTGTTAAAATGAATTCAGATGCATATGAGAGAATTTCAAATATAGATGAATATTATAAATCTAAAAGTGCAGATTATAAGGATAGAAAATATTATTCTGTAGATGAAAGAATAAGATTTGCTTGGGTTGTAGTAATTACATATAAAGATAATTATGGAGATGATATCAGAAAAAGATATACAGAAGGTAAGTATAGTTATTTTGTTGATGCTACTACAGGAGAAATAATAGGTGGTCATGCGATGGATTATAAAAGTTATTATAATTAAAAACAAAAGCCATGAATAAATTGATATTTCAAATTTATTTATGGCTTTTAATTTTTTAATTAGTTGTATTATCAACTTCTGACATTGATTCTTTGAATTCATCTACAGTTACATCATGTTCTTCCATTAAATCTTTTCCTTCATCAATAAGTTCTTTGATAGTTTTTCCATAAATATTTTTATATGCTGCATTTTCATCATTTAAATCACTAAGTCCGTCATTAAACATATGATACATTACTGAATATGTAAAATAAGCAAGCTCATCTTCGTCAAGTTTTTCTTCAATTTGGTCTGATACTTCTTCAAAATTATCTTCTGTTAATTTTGTTCTTTTAAAATCTGTAAAAAATATAATAGCAAATACAATTGCAACAATGATAACAATAGCTATAATGATTACAATTATTTTAGAACTTTTTGATTTTTTCTCTGTCTTTTCTTCCATAATAAAACCTCCAATATTTAAATTAAATTATTAAAATAATTTATATACATCATAATAATAAAATAGAAAAAAAGCAATAGGTTATGTCGAATTTTGTAGAAATTTGAAGATGAGTTTAATTTGACATAATATCACCAAAATAGTATAATTAAAGATGTTCCCGAGGAATCAATACTACTAGAAAACGGAGGTAAAACAACATGGGAAAAAAATTCTTTGTTGCATTTGAAAAAATGCAGGACATGATGGAACTTAAAGAAATCGTTTGTCGGATGAACGCTGTAAATGCGCGATATGAGGAAAGCGACTCTGAGGATGCAATTGAAGCTGTCAAAGTGAAGTTGCACGACAGAGAAGGCTATATGGTTAGAAATACCGGTAATGATGTTTGCTTTGGACTTCTTTGGAGAAAATATTTTGCATTGTCTCATAATGAAGATGGTGGAATTTATTTCTTTGACAAAGAATACGAGCAGAAGAAAAAGAGCCTTACTGTTCTTGGAAACTCAGTGACAACAGCGTAAGTATTGCGATGATCACGGTGTGAGTTCCACTCCGTAAAACAGCTCTTGGGGAGTTGTCCCTTTCACCTGCTAAAGGTGAAAGGGTTTTCTTTTTTGCAAAAAAAATATCGAATTTTTGTTGACAAATGTGATAAATACTTATAAGATAGGAATGTAATTTATAATAAAATGAATATAATTTTATAAATTAATATTTGGAGGTAAAAATGGAAAATAAGAAATGCGAAGGTTGCTCTGAATGTAATAAAGATCCAGATATGGAGAAGATTTTGAGCGAGTATAAACAAGAAAAAGATAATTTAATTCAAATTTTAAATGAAGTTCAAGAGCATTATGGTTATATTCCAGAACATGCTCAAAAAGCCATTTCTGAGTATTTATCTATACCAATGGCAGAAATTTATGGAGTTGTTACTTTTTATTCAAGATTTACTTTAAAACCAAAGGGTAAATATCATATTGCTGTGTGTTTAGGAACAGCTTGTTTCGTAAAAGGTTCAGAAAAAATTTTAGATCGTGTAAAAGAAAGATTAAAAATCGATGTAGGTGAAACAACTAAAGATGGTAAATTTTCATTAGAAGCAACAAGATGTATAGGAGCTTGTGGCTTGGCACCAGTATTTACAGTAAATGGCGAAGTGTATGGAAAAGCTACTGTAAAAATGATGGATGAAGTTTTGGATAAATTTATTGCTGAAAATTAAAATTGGTTTTAAGGAATTTTAAGAATAGAAAGGAGCTATTTGAATGAAAACTTTAGACGAAATAAGAAAAATAAGAGAAACTAAGAGAAAAGAGTTAGATTTAAGAGTAAATACAGCAGCTGATACAAGAGAAAAACATATCTTAGTATGTCATGGAACAGGATGTACATCTTCTAAATCTCCTTTAATTATAGATACTTTTAGAAAAATTTTAGCAGAGAAAAATATTGAAAATGTTAGAGTAATTCAAACAGGTTGTTTTGGATTATGTGCAAAAGGTCCAATTGTAATTATAAGACCTGAAGATATTTTTTATGCTATGGTAAAACCAGAAGATTGTGAAGAAATAATTGAAAAGCATATTCAAAAAGGAGAAATTGTTGAGCGTCTTTTATGTAAAGATATTGATAACACAACAGTTAAAAAGTTAGATGAGCTTAATTTTTATAAAAAGCAAAAAAGAATTGCACTAAAAAACTGTGGTGTAATTGATCCTGAAAATATTGATGAATACATAGCTTTTGATGGCTATAAAGCTTTAGAAAAAGTATTATTTTCTATGACACCAGATGAAGTAATTGAAACTGTTTCAGAATCTGGTTTAAGAGGTCGTGGTGGAGCAGGATTTCCAACAGGAAAGAAATGGGCTTTAACCAGAGCTGCAAAAGGAGATCAAAAATATGTTGTTTGTAATGCAGATGAGGGAGATCCTGGAGCTTTTATGGATAGAAGTATTCTAGAGGGAGATCCACATTGCGTACTAGAAGCAATGATGATAGCTGGTTTTGCAATAGGAGCAAATCATGGATATATTTATGTTAGAGCTGAATATCCAATCGCTGTACAAAGATTTCAAAAAGCTATTGATGATGCAAAAAAATATGGAATTTTAGGAAAAAATATTTGGAATAGCGGATTTGATTTTGAATGTGAAGTAAGACTTGGAGCTGGAGCTTTTGTTTGTGGAGAAGAAACAGCACTTTTAGAGTCTATTGAGGGTAGACGTGGACAGCCAAGATTAAAACCTCCATATCCTGCAAATGAAGGACTATTTGGTAAGCCAACTTTAATAAATAATGTTGAAACTTATGCAAATATTACAAAAATTATATTAAATGGAGCTGAGTGGTATTCAAGTATTGGAACTGAAGGCTCAAAAGGAACTAAGGTTTTTGCTTTAGGTGGAAATGTAAATAATATAGGATTAGTTGAAGTTCCAATGGGTGTTACTTTAAGAGAAATAGTTTTTGATATTGGTGGAGGAATTCCAAATGGTAGAAAATTTAAAGCAGCTCAAACAGGTGGACCATCTGGAGGTTGTATAACAGAAGAGCACTTAGATACACCAATAGATTATGAGTCATTAAAAGCAATAGGTTCAATGATGGGATCTGGTGGACTTATAATCATGGATGATTCAAAATGTATGGTAAATTTAGCAAAATTCTATTTAGGATTTACTGTTGATGAATCATGTGGAAAGTGTACACCATGTAGAATTGGTACAAAAAGACTTTTAGAAATATTAGAAAAAATTACAGATGGAAAAGGTGAAGATGGAGATATTGAAAAACTAGAAAGATTATGTGCAAATATTCAAAAAGCTTCTGTTTGCGGACTTGGTCAAACTGCACCTAATCCAGTTTTAAGTACAATTAAATATTTTAGAGAAGAGTATAGAGAACATATAGATCATAAAGAATGTAGAGCAGGAGAGTGCAAAGCCTTAATGAAAGTAACCATTGATCCAGAACTTTGTAAGGGCTGCGGTTTATGCAAGAGAAATTGTCCAGTAGATGCTATTTCAGGAGAAATAAAACAAACTCATGTAATAGATCAAGATAAATGTATAAAATGCGGAACATGTATAAGTAAATGCCCATTCCATGCTATAAAGGGATAGAATGAAAAGCAACAACAGAAAATGCGTGTAGTATTAAATTATACTACTTCTCGTTCCAACAGTGAGAGGGTACAATGATTAATAAAAAAGTAAAAAAGGAGGCCTAAGATGGTTAGTCTAACTATAAATGGAAGAAAAGTTGAAGTTGAAGAAGGAACTACAATTCTTGAAGCAGCACGAAAAGCTAGTATTGATATTCCTACTTTATGTTTTTTAAAAGATATAAATGAATTTGGAGATTGCAGAATGTGTGTTGTAGAAGTTGAAGGCAGACGTGGATTTGCAACTTCATGTATTCAGAAAGTTGAAGAAGGTATGGTTGTAAGAACAAATACGCCGGCTGTTATTGAAGCAAGAAGAACAGTTTTGGATTTAATTCTTTCAAATCATGATAGAGATTGTTTAACATGTACTAGAAATGGGACATGTGAATTGCAAAAATTAGCTGAAGAGTTCTATGTTAATGAAATAAAATATAAAGGTGAAAGAAATAAACATCAAATAGATGATAAATCACCTTCAATTGTTAGAGATTTTAACAAATGCATATTATGTAGAAGATGTGTTGCAACATGTAAAAATGTTCAAGGAATAGGTGCAATTGATTGTACAGAAAGAGGATTTAGTTCAACAATTTCTACATATAATGATATGAGTTTAAATGATGTAAATTGCACATTTTGCGGACAATGTATAGAAGCTTGTCCCGTTGGAGCTTTAAGAGAAAAAGATGGAACAGCTGCTGTTTGGGAAGCTCTTGGAGATGAAGATAAATATGTAATTGCTCAAACAGCTCCTGCTGTTAGAGTCGCATTGGGCGAAGAATTTGGAATGGAAATTGGAACTAATGTAAAAGGCAAAATGGTATCAAGTTTAAAACATTTAGGATTTGATAAAGTTTTTGATACAAATACTGGTGCTGATTTTACTATTATGGAAGAAGCAACAGAATTTATAGATAGATTTACAAATGGTGGAACTCTTCCAATGCTTACATCTTGTAGTCCAGGCTGGGTAAGATTTTTGGAGTTGAATTATCCTGAGTTAATTCCAAATCTATCATCTTGTAAATCTCCTCATCAAATGTTTGGAGCAATTATAAAATCATATTATGCAAGGAAAAATAATATTGATCCAAGTAAAATTTTCGTTGTTTCTGTAATGCCGTGTATAGCTAAAAAATATGAAAGAACAAGAGATGATGAGAATGGAACTGGATATGATGATGTAGATGCAGTAATTACTACAAGAGAATTAGCTAGAATGATTAAACAAGCTCATATTAATTTTAAAACATTAGAAGATTCTGAATTTGATGATCCAATGGGAGAAGCAACAGGTGCAGCAGCAATATTTGGAACAACAGGTGGAGTTATGGAAGCTGCTCTTCGTACAGTTGCAGAAAAAGTTACAGGAAATTCTTTTGGAAAATTAGAATATGAAGATGTTCGTGGCGGTCAAGGAATAAAAAGAGCAATTATTGATTTGAATGGAAAAGAAGTTAAAGTAGTTGTTGCTTCAGGATTAAAAAATGCAAGAACAATTCTTGAAGAAATAAAATCTGGAAAAGCGGATTATCAATTTGTTGAGATTATGGCTTGCCCTGGTGGATGTGTAATGGGTGGTGGTCAACCTATTAGAACATCAAAAGAAAGAGCAACAATTGATATAAGAGGAAAAAGAGCAGCAGCACTTTATTCAATTGATGAAAAAAGTACAATTAGAAAGTCTCATGAAAATCCAATTTTAAAGAAAATTTATGCAGAATATTTAGGAGAACCCGGTGGACATAAAGCACATGAACTTTTACATACATCATATAGTCCTAAAGAAAAATATAGATTAGGATAAAAATTAGTAAAAAAGTCTTTATTTTATAAAAAGGCTTTTTTATTTTGTAAACTTGTAAGGAAAAAGTAATTAGTATTTACAGCTATGGACTTACTATAGAAACAAGTCTCTTTTGGGAAACAAAGAGAGACTTGCTTTTTGTGTATATCATTGTTTTTTATAAAACTAAAATTATTTAAGTATTAGTTAATTTTTAAATTTTATAAAAAAATATTGTAAGGGTATTGACAAAATATTTTTGGTGTAGTATACTATTAAACGTTAGGCAACTGACATTATAGTTACCTTACAATTTAATAGGAGGTAAAATATGGAAGAAGATTCTATTTTGAAAGAAAGAAGTATACTTTATAAATTAAAATCTATTGATAAGTTGGTCGTTAGAAATCTTATCTCTAATTCAGAGTGTATGCAAAAAAATGAGAAATTTAAAAATAGTCCAAGTAGAAGTCAAATAGAAATTATCCAATATTTATTAAATCATATAAATGAAGATGTTTATCAAAGAGATTTAGAAGATGTATTAAATTTAAGAAGAGCAACGATTTCAGGAATACTTGGTACTATGGAAAAAAATGGATTTATAGAAAGATCAATTGATAAAAAAGATACTAGAATTAAAAAAATTATTCTATCACCAAAAGCTAAAGAAGAATATTTAAAAAGAAAAAAATCTTTAGAATATATAGAAAGTATTGTTAAAAAAGATATTTCTGATGAGGATTTAAAAACTTTTAATAAAGTTTTAGATAAAATGCATAAAAATTTAGAGGATAATATAAATAATTCTATAAATTAATAAATATATTATTATATTTAAGTTATAAATAATGGGGATTAAATAAAAATGAAAGGAGAATTTTATGCTTAAATTATTAAAAAATCTAGAGAAAAAAGACTGGTTACTTTTAGTTCTAATTTTCTTACTTGTACTATTTCAAGTTTGGCTTGAATTAAAACTTCCAGATTATATGTCACAGATAACTACTCTTGTACAAACAGAAGGTAGCCAAATGGTAGATATACTAAAAAATGGTGGATATATGTTATTATGTGCTTTTGGTAGTTTAGTTGCAGCTATTATAACAGGATATTTAACATCAAAATTTGCTTCTAAAAATTCAATGCATATTAGAAAGAGGTTATTTACTAAAGTAGAGGATCTTGCTATACAAGAAGTAAAAGGATTTTCAACAAGCAGTTTAATAACTAGAACAACAAACGATATAACTCAAATTCAAATGTTTATGTCAATGGGACTTCAATTGCTATTAAAAGCTCCAATAACAGCAATTTGGGCAATTACCAAAATTTTAAATAAAGGATGGCAATGGAGTGTTGCAACAGCTGTTGCAGTTGCAATTCTTTTAACAGTAATTGCGATTTTAATTTCAATAGTATTACCTAAATTTAAATTAGTTCAAAAATTAACAGATAAATTAAATAGTGTAACACGTGAAAACTTAACAGGTATACGTGTTGTAAGAGCATTTAATGCAGAAGAATATCAAGAAGATAAATTTAAGAAAGCAAATGATAATCTTACAAATCAACAATTATTTAATCAAAAAACATTTGCATTTTTACAACCTACAATGTATTTAGTAATGTATGGTTTAACTTTATCTATTTATTTCATAGGAGCATTTTTAATTAGAGATGCAGGAATGGCAGATAAAATAGGTGTATTTAGTAATATGGTTGTATTTAGTTCATATGCTATGCAAGTAATAATGGCATTTTTAATGTTAGCAATGATATTTATGATGTTACCTAGAGCTCAAGTTTCTGCAAATCGTATTAACGAAGTTTTAGATACTGATATTACTATTAAAGATGGAACTATTGATAAAGATGTAACAGATGAGAGAGGAACAGTTGAATTTAAAAATGTATCCTTTAAATATCCAGACGCAGAAGAATATTTACTTAAAAATATATCTTTTAAAGCTAATAAAGGAGAGACAGTTGCATTTATTGGTTTAACTGGTTCTGGAAAATCTACTCTTATAAATCTTGTTCCAAGATTTTATGATGCAACAGAAGGAGAAGTTTTAGTAGACGGAGTTAATGTAAAAGATTATAAACAAGAATTTTTGCATAATAAATTAGGTTATGTTCCTCAAAGAGCTGTAATGTTTGATGGAACAGTTAAATCAAATGTTGCTTATGGAGATAATGGAAAAGGTGAAAAAACTGATGAAAAAATAAAAGAAGCAATTAAAGTTGCTCAAGCTACAGAATTTGTTGAGAAAATGGATGATGGTTATGATTCTTATATTGCAAGTGGAGGAACAAATGTATCTGGTGGACAAAAACAAAGACTAGCAATAGCAAGAGCAATAGCAAGAGATCCAGAAATTTATATTTTTGATGATAGTTTCTCAGCATTAGATTATAAAACAGATAGTGTTTTAAGAAAAGAATTGAAAAAATATACAAAAGATGCAACCTCATTAATAGTAGCTCAAAGAATTGGGACTATTATGAATGCAGATAAGATAATTGTATTAAATGATGGAGAAGCAGTTGGAATTGGAACACATAAGGAATTATTAGAAAATTGTGAAGTTTATAGACAAATAGCTTTATCACAATTATCTGAAAAAGAATTAGGAATAAAAGGGTAGAAAGGAGGTAAAGTAATGGAAGAAAATAAAAATATGAATAGACATCATAGAGGTTTCGGAAGAATGGGCGGACCTAGACGGAACTGGAGAAAAAGCAAAAGATTTTAAAGGTGCTGTTAAAAGACTTTTTAGTGAATTAAAACCATTTAAAGTTTTTATTATAATTGGACTTATTGCAGCTGCTGTTAGCTCAATATTATCAATATTAGCACCAAATAGATTATCAGATTTAACAGATGAAATTTCAAAAGGTTTAGTTGTAAATTCAGACAATCTTCAAGAACTTGCCTCAGATATTTCTACAAACTTTTCTCAAGGAAATATGCAAGATATAGAATTAGATGGAACTACAATTTCAGTAGAAGATCAGACGAAATTTATGGAAATTTTAAGTTCTATGGACTTAAATAGTGAAGATATAGATGTTAATGAATTATATCAAAAAATTGATCAAATGCCAGAATCAGTTCAAGATGTTGTTAAACCTTTTATGGATATAGATAAAATTAAAAAGATTTGTCTATTTTTAGTGGCATTATATTTGGTAAGTTCATTATGTAGTTTTGCAGAGTCAATATTAATGACAGATGTTGCAAATAATTTTGCAAGAAGTTTAAGAGGTAGAATTTCAGTAAAGATAAATAAATTACCTTTAAAATATTTTGACAAACATCAAACAGGTGATATTTTATCAAGAGTAACAAATGATGTTGATATGATAGCGCAAACTATGAACCAATCATTGGCAAGTTTAGTAAGTGCAGTTGTACTATTTGTTGGTACTGTTATAATGATGTTTGTAACAAACTGGATTATGGCAATTACTGCAATTGTTGCTAGTTTATTAGGTTTTGTTGGAATGTCATTTATATTAAAAAGATCACAAAAATATTTTGAAGCTCGTCAAACAGAACTTGGTAATTTAAATGGACATATAGAAGAAGTTTATTCAGGATTAAATGTAGTAAAAGTATATAACGGCAAAAAAGAAGTGGATAAGAAATTTGATGAATTAAATAAAAAAGTTTATAATGCTAACAGAAAAAGTCAATTTTTATCAGGTTTAATGCAACCTATAATGAATTTTATTGGTAACTTTGGATATGTTGCAGTTTGTATAGTTGGTGCGCTTTTAACAATGAATAATGTAATTTCATTTGGTGTTATAGTAGCATTTATGACATATGTAAGATTATTTACATCTCCTTTAACACAAATAGCTCAGTCTATGACATCTTTACAATCAACAGCAGCAGCTTCTGAAAGAGTATTTGAATTCCTTGATGAAGAAGAGATGTCTAGTCAAGATAATATAACTAAAGCATTAGATAAGAGCAAAGTAAAAGGAAACATAGAATTTGATCATGTTGTATTCCAATATGATGATAGTGATAAACCAACAATAAAAGATTTTTCTGCTATTGCTAAACCTGGTCAAAAAATAGCTATTGTTGGACCAACAGGTGCAGGAAAAACAACTATGGTAAATTTACTTATGAAATTCTATGATATAAATTCAGGAGATATTAGAATTGATGGAGTTTCAACAAAAGATTTAACTAGAGAAAATGTTCATGATTTATTTACTATGGTACTTCAAGATACATGGGTTTTTGAAGGAAGTGTAAAGGAAAATATTGTTTATAATAGAAAAAATGTATCAGATGAGACAGTTAAAGAAGTTTGCAAAGAAATTGGATTAGATCATTTTATAAGAACTCTTCCTCATGGATATGATTCAATAATTTCTGAGAATGACAGTATTTCTAGTGGTCAAAGACAATTATTAACTATAGCTAGAGGTATGATAAAAGATTCACCATTCTTAATATTAGATGAAGCAACTTCAAATGTTGATACAAGAACAGAGGAATTAGTTCAAGATGCAATGGATAAACTAACAGAAGGAAGAACTTCATTTATAATAGCGCATAGACTTTCTACTATAAAAAATGCTGATTTAATTTTAGTTATGAAAGAAGGAAATATTGTAGAGCAAGGAAATCATGAAGAGTTAATTAAATTAAATGGAGCTTATGCAGAACTTTATAATTCACAATTTGAGCTTTAAATTTAAGCAAAAATGTGATATAATAATATAGATCTTCTATAATAGATTCCTTTGACATTTGAGGATGACAGGAAGAAATAACAGAATTGGAGGAATTAGTATGGAGAACCCGAAAAAAATGTCTTTTGCAAACACAACGTTTCTTGGAGGAACGTGTAACGAAACAACATGGCGGGATGATTTAATATCACTGTTAAGCAGTAAAGTAGAATATTTTAATCCTGTTATTGATGGATGGACAATTGAAAGTCAGTTAAGAGAGGATGAAGCACGAGAGGAAGCAAGATATGTTCTTTTCGTAATTACTTCACAGATGACAGACGTTTTCACAATAGCAGAAGTTGTCGATTGTAGTAATAAGCGTCCAGATAATACATTGTTTTGTGTACTCTATGATGGCTTTAATGATGTTCTAAAAAACTCCTTAAAAGCTGTCTCAAGGATGGTTAAAAGAAACGGTGTAAAAGTTTTTGACACCATTGAACAGATTGCGGGTTTTTTGAACTCAGTTTATGAATAAAGCTGAGAGAGGCGGTATGTATATTTTCAGTATACATGCCGTTTTCTTTTTTATAGAGAAAGTTTTAAAGTTTAAAAAAGCAAAACCTGATAAGAATTTCTTCTAATCAGGTTTTGTATTCCCTAAGAGGGATGGTACGCTGTGCTTATTTTTTGATTGCCAGTGATTCTGGGAAAAATCATTGACAATTGTTTTAGCCCTGAGGGAAATCCGAAAAAATTATATATCCTGCAGAATCTTCAGCTTTAAGTAGAAGATTTGTGCCATCTACAATTTTAGTAATACGGATATTTTTACTCATGGCAATTAATGATTTAGCATTTATCAGAATACTTTTTCCAGGAGTTAAAAGATATGGTTCTGGACAATCTCCAGTTATTTCCATACAATATAACCCGTTTCCGGATACTTCCTGAAAAAAGTCACATTCGAGAAGCCTAGAATATTTCTTACCATTAGGAAGTTTATATTTGTTTAATGAAATACTTTCCTGAGCAAGCAAGATAAATTCATTCTTTCTGATAAGCATTGGAATTTCATTTGATTTTGCATCTAAGACGATAATTCTACTTATAGTATTATAAGATGACATAATTAACATATGAGCATTATCGACTTTTGCCCGAAGCAATAAGCGTGTTGGTGAATTAACAACTTTAAAATTCCATTGACCATTATGTGCCATGATAAGTGGACCTCTGTTTGCTTTTTTCAATAAGAAACCTGTGTCTTTTTTAATATCGCCTAGGGTAACTGTAGGAACGATTGATTCTGATAATTTCATTGTTCCAGAATTTCCTCCATCAATTCTATATTCTTTCAATTTGCATACCTTTTTTCACCACAAAACTGAGTGGCGCCTTTTAGAAAATGTTAATATAGTTACATGTCCCCATGCGTACAACGTACATATTTATTATATCATTTTTCCTTTAAAATGTACATAATCAGGCTGTTTAGATGCTTATATTTTAAAAGTTTATTTATTGAAAAGAAAATTATAAAACAGATAATATTTAGAGTAATTATTTTAGTATATTTTTTTATTATAAATTTTTTTAATAAATTTAAAAAAAATACTGTTCAAATTATAAAATTATGATACAATATGATGGTAAAAATTAGTAAGCAATTTTTGAAATTTAATTAAAAAGTATTTAACAAATTTCATAAAATGCAAAAAAATAATAAAGGAGAGTTTTTTATGTCAGATTTAAGTAGTATAGAGGAGAAAATGAAAAAATCAGTTAGTGTTTTTACAGAACAGTTAGCTGAAGTTAGAGCTGGTAGAGCTAATCCAGCCATATTAAATAAGATAAATATTTCATATTATGGGGTTCAAACTCCTATAAATCAAGTAGCTGGAATTTCTGTTCCAGAAGCAAGATTAATAGTTATTCAACCATGGGATGTAAGTATATTAAAAGAAATTGAAAAAGCAATTTTAGCATCAGATATTGGAATTAATCCAAATAATGATGGAAAAGTTATAAGATTAAATTTTCCAGAATTAACTGAAGAGAGAAGAAAAGAGCTAGTAAAAGAAATCAAAAAAACTGCTGAAGATGCAAGAGTTGCTGTTCGTAATGCTAGAAGAGATGGAATGGATATGGTTAAGAATTTAAACAAAAACTCTGAAATAACAGAAGATGAGTTAAGAGTAGATGAAGATAATATTCAAAAGTTAACAGATAAATATGTTGATGAGATTGATAAAATATTAGAAAATAAAGAAAAAGAAATAATGACAGTTTAAAAATAAAATAAGCAAATTTGCTTTTTATAAAAATAAAAAATACGGGGTATAATATGATAGATTATAAGGAAAATTTTCCAGAACATATAGCGATTATTATGGATGGAAATAGACGTTGGGCAAAGAAGAAAAATTTGCCTATAAAATTGGGACATAGAGAAGGTGCTAAAACATTAGAAAAAATAGTAAGATATGCTAAGAAAATAGGCATAAGATATTTAACTGTTTATGCGTTTTCAACAGAAAATTGGAAAAGAAGTAAAGATGAAGTTGATGCTTTAATGGAACTTTTACAAAGATATTTAGATGATTTTGCAAAAAAAGCAGATACTGAAAATATAAAAGTAGTAGTTTTGGGTGATCCAGAGCCATTTAGTGAATCTTTAAGGAAATCTATACATGAAGCTATGGAAAGAACAAAAGACAACAATGGAATTATATTTAATATATGTTTAAATTATGGTGGTAGAGACGAGATAGTAAAAGCTACTAAGAAAATTGTAACTAAAATAAAAAATGGAGAAATAGATGTAGATGATATAACAGAAAATCTAATATCTGAAAATCTTTACACTAAGGATATTCCAGATCCTGATTTAATGATTAGAACTAGCGGAGAAATGAGAATAAGTGGATTTTTAATTTGGCAATTAGCATATACAGAATTTATATTTTTAGAAAAATATTGGCCTGACTTTGATGAAGATGATTTGGAAAATTGTATAGAAATATATCAAAAAAGAAATAGAAAGTTTGGCGGAAACTAAAACTTGAAAGGAGTTTAGGTCTAGTGAATTTAAAAAGATTATTGACGGCTATAATTGGATTGCCAATTATAATTTTAATATTTGTTTTCGGAAATAAATACATAGTAGATGTTTTAATTGCAATAGTTGCAATCATATCTTTAAGAGAGTATTTTAAAGCTACTTCAAATGAAATAAAACCAATATCTTGGATTGGTTACTTACTAGCTGCATGTATATCATTAATTCATGTTTTGAATTTACAAACAATTTTGATATTGTTATGTATAGCTATTCCTAGTTTATTATTGATTTTATATTTACATATTATAATTTCTGATATGAAAATAAATTTAAAAGATATTGTTTTTTCATTTTTTGGAATTATATATATAATTTCATGTATTATATTTATTCCTTTGATTTATGGGTTAGATGGTCCTAAAACAGTTGGAATTGTTTCAGGTGGCAATTTAGAAAGTATTACAACAACATCTATAAGTGGTAAGTATTTAATTTGGATATTAGTAATGACAACATGGGGCTCAGATATATTTGCATATTTAATAGGAAGATATTTTGGAAAACATAAATTTAGTAAAGTTAGTCCTAATAAAACAATTGAAGGATGCACAGCAGGAGTTATTGGAGCTGTAATTCTTACATTAATTTATACTTTATGTATAAATAAATTTGCTGGTTTAAATTTATCTTACTTATCCATGGGATTAATAGGATTATTTTTAAGCTTAATAGGTCAAATTGGAGATTTTGCTGCTTCAACTATAAAAAGATATTTTGATATAAAAGATTTTGGCAATGCATTTCCAGGTCATGGAGGATTTATAGATAGGATTGATAGCGTAATATTTACAGCACCTTTTGCATTTTGTTTATTTTTATTTGTTTTATAATAGGAGGTAAATATTGAGTTTTATTATAGCAGCTTTAAAAATAATATTCTTGTTAGCATTTCTTATTTTAATTCATGAATTAGGCCATTTTTTAGTTGCTAAAAAATGTAAAGTAAAAGTTAATGAATTTTCAATAGGATTTGGAAAACAAATATGGTCTAAACAAGGAAAAGAAACTAAATATACTTTAAGATTGATTCCTCTTGGAGGTTATTGTAGTATGTTAGGTGAAGAGGAAAATATAGATGAGGAAGGGTCTTTTTCTAATAGTCCAGTTTGGAAAAGAATTTTGATTGTACTGGCAGGTGCAACTGTTAATATTGTATTTGGATTACTAATATTTTTTATTTTGGCAAGTATTGTTAATAAAAGTTTAATTGATGGATTAATTGTAACAAAGAGATATATTGTTTTACTAGGTCAGAGTTTAGTTTCATTAGTAACTGGTTCAACTTCTTCTGCTGAATTAGTTGGACCTGTTGGAATTTCTGAAATGGTAGCTCAAACTGGTAGTCTGTTTGAATTTGTGTATTTGTTAGCAGTTATATCTATTTCACTTGGAATAACAAATTTACTTCCAATACCAGGACTAGATGGTGGTAAATTTTTACTTTTGATAATAGAAGCAATTAGAGGTAAAAAAATGAATCAGAATACTGAAGCTATTATAACAAGCTTAGGTCTGTTATTTTTATTTGGAATTGCTATTATTATAACATCAAGAGATATAGGAAATTTGTTATAGAATAATTAAGTTAATAAATATAGAAAGGAACAAATGTAAAATGAAAAATGATGAAAATACACAAGAAAACAAAAAAGAATTATTAAAAGTAAAGAAGAAATATTCAATAAAATATGTTTTAGTTGTTAAACTTATAGAAGTGTATGTTGTATTTTTATTAGTAATTTCAGCTGCATTTCTTTATAGATTAGTAAGTATTGGAATAGTTTCTTTTCTTATATTAATAGCTATAATTATAGTAGCTTTAATTTTGTCAAAAAAGAGTGCATCTCAAACTTATATCTCGTTTTATGATGATAAAGTTTTTTATAAAAGAAAATTTTTATTTATAGATACTGAAAGAACTTTAGAGTACAGTGAAATAAAAGACATAGTTTTTACTCAAGGAACGACATGGTATACAAGAATGTGGCAAAAAATATTTGGATATGGAAATATTTATATTTATCCTAAAAAGGGAAATATTATTACACATGGTATGACTGTAGAAGTTGTTGAAAATATTGATAAAGTTGTAAAAGATATAAAAACGGTAATTGGAGATAAAATAAAGTAATGGAAAAATGTATAAATGAAGTGTTTAAAGATTTTGATGTTAATAGTAATATATCTAAAGCTCAAATTGAAAATATTAATTTATATAAAAAACTAAATAAACTACAAATTGATATAACGTCTGATAAACCAATTACAATAGACGAGATTGGTAATTTTGAAAATTATTTACAAAATAAATTTAATATAAATAAAGCTTTAACAAATATTAAATATAAGGATGTTGAAATTGAGCCAAATATAAGTGAAAACTGGAGCAATATTGTATCTTATATAACTCAAAAAGAACCATTTAGTAAAGCTCTTTTAACTAATAGCACTATAAAAATTGATAATAAAAATATAGATGTTAATTTGAAGATTAAAGGAGCGGAATTTTTATGCAATAAAAAATTTGATAAAGGTTTAGAACATTTACTTAGTAATATATACAATGATCATTTTCAAGTAAAGATTAATGATGAATTAGAAGACGGCTATTATGAAAATTTTGAAAAAAATATGTTAGAAGAAGAAAAAAGAGCAATAATAGCAAATGAAAATGCAAGAAGAGCTCGGAATTGCAGCTCAAGATGCAGAAATAGAACAATCAATTGCTGCTGAAAAATCTGGTGGAAATTTTGGAGTTGTATATGAAAAGCCAAATGGATATTCTAAACAATCAAGTGGTTATGGACCTGATCATCAAAAATCTTCTTATAGTAAAGAATTACCAGAAGGAATGATTTTTGGAAGGTCAGCTAAAATTAAAGGAACTCCTATAAAAATAACTGACATTTCACCTGAGACAGAAAATGTAGTAATAACAGGTGAGGCAATTAGAGTTGATTCAAATGATATGAGGTCAAAACCAGATAAATCAATATTAATATTTGATGTATATGATGGAACAAGTACTATAACATGTAAGGCCTTTGTAGAAAAAGCTAAATTAAAAGATTATAAAAAGAAAATTGATGGTAAAGGTGTAAAGGTTGACGGAGTTGCTAGATATGATAATTTTGCAAAAGAAATTACAGTAATGGCAAATTCGATCTTTGAATCTGAAGGTCTTAAAAAATTTAAAAGAGAAGATAATGCAGAGCATAAGAGAGTTGAACTTCATATGCATACTCAGATGAGTCAAATGGATGGAATAACTCCTTGTGAAGATTTAATAAAAAGAGCAATTTCTTGGGGATGGGATTCTATTGCCATTACAGATCATGGAGTTGTTCAAAGTTTTCCAGAAGCACATAAATTATTAGAAAAAACTAAAGCAAAAATAAAAGTTATTTATGGTGTTGAAGCATATTTTGCTCCAGATAAGGATCCTTGTGTATTTAATTCTAAAGGACAAAGTATTGATACTGAATATAGTGTGCTTGACTTAGAGACAACTGGTATTTCATATTTGACAGAAAAGATTACTGAAATTGGAATTATAAAAATAAAAAATGGAGAAATAATAGATACATTTGAGACTTTTGTAAATCCAGAAAAACATATACCAGAAAAAGTTCAAGAAATTACTCATATTACAGATGATATGGTAAAAGACAGTCCAACAATTGATAAAATTCTACCTAAAATGATTGAATTTATAGGTGATAGCGTAGTTGTGACACATAATACGGATTTTGATGTATCATATTTAAAATATAATTATGAACAATATGGATATAAATTTAATAATACATATTTAGATACTTTGAGATTAGCTAAAGCTATGTATCCAGAGTTTAAAAGATATAAATTAGGATTAATTGCTGAACGTTTAGGAATAGAAGTAGAAGTTGCTCATAGAGCTTTAGATGATGTAAAAACTTTAGTACAAGTTTTTAATAAAATGATAGAAAATGCTAAAGGTAAAAAGGCTACAACTATTGATGATTTTAATAATAAATATGAAACAGATTTTAAAAATCTTCCAACATATCATATGATAATTTTAGCTAAAAATTATGTTGGACTTAAAAATTTATATAAATTAATTTCTTATTCACATTTGAATTATTTTTATAAAAAGCCCAGAATCTTAAAATCAGTTCTTAATAAATATAGAGAAGGTTTAATAATTGGAAGTGCTTGTGAAGCAGGTGAAGTTTATAGAGCAATTTTAGAAGGTAAACCAGAAGAAGAAATTGAAGAGATTGCAAAATATTATGATTATTTAGAGATTCAGCCAATTGGAAATAATGAGCATTTAAAAAGAGAAGGAAGAGTACAAGATGATGAGGCATTAAGAAATATTAATAGAAAAATTGTAGAACTTGGAGATAAGTTAGGAAAACTAACTGTTGCAACATGTGATGTACATTTTATGGATCCTCAAGATGAGATTTATAGAAGAATTTTACAAGCAGGTCAAAAATATGATGACGCAGATATGCAAGCACCTTTATATTTGAGAACAACTGAAGAAATGCTTAAAGAGTTTGAATACTTTGGAGAAGAAAAAGCTTATGAACTTGTTGTTACAAATACAAATAAAATAGCTGATATGTGTGAAAAAATTAAACCAATTTCTGGTGAGAAATGTCCACCACACATTCCCGGTTGTGAACAAACGATAAAAGATATTACATTTGAAAAAGCTCACAGATTATACGGAGATCCACTTCCAGATATTGTACAGGAAAGACTTGATAAAGAACTGGATTCTATTATAAGGAATGGATTCTCAGTTATGTATATTATTGCTCAGAAATTAGTTTGGAAATCTAATGAAGATGGATATATCGTTGGATCAAGAGGTTCTGTTGGTTCTTCATTAGTTGCTTATATGACTGGTATAACAGAAGTTAATTCTTTGCAGGCTCATTATAGATGTCCAAATTGTAAATATTCTGATTTTACAGATTATGGATATAAAAACGGATTTGATTTACCTGATAAAAATTGTCCAAAATGTGGTCATAAATTAGATAAAGATGGAATGGATATTCCATTTGAGACTTTCTTAGGATTTAACCGGAGATAAAGAGCCTGATATTGATTTAAACTTCTCAGGAGAGTATCAAGCAAAAGCACATAAATATACAGAAGTAATATTTGGAAAAGGAACTACATTTAAAGCAGGAACTGTTGGTACAATTGCCGATAAGACAGCTTTTGGATATGTAAAAAATTATTATGAAGATAGACATATTCCTGTTTCAAATGCTGAAATATCAAGATTATCTAAAGGGTGTACAGGAATAAAAAGAACAACTGGACAACATCCAGGTGGAATTATAGTTGTTCCAAAAGGAAGAGAAATATTTGAATTTACACCTGTTCAGCATCCAGCAGATGATCCAAATTCAGATATTATAACAACACATTTTGATTATCACTCTATAGATCAAAACCTTTTAAAACTTGATATTCTAGGTCATGATGATCCAACTATGATAAGAATGCTTTATGATATAACAGGTATAGATCCTACTAAAGTTCCATTAGATGATAAAGAGACAATGAGTATTTTTTCATCAACTGATGCTTTAGGTGTAACACCTGAACAAATTAATTCACAAGTTGGAACATTTGGAGTTCCTGAGTTTGGAACAAAATTTGTAAGAGGAATGCTTGTTGATACTAAACCAAAAACTTTTAATGAATTAATAAGTATATCTGGTTTATCACATGGTACTGATGTATGGTTAAATAATGCACAAGAACTTATTGATCAGGGAATTGTAACTTTAAATGATGCTATATGCTGTCGTGATGATATTATGATTTATTTAATAAAAAAAGGGTTACCACCAAATTCTGCATTTAAAATAATGGAAACAGTTCGTAAAGGTAAAGCTTTAAAAGATCCAGAAAAATGGGAAGAATATAAAGCTATTATGAAAGAACATGATGTTCCAGATTGGTATATAAAATCATGTGAAAAGATTAAATACATGTTCCCAAAAGCACATGCTGCAGCTTATGTTACAAATGCTTTTAGAATAGCTTGGTTTAAAGTTCATGAGCCATTAGCTTATTATGCAGCTTTCTTTTCAATTAGAGCAGATGAATTTGACAGTGAATATATGATTTTTGGAAAAGAAAAAGTTAAAAATAAGATGAAAGAAATAGATTTTGCCGGAAATAGCGCATCTCAAAAAGATAAAAGTATGTATACTATTTTGGAACTTGTTTTAGAAATGTATGAAAGAGGATTTGAATTTTTACCTATTGATTTATATAAATCTCATAGTACTAAGTTTTTAATTGAAGATGGAGGAATTAGACCACCTCTTAATAGTATACCAGGATTAGGAACAGTTGCTGCAGAAGGAATATATGCTGCGCAGCAAGAAGCCGAATTTGAATGTATAGATGATCTACAGATGCGTTCAAAAGTAGGAAAATCTGTAATTGAACTTTTACAAAAATTTGGTTGTTTAAAAGGAATGACTCAAAGTAATCAATTATCACTATTTGTTTAGTAAAAACAATAGGAAATACGAGCGGAACAAGGGATGGGACACGGGGACGGTTCTCTTGTCCCATTTTTAAATAATGTGAGGAGAAATATGGGAGAAGATATTTATATTTGGCAAACACCAGAAGGTCATAGATATATATTATTATATTTTATAATAATTAATTTAATAGGTGTTGGAATAATGGCTTTAGATAAATATAAAGCTCAAAAAGGGTATTGGAGAATTCCTGAAAATACTTTATTTTTAGTAACAATTTTAGGAGGAGGAATAGGTACCATTTTTGGAATGTACAAATTTAGACATAAGACTAAAAAAATGAAGTTCGTAATTGGTTTTCCAACTATATTAATTATTGAAATTATTTTAATGATTTACTTAATAGCTAAAGGTACTTTTTGGGTATAAAAATAATGTAATTTTAGATAAATTTTAAAATACCTCAGCATTTGTTGAGGTATTTAATTTTATAAAATTTTTTAAAATAATTTACTAAAAAAAATAAAAAAACGCAAAAAAGTGTTTGACAAACAAAAATTTATATGATAAGATGTTTGCAGTAAAAAGAAGAAAATATTTGTTAAATCTTTTTTGAAGAGAATGAATATAAGAAAATAAAGGAGGAGAATTTAATGGGGAGAAAAAAAGATCCAGACGCACTAAATAAAAGGGAGAAAGCTATATTAAAATACATAGAAAAAGAAGTAAATGCAAATGGCTATCCACCTTCAGTAAGAGAAATTGGTAAAGCAGTTGGTTTAAAATCAACAGCTACTGTTCATGGTTATATTGCAAAACTAGAAGAAAAAGGATATGTAAAAAAAGAATCTCAAAAAGGTAGAACATTAAAATTATTAAAAGGTGGAGCTGGTCAAAATTCTAAAAATAATGATAAACCAGTGTATAATGGAAAAGAATTAGTTGATGTTCCTGTTATTGGAAAGATAACAGCAGGAGAGCCTATATTAGCATTTGAAAATGTAACAGATACTTTCCCAATTCCACTTGATTTTGTTGGAAATAGTGAAAGTTTTATGCTTATTGTAAGAGGGGAAAGCATGATTGAAGCAGGAATTTTAAGTGGAGACTATATATTAGTTAGAAAACAAAATACTGCTGAAAATGGTGAAATAGTTGTTGCTTTAATTGGAGATGAGGCAACAGTAAAAACATTTTATAAAGAAAAAGATCATATAAGATTACAACCAGAAAATTCTACAATGGATCCAATAATAGTTCCAACATGTGAGATATTAGGAAAAGTAATTGGTGTATTTAGAAAAATGTAAAAAATTAAAATAAAAAAGCGGGGCACATATATTTTATGTCTCGCTTTATTTTTTATTTTAATTCAACTATTGTAACTCCAGTTTCACCTTCACCAAATGTACCTAATCTAAATGATTTTACATGAGGATTAGTTTTTAAAAATGCATGAATTCCTTTTCTTAAAGCACCAGTTCCTTTTCCATGAACTATAGATACTTGGTTTAACCCTGCTAAATAACAATTATCTAAATATTTGTCTATTGCAAAACATGCCTCATCAACATTTTGGCCAATAACATTTATTTCTGGAGAAATAGATTTTGGAGTAATAGATCTTTTTACACTTCTTAAATTTTGGTTTTTATTTGAAGAATTGTTTGAATTATTTTTTGAATTAGAGTTTACATGTCTTAGATCTTCTAATTTAAAATTAGTTTTTATAATTCCGATTTGAACAGTAATATCTTTTTCTCCAATATGAATGATAGTACATGTTTGATTTAATTTAGGAATATATACTTCCATATTTAATTTTAATTCTTCTTTAGTTAAAGGTCTTTGTGCTAAAGAATTATCACTTGTTTTTATGTTATTTGATATATTTTTTATTTTTTTATTTAGATTTTTTCTAAGTTCATTTGCTTGTTTTGAAGAACTTGAATTTTCTAAATTTTTTATAATTTCATCAGCGTCTTCTTTTGCTTCTAGGAGTATAGAAGTAGCCTTTTCTTTAGCTTTTTGAATTAAAGAATCTTCTTTTAAGGAAATTTCATCTAATTTTTGTTTAGTATTTTCTTCTAATTTTTTAATTTCTTGTGATTTAGATAATATTTCATCTTTTTCTTTTTCTATTAATCTCTTATCATCATAAATTTGTTTTAAAAGATTTTCATAATCTACATGATTTTCTGTTAGTTTTGATTTTGCGTTATCTATAATTTCTTTTGGAATTCCTAATTTTTCACTTATTGCAAAAGCTTGACTTGTTCCAGGTATTCCTATTAACAATTTATAAGTAGGAGTAAGTGTTTGCAAATCAAATTCTACACAAGCATTTTCAAAACCTTTTTCTGTTATTGCAAAATTTTTAAGCTCTGGATAATGAGTAGTAGAAATACAAAGTGAACCTCTTTTATTTAATTCTTCTAAAATACTTATTGCTAAACTAGCACCTTCTAATGGATCAGTTCCTGAACCAAGTTCATCTAATAAAACTAGACTGTTAGATGTTGCTGTTTTTAATATTTCAGCTATTTTAGTTATATGAGATGAAAATGTACTTAATGAATCTTGAATACTTTGTTCGTCACCAATATCTGCAAATACATTATCAAACACATAAATAGAGCTTCCTTCTTTTGCAGGAATATTAATTCCACTCATTGCCATAATTACAAGTAGTCCAACAGTTTTTAAAGTTACTGTTTTTCCTCCAGTATTAGGGCCTGTGATAATTAATGAAGTAAAATCTTTTCCTAAATATATATCATTTTTTACAGCTTTTTCTTTTTCAATTAATGGATGATAACAATTTATTAAATTAATTTCTTTTGAATCTGATATTTTAGGCATAGAGCCATCTATTGAAATTGAATATTTTGCTTTTGCAAATATAAAATCAATCATTCCAATTAAATTTAAATCATTATTTAATTGCATTGTTATATCTGAAAATAATAAAGATAATTTTTGAAGAATTTTTTGAATTTCTTTGTTTTCTTCAAATCTTAAATTATTTATCTCATTATTTAATTCAAAAATACTTAATGGTTCTACAAAAACAGTTGAACCACTACTTGAGATATCATGTGTAAAACCTTTTATTTGTGAGCGATATTCAGATTTAACTGGAATTACAAATCTATCATTTCTGATTGTAACTATAGGCTCTTGTACGAATTTTTGAGTAAGTAATTTTGATAGTTTATCTTTTATTTCTTGTTCTTTGCTAGATATATTTCTCCTAATTGAGCGAAGAGTAGAAGAAGCTTCATCAGATAAAGTATTTTCATCAATTATTGATTTAAAAATTGTCTCTTGAATTCCTATATTTGTATATAAGTTTTCAAATAGAGGCGTTAAGGCTGTAAAACTAGACATATCAATTTCATCACTAAAAAAATATTTTTTTAAATTATTTGATAATTTTAATAAATTTGCTAAATCTAAAAGCTGTTTGCAAGATAGAGTATTTTGACTTTCAATATTTTTTAAGTGTGGTTTTATATTTTCAATTTCATATAAAGGTAAATTACCTTTTCTATATATTAAAATTTCTGCTTCTGAGTTTTGTTTTCCTGCTTTTTCAATTTCTTTTTTATTAGTCATAGGTGAAATTGATAGAGACATTTCTTTACCTAAGAAAGTTATAGCATATTCACTTAAAATTTCTTTTATTTTATTAAATTCTAATTTCTCATAATATTTTTCTTCCATAATGGCTATAGTATAGCATACAAAAAGACTTTTTACAACAAAAAAAAGAAAGAAAAAATGTCTAAAAATGCTATTGATTTTTTTCATAATTAATAGTATTATGATAATTAATTAATATACTGTTTTTTATTTTTGAGGTAGAAAGGACTTATAATAATGATAGAATTTAAAAATGTTTCAAAAATCTATGTTACAGGTACTGAAGCTGTCCATAATGCAACATTTACAATTGAAAAAGGTGAATTTGCATTTTTAGTTGGTCCTTCTGGATCTGGAAAATCAACTATAATAAAATTAATATTAAAAGAAGAAGAAGCAAGTCGTGGAAATATAATTATAAATGGTAAAGATATTACATATTTAAGACAAAAAAGGGTTCCATATTTACGTAGAAGTATGGGTGTTGTTTTTCAAGATTTTAGACTTTTACCTGATAGAACTGTTTATGATAATGTCGCATTTGCGATGCATATAGTAAGAGCTACACCAAAACATATAAGAAGACAAGTTCCAATGGTTCTTTCTTTAGTAGGTTTGAGTAATAAAGCTAAAATGTACCCAAATGAGCTTTCTGGTGGCGAACAACAAAGGGTAGCTTTAGCGAGAGCGTTAGTTAATAATCCTTCAATGATTATTGCTGATGAGCCAACAGGAAACTTAGACCCAGAAACAGCTTGGGATATCATGAATTTATTAAATGAAATTAATGCAAGAGGTACTACTGTTGTTATGGCAACACATGCTAAAGATATAGTAAATAAGATGAAAAAAAGAGTTATACAAATAGAAAAAGGCGTAATTGTTAGAGATGATAAGAGAGGTGGGTATAGTAGTGAAGTTTAATAGTTTTACATATTTAGTAAGTGAAGGATTTAAAAATGTATTTAAAAATAAAAAAGCAAGTATGGCATCTCTTGTAACAATGATATGCGCAATGATAATGTTTGGAATATTTTTTGTACTTGGAGAAAATGCAAATTATGTTGTAGAACAGGTTTCTAGTACACAAGGAATTGAGGTTTTCATAGTAAATGATGCAACCGATGAGCAAATAAGTCAATTAGAATCTGAAATATGGGCATTAGGAGATAAAATTGCAACTGTAACTTTTGTTTCAAAACAAGAAGCGTTAGAATCTATGAAAGAATCTCTTGGAAGTGATTCTGATTTATTAGATGTTTATGAAGGTGATAATAATATTTTTCCTGCTTCATTTGTTGTAACTCTTTCAGATTTATCATATTCATCTGAAGTTGAACAAGAAATTTGGCAAATGGATTATGTAAAAAATATTCAAAGTAGTGATCAAACAATTGATACTTTGATAAGAATTGCAAATGGAGTTAAAATTGCAATAGGAGTTATTTTTGTATTTTTAATTATAATTGCAATTGCTATTATTTCAAATACTATAAAACTTTCTGTTCATGCAAGAAGAAAAGAAATATCTATTATGAAATATGTTGGCGCTACTAATGGATTTATTAGAGGTCCATTTATTATTGAAGGTATTATTATAGGAGTTGTTTCGTCTGTAATTACATTATTAATACTTGGAACTGGTTATGATCTTCTTATAGATAAAATAGGGAATTCAAGTGTTCTTCAAACAATGGGTATTCAATTATTGCAATTTAGTGATATGCTTCAAACTATTACAATTGTTTTCTTAGCTTTAGGAATCGGAATTGGTGTTATAGGAAGTAGTATTTCTATGAAAAAATATTTGGAAGTTTAAGAGTTATATATCTATATTGTAGAAAGGAGTGATAGTTATGAAAAAGATGAAAAAAATAGTGGTACTTTTTTTAACTATCACTATTTTGTTTTCTCAAATAAATATATTTGTTTTTGCAGAAGATTTGGAAGAAAATAATACATCAGCTGATACAACAAACACTACTGAAAATGCTGGCGATTCTAATTCTACAAATTCTACAAATGAAGAATCTTCTGAAATTGATAATTTAAATATGCAAAAAGAAGAGTTGGAAGCTGCTGTAAGTGAAAACGAGAACCAAATAGGAATTGTAGAAGATCAAATTTCAGCAGCTTTGGCTGAAGTTGAAAAATTAAGCTTACAAATTTCACAAAAAAGAGAAGAGATTAATAATATAGAAGCTGAAGAAGAATCTCTTATGAATTATATTAATGAAGCAGAAACAAGTTTAGCTGAATATACTGAAAAATACGAGTCTCAAAAATCATTATTAGAACAAAGACTAGTTGCTATGTATGAAATGGGAGAAGTAAAATATTTAGATGTTTTGCTTAATTCAGATAGTTTATCAGATTTTTTATCACGATATTATTTAGTATCTGAAATTACAGAATCAGATTATGAACTTGTTGCAAGTGTTAAAAAGAATAAAGAGCAAATGGAATCTTTAACAAATAGTTTAAAAGAGAAAAAAGAAGAATTAGAACAAGATAAAGTAGATAAAGAAAAATATGAAATTTCTTTGTCTAATATGGAAATTTTAAAAAACAATAAATTAAATCAATTAAATGAGCAAGAATTAGCTTTATATCAACAAATTGAAGGCTATAAAGCAGAAATAGCAAGCATTGAATCAGAAATTAAACAGATTGCATTACAAAATATAGGAGAAATGTATATTGGAGGGACAATGATTTGGCCTACTCCTGGATATACAACAATTACATCTAATTTTGGTATGAGAACTCATCCTATCACAGGTATTTATAAATTACATACTGGTGTTGATATTGGAGCACCATATGGTTCAAATTTTATTGCATCAAATGATGGTGTTGTTGTTAAATCTGAAATGAATGCTGCTTATGGAAATATGGTTATGATTGATCATGGTGGAGGAGTTATGACTTTATATGCACATGGTTCAGAAAGATTAGTAGAAGTCGGTCAGACTGTAACTCAGGGAACACCGGTACTAAAGGTTGGATCAACAGGGTATTCAACTGGTCCACATGCTCATTTTGAAATAAGAATAAATGGTGAATATGTTAATCCTTTAGATTATGTATCTCCAGATAATGGAGAATCTTCAACTGATGATGAGGAGATTGTTGTAGAATTAAACTGATAATATCTTAATTAATATGAAAAGCTTTGCTATGAAGGTGCATATTAAATAAATGGCAAGGAGGAACTAATGAGGAATAAAATAATAAAAATTACATATATTTTTATTATATTTGGAATAGTAAGTTTTAATATTATATTAAGCTATTTTGTGTATGCTATTACAGAGACGGATTTAGAAAATCAGATGTCAGATATTGATAATAAAATTGATCAAGCAAATACTGAAATTGCACGGATTACAAAGTGAGATGACAGACTCATTAGAACAAATCAATAGGTTAAATACACAAATTGCTGAATATGAGCAAGAAATATCAGATACAAAGGGAGAATTAGATAAAGCAAATCAAGATTTAAAAGAGAAAAAAGCAGAATTAGCAAAAGCTCAAAAAGAATATAATAAGAGTAAAGAAATAGTTGGTCAAAGGCTTGTTGCAATGTATGAAACAAGTAAAACTACATATTTAGATGTGTTAGTTGGGTCTAATGATTTATCTGATTTTTTGTCAAAATATTATATGCTTAAACAAATTGCTGAATATGATGAAGAATTTTTAAATACATTAACTGATGCTGAATCAAAGCTTGAAGCTGAAACTCAAAAAACAGAAAATGTAAAAAATGAAGTTGAATCTGTACAAGATAGACTAACGGCAAAACAAGGAGCTTTAGAAGTTTTACTTTCTGATAAAACAAATCTTTTATCAACATTATCAGATCGTGAACGTGAACTTGAAGAACAATTAGAACAATTTGAACAAGATAAAAAGAATATTCAAGCACAACTTGAAGAATTAGCTAAACAAAATGCAATAAAAGCTTCTGTAACACCAAGTACATGCGGATATATTTCGCCACTTTTAGGTAAAACTTCAAGCAATATAACAACAGGATATAATGGTTACGTAGGTCATACTGGTGTGGATTTTGCTGTTGAAAGTGGTACAGAAGTTTTAGCAGTTAAATCAGGAACAGTAGTTATTTCTGATGCTTTAAAAAATTCAAATGGCTCTTATAGGAGTTATGGAGAATATGTTGTTATAGATCATCATGATGGTACAATGACACTTTATGCTCATGGAACGCCTGATTCAAGAACTGTTAAAGAAGGTGATGAAGTAGAAGCAGGTCAAGTAATTATGCTAAGTGGTTCAACACGGTAATTCAACAGGACCGCATTTACATTTTGAAGTTAGAATAAATGGTAAATGTGTGGATCCAACACCATACTTACCTAAGTAGAGTTCTAATAAATTATATATAAATGCAAATAAAAAATGATAGAGAAAGGAAATTACAGAAAAATGGAAGGACCAATAAAAATAAATAATGATTCAAAAGGAGAAGAGAATAAAAAGATTATTTCTGAAGAAGAATTTGAGTATGCTAATAAACAATGGAGATACAAAACTATTGCGTGGGTTTTTGTTTTTGTTGTTATTGCTGTTATTTTAGCTTCTTCAATTACATATTATATTACAATTGGAAAAAAATATAATGATTTATATAAATCTACAGCTGATATAAATTCAGAAGAAACTGTTAAAGCAAGTGATTCTATTTCAGACATTTCTACTATACTTAGTAATTTTGCTGAAGTAATTGATGAAAATTATATAGGAGATATTAATAAAGAAGATTTAGTTGATTCTACTATTAAAGGATTTGTTAGTGGAATTGGTGATGAATATTCTGAATATATGACAGCTGAAGAATGGGAAGATTATCAAAGTTCTGCTCTAGGTAATTATTGTGGTGTTGGAATTTATATGACAACAAATGATGCTGGAAATATAGTTGTTGTTTCAACAATAAAAGGAACACCTGCAGAAGAAGCTGGAGTTAAAGCAGAAGATATTATTACAGCAATTGATGGAGTTTCTACTGCTGACATGACTGTAACAGATGCTTCAAATGCAGTTAAAGGCGAAGAAGGTACAGATGTTACTATTACTGTATACAGAGATGGTGAATATATAGATTTTACTTTGACTAGAAGTTCAATAAAGGTATATCATGTTGAATCAGAAATGTTAGATAATGATATTGGATATATTTCACTTCTTACTTTTGATGAAGGATGTAGTGAAGAGTTTAAAACTAAAATGGATGAATTAGTAAATCAAGGGGCTAAAAAGGTAATTCTTGATTTAAGAAATAATACAGGTGGATTAGTAGATGAAGCTCTTAATATTGTAGATTTATTTGTAGATAAAGGAGCAACTACTTTAATTGAAGTAGATAGTAAAGGAAATGAAACTGTAACAAAATCTGAAACTGATAAGAAATATGATGTAGAGATGGTTATTCTTATAAATGAATATACAGCAAGTAGTTCTGAGATAGTAACAGGTGCATTAGTTGATAATGGAGTTGCGAAAACAGTTGGAACTCTTACTTATGGAAAAGGTGTAATACAAAATGTTTATCAGCTTTCTGATGGTAGTGTACTTAAACTTACTACAGCAGAATATTATACTCCTAATAAAAATAAAATTAATAAAGTAGGAATTACGCCTGATTATGAGGTAGAACTTGATACTACAAGTTCTGATGATGGAACTGTTGTAGATACTCAATTAGAAAAAGCAGAAGAAATTTTAAAATAAATTAGCTTGGAAATGGGGGAAAAGTACCCATTTCCATTATTTTTTACGTTAACTATTGCTAAAAAACTATTGATAAAAATATATTTTTACGATATAATATTTAAACATATTAAAAAAGGAGGAGCCCAAGATATGGCTAAGATTTTAAAAGATATTTCAAGAACATTTAATGAATTTTTATTAGTACCAAATTTAACAGATGAAAGATGTATACCAGAGAATGTAAGTTTAAAATCACCATTAGTTAAGTTCAAAAAAGGAGAAGAACCAAAATATAGTGCAAATGTCCCTTTGGTATCTGCGATAATGCAAGCCGTTTCAGGAGAGAAAATGGCAATTGCTTTAGCGCGTGAAGGAGGGGTTTCTTTTATTTATGGTTCACAATCTATAGAATCACAAGCAAATATGGTAAGAAATGTAAAAAAATATAAAGCAGGATTTATTACTAGTGATTCAAATGTAAAAGAAGATACAACAATTAGAGAACTACTAGAATTAGTACAAGAAACAGGACATTCAACTGTTATGATAACAGAAGATGGAACTCCAAATGGAAAATTTTTAGGATTAGTTACAGATAAAGATTATAGAATTTCTAGAGTAGATTTAGAATCGAAAGTATCTGAATATATGGTTCCAAAGGAAAATATAGTTTGTGCTCATAAAGGTATTAGTCTTCATGAAGCAAATGATATTATATGGGATAATAAAATTAGTTGTTTACCAATTATAGATGATAATGGAAATCTTGATAGTTTAGTTTTTAGAAAAGACTATGAGTCAGATAAAGATAATCCAAATTCATTATTAGATGATAATAAAAGATTTATAGTAGGAGCCGGAATTAATACTAGAGATTATGAAAAAAGAATACCAGCATTGGTTGAGGCTGGAGTTGATATGATATGTATGGATTCTTCTGATGGATATTCAATCTGGCAAAAAAATACTATTGATTGGGTTAGAAAAAAATATGGAGATTCAGTAAAAATAGGTGCTGGAAATGTAGTAGATAAAGATGGATTCTATTATTTAGCAGATGCTGGTGCTGACTTTATAAAAGTTGGTGTTGGTGGAGGCTCAATTTGTATTACTCGTGAAACAAAAGGAATTGGACGTGGACAAGCAAGTGCCTTAATGGATGTTGTAGAAGCAAGAGATGAATATTTTGAAAGAACAGGTGTATATATTCCAATATGCTCAGATGGAGGAATTGTTCATGATTACCATATTACTTTAGCATTAGCAATGGGAGCAGATTTTGTTATGATGGGTAGATATTTTGCAAGATTTGATGAAAGCCCAACAAGAGTTGTAAAAAGAAATGGAAGCTTTGTTAAAGAGTATTGGGGCGAAGGTTCAAATAGAGCAAGAAATTGGCAAAGATATGATATGGGTGGAGATAAAAAAGGATTAGCATTTGAAGAAGGAGTTGACTCATATATACCATATGCAGGATCTTTAAAAGATAATTTAGCATTAACAGTTAGTAAAATTAAATCAACAATGTGTAATTGTGGAAGTATTACATTAAAAGAATTTCATGAGAAAGCAAGATTAACTATAGTATCAAATGTAAGTATAAAAGAAGGCGGAGCTCATGATGTTATATTAAAAGAAATTGAAAACAGATAATTTATGTTAATTTTTAAAAATAGTCTCTCTCTTTGAGAGACTATTTTTATATTATTAAAGTTGAATTATAAAAATAAAGCTGTAATTATGTAAATTAAACGATTGACTTTTGTATGAAAAGGATATAAAGTGTATACATAAACGCAGTTACGTTTAAAAACTTATTAAATCTTTATAAATATTTTTAGGAGGTTATTATTATGAAGGGTATCTATCTTGAGTACACTTCTCCAGTCAAAACAGGAGAAAATCTAAACATCACTATTCGGATAGCAAATAAGTATGGTTATATTTCTAATGTAAAAGCACTTTTTAATCGTTATGGTCAAAAGCCAGGTGAAGAAGCTATAGTGTTGTTTGTTTATAATGATAGAGAATCAGATGAACAATATAGCGTTTTTAATGGGAAAATTAGGCTTAGTCAACTTGGTTATCACACATTTTATATTACTCTTGGTATAAGTGGAGTAGAGAAAAGTATTAAGTACAGTAGTAAGGAAAAATCACCAGTTTTTGATAATGGGCAGCCAAACCTTGAATTTTGGAAGTGTTTTTCATATCTTGATTCTTTTAAGACACCTGAATGGGTTAAAGGCGAAATTATGTATCAAATTTTTGTTGATACTTATTGTTGCAAAGACCCTCCAGAATCAATAAAAGATAGGATCGTATCATGGAATACATTTCCGAAATGGAGACCAGACATCGATGGAATTTATCGTAATGACCAATACTATGGTGGAAATATAAGAGGAATTATCTCAAAGCTTCCATATATTCATTCGTTGGGCGTTACAATTATCTACTTAACACCGATTTTCAAAGGAGACTCCTCTAATCGCTATGATATAGTAGATTATGAATCAATTGATGAAATGATCGGAACATGGGAAGATGTAACAGAATTAAAGCGGAAAGCAAATGCTCTTGGGATAAAAGTCATTCAGGATGTTGTATTTAACCATGCAAGTTCTAAAAATTCACTTATCAAAACAAATCCTGGTTTATTTACAGGAGGAAATTGGTGGGGATATGAGAATTTGGTTGAATTTAACAAAAACAATCCGGAATACTTTAAATTGCTTGAAAAATGGCTTGCAAAATATTCCAAGTACTTTGATGGTTTTCGTTTTGATGTTGCAGATGAAATTCCAGATAATGTTTTGAGATTTATTCGAAAAACTGCCAAAAAATATAATGTTAACGTGTATCTTTTGGGTGAGGTCTGGAAAAATGCCGTAACTGGCGATTACAGAGGATTTTTCTATGGAGATGAACTTGATGGAGTAATGAATTATCAGTTTACAAATGCCATTTATCGGTTTGTAAGATGGAAAAAATTCGATTATTTTATGGGAATTTTGAATGATATAAAAATTCTCTATCCATCAGAGGCGCTTGATGTATCACCAATATTTTTGTCATCTCATGATATTCCCAGAATTCCAAATATATTAGTTGGAGACTTCATGAAAGAAGATCCTAAATATGAAAATGTTTGGAGTATGGAAGATGATGGATTTTGGTATACAGACGGTCAGTTTGACACTTTAAAATTTAGATCATGGGAGGTAGAACATGACATAATACCAAAAGAAAGATTGCTGCTAGCCAAAAAGAGAAAAAAAGCAGCACTATTCCTCCAATATACATTGCCAGGTTTACCTGCTATTTGCGCAGGAGATGAAATGGGTGTTATGGGATTTAAAGACCCATTTAACCGTAAACCAATGCCATGGGACAATATTGATTATGATGATTTAAATCTTTATATTCAATTAGGTCAATTTAGGCATTCTTACAGAGATGTCTTTGCTGATTCAAGAAATTTTGTTCCAAATAAAGTTATTGATATGCAAGGCATTTGGAGGTATAAGAGAGACAATATGGATTTTGAATTAAATACAAACAATTGGGAATGCAAAGCAAAAGTGAACGGAAAAACGGAGCTTTATATAGCGTAAAAAGATTTAACCTTTCAAGGGGCACCTATCTACAGGTGTCCCATTTCTATATATTTAATATTTGCTGCTTAAGTGTAGACTTTTTAAAGATTTTATGTTAAAATAATTAATATTTATTTCATGATACTTAAAATAAAAACATTATACAAAAATTTTAAAAAGAAAGGAGTATATGATTTTTTAAATCATATAATAATTTTATGAAAGAATCAGAGCTTATTTTAATTCTAGATTTTTATGGACAATATAATCAATTAATTGCAAGACGTGTTAGAGAATGTAATGTTTATTCTGAAATTGTTCCTTTTAATACACCAATTGAAAAAATTAAAGAGAAAAATCCAAAAGGAATTATTTTTACAGGTGGGCCTGCAAGTGTTTATGCAGAAAATGCACCAATGTGTGATAAAGAAGTATTTAATCTTGGTATTCCAATTTTAGGAATTTGTTATGGAATGCAACTTATGACTTATCTTTTAGGTGGTAAAGTTCAAAGAGCAGAAAAAAGAGAATATGGTACAACAGAAGTTTCTATAGATAATACTTCTAAATTATTTCAAGGATTTGGAGATAAAAATATTTGTTTAATGAGTCATACAGATTTTGTAGATAGTTTGCCAGAAGGCTTTGAAAATATTGGCAAAACAGATAATTGTCCAAATGCTGCAATGCAAAATGTTCAAAAGAATTTTTATGGAATTCAATTTCATCCAGAAGTTAATCATACAAATCGCGGAACAGAAATTATTAGAAATTTTGTATATAGTATTTGTGGTTGCCATGGAAATTGGAAAATGAGCTCATTTGTTGAAGAAACGATAAAATCATTAAAAGAAAAAATAGGGGATAAAAAAGCTTTATGTGCTTTATCAGGTGGAGTTGATTCATCTGTTGCGGCAATGATTTTAAGTAAAGCTATAGGAAAAAATTTGACATGTATTTTTGTAGATCATGGTTTACTTAGAAAAAATGAAGCTGAAGAAGTAGCTGAAGTTTTTGGAAATTCTGAACTTAATTTTATAAAAGTAGATGCAAGAGATAGATTTTTAGATAAACTTTCAGATGTTGATAATCCTGAACAAAAAAGAAAAATTATAGGTGAAGAATTTATAAGAGTTTTTGAACAAGAGGCTAAGAAAATCGGAACAGTTGATTATCTAGTTCAAGGAACTATTTATCCAGATGTTATTGAGAGCGGAGTAGGAGTAGGAGCAAAAATCAAAAGTCATCATAATGTTGGTGGTCTTCCAGATTATGTTGATTTTAAAGAGATAATTGAACCATTAAGAGATTTATTTAAAGACGAAGTAAGACAAGCAGGATTAGAAGTTGGTTTACCTGAAAAACTTGTATATCGTCAACCATTCCCAGGTCCAGGTTTAGCTATTAGAATAATAGGAAATATAACTAAAGAAAAAATTCAAATATTACAAGACGCAGATTATATTTTTAGAGAAGAGATTGCAAAAGTTGGACTAGATAAGTGTATAAATCAATATTTTGCTGTTTTAACAAATTTAAGAAGTGTTGGTGTTATGGGTGATGAAAGAACATATGACTATACTTTAGCTTTAAGAGCTGTAGAAACAACTGATTTTATGACAGCTAGCTTTTCTAAAATTCCTTATGAAATTTTAGAAAAAGTTTCTAGTAGAATAGTAAATGAAGTAAAACATATAAATCGTGTAGTTTATGATATTACTTCTAAACCACCTGCAACTATTGAATGGGAATAAAAATAATATAAATTGGACTGTAAAAGTATAAAGCTTTTACAGTCTATTTTTAATTTGATTATTTTAAGATATTAACTCCTAATATACCACCAATAATTCCGCAAATTAAGCTTATCAATATCATGACTAAGCTAGATATTCCTAATTTAAAATTTCCATTTGATATACTTGAAAATAAATATAATATAATCATATATATTAATCCTTGTAATAATCCTACAAGGATTCCTTTTTTACCTATTTTTCTACTTGAGAAAAAAGCTCCAATTAAAATACTAAAGGCTGAGATAAATACAATACTTGGATTTATAATATTTTCACTTAAGTTAGTTGAACTTAAAAGAATTGATAAAATCATTAATAAAATAAGTGTAAGCAAAAATTCTATCACTAAGTTTTTAATGAAAATTTTTATTGAAGATGTTTTAAGATTTTTAACAGTTTCTTCCATATTTTTCATCCCTTTCTTTTTGTATGAATTATATAATAAGTATATTTTATTTTTTGCGAATTAGACTTAAAATTATAAAATTTAATAATAAAAAATATTAAAAAGTTTCTCAAATATAGGTTTAAAATAGATATGTCACAAAAAAATTGAAAACAAAATATTGAAAGAGAGTACCAAAAATGATATTG